>NZ_JBITHH010000008.1:436424-594863 GCF_044457795.1 Streptomyces sp. NPDC050528
GGGCGGGGCGGCCGCCCACCCACCCTCCCTGGCGGTGGGGCGCGGCCTCGCGGGCTCGGCCGCCGCCGGGGGGGGCGGGGGGGGGGGGGCGCGCCCGGCGGCGCCCGGCGGCCCCCCCCCCCCCCCCCCCCGCCGCCGTTTGACCGCCGCGACCGCACAATGGAGAGGTGACACCGATGAGCCTCGACGACCCCGCCCGCGCGCCCCTCGCGGAGGCGGACCTCCCGTGGGGTCACCCCCTGGCGGGCGGGCTGTCCCGGTTCGGCCGACGGATCAAGCAGGGCGACCGGAGACATCCGTGGGTGCTGGACACGGCGCTGATCGTCGTGGTCGCGGTGATGTTCTGTCTGCCGGACCTGGTGGACGACGACGACGGCCGGCGGCACGGCTTCGACAACAGCTTCATCCATCTGCACTGGCCCGCGACCGTCGCCCTCCAGGCGGGCCTGGTCCTGCCGCTGCTGTGGCGGCGCCGCAGGCCGACCCTGGCCTTCGTCGTGATCGCCGCGGTGTTCTTCGTCCAACTGGGCCTGGGCACCTGGCTCCGCGCCGATGTCGCGCTGCTGATCTCCCTCTACAGCCTGGCCCTGCACGGGCAGTTGAGACGCCTGCCCGCCGCCTGCGCCATCACCCTCTGTGCCCTGGTGCTGTTCTTCGCCCGGCTGCCGTCCCAAGTGCCGGTCCTGGACGCCCTGTTCATCCTGTTCAGCACGATCACCGCGGCCGTCGCACTCGGCCTCGTCATCCGCATCCGGCGCGCCCAGCTCGCCGTCCTGCGCGACCGCGCGGCCCGCCTGGAGGTGGAGCGCGACCAGCGCTCCAAACTGGCCGCCGCCGCCGAACGCACCCGCGTGGCACGGGAGATGCACGACATCATCGGCCACAACCTCTCCGTCATCATCACCCTCGCCGACGGCGGCGCCTACGCCACCGACCTCGCACCCGAGCGCGGAAAGCAGGCGCTGCTCCTGATCGGCGACACCGGCCGCCAGGCGCTCGGCGAACTCCGGCGCATGCTGGGCGTGCTGCGCGTCCAGACGCCCACACCGGACGCCCCCGAACTCAGCCCCCAGCCGGGCGTCGCCGACCTCGACGCCCTGTGCGCCCGCATCCGCGCGGCCGGTCCGCAGGTCGTGTACCGCACCGGCGGTGAACCGGCCGCCCTCGATCGCGGGGTCCAGCTGACCGTGTACCGCATCGTGCAGGAGGCCCTCACCAACGCCCTCAAGCACGCGGGCCACGACACCCGCGTCGAACTCGCGGTGAACGTCGAGGAGTCGAGGGTGCACATCGACTGTCACGACACCGGCCCGGGAGGCACCGTCACCGGGCCCGTACCGAGCCACGACGAAGGACACGGACTCGCCGGCATGAGAGAACGCGCCGCCCTCTACCACGGCACCGTCACCGCCGGCCCCGCCCCCGGCGGCGGCTGGACGGTACGGGTCACCCTCGACCTCACCCCGCCCGACGCGATCGGGGGAGCGGCATGACGACCGTGCTCATCGTGGACGACCAGCCCCTCCAACGCCTGGGATTCCGCATGCTGTTGGAGGCCAACCCGGACACCGAGGTGGTCGGCGAGGCGGGCCACGGCGGCGAGGCGGTGCGGATGGCCGCCGAACTGCGCCCCGACGTGATCCTGATGGACGTACGGATGCCCGGCATGGACGGCATCGAGGCCACCCGCCGGGTCGTCGCGGCCGGCGACCGCTCCCGCGTCCTCATCCTGACCACCTTCGACCTCGACGAGTACGCCCACGAGGCATTGCGCGCGGGAGCCAGCGGCTTCCTCCTCAAGGACGCCCACCCCGAGGAACTCCTCGCCGGCATCCGGGCGGTGGCCTCCGGCGACGCCGTCATCGCGCCCGCGCTCACCCGCCGCCTGCTGGACGCCTACGCCCAGCACCTGCCGAAGAGCTCACCGGAAGGACCCGCTGTCGTGCCCGCGACGGACGACCCCCGCATCCGCTCCCTCACCGAACGCGAGCGCGAGATCCTCGTCGCCATCGGCCAGGGCTGGACCAACGGCGAGATCGCCGAACGCCTCTTCCTCTCCGAGTCCACGGTGAAGACCCACGTCGGCCGCGTCCTCGCGAAGGTCGGCGCCCGCGACCGCATCCAAGCGGTGATCCTGGCCTACGACTTGGGTCTGGCCCGCCCCAACTCCTCCGACCAGTAGCCCGAGTTGTCCCCGGCCGTCACGCAACCTTAGGTTGCACCGCCCGCACGCACAGCTTCGTACACGATGTGGACGCTGCGGCACATCGGGACAACTGTTGCTTCCCATGGTCGAGATCACAGGGGCTCTGTCCCGCAGAACGATGTTGGGCGCCATGGCGGCGACCGCGGCGAGCCTGCCGCTCACCGTCGCGGCACCGAGCGCCGAGGCCGCACCGCAGGTGAGACCCGATCTTCTCTACGTCGGCACCTGGAACGGCGGCCAGGTCCACGCGGTCCGCTTCGACCCCGCCCAAGGCACCCTGACCTCCAACGGGCCGGTGGCCCAGGTCAGTTCGGGCTGGGTGACGGCACACCCGGACCGCCCGATCCTCTACGTCGGCAGCCAACTGGACGGCGGAATCGTCCACGTCCTCACCGTCGACCGCACGACCGGCGCCCTCACCGAGACCGGCCAGGTGAGCACGGACGGCGGCGGAACAGCGGGCGGCGGGCTGTCGTACCTCGGCGTGGACCGCCCCTCCGGCACCCTGCTCGTCGCCAACTTCGAGGCAGGGCTTGCCGTTTCCCTCCCGATCCGCAGAGACGGCAGCCTCGGCGCACCGGTCTCGGTCGTCGCCGACACCGGATCGGGCCCCAGCCCACGCCAGTTGGGCCCGCACCCGCACGAGGTCGTCGTGGCCCCGGGCCGCCGCCACGCCCTGGTCCCTGACCTCGGCGCCGACCGCGTCTTCGTCTACGGCTTCGACGGTACGACGGGTGCGCTGTCGCCCGGTGAAGACGGACCCGGCGCCTACGCCACCGACGCCGGCGCGGGCCCCAGACGGATCGCCTTCCACCCCGACGGACGCAAGGCGTATCTGCTGACCGAGCTGACGGCGGAGCTCCAACTCCTCGACTGGGACGACAGATCGGGGGAGTTGACGCAGCGTCAGAGTCTCGCCATCGACTCACCGGACTTCACCGGCACCAAGAGCGGCGCCGAGTTGGCCATCAGCCGGGACGGCCGTTTCGTCTACGCCTCAAGTCGCGGCGAGAACACGCTCGTTGTGTACGCGGTCGAGCGGCGGACCGGGCTGCTCTCCCTCCTCCAGCGCATCCCCTGCGGGGGGTTGAAGCCCTGGAGCTTCACCGTGCACCCCAGCGGGCGCTGGTTGTTCGTCGCCAACGAGGCGAGCAGCACGCTCGACGTGTTCGCCGTCGACCTCCGCACCGGTCTGCTGACCGCCACCGGGAACTCCCTCGCGATACCGAACCCCGACTGCGTCGCCGTCTGTGCCCGCTGAGGTCCAGCCGCACATGATTGTCCAACAATCATGTGCGGCAAGGATCTTGAGCTCGAAGAGCTGTCACGTTCTTGCTGCACACTTCTTGCCGCCGTGGGTCGTCACTGTTACGTTCGCTGCATCGCTTGTCGGACAATCCGAAGCGAGCGCAGGTTCACCCTCCCCCCAACCCCTACGTGTAGGCCGGGCAAGGAGACCACGTTGTCGAACAATCAGCGCCCACCCCATTCCGAAGCCCTCCGCTTCGACCACGTCACCCTCCAGTTCCCGGGAAGCCGGCGGCCGGCCATCGAGGACGTGTCGTTCCAGGTCGAGCGAGGCAAGTTCGTCGCCGTCATCGGACCCAGCGGCTGCGGCAAGAGCACCATCCTCAACCTGGCCGCCGGACTGCTCGCCCCGACCCTGGGCCGCGTCCACTTCGACGGCGAGCCGGTGAACGCCGTCAACTCCGAGGCGGCGTACGTCACTCAGCAGGCCAACCTGCTGCCCTGGCTGAGCGTCCGGGCCAACATCGGACTCGCCCTGAAGTTCCGCAAGGTCCCCAAGGACGAGCGGGAGGAACGCATCGCCCACTGGGTGAAGGTCGTCGGCCTCACCGGCTTCGAGGACCACTACCCCCGCGAGCTGTCCGGCGGCATGCAGAAGCGCTGCGCGATCGCCCGCGCCCTCATCTACAACCCGTCCATCGTGCTGATGGACGAACCCTTCGGACCGCTGGACGCCATCACCCGGCTCAAGCTCCAGCAGGACCTCCTCAACCTCTGGGAGGGGGAGCGCGGCGGCACGCTCGTCTTCGTGACGCACGACCTCAACGAGGCGATCTACCTCGCCGACGAGGTCATCGTGATGTCCGACGGGCCCGGCACCATCCGCCGGGTGCTGCCCGTCCCCTTCGAACGGCCGCGCAGCATCGGCTCCCTCGTCGAGTCCCGCGAGTTCTCCGAGCTCTACAACGACCTGTGGAGCCTGTTCAAGTCCCAGCTGCAGACGTCGGATGCCGGCGCGTAGACGCGCCCCCGCCTGCTGATCCATCGACCCGCCCAGTCGCCATGCTGCCCTGCGAGGTGCCCAGCGTTGATATCGATCGCTGAAGAGATCGCCGTACCGAGTCCACCGAAACGAGTCTGGGAGGTCGTGTCGAACCCCTCCGAGGTCGTCGCCTGCATCAACGGCGCCGAACTCGGCGAGGCCCACGACGACGGCTCCTTCGACGGCACCCTCGTCGTCAAGTTCGGCGCGATGAAGGTGAGTTTCGCCGCCAGAGTCACCCTGGACCTCACCGAGTCCGACCACGAGGGCCGCCTCTCGGCCCGGGGCAAGGACGGCCAGGGCGGCACCCGCTTCACCGCCCACGCCACGTTCCGGGTGACCGAGGGCGAAGGACCCGGCGACTCGCTCGTGACCGTCCGGGGCGAGGTCCAACTCAACGGCAGGCTCGCCCCGTTGGTCGAGTCCGGCGCCGGGGCGATGGTCTCGCGGATGACCCGGGAGTTCTCGGCGGAGCTGATCCAGCGGTGCGCGCCCGACACCCCCCAAGCGCTCGCGCCAGAACCGCCCACCGGACTGCTCGGCCGCCTGCGCGCCTGGTGGGCACGGTTCCTGACTCGACGTCAGAAAGCTTCACCGGCAAGCGAATCGGCGGCAACGACAGCGACGGCTTCGGCGACCGAGGAGGCAGGCAATGACCCCGTCCAGGCTCAATAACGTGATCGGCGCACTGGAGTCGGGACGCCACGCCTTCGCCTCCTTCGCCGCGCCCGACCCCGTGTCCGCCGTCGAGTTCAGCACCACCGACTACGACGGCCTGGTCTTCGAGACCGAGCACAAACCCTGGGACGTCACCGCCCTGCGGGACAGCCTCCAGTACCTCCTGAACCGCCGTCAGATCCACGCCGCCGAAAGCCTCGCGCCCGCAGTCACCCCCCTCGTCCGCATCCCGGCGAACGGCGGCGAGAAGGCGCAGTGGCACGCCAAACAGGTCCTCGACCTGGGTGCGTACGGAGTCGTGTGGCCGCACATCACCACCGTGGACGAGGCCCGCAACGCGGTCGCGGCCTGCCGCTACCCGAGCCTGCCCGGCAGCCCCCGCCACGAGCCCGCCGGCCTGCGCGGCGACAGCCCGGGCGCGGCGGCCCGCTACTGGGGCATCACCAACGCCGAGTACTACGCGAGGAGCGACGTCTGGCCGCTCGACCCGGACGGCGAGGTCCTCGTCGCCCTCATGATCGAGGACCAGCGCGGCATCGAGAACCTCCCCGACATCCTCGACCAGGTCCCCGGCATCGGCCTGATCCTGATCGGAGAGGGCGATCTGAGCCAGGAGTTGGGCGTACCGCGTCAGTACGAGCATCCGCGTGTCCTGGAGTGCAAGCGCCGTGTCCTCGACGTCTGCGGGGAGCGCGGAGTCGCCGTCGGCCATCCCCACGTCACCGCCGACAACGTCAAGCAAGTCCTCGACGACGGCTACCGCTTCCTGATGTCGGCGCCCGTGCGCTCGTACCCGGGCCTCGACCTGGGCCGCACCCTGACCGGCCGCACCCCCGGCCCCGGAAGGGAGGGGCGCCAGTGATCATCGACAGCCACGGCCACTTCACCACCGCCCCACCCGCACTGGGCAGTTGGCGCGAACGACAGATCCGCGCTTTCGAGGAATCCGGCGCCCGCGTGTCACCGGACGACCTCCGCATCACCGACGACGAGATCAAGAACGCGGTGGAACAAGGCCAGTTGAAGCTCCAGCTGGAACGCGGCACGGACCTGGGCCTGTTCTCCCCGGGCGCCGGGAAGATGGCCCACCACTACGGCGACGAACGCACCAGCCTGGACTGGTCCCGGGTCAGCAACGACCTGATCGCCCGGGTCTGCGGCCTGTTCCCGGGCCGGTTCGTCGGCGTGTGCCAGCTGCCCCAGTCACCGGGCGACGCGCTGCCCGCCTCGGTGCGCAACTCGGTCACCGAACTGGAGCGCTGCGTCGAGGAGTTGGGCTTCGTCGGCTGCCTCCTCAACCCCGACCCCTCGGACGGCTACTGGCAGGCGCCGCCCCTCACCGACCCGGTGTACTACCCGCTCTACGAGAAGCTCGTCGAACTCGACGTCCCCGCGATGGTCCATGTGGCGATGTCCAGGAACCCGGCCCTGCAAGGGACTTGTGCGCACTACCTCAACGGCGACACCGCGGTCTTCATGCAGCTGTGCATGTCCGACCTGTTCACCGACTTCCCGACCCTGAAGCTGATCCTGCCGCACGGCGGCGGCGCCGTCCCCTACCACTGGGGCCGCTACCGGGGCGTCATGCAGGACCAGGGCCGGCCCCCGCTGGAGGAAGCGGTCCTGCGCAACGTCTACTTCGACACCTGCGTGTACCACCGGCGCGGCATGCAACTCCTCGTCGACGTGATCCCCGCCGAGAACATCCTCTTCGCCTCGGAGATGATCGGCGCCGTCCGCAGCGTGGACCCCGAGACCGGCCACCGCTTCGACGACACGAAATACCTCCTCGACTCCCTCGACACGCTGAGCGACACCGACCGGCGCGCGATCCACGGCGGCAACGCCCTGCGCGTGTTCGGCCGCCTGGAGGGCGTGCTCAAGAACACCCCGTCAAGCACCCTCTCCGCCCCGCCAAGCACCCCGTCCGTCCCGTCCAACACCCTTAAGGAGGCCGGGAATTGAAGGCCTACGAAGCCCTCGCCGAGGCGTTCGTCAAGGAGGGCACCAGCGACGTCTTCGGCATGATGGGCGACGCCAACATGCACTGGATGAACGCGCTCGACCGGCGCGGCGTCCGCCTCTACGAGGTACGCCACGAAGGCTCCGGCCTCGGCATGGCCGACGGCTGGGCCCGAACCACCGGCCGCCCAGGGGTCGTTACGACGACCAGCGGCCCCGGCACCTCCCAGCTGGCCACCTCGATGATCGTCGCGAACCGCGCCCGCACCCCGCTCGTCGCCTTCTGCGGCGAGACGAGTTGGGGCGACCAGGGCGCCGTGCAGTACCTCGACCAGCGCCGCTTCGCCGCCGCCGTCGAGTGCGGCTTCGTCCACCTCTCCCGCCCCGACCAGGCCCAGGAGGCCGTACAGCGCGCCTTCTACCAGGCCCGCACCGAGTCGCGGCCGGTGATGCTGAGCGCCCCGATCGACGTCCAGCAGGGGGAGTTGGAGGACGACGACGAGTACGTCCCCTCCGTCGCCCTTCTCGACAGCCCCCGTCTGCTGCCCGACCCGGCCCGGATCGCCGCGGCCTGCGACATCGTCCGGGCGAGCAAGCGCGTGGTCATCGTCGCCGGACGCGGGGCGCGCCGGGCGGGCGCCGGCGGTGAGGTGCTCGCCCTCCAGCAGCGGACCGGGGCCCTCCTCGCCACCACCCTCCAGGCGAAGAACTGGCTCTGCGACAGCACCCGTTACCACGTCGGCCTCGCCGGGCTGTTCGGCAGCAGGACGGCCACGGAGCTCCTCCAGGAAGCCGACTGCGTGATCGCGGTGGGCGCCAGCCTCAACAGCTACACCATCGAGCACGGCTACCTCTTCCCCGACGCCAAGTACATCCAGATCGACGTCTCCCCGCACATCGTGATGGGCAACGGCAGGGCCGCCGACTGCTACATCCAGGCCGACGCGGTCACCGCCGTGGGCGAGTTGAGCCGCGCCCTGGAAGAACGCTCGGTCCACCTCGACGGCTTCCACACCGACGACGTCCTGCGCCGCCTCGCCGAACCGCTCCAGCCCCCGGCGTCGTACGTCACCGAACCGGGCCGCATCGACCCCCGCCAGGCGATCCGCATCCTGGACGACGAACTCCCCGGCGACATGGGCCTGGTGCTCGGCAGCGGGCACCAAGTCGACTTCGGCACCATGCTGTTCCAGCGCTCCCGCGAAGTCCTCTCCAACTACGGCATGTTCGGCGCCATCGGCCAGGCCCCGCTCCTCGCGATCGGCCGACTGGTCGCCGAGGGACGGCGCCCCGGGTTCGTGGTGGAGGGCGACGCCAGCTTCCTGATGCACCTCTCCGAGTTCGAAACGGCCTGCCGGTACGGCATCCCGCTCCTGGTGGTCGTCATGAACGACGAGGGACTCGGTGCCGAGTACCACAAGTCCCGCTCCAAGGGCCTCGACCCGAACCTCGCCCTGATCCCGACCCCGGAGCTCGGCCCGGTCGCGGTGGCCCTCGGCGGGGGAGGCGCCACGGTCCGCACCCCGGCCGAACTGACCGCCGCCGTGGCGGAGTTCGTGCGCGCACCCCGCCCCACCGTGATCGACGTCCGCATCACCCGCGAGGTACTGAGCGTCCCCTACCGCCGCCTCATGTACGGCGAGGACGTATGAGGCGGGCACCGATGACACCGCTGACCGTCCTGCTCGGCGACTACCCGCACACCCGGCACCTGAAGGAGACCCCGGTCCTGGGTGGCGACTGCCGCTTCGTCGAGGCCTCCCCGCTGTACCCGGCGTTCGCCCGCATGGTCCGCCAACTGGAGTACGACGTCTGCGAGTTGGCCCTCGCCACCTACCTCCAGGCCCGCGAGGCCGGCGTCCCGGTCACGCTGCTCCCGGTCGTGATGATCGGCGGCACCCACCACCGCTCCCTGACCCGCCTCCCGGACGGACCGGAGCTCACCCCCGGCCAACTCGTGGGCCGCCGGGTGGGCGTGCGCTCCTACAGCCAGACCACCGGGCTGTGGGTGCGCGGCCTCCTGCGCGAGGAGTACGGCGTCGAGGCCTCCGACGTCACCTGGGTCACCACCGAGGAACCCCACGTCGACCGGTACCGCGAACCGCCCTACGTGGAACGGTCCCAGGCCGGGCGCGTGGCCGATCTGCTCCGCGCCGGAGAGGTGGAGGCGGCCGTGCTAGGCCCGCGCGCGATCGGCGGGCAGGGCGAGGGCCTGGTCCCGCTGATCCCCGACGCGGAGGCGGCCGGCCTCGCCTGGATCGACCGGCACGGCACCGTCCCCGCCAACCACGTGGTCGTCGTCCGCGACGACGTCCTGAGGTCCCAGCCGGAGGCGGCACTCGCCCTGTACCGCGCCCTCAAGGACGCCATCGCCGCCACCGCGCCGGAGCGCGACGACTCACCGGCCGGGCGCGCGGTGGCCGCCGGCTGGACCGTTCCCTTCACCAACTGCCTGGAGATCGCCGGGCGTTACGCCCTGGAACAGGAACTCGTACGCACCCCCGTGGACGTGGGCGCGATCGAGAAGGAATCCGCGTTCGTCCGGGGAAGCTGAGAGGAGGCAGCGATGACAGGACTACGACACCGGCCGAGCGCCCCCACCCGGCGCCCCGACCAGTGGACACCGGACCTCCTCGCGAAGGTCGACTGGCGCCGCCGCGCGGCGGCCGAACCCTTCCGCGGAGTGACCACACCGGACGGCGCACGCCCGGGCCTCTTTCCTCTGCGCGACACCGGTGTGGACGTCGGCCCGGTACGGCAGGCGGCGGAGGACTACCTCGCCGCACTCTCGCCGACACAACTGGCCACCGGCAGGTTCCCCATCGACGATGTGACATGGCGTCACTGGGCCAACGGCGCGCGGTACTTCCTCCGCCACGGCCTCTGCCTGGAGGACTTCGACGACGAGCGACGCCACCGAGCGCTGGACATCGTCCGCACCAGTCTCAGCGCCTACGGCTACACCCAGGTCGTCGACCTGATGCACCTCAACCTCACCATCGGCGAACTCCGCGGTGAGGAGGACCTGTTGAACGAGTGGCTGTACTGGTTCAGCGTCTACGGCGAGCCCGAGAACGGCCGCCCCTGGGGCTGGCAGCTCGACGGCCACCACGTCAACGTCAACTGCGTCTTCGTCGGCGACCAGATGGTCCTCACCCCCACCTTCCTGGGCGCCGAACCGGTGACCGCCACCTCCGGCAAGTACGCCGGGACGACCGTCTTCCGGCGCGAAGAGGCCGTAGGACAGGAGCTGTTCACCACTCTGACGCGCCGTCAGCGGGAGCGGGCGGTGATCGCGGACGAGCTGCCGCCCGACCTGTTCGTCGGGGCCTTCCGCGACAACTTCCAACTCGCCCACCAGGGACTGCCGTTGAGCGAACTGACCTCGGGCCAGCGTGCGATCGCGGCGGAACTCATGGGCCTCTACGTCAACCGGGCCTCCGACGGTCATGCCCGGGTCCGCATGGACGAGGTCACCGCCCACCTCGCGGAGACCCGCTTCGCCTGGATCGGCGACGGCGCACCGGACAGCGCCTTCTACTACCGCCTCCACAGCCCGGTGATCCTCGTCGAGTTCGAGCACCAGGCCGGGGTCATGTTCGACAACGACGTGCCCTCGCGCAAGCACATCCACACCGTGGTCCGCACCCCGAACGGCAACGACTACGGGACCGATCTGCTGCGCCGGCACCACGAGCGGTTCCATCGGAAGAGGAGCACGGGATGAAGATGGTTCTGGGCCGCGACGACCTCGCTGCCGCCGCGGAGACCGCCGTCCGCGCCACCGGCACGGACCTCGAACGCCTCGACGTACGGCCCGTCCACAAGGCCTCGCGCGGCTTCGTCAACGACACGGACGTGGACCTCTGCGAGCTGGCGGTCGTCACCCTGCTCCAGGCCGTCGCCCACGGGAAGCCCGTCGTGCTGCTCCCGGTCACCACCCTCGGCCGCCACCAGCACCAAACCCTGGTCACCTGCGGCGAGTTGACCCTCGCCGACATCGAGGGCAGCACCGTCGGCGTCCGCTCCTGGAGCCAGACCACCGGCGTATGGGTGCGCGGTTTCCTGAGCGAGCAGTACGGCGTCGACCTGCGGAACGTCGACTGGGTCGTCTACGAGGACGGCCACGTCGACGAGCACGAGGACCCGGCCTGGGTGAAGCGGGCCCCCGAAGGCGCCCGGCTCCAGGCCGACTTCCTCGAAGGACGCCTCGACTTCGGGATCATGGGCAACGAACTCCCGGTCGACGACCGCATCCGCACCGCGATCCCGGACGCGGCGGACGTGGCCCAACAGTGGGCGCTCGCCAAGGGGTTCGCCCCCGTCAACCACGTCATCGGGGTCACTGCCTCAGCCGCCCGCGAGCACTCCGCCGCCCTCTGCGCCGCCTACGACGCGATGCGCGCCGCGCTCCCGCCGACCAGCCCCGTGGACTTCAGTCCCGTCGGCTTCGAGGCCCTGCGCGGACCGGTCGCGCAGGCCGCCCAATACGCCCTGGAGCAGGGCGTGTTGCCCCGGCCCGTCGCCTTCGACGAGCTGGTGGAGGGGAGTTGCGCGGCCCTCGGGGTGGAGCCCGCGCGGCTCGGCGGATAGGCCGGCGCGGACTGCCGTAGCCAGCACACCCAACGATCGAAAGGCAGGGAATGCAGAAGCTCTCGGTGGCCCTCGGGGAGTACCCGCACGGGCAGGCGCTCCTCGACCGCGAGGTCGGGGTGGACGGGTACCGGATCGAGCCGGTCGAGGTGCGGCCGGTCATCGGCGCCTACCGGCGGATGATCCGCGACCTGGAGTTCGACGTGTGCGAACTCGCCCCCGTCTCCTACCTGATGGCCAGACAGGAAGGCGTCCCGCTCACCGCGATCCCCGTGTTCCTCAACCGCCGTTTCCACCACGGAGACGTGCAGTGCGCCGAGGACTCGGGCATCCGGGTGCCCCGCGATCTGGAGGGGCGCCGGGTCGGGGTCCGCGCGTACACGGTGACCACCGGGGTGTGGGTGCGCGGCATCCTCGCCGAGCAGTACGGCGTGGACGTCGAGAAGATCACCTGGGTGGTGGACGACGACGACCACATCGAGGGCCGCACCCCGCCGAACGTCGAACGGGTCGCGGACGGACGGTCGTTGGGCGAGTTGCTGCGCGCCGGAGACATCGACGCCGCGTTCACCGGCAACGCGGGCACCGGCCGGGCGGGCGCACCCCGGGCGGGGTGGGCGGCGGCGGACGAGGGGGTCGGCGACGGCCCGTACCCGCTCTTCCCGGACGCCGAAGTCCTCGCCGTGGACTGGTACGTGCGCACCGGCGTCTACCCGCTGCACTCCCTCATCGCGCTCCGTTCCGACCTCGTCGAACGCGACCCCGACCTCCCCGCCAAGCTCTACACGGCCTTCGTCGACAGCAAGCGGAAGCAACTCGCCGCCGATCCCGACTGGTTGACGCAGCCCCGCTTCGCCCGCCAGGCGCGGCAGATCGGCGGCGACCCCGTCCCGTACGGCATCGACGCCAACGAGCCGAGCCTCACCGCGCTCGTGCGGTTCTCCCGGGACCAAGGGCTCCTCGGCCCGGACTTCCCCACCGACCCGCACGCCCTGTTCGCCGCCGGCGACCGCCCCGACGCCTGACCGAATCGACCTGCCGCACAAGGGAGTTGGACCATGGACGTGGTCGACGCGCACTGCCACATCATCTCGGAGGACCAGGCCCGGTACCCTCGGGCGCCGATCGGCGGCAAGCAGTCGGCGTGGGCCGAGTCCCGGCCGGTGACCGCCGCCGGGATGGTGACCCGCATGGACGAGGCGGGCATCGGCCGGGCCGTCCTCGTGCAGGCCACCACGGCCTACGGCTACGACAACTCCTACGTCCTCGACAGCTACCGCAGCCGCCCCGGACGCTTCGTCGCCGTAGGCACTTTCGACCCACTCCGCCCGGACGCCGCCGACATCCTCGCGAACGCGGTCGGCGACGGAGGCCTCGCCGGGGTGCGGCTGTTCACGAGCGGCAGCACGGTGCCGACGCAGGGGGAGTGGTTCGCCGCGCCCGAGACGTATGAATTCTGGCGCCG
Organism: Streptomyces sp. NPDC050528; assembly: GCF_044457795.1. Taxonomy (NCBI): domain Bacteria; kingdom Bacillati; phylum Actinomycetota; class Actinomycetes; order Kitasatosporales; family Streptomycetaceae; genus Streptomyces; species Streptomyces sp. NPDC050528. The sequence continues at coordinate 449,619 of NZ_JBITHH010000008.1, forward strand.
GGCAGGGGAGTTGGACATCACCGTCTGTCTGCAAATGCGGCTCGGGGCGGCGACCAAGCAACTCCGGCAGGTGCTGGAGCGGTTCCCGGACGTCCGGGTCCTCCTCGACCACATCGGCTACCCGGACATCGCCGCCTCGCCCGCCCGCGCCGGTGCCGATGTCGCCGAACTCGCCCAGCACCCGGGCCTGTTCCTCAAACTCACCCACCGCAATCTGGAGCGGCTGTACGACGCCGGGGACGCGGCGGCCGACTTCCTCGAACCCGTCGTAGCCGCGTTCGGCGCCGACCGGATCGCATGGGGCTCCAACTGCCCTGCCGCGGAACAGTCGTTGCCCGAACTGCTGCGCCTGGCCGAGGACGTCCTCGCCGTACTCCCGACGGCGGACCGGCAGGCGATCTTCGCCGGCACGGCACGACGGCTGTACCCCGGGCTGACCGAAGTAGGCGCCTGAACGGGACATACTCCCGGAACGGCCGACATCAGCGGTCGGCAACCCTTCCGAGAACACACAGGTGATCAAGGTGGACATCAGCGGTTACGACGACGTCGTGGATCCGGGCCGGACGTCGCCCACCCGGCACAGCCAGGCCTACGAAGGACTGCGCTCCCTGCTCCTGTCGGGCAGCGTCGAGCCGGGCACCCGGCTCACCGAGGCCGACCTGACCAGGATGTTCAACGTCTCGCGCAGCACCATGCGGGCGGTGCTGGTCCGGCTGACCCAGGAGGGCTACGTCACCAGCGAGGTCAACCGCGGCGTCCGCACCCGGAGTTTCTCCGTCGAGGAGGCCGCGGACATCCTGGAGGCCCGCGAGACGCTGGAGTCCGCCCTCGCCGGGAAGGCCGCCGAACGCGCCACCGACGAGGAGATCGCCCAACTCCGCGCCACCCTGCGGGAGATGGAGGACTGCAAGGCACGCGGCGACCAGGCCGCCTACTCGCGCGGCAACCGCCTCTTCCACCAGCAGGTCAAACAGGCCGCCCACCAGCAGACCCTCGCCAAGGCCTACGACACGCTGCTCTACCCGCTCGTCATGCGCCAGTACCGCAATCTCTCCGCCCCGCACCCGCGCGCCGGTTCGCTGGAGGAGCACCAGGCGATCCTGCTCGCCATCGTCACCCGCAACCCCGAGGCGGCCGTCGCCGCGATGCGCCACCACGTGGCCTCCGCCCGCCAGGCACTCCTGCTGCGCTCCGCCCGCGACAGCCCCGCCCACGCCACCGACTGACCGACCGCTCGCCGCACACGAGAAAGGGTCTTCATGCGCCACCCAGTGGAAACCGAAGCAGGGCTGGTGGAAGGCATACCGGGCCGCGACCACGCAGTCACCGTCTTCCGGGGAATCCCCTACGCGGCGCCCCCGGTAGGGGAGTTGCGCTGGCGCCCGCCCCAGCCCCCGCCGACCTGGCCCGGTGTGCGCGCGGCCCGCACCTTCGGCTCGATGTGCCCGCAGGCCCCCAACAGCGAGGTCGCCGGCATCGACCTCCCGATGAGCGAGGACTGCCTCAACCTCAACGTCTGGACCGGCGCGGCCTCCACCGAGGAGCGCCGCCCGGTCCTGGTCTGGATCTACGGCGGCGGCTTCCGCGTCGGCACCGGCGCGAGCCCCCGCTACGACGGCGAGGCCCTCGCCCGCAAAGGCCTCGTCGTCGTCACCTTCAACTACCGCCTGGGCGCCTTCGGTTTCCTCGCCACCCCCGAACTCAGCGCCGAGTCCGGCCACCACGCCTCCGGCAACTACGGCCTCCTCGACTGCATAGCCGTGCTGCGCTGGGTCCGCGACAACATCACCAACTTCGGCGGCGACCCCGGCCGCGTCACCATCGCCGGACAGTCCGCAGGGGCCGGAGCCGTCAACTTCCTGGCCATGTCCCCGCTCACCCAGGGCCTCTTCCACCGAGCCGTCGCCCAGAGCCACGCCCGCCACGCCCGCGACCCCGAACTCCGGTACCTGGCAACGTCGTACCGCACCCTGCCCGACGCGGAGAGCGCGGGCGCACGGTACGCCGACGACCGCGGCGGGCCCTCCCTCGCGCGACTGCGGTCGCTGCCCTGGCAGAAGCTCGTCGACGGGGACGCGGCCGTCGACTCCCTGGTGGAGACCGGGAGTTCGGCGAAGCCGCCGCTGTTCCGGCCCGTCGTCGACGGCTGGGTGCTCCCCGCCGGCTACGACGAGACGTACGCCAAAGGCCTCCAGAACAACGTGAGTTACCTCGCCGGGAACAACCGCGACGAGAGCGGAGCCGTCCCCGAGAGCACCTTCGCCGCCTACCGCACGGCCGGCAAGAAGGCCTGGCGACCGGGCATGCCACCCGTCCACGTCACCCTCGACGACTACACGGCCGCCGCCCGCCGCAAGTTCGGCGGGATGGCCGACGAGTTCCTGCGGCTGTACCCGGCGGCCGACGACGACGCGGCGGGCCGCGCCCACAGCGCGGCCGTACGCGACAACGCCCGTATTTCCACGTTCCTTTGGGGCACGGACTGGACCCGGCACGCGGACCGGCCGGTCTACACGTACTTCTGGACCCACCGCTCCCCGGCGCGCGGGCAGAACCCCCGGCGCGCCTCGCACAGCTCCGAGATCGACTTCGTCCTCGACAACCTCGGCCAGGACGACGCCGAGTGGACCGTCGAGGACCGGGCCGTCGCGGCGACCATGTCCGGCTACTGGGCCAACTTCGTCGCCACCGGCGACCCGAACGGACCCGGACTGCCCAACTGGCCGCCGTACAGCCCCGATTCGGCGACGGTCATGCAGGTCGGCGAGGGCTTCGGGCCGGTCCCGGTCGCGGAGCCCGCGCGGCTCGACTTCTGGAAGCGCTTCTTCCGTACGCAGCAGGCATGGTGACAGGAGACCTCATGAGACTACGCACCGCGGACCCCCGTACCGCCGTCGCGCTGGCGGCGACCCTGGCGCTCGGCACGGCCCTGCTGACCGCGTGCGGTGGCGACTCCTCGGCGAGCGCCGACGGACTCACCACCGTGACGGTCGGCACCGGCGGCAACATCTTCGACCTGCCCCTCAAAGTGGCCGACGCCAACGGCTACTTCCGCAAGCAGGGCCTCAAGATCAAGTACGTCACGCTGACCGCCGCGACCGGACCCTCGGCCCTCCAGGCGGGCTCCGTGCAGTTCCTCCACGACAGCCCGACCGGGTTCGTCACCGCGCTCTCCAAGGGCCTCCCGGAGACCGCGCTCGCCGCCGACGGGCTCGGCAACCCGCTCGGGCTCGTCGTCAGCAAGAAGTTCGCCCAGGACCACGACCTGACCGCCTCCACCCCGGCCGCCGATGTCGCCAAGGCGCTGGCCGACTCGACCGCGGGCGCCAGTTCGGCCAACACCAAGGCCGAGGCCGGGATCTTCCTCAAGTCCCACGGCGTCGACCCCACCAAGCTGAAATGGGTGTCGCTGCCCAGCCCGGCCGCCGACAAGGCCGCGCTCAACAACCACGAGATCGACTGGTTCGTCACCTCCGAACCCCTGCCCCTCCAGATCGCGGACTCCGGCGACGGCATCGTCGTGGCGACGCCTCTGACCGTGCCCGAATGGGACGCCACGCACTCCGGATACAGCCAGTTCGTGGTAGCCCAGAAGAGCTACGCCACCGGGCACGCCGACATCGCGAAGAAGTTCGTCACGGCCGTCCAGCAGGGCACCGCCTACATGCGGACCCACCTCGCCGACAAGCAGGACAAGACGGTGCTGGCCGTGGCGCAGAAGGCGCTGCCCGGCGTACCCGCCAAGGTCCTCGAAGGCAGCCTCGAACAGGTCGACTGGCCGGCCAACACGTCCATGGACGCCGCCACTTGGAACACCACGACGGCCTTCATCGACGCGATAGGCGCGCTCCCCGACGGAGCCAAGGTCACCACGAGCGACTGGACCAACAAGTACCTGCCATGACACGGCCGGCGAGAAAGCGGAAGGAGCAGACGATGGCGACTGCCACCGACACGCCCGAGAGCACGACCGAGGTCGCGGTCGCGACCGAACGACGCCGCAGGAAGAACGACCGCTGGCGGGACACGGCCACCGTGGTCGCCCTGCGCCTCGCGGTGATCGCGCTCTGCCTGGTCCTCTGGCAGGTGATGAGCGGACCGGTCCTGCCGGAGTACGCGGTCAGCAAGCCGACCGACGTGTCGCACGCCCTGTGGAAACTGCTCGGCTCCACCTCCGGGTGGACCGACATCAGGGTGACGTCCATCGAGGTGGCCGCCGGATTCGCCATCGGCGTGGTCCTCGGCACCGTGATGGGCCTCCTCCTGGGCTCCTTCCCGCTCGCGGGCCGGGTCCTGGAACCCCTGGTCGCCGCCGTCAACGGCATCCCCAAGATCGCCCTCGCACCGCTCTTCCTGCTGTTCTTCGGCATCGGCCCCTGGTCGAAGATCAACATCGCCGTCACGGGCGTGTCCTTCGTCGTCTTCTACAACGTCTACCTCGGCCTGCGCCTGCGAGAACGCGAACTCGTCGAGATCGTCCAGGTGATGGGCGGCCGCCGCCACCACGTCCTCGGCTACGTCACGATCCCCACCCTCGCCGCCCCCTTCTTCGCCGCCCTCAAGACCGGCGGCCCGCTCGCGATCCTCGGCGTCATCGGCGGCGAGTTCATCGCCTCCTCCGAAGGCGTCGGCCACGAACTGTTCACCTCGGCCATGAACCTCGACGCCGCGACCGAGTTCGCCGGCCTGATCGTCCTGGTGGTGATGACCCTGATCCTCAACGGCGTGCTGAGCTGGCTCGACACGTACGCCCTGAAGCGACTGGGGCTCGGCCCGCGCAGGCCGGCCGAGCGACGCGCCGGTTGACCGCCGCCCGCAACCTGAGCAACCGGTGCGGAAACCACCGCACTTGATAAATCCCGTGCTCCGCACCCCGGGTTTCCCTACACTCGCCACATCCGTTGACGAGTGAGGGGAGCCCGGCCGTGCGTTACCGCACCGCTGTCGTCGTTCCCCGCTCCCGGTACGAGGTGATCCTCGTGTCTCCGGCCGTCCGGTGCCCGCTGCGCGGCCGGTACCGGATGCCGTGACGTGACGACGGCTCACTGACACACCGTCAATTCACTCATTACATACGGCAATTGCGCTGCCCTGCACGGAATCACATCGCGAAAGGCCACGGGCCGTGCGCACCGAACGCCCTCTCACCACACCGCTCTCCGCCGTCCGCAACCTGGGCATCCTCGCCCACGTCGACGCCGGCAAGACCACGGTCACCGAGCGGTTCCTCTACCTCACCGGCAGCACCCACAAGCGCGGTGAGGTCCACGACGGCACCACCGTCACCGACTTCGACCCCCAGGAGCGCGACCGTGGGATCACCATCTTCGCCGCGGCCGTCACCTGCGCCTGGGACGGTCACCGGATCAACCTGATCGACACCCCGGGCCACGTCGACTTCGCCGACGAGGTGGAACGGTCCCTGCGTGTCCTCGACGGGGCGATCGCGGTGTTCGACGCCGTCGCGGGCGTCGAGCCGCAGAGCGAGTCGGTGTGGCGCCAGGCCGACCGGTACGGCGTCCCGCGCATCGCCTTCGTCAACAAGCTGGACCGCGCGGGCGCCGACCTCGACACGGCCGTCGCCTCGATCCGCGAACGGCTCCATCCGGCGCCGCTGGTGGTGCAGTTGCCGATCGGCACGGAGGACCGCTTCACCGGAGTCGTCGACCTGCTGAGGATGCGGGCCCTGGTGTGGACCGACGGCGCCGACACGGCGGAGGAAGTCCCAATACCAGAAGCCCTGTTGGCGGAGGCACGCCGACGTAGGCGACTGCTGGAGGAGGCGGTGGCGGAGCTGCACGCGGGCGCGCTGGAGGAGTTCTACGACGGATCGGCCCTGTCCGCCGAGACGTTGAGCTCCGCCCTGCGCGACCTCACCCGCACCGGCGACGGTGTGGTCGTGCTGTGCGGCTCGGCCTACCGCAACCGGGGCGTCGAACCGCTGCTGGACGCCGTGGTGGCGTATCTGCCGTCGCCGTCGGACGTGCCGGCGGTACGGGGAACGGACGGTGACGGGGTCGAGCGGGAGCGGGCGGCCGATCCTCAACTGCCGCTGGCCGCACTGGCGTTCAAGGTGAGCGCGACCGCCACCGGGCGGCTGACGTATCTGCGGATCTATTCGGGCACGATCGAGAAGGGAGACACGGTGTGGGACCCGGGCGCGCGGCGCACCGAGCGGATCGGACGCATCCTGCGGGTGCAGGCCGACCGGCACGAACGGCTGGACCGGGCCGTCGCCGGGGACATCGTCGCCGTGGTCGGGCTGAAGTCGGCCCGCGCGGGTTCGACCCTGTGCGCGCCGGACGCCCCGCTCGTCCTCGAACCGCCCACGGTCGCCGACCCGGTGGTCTCGGTGGCGGTCGAGGCACGCAGGAGCACCGACACCGACCGACTGGCGTCGGCGCTCGCCCGACTGGCCGAGGAGGACCCGTCGTTGGTCGTACGGACGGACACCGAGACCGGCCAGACGGTCCTGTCCGGCATGGGCGAACTGCACCTGGAGGTCGCGGTGGAGAAGATCCGCCAGGCCACGGGTGTGGACGTCAACGTCGGTCGCCCCAGGGTCGCTTACCGGGAGACGGTCGTACGCGGTGTGTCCGGCCTGGTCTACCGGCACGTCAAACAGGACGGAGGATCGGGCCAGTTCGCGCACATCGTGCTCGACGTCGAGCCGCTCGACGGCCTCGGCTTCGAGTTCCGCTCGGCGGTTGTCGGCGGGCGGGTGCCGCAGGAGTACGTCCGCTCGGTGGAGGCCGGGTGCCGTGACGCCCTCACCGAGGGGCCGATCGGCGGCTTCCCGGTGACCGGGCTGTGCGTGACGCTGACCGACGGGGCGACCCATGTGAAGGACTCCTCGGAGCAGGCGTTCCGCACGGCCGGCCGCCTGGGCCTGCGCGAAGCCCTGCGCGCCTGTGCGACGGTCCTCCTCGAACCGGTCGTCGAGGTCACCGTCACCGTGCCCGAGGACGCGGTCGGCGGGGTGCTCGGCGACCTGGCCGCCCGGCGCGGCCGCGTCACCGGCTCGACGACCCGCACGGGTTCGGCGGTCGTCACGGCGACCGTGCCGCTGGCCGAACTCTTCGGCTACGCGACGCGGTTGCGCAGCCGGACCCAGGGCCGGGGCACGTTCACCGCCCGGCCCACGGGGTACGCCCCGGCGCCGAACGCGGTGACCGTCCGGTGACGGTGGCGGGTGCGGACCGAAGGGGGAGCTTCGGCCCGCACCCGCCACGTACTCAGGGACTCCGGGAGTCTCGACGACTCCCGGAATCTCGGGGAGCCCCGGGATCTGAGGGCCTCCGGGGATCTCAGGGGTACGAGACCACCGTGGACGGCACGGTCGACGTGCCCGAAGTCGGGGAGCCCGTCTCGTTGATGACGTGTTCGTACTGGCCCTGGCCGCCGAGCGAGACGACGAGCAGGTCGTGGAACTTCACGCCCGAACGGTTCGGCGCCGCGAAGCCGTTGTGCTGCACGATCGTCGGGGCCACGTTGTAGTAGCAGTAACTGCCCAGGCCCCAGCCCTCGTGCACGGTCACGCTGTCGGCGACCTTGTACGCGGCGTAGCCCTTGATCGACCCGTTCTGGATCGCGGCCTGGTTCGGGGCGTCGTACGCCTTCTCGTTCTGGAAGAAGATCGTGCGGCCGCGCTCGCCGTTCCACTGCACGTCGTACTTGTTGAAGTGCTCCACGAACAGGCCGGTGGCCAGCACGTCCGCGCCGTTGACGACGAGGCCGTAGTCGGCCCGGTTGGTGTCCCAGCCGATGCCCGAGCCGTGGTCGGCGCGCCAGAGCCAGGTGTGGTCGACGATGGTGTGCCGGTTGTTGATGACCATGCTGGTGGTGGCCTTGCCCGCGCCCGCGCCGCCGATGCGGACGAACACGTCCTGCACGGTGGTCGGGTTGGCGGAGTGGTCCGTGGTCGTACCCGACGGGCCGACTTCCAGCAGGGTGTTCGAGTTGACCGCGCCCGCGTCGATCAGGAACCCGGCCAGCCGTACGCCGTCGACGTCGGCGGTCTTGAGGGCCGTAACTCCGTTGTCCGGGGCCAGAGTTGCGTAACCCAGGCCCAGCACAACGGTGTTGGCGCGGTTCACCTGGATCGGCTGGTCCAGGTGGTAGATGCCCGGCGTCAGCAGGAGGTGAAGTCCCTGGGTGAGCGCCTGGTTGAGCGTGGCGGCCGTGACGCCCGGCTTCGCGACGTAGAACTGGGACAGGGACAGCGAGGTGCCGCGCGGTGTGCCGTTGCCCCAGGTCACGCCGCTCGCGTTGGTGCGCTTCTCCGGGAGGAAGACGCGGTACTCGGTGCCGTTCAGGTAGAGGAAGGGCTTCTCGCGGGAGACCGGGGTGGTGGCCAGCGTGGTGTACACCGGGTTGGGGAAGCCCTGCGCCGGAGCGCCCTGGACGCCTGAGAAGACCATGTTCCAGACACCGTTGAGCCAGCTGCCGATCGCGCTGTCGCGGGTGTACCACTGCTGCTGCGAGTACGGCTGGACCTGGCCGTCGATCCGGCTGTCGGCGATGTAGCCGCCGCTGGCCCAACCGTAGCCGTTCGGGGAGAGGTTGAGGCTGCCGCGTACGTGCATACGACGGAAGGGGGCCGCCTGAGCCACGGCCCACCTGTTCGTACCGCTGACGGGCACCAGCGCGAGGTTCTCCGCCGAACGCCAGAAGTTCTGGGTGGCGTTGCCGTTGAACCAGCCGGCGTCGACCGTGATGTCACCGTTGATCGTGGTGTCGTCGGGGGAGAGGCCGAGCCCGGAGATCGAGGTGTAGAAGCCGAGTTGGGCGTTGAGCCCGCTGTACGTGCCCGGCTTGAACAGCAGTTGGTAGCGGCCGGTGCCGAACTGGGCCGTCTCCTGTTGGGCGAAGATCTGGTCGAGCCTCGCCTGGATGCCGGCGGTGGACGGGTCGAAGACGATCACGTTGGGGCCAAGATCGCCGCCGCCCGGCAGAGCGGCAAGTGGCTTGTTCGCGGCGGGAGTTGCGGGGGCGGCGGAGGCGGGGGTCGGCAGTGCTGCCAGCGCGGACACGGCCGCGGCCGCACCGAGAACGGTTCTGCGGGGAACTGAGGACATTTCGCGGCTCTCCTTGTTCATGAAATGAACGCCGGTGGGGTTGGGAGCGCTCTCTCGCGGGGGAATGCTTCAGGTCCGTGAACACGGTCGTCAAGAGGTACGACCGAGTTCGACGAGTGGCGTCCAAACTCTTGACGCCTTTGGCTTCCGAGGTTTAACTCACGTCCTAAATTAAGTCGTGAGTGCATTCCCTGAAGGGACACCCGGAGTATGCGCAGCATCCGAGCCGCGGCCGTAGGCGCCGTCACCATGTCACTCGCCCTTGCGGCCACGGCCTGCGGAGGCGGTTCGTCCACGGGTGGGGGATCCAACGACTCGCCCAAGACGCTCACCTACTGGGCCTCCAACCAGGGCGCCAGCATCGCGATCGACAAGAAGGTCCTCCAGCCGGAACTCGACAAGTTCAAGAAGCAGACCGGCATCACGGTGAAGCTGGAGGTCGTGCCCTGGTCCGACCTGCTCAACCGCATCCTCACGGCGACGACTTCAGGCCAGGGCCCCGACGTCCTGAACATCGGCAACACCTGGAGCGCCTCGCTGCAGGCCACCGGCGCCTTCCTGCCGTGGAGCACGGCCAACTTCGCGAAGATCGGCGGCAAGGACCGCTTCGTCGACTCCGCGCTCGGCTCCACCGGCGCCACCGGCAAGGACCCGGCCGCCGTCCCGCTGTACTCGATGGCGTACGCGCTCTACTACAACAAGCAGATCTTCGCCGACGCCGGCATCTCCCAACCGCCCGCCACCTGGACCGAGTTGGTCGCCGACGGCAAGAAGATCCAGGCGAAGGGCAAGCAGGTGCTCGGCGCCGAGGGCGCCAACGTCTCCGAGAACATCCACCACGCGTTCGTCTTCGCCAAGCAGCACGGCGCCGACTTCTTCACCGCCGACGGCAAGGCCGACTTCACCAACGACGGCGTCGTGGCGGCCGTCAAGCAGTACGTCGACCTGATGGCCACGGACAAGGTCATCCCGGTCGGCAACGCCGAGTACGCGCAGAACCAGTCCGTCAGCGACTTCGCCAAGGGCAAGACGGCGATGCTGATGTGGCAGTCGGCCTCCGCCAACCTCAAGTCGCAGGGCATGAGCGACAGTGCGTACGGCATCGCCCCGATCCCCGTGCAGTCCGGCACCCCGGGCACCGGCGCGCAGACCAACTCGATGGTGGCGGGCATCAACCTCGCCGTCTTCAAGAACACCGACAACCTGGACGGCTCCACCAAGTTCGTGAAGTTCATGACGAGCGACGCCGAGCAGAAGATCCTCAACACGGCGTACAGCTCCATCCCGCCGGTGAAGACCGCGCAGGAGGACACCGCGTTCAACACCCCCGCGAACGCCGTCCTCAAGGACACCCTCGCCAAGAGCGCCGCCGCGCTCCCGCAGGTCGCCGACGAGTCCCAGTTCGAGACGGCGGTCGGCACGGCCGTCAAGGACCTGTTCGCCGACGCCGCCGCGGGACGCGCGGTGACGACCGCGTCGGTCAAGGCGGAGCTCGAAAAGGCTCAGCAGCAGATGCCGGCGAAGTGAGTGCGACTGTGACGAGCACTGTCACCCCGGAGGCCGCCGAGCGGAAGACCCCTTCCGCCACGGCGGCCCCCGGCCCGCGCCGCCGCAGTGACCGGATCCGTCGCATCGGACTGCCGTATCTGCTGCTCCTGCCCGCCCTGATCCTCGAACTCCTGGTCCACCTGGTGCCGATGGTCATCGGCATCGTCATGAGCTTCAAGGAGCTCACCCAGTTCTACATCCGCGACTGGGGCACCGCGCCCTGGACCGGTTTCGGCAACTACAAGGTCTCGGTGGACTTCAGCGCCCCCGTCGGCAAGGCGCTGCTGCACTCCTTCTTCGTCACCGTCGGCTTCACCCTGCTCTCGGTCGCCTTCTGCTGGCTGCTCGGCACGGTCACCGCGATCTACATGCAGGACAACTTCCGCGGCCGCGGGTTCTTGAGAGCGCTCTTTCTCATCCCGTACGCGCTGCCGGTCTACGCGGCCGTCATCACCTGGGTCTTCATGTTCCAGCACGACAACGGCCTGGTGAACCACGTCCTGCACGACCAGCTGCACATCACCAGCAAGCCGTCGTTCTGGCTGATCGGCGACAACAGCTTCTACGCGCTGCTCATCGTGCACGTGTGGAAGGGCTGGCCGTTCGCCTTCCTCATCGTCATGGCCGGCCTCCAGAACATCCCCAAGGAGCTGTACGAGGCCGCGTCGATCGACGGCGCCGGCCTGTTGCAGCAGATCCGCCGCATCACCCTGCCGTCGCTGCGCCCGGTCAACCAGGTGCTGGTCCTCGTCCTGTTCCTGTGGACGTTCAACGACTTCAACACGCCGTACGTCCTGTTCGGCAGGTCCGCACCCGAGGCCGCGGACCTCATCTCGGTGCACATCTACCAAGCCTCGTTCGTCACCTGGAACTTCGGCACCGGCTCCGCGATGTCGGTCCTGCTGCTCCTGTTCCTGCTCGTCGTCACCGGCGTGTACCTGGCGGTCACTTCACGCGGAAGGAAGTCGGCCAATGTCTAGTTCCTCGCTCACCAGGTCGCCGATGGCCCCGCCCCGCTCCTTCATCTGGTCGCGGCGGATCTTCCTCACCCTGCTCGCCGGCTTCGTCCTGGTGCCGGTGTACGTCATGCTCTCCAGCTCCCTGAAACCGCTCTCGGACGTCACGGGCAAGTTCCGCTGGCTGCCGAGCGGTCTCACGATCCGCCCGTACATCGACATCTGGTCGACGGTCCCGCTCGCGAAGTACTTCATGAACTCGCTGATCGTGTCCGTCGCCGCGACCCTCTGCTCGGTGGTGATCGCGGTCTTCGCCGCGTACGCCGTCAGCCGCTACGAGTTCCGCGGCAAGCGCGTCTTCACGGTCACCGTCCTGTCGACGCAGATGTTCCCGGGCATCCTGTTCCTCCTCCCGCTGTTCCTCCTCTACGTCAACATCGGCAACGCCACGGGCATCGCCCTGTTCGGCTCGCGCGGCGGCCTGATCCTGACGTATCTCACCTTCTCGCTCCCGTTCTCCATCTGGATGCTGATCGGCTACTTCGACTCCGTGCCAAGGGACTTGGACGAAGCCGCGCTGGTCGACGGCTGCGGACCGCTCGGCGCGCTGCTGCGTGTCGTCGTCCCCGCAGCGATCCCCGGCATCGTCGCGGTTGCCGTCTACGCCTTCATGACCGCGTGGGGAGAAGTCCTCTTCGCCTCCGTCATGACGAACGACTCGACCCGCACGCTCGCCGTCGGACTCCAGGGCTACTCCACGCTCAACGACGTGTACTGGAACCAGATCATGGCCGCCTCGCTGGTCGTCAGCGTGCCCGTGGTCGCCGGCTTCCTGCTGCTGCAGCGCTATCTCGTCGCCGGGCTGACGGCGGGCGCCGTCAAGTGACCGACCCGACCAACTCAGCTGACCGTAAAGGGACTTCAGTGACCATCGATTTCGCCGCACTCCCGCACGACTTCCTGTGGGGCACGGCCACCGCGGCGTACCAGATCGAGGGAGCCGTCGCCGAGGACGGACGCGCGCCGTCGATCTGGGACACCTTCTCGCACACCCCCGGAAAGATCGCGAACGACGACAACGGCGACGTCGCCTGCGACCACTACCACCGCTGGCGCGAGGACATCGGCCTGATGCGCCAACTCGGCGCCAACGCCTACCGGTTGTCGATCGCCTGGCCCCGCGTCATCCCCGGCGGCGACGGTCCGACGAACCCCAAGGGCCTCGCGTTCTACGACGAGTTGGTGGACGGACTCCTGGAGGCGGGCATCACCCCCTCCGTCACCCTCTACCACTGGGACCTGCCCCAGGCCCTCCAGGACCGCGGCGGCTGGCCCGAGCGCGCGACCGCCGAGCACTTCGCCGCGTACGCCTCGGTCATGGCCGAACGCCTCGGCGACCGCGTCACCCACTGGACGACCCTCAACGAGCCCTCCTGCTCGGCCTGGATCGGCCACCTCGAAGGCAAGATGGCCCCGGGTTGGACCGATCTGACGGCCGCCGTGCGCGCCTCCTACCACCTCCTGTTGGGCCACGGCCTCGCCGCCCAGGCGATCCGCGCCGCCGCCCCGAACGCCCAGGTCGGCATCGTCAACAACCTCTCCACGGTGTACCCGGCCTCCGACCGCGACGAGGACGTCCAGGCGGCCCGCCGGCAGGACGGCCACGTCAACCGCTGGTGGCTCGACCCGATCCACGGCCGCGGCTTCCCGGCGGACATGGTCGAGACGTACGGCGTCGAACTCCCCGAGCAGCCGGGCGACTTGGCGACCATCGCGGCCCCCCTGGACTGGCTCGGCCTGAACTACTACTTCCCGGCAACCGTCGCCGACGCCCCCGACGGCCCCGCCCCCTACACCCGCGCCGTGCGCCGCCTCGGCGTCCCGCGCACCGGCATGGACTGGGAGATCGACGCGTCCGGCATCGAGACCCTGCTGCTGCGCCTCACCGAGGAGTACGACCCCCGCAGGATCTACGTCACCGAGAACGGCTCCTCGTTCCCCGATGTCGTCCGCCCCGACGGCACCGTCGACGACCCGGAACGCCAGGACTACCTGGTCCAGCACCTCGCCGCCTGTGCCTCGGCGGCCCGCAAGGGCGCCCCGCTGGCCGGGTACTTCGCCTGGTCGCTGCTCGACAACTTCGAGTGGGCGTACGGCTACGAGAAGCGTTTTGGACTGGTCCACGTGGACTACGAGACCCAGGTCCGCACGATCAAGGGCTCCGGCCGCCGGTACGCGGACATCATCCGCGACCACCGCAGCCGGGCGCGGCGCGCGGCCTGACCGGACGGCCCCGGTGGGTGCGGGCGGGGGAGCCTGCACCCACCGGGGCGCCACCATCCCTGCATATGTCATGCGCACGACAGTCAGCTGCATGTCGGCACGACCGCCCCCAGAAGGAGATCCGCCCCTCAAGGAGACCCGCATGCCCGCACGCACCCTGCTCACGGCGCTCACCGCGCTGGCCCTGTTCTCCGCCACCCCGGCCCTCGCGGCCCCCGCCCCGCAGGCCGCGGCCGCCGCGACCTGGGACACCGACCGCGCGGCCGCCGCCTACGCCGCGAACCCGGCCGCCGCCACCGCCTCCGGCAGCGAGAACGCCGGCACCACCCCCGGCCTCGCCTTCGACGGCGACAGCGCGACCCGCTGGTCCAGCAACTTCGCCGACGACGCCTGGATCCGCCTCGACCTCGGCACGACGATCCGCGTCGACCGCGTCACCCTCGACTGGGAGACGGCCTACGGCAAGAGATACGTCCTGGAGGTCTCCAAGAACGGCACCGACTGGACGCCGTTCTACACGGAGACGGCCGGCACCGGCGGCTCGGTCACCACGAGCACGTACCCCCAGGAAGTGACGGGCCGTTACATCCGCCTGCGCGGCTTGGAACGTGCCACGCCCTACGGCTACTCGCTCTACTCCTTCAAGGTCTACGGCGGCGAACCGGCCCCCGCGTCCACGACCCGCACCAACCTCGCCCTGAACCACCCGGCGTACTCCAACTACTACCAGCACAACGGCGTTTCACCGGCGTACGTCACCGACGGCGGCCGGCCCGCCAACCTCAAGGACGACGCGACCCGTTGGTCCAGCGACTGGAACGCCGACCGCTGGGTCTCGGTGGACCTGGGCGCGACCTCGACGATCGACACGGTCGACCTCTACTGGGAATCGGCGTACGCCGTCGACTACTTGCTCCAGGTCTCGGACGACAACAGCACCTGGCGCACGGTCTACGAACCCTCGGCCGCCGACATCGCGGCCCGCCGCGCGAACATCCAGGCGCCCGCCGACGCGACGGGCCGCCACGACACGGTCACCCTGCCCCAGCCGGTCACCGGCCGCTACGTCCGCATGCTCGGAAAGGAACGCCGCTCCTTCTACAACCCGGCACCGTACACGGCCCAATTCGGCTACTCCCTCTACGAGTTCCAGGTCTGGGGCACCGGCGGCAGCGCGGCGGCGGCCTACCCCGCACTCCCCGGCGACCAGCCGGGCACGTACCAGACGACGTTCTTCGACGACTTCACGTCGGCGGCCCTCGACCGCTCCAAGTGGCGGGTGGTGAGGACCGGCACGGAAATGGGCTCGGTCAACGGCGAGTCCCAGGCGTACGTCGACTCCACGGACAACGTCCGTACGCAGAACGGGGAGTTGATCCTCGCCGCGAAGTACTGCAAGGGCTGCACGCAGGCGAGCGGCGGTACGTACGACTTCACGTCGGGCCGCATCGACACCAACACCCACTTCGACTTCGGCTACGGCAAGGTCAGCGCCCGCATGAAGTTGCCGGTCGGCGACGGGTTCTGGCCCGCCTTCTGGCTGCTCGGCAGCAACGTCGACGACCCGTCGGTCTCCTGGCCGGCCTCCGGCGAGACCGACATCATGGAGAACATCGGCTACCCGACCTGGACGAGCACGGCCCTGCACGGCCCCGGCTACTCCGCCGACGGCAACATTGGCGCCCGCCAGACCTACCCGAACGGCGGCACGGCCGACCAGTGGCACACGTACGCGGTCGAATGGACGCCGACCGGGATGCGTTTCTCCGTCGACGACACCCTCGTCCAGGAGACCACCCGCAACAAACTCGAATCGACCCGAGGCCAATGGGTCTACGACCACAACCAGTACGTCATCCTCAACCTCGCGCTGGGCGGCGCCTATCCGGCCGGCTGGAACCAGGTGACGACGCCGTACTGGGGCCTGCCGCAGTCGAGCGTGGACAAGGTCGCGGCCGGGGGAGTGCAGGCGGAGGTGGACTGGGTGCGGGTCGAGCAGAAGAAGTGACAGCTGGGCCGGTCCGGAGCGCGGAACCGGACCGGCCCGTTCGACCGCCCGACAATCCGGTTGCCGCGCGCCGGGCGCCCTGACACGCTCACGCGCATGCCGACCTTCGCAGCACCCGACGGAACCCGCCTCGCGTACCACGCATCGGGCGACGGCCCGCCCCTGGTCTGCCTCCCCGGCGGACCGATGCGCGACTCGGCGTACCTGGGCACCCTCGGCGGCCTCACCGCCCACCGTCGGCTGATCCGGCTGGACCTACGGGGCACGGGCGCGTCGGACGCACCGGCGGACCCGGCGTCGTACCGCTGCGACCGTCAGGTGGACGACGTCGAGGCGCTGCGCGTCGAGTTGGGGCTCGACCGGCTGGACCTGCTCGCCCACTCGGCCGGTGCGAACCTGGCCGCGCTGTACACGGCCCGCCACCCGGACCGCGTGGCCCACCTCACGCTGGTCACCCCCAGCGTCTACGCGGTCGGAGTCGAGATCACCGCCGAGGACCGCCTGGAGGTGGCGCGACTGCGCGGGTCCGAACCGTGGTTCGGACCCGCGTTCGCCGCCCTGAAGAACATCACCGCCGGCCGCGCGACCCCCGACTCCTGGCAGGCCATCTCGCCCTTCGCGTACGCCCGTTGGGACGAGACGGCCCGCGCCGTCGACGAGGCCGACACGAAGCAGACGAACGCGGAGGCCGCGGCCGCCTACGCCACGGAAGGCGCCTTCGCCCCGACCGACACCCGCGCGGCCCTGGCCGCGTTCACATCCCCGGTGCTCGTCCTGGCCGGCGAGTTCGACATCTCCGCTCCGCCGCGCGCGATGGCGGAGTACGCGGGGTTGTTCCCGAACGCGGAGTTGGTGGTTCAGCCCGGCGCCGGACACATGCCGTGGCTGGACGACGCCGAGCGGTTCGTCGCGCTGGTGCTGCCCGTCAGCAGTCCCTGAACTCCGGTGACTGGTTCAGCACTTGGGACCGTACCGACGTGAACCGCGCGTACGTCTCCCCGCCCAGCGCCCCCGGCCGGAACGCCGCCACCCGGTGGCAGTTCTGGAAGGCCAGGGCCACCCCGAAGTGGCGCTCCAGGCTCCCTCGGATCGCGTCACTCGCCAACGCGCGCAGCAACTGGCCGCGTTCCTGTTCGGACGGGGGCGGGGTCTGGTTGTCGGTGAAGTCGGCCGTGCCGTCGTGGAGTTCGGTGGCGAGGCCGGCGATGAGGTCGTAGGCGTAGGGGAGGGACGTGCGGACCGTGTCCACGAAGTCCGCCTCGCGGATGGTGCCGTGCTCGGCTTCGGCGAGGAGCTTCGGAGAGACGTCGAGAGACATGAAAAGGGGTGTCCTGTCCGGTAGTTGGGGATGGGGATGGGGAGTGGGGGGGGGAGCGGGGTGGTGTCAGGGCTGTGGCGTCGGGCCCGGTACGTACTCCGGGTCCACCTGGGCCGCTAGGTCCAGGCCTGTTGTCTTGTCCGCCCAGGCCCGTGCGTTGCGGAGGTGGAACTCGACGGCGTGGCGGTGCAGGGTCGGCCAGTCCCTGGGGCGGGCGTCTACCGCCTCGCGCAGAAGGCGCAGGGCGTGTGTGTTGTGTGGCTCCAACTCGCCCTGGGTTCTGCCCTGTTCGGCGGCGCGGACGGCGGGAGAGTGGATCAGGTGGGTCAGGAGGTCGTCGCCCACCTCCTCCTTGAGGAAGAGCAGGTCGTCCTCGCCGGTGACCTTGTTGCCGATCACGGCGAGGGGGATGTCGAACTCCCGTGCATGCTCGCGGTATTGGCGGTAGACGGAGACGCCCTTGCGGGTGGGTTCGGCCACCAGGAACGTCAGGTCGAAGCGGGTGAAGAGGCCGGAGGCGAAGGCATCGGCGCCGGCCGTCATGTCGACCACGACGTACTCGGCGGGGCCGTCGACGAGGTGGTTCAAGTACAGCTCCACCGCGCCGAGTTTGGAGTGGTAGCAGGCCACCCCCAGATCGCTCTCCTCGAACTCGCCCGTCGCCATCAGCGGAACGTCACCCGCCCGGACCACATGGCGCGCGTGCACCTCGTCGTCGCCCAGCAGGCGCAGCAGGCGTGAGCCGCGTCCCGGTGGGGTGGTCTTGATCATGGCCTCGGCGGAGGCGATGCGGGGGTTGGTGCCGCGCAGGTAGTTCTTGAGCTCGGTCAGGTGGGCTGCCAGGGGTGGCGCGGCGACCGGTGTCGTACCGGGGGACAGAGCCTCGGCCAGGTGCTGGTTGATGTCGCCGTCGATGGCGAGCACGGGGGCGCCGGCGCGGGCCAGATGGCGGGCGAAGAGGGCCGACAGCGTGGTCTTTCCGCTGCCGCCCTTGCCGACGAACGCGACGCGCACTACCGGTCCGCCGCGATCGCGGTTTTGAAAATGAATGTCATGTGGCTAGGTTTTAGGGCGTGGCCGCGAGGCTGTCAAATCCGGTGGATCAAGGGCGATCCAGGGACGGTCCAAGGGTGATCAAGACCTAGGAGTCTTAATGCATATGATGTGCAAGTGCTTGACTACTGCATCAGGGCGGCAGGCCCGGACGATATCGACGGTGCGCGTGCCGTGATGCTCGACACCGTCTACCGCGACTTCCGCACCGGTTATGTGCCCCGCTGGCACGGCGACATCATCGACCCGGCCGCCGCCTACCTCGCCCCGGCTCGCCACACCCTCCTCGTGGCACTCGACCCCGCCGACGGCACGGTCGTGGCCACCGCCGCCCTCGACTCCCGCGGACCGGTCCACCCGCCGAACCCGCGCGACCTCGCCGCGCGCTACCCCTCCGGCGAGACCGCGCAACTGCGCCGCGTCTACGTCCGCCCCGCGCACCGCCGCCGCGGCCTGGCCCGGCACCTCGTCGCCGGCCTCCTCGCGTTCGCCGCGGCCGACGGCGGCTACCGCGCCGCGTATCTGCACACCGATCCCGCCGTACCCGGCGCCGAGGCCTTCTGGCGGTCGCTCGGCAAGGTCGTGCACGACGAGCGCGACGACCCGGGCGGCGGGCAGGGGATCGTGCACTTCGAACTGGCGATGGGGCGATAGACGCGATGCGATTCCGACGAACCAGCACAAGTGGCCGTACGCGTACGCGTATTGGACCGGTGCGACGGCGGTCCGGGCTTCTTCTCGGCCTTGCCGTCGCGCCGCTTCTCACCGGCTGCTTCGCCTCCGCCGGTGAAGGTGAAGGTGAAGCGGGCAGAGGCGCGAGTGGGGAGTCCGGTTCCCGGCTGCGGGTCGCCCTCGCGTTCCCGCCCGCCGAGAACCTCTCCCCGTACGGTGCCGACGCCACCATCCTCAGCCGTCTCGGTGTCACCGAAGGGCTGACCTCCCTGGACGCCAACGGCTCCGCCGCGCCCGCGCTGGCCCGGTCCTGGCAGCGCGAGGGCGATCGCAGCTGGCTGTTCACGCTCCGCGAGGCGACCTTCCAGGACGGCACCGAGGTCACCCCGGCCCGTGTGGCCGCCGCCCTCGCGCACGCCGCCGAGGCGAAGCCCGCCCCCGCCGCGCTCTCCGGTGTCACCCTCACGGCCGAGTCCGCGGGCGGCGACCGTCTGCGCATCACCACCAACTCACCTGATCCCGTACTGCCGTTGAGGCTGGCCGGGCCCGCCCTCGCCGTCCTCTCCCCGAAGGCGTACGAGGAGAAGGGCCGCGTCGACCCGGTCGGCACCGCCACCGGTCCCTTCGAGCTGACCAAGGTCACCGGTTCCACGGCGGCCACCCTCGACCGCTTCGACGCCTACTGGGGCGGCCTCGCCCAGGCCTCCGGAATCGACGCACGGTTCATCGCGGACGGCACCGCCCGCACCAACGCGCTGCGCACCGGGCAGGTCGACGTGGCCGAGGCGATACCCGTCGCCCAGGCCGCGACCCTCGACGCGGGCACCCGCCGCGAGACGGCCACCACCCGCACCACGAGCCTCCAACTCAACGCGAAGACAGGCGTGTTCAAGGATCCGGAGCTCCGCGCCGCCGCCCGCGCGGCCGTCGACACCGCCGCCCTCGCCCAGGGCGTCTACGAAGGTCACGCCGACGCCGGCACGGGCATCTACGGACCCGCCGTCACTTGGGCTGCGGGCAAGCGCGAGCAACCGGCCGGGCGGGCGAAGGCCGTGGCGCCCGGCGGGCGGACCGTCACCCTCGCGACGTACGGCAACCGGCCCGAACTCCCCGAAGTCGCGCAGGTGTTGAAGCAACAGCTCGAAAAGGCGGGATTCAAGGTCGAGTTGGAGGTGCGCGAGTACTCCCGGATCGAGAGCGACGCGCTGGCCGGGAAGTTCGACGCGTTCGTCGTCGCCCGCAACACCCTGGTGGACACGGGCGATCCGGTGGCCGTGCTGGCCAGTGACTACACCTGCGACGGCGGCTACAACCTCGCCCTGCTGTGCGACAAGGACGTCGACCGGGCCGTGGCGAAGGCGGAGGGCACCGCCGACACGTCCGCACGGCAGAGCGCCGCGATGACGGCCGAGGCCGAGATCCTGGGCACGGATGCCGTCGTACCGCTCGTGCACCAACGGGTCGTCACCGGCGTCGGATCCTCGGTCAAGGGCGTCCTCCTCGACCCGTACGAGCGCACCCTCGTCGGCCCCGGAACCCGGCGCTGAACCATGCCGCACCGCACCGCCACGCTCCTGTGGCGCGCCTTCCTCGCGGCTGCCCTGGTGTGCGCCGTAGGCCTGCTGCCCTGGCTCTCCCGAACCGACCCGGCCGTCACCGTCCTCAAGGCCCGCTCGGCGGAACGCGACCCCGACCCCGAGGTCCTCGCCGCCATCCGCAGCCAACTCGGCCTGGACGACGGCCCGTTGAGGCTCCTTGGCCAGTGGCTCCATGGCCTGCCGCGCGGCGACGCCGGCCGGTCCTGGATCTCCGGCGCCGAGGTCATGCCCGATGTCCTCCAAGCCCTGGGCGCGTCCCTGCTGTTGATGAGCGCGGCTGCCGTAGTGGCCGTCATGACCGCCGGGTCGGTGTGCGCGCGGACGTTGCGGCGGGGCGGGCTCAAGGAAGGGCGCTCCGGCGGCAGCGGTTCCGCCGTTCTCGCCGCGCTCCCCGAGTTCCTCACCGCGTCCGTGCTCGCCACCGTCGTCGGGGTGCAGCTCGAGTGGTTGCCGGCGCTCGGGTGGTACGGGCCGCGGTGGGTGGTGTTGCCCGCGCTCGCGCTCGGGTTGCCTGCCGGGGCCGTGCTCGGGCGGTTGCTCGACGACTTGTTGCCGGGCGCGTTCGCGGAACCGTGGGTGCGGGCCGCCGCCGCACGAGGGTTGTCCGGAGGGCGGATCGCCCGGCAGGCCGTGCGGCGGTGTCTGCCCGGGCTGTTGCCCAACATGGGGTTGTTCGTGGTCGGGTTGACCGGTGGGGCCGTCGCCGTCGAGCAGATCTTCGACATACCGGGGCTCGGCCGCACCACCCTCCAGGCCGCCCTCGCCCAGGACTTGCCCGTGCTCCAGGCCGGTACCCTCGCCCTTCTCCTGCTGGCCGCCGGCGCCGCCGGACTCACCCGTCTCGCGGCACGGTTCCTCATCGGTCCCGCACTCCGCGCCGACGCCCTTCCGTCCCTCCACGGGCCCAGCCCCTCAACTGACCGACGTACCCTGCCCGTTGTCCACGGTGCCCTCCTCCTCGGTGTCGTCGCGCTCGGCCTGCCCCGCGATCCGCTCGCCCTCGACACCGGGCTGCGGCTCCAACACCCCACCTGGGCCCACCCGTTCGGCACCGACGCACTCGGCCGGGATCTCCTCGCGCGGGTCGCCCACGGTGCCGTCGACACCCTGCTGCTCGCCCTTGCGATCAGCGCCGTAGCACTTGGAGTCGGCGTGCTGCTCGGGCTGTTGCCCCGGGTGTCCGGGCCGCTCGTCGACACGGTGAACGCCGTACCGCCGGTCCTCGCCGCGCTGTTGGTCACCGCCGTCGCGGGCAGTGGGGCGGCGACACCCGCCCTCGCCGTGGCCGTCCTCGCCTGGGCACCCCTTGCCGCGCACACCTCCGCACTGCTGCTCCAGGAACGCGCCACCCTGCATGTGACCGCCACCAGGGGCCTGGGCGCGGGCCGTTGGTACATCCTGCGTCACGCGCTCCTGCCCGCCGTGCTGCCACCCGTCACCCGGCACGCCCTGCTCCGCCTGCCCGGCGTCGCCCTCGCCCTCGCCTCACTCGGCTTCCTCGGCCTCGGCGCGCAACCGCCCTCCCCGGAATGGGGTCTGCTCCTCGCCGAGAACCAGCCCTACGCCGAACGTGCCCCCTGGGCTGTCCTCGCCCCCGCCGTCGTCCTCGCCCTGCTCGGCGCCCTGGCGGTCTCGGCCGCGGGAAGCATGCGAGGAGCCACCGCACAAAGGGAGTTGGCCGCGCGATGACCACCGCGGTCCTCGTGCGGACTCCTCTCTCGCCGCTGCTCCGGCTGCTGATCCTCACGCAACTCGCCTTCAACATCGGCTTCTTCGCCGTGCTGCCCTTCCTCGCCGAGCACCTGGCGGAGGTGATCGGCATGGCGGGGTGGCTGGTTGGGCTTGTGCTGGGGTTGCGGACCTTCAGTCAGCAGGGGCTGTTCGTGGTCGGTGGCGCCCTCGCCGACCGGTACGGCGTACGGCCCGTGGTGCTCGCGGGGTGCGTGCTGCGGATCGCCGGGTTCGGCTGGCTCGGGTACGCGGAGGAGACCTGGACCGTCGTCGGGGCCGTGCTGCTCATCGGGTTCGCCGCCGCGCTGTTCTCACCGGCGGTCGAATCGGAGGTGGCGCGGCAGGCGGTCGAGTGGGAGGCGGTGGGCGGGGGTTCACGCACCCGGGTGCTCGCGCTGTTCACCGTCTCGGGTCAAGTCGGCGCGTTCGTCGGGCCGTTGCTCGGCGCGCTGCTGCTCACCGTGGACTTCCGGGTGGCGTGTCTCGCCGGGGCCGGGATCTTCGTGCTCGTGCTCGTGGGGCATGCGTGGTTGCTTCCGCAGCACATTCCCGGGCGGGCGCGGGTCAAGGAGAAGGGCGGCGTACGGGTCCTCGTACGCAACAGGCCTTTCCTGGCGCTGTGTTGTGCGTACGGCGCCTATCTCCTCGCCTACAACCAGCTCTATCTGGCCCTTCCCGAGGAGGTCGAGCGTGCGGCGGGCTCGCAGGCGCCGTTGGCCTGGCTGTTCGCGCTGTCCTCGCTGCTCGTGGTGACGGCGCAGTTGCCCGTCACCCGGTGGGCGGGGGAGCGGCTCGATCCGCGCCGGTCCATGACGGCCGGGCTGTCGCTCATCGCCGGAGGATTCGCGGCCGTCGCCGTGGCCCGGCCCGCCGAACTGACCGGTACCGCAGGGCTGTTGCCCGCGACCGGCTTCGTCGTCCTGCTCACCCTCGGCCAGATGCTCATCGCCCCGGTCGCCCGCGCCTGGGTCCCGGACCTCGCCGAACCCGGCCGCCTCGGCCTCTACACCGGCGCGCTCTCCTCCGTCTCGGGGCTGATCGTCCTTCTCGGCAGCGCGGCCGCGGGCACCCTCCTCGACACGGGGTTGCCCGCGCCCGTTCCGTGGCTGGTGCTGGCCGCCGTACCGGTCGCGGCGATCGGCTTGCTGCCGCGTGGGCCACGCCGACCGCGCCGGAGCTGAGCGGAAAGGCTCCCGGCCCAGCCGCAAGGCCCCCGTTCCCGCAGTGCCGTATCCCGGTAAATCGACGCATGCCCGCAGGAGTCACCCCACCCGCGCTGAACGCCCCACGCGTCACCGTCGTACCAAGCCATGAACCAGATATGAGCTGCCCCCTAAACGGCCATCGACGGCAACGGCGGCAACCGCGCGTGGGAGGATCCGTCACCATGAGCGCTTCCCCGGCGGTTCGGAGTCTGCGCGCCGCGGTGTTCGCCGCGGTGTGTGTGCTCCTGGCTGCCGCCGGGCACGGGCTCGCCACCGGCGCGACGCCTCCGCTGTGGGCGGACGGTGCCGGGTTCCTCGTCGTGTTCGTCATGGGGTGGCTGCTCGGCGGGCGGGAACGGTCCCTGCCCGGCATCGGTGCCGCCATGCTCGCCACGCAGGCCGGGCTGCATCTCGGGTTTGATGTCGCGCGGCCACGGACCGGCATGGCGATGGCCGGTATGGCGCACATGTCCGGGCACGCCATGGCGCCCATGCGGCAGACGCAGGCGATGACCCCGCACGCCGTGGCCGCCCATGTCGTCGCCGCGCTCGTCGCGGCCTGGTGGCTGCGGCGCGGCGAGGCCGCGCTGTGGTCGCTGCTGCGCTGGGCCGTCGCCTTCGTACCGGGGCTCGTCGCCTGGTGGCGGCACGCCCCCGCACCCCGGACCGCCCGCACCACCGGTCACCCCGGACGCACCGCCGCCGACGCGGCCCCCCTGCGCCAACTCCTCCTGCGGCACGCGGTCAGCCGCAGAGGCCCACCGATCCCGATCCCGTACCCGGTCTGACCACCCAACTTCCTTTTCCCGTACGGAGATCACCTCACCATGTCCGCACACCGCACCACCCTGCGCCGCGCAGGCACCGTCGCCGCGCTCGCCACCGCCGGAGTCCTGGCCGCCGCCGGGGTCGCCTCCGCCCATGTCACCGTCCACCCGGAGAGTTACGCCAAGGGAGCCACGGACGGCGTCCTCACCTTCCGCGTCCCCAACGAGGAGGACAAGGCGAGCACGACCAAGGTCCAGGTCTATCTGCCCACCGACCACCCGGTGCTCGGTGTCCTGGTCACCCCGCAGAACGGCTGGACCGCGAAGGTCACCACCAGCAAGCTCAAGACACCGGTGAAGACCGACGACGGCACCATCACCGACGCGGTCTCGCAGATCACCTGGACCGGCGGGAAGATCGCGGCCGGACAGTACGAGGACTTCAACGTCGCCTTCGGTCAACTGCCCGAGGACACCGACCAGTTGTCCTTCAAGACGCTCCAGACCTACTCGGACGGCGATGTCGTCCGCTGGATCGAGGAGGCTGCGGCGGGCGACGACGAGCCGGAGAACCCGGCGCCCGTCCTCAAGCTCACCGCCAAGGGGAGCGAGGACGGCGACGAGACCCCGGCCGCCTCGGCCACGACGGCGGCCGGCGCCACGAAGTCCACCGCCTCCGCCTCCTCGTCGAGCAGCGACTCGACCGCCCGCGGGCTCGGCATCGCCGGGCTGATCGTCGGCGTACTCGGCCTCGCGGCAGGCGCCTTCGCGGTCGTACGCAGCCGGTCCCCGCGGTCGTAGTACCTACGTAGTACGCCGAAGGGCCCGGATCACCAGTGATCCGGGCCCTTCGGCGCAACCGTCCCTACTGCGAGACCAGTTCCAGCAGCTTCTCCTCCACCGGAACCTCCTCGACCCGGGAGGTGCGCGAGGTACGCCAGAGCCACAGGATGTCGCGGCCGAAGGACCACACGAGCGTGCCCAGCGCGAGCGCCACCACACCGATGTTGGCCGCCTCGGGCAGCAGGTCCGCGCCGGCCAGCAGCAGGAGGATGCCCTGCGTGGCGGCGACCGTCTTGCGGGCCGTGCTCGGCGGGAGCGGGGCGTTGAGCCACAGCCACACGCGGGCCGCGGCGACGAAGCCGTAGCGCATGCCGCCGATCAGCAGGACCCAGGGACCCATCTGCGTCGAGACGTACACGCTGAGGACGAGGATCAGGAACGCGTCGACCTCCATGTCGAAGCGCGCCCCCAGCGCGGTGGAGGTGCCCGTGCGCCGGGCGACCTTGCCGTCGACGCCGTCCAGGATCAGGGCCACCGCCGTCAGGCCCACCAGCAGCGTGACCGGCGGCGAGCTCTCGAAGGAGTCCGCGACCAGCGCGGTCACCCCGCCGACCAGGATCGCCCGGCCGAGGGTGACCCGGTTGGCCGGGCCGAAGGAACGCGTCCGGGTCCGGTGCAGGGCCTTGGAGAGCACGGCCCAGGTGGCGATCGCGAATGCCAGGCCGGTCAGCCAGCCGGCCGGCCCCATCCCGATCGCCGTGCCGAGCAACGCCAGCAACAGGATCTGAACGCCCGCTCCCACAGCGGTCTCCTGCTGGACCAGCCTTGCTTCGTATGTGTTGTTCAGGGCCACCGCACACCCTCCGGCCGTATGACAGAGTCGATCAACGCCGCGTACTGTGCGCGGCCTGTGGTTACCCGTACGTGAACAGCTTCCCGATCGTTCAGGAGGATTCCGATGAAGCGCACCGCGAGGGCGTTTTGGATCGGTCCACCCGGTCACGGCGAGATACGCGACGTCGTCCTGCCCGACCCCGCCGAGGACGAAGTACTCGTCCGCTCGCTCTGGTCGGGCGTGAGCCGCGGCACCGAGACCCTGGTCTTCCGCGGCGGCGTCCCCCAGAACCAGCACGCGACCATGCGGGCCCCCTTCCAGGAGGGCGACTTCCCAGGTCCGGTGAAGTACGGCTACCTCAATGTGGGGGTGGTGGAGGAGGGCCCGGAGCGACTTGTCGGCCGTACCGTGTTCTGTCTCTATCCGCATCAGACGCGCTACGTCGTCCCCGCGAGCGCCGTGACGCCGGTGCCGGAGTCCGTGCCCGCTGGGCGGGCCGTGCTCGCCGGGACCGTGGAGACCGCCGTCAACGCGCTGTGGGACGCGGCGCCGCTGGTCGGTGACCGGATCGCGGTGGTCGGCGGCGGGATGGTCGGCTGCTCGGTGGCCGCGCTGCTGGGCCGTTTCCCGGGCGTGCGCGTGCAGTTGGTGGACGCCGACCCGGCGCGCGCGAAGATCGCCGAGGCGCTGGGAGTCGGTTTCGCGCTGCCGGCGGACGCGCTCGGCGACTGCGATCTCGTCGTGCACGCGAGCGCCACCGAGCAGGGGCTCGCCCGCGCGCTGGAACTCCTCACTCCCGAGGGCACCGTCCTCGAACTCAGCTGGTACGGCGACCGGAAGGTCAGCCTCCCGCTCGGCGAGGCGTTCCACTCGCGGCGCCTGGTCATCCGTAGCAGCCAGGTCGGGACCGTGTCCCCGGCCCGCGCCCATCGCAGCTACGGCGACCGGCTCGCCCTTGCCCTCGACCTGCTCGCCGACCCCGCGCTGGACGCCCTGGTCACCGGGGAGAGCGACTTCGAGGAACTGCCTCAGCTGCTGCCCAGGCTCGCCTCGGGGGAGATCCCGGCGCTGTGCCATCGGGTGCGTTACACCGACATCGGCTGAGAATCGTTCAATTCCGTACGAGCAAGAGCGTCTGACCTGAGAAAAGAGTGAGAGTCGGCTGAACAGGGGGAGGCGTGGAGCCGTACTACACGGCATCCCCCGGCAGGGATCAGCCGGGGGACCAGACGCGCCGCACCTGGAGGGTCGTCCGTTGTTCAGCATCACCGTTCGCGATCACATCATGATCGCCCACAGCTTCCACGGCGAAGTGTTCGGGCCCGCCCAGCGGTTGCACGGAGCCACGTTCCTGGTGGACGCCACCTTCCGGCGCGAGCAGCTGGACGACGACAACATCGTCGTCGACATCGGACTGGCCACCCAGGAACTGGGCGCCGTCGTCAGCGAGTTGAACTACAGAAACCTCGACAACGAGCCCGACTTCGCCGGGGTCAACACCTCGACGGAGTTCCTCGCGAAGGTCATCGCCGACCGGCTCGCCGAGCGGATCCAGAAGGGCGCGCTCGGCGAGGGCGCCCGCGGCCTCACCGGACTCCAGGTCACCCTGCACGAGTCGCACGTCGCCTGGGCGAGCTACGAGCGTGCCCTGTGAGCGACGTGACCATCGACCGCGCCCCCTCGCTGGGATTCCTGCCCGCACAGCGCGCGGCCTCCCGGAATGCCGAGATCATCCCCATGTCCCTGCGCACCGTGCACTTCGTGATGCCGGGCGGTGTCGACGACCCGGCCACGCCGAGCGGCGGCAACGCCTACGACCGGCGGGTCAGCCTGGACCTGCCCGGCTTCGGCTGGCAGGTCCACAAGCACGCCGTGGACGGAGAGTGGCCCCGGCCCGGTGCGGCCGCGCGTGCCGAACTCGCCCGGGTGCTGCGCGAGTTGCCGGACGGCGCCGCCGTCCTCATGGACGGGATCGTGGCCTGCGGGGTCCCCGAGATCGTCGTCCCCGAGGCCGACCGGCTGAGCCTGGCCGTCCTCGTCCACCTCCCGCTCGGCGACGAGACCGGCCTGGAGGCCGCAGTCGCCGCGGAGCTGGACGAGAAGGAGCGCACGGTCCTGCGCGCGGTGTCGGCGGTGATCGGCACCAGCGAGTGGGCGGTCCGCCGCCTCGTCTCCCACCACGGCCTGGCCCCCGACCGCGTCCATGTCGCCACCCCCGGCGCCGACATCGCGCCCCTCGCCTCCGGTACGGACGGTGTCTCCCGCCTGCTGTGCGTGGCCACGCTGACGCCGCGCAAGGGCCAGCACCGGCTGATCGAGGCCCTCGCCGCCGCGGCCGACCTGCCCTGGACCTGCGAGTGCGTCGGCGGCTTCGGCAACGACCCGGAGTATGTCGACCACCTGCGAAGCCTCATCGCGCGCCACGGCCTCCAGGACCGGCTGCACCTCGCCGGCCCGCGGGCCGGCGCCGAACTCGACGCCACCTACGCCTCCGCCGACCTCATGGTCCTCATGTCGTACGCCGAGACGTACGGCATGGCCGTCACCGAGGCCCTCGCGCGTGGAATTCCCGTGCTGGCCACCGACGTCGGCGGCCTCCCCGAGGCGGTCGGCCGCGCCCCCGACGGCGGGGTGCCCGGCATCCTCGTCCCGCCGGAGGCGCCCGCCGCCCTCGCCGCCGAACTGCGCGGCTGGTTCGGCGAGGCCGACGTACGCCGACGGCTCAAGGCGGCGGCCCGGGGCCGGCGCGCGGCCCTCGACGGGTGGGCCACCACGGCCCGCAGCCTGGCCGGCGTACTCACCCGGCTCCCCAGCGAACCCCGGAGGGCGGCATGAGGAAGACGCAGTCCACACGGACCACGGCACAGGCTGGACGGATCCCGGCGCAGCCGGGGCCCAGGGGCGTACCGCTGGGCATGCTGGTCGCCCCGGTGCAGCCCGAGGCGAACGACGCGACGGCTGGACAGCCGGGGCCGGAGGACGTGATGGCGGGGACCGTTCCCATGGACGCCGACGAGCAGACGGGGCCCGGTTCCGTGATCCCCGGCGCCGGTCCCGCGAGCCGCCCCGGCGAGCGGGCCACCGTACGGCTGCGGGACGTCGGACCCGACGATCCGCCGCGCTACGCGCCCGAGTGGCTGGAGCTGCGGGAGGGGGCCGACGCCGTCGCGCGGGCGCCCGAACTGCTCGACCCGCTGCGGATCCGGCTGGCCAACCTGCCCGGCCGCTCCGGGGTCGTCATCCACGACCTGGGCTGCGGCACCGGCTCGATGGGACGGTGGCTCGCGCCCCGCCTCGACGGCGCCCAGCACTGGATCCTGCACGACCGTGATCCCTATCTTCTGCACTTCGCCGCTGTGGCTTCCCCGCGTGCCGCTGCCGACGGCAGCCGCGTCACGGTCGAGACCCGGCGCGGCGATGTCGCCCGGCTGACCCCGGACGCGCTGGTCGGCGCCTCGCTGGTGACGGCCTCCGCGCTGCTGGACGTTCTCACCCGCGAGGAGGTTGACGCCCTGGTCGCCGCCTGTGTCGGTGCCGGGTGCCCGGCGCTGCTCACGCTGTCGGTGGCGGGCAAGGTCGAACTCACCCCGGCCGACCCGATGGACGCGGAGATCGCCGACGCGTTCAACGCCCACCAGCGGCGCGACGGACTCCTCGGCCCGGACGCCGTCACCGTCACCTGTGAGGCCTTCGCCGCGCACGGCGCCACGGTCCGCGTCCACCCGAGCGCCTGGCGGCTCGGCCCCGACGAGTCCGCGCTCACCGCCGAGTGGCTGCGCGGCTGGATCGGCGCGGCCGTCGAGGAACGCCCCGAGCTGAAGGAGCGTGCCGACCAGTATCTGGAACGGCGCCTCGCGGCTTGCGCGGCAGGGGAGTTGAGCGTGCTCGTCCACCACAGCGACCTGCTGGCACTGGCCCGGCCGACGGGGGGCACGTCATGAGCGTCGAGACGATGCGCACGGTCGCACCGAGGCCGAGCACCAGGACCCGCCGGGTGCGCGTGGACCGGTCCGCGCCGGTCGCCCTCGCGGTGCGTACCGAGACCGGCGTGGAAGCCGTAGAAGAGGTACGGCGGCCCAAGCACACGCCGCCGCTGCACAGTTCGGCCGTCTCCGGTGACCGGATCGGGGTGATCGTCTCCGCGCCGCGCCCCGGCACCGACCGTGCCTCCGGCGTCCGCCGCGTCCTGCGCGCGATCCTGAGCCGGGTGAACTCCCGCGCGGTACGCACCCACTTCGGCACGGTCGCAGGCATCACCATCCTCGGCGTTCTGCTCTGGCGCCTCGGCACCGGCGTCTTCCTGGACGGCCTGCGCCGCATCGACGCACCGACGCTGCTGATCGGGCTCGCGATCGGCGTGGTCACCACGGTGTTCAGCGCCTGGCGCTGGGCCCTGGTGGCACGCGGCCTGCGCATCAAGCTGCCGCTCGGCCCCGCCGTCGCCGACTACTACCGCGCCCTGTTCCTCAACGCGGCCCTGCCCGGCGGCATCCTCGGCGATGTGCACCGCGCGGTCCGCCACGGACAGAGCGCCGGCGACATGGGCCGCGCCGTCCGCGCCGTCGTCCTGGAGCGCGTCGCGGGCCAGATCGCGCTGGCCGTCGTCGGGGTGACGGTTCTGCTGGGCCTGGACTCCCCGGTGATGGCCGACGCCCGCAGCCTCGCCCCGCTCGTGCTGCTCGCCGCCCTCGGAGCGCTGGCCGTCGTGGCCGCCGTACGCATGAACCGTCCGGCCACCGCCACCCGCCGGGGCCGCGCCCTGCGCAGCACCCTCGACGAGGTCCGCGCCGGACTGTTCTCCCGCGCCAACTGGCCCGGCGTCACCTTCTCCTCGCTGATCATCCTGGCCGGCCACCTCGCGATGTTCGTGGTCGCGGCCCGGGCCGCCGGATCCGCCGCCACCGTCGCCCAGTTGCTGCCGATCGCGGTCCTCGCGCTGGTCGCCATGGGCCTGCCGCTGAACGTCGGCGGCTGGGGACCCCGCGAGGGCGTCACCGCCTGGGCGTTCGGTGCTGCGGGCCTCGGCGCGAGCAGCGGCCTGTCCGTCTCGGTGATCTACGGCGTGCTCAGCTTCGTCGCCGCCCTGCCCGGCCTGGTCGTGCTCATCGTCCGCTGGGGCGCGGGACTGCGCACCGCCGGGCCCGGCACCGCCGTACCGGACCCGGAACCCGCTCAGGCTTCCGCGGTCAGCATCGAGAAATACGCGCCGAAGGAATCGGCGAGGCTCGCCAGCAGTGCCTTCCCCTTTTCCGCCGAGCCGAGGGACGGGCGCCCGATGACGCCCGACTCGGTATAGCCGGACATACCGAGCGTCAGGAGATGGCGACGGTCGTCGGCGACGAAATCGGAGGTCTCATATCCGGGACGGATCAATTCGGGATGAGCGTGCAGAAGAATGGAGGTCTCGATTTCCCCCGCGTGCATATCGGTGAGCAGCGAGGTCAGTACTCCGGCCCGCTCCAGCGCCGTCTCCCAGTCCTCGGCGGCCGGGAACAGTGCCATCCGCTCACCTCGCGCGGAGGACTCCTGAACGACGTTGCCCAGGACGTAGTTACCGCCGTGACCGTTGACCACCACCAGGGTCTCGACCCCCGACCGGCGGAGCGAGTCCGCGATGTCCCGCACCACCGCATGAAGGGTCACGGAAGAGATGCTGACGGTCCCCGGCCAGGCCGCGTGCTCGTGCGAGCAGGCCATGGTCACCGGAGGGAGGAGATGCACCGGGTACGCCGCGGCGATCTCCCGGGCCACGGCACAGGCGACCAACGTGTCGGTCGCCAGCGGGAGATACGGGCCGTGCTGCTCGAAACTGCCGACCGGAAGGACGGCGACCTGTGTTGATACTTCTGCCCCCCTAGCCCGCACGTCCTCCGTGGTGTCCGCCGGCACCAGTCCGTATGCCGCCGTCCGTGAGTCCGAACCATTCATTGTTTCACGGCCTTTCGTCTCTGCTTAGGAACCAGATCATGACAGAAAACATTGGCGTACTCGGCAAGCAGAAGTCCGCGCAGCCCAGGGGCGCGGAACGCGTCGTGAATGCTCCCTTGCCCACCGTGTACGGCAAATTCCAGGCGATCGGTTACCTGGACCACGACCGCGGTGACGAGCAAGTGGCCCTGGTCTACGGTGACATCGGCACGGACGACGTACTCACCCGACTCCACTCGGAGTGCCTGACGGGTGATGCCTTCGGCTCCCAGCACTGCGAGTGCGGCGACCAGTTGGACGCCGCGATGCGGGCGGTCGTCGCCGAAGGCCGGGGCATCGTCGTCTACTTGAGAGGGCACGAGGGGCGCGGCATAGGCCTGCTCGCCAAGTTGCGCGCGATGGCCCTCCAGGCGGAGGGACTCGACACCGTCGAGGCGAACCTCGCCCTCGGCCTGCCCGTCGACGCCCGCGACTACGGCGTCGCCGCCGAGATCCTGCACGACCTGGGCGTGGCCAGCGTCCGGCTGCTCTCCAACAACCCGCGCAAACGCGAGGCGTTGCTGGAACACGGCATCAAAGTCTCCGAAGAGGTACCGCTGTTGATCCCGCCCTGCGAGAACAACATCACCTACCTCCGCACCAAGCGGGAGCGCCTGGACCACCACCTGCCCCATTTGGACGCGGTGGCGCACTGGTCCTGATTCCGGCGAGCGGAGTCCGGATAGGAAGAGGGAATGACCGACGACGTCCTCTTCCTCTCCGGCGACCGGGTCACGCACCTGCTCGACGCCGACGCGGCCATCGCCTCGCAGCGCGCGGCCTTCACCGCGCTCGGTGACGGCGCCGCCGACCTGCCGGGCAAGATCATGCACCCGAGCCGTTTCGACGACAGCGTCGTCTTCGCCTACGTCTCCCGGGTGTCGGCGGACACCGGGGCGGTGGCGAAGTTCGGCAGCGTCAACCCCGCCAACGGGCGTGCCGGGCTGCCCACGATCCACGCGGTGATCAGCGCGCTGGATCCGGTCACCGGGGAGTTGGTCGCGGTCATGGACGGCACGGCGGTGACGACCCTGCGCACGGCCGCAGGCAGCGCGGTGGCCGTCGACGCCCTGGCCGTCCCCGACGCCGACCGTCTCGCCGTCCTCGGCTCCGGCACCCAGGCCCTCGCCCACGTCCGCGCGATCGCCCGGGTCCGGAACCTGACCTCCGTACACCTGTGGAGCCCGAACCCCGAGCGCCGCACC
Source organism: Streptomyces sp. NPDC050528 (assembly GCF_044457795.1). Lineage (NCBI taxonomy): Bacteria > Bacillati > Actinomycetota > Actinomycetes > Kitasatosporales > Streptomycetaceae > Streptomyces > Streptomyces sp. NPDC050528. The sequence continues at coordinate 482,628 of NZ_JBITHH010000008.1, forward strand.
CGAGCCGCCGAGACCCTGGCCGCCGAACTCCCCTTCCCCGTCGAGCCGTTGGCCACCGCGCGGGAAGCCGTCACCGGCGCCTCGATCGTCGCGGCCTGCACGCTCAGCACCACCCCCGTGGTGCACGGCGCGTGGCTCACCCCCGGCTGCACGGTCGTCAGCGTCGGTTCCTTCGAACCCACCCGCAGCGAGGTCGACCCGGACGTCCTACGGCGGTCCGCCGCCGTCGTGGTCGACGACCCGGAGACGGCGGCCGAGCACGCCGGACCGATCGTCGGCGCCCTGCGCGAGCGCCTGTTGACCCCCGACGACCTGATCCCGCTCGGCGCCGTCCTCACCGGCCGCCGCGCCGCCCGCACCCGACCCGACGACATCGTCCACTACAACAGCGTCGGACTCGGCATCCAGGACGCGGCCGCGGCCTGGGCCGTCATCGACGCGGCCAAGAAGGAGCGCCCGTGAAGCGTCAGGCAGAGGTCGTCGTCATCGGCGGCGGGGTCATCGGCACCAGCATCGCCTACCACCTGGCCCGCGCCGGCGTCCGGGACGTCGTCCTCGTCGAACGGGACGAACTCGCCGCCGGGTCCACGTCCAAGGCGGCCGGCGGAGTACGCGCACAGTTCTCCGACGGCCTCAACGTGCAGCTCGGCGCCCGCAGCCTGGAGGCCTTCGACCGCTTCGAGGAGGACACCGGGTACGACATCGGGTTACATCGCGTCGGCTACCTGTTCCTGCTCTCCACGCCCGAGGACGTCGCGTCCTTCGAGACAGGTGTCCGACTCCAGAACTCCCTCGACGTGCCCAGCCGCATGATCGACCCCGCCGAGGCCCGCCGCCTCTCCCCGCTGATCAGCACCGAAGGCCTCCTCGCCGCCGCCTACTCGCCCGACGACGGCCACTGCACCCCCGAGGCCGTCGTCCACGGCTACGCCTCCGCCGCCCGGGCCCACGGCGCGACGATCCTGCGCCACACCGACGTCACCGGCATCGAGACACACGGCGACACCATCACCGCCGTGGTGACGACCCTCGGCCGCATCGACACCGACACCGTGATCTGCGCGGCCGGCGCCTGGTCCAAGGGGATCGGCGCGATGGCGGGCGTGGACCTCCCCGTGCAGCCGCTGCGCCGCCAGATCGCGGTCACGGAACCGGTGCCTGGTCTCCCGCCCACGCTCCCCATGACGATCGACTTCACCACCAGCCTCTACTTCCACACCGAGGGCCCCGGCCTCCTCGTCGGCATGTCCGACCCCGACGAGCGTCCCGGCTTCGCCACCGACACCCACGACCGCTGGATCCCCCGCCTCGCCGACGCCATGCGCCGCCGCGCCCCCGACCTCCTGGAGCTGCGCCGCACGGGCGGCTGGGCGGGGCTGTACGAGAACACACCGGACCACAACGCCCTGATCGGCGAGGCGACTTCGGTCTCCCGCTTCCTCTACGCCACCGGCTTCTCCGGCCACGGTTTCCTCCAGGGACCGGCCGTCGGCGAGGTCGTCCGCGACCTGTACCTCGGCCACGTACCCTTCGTGGACGTCAGCCCCCTGAGCGCCGGCCGGTTCGCGGCCGACGCCCCGCGTCCGGAGGTCAACCTGGTATGACCGAGCTCCATCTGTGGCTCCGCCACGAGGCCCGCACGACCGAACGCCGCACCCCGGTCGTCCCCTCCGACGCCCGCCACCTCGTCGAGAACGGCGTGACCCTCACGGTCGAGGAGTCCCCCCAACGGATCTTCCCCATCGAGGACTACGAGGCGATCGGCGCCCGAGTGGCACCTGAGGGCTCGTGGGTGTCGGCGCCGGAGAACACGGTGATCCTCGGCCTGAAGGAACTCCCGGACGAGCCGAAGAAGTTGACCCACCGTCACATCTTCTTCGGCCACGCCTACAAGGGCCAGCCGGGGGCGACGGACCTGCTGACCCGCTTCGCGGCCGGGGGCGGAGCACTGCTCGACCTCGAATACCTGGTGGACGACAACGGCCGCCGCCTCGCCGCGTTCGGCTTCTGGGCGGGCTACTTGGGCGCAGCGCTGGCGGTCCTCCGGCACCGGGGCCGACTGGTCGCCCCGCTGACGCCCACGTCGAAGGAGGAGTTGGACGAGCTGCTCCAACCCGCCGCAGGGGACACGGAGTTCACCGCCCTGGTGATCGGCGCACTGGGCCGCAGCGGACGCGGAGCACGCGTGGCCTTCTCCGCGGCCGGGATCGAACCGACCTGTTGGGACATGGCAGAGACCCAAAACCTCGACCGCCCCGCCCTGTTGGCCCACGATGTCCTGGTCAACTGCGTCCTGGCTACGACCCCGGTCCCGCCCTTCCTCCGCGAAGTGGACCTCGACGACCCCACCCGCCGCCTCCGCACCGTCTCCGACGTCACCTGCGACGTGGGCTCACCCCTCAACGTCCTGCCGGTCTACGACCGCACGACCGAATGGGACGCCCCGGTACGGCAGTTGCACGAGCGTCCCCCGCTCGACCTCATCGCCATCGACAACCTGCCGTCCCTCCTCCCGAGGGAGTCCAGCACCGACTTCTCGGCCGCGCTGCTGCCCCAACTCCTGGACTTCGGGACCGGCGGGGCATGGGGACGCGACCTGGACCTGTTCCGTACGAAGTCCCGTGAACTCGGAATCGCCGTAGAGGATGGGGAGTTGGGCCATGTCTGACGTGGTGCGCGCGAGCGGTACCGTCCACTGGATCGGCGCCGGACTGTCCACGGGCAGCGGGCTCGCCCAACTCTGCGACACGGCCGGGCGGGTACGGCTGTGGCACCGCAGCGAGGAGCGGGCGGCGCAGGCGCTCGATCACCTGGGCCTGACGGGACGCGCCGAACCGCGTGCGTTCGAACTTGCCGCGCTCACGGCCGAGTTGGCGCCCGGAGATGTCGTCGTCTCCATGCTCCCCGCGCCCGAACACGCGGCGCTGCTGGCGGTGTGCGTACGGAGGCAGGCGCACTTCGCCTGCTCCAGCTATGTCTCGGACGCGGTGCTCGAACAGGTACCGGCGGCCGAGAAGGCGGGGATCGTCGTCCTCACCGAGGCCGGTCTCGACCCCGGGATCGACCACCTCTTCGCACACAGTCTCGTCGCCCGCGCCCGGGAGGCGATCGGCGAAGATGCCTCGTACAGCCTCACCTCGTACTGCGGTGGCGTCCCCGCGGTGCCCAACGACTTCCGGTACCGGTTCAGTTGGGCGCCGGCGGGAGTGCTGGGGGCGCTGCGTGCGCCCGCGCGGTACCTGGAGGACGGCGAGGAGATCACGGTCGACCGGCCCTGGGAGGTGACCCGGCCGCATGTTGTCGACGGGGAGACCTTCGAGGTCTATCCGAACCGGGACAGCGTGCCGTTCATCGAGCAGTACGGGCTGCCGGCGGGCTGGACACCGAGGACGTTCGTGCGCGGCACGCTGCGTCTTGAGGGGTGGCTTCAGGCCTGGGACGCGGTGTTCGAGGAGCTGAAGGCGGGTGACGACACCCGGATCGCCGCGCTGGCACGGGAGTTGGCGGCCACGTACCCCACCACGGACGCCGACCACGACCGGGTCGTCCTCGCGGTGTCCCTGGACGTCCGGGGCGACACGGGCGAGACCTGGTCCGGCAGTTACCTCCTCGACCTGGTCGGTGACGAGGAGGAGAGCGCGATGGCCCGCTGTGTCTCCCGTCCTCTCTCCCTCGCCGTCCGCCACATCCTCTCCGACGACCTGCCGTCCGGGCTGAACCGGGCGGCGGAGACGGCGGAACGGTCACGGGAGTGGCTGAGTGAACTGGCGGGGGAGGGACTGGAGTTCACGTTGCGGGTGGATCAGTAGCAGTTGCCGGGGGAGCGGCCGAGCGTCAGTCCGTGATCGCCTCGTGCACCAGCTGCTTCAGCTCCGGGATGATCTTCAGGGAGTGCTTCGGCCGGAGCTGGGTCATGAACTGCACGGTGAGATCGCGGCCCGGGTCCACCCAGAACGTCGTCGTCGCCGCGCCGCTCCACCCGAACGCGCCCAGTCCCATGGGGGATTGGGTGCGCTCGGGGTCGATGACCACGGAGACGCTGAGGCCGAAGCCCATGCCGTCGTTGCCGGGTTCCTGGTGCGCGGGGCTGCCGAAGGCGCGCATGTCGGCGCCGCCCGGGAGGTGGTTGCTGGCCATGAGGTCGACCGTCTCGGGGGACAGCAGCCGGGTGCCGTCGAGTTCGCCCCGGCGGCGCAGGAACTCCGCGAACCGGTGCACGTCGTACGGGCTCGCCGCCATCCCGCCGCTGCCCGACAGGAACCGCGGCCGGCCGCCCCGCAGCGGCAGTCCGGCGATCGGCTCGATCCCGCCGCCGTCGGCGTCGCCGTACAACTCCGAGAGCCGATCGGCTTTTTCGTCCGGTACCGAGAAGCCGGCGTCCGGCATCCCCAGCGGCCGGAAGATCCGCTCGGCGAAGAACTCGTCGAGCCGCTGCCCGGAGACCACCTCGACGACGCGGCCGAGCACGTTCGAGGCGACGGAGTAGTTCCACTGCGTGCCCGGCTCGAACTGGAGCGGCAGGCTCGCGTAGATGTCGATCGCCTCGGCGAGGTTCGCGCCGGGCGGCACGGACGACTCCAGGTGCGCGTCCCGGTACAGGGCGTCGACGGGGTGCGAGTGGTAGAACGCGAAGGTCATACCCGAGGTGTGGGTCATCAGGTGGCGGATCAGCATCGGCTGCTCCACCGGCCGCGTCTTGACGTCGGCGCCGGACCCGCTGTCGTAGACCCGCATGTCGGCGAAGGCCGGCAGATGACGGCCGACCGGGTCGTCCAGGGAGAGCTTGCCCTCCTCCATGAGGATCAGCGCGGCGACCGCGGTGACCGGTTTGGTCATGGAGTAGATCCGGTACAACGTGTCCGGAGTGACGGGGAGTCGGGCCGCGACATCGCGGTGCCCGTGGGCGGTGAGGTGGGCGACGCGACCGCCGCGGGCCACGGACACCAGGAAGCCCGGCAGGCGCTCCACGTCGACGTAGTGGGCGAAGTGCTGGTCCAGGCGGTCCAGCGCCTTGTGATCCAGTCCGACCTCGTCCGGGTCGACTTCTTGTCGCAGCTGTGCCATGGCTCTCCTCCGAATTGCGTTCACGAGGTGGGGTCCCGCATACCCGGCCCCGGACACCTCGGAACTCATCGTCGCGCAGGAACACCTGCGCGGTCTCCTGTAACGGGGGGATGTGTGAGCGACGCGACTGTCCGCCCGGGCAGCGCGAGACAGGCGAGAGCGCCGGTCAGGGCCACCGCGGCGAGGATTCCGAGCGCCGGTTCCCGGCCACCGGCGGCCATCAGCGCACTTCCCGCGGCGACCCCGAGCGTCGGCCCCACGTTCACCGCGGTCTGCTTGAGCCCGCCGGCCACCCCGGCCGATTCGACGGCCGCCTCCCGTACGACGACTTGGGTCGCCGCGACCATCACCGTCCCGAACCCGGCCCCCAACAGGGCGAATCCGCCACATACCGGGACCGTTCCGGAGGCCCGGGACAGCACGAGCACGGCCAGGGCTACGACCGCCATCGCCACGCCGGCCGTCGAACGGGCTCCGACCCGGCGCAGCACCACGGCGCTCACGGGTGCCGCGAGCACCATCGCGGCGGCCAACGGCAGCCCTCGGAGAGCGCTTTGGAACGGGCCGAGTCCCATCGTGTCCTGCAGGAAATACGTGACGACGAACAGCGTCCCGGAGAACGCGGCCGACGCGGCGAGCAACATCCCGAGCGCCCCGCGGATCGCCGTCGACCCGACGACGTCCGGCGGCAGCAGCGGATGTGCCGTACGACGCTCATGCCGTACGAAGGCGAGGGCCGCGAGCACGGACACCGCGAGGCCGGCGGCGGAACCGGGGAGATCCACCAGGGCCTGGATGAGCGAGGCGAGGGAGAGCGCGAGGAGCAGGGCGCCGGGGAGATCGAAACGGGTGCCGTCTGCCTGCCGTTGTCGCGGTCCTCGAACGGTGAGGGCGAGTACGCCGAACACGAGCGAGGGCACGACGTTGAGGAAGAACACGGCCCGCCAGCCCACCGCACCCACCAACGCCCCGCCCACCAACGGCCCGGCGGCGGCCGCGATTCCGATCACGCTCGTCCGTACGGCGATCGGCATGCCGAGCCGGTCGGGCGGGAACGCGGCGCGCAGCATCCCGAGCGTGGCCGGCTGCAACAGCGCCCCGAACACGCCCTGGGCGACCCGGAGTCCGATCACCCATCCGACCCCGGGTGCCAGCCCGATCCCGGCCGAGGCGAGTCCGAACCCGAGCATCCCGATCCCGAACACCCGCTGATGCCCGTACCGGTCCCCGATCCGCCCGGCCGACACCAGCAGGCTTGCCACGGCGACGAGATACGCGGTGCTCGTCCACTGGACCTGTGCGAGGGATGCCCCCAACTCCCGTTGCAGGGTGGGCTGTACGACGGTGAGGACGGTCCCGTCCAGGGCGACGATCGCGGCGCCGGCGACACTGCTCGCCAGCACGAGCCTTCGGTGAACCGTCATCGGGCGGCCTCCGGACCCAGGTGGGCGTCGAGGGTCGAGCGCAGCAGGGGGGTGAAGTCGTCGGCGCCGGTGGCGAGTTGGAGGCTGCCCCAGCGCCAGAGCTGGGCTACGCCGTGCAGGTTCGCCCACAACGCGCCCGCTACGAGGCGGGCGTCCACGTCGGGACGCGCCCGGCCGACCAGATCCACCAGGACGCCGAACAAGGGCAGGCTGGTGTCCCGCAGCCCCAAGTGCCCGCTCTCCAGCAGGTCATGACGGAACATCAACTCGTACATGCCGGGGTTGTCGAGCGCGAACTCCAGATAGACGTGGCTCAACGCTGCCAGCTGCGCGCGCGGACTTGCTAAAGTCACGTCAGTCACGCCGAGGGCTCTCGTCGCCCGCTCGCCCAGGTCGGCGAAGCCGCGCCGGGCGATGGCGGACAGGAGTTCCAGGTGGGTGGGGAAGTAGCGGCGGGGTGCCCCGTGCGAGACGCCGGCCCGCCGGGCGATCTCTCGCAGGGTGAGGGCCTGCGCGCCTTCCTGCGACACCAGTTCCACACCCACGTCGACCAGGCGGCCGCGTAGTCCTGCTTCCGGTTCGCTCACGCTCATAGACACTGTCTACCAACGAATCGTAGACAGTGTCTACTCGCTGACCTTCGGTTCGGGGAATGCGTGACCTGCTTCACACGGTTGATGAACGCATGACTCACGACGCGACGCAGGACGCACTGCTCCGACTGCTCTCCGCCGGTCATGGCGGGGTGCTGGTCACCCTCAAGAGCGACGGTCGGCCCCAGCTGTCGAACGTCAGCCACGCCTACTACCCCGACGAGCGGATCATCCGCGTCTCGATCACCGACGACCGCGCCAAGACCCGCAACCTGCGTCGGGACCCCCGCGCCTCGTACCACGTGACCAGTGCCGACCGCTGGGCCTACACGGTCGCCGAGGGCACGGCCGACCTGACTCCGGTCGCGGCCGACCCGCACGACGACACGGTCGAGGAGCTCATCCGGCTCTACCGCGATGTCCTCGGCGAGCATCCGGACTGGGACGACTATCGGGAGGCGATGGTGCGGGACCGGCGGCTGGTGCTGCGGTTGCGGGTGGAGCGGGCGTACGGGATTCCGGCGGCGGACAAACGGAGTTGAGCCCTCGCGCGAGCCGATGATCCATTCCGGGCAGGGGTGATCCACTCCGGACAGGGGTGACCCATCGTCACCATCCCTCACTGGCGCTAGGGTTGATCCGCTGTGCGGTGGGCGGACGACGGGGGAGTGCACGACGTGATGGATCTGCTGTCCACGGGCGCCATCGGTGCGGTGTTCGGGGCCGTCGGCTCCGGAATGGCCAGTGAGGCAGGCAAGTTGGCCTGGGAGTCCGCCGGCGGAATGGTCCGTCGCCTCGCCGGACACGAGGTGACGGCACCGGCCACCCCCGACGAAGTCGACGCGATCGCCCGCATGGTCCACGACCGCGTCCACGGCGACCCCGAACTCGCCCTCGCCTGGACCCGGTTCGCACGAGGCATCCGCGTTCCCGGGCCCGTCACCGGTCCGGGACACCACTGCCTCCCCTCGGCACCCCGTTCCTTCACGGACCGTCAGGACGCCCTGAAACTCCTGGACAAGGAGGCGAGCCGCGCCTACGACGGCCGCCCCCGGCTCGCGCTCCTTCACGGCCCCGAGGGCATCGGCACCAGCACCCTCGCCTTCCACTGGGGCGCACGACAGGCGGCCCGCTTCCCCGACGGTCAGCTCTACGCCGACCTGCGCGCGCTCGGCCCCGAACCGGTGCTGGCCACGCTGCTGCGCCAACTCGGCCTGCGCGACGAGGACATACCGCCGTCGATCGCCGACCGCACCGCCCTGTTCCGGCGCTCCCTGACCGACCGCCGCGTGCTCGTGGTGCTGGATCACGCCCGCTCCGCCGCTCAAGTCCACCCGCTGCTCGCACCGGCGCCGGACGTGGTCACCCTCGTCGTCGCGCGGAATCCGCTCATCGGCCTCGACGCCCTGCGGATCCCGGTCGGCCCGCTGGGTCGCCGGGACGCGAAGCGGCTGCTCACCGAGCTGGTCGGCAAACCCGCGGTCAGCGCCGCCCGCGCCACCCTGCCCGCCGTACTGGACCGCTGTGCCGGGTCGCCCTACGCACTGCGTGCCGCCGCACCCCGGCTGACCGCACCGCCCGTACCGCCGGAGTCGTCGGCCGGGCCCGAGAGCGACCCGGTGAGTTCCGCCGTCGAGGACTCGTACCGCCTGCTGGCCCCGGACGCCGCCCGCCTCTACCGACTGACCGGCCTGTACGACTGGCCCGCTCTCGACGCCGCCGCTGCTGCCCGCGCCGCGGGCACCGACGAGGCCGAAGCCGCCCGGCTCCTCGACGAGTTGGCCGGCGCTCTGCTCATCGAGCTTACGGAGGACGGCCGTTACCGCTACCGGCCCGCCGTCCGCGCGCACGCCGCCCGCACGGCCGCCGCCGTGGACGGCATCGCCGCCTGCTCCGCCGCCGTGTCCCGCACCGTCGAGGGGTACCTGCAACTCGCCCTCGCCGCAGCACAGGCCGCGCTGCCCGAGAGCTGGCGCGTCCCGGCCGCGCCCACCCCGCTGTCGTACGAGAACCGGGGCGCGGGCGTAGCCGCGCTGGCCGCCGAGGCACCCAACCTGGTCCAAGCGGTGCATGCCGCCGAGGAGTTCGGCGACTGGAACACCGTCGTCCTGCTGGGCCAGGCGCTGTGGCCGCTCCAACTCAAGGCGGGCCACCACGACATCCTGCTTCCCGCGCTGCAGTCCGGTGTCCGTACGGCGGACTCCCACTTCCCCGGCACCCGCACCGCCGGTGCTCTGCACGCCCAACTCGCCCACAGCCTCATGGAGTTGCGGCGCTGGGACGAGGCGGAACCCGAAGCGCTCGCGGCGGCACGGGACGAACAGGCGGGAGGGCATGTACGCGGCCATGTCTCCGCCGTCGAGTTCCTCGGTCTGCTCCGGCTGCGCCAGTGGCGCTTCGACGAGGCGTACGCGGCCTTCGACGAGGCGTACCTCATCCTGGACGGCATCGGCCCCGACGACGAGGGCGCCCCCGATCTGCCGCGCGCCCGCGCCCTGTTGGAACGCCACCGCGGCCGCGCCCTGCGCGGTCTGGGCCGCCAGACCGAGGCCATGGAGCGCCTGGACCGCGCCCTGGCCTTCTTCCGCGCGAGCGGCGAGGCCTACAACACGGCCCGCACCCTCACCGACCTCGCCGAAACCCGCCTGAACAGCGACGAGTTCACGACCGCCCGCACCCTGATCGACGAAGCGACCACCGCCCTCCGCGACGAGAAGGCCGAACAGCACCTGGAGTATCTGCGCGGGCTGCGGGAGCGCTGCGAGGGCTAGTCGCGAGTGACCCCGACCCGGTGAACAGCCCCTCCTGTGTGCACGGTCAACCCCTGGGTGACGACCTCGTTCAGTGACTTGCCGGACGCGAGCCAGGCGTGGAGGGCCGAGGCGTAGGCCGCCGGTTCGGCGTCCGCGCCCGGCTCGGCGCGCAGGTGCAGCAGGGTGTCGTCCGAGGTGCGGACCGTGCAGGTGCCGGGGCCGGTGATGTACGCGGCGAGGGCGCACTGCGGGTGCCGGGCGAGTGTCTCCGTCGTCCAGAGCGCGGGTGATCCGAAGCGCGGATCGTCGGCCGCGCCGTGGCGGAACACCACGTCGGCCAGGGAGAGTTGGGACTGCTCACGAGTGTCCTCGTGCACCGCCGTGTGGGCCTCGCCCGTGCCGTCGGGCGCCGCGTGCGGACCTGCGTGCCGGACGACCGAGACCTCGCCCGAGCCCAGCAGCTTCGTCAGCACTTGGAGCGGGACCGTGTGGGCCGCCGGCTCGAACGGCGGGAGCGGGAGCGGTTCGAGCAGTGCGGGCGCGTCGGGTTCGGGGACGCCGATCATGTCGTAGAAGAGGCGCCGGAGGCGGGGCGCCGACTCGCCCGGTACGGAGCTGATGAAGGCGGCGGGTTCGGGCAACGGGCTGTGTCCGTCGATGAGTTGGGACAGTTGGCGGCGCAGCGGGAGTGCAGGGTCCAGTCGGGGTGCCGTACGGACGAAGGCGTGTACCGGGGCGTCCGGGGCGAGGCCCGCGAGGGGTGCGGCGCCGAGGAGGACGGGGGTGCCCAGTGCGGCGGCGTAGTAGGTCACCGAGCCGTGGTCGCCGATGACAGCGTCGGCCGCGAGCAGTGCCTGGCGCCAGCCGTGCAGGGGGTCGATGAGCGTGAGGCCGGCGCGGCGGGCGCGGTCGAGCCAGGCGCGGATCTGGCCGGGGCCGTGACCGTGCCAGATGTTGGGGTGCAGGACGGCGGCGAGACGGTACTCGTCCAGGGGGAGTTCGGAGGTCAGGCGGGGGAGCAGGGAGGGTAGGACGTCGTCGCCGAACAGGGAATCCGCGTTCCAGGTGGAGCTGAGTACCACCAGCCGTTGACCGTGTCCGACGCCGAGTGCCCGTCGGTAGCGCTCCCGGTACGGGCGGGCCGCGAGCATGCGGTCCCAGCAGGGGTCACCGGCGAGTACGGCCGTGGACGCGGCCTCGGGGCAGATGGCGCGCAGCCGGTCCAGCTGCTCGGGGTGCGACAGCACCAGCGCGTCCGCGAGAGGCCGGCCGCTTTCGTCGAGCAACCACTCGGGCGACATCCCGAAAACCGGAGGCGCCGCTTCCGCCGCCTCGCCGCCGGGTGTTGGGTGTTGGGTGTTGGGTGTTGGGTGTCCCCAGCCTCTTAGTGTATCCGACACCGTGTGACAACACGGCCAATACACCTGAAAATGCCTGGAGTTGACCGCCAAAGCTCGCCGACACCGCCAAATCGACCGATGTCCGCACGGCTTGCTCCCACGGCACCACCGGCACCCCCGTTTCCGCCAGCAACTCCGCGACACCCGCCCGGAACGCCGACGACCCCGTGCACGTCACCAGCAGCTGCACCCGGAAGTCGTCGTGGAACAGCGGCAGTACATCGAGGAGCCGCGTCGCGGACGTCACGTTGTGCACGACGAACAGCACCTTGCGGCTGTGTGCCCGCGTCGCCCACCGCCCGGCGTCGTCGCCGACCGGCACCCGTATCCACTCCTCGGCCCCCGTCACGCCCCTCGACCACCTTTCGCACGTGTGATCGGGCAACGATAGTCAGCCCCGGGCCCGCGTGCACCGGCCGCCCCTGAAATCGGCCGGGGCACGCGGAGGCCCTCACTGGCGGCGCAGGGCGGCGAGTGCCTTGGCGGCGCCCCGCGCACGCAGGTTCACGAAGGCCGGTGTCACCGTCAGCGGCGTCGCGTACGACGTGAGCGTCACCGGGCCTTTCACCGTCCTACCCCGGTTGACGTCGTACCACGTGCCCGCAGGGAGATGGATGTCCCGCGTGGGCGACGCGGTGAGATTCGGCGCCGCGAGGACCGCCGGGCCCAGCATCCACTCGTCGGAGATCGTGTAACTCGCCTTGTCCTGAGGGAAGTCGAAGAACAGCGGCCGCACGATCGGATCGCCCGTCTTCACCGTGCGCTGCACCTGGTCCCAGATGTACGGCGCCAGCCGCTCGTGACGGGCGATCGCCTCGCGGTACAGGGCGACCGTCTGGTTGTCGTAGGGCACCTGCTGACCGGTCGTCACATCCGTGGTGCCCGCGGGGGAGGTCGACGCGTACATCAGCGGCATGTACGACGACGACTGCGCCCACCGCACCAACACCTCCTTCGTCGGGGCGGGTTGACCCAGGGAGCCGCCGATCATGTCGGTCTCGACGAACGGGTAGCCGATGGTGGACAGCGCGAGGTTCTGGGAGACGGACGCCTGGAGGGAGTTCCAGCCGGTGCCCTTGTCGATCTGGCGGACGACGAAGCCGGATTCGTGCGCGGCGCTGCCCCAGTGGACGCGGATGCCGGCGCCCTGGAGGTCGTAGGAGTCGGCGAGTTGGGAGCCGAGGCGCTGGTAGTCGGTGCCGGTGTAACCCGCGCGCGGGGCGCACCGGTTGTCGAAGAAGCGGGTGTCGAACTTGAGGCCGTCGACGTCGTACGTGTCCATCAACGTCTTCAAGTTGCCCTGGTACCAGGCCTTCGCGGCCGGGTTGCCGAGGTCGACGATTCCGGCGGTGCCGTTCCACCAGGTGACCGTGCACGGTTTCGTCGGGTCGGCCGCGTCGTGGAGGAGGTAGTCGTGGTCGGCCGCGTACTGGTAGTTGGTGGAGTCGAGGTTGATCCAGAGGGTGACCCAGAGGCCGAAGTCGTAGCCCAGGGCGTGGATGTGGGCCGACATCGCCTTGGGGTCCGGGTAGGCCTTCGGGTCGAAGGTCATGTTGCCGTAGTTGGACTCCCACTTGTCGTCCAGCTGGACCGTGTGCCCGCCAAGTCTCTTGTCGTGCAGGGCGGTTGCGTAGGCGAGGAGCTTCTCCTGGTTCACGCCCGTGTAGAACTGCGCCCAGGAGTTCCACAGCGGCTTCGCGTACTGCTCGTACGTCGCGTCGCTCTGGCGCGGTGTGCCGACGATGCCGATGTAGTCGTCGTAGACCGCGCGCGGTGTCGACTCGACGAACACCGTGGCCTTGTAGGTGCCGCCCGAGTCGACGCCGAAACGGGCCAGGCCGTCCTGGCCGGCGTTCAGGGAGACGTCCATCGTGTCGCCGGTGTCGACGTACAGGCCGGCCGAACTCTCCGTGTACCAGAAGGGATCCACCATCTGGTACGACGCCGGGCCGAAGTCCGGCTGCTCGACCTGCCCGGCGTCCAGCGGCCACGGCTGGTCGGTGTACGGCCCGCCGGAGGGAGTGGTGGTCTCGCCGTGGCCGTACCAGTGCCCGGAGGGGGAGAGGCCGTAGGTGAGACCGAGTTCTTTCGCTTCAACTCCCCTGACGTCCCAGTCGAGTTGGTAGCGGTCGGCGGTGGGGGTGAGCCGGGCCTCGACCGTCGTGCCCGGGAGGGTCGTGTCGGCCGTCAGGGTGAGCACGCCCGCCTGCCAGCTCCAGCCGGTGAGGGTCGTCGCGTGCTGCCAGTCGGATCCTGAACCGGCCCTGAAGCGGAGGGCGTCGGCGGCCGTGGCGAGGACCGTGCGGCCCGATCTTCTTGTGGTGAGGGCGAGTTGACCGGTGGTCGGCACGGTGACCGAGTAACCGGGGGAGCCGGGGCCCGGCGGGACCTTCAGCGACACCCCGGTCGAGGACTCGGAGACCGTCGCGCGGCCCGGCGCTGTCGTCGGGGTGCCGTGGGCCGTCGACGGCAGGAACGCCACGGTCAGGGCGGTCGCGAGGAGGCAGCCGAACTTGCCGGAAAAGATGCGCACCACTCATGTCCTTCTGCGGGGGACGGGAGAGCCATGGTGTTGCCGTGCAGCCGCGCTGTTCTTTTCTGCTCGTTCCGGCCGATGTTCTTGCGCGAAACGTCATCTGTCAACGGGTTGCCCGCGCGAGGGGAGGGTCCAGGCCCCTGTTTTCGTTTGACACTCAAGGCCGGTGTCTCGGTCGCCGTGTACGAGCGCCACGGCTCCCGCCGGGACGGCCTCTACGGCCACCGCGTCGGCATCGACCCCACCGGCTGTCGATCTGGAGCACCCACGACCACTTCCCCTACGGCTTCACCCGCGTCGCCGAGTCCCTCGACAACAACGGCACCAGCGGCGACGACCCCCTCTACCGCCCCGTCACCGGCAGCCTCGCGCTCTTCGCCGGAAGTTCCTCGCCGACATGTACGCCTACCGAGGCTCCGAGACGGGCTGAACGCCCCATCCTCAGTAGGCCTTTTGAAGGTAGGCCGAGGGCTGCGGCTCCGGAACATATCGTTCGGCATTGAGCAGCGGCTCGCGTGGGGTGCCTCGACCGGCGCCCGGCCACCCTCGTGGCGTCAGGATGATCACACCTGCAAAAATGGTCCCGTCGTCCACGCCGAGTCGCGCGCCCCGCGTAGTCATGCGCCCGCGCGAAGGAGAACAGCACCCCATGTCGCAGCCGCCCATGCCGCCTCCCTCGCAAGGCCAGCCTCCGCAGCCGCCCCCCTACCCCCAGCAGGCCGGACCGTATCAACCCCCTCAGTCCTACGGCCCCTACCAGCCCCCTCAGCAGCCACAGCCGGGCCCTCTGCCAAACGCTCAGAATCCTTATGCCCAGGCGCAGTTCCCGCCTCCGCCTCCGCCTCAGCAACCGCCCGGCCGTGGTCGGCGCCTGCCGCTCGTACTCTGCGCAGTGGCCGCCGTCCTGGCTCTCCTCGCCACCGGCACGGTTCTCATGCTGCGAGGCGACGACTCCACCCACTCGGACGGCAAGTCGACCGCCACCTCCCCGACCCCCACGCCCACCCCGACCACCATCAACGGCCGGGAGTTCCTGAACGTCGACCCGCCCAAGCCGAAGAGCGCCGACGACTACATCCAGACTCCCGGAACCTGGCTCACCTCCCGCGTCTTCGCCACCGGCGCCGAGGAGGCCGTCACCGGCTACAACCCGACCACCGGCAAGCGCGTTTGGACCGTCCCGCTCTCCGGCGGGCTCTGCGGGGCCTCCCGCACCGTGACCTCCGCCGGTCTCGTCGCCGTCGTGTTCCACGCGACCAAGGACAGCGACAAGAGTTACTGCACGCGGTTCGCGGTGATCGACGTGAACAAGGGCGTCAAGGTCTGGGAGAAGCCGATCACCGACGAGAGCGTCACCGACGGGCTCGGGCTGAACGTCGCGATCAGCGACACCGTGGCGGCGGCCGGTTGGCCCGAAGGGTCCGCCGCCTACCACACCTCCACCGGCGCCCCCGCGTGGACCGCCCCGGCCGACGGCTGTACCCAGGAGGAGCACCTCGGCGGTGCGGAACTCCTCACCCTGTCCTACTGCAAGACCTCCGCCGGCATGAAGTTCCGTATCGGCGAGCGCGATCCGGGCACCGGCAAGGCGACGTGGCGGTACGAGGTGCCGAAGGCCAAGGGCGCCTGGCTGGTGTCGAGCGAGCCGCTCGTGCTCGGCCTGCTCCAGAACGACAAAGGCCTGGACGCCGACCAGTTGGTCACCGTCTCCGACGAGGGCAAGGTGCAATCCACCATCTCCCTCGGCGACGACTACGTCGCGGGGTGCGGTGAGGCCGGCGGCTGTGGCGCCACGGTCGTGAGCGGCGACACCGCCTACCTCGGCAGCGACCCCCACAGCTTCACCGCGGGCAACCGGATCACCGCGTTCGACCTGACCACCGGCAAGGCCATCCGCAGCTTCTCGGCCTCGGACGACTCGACCCTCGTTCCGGTGCGCGCCGACGGCAAGGCCCTCGTCGCCGCGCAGGAGGCCGAACCCAGCGCCCCCGCCCGGGTCCTGCGCCTGGACCCCGCCACCGGCAAGAGCACCACGTTGATGGAGATGCCCAACGAGCTGTCGCTCAACAGCTCGCTGCACTCGTTGATCAGAACCGATGCCAAGGAGCCCATGGTGTACGACAACGGGCGGTTCTTCCTGCACACGGGCAGCGGCTACTTCGCGAGCGACACAACCCCCGATCCGATGACGCTCGCTTTCACGACCTGGTAGGCATCCGTCGGGCATTTCGCGGATGAGGACAGCGGACGACAGTCCGCCCGGCCCGGCGCGAGGTGTGTTCGTCCGGTGACGCCGGCCAGGGATCAAAAACGTCTACTTGGACCTCGGAAAACCGACCCCCCGAGCAGCCGAGTCAACGGAGCCCGGGGGAGCGGTAGTTGAGGAGCGCCGGTCAGGCCGTCACCGTCTCAGGCTGTGACGCCTCCCGGGGCGACCGGGTGCCGAGCAGTTCCGTCGGGACCGTGTGGGTCTCGCGGGCCGAGATCGCGGCGATCACCGGCGGCACGCACAGCGCCGCCGTGAACAGCGCCACCGACGACCAGTCCGTACCGTCCGGACCCGCGATCCGCGCGGCGAACGTGACCGCGAACCCGGCCACCGCGAAGCCGATCTGCGTGCCGATGGCCACGCCGGACAGCCGGACCCGGGTCGAGAACATCTCGCCGTAGAAGGAGGGCCATACGCCGTTCGCGGCGCTGTAGACCACGCCGAAGGCGACGATGCCGAGGATCAGGGTGAGGGCGTAGGAGCCCGTCGAGATGGCCCAGAGGTAGAGGAACATCGTGATCGCGCTGCCGACCGCGCCGATCAGATACACCGGGCGACGGCCGATGCGGTCGGACAGGGTGGCCCACAGAGGGATCGCGGCGAGCGCGACGAGGTTGGCCAGCGCGCCCACCCACAGCATCGACGAGCGGGACATGCCGACCGAGTCGCTGGTCGCGTAGGCCAGCGCCCAGACGGTGAAGATCGTGGAGACCGAGGCGATGAGGGCTCCCGCGATCACCCGCAGAACGTCCGCCCAGTACTCGCGCAGCAGGACCACGAGGGGCAGTTTTACGACGCCCTCGGTCGCCGCCTGCTCGGCGAAGGCCGGGGTCTCCTGGAGGTTGCGGCGGATGAAGTACCCCGCGACCGCGACGAGCACGCTCGCCCAGAAGGGAACGCGCCAACCCCACGACAGCAGCTGTTCGTCCGGGAGTTGGGCCACGGCGAGGAACACGAGGGTCGCGATGAGCTGGCCGCCCTGGGTGCCGCCCAGCGTGAAACTGGTGAAGAAACCGCGCCGGTTCGCCGGCGCGTGCTCCAGCGTCATGGAACTGGCGCTCGCCTGCTCGCCCGCCGCCGAGATGCCCTGGAGGACCCGGCACAGCACGAGCAACACCGGGGCCAGGCCGCCGACTTGGGCACGGGTGGGCAGACAGCCGATGAGGAACGTCGACAGGCCCATCAGCAGCAGCGTGAAGATCATGATCTTCTTACGGCCCACCCGGTCGCCGAAGTGCCCGAGGAACAGCGCCCCGACCGGCCGGGCCGCGTAGGCGACACCGAAGGTCGCGAGGGAGAGCAGGGTCGCGGTCGCCGGGTCCGAGTCGTCGAAGAAGACCTTCGGGAAGATCAGGGCGGCGGCGCTGCCGTAGATGAAGAAGTCGTAGTACTCCAAGGCGCTGCCGATCCAGGCGGCGGTGGCCGCCTTCTTCGGCTGCCCGACGGCTTTGGCGGGGACGGACACGGCTTGCTCCTTCGGGGGAACTCCGGCGTGGGCGGAGTGAGCGGTGACGGGGAACGAGCGGAGGGGGTGACGGGGAGCGGGGGATGTCGGCGCCGGGTCGCGGCTAATTAACCCACTGGGTAGTTAGTCTCGGTGGGTAGGGATGTTGCGCTCGCGTTTCCCGGGTGTCAAGAGGGGGCGTCGGGCGACTTCAGTCCGTTGCCCGCTCCGCCGTCAGGTAGGCGATCACCATGTCGCCCAGCATGGTTCGGTAGTGCTCGCGCTGGGCCGGTGCCACCAGGTCGCGGCCGAACAGGGCGCCGAAGGTGTGCCGGTTGGCGACCCGGAAGAAGCAGAAGGAACTGATCATCGCGTGCAGGTCGACGGCGTCCACGTCGGCCGTGAACAGGCCGGACTTCTGGCCCGCCTCCAGGATGCGGCGGATCACGTCGAGGGCGGGCGAGCCGATCTTCCCGAGCTTCTCGGACGCGGCGATGTGCTCGGCGCCGTGGATGTTCTCGATCGACACCAGGCGGATGAAGTCCGGGTGCTGCTCGTGGTGGTCGAAGGTCAGCTCCGCGAGCCGGCGGATGGCCGCGACCGGGTCCAGGTGCTCGACGTCCAGGCCGCGTTCGGCCTCGCGGATCACGCCGTAGGACCGTTCCAGGACGGCCGTGAAGAGCTGTTCCTTGCCGCCGAAGTAGTAGTAGATCATCCGCTTCGTGGTGCGGGTGCGGGCGGCGATCTCGTCGACGCGGGCGCCGTCGTAGCCGGCCCGGGCGAACTCGTGGGTGGCCACGTCGAGGATCTCGGCCTTGGTGCGGGCGGCGTCGCGGATCCGCCCGTTCGGTCGTGCCGGTTCTTCGACGCTGGTCATCGGGATCCTTGGCTTCGTTCGGGCGCGGGCGCGGTGTGCGGCCGATTGTAGAAGGGCCGGACGGCGGCGGTCGGTCGAGTCCGCTGCGGGGCTTCCCGAGTGTGCGGCCGGGGACTTCCCGTGGGCCGACGATGCTGATATAGCTAACGTACTAGTTCGTACATTAGTGAGCCACTCAGGAGGGCCGTCGTGGCCGACGTCTTCAAGGAACCGTCTCCCGTCGACTCGTATCTCGTCGGGCTGATCGGTTCCGGTATCGGTCCCTCCCTCAGCCCGGCCCTGCACGAGCGCGAGGCCGACCGGCAGGGGTTGCGCTACCTGTACCGTCTCATCGACCTCGACGTGCTAGGCGTCGGCCCGGAGGCGGTGGGCGAACTGGTGCGCGCCGCCCGCGACTTGGGCTTCGACGGCCTCAACATCACCCACCCCTGCAAGCAGCTCGTCGTCGAGCACCTCGACGGACTCGCCCCGCAGGCCGAGGCGCTGGGCGCGGTCAACACCGTCGTCTTCGAGGCGGACGGCCGCGCGATCGGCCACAACACGGACGTCACCGGCTTCGCGGCCTCCTTCGCGCGCGGACTGCCCGACGCGCCCATGGAACGCGTCGTCCAGCTCGGCGCGGGCGGCGCGGGCGCGGCCGTCGCGCACGCCACGCTCACCCTCGGCGCCGAGCGCGTCACCGTCGTGGACGCGTTGCCGGAACGGTCCGACGCCCTCGCCGACTCCCTGAACCGCCACTTCGGCCCGGGCCGCGCGGCCGGCGCCACCCCCGACCGGCTGCCCGAACTGCTCGCCGCCGCCGACGGCATCGTCCACGCCACGCCCACCGGGATGGCCGCCCACCCAGGACTGCCCTTCCCCGCCCGCCTGTTGGACTCCTCGCTGTGGGTCGCCGAGGTCGTCTACCGCCCCCTGGAGACGCAACTGCTCAGCCTGGCCCGCGCGTTGGGCTGCGCCACCCTCGACGGCGGTGGCATGGCGGTCTTCCAGGCGGCGGACGCGTTCCGCCTGTTCACGGGCCGGGAACCCGACAGCGCGCGCATGCTCGCGGACATCGCCGAGTTGGCCGGTGCCGTGCCCACGCCGAAATAGCCGTGCCCGCAGCGAAATTGAGAGGTACTCCGATGCGCACGTCCATCGCCACCGTCTCCCTCAGCGGCTCCCTCACCGAGAAGCTCACCGCCGCCTCCCGGGCCGGCTTCGACGGCGTCGAGATCTTCGAGAACGACCTCCTCGCCAGCCCGCTCACGCCCGAGGAGATCCGCGCCCGGTGCGCCGACCTCGGCCTGACCATCGACCTCTACCAGCCGATGCGGGACATCGAGGCCGTGCCCGAGACCGAGTTCGCCCGCAACCTGCGCCGCGCCCGGCACAAGTTCGAGCTGATGCGCAGGCTCGGCACCGACACCGTCCTCGTCTGCTCCAGCGTCTCCCCGCTCGCCGAGGACGACGACGCCCTCGCCGCCGCCCAGCTCAGCCGACTCGCCGACCTGGCACAGGAGTTCGGCGTCCGCGTCGCCTACGAGGCGCTCGCGTGGGGACGGCACGTCAGCACGTACGACCACGCCTGGCGCATCGTCGAGAGCGCCGACCACCCCGCACTCGGCACCTGCCTCGACAGCTTCCACATCCTGTCCCGGGGTTCCGATCCCAAGGGCATCGAGGACATCCCCGGCGAGAAGATCTTCTTCCTCCAGCTCGCCGACGCCCCACTGCTCGCGATGGACGTCCTGCAATGGAGCCGTCACTACCGCTGCTTCCCCGGCCAGGGCGGCTTCGACGTCGCCGGACTCGTCCGGCACGTCCTGACCGCCGGCTACGACGGCCCGCTCTCGCTGGAGGTCTTCAACGACGTGTTCCGGCAGGCGGAAGCGGGCCCGACAGCGGTCGACGCCCAACGCTCGCTGCTGGTCCTCCAGGAGACGGTAGGCGTACGGGAGCCCCCAACTCCCGTCGTCCCCACGGGCATTGCCTTCGCCGAACTCGTCACCCCCGACGCGGAACCCGTCTCGGCCCTCCTCGGCGCCCTCGGCTTCACCCGCACCGCCCGCCACCACGGCAAACCCGTGGACCTGTGGCAACAGGGCGAGGCCCGCATCCTGGTCAACACCGGCCCCGCCCTGCGCCGGGACGGCACGACCCTCGCGGCGATCGGCCTGGAATCACCCGACCCCGAGGGCGCCGCCCGCCGCGCCGAGGCCCTCCTCGCCCCGGTCCTGCCCCGCCGCCGTACACCGGAGGACGCCCAACTCGACGCCGTGGCCGCGCCGGACGGCACGGAACTCTTCTTCTGCGCCCGCAGCACCCCCGAACTGCCGGGCTGGCGAGCCGACTTCACCGACACCACGGTCCAACTGCCCGCAGGGACAGGCATCCAGGGCATCGACCATCTCGCCCTCACCCAACCCTGGCACCACTTCGACGAGGCAACCCTCTTCCACCGCAGCGTCCTTGGGCTCCACGCCCAGGAGAGCGTCGACGTCGCCGACCCCTACGGCCTGCTGCGCAGCCGCGCCGTCACCACCCCCGACGGCAGCGTCCGTATCGCGTTGAGCGTCGGCGCGGCCCCCGGTGACGACGGCGCCCACGCCCAGCACATCGCCCTCGCGACGGAGGACGTGGTCACCGCGGCCCGCCGCTTCCGCGACTCCGGCGGCCAACTCCTCCGCATGCCCGCGAACTACTACGATGACCTCGCGGCCCGATTCGACTTCGCCGAGGGCGAGTTGGACACGTACAAAGACCTCGGGATCCTCTACGACCGGGACGCGGGCGGTGAGTTCCGGCACTGCTACACGCGGACGGTCGGGCGGGTCTTCTTCGAACTGGTCCAGCGCGAGCCGGGCTACCGGGGTTACGGCGCCCAGAACGCGCCGGTGCGGCTGGCCGCCCAGCACGCGGCGAGGCGGCTCACTGGCGGCTGACGGTCCGGGTCACGCCGGTGACGACCGTCGTGGCAAGGATCCAGCCGGTGATGATCAGGGCGTAGGAGAGGTACTGGTACCAGCCGTTCGGCGCGAACGCCTCCTCCTGGCCGAAGGAGATCACCGGCAGCAGCAGGTCGAGCGTGTAGAACACCGGGTTGAAGTGCGGGGCCTCGGACGCCTTGAGGGCGTGCGGGTGGTGCAGGCCGTACGCGAGGGAGCCGATCGCCAGCAGGGACAGCAGCCAGGCGCAGGCACGGAGCGGGCGGAAGCCGTAGCCGACGGTGGCGTCCTGGACGTAGCCCCACACGCGGCCGTACCAGGGATGGGTACCGCGCAGGCGGCGCTGCTTGGCGAGTTGGACGTGGCGGGCGGCGCCGTCGTCGCCGATCCGGCGGTAGGCGGCCGCCAACTGCTCGTAGGCGTGCGGGACATAGCCGTCGCCGTCGCGTTCCAGCATGGTCAGCCGGCGTTCGGCGGGTTCGTGCGGGATGAGCGAGGTGTAGGCGAAGCTGGTCAGGAAGACCTGGTCCGGCAGGACGTCCGGCTCCAGCAGAAGGACGTCGATCTGGGCATTGCGCAGCATGACACCGCCCTGGGCGGGCGGGCTCTGGCGCAGCCAGAGTTCCCCCATGGTGCTGCTGCCCGCCAGCAGCGCCGGCCCGCCGGGGTTCGACAGCGTCGTGTACGACAGGTCGAGCCGGCCCGCGATCCGGGCGCCGCGCAGGCCGACCCAGCCTTCCACGACGGCATGCCGGAGCAGGATGTTGCCCTCCACGACGAGGACTTCGGCGTCGACGGCGGAGCCGCCGGGGTTGGAGAGGTGCGCGGTGTTGAGGTGGACCGACCCGGAGACGCTCGCCCCGGTGAGGCGAATTTGACCTTGTGTGCGCAGCCCGGTCGCCCGGAGATCGTCGCCGACGGCCGCCTGGTTGAGCTGGAGCACCGGCTCATCCGCGTCCGGGGCGATGATCTCCGCGCCCTCCATGAACAGGCTCCCGGAGATCTTCGCCCCGGCCAGCCGCACCACCCCGCGGAGCCGGGACCGCGTCAACCGCAGCACCCCGTCCACCCGCATCGCATGGGCGGTGAGACCCGGCAACACCGAGTCGCCGAAGTTGAGTTCACGCAGTCGGCAGGCGTAGAAGCGGGGCACCTCGTCGAAGTGGCAGTACCGCAGCCGGACGGGGTGGTCGATCGTCGCGTACTGAAGATCGAGCCTGCCGGTGATCCGGGCACCCGCCAGGCTCAGTGACGCTATCTCCCCTGCTTCCTGGGGCCCGTTGAGCAGCAGAGCCCTCAACACCCGGGCGCGGACGGTCCGTTCGGGGCCCCAGTCGGCGCCGAGGGTGACGTCCTCGTCCTCCTCCGTACGGAAGTCCACGGACTCGCCCAACGGGAAGGCCCGCCACACCTGTTCCTCGGCCGGTGTCAGATCGTTGATCTCCATCAAGCGGGACTCTATCCGCGCGGACCTCGCGGGCACAGGGGACGACAACGGCCCGGACCGCACGTCAACGTACGGTCCGGGCCGTGGAGTTGTGCCGTTGCTACGGCCGGGTGTTCCACTCCGCGATCACCGGGCGGTCGTGCTCGGTGGAGAGGCGGCTGACCGTGCCGGTGGCCAGTTGGAACAGGCGGCCGTCCGCCGCCGTGAGGCCCAGTCGGCGGGCGGTGAGGACGCGGAGGAAGTGGGCGTGGGCCACGAGGATCACGTCACCGTCCACGAGCGCGGAGTCCACCCGCTTCAGGACCCGGTCGGCCCGGTCGCCGATCTCGTCCGGGGACTCGCCCGGGTGTCCGGCCGGGCCCGGCGGTACGCCGTCGGTCCACAAGTACCAGTCGGGGCGGGTGCGGTGGATGTCGACGGTGGTGACGCCCTCGTAGGCGCCGTAGTCCCACTCGTGCAGGTCGGGGTCGGGTACGGCCCCGGTGATGCCCGCGAGTTCGGCGGTGCGTATCGCGCGGTCGAGCGGGCTGGTCAGTGCGAGAGCGAAGGTCCGGTCCGAGAGGAGCGGAGCGAGGGACTTGGCCTGTTCCTCGCCGTGCCGGGTGAGGGGCAGGTCGGTCCAGCTGGTGTGCTGGCCCGACACGCTCCACTCCGTCTCGCCGTGGCGGACCAGCAGAAGATCCCCCACGGCAGGCCTACTTGGACTCGACGGCGTGGCCGCCGAACTGATTGCGCAGGGCGGCGATCATCTTCATCTGCGGGGAGTCGTCCTGACGGGACGCGAACCGCGCGAAGAGGGAGGCCGTGATCGCGGGCAGCGGCACGGCGTTGTCGATGGCCGCCTCGACGGTCCAGCGGCCCTCGCCGGAGTCCTCGGCGTAGCCCTTGAGCTTGTCCAAGTGCTCATCGCCGTCAAGGGCGTTGACCGCCAGGTCCAGCAGCCACGAGCGGATGACGGTGCCCTCCTGCCAGGAGCGGAACACCTCGCGCACGTCCGTGACGGAGTGCACCTTCTCCAGCAGCTCCCAGCCCTCGGCGTACGCCTGCATCATGGCGTACTCGATGCCGTTGTGGACCATCTTGGAGAAGTGCCCGGCGCCCACCTTGCCGGCGTGCACGAAGCCGAACTCGCCCTCGGGCTTCAGCGCGTCGAAGATCGGCTGCACCTTCGCGATGTTCTCGGGGTCACCGCCGACCATCAGCGCGTAGCCGTTCTGGAGGCCCCACACACCACCGGAGACACCCGCGTCGACGAAGCCGATGCCCTTGGCGCCCAGCTCCTCGGCGTGCTTCTCGTCGTCCGTCCAGCGGGAGTTGCCGCCGTCCACGATGACATCGCCGGGCTGGAGCAGCTCGCCCAGCTCGTCCACGACCGACTGGGTCGGGGCACCGGCCGGGACCATCACCCATACCGTGCGCGGCGCTTCGAGCTTGCCGACCAGTTCGGCCAGGTCGCTCACGTCGGAGACCTCGGGGTTGCGGTCGTAGCCGATGACGGTGTGGCCCGCGCGGCGGATGCGCTCGCGCATGTTGCCGCCCATCTTGCCGAGGCCGATCAGTCCGAGCTGCATGTCAGTTCACTTCCTGGGAATTACGGAGCGTCCGGTAGGTGGCCACGAGAGCGGCGGTGGAGGAGTCGAGACCGGGCACGTCCGCGCCCTCGGTCAGGGCGGGTTCGACGCGCTTGGCGAGGACCTTGCCCAGCTCGACGCCCCACTGGTCGAAGGAGTCGATGTTCCAGATCGCACCCTGGACGAACACCTTGTGCTCGTAGAGCGCGATCAACTGTCCGAGCACGGACGGGGTCAGCTCGCGGGCCAGGATCGTGGTGGTGGGGTGGTTGCCCTTGAACGTCTTGTGCGGCACCAGCTCCTCGGCCACGCCCTCCGCGCGCACCTCGTCCGGCGTCTTGCCGAAGGCCAACGCCTGGGTCTGGGCGAAGAAGTTGGCCATCAGCAGGTCGTGCTGCGCCTTGAGGCCTTCGCTCAGCTCGCCGATCGGGTTGACGAAACCGATGAAGTCCGCAGGGATCAACTTCGTGCCCTGGTGGATGAGTTGGTAGTAGGCGTGCTGGCCATTGGTCCCCGGGGTGCCCCAGACCACCGGCCCGGTCTGCCACTCCACCGGATTCCCGTCCCGGTCCACGGACTTGCCGTTGGACTCCATGTCCAGCTGCTGCAAGTAGGCGGTGAACTTGGAGAGATAGTGCGAGTACGGCAGCACCGCGTGCGACTGGGCGTCGAAGAAGTTGCCGTACCAGACGCCCAACAGGCCGAGCAGCAAAGGTGCGTTGGACTCGGCGGGTGCGGTGCGGAAGTGCTCGTCGACGGTGTGGAAGCCGTCGAGCATCTCGCGGAAGCGGTCGGGTCCGATGGCGATCATCAGCGACAGGCCGATGGCCGAGTCGTAGGAGTAGCGGCCGCCGACCCAGTCCCAGAACTCGAACATGTTGTCCGTGTCGATGCCGAAGTCCGACACCTTCCCGGCGTTCGTCGACAGCGCCACGAAGTGCTTGGCTACGGCCTTGTCGTCACCGCCGAGACCTTCAAGCAGCCACGTCCGGGCGGATGTTGCGTTGGTGATCGTCTCGATCGTGGTGAACGTCTTGGACGCGACGATGAACAGCGTCTCGGCCGGGTCGAGGTCGCGGGTCGCCTCGTGCAGGTCGGCGCCGTCCACGTTCGACACGAACCGGACCGTCAACGAGCGGTCGGTGAACGCGCGGAGCGCCTCGTACGCCATCGCGGGACCGAGGTCGGAGCCGCCGATGCCGATGTTGACGACATTGCGGATACGACGACCCGTGTGGCCGGTCCACTCGCCGGAGCGGACGCGGTTCGCGAAGCCGGCCATCTTGTCGAGCACGGCGTGGACTTGGGGCACCACGTTCTCGCCGTCGACCTCGATCACCGCGTCACGCGGGGCGCGCAGCGCGGTGTGCAGGACCGCGCGGTCCTCGGTGACGTTGATCTTCTCGCCGCGGAACATCGCGTCCCGCAGGCCGAACACGCCGGTGGCGGTGGCCAGTTCCTGGAGGAGGGCGAGGGTCTCGTCCGTGATCAGGTGCTTGGAGTAGTCGATGCGCAGGTCGCCGACGGTGACCACGTACCGCTCCGCGCGCTCCGGGTCCGCCGCAAACAACTCACGCAGCTGCGGGCTCAGTTCGGCCGCGCGGTGGTCCTCCAGAGCGGTCCACTCGGGCCGCCGCACGAGCTTGGGGGAGTCAGACATGACGGGGGGTCTCCTTGGTGCCCTCGGCCCGCAGGGCGATGGCGTACATCTCGTCGGCGTCGAGGCGCCGCAGCTCCTCGGCGATGAGTTCGGAGGTCGTGCGGACCTTCAGCGCGAGGGTGCGGGACGGCTGCCCGGGCAGGGACAGCGTGGCCAGCGGGCCCTCGGGGCGGTCGATGACGATCTCGCCGGCGCCGGTGCCGAGGCGGACGGCCGTGATGACCGGCCCGTCGGTGACCACGCGGTCGATCTTCACCTTGAGGCGGGCCTCCAGCCAGCGGGCCAGCAGCTCGGCGGCCGGGTTGTCGGCCTCGCTCTCCACGGCACCCGAGGTGATCTTGGACTTGGACTGGTCCAGGGCCGCCGCCAGCATCGAGCGCCACGGGGTGAGCCGGGTCCAGGCGAGGTCGGTGTCGCCGGGCGCGTAGGCGCGGGCGCGGGTGCCCAGCTCCTCCAGCGGGTTCGTCGCCGCGTACAGGTCGGTGATCCGGCGCTGCGCGAGGGCGCCCAGCGGGTCCTTCGCCGGGATCTCGGGCGCGTCCCCGGGCCACCAGACGACGACCGGCGCGTCCGGGAGCAGCAGCGGCAGCACCACGGAGTCGGCGTGGTCGGACACCTCGCCGTAGGTCCGCAGGACGACCGTCTCGCCGGTGCCGGCGTCGGCGCCCACCCGGACCTCGGCGTCGAGGTGCGAGTTGGTGCGGTCCCGCGGGGTGCGGGCGTGCCGCTTGATGACGACCAGGGTGCGCGAGGGGTGCTCGTGCGAGGCCTCCTCGGCCGCCTTGATCGAGTCGTAGGCGTTCTCCTCGTCCGTGACGATGACCATCGTCAGGACCATGCCCACGGCAGGGGTGCCGATGTCGCGGCGACCCTGCACCAGCGCCTTGTTGATCTTGCTTGCCGTGGTGTCGCTCAGGTCGATCTTCATGGCCTGCGCCAGCTCCGTCCGTCTCGTGCGAGCATCTCGTCCGCCTCCTCGGGACCCCAGCTGCCCGAGGAGTACTGCGCGGGCTTGCCGTTCTGTGCCCAGTACTCCTCGATCGGGTCGAGGATCTTCCAGGACTCTTCCACTTCCTGGTGGCGCGGGAACAGGTTGGCGTCGCCGAGCAGCACATCCAGGATGAGCCGCTCGTACGCCTCCGGGCTCGACTCCGTGAACGACTCGCCGTAGGCGAAGTCCATGGACACGTCCCGGATCTCCATCGAGGTGCCCGGAACCTTGGAGCCGAAGCGGACCGTCATGCCCTCGTCGGGCTGGACGCGGATGACGATCGCGTTCTGGCCCAGCTCCTCGGTGGCGCTGGAGTCGAAGGGGGAGTGCGGGGCGCGCTTGAAGACGACCGCGATCTCGGTGACGCGCCGCCCGAGCCGCTTGCCGGTGCGCAGGTAGAAGGGGACGCCCGCCCAGCGGCGGTTGTCGACCTCCAGCTTGACGGCCGCGTAGGTGTCGGTCTTCGACTGCGGGTCGATGCCGTCCTCCTGGAGGTAGCCGACGACCTTCTCGCCGCCCTGCCAGCCCTCCGCGTACTGCCCGAACACCGTGTGCTCGCCCAGCTTCTCGGGCAACCGTACCGACTTCAGCACCTTGAGCTTCTCGGTGAGCAGCGCCTCCTCGTCGAAGGCGATCGGCTCCTCCATGGCGGTGAGCGCCATCAGCTGCAGGAGGTGGTTCTGGATGACGTCACGGGCCGAGCCGATGCCGTCGTAGTAGCCGGCGCGCCCGCCGATGCCGATGTCCTCGGCCATCGTGATCTGGATGTGGTCGACGTAGGACCGGTTCCAGATGGGCTCGTACATCTGGTTGGCGAAGCGCAGCGCCAGGATGTTCTGGACCGTCTCCTTGCCGAGGTAGTGGTCGATGCGGAACACCTGGTCCGGGTCGAACACCTCGTGCACGATCTTGTTCAGCTCGCGCGCGCTCTTCAGGTCGCGGCCGAACGGCTTCTCGATGACCGCGCGCCGCCAGGAGCCCTCGCCGGCCGTCGCGAGGCCGTGCTTCTTCAGCTGCTGGACGACCTTCGGGAAGAACTTCGGCGGTACGGAGAGGTAGAACGCGTAGTTGCCGCTCGTACCCCGGGACCCGTCCAACTCGTCGACCGCCGCGCGCAGTTGCTTGAACGCGGTGTCGTCGTCGAAGTCGCCCGGGATGAACCGCATGCCCTCGGCGAGCTGCTGCCAGACCTCCTCGCGGAACTCGGTCCGGGAGTGCTCGCGCACCGAGTCGTGCACGACCTGCGCGAAGTCCTGGTCCTCCCAGTCCCGCCGGGCGAACCCGACGAGCGAGAAGCCCGGCGGCAGCATGCCGCGGTTGGCCAGGTCGTAGACGGCCGGCATCAGCTTCTTGCGGGACAGGTCACCGGTGACCCCGAAGATGACAAGACCGGACGGGCCCGCGATCCGGGGGAGCCGGCGGTCGCGCTCGTCACGCAGCGGGTTGTCCCAGTCGGCGGTCAGGGCGTCGGTGATCTCCTCGACGGTGAGCGCCTGTTCGGCGGTCCCGGCCGGTTTCGTTGCGGGAAGCTCCTCACTCATTCCCCGTCGACCCCCTTGCTGCTCAGCGACTTCGCGACGGCGTCCAGCAGGTCCTGCCAGGCCACCTCGAACTTGGCGACGCCCTCGTCCTCCAGCTGCTTGACGACCACGTCGTACGAGATCCCGAGCCGCTCTACGGCGTCCAGGTCGGCGCGGGCCTGCGCGTAGCCGCCGGTCACCGTGTCGCCGTGGATGTCGCCGTGGTCGGCGGTGGCGTTCAGCGTCGCCTCGGGCATGGTGTTGACCGTGCCGGGCGCGACCAGCTCGTCGACGTACAGGGTGTCCTTGTACGCCGGGTCCTTCACGCCGGTCGAGGCCCACAGGGGGCGCTGCTTGTTGGCCTCGGCGCCCGCGAGGGCGGTCCAGCGGTCACCGGAGAAGACCTCTTCGTAGGCCTCGTAGGCGAGCCGCGCGTTGGCGAGGGCGGCCTTGCCCTTGAGGGCGAGGGCCTCGTCCGTGGCGATCGCGGTGAGGCGCTTGTCGATCTCGGAGTCGACGCGGGAGACGAAGAAGGAGGCGACGGAGTGGATGGTCGCCAGGTCGATGCCCGCGGCCTTCGCCTTCTCCAGGCCGGCCAGGTAGGCGTCCATGACCTCGCGGTAGCGCTCCAGGGAGAAGATCAGCGTGACGTTGACGCTGATGCCCTCGCCGATGACCTCGGTGATGGCCGGGAGACCGGCCTTCGTCGCCGGGATCTTGATCATCACGTTGGGGCGGTCGACCAGCCAGGAGAGCTGCTTGGCCTCGGCGATGGTCGCCTCGGTGTGGTGCGCGAGACGGGGGTCGACCTCGATGGAGACCCGGCCGTCCTGGCCGCCGGTCGCCTCGTAGACGGGGCGCAGGATGTCGGCGGCGGCGCGGACGTCGGCGGTGGTCATCATCCGTACGGCCTCTTCGACCGTCACCTTGCGCACGGCCAGGTCGGCGAGCTGCTGCTCGTAGCCCTCGCCGGAGCCGATGGCGGCCTGGAAGATCGAGGGGTTGGTGGTGACACCGACGACGTTCTTGGTGTCGACGAGTTCGGCGAGGTTGCCGGACTCGATCCGCTTGCGCGACAGGTCGTCCAGCCAGATGGAGACGCCCTCGTCGGACAGGCGCTTGAGAGTTCCCGCGGTGGCGGTCACTTCGGTCACTGTGATCATCTTCTTTCTGGCGATCGGATCAACCGCGCGCGGCGGCAAGGGATTCCCTGGCAACAGCGGCGACGTTCTCGGCCGTGAAACCGAACTCGGCGAACAGGGTCTTGGCATCGGCGGAGGCGCCGAAGTGTTCGAGGGAGACGATGCGTCCTGCGTCACCCACGAACCGGTACCACGTGAGACCGATCCCGGCCTCGACCGCAACGCGGGCCTTCACGGACGGCGGAAGGACGCTGTCGCGGTACTCGCGCGACTGCTCCTCGAACCACTCCACGGACGGCATCGACACCACCCGCGTGCCCACGCCCTCGGCCTCCAGCCGCTCCCGCGCCTCGACGGCGAGGTGCACCTCGGAACCGGTCGCGATCAGCACCACGTCGGGGGTCCCGGTGGAGGAGTCCTTGAGGACGTAACCGCCGCGCGCCGCATCGGAGTTGGGCGCGTAGGTCGGCACACCCTGACGGGTCAGCGCGAGGCCGTGCGGGGCGGGCTTCGTGGCGTGCCGCTTGAGGATCTCGGCCCAGGCGATCGCGGTCTCGTTGGCGTCGGCGGGGCGCACGATGTTCAGGCCCGGGATCGCCCGCAGCGAGGCGAGGTGCTCGACCGGCTGGTGTGTGGGGCCGTCCTCGCCGAGACCGATGGAGTCGTGGGTCCAGACGTACGTCACCGGGAGCTGCATCAGCGCGGAGAGGCGCACGGCGTTGCGCATGTAGTCGGAGAACACCAGGAAGGTGCCGCCGTAGACACGGGTGTTGCCGTGCAGGGCGATCCCGTTCATCTCGGCCGCCATCGAGTGCTCGCGAATACCGAAGTGGATCGTACGGCCGTACGGGTCGGCCTCCGGCAGCGGGTTGCCCTTCGGGAGGAAGGACGAGGTCTTGTCGATGGTGGTGTTGTTCGAACCGGCGAGGTCGGCGGAGCCGCCCCACAGCTCGGGCAGGACCGCGCCGAGCGCCTGGAGGACCTTGCCGGAGGCGGCGCGGGTGGCGACGGAGGAGCCCTCCTCGAAGACCGGCAGGGACTGCTCCCAGCCCTCGGGGAGCTGACCGGCGACGATCCGGTCGAAGAGCTTCGCGCGCTCGGGCTGCGCGCCGCGCCAGGTGTCGAGCTGCTTGTCCCAGGTCGAGTGCGCCTCGGCGCCCCGGTCCAGGGCCTTGCGGCTGTGCGCGACGACCTCGTCGGCGACCTCGAAGGACTGCTCCGGGTCGAAGCCGAGGACGCGCTTGGTGGCGGCGATCTCGTCGGCGCCGAGCGCGGAGCCGTGGGCGGCCTCGGTGTTCTGGGCGTTCGGGGCGGGCCAGGCGATGATCGTGCGCATCGCGATGATCGAGGGGCGCTCGGTCTGGGCCTGCGCCGTCTTGAGCGCCGTGTACAGCGCGTGGGGGTCTACGTCGCCGTCGGCGGCGGGCTCGATGCGCTGGGTGTGCCAGCCGTAGGCCTCGTACCGCTTCAGGACGTCCTCGGAGAAGGCGGTCGCGGTGTCGCCCTCGATGGAGATGTGGTTGTCGTCGTAGACGAAGACGAGGTTGCCGAGCTTCTGGTGGCCGGCCAGCGAGGAGGCCTCGGCGGAGATGCCCTCCTCCAGGTCGCCGTCGGAGACGATCGCCCAGATCGTGTGGTCGAAGGGCGACTCGCCCTCGGGGGCCTCGGGGTCGAACAGGCCGCGCTCGTAGCGGGCGGCCATGGCCATGCCCACCGCGTTGGCGACACCCTGGCCGAGCGGTCCTGTCGTGGTCTCCACACCGGCCGTGTGCCCGTACTCGGGGTGACCAGGCGTCTTCGACCCGTGCGTCCGGAACGCCTTCAGGTCGTCCAGCTCCAGCTCGTACCCGGCGAGGTACAGCTGCGTGTACAGCGTCAGCGAGGTGTGGCCGGGGGAGAGGACGAAGCGGTCACGACCGGTCCACTCGGGATCCGCGGGGTCGTGACGCATCACCTTCTGAAAGATCGTGTACGCGGCGGGAGCCAGGGCCATCGCGGTGCCGGGGTGGCCGTTGCCGACCTTCTGGACCGCGTCAGCGGCCAGAATGCGGGCGGTGTCGACGGCTCGACGGTCGAGATCGGTCCACTCGAAGCTGTCAGGTGTGTGCGCGTTCATCTTCAAGAAGTCCTCGGTAAGAGCGGCAGAACTGCTCGGACGCCTTCAAATCTAAAAGTCTGACTTTTACGAGGGAAGGTGCCGGTGTGCCAGCCTGTGGTGAAAGTGGGACACCGGGATGAGCGTCGAGGCGGCACGAGAAGGACATGACGGACAGAACTATCCAAGACGTCGGCGGTGACGGCGACGTGATCAGAACGTTTCCCTTCCCTGTCGATCTGAGTGTCTGCGGCGTCGGCATGCAGGTCGGCCCGATGGGCACCGACCGGACCTGGCACGCCGACGCACCCCTGCACCGCGTCCACCGCATCGACTTCCATGTGGTGATGCTCTTCTCCGACGGCCCGGTCCGCCACATGATCGACTTCGCCGAGTACGAGGTGAGCGCCGGCGACGTCCTGTGGATCCGCCCCGGTCAGGTCCACCGCTTCTCCTCGACCAGCGAGTACCGCGGCACGGTCCTGACCATGCAGCCCGGCTTCCTCCCGCGCGCCACAGTCGAGGCGACAGGCCTCTACCGCTACGACCTCCCCCCGCTCCTGCACCCCGACGAGCCCCGCCTCGCCGCCCTGCGCGCCTCCCTGGGCCAGCTCCAACGCGAGTACGAGGACACGGACACCCTCCCGCTCAGCCTGCACACCTCGGTCCTACGACACTCCCTGACGGCGTTCCTGCTGCGCCTGGCGCACCTGGCGGCGAGCTCGGCGGAGGACGCCGCCCGGCAGGCCGACACGACGTTCACCCTCTTCCGCAACGCCGTCGAGAAGGGCTTCGCCACCAACCACAGCGTCAGCGCCTACGCCGACGCGCTCGGCTACTCCCGCCGCACCCTGGTCCGCGCGGTTCGCGCCGCGACCGGCGAGACCCCCAAGGGCTTCATCGACAAGCGCGTCGTCCTGGAGGCGAAACGGCTGTTGGCCCACACGGACCTGCCGATCGGCCGTGTCGGGGCGGCAGTCGGCTTCCCCGACGCGGCGAACTTCTCCAAGTTCTTCCAGCAGCACACGGATGTGACGCCGGCGGGGTTTCGGGCGGAGTTGCGGTGAGACGGCGGGGGCATGCCGAAAGGGGGCTCCACGCGCGCGTGGAGCCCCCTTTCCCCGTGGGGCGTCGGTATCAGTGCCCGAAGTCGAACCAGTTCACGTTCACGAAGTCCGCCGGCTGGCCGCTGCTGAAGGTGAGGTAGACGTCATGGGTGCCGGTGACCGAGCTGATGTTCGCGGGCACCGTTCTCCATGACTGCCAGCCCCCGGTGTTGGCCAGCGCGAAACTGCCGACCGGGGTCGCGGTCGGGCTGTCGAGGCGTACCTGGACCAGGCCGCTGACCCCGCTCGCCGCACCGCTCGCGACCCGGGCGTAGAACTGGGTGGCCGCCGTGGAACCGAAGTTGACGCCCTTGTAGAGCGCCCAGTCGCCGTTGGCGATCGAGCCGATGTCCTGGCCGCCGCCCGTGTCCGTGGTGGTCTCGGCGATGGTGCCGGACTGGCTGTCGTAGGACTCGGCCTGGATGGCGCTGTAGGCGTCCCGGTTGCCGGTCGGCGGGGGTGTGGTACCGCTCCCACTGCCCGTCGACGAGAGCACCTGGACGTAGTCCACGGTCATCGGGTGGTTCGGGTCGGTGGCACTGGTGGGGCCGCCGCCGAACGCGTCCGGGAAGCCGCCGCCCATCGCCACGTTCAGGATGATGAAGAAGCCGTGGTTCGTCGCGTTGGCCCATGTCGTCGCGTCGACCTGACTGGAGTTCACCGTCTCGAAGTTGACGCCGTCGAGGTAGTAGCGGATCTGCTCGGGACTCGTGGAACGGTCCCACTCCATCGCGTACGTGTGGAAGCCCGCCTGGCAGGTCGTCCCCGTGCACGCCGTCGAACCGCCGATGCCGGTCGTCTCGTTGCACGGACCGCCCGGGCTGGTGCCGCAATGCACCGTGGACCAGTCGGTGTTGAGACCCTGGACGTTCTCCATGATGTCCAACTCGCCCACGCTGGGCCAGTTCTGGTAGTTGCCCCGGTAGGGCGCGCCCAGCATCCAGAACGCGGGCCAGTAGCCGAGCGCCGACGAGCCGGTGACGTTGGGGAGTTGGATACGGGCCTCGACGCGGAGCTTCCCGCCGGCCGGCGGCTGGAAGTCGGTGCGGTTGGTCTCGATCCGGCCCGAGGTCCAGTTGCCGGCGGCGTCCCGGCGCGGGGTGATCAGCAGGTTGCCGTTGCCGTCGAGCGCCACGTTGTTGGTGGAGGAGGTCATCGTCTCGACCTCGCCGGTGCCCCAGTTGGCGGCCCCGCCCGGGTACGAAGTCCCGGTGTCGTACTGCCAGTTGGTGGTGGAGACACCGGTGCCCGCGGTGCCGTTGAAGTCGTCCAGGAAGACCTGCGTCCAGCCCGACGGGGGCGTGGGCGCGGACGCGTTCGCGGGCAGGGTGAAGGCCGCGGCGGTGGCGGCCGCCAGGCCGAGGGTGCTGAGGACGGCGATCAGGGTGCGCCGGAAGGGGTGAGGTCTGCGCTGCGTGCCGGAGGGTTCACTCATCGGTGCCTCTCGGATACGGAGTGGGGATGCGGGTGCGTGCCGTGCCTGCCTGAGAGCGCTCTCACGCAGTGGGTGCGCGGTCAATGTGCTCTCAGCCACTCCGGTCGTCAAGAGGTGAAGCCGGGAAAGTCCTTTCGCTGTGCGGGAGTTCAGGTGATGAATGCGGTGAAAGAGGAGGTTTCCGAGGGGCGTCTCCGGCGGGAGCTCGGCTGGGAGGGTGCAGGGTGCCGCCGGGACCGGGGCGCGCTGCGGGGCCAGGGCCTGCCCGGGGCTGTCCGGGGTCAGCCGGGGCTGGAGGGGGCTGTCGGGGCCGGAGGGTATTGCGGGGACCGGGGTGCGCCATGGGGCCAGGGTCCGTCCGGGGCGTCCGGGGCGTCCGGGGCGTCCGGGGTCAGCCGGGGCCGGAGGGGGCTGCCGGGACCGGAGGACATGGCGAGGGCCGGGACGCGCCACGGGGCCAGGCCTGCCCGGGCCGTCCGGGACCAGCCGGGGCCGGAGGGAGCTGCCGGGGCCGGAGGGCATTGCGGGACCAGGGCGCGCCGCCGGGACCGGGGCACGCCGCAGCGGGAACAGGCCGCGCCGCAGGACCCGGGCGCGCTGCGGGGCCGGGGCCTGCCCGGGGTCAGCCGAGGCTGGAGGGGGCTGCCGGGGCCGGAGGGCATTGCGGAACAGGGCGCGCTGCCGGGACCGGGGCACGCCGCAGCGGGGACAGGCCGCGCCGCAGGACCGGAGCGCGCCGCGGGACCGGAGCGTGCCGCTGGGCCAGGGGCCGCCCGGGCTAGACCGCGCTTCCCGCCTTCCACTGTGCCCAGGACAGGTTCCAGCCGTTGAGGCCGTTGTCCGCCGCCACCGTCTTCTCGCCGGAGTTCTTCACGATGACGACGTCGCCGAGCATCGAGCTGTCGTAGAACTTGTAGCCGGCGACCGACGTGTCGTTGGCGCCCTTCGCGTCGTGCAGGCCGACGCAGCCGTGGCTGGTGTTCTCGCTGCCGAACACCGACGTGGACGCCCAGTAGTTGCCGTGCACGAAGGTGCCGGAGGTGGTGAGGCGCTGGGCGTGCGGGACGTCGGAGATGTCGTACTCGTCGCCGAGCCCGACCGTCGAGGACTCCATGCGGGTCTGCTTGAACCGCTCGCTGATCACCATGATCCCGGACCAGGTGGTGTGCTGGGCGTTGCCGCCGCTGACCGGGTAGGTGGCGAGGGTCTTGCCGTCGCGCTTGACGACCATCTCCTTGCTGGACAGGTCGACCGTGCTGATCTGCTCGCGGCCGATGTCGAAGGTGACGTCCTTGGACTGGATGCCGTAGATCCCGTCCTGGCCCTCGACGTCCTTCAGACGGAGGCTGAGCGTGATCTTCGTGCCGGCCGCCCAGTACGTCTCGGGGCGGAAGTCGAGCCGCGTGTCGCTGAACCAGTGGCCGACGATCTCGACGGCCGGCTCGGCGGTGACCGTGATCGCCTTCTGGACGGCGGCCCGGTCCGTGACGGCGTGCGTGAAGTTGATCGACACGGGCATGCCGACGCCGGAGGTGGAGTTCGCCTCGGGGGTGAAGTAGCCGACGAAGGTCTCGCCGGGGGATTTCGTGGTGAAGGTCATCGTCTTCGCGGCGGCGTCCCGCGCCTGCGCCGCGACCGTGTACTTCGTGCCCGAGTACGGGTTCTTCGTGGACGTCCACTTCGTCTTGGCGTCGTTGAAGGTGCCCGCCAGCGTGGAGCCGTCGTTGCCGGTCACCTTCACCGTGGCGAGCGTGCCGTCGGCCACGGTGACCGTGACCGGGGTGGTGAAGTCGGCCTTCTTGGTGCCGTCGGCGGGCAGGACCGTGACGGTCGGCACCTTCGCGGCCTTCGCGGACGCCGTCGCCGACGAACCGCCCGACGACGAGCTCTCCGCGGCCCCCGCCGAACCGCTGCAGCCGGTCAGGACGGCGGCCGGCACCACCCCGAGCACGGTGAGGACCCCACGACGGGACCACCTCTCCGACGGCTTCTCGGACCGGTTGGATATGTGCGACATGCCCACGGCAGGCCTTCCTCCGCATGTCGCGCCCGCCCCTGGCCGTACGCGACGAGATCACCAGTGCCGTTGCATCCTGCGTCACTTCCATGGGTTGAATCTTTGAATCTCAGGGGCTCCACCTGAGATTCAAGTGAAGAGAACCTGAAAGAAGGCCTGAAAGAAGGCCTGAAACCAGGGTTGTCGGACGCTCCGTGAGTGTGAACAGAGTATGAAGACGCCGACCGGTGCCCTGAGTATCCCGTGAGATCCCTGTCCCGTCGCTCCTTCCCCATCTATCCGGTCGGAATAGTGAGGAAGAAACCGAGGGCGGAGTTCCGTTTCTACGGCTCCGCGGCAGACCACGCCGGAGGTATTCGTGACCGAAGTCCGCAAGCGGCCCACCGTGGCGATCGTCGGAGCGGGCGCGGCAGGCACTCTGACCGCCGTCCAGTTGTGCGAGACGGCCACGCGTCGCCGGACCCCCCTCGACCTGGCGATGGTCGACCCGGCCCCGGAGGCGGGCCGCGGCACCGCCTACGCGACACCTGATTCACGCCATCGGCTCAACGTCCCGGCGGGTGGCATGAGTTGCTACCCCGACGACCCCGGCCACTTCACCCGCTGGCTGTGCCGTCACGGTGAACCCACCGTCAGCGGCACCGACTTCGCCACCCGCTACCGCTACGGCGCCTATCTCGCCGACACCCTCGCCCAGGCCGTCGTCCGCTCCCACGGCACGGTCTCCGTACGCCGGCTGCGCACCCGCGCGGAGAGCTGTACCGGCACCCCCGAAGGCCCGGTGGAACTCCACCTCGCCGACGGGGGACTCCTCACCGCCGACAGCGCGGTCCTGGCCACGGGCCCCGCCGCCCCGACCGCCGCCTGGGCCCCGCCCACGCTGCGGGCCTCTCCCCGCTTCGTCGCCTCGCCCTGGAGACCCGGCGCACTGGACGCCGTATGCGAGGACACCGCCGACATCCTGCTCGTCGGCACGGGCCTCACGGCCGTGGACCTGGCCCTCACCCTGGACCGGCCCGAGCGTACGGTGCACGCCGTGTCCCGGAGCGGACTCCTGCCGCAGCCGCACGCACTGGGATCGGCCGGTGCCATGCCCGCTCCGCAGTGGCCGCGCGACCTGACGTTGGACGGCCTGCGCCGGGTCGTCTACCGGCATGTCAGCCGCTCCGTGCGCACCCACGGCGACTGGCGCCCCGCCCTGGACAGCCTGCGCCCGCACACCGCGCGACTCTGGCGCAGCCTCACCCCCGCGGAGCGCGGGGAGTTCCTCGCCCACGAGGGCTCCGTCTGGAACACCCACCGGCACCGCATGGCGCCCGCCACCGCCGAGTCGGTGGCCCGGGCCCGCACCGCACGCCGCCTCCAGGTCCACGCGGCCACGATCACCGAAGCGGTGGAGGCCGACGGACAGGTGGCGATCGCGCTCTCCAACGGCCGTACGGTGCGCGTGGGTTGGGTGATCGACTGCACGGGACCGGGTCAACGGCTCGAAGACCCGTTGTGGCGCGGCCTGTTCGAGACCGGTGCGGCCGTCCCCGGCCCGCTGGGCATGGGGGTCGCCACCCGCGACGGACGTCTCCTCGACACCCAAGGCCGTTCCGTACGACCGCTGTTCACGCTCGGCGCCCCCAGACGCGGCGAGTTGTGGGAGACCACCGCGATCCCCGAGATCCGCGTCCAGGCGGCCGCCCTGGCCCAGCAGTTGCTGACGCCACCGGCCCGCCGCGCCGCCCGCCGCAGACCCGTCGACGGACTCGGACTCCCGCTGTCGACGCACGCCGAGGCCGCCACCGCGTACCGCAACGGGCTCGACCGGGTCCTCAAGGTCCGCGCCGGAGCCGAGGACGCCTTCGCCCGCGCGGTCGCCCTGGACCCCGGATTCGCCTTGGGCCACGCGGCGTTGGCGTTGCTCGGCCACGAGTGCGGAGCCGCAGTGGACGTGCCCCGGGCGCTCGCGGACGCCCAGCGTTGCGCACATGAACGGGCCGACGAACGTGAACGCTCCTTCGTGGACGTGATCACGCGCCGGGTCCAATCCACCGACGGGGACCGCGCGTTGATACGGCACCTCGACGCCCACCCCGCCGACGCCCTCGCCCTCGCCGCCGCCGTGCCGACGATCGCCTTCTCCGGCGTCACCGACCTCGACGACGACTACGCGCTACGGCTCGTCGAGCGCACGTCCCCGGCCTACGACGGGCACTGGTTCCACACCTCGCTGCTCGCGTTCCTGCGCCAGGAGCAGGGCCGGCTGCACGAGGCGGCCGAACTCGCCCACCGAGCCTTGGGAGTTGAGCCCGCCTCGGGGCACGCCGTGCATGCGCTGGCCCACGTCCACTACGAGTCCGGCGCCCACGAGGCGGGCCGGGACTGGCTGGACCGCTGGGTGTCCGGGCAGGGCCGGGGCGCGGTCAACAGGGCCCACTTCTCCTGGCACATCGCTCTGCACGAACTCGCGTTGGACGACCCGGCCGCCGTCCGCAAACGCTGGTTCGCCCAGTTGGCGCCCGGCCGGGTGACCGGGGTACGCGCACTCGTCGACTCGGGGTCGCTGCTGTGGCGGGCCTGGCTCAGCGGCAACTGGCAGGGGGAGCTGCCGACTTCGGACGTCCTGGACTCGGTGGCCTGCGAGGTGCTGGAGCGGCCGGCGACCGCGTTCACCGCTCTGCACGTGGCGGTGTCCCTGACGGCGGCCGGAGATCTCCCCGCCCTGCGCCGGCTGCGCGACCACGCGGCGGGCGCCGATCCGGTGCAGCGCGAGGTGATCGCCCCGCTCTGCGAGGCCTTCGCGGCCCTCGTCGAACGCCGCTTCCACGAAGCCGCCCACGGTCTCGACGCGTTGCTGCCGGTGCTGCGCAAGGTGGGCGGGAGCGCGGCCCAACGCGAGGTCGTGGAGGAGACGTTGCTGTTCGCGCTGGTGTCGGCGGGGCGGTGCGATGCGGCTCGGCGGTTGCTGGACGCACGGTTGGACCGGAAGGGGGCGCCTCGGGACCGGCGGATGTTGGCGGGGTTGCCGGGGTGAGACGGGCGGGGCGGGCGTCGCCGGCGCTGGACACGTGTCCCGTCGTAGACCCGCGTCTGGATCTGTTGTCGTGACCAGCGGTCAGCGGTCAGCGGTCAGCGGTCAGCGGTCAGTGGTCGTGTTCAGG
Source organism: Streptomyces sp. NPDC050528 (assembly GCF_044457795.1). Taxonomy (NCBI): domain Bacteria; kingdom Bacillati; phylum Actinomycetota; class Actinomycetes; order Kitasatosporales; family Streptomycetaceae; genus Streptomyces; species Streptomyces sp. NPDC050528. Next base: position 522,048 of record NZ_JBITHH010000008.1, read on the forward strand.
CGTTGGGAGTGGTCTCTTCGCGGGGTTCGTCCTCGGGTGTCGAGGGCAGGTCGAGGGTGGCCTCCAGGCCTCCGGTGGAGCTCGGGCCGAGGTGGAGTGTGCCGTGGTGGAGGTGGGCCTGTTGGTCTACGAGGGCGAGGCCGAGGCCTGAGCCGGGGGAGCGGGTGCGGGTGCCGCGGGTGAACCGGGCTTTCATGGCCTGCTGTTGCTCGGCGGGGATGCCGGGGCCGTCGTCGCCGACGGTGATCCGGACCGTTCCCGCGCCCTGGCCGAGCCGGACGTCCACCGTGCCGTCGGGGCGGCCGTGCAGGGCCGCGTTGTCGAGGAGGTTGTCGACGGCCAGGCGTAGGCCGACGGGCCAACCGTCCACGGTGGCCGGGGAGTTGGCCGTCAGCCGGTAGGTGGTCGTGGGGTGGCGGTGGGCCGCGTGGGCGACGGCCTCGGTGAGGAGTTCGCTCAGGACGACCGGGGTGCGTTCGGGGAGGGCGTGGGCGTCGCCGCGGGCCAGGGTCTGCAGTCCGGTGAGGAGCGCGGTGATACGGCGGTGCTCCGCGCTCATCGCCTCCAGGGCGCGGGCCCGTTGGGGTGCGGGGAGGTCGGGGTTGCGCTGGAGGGTCTCCAGGGTGACGCCGAGGCTGGTGAGCGGGGTGCGCAGTTCGTGGCCCGCGTCGGCGGTGAAACGGCGGGTGGAGTCCATGCTGACGCGCAACTGGTCCAGCATGCCGTTCAGCGCGCGGGAGAGGTCCGCGACCTCCTGCGGGCGTGTGACGGCGGGCAGTTGGGGCCCGGCCGTGTCCGCGCTGATCGCGAGGGCGCCGGTCCGCAGGCGTTCCAGCGGCTGGAGGATGATCCGGGTGAGCAGCCAGACGCCGCCGGCCGTGGCGAGGGCGGCGAGCAGGGTGACGGCGGCGACGATCACGGTGTTGTCCGCGAGCCGCCGTTCGATGGGGTCGATGTCCTGGAGCACTTCGAGACGCTCGCCGGTGGTACTCAGGGACCGGGTGAGTGAACGCCAGGTCTGCCCGTCGGTGTCGATCGTGCGGTAACCGTCCCGGGTCGGCACCGGGAGCGGGGCGCTCGGCGTCTCACCGTGCTGGGCGATCACCTTCCCACCGGAGACGAGCCGGACCAGACTCTGACTCCCGGCGAGCAGCCCGCCGTAATCGTCGCTGCCGTCACCGTCACTGCCCGCATGGTCCCCCTGGTCACGCAACTTGTCGGCATCCTGGTCACCCTTCTCGACACGGGCGGCGAGTTGCCGGTCGACATCGGTACGGTCGCGATGATCGATCCGAGCCACGATGACCAGCCCCGCGAGCGCGACCACGACAGTCACGAGCAGCACGACAGCAGCGGTGATCCGAGAGCGCAGACTGCGCGGGAGCCAGGTCATGGACCGGTCCTTGGGGCGACGACGGAGGTGAGTTGGGGGCGCAGTCGGCGCGGCCGCCACGTCGTGGGCGGGTGGGCGGAATGGCCCGTGCCGGTGTTCCGGGGGCGCGGCCGCCACTTCGTGGGCCGGTGCACGGGACGACCGTGGCCGTCATCGGGGCGCTGACCCTGTGGCCGCCACGCCGTGGACGGGTGGGCAGGACCGTCCGGAGCGGTGATCCGGGAGTGCTCCATGGGACGACGGCGGAGGTGATCCGAGGGTGTGGGTTGCGCGGCGCCCGTGCCATGGCCGGGTGTGCGGGACCGGCCTCCGGCGATGTTCCAGGGCCGCAGGCTGCGCAGGAGCCGCTTCATGGACCGGTCCGTAGGGCGACGGCGGAAGTGATCCGGGGGTGTGGGTTGCGCTGCGCCCACGCCATGGCCCGGTACGCGGCACCGCCCCCGGCGATGTTCCGATGTCTCGGGCCGCGCGGCAGCCGCGTCACGCGTCGCTCCACAGGACGCCCGCCACCATGATCAGAGCGCAGGCCACCCCGCCGTACCCCCTTCACGGCCCGGTCCGTAGGACGAAGCCGATTCCGCGGACTGTTCGGAGCACTCGGGGGCCGCCGTCGGCCTCCAGTTTTTTGCGGAGGTAGCCGATGAACACGTCGACCACGTTGGTGTCCACGTCCCAGGTGTAGCCCCAGACCTGCTCCAACAGCTGGGCGCGGGACAGGACTTGACCGGGCCGGTGGGCGAGGGCGAGGAGGAGGTCGAACTCGCGGGTGGTCAGGCGGAGTTCGCGTCCCGCCCGGGAGGCCACGCGGCGTGCGGGTTCGATCGCGACGTCGCCGACGACCAGGGACCGCTCGGTCGTCGACTCGTGCAGGCGGACCATCGCGTGCAGTCGCGCCGCCAACTCCCCGATGGAGAAAGGCTTTACGACGTAGTCGTCCGCGCCCGCCGCCAGCCCCGCGACCCGGTCGTCGACCTCGTCGCGCGCGGAGAGCATGCACACGGGAAGGGTTCGGCCCTGGGCGCGCAGCGCGCGGACCACCTCGACACCCGACAGGCCCGGCATCGTCACGTCCAGGACGATCACCGACGGCGGCCGGCCGGCGACCTCGTCGAGTGCCGTTTCGCCGTCCTCGGCCAGCCGTACCGTGAAGCCCTCAAGTCCGAGCCCCAGGTCCAGGGCCGCGCGCACGCCGGGGTCGTCGTCGACCACCAGCACCTCCGGCCTACGGCCCACCGCCGTCATGCAGCACCTCGACTTCCTCACCGGCACCCGGGGGAACGGCCGCCGTCGCTGCCCCAAGGATCGACGGCGAACGACAAGGAAGTCTAAGAACCACGCGGGCCCGTTCGCCCGCCGGGCAGGTATCGGCACAGGTGAGAGGCGTGCCCCGCCCTCCGACCGCCACGTTTCTTAAAGCGGCCACAAGAACCGTCGCAAGGGTGAGGACACGCCCCGCCCACGGGGCACCCCCGGACCCCGCGACGAAGGAAGCCCGCCGATGACCCTGTCCACCGAGCTGCCCCGCGGGCACCGCAGGCCGCCCGCCCCGCCCCGCGGCAAGCGGTTCACACTCGCCGACCCGCTCGGCGCGCTCGCGATCCTCTCCGTGGTCGCGGTCGTGGCCCTGTGGGTGATGAACCAGGGCGGCCCGATCAGCCTCACCACCTCCGACCGGGCGACCGGTTCCCTCGGCCTGCTCGCCGGACTGCTGGCCTCCGACCTGATGATCCTCCAGGTCGTCCTCCTCGCCCGGATCCCCTGGGTGGAACGATCCTGGGGCCACGACCTGCTCACCCGCCGGCACCGCCTGCTCGGCTTCGCCTCGTTCTGGCTGATGATCACCCACGTCGTCCTCTTCGCCGTGGAACGTTCCACACGCGAACCCACGGCGATACCGAACGCACTCCTGAGCCTCTTCGTCACCGACTCGTGGATGCTGTTCGCCACCGCCGGCACCCTCGCGCTGATCATGGTCGTCGTCACCTCGATCCGCGCGGCCCGCCGCCGGCTGCGCTACGAGTCCTGGCACCTCCTGCACCTGTACTCCTACGCCGGCATCGCGGCCACCTTCCCGCACACCTTCACCGACGGCGCCGACTTCCACGAGACATGGACCCGCGTCTACTGGTGGTGCCTCTACGGCTTCGCGTTCGCCGCCACCCTCCTCTACCGCCTCGCCCTGCCCGCCTGGCGCTCCCTGTACCACCGCCTGCGGGTCGAGTCCGTGGTCACCGAGGCGCCCGGCACGGTCTCGGTCACCCTCAAGGGCCACCGCCTGGACCGGATGAGGACGGCCTCCGGCCAGTTCTTCGTCTGGCGCTTCCTCGACGGCCCCGGCTGGTCCCGCGGCAACCCCTACACCCTCTCCGCCGCCCCCACCCCGGACCGGCTGCGCATCACCATCAAGTCCGCCGGAGACGGCAGCGAACGCGCCGCCCGCCTCACCCCCGGCACCCGCGCCCTGATCGAGGGCCCCTACGGCACCCTCACCGCCCGCCACCGCACCCAACCCGGCATGCTCCTCATGGCCGCCGGAATCGGCATCACCCCCATGCGCGCCCTCCTCGAAGACGCCCCCTACGCCCCCGGCGAAGCCACCCTCGTCTATCGCTACGGCGCGGACGAGCACGCCGTGTTCGTCGACGAACTCCGCGCCATCGCCGCCCACCGGGGAGTTGAGCTGATCCTCCTCCCGGGCCCGCGCCGTGCCGACACCTCCTGGCAGGCAGCCGGCCCCGCGCACCTGGACGACGACACCCAGGTCCTCAAGAACCTCGTCCCCGACATCGCCCACCGGGACGTCTACGTCTGCGGCCCGCCCACCTGGATCACCGCCGTCCGCAAGGCCGCCCGCGGCGCCGGCGCCCACCGCGACAGCGTCCACACCGAAGAGTTCGCCTGGTAACGGCGCCCGCCGGCAGCGCCCCCACCCGTCAGACAGGAGCACGACATGCGACGCATCACCCTCTGGTTCACCGCCACCCTCGCCGTGGCCGCACTCCTCCTCGCCTTCCAGCTCAACGCCTCCGGCGCGACCGGCAAGTCCGGAGCCGACGGCGACCACATGCGGCCCCCGGACACCACCTCCGCCCCCGCCTCGCCCGCTTCCACGGCCTCGGCCAAACCCGGGGACGACACCCCCGGCGACGGCGACCACGTCGGAAAGCCGGGCGAGAACAAGTAGGTCGGTCACCCGCGCGCCAACTCCCGCTCGGGGACGGCCTCTTCACGCAGCCCGAACCGCTCGTGCGCCCGGCGCAACACCTTCGGCGCCCACCAGGCCCGGCGCCCGAGCACGTGCCCGCCCGTCCCGCGCGGTAAGACCGGGCGTCGTGTACGGGTCCGGTACGGCGGCGATCCCGGCGAGCGCGCGCACATCGGCCACGGCTCGTTCGGTCTGGGCGCGCAGGGCGGGGTCGGAGACCGCGACGCCCTCAACGACACCGGTGACGGTCTCGCCGGTCGGGCGACCGGTCGAGATACTGGGCGGCCAACTCCGATTCGGTGCCCGGGACTTCAGGCACGTTGTCGGACAGCCGGCCGAACACGCCCGTTCCCAGCCCGAAGCCGGTCAGCATGCCCTCGGTCCCACCGTGGAACAGGGTGTGCGCGTGCCGGGCCCGCTCCGCATGCAGCCGTTCCTGGATGTGCTCCTCGTGCGGGGCGATCACCGCACGGTGGTGGGCGCGCACGGGTTGGCTGTCCTGAGCCGGGCGACGGTCGGCGCGAACCACTGCTGAAGGGGCGGAACGGTCATGAGCGGCTCCTCGGGGCAAGGGCCGTTCCAGTATCGCGAGGCCCAGCGGACCTGACCTCACCGGTGAGAGGGATATCCGCCGTGTGGTGAGGAGGACGCCGTCACGCCTCGGGGCGCCAGCCCAACGCCCGCGATATCCCACGCGCCGCGAGCCGCACCGCCGGGATCAACGCCGGTACCTGCGCGTCCACTTGAGGCACGACCACCGACACCGCGGCGACCACCGCACCACCCGGCCCGTGCACCGGTGCCGCCACCGACAGCGCGTCGTCCGTGACCTGACGGGTACTCACCGCGACCCCGGTGCGCCGGACTTCGGCCAGCACCCGGCGCAGCCGTAGCGGATCGGTGATCGTGTACGGCGTGAAGGACGCCAACGGACCGGCGCAGTAGGCCTCTTGGGCGTCCGGGTCGTCGTGGGCCAGCAGGGCGAGGCCCACTCCGGTGGCGTGGAGCGGCCAGCGGGCGCCCACCCGGATGTGCACGCCGACCGCCGAACGGCCCGAGATCCACTCGGTGTAGACGACCTCCGTACCGTCCCGCACCGCCAACTGCACGTTCTCGTGCGTCGATTCGTACAGGTCCTCCAGGTAGGGGAGGGCCAGTTGGCGCAGGGCGAGGCCGCGGGGTGCCAGTGCCGCGATCTCCCACAGCCGTAGACCTACGTGGTACGCCCCCGACGCGTCCCGCTCCAGCGCGCCCCACTCGGTGAGGGCGCCCGCCAGGCGGTGGGCGGTGGTCAGGGTGAGACCGGCGCGGCGGCTGATGTCGGAGAGGGACAGGGCCGTGTGCGCATGGTCGAAGGCGGCGAGCACGGCGAGCAGCCGGTCGGGCGCGGACCGGGTGGCGGGCGGCGCCGTCGACCGGGGGATCTTCGAGGGCCGCGTGGTGGTCGCGGGCTCGGTGGGCGTCGCGGACCGGGTGGTGGTCATGGCCGGGCCTCCGTCCGGTGTCAGGTCAGTCCGTCCTCGGCGACCCGTTGCAGCAGCGTGTGCAGGGTCTCCCGCTCGGTCGTGTCGAGCGGGGCCAGCAGTTCGTTCGTGACGCGCAGGCCGGCCTCGTCGGTGTCGCGCAGGAAACCGCGGCCGTCCGCCGTCAGGACCACGATGCGGCTGCGCCGGTCGTCGGGGGAAGGGCGGCGCTCGGCGAATCCCAACTTCTCCAGGTCGTCCACCAGGCCGACGATCGCGCTCGGGTCGTAGCCGAGGCGGGTGCTCAGTTCGCGCTGGAGGGCGCCCTCGGACGTGGCCAGGAAGCGGAGCAGCGCGTAGTGGCGCAGCCGTAGGCCCGACTCCTGGAGGAACGTGTTGAAGAGCTGACCGGAGCGCAGGCCCAGCCGGTACATGAGGTAGCCCGTGTCCGCGTGCAGCCCGCGCATCCACGGCTCGTGCGCGTCGATCGGCGGGTTCGCGGCGTGCGGCTGACGGGCGATGGCGGGCTCCCTGGGTCGAGGCCCCGGGCGGGGCGTGCGGTGGTTCGGAGCCAGTGTGACGCACATGGTCCATCGGCAACAACTATTGACGTCAACAATTATTGCTCTTAGCTTCGATCTCGTAGCCGCACCGGTGCCGTTCGCGGTCTTCGCGGTCTTCGCAGTCCTCGCGGACTTGCGGGACTTCGAGGTCCGGTCCCGGTGTGTCGTACCGCAGCCTCGTCTTGTGAAGGGACCGCTCGTGCCCAGCATCGATCTGACCGGCAAGGTCGCCGTCGTCACCGGCAGTGGCCGGGGCCTCGGCCTCGCCTACGCGCATGCCCTGGCCGCCCACGGCGCGTCCGTGGTCGTCAACGACATCGACGAGGCGGTGGCCGAACAGGCCGTGAAGTCGATCACCGAGGCGGGCGGCACCGCCGTCGCCGAGGTCGTCCCGGTCGGTACGACGGAGGCCGCCGAACGGCTGGTGAACCGTGCCGTCGAGGAGTTCGGGCGGCTTGACATCCTCGTCACCAACGCGGGCATTCTGCGCGACAAGGTGCTGTGGAAGATGACCGACGACGACTTCGACGCGGTGATCACCACCCACCTCAAGGGCACCTTCACCTGCGCCCGCGCCGCCGCCGTACGGATGCGCGAACAGGGCGAGGGCGGCAGCCTGATCCTGGTCGGTTCGCCGGCCGGCCAGCGCGGCAACTTCGGCCAGACCAACTACTCGGCCGCCAAGGCGGGCATCGCCGCCTTCGCCCGCACCTGGTCGATGGAACTCGGCCGCGCGGGCATCACCGTCAACGCGATCGTGCCGGTCGCCGCGACCGCGATGACCGAGACGATCCCCGCGTTCGCCCCGTACATCGAGGCGATGAGGAACGGCGACCCGTTGCCCGACTTCCTCCGCAAGGGCGAGGGCTTCGGCACCCCGGAGGACTGCGCGGCCCTTGTCCCCTACCTCGCCTCCGAGGCCGCGCGCGGCATCACCGGCCAGGCCATCGGCATCGGCGGCGACAAGGTGGCACTCTGGTCCCACCCGCAGGAGATCAGCACGGCCTACGCCGACGGCGGCTGGACCCCCGACACCCTGGCCGACGCGTTCCCCACCTCGGTCGGCGCCGAACTCCAGTCGGTCGGCATCCCCGCACCGAAGCTGCCGGAGGCGTGATGGACATCGGTACGGACACGGACACGGACACGGACACGGGTGCGGGTGCGGGTGCGGGCATGGACGTCGGCGAACTCGTCGCGATCGACGTCCACACCCACGCGGAGGTGTCCTCCAAGGGCCACTCCTCCCTGGACGACGACCTCCACGACGCCTCCTCCGCCTACTTCAAGGTCGAGGGCAAACGGAAGCCGACCCTGGAGGAGACCGCCGCGTACTACCGCGAGCGGAAGATGGCCGCCGTGATCTTCACGGTCGACGCCGAGTCCGCGACGGGCACCGAGCCCGTCCCGAACGAGGAGGTCGCCGAGGCCGCCGCTGCCAACGCGGACGTCCTCATCCCCTTCGCGTCCATCGACCCGTTCCGGGGCCGAGCGGGCGTGAAGCAGGCCCGACGGCTGGTCGAGGAGTACGGGGTCAAGGGCTTCAAGTTCCACCCCAACATCCAGGGCTTCTTCCCGAACGACCGGTCCGTGGCCTACGCCTTGTACGAGGTCATCGAGGAGACGGGCACGATCGCCCTGTTCCACACGGGCCAGACGGGCATCGGCGCGGGAGTGCCGGGGGGAGGGGGGATCCGCCTGAAGTACTCCAACCCCCTGCACGTGGACGACGTGGCGGCCGACTTCCCGCACCTGAAGATCATCCTGGCGCATCCGTCCTTCCCCTGGCAGGACGAGGCCCTCGCCGTCGCCACGCACAAGCCGGGCGTCCACATCGACCTGTCCGGCTGGTCGCCCAAGTACTTCCCGCCGCAGCTGGTGCAGTACGCCAACACCCTGCTCAAGGACAAGGTCCTCTTCGGCTCCGACTACCCCGTCCTCACCCCGGACCGCTGGCTCGCCGACTTCGAGAAGCTGCCGATCAAGGACGAGGTCAAGCCGAAGATCCTCAAGGAGAACGCCGCCCGCCTGCTCGGACTGACGTAAGGGGCACCGGATGCGCAACGAGGGACTGGGCTCCTGGCCCGCACGCCGGGCGCGGAAGACCCCGCATCGCACGGCTCTGGTACACGCTGTACACGGTGGATTGTCGACGGGCGACGGTGGATCGTCGACAGGTCGCGGTGGGTTGCCGACGGACGACGGTGGTTCGTCGACGGGCGACGGTGGACCGTCGACAGGACGCGGCGGATCGTCGGCAGGCGGCAGTGGTTTGCCGACGGGTGACGGTGGTTCGTCGACGGGTGACGGTGGACTGTCGGCGGGCGACAACGGTGGACTGTTGGCGGGCGACGGTGGATCGTCGACGGGTCGCGGTGGGTTGCCGACGGACGACGGTGGATCGTCTACAGGCCGCAGTAGTTCGTCGATGGACTACGGCACATTGCATACACGAACCACCCGCCTCGCCCACGCCCTCCGCACCCGAGGCGTCCGCCGCGGTGACCGTATCGCCTACCTCGGCCCCAACCACCCCTCCTACCTGGAGACCCTGTTCGCGGCCGGCATCCTGGGCGCGGTCTTCGTCCCCCTCAACACCCGCCTCGCCGGCCCCGAGATCGCCCACCAACTCGCCGACTCCGGTGCCAAGATCCTCGTCTACGGCCCGACGCACACCGGTCTCGTCGCCGGACTGCCGGGCAGCACCGACGTCCGTACGTACCTCGAAGTCGGCCCCGAATACGAGGAGTTGCTCGCAGCGGCCTCCGACGAGCCGATCGACGAGCCCGTCTCGGCCGACGACACCTGCATCATCATGTACACCTCGGGCACGACCGGCCGTCCCAAGGGCGCCATGCTCACCCACGGCAACCTGGCCTGGAACGCGATCAACGTCCTCGTCGACACCGACCTGATCGCCGACGAACGCGCCCTGGTCTCCGCCCCGTTGTTCCACACGGCCGGCCTCAACATGCTCACCCTGCCGGTGCTGCTCAAGGGCGGTACCTGTGTCCTGGTCGAGGCCTTCGACCCGGCGGCCACCTTCGACCTGATCGAACAGCACCGGATCACCTTCATGTTCGGGGTCCCGACGATGTTCGACCAGCTGGCCCGGCACCCCCGCTGGGCCGACGCCGACCTGTCCTCGCTGCGCATCCTCACCTGTGGCGGCTCCCCGGTTCCGTCCCCGCTGATCGCCGCCTACCAGGAACGCGGGCTGACCTTCCTCCAGGGCTACGGCATGACGGAGGCCGCGCCCGGAACCCTGTTCCTGGACGCCGAACACGCGGTCAGCAAGGCGGGTTCGGCGGGCGTGCCGCACTTCTTCAGCGATGTACGGGTCGTACGGCCCGACTTCACGCCGGCCGACGTCGGCGAGACCGGCGAGGTCGTGGTGCGCGGGCCCCATGTCATGCCCGGTTATTGGGGGTTGCCCGAGGAGACGGCCGCGGTCTTCGCCGACGGCTGGTTCCGCAGCGGGGACGCGGCACGCACCGACGAGGACGGCTATGTGTACATCGTCGACCGCATGAAGGACATGATCATCTCCGGTGGGGAGAACATCTACCCCGCCGAGATCGAGGACCTGCTCCTCGCCCACCCCGACATCGTGGAGTGCGCGGTGATCGGCGTCGCGGACGACAAGTGGGGCGAGGTGCCGCGCGCGGTCGTCGTGCCGAGGGAAGGCGTCTCCCTCGACCCCGACGAGGTGCTCGCGTCGCTGGCCGGCCGGCTCGCCAAGTACAAGATCCCCAAGTCGATGGTGGTCGCGGACGAACTCCCGCGCACCGCCTCCGGAAAGCTCCTCAAGTCCCGGGTGCGCAAGCGCTTCGGCAGCCAATAGTCAGCCCATGGGCAACCGGTAACTCCCCTTAAGGAACAGGCTACTTATGAGCATCACCGTCAACGGCCTCGACGAACTCAAGAAGCTCGCGGGCAGCGACCTCGGCACCAGCGAGTGGATCGAGGTCACCCAGGAACGCATCAACACCTTCGCCGACGCGACGGGCGACCACCAGTGGATCCACGTCGACCCGGAGAAGGCCGCGGCGGGCCCCTTCGGCGCGCCCATCGCGCACGGCTATCTGACCCTCTCCCTCTTCATCCCGCTCTTCACCGAGCTGCTGGACGTCGAGGGCGTGTCCACGAAGGTCAACTACGGCCTGAACAAGGTGCGTTTCCCCGCTCCGGTGAAGGTCGGCTCCCGGATCCGGCTCGTCGCGAAGCTCGCGGCCGTCGAGGACGTACCGGGCGGGGTGCAGATCGCCGTCGAGGGGACCATAGAGATCGACGGCGGGCCGAAGCCCGCCGCCGTCCTGCAGAGTCTCTCGCGGTTCTACGCCTGACCGGCGGCTACTGCTGACTGTCTACTTGCAGTCTGTCCACCTGCGGACTATCTACGACCGACTGCCGACTGCCGACTGCCGACTGCCGACTGCCGACTGCCGACTGCCGGCCATCGACTGCCGACCGTCGTTCGTCTACTGCTGCTTGTACGAGTAGACGCTCGTCGACACCTCGCACACGCCCGGCTGGACGACCTCCGCGCGCAACGTGCCGCTGTTCACGTCGTAGTCGATGCCCTCGGCCTCGAATGTGCCCGTGCAGATGCTGCGTTGGGGCAGGGCGAACAGGCTGGTGACCGTGCCGGTGATCGGCTGGCCGTCCAGCTTGTGCGGCAGGTCGACCTGGAGGAGCGGACGGATCTCGGGGAACTTGCTCCCCGACGCGTCGTCCGAGACGCACACCAGGCGGGTGTCCGTCACGAAGTCGCAGCCCTGGATGTCGTTCACCGTCTTGTCCAGGGTGATCTGCCCGGCCTGCGGCAGCGCCCCGCCCGTCTTCGGGGTGGACGCGTTGAGCAGGGGCGTGGGGAAGACCTGGAGTCTGGACTGGTCGCCCCACTCGCCCGACACCATCCACTGCGTGTCGGGCGAGATCGTGTCGAACGAGTTGTTGATCTTCTCGCCCGAGTCGAGCGTGTGGACGTACGTGTAGCGCGTCCCGGACGGCGTGGTGACCGCGTACATCTTGGACGTGGCCGTGTCGGCGCCCTGGTAGGCGTCGAAGATGTAGCCGTTCGCGATGTCCGGGTCGCCGATGTGGTTCCAGCCCTGGATGCGCAGATCCAGCGGGATGGACGCCAGCCCGCGGTACAGCAGCGAGCCGTCCGCCTGACTGGCGACGCCCTCACCGCCGCCGAGGCTGCCGGTGTACGCGGTGCCGGTCTCCACCCAGGTGGTGGAGGCGGCGGCCGACGAGGTGCTCACGCCGAGCGTGAGAGCACCCAATAAGCCAGCGAGGACAGTGAGTTGACGCTTCATCAGATACCTGCCAGATCGACGAAGATGGGGTTGGAATAGAACCATGTGTCGGCCCACGGGTCACCGTTTCCGGGCTCGTGGGGGATCGGGCCGTGCGGGTCGACCGAGGCACCGAGGTAGCCCGCACCGTGTCGCTTGCCGTCGCTGCCGCGCAGCCGCAGATAGAAGGACTCGTCCCCGGCGGTCACCGGGATGCGCAGGGTGTACGTCCCCTTGTGGCCGCTCACGTCCGCCGTACGGACGACCCTCGTGTCCGGCGCCCGCCACGCGTCCTGGTCGGACACCGCACCGCGCACCGCGCCCCGGATCACGTCCACGTGCGCCAACTCGGGCAGGATTCCCTGGGCGTTGGGCCGCGAGGCGGTCGTCACGGTGATGTTCAGGGTGAGCCGGTCGCCCTTGCGGACCCGCAGCCGGCCGCCCAGGGTGACGCCCCGGCCGTGGTCGCAGTCCCGCTTCAGACGGACGTCGAGCCCGTCCAGCAGATGCCCGTGGTCGACCCAGACCCGGCCCGCGCGCATCCCCGCCATCACCTCGCGGTAGCCGTAGCGGGTCACACCCACGTGGGTGCGGCTGAACTCACCGGGCCAGAAGTCGCTGCCGGGCTGCGGGGAGTCGGTCTGCACCGGGTCGGGCAGCTTGCCGGTGTTGTCGAAGTTCTGCCCGTCGGGCCACGCGCCGTTGGCCCAAGTGTCGTAGACCGTACGGTGGTTGTCGGAGTTGGTGGTGATCGAGAACAGCCGGCCCTCGGCCAGCATCGAGTCCCACAGCCCGCCTACGGTCGCCGTCGCCCAGTCGAAACCGCCGTACGTGACATACGCGTCCGCCGGATAGCCCGACCAGGACTGCGCCGAGGGCTTGTTCTCGTATTCGCCGCGGATCGATGTGGCACCGCGCCAGCCGGGCAGGGCCGCGCCCTGGGCGCCGGGTGCGCCCTCCATGCCGATCATGATCTCGGGGGCCGCGTCCCGCCAGGCGCGCATCTCGTGCGGGGAGTCGATGCCCAGGCGCAGTGGGTGGTTGGCGAGGACGAGGACATCGTCGACGTAGCCCGAACGCCGTTGCGCGGCCAGCCACTTGATGGCCTTCACGGCGTGCGCCTCGTTGCGGGCGGTGTCCGTGGCGCCGGCCGAGCCCTCGGTGTAGCCGAGCAACTTGCCGTCGTAGGCCAGCTCGAACTGTGTGAGCAGATCCACTTCGTGGCGGCCGGGCGCGGCGAAGATCGTGCAGTGCTCGGCAGCCGGGATGTACCACTCCAGGCCCTGGAAGATCAGCTGACGCGGGTTCTCCGCGCGGGCTTTGAGGATCTCGGCGTGCTCCAACTTCGCGCCGTAGTCGGCGTGTCCGAAGTTGGAGTGCTCGTTGAACACCATCCAGTCGAGGCCGTACTTGGCGGCGGCCTGCGCCTGCTGGGAGAACGTGTACTTCGCGTCGTGGCTGTACACGGAGTGTACGTGGTGGTCGCCGACGAGGTAGGCGAGGCGCGGGTCGTTGCCGCCGTAGCCGCGCCCGGCCGCCGACGCGGTGGTGGCGAGCGGGCCCGCGCCGAGGGTGAACGCGGCGCCGAACAGGCCCGCGCGGCGCAGGAGTTGGCGTCGGGAGACGCCCTGCGCGTCGAGGTCGGCGGGGGAGACGGACGGATCGGCCCAGGAGGGCAGCTGCTGCTCGGTCATGAGGATTCAGGAGTCCTTTTCAGGGCCTATTCGGGGCTGTCAGTGGTTCATGAACGACGTGACGGGCAGCGCCCGTTCGACGATCCGGACGTCGCCGAGCCGGCCGTGCAGGATCTGGTCGATCTTCCCGGCGTACTCGTAACCGCCGAGCAGCCAGGGCAGCCCGACCGAGGTGAGCCCCACGGCGGTCGCCGTCGGGTTGCGCACGACCGGGCAGCCCTCGACGTAGAGCGTGGTGTGCTTGCCGTCGTTGACGACGGCGAGGTGCCACCAGGTCTCCAGCGGGGTCTCCTGACCCCAGTTGCTGGCGATGCCATCCTGGTTCAACGGCCGTACCGCCCACTGGGGTTCACGGTCGTTGGAGAGCGAGAGTGTGGCGAGGGGCTCGTCCGGGTCGTCCCCGGTCTTGCCCGCGGCGCCGCCCGTGCCGGTCCGACTGACCAGTCCCGACCAGGCGTTGTGGTCGGGGTCCCAGTCGGCGGGCAGCCGGTAGAACGCCTCGATCGTGTAACCCCGCTTGAACGTCGCCGAGTTGAGCGGCGCACCGTCGACCGTGCGCAGATACGCGCCCTTGAGCGGCGACTTGTAGCCCGTGAACTCCAGGCTGCCGTGGCCCGGTTGGTCGGGGTGGTGGTCCGAGGACCAGTTGAGAGTTCCGCCGCCGACCGTGACGAGGCTGAGGTCGTTGCCCCGCCCGGACTGGTCGCGGACCGTTCCGCTCACGGCTGTGGCGTCGGCGTGTCCGTCGAAGCGCCAGTACGCCACCGTGCCGGGGACGAGGAGCTTCGAGGCGGGACGCGACGGGCGGGCGGGGACCGGGGCGAAGCCGGCGAAGCGGTCCGCGAAGTCGATGCCGACGGTGAACCGGTCGGCGTCGCCGCTGAGTTCGATCTCCTGGCGTTCCAGCTCGTTGAGGCCCTTTGCCGCCCGGCCCAGGATCCACGGCGAGACCGTCTCGACGTCGATGACCCCGCGGTCCAGGTCGAAGCGGTAGAGGCGGATCATCGCCGCGCCGCCGAAGTAACGGTTCTGATAGTTCGTCAGGTGCAGATGGACGTCATGGCCCGCCGCGTTCTTGCGCGTCGCCCGACCGGCGGGCCAGTAGTGCCCGTTGAGCGTGAGGAAGATCTGGTCGTGGTCCTCGATCAGCTGGTCCCACAACTGCTGTCCGTAGTCCGACAGTTGGTCGTCCCCGACGACCAGCTCGTGCGTCGTCAGGATCACTGGCGTGTGCGGGTGCTGGGCGAGGACGCTCTTCGCCCATGCGTACCCCTTCGCCGACAGCCGCCAGTCCAGCGCGAGCACCATCCACTCACGGCCCGCCGCCTCGAAGAGGTGGTACGTGTTGTAGCCGTCGGCGGAGGCGCCGCCGAACGTGCGCGCGCCCTTGAAGCGCTGCGGCCCGAACGTGTCCAGGTACGGCGAGGTGCCGCGCTGGTCGTCGGTCGAGGAGTTCACGTCGTGGTTGCCGGCCAGGACGCTGTAGCCGACGCCTCGCCGGTCCAGCAGCCTGAACGCCTCGCCGATCGCGGCGAATTCGGGCTTCGCGCCGTTCTGCGTCAGGTCGCCCAGGTGGGACAGGAAGACGATGTTCTCGTCCTTGCCGTGCTCCAGGAGATAGCGCAGCGAGGCCTCGATCGGCGCCTTGTCGATGCTCGGCCCGTCGAAGAGGTACTGGGTGTCCGGCATCACCGCGAGAGTGAAGCGCCGGCTGTCGGTGTCGGGCCGCCAACTCGCCGTCGCCGGGGCTGCTTCGGCGGTGGTCGGCAGTGCGACACCGGCCGTTGCGGCGGCGCCGAGCAGGGCCGTCGCGCGGAGGAAACTGCGCCGTCCGGCGCCGGCCTGGGCCGTCTCGCACTGATCGTGCTCATGCGAAGTACACACGTGTGCTCCGTACAGGGTGAGTGCTCGTGAAAGCTGCTGAGAACTGGGGAGTTCAGAGAACGCGCAGGGTCCAGCTCCAGCGATGGACACCCGGTGCGACGAGATACTGAGGTGACGTGTCGGGGCCGCACGACGCCGTGCCCAACCCCCGGTGCGCCGCGTCGAGTTGCACCACGCAGGACGCGCGCGGCACCAGTTCGTCGTGATGCCGTACGGCGGTCAGGTCCGCGGCGCGATGGCGGGTCACCGAGACCTGGCGGGGCTCGTCGAGGTCGACCGCGAGACCGGTGGCGTCCGGTGCCGACAGCGTGAACCGCCGTACCCCGTGCCGCCCACCGCTCTCCTGCGGCCGCAGATACGGGGTGAACAACGCGTCGACGGGGACCGAGTGGTGGCCCACGGGCGCGCCCGTGCTGCGGTCGGGGTACGACTCCCAGGGACCCCGGCCGAACCACTCCAGCAGATCAAGCCCCGGCACCGTCTCGAACACGGTGCCCACCCGGGCCACATCGACGAACTCCTCAGGCAGATCGGCCGATTCCTCGACCAGGACCCCGCCCTCCACCGGCGTGAACACCTGACAGTGCCGGACCACACCGACCGCCCCGGCGTACTCCGCGACCGTCGTCACCCGCTCACCGTCACGCCGTACCGAGACGATCTTCCGGACCAGCGAGTCGAGACCCCAGGTCCGCCAGCGCGCGGCCATGCCGCCCAACTCGTCGTTGTCGGTGGGCGCCCGCCACAGGGACAGGGTCGGGGCGAGAGTCAACAGCGGGTGGCGCAGCAGGCCTTCGCCGTCGACCTCGACCCGCCCGCCGCCAACCACCGGCGGTGTCATGGGAGTTGCGGCCCGGAGCCGTACCTGGGGCGCGCACACGTCCGTGCCGCGCGGCGCCCACGCCTGGTCCTCGGCCGTCGTCACCCGCAGCGTCAGCCAGGCCTCGCCGCCGTCCTCCGGCAGCTCGAACGGCAGCGGCACGGCCACCGTCTCGCCCGGGCACAGCGTGGGCAGTTCGGCCGGAGCCGTCAGCGTACGACCGTCCGCGAGGGCCAACTCCCAGGTGGCGGCGAGCCATTCGAGGCCCCGGAAGTGCTGGTGGTTGCCGAGGACGATGCCCTCGTGCCGGAAGCACTCGATGCGCACCGGCGCCGCGATCTCCCGGTGCTCGAACATGACCGGCTTCGGCGTGCGGTCGGGAAACACCACGCCGTCCGCGATGAACGCGCCGTCGTGGATCGACTCGCCGAAGTCACCGCCGTACGCCCAGCGTTGACCGGGCGCGGCGACACCGTTGTCATACAGTCCGGCGCCCGCGCGGCCGGTGGGTCTTCCGTCGCTCACACGCTGCAGGATTCCGTGGTCCCAGAACTCCCAGATGAAGCCGCCCTGAAGACCCGGGGTTGACTCGATGGCAGCCCAGTGGTCCGCGAGGGTTCCGTTGCTGTTGCCCATCGCGTGCGAGTACTCGCACTGGATCAACGGCTTGGTCTGCTCACCGGACAGCGCGTGCGCGACACACTCCTCCAGCGGGGCGTACATCGGACACGCGATGTCGGAGGCGAGATCCGGGTCGGCCCAGCCGCGCTTGGCCGCGCCCTCGTACTGGATCGGCCTGGTCGGGTCGTGCCGGCGGACCCAGCCGGCCGCCGCGTCGTGGTTGGCGCCGTAGTCGGACTCGTTGCCGAGCGACCAGATGATGACCGAGGGGTGGTTCTTGTCGCGCAGCACCATCCGCGCCGTCCGGTCCACGAACGCGTTCAGATAGCGCGGGTCGTCCGCGATCTCGTGCGCGTGGTCGTGCGACTCGATGTCCGCCTCGTCGACCACGTAGAAGCCCAGCTCGTCGGCGAGGTCGTAGAGCGCCGGGTCGTTCGGGTAGTGCGAGGTGCGGACGGCGTTGAAGCCGAACCGCTTGAGCAGCACCAGGTCCGCGCGCATGTCGTCGTACGACACCGTGCGGCCGGTCAGCGGATGGAAGTCGTGCCGGTTGACGCCCCGGATGTACACGCGCTCGCCGTTGACGAGCAGGTCCCGACCGATGATCTCCACGTCACGGAACCCGATGCGCCGGTACGACGCGTCGGCGACCGTCCCGTCGGCGCGGTGCAGCCGGACGGTGAGGCCGTACAGCTGGGGCGTCTCGGCGTTCCAGGTGCGGACCTCGGGCACCGTGGCGCGCAGGCGGGCCTCGCCGAGGAAGTCGGAGACCCGGTCGTCCTCGGTGTTGAACTGGTCGAACTCCTCGTCCTGGGTGAGGAGTTGACCGTCGAGATCGCCGCTGACGTACCACCCGGCGGGCAGCGCGCCGGCCGCGTCCCGCACCTGGCAGTCGACCCGCAGCGCGCCGTCGTAGGACGCCCGCACGGTCACGTCCGCGAGATGCAGCGGATCGGTCGCGTACAGCAGCACCGAGCGCGTGATGCCCCCGTGCCACCACTGGTCCTGGTCCTCGATGTGCGAGGAGTCCGACCACTTGACCACGGTCAGCCGTACGGTGGCCCGCCCGCCGGGACGCACGACGTCCGAGAGGTCGAACTCGGCGGCGAGGTGGGAGTCCTTCGAGACGCCGACGGGCCGCCCGTCCACGTGCACGAGCAGCACGCTCTCGGCGGCCCCGACCTGGAGCACGATCCGCCGCCCGGCCCAGTCGGCCGGGACGTCCACCTCACGCTCGTAGACACCCGTCGGATTGTCGACCGGCGACAGCGGAGGGAATTCTGCATACGGCATACGGACGTTCGTGTACTGCGGAAGGTCGTCCGTATCCTGCATGGTCCATACGCCCGGAACGTATGCGGACGACCAGGCCTCCGCCAACGGCGCGTCCGGCGCCGGCAGCAGCTGGAAGCGCCAGTCGCCGTCGAGGGAGACGGCGCCCGCGCGGCGGTCGACGGCGGACATGGGCAACCGCCCCCAGGAGGTCACCTCGGGTGACTCCCAGGGGCGGAGCGCGAAGAGCGGGTCGGTCATCAGCGGATGGCTCCCTTGCCGAGGTCGCCGATGATCTGCTTGGCGCCGACCGCGAACACGATCAGCAGGGGGATGAGGGCGAGGAGCGCGCCGGTCATGACCATTCCGTAGTCGGTGGTGCCGTGGGTGCCGTTGAGCTGGGACAGCGCCACCTGGAGGGTGACGTTGTTCGGGTTGGTGAGGGCGATCAGGGGCCAGGCGTAGTCGTTCCACTGGCCCATGAAGGTGAAGATGCCGAGGAACGCGAGGCCCGGGCGGACCACCGGGAGGGCCACGTGCCAGTACTGGCGCAGGAAGTGCGCGCCGTCGATGCGGGAGGCGTCGAGGAGTTCGTCGTGGATCGCGCTCTTCATGTACTGGCGCATCCAGAAGATGCCGAACGCGTTGGCCGCCGCCGGCACGATCAGCGCGGTCATCGAGCCGATCCAGCCGAGCTTCGCCATGATGACGAACTGCGGGATGGCCGCGAGCTGCGCCGGCACCATGAAGATGACCATCAGCAGCGCGAACAGCACGTTCTTGCCCGGGAAGTGGAACTTGGCGAAGACGAACGCGGCCAGCGAGTCGAAGAGCAGGACCAGGAAGGTCACCGACCCCGCCACGAGTACCGAGTTGAACATCGAGCCGAAGAAGTCGATGTTGTCGAAGAGGCTGCGCACGTTCTCCAGGAAGTGCGTGCCCGGCAACAGCTTCGGCGGGTAGGAGAAGATCTCCGACGAGGTGTGGGTCGACATGATCACGGCCCAGTAGAACGGGAAGGCCGAGAGCAACACGCCCAGGATCAGGGAGACATGGAGGGCGATGCCGCGGCTCCGGTCGCCCCGGATGCCCTTCGGTCGCCGTGTGCCTTGGAAGAATGCCATGGTGACCGGCTCCCTAGTCTTCGCCCCGGCGCTGTACCAGGCGCCAGTTGACGATGGAGAAGAGGATGACGACGAGGAAGATGCCCCAGGCCACGGCGGCGCCGTAACCGAAGTCGTTGTTGTCGAAGGTCTGTTGGAAGAAGTACAAGACCATCGTCTGGCCGGAGTGGCCCGGACCGCCCGCGAACGTCGAGTCGTTGGAGGTGTTCTGGAGCAGGACCTGTGGTTCGGAGAAGCTCTGCAGGCCGGTGACCGTCGAGATGATGAGCACGAACAGCAGCACCGGCCGCATCATCGGCAGGGTGATCCGGAAGAAGGTCTGGACCGGTCCCGCGCCGTCCATCCGTGCCGCTTCGTACAGTTCGCTCGGGATGGTCTGCAGACCGGCGAGGAAGATGATCGCGTTGTAGCCGGTCCACTGCCAGGTCATCAGGGTCGCGATGGCGATCTTGATGCCCCACGGGGTGTTCAGCCAGGCGATCTGGTCGATGCCCACCGCCTGCAACAGGGCGTTCACCAGGCCGAAGTTGGTGGAGAACACCGAGCCGAAGACGATCGCGATCGCCACCACCGAGGTGACGTTCGGGAGGAAGTAGGCGAAGCGGTACACGTTCTTGAAGCGGACCGCCGAGTTGAGCATCACGGCCGTGATCATCGCGAGGAAGATCATGGGGAACGTCGCCAGCGCCCAGATGATGAGGGTGTTGCCGATCGAGTTCCAGAAGTCGGTGTCGCTCAGCAGGTACTTGTACTGCGAGAGCCCCGCCCACTCCATCGAGCCGAGGCCGTCCCAGCGGTGCAGGGAGAGGTAGAACGAGAACCCGACGGGGATCAACCCGAAGCAGAGGAACAGGAGATAGAAGGGGGAGATCGCGGCATACAGATGCCAGTACTTGCGGAAGCCGCTCCTGGGCCGCGAGGTGGCGGACGAACTGTCCACGGCGGCAGGGGGCTTGTCCAGTGCGGTGGCCATCAGTAGCTCACCCCCAGGTGGTCCGCGATGCGCCGGCACTTGCTCATGGCGTCACTCCAGGCCTTCTTGGGGTCCTTGCCGAGGACGCCGACGTTCTTGATCTCGTCCTTGAGGGGCTGCCCGAGCGCGATGTCGAACGGGCTGTTGTAGGCGACCGTGATCTTCTGCGCGGCCGGCCCGAAGATCTCCATCGTGTCCTGCCCGCCGAAGAACGGGTCCGGCACGCGCACGGTCTTCAGGTCGTACGAGGCGGGGGTGGAGGGGAACAGGCCCGCGTCGACGAAGCCTTGGGCCTGGTTGGCCGCGTTCATCATCCAGGTGATGATCCGGAACGCCTGCTCGGGTTCGCGGCACGCCTTGGTGATCGACAGGAACGAGCCGCCGTTGTTGGCCGGCCGTACCGGCATCTGGGCAACTCGCCATCGCCCCTTGGTCTTTGGCACGCCTGTCTTGATGTCACTGGTCGCCCAGGACGCGCCCAGCTGACTGGGCAGCTTGCCGTCCTGTTCGGCCGACAACGCGTCCGGCGTGCCGCTGACCAGATCCGAGACGATCCTGCGCTGCTTGGCCTCGACCGCCAACGCCCAGGCCTGGCGCACGTGTTCCTGGTCGCCGATGAAGTGGCGGTCCTTGTCGACGTACCGCTTGGAGCCCTGGTTCACCACGTTCTCGAAGATGCTGTTGACGTCGGTGATCAGAGACGTTCCGGGAATCCGCTTCCTGAGCTGCTCGCCCGCCGCGAAGAACTTCTCCCAGGTGTTCAACTCCCCTGAGACGTCGGCGGGTTCGTACGGCAGCCCGGCCTTGCGGAACACGGCGTACTGGTAGAAGTGCGCCACCGGACCGCAGTCGATGGGGAAGCCGACCATAGTGCCGTCGTCGGCGATGCCCTGCTCCCACTTCCACGTCAGGTACTGGCTCTTGTACTTGTCCGCGCCGAGCGTCCTGAGGTCCACGAACTGGTCGGCGTTGGGCAGATAGGACGCCATGTCCTCGCCCTTGAGGCCGGCGATGTCGGGGATGTGGGCGCGGCCGGCCATCGTGGTGATCAGCTTCGACCGGTAGTAGCCGCCGATCTTGATCGCCTGGAGGTCGACCGTCCTGTCGTAACGCGCCTTGGCGTTCTTGACGACCGTGTCGCCGAGGCCGCCGTCCCAATACCACAGGACCATGTTCCGGCCGGTGGAACCGGTCGGAACGGCACAGCCGGACGCCAGGCCGCCGAGCGCCGTGGCCGCCGTACCGGCCAGGCCCGCACGGAGCAGGCCTCTTCGTGAGAGCCGCACAGCTCCCACCGCCTTTCGGATCTGTTCGATCTGTTCGGGTCGTGCATACGAGGGGCAAGTGGGGGGACTTGCAAGGGACTTGCGAGGTGGGGGGAGTTACTCCCGTGCGGGGGGAGTGACAGGGGCGTACGCGACGGGCGGGCCGGGGTCAGCCGGGATACGGTCGGCCAGAAAACCGTATGCACGCCGCAGTTCCGGATCGCGGACCGTATGCAGCCAACGGTCGACGCCGTACCAGCCGGGCGCCGCCAGTGCGCCGCCGTGGTGCTGGACGGACAGCCCGGCCGCGAGCACCGCGAACCGCAGCCGTTCCTCCAGCGGCCAGCCGCCGAGCGAGGCCGCGACGAAGCTCGCGCCGAACACGTCACCGGCGCCCGTCGCGTCCAGGACATCGACGTCCAGGGCCGGGACCTCCGCGTACTCGCCGGTCGTCTGGTCGACGGCGATCGCCCCGTCGCCGCCCCGAGTGATCACCGCGACCGGCACCAGTTCGGTGAGTGTGCCGAGCGCCGCGACCGCGCTGTCGGTGCGCGTGTAGGCCATCGCCTCGGCCTCGTTGGGGAGGAAGGCGTGGCACAGGGAGAGCTGGTCGAGCAGGTCGCGGGACCACTGCTGGGTGGGGTCCCAGCCGACGTCGGCGTAGATCTGCGTGCCGTTCGCCGACGCCTTGCCGAGCCACGCGCGCGGCTCGGCCTCGATGTGCACCAGCGCCGTGCGCGCCTCGGGCGGGTCACCCATCAACACGTCCTGGGAGTACGGCGGTTCCTGGCCGTGGGTGACCAGGGCGCGGTCGTCGCCGTGGGCGAGCGAGACGGTGACGGGGGTGTGCCAGCCGTTCGCGGTGCGGGACAGGGAGAGGTCGACGCCCTCCTGGCCGGCGAGGATCTCGTGGCAGTACGCGCCGTAGAAGTCGTCGCCGAAGACCGTGGCCAGGGAGGTCCGCAGGCCGAAGCGGGACGCGGCGACCGCCAGGTTGGCGATGCCGCCCGGGCCGCAGCCCATGCCGCCGGTCCAGATCTCCTCGCCCGGTGTCGGCGGCTGCGGCAGACCCGTGAGGACGAGGTCGTAGAAGAGCAGCCCGGTCAGCAGCACATCGGGCCGGGGGTCGTCCACGCGCGCATCCTCTCGTCGGCACGGCGTCTGGAGAGTTCGTCAAAACTCTTCATTTCGGTGACCGGAATCGTGCGCTGTCCGACGAGATTGGTCAATACCCAAGCAGAACTGAGCATAGAAATGATTGAAGATGACGAGTAGTGTTCGCGGCGTGCTGGCAGAACGACGACATCAACTCATCCTGCGGGCCCTGCGCTCCGGGGGCCCCGCGGCCGTGACCGATCTCTCCGAGCAACTGGGTGTGAGCCCCGCCACGATCAGGCGTGATCTGCTCAAACTGGAGGAGGACGGACTGCTCACGCGCGTCCACGGCGGTGCCGTGGCCGACGAGGGCGACCAGCCCTTCGCCGAGGTCGCCGAGGTGCGGGTGGCCGAGAAGGACGCGATAGCCGCGCGCGCCGCCGCGATGGTCGCGGACGGCCAGTCGGTCCTCCTCGACATCGGCACCACCGCCTACCGGCTGGCCCGCCAGCTGCACGGCCGCCGGCTCACCGTGATCACCAGCAATCTCGTGGTCTACGAGGAGCTGGCCGACGACGAGGGCATCGAACTGGTGCTGCTCGGCGGCATGGTCCGGCGCGAGTACCGCTCCCTGGTGGGCTTCCTCACCGAGGACAACCTGCGCCAACTGCATGCCGACTGGCTCTTCCTGGGCACCAGCGGAGTGCGGCCCGGCGGCCAGGTGATGGACACGACGGTCGTCGAGGTGCCGGTCAAACGGGCCATGATCAAGGCCGCCGACAAGGTCGTGCTGCTCGCGGACGCGCAGAAGTTCCCGGGTACGGGAATGGCGAAGGTGTGCGGTCCCGAGGACCTGGACGCGGTGGTGACGAACGCCCCGGCCGACCCGGTGACCCGTTCCTCCCTGGAGGAAGCGGGCGTCGAGGTCGTCGTGGCAGGAAAGGTGCAAGCGTGAAGCTGACGATTCTGGGCGGCGGCGGGTTCCGGGTGCCGCTCGTGTACGGGGCACTCCTCACGGACCGCGGCGAGGGCCGGGTCACCGAGGTGGTCCTGCACGATCTCGACGACAGTCGACTGTATGCGGTCGCCCGTGTACTGGCCGAACAGGCCGCCACCGTGCCCGACGCCCCCACGGTCACCGCCACCACCGACCTCGACGAGGCACTGCGCGGCGCCGACTTCATCTTCTCCGCCATCCGCGTCGGCGGCCTGGAAGGCCGAGCCAACGACGAGCGGGTGGCCCTCGCCCAAGGCGTCCTCGGCCAGGAGACGGTCGGCGCCGGCGGTATTGCCTATGGTCTACGAACCGTCCCGGTCGCCGTCGACATCGCCCAGCGCGTGGCCCGCCTCGCTCCCGACGCCTGGGTCATCAACTTCACCAACCCGGCCGGCCTGGTCACCGAGGCCATGTCCCGCCACCTCGGCGACCGCGTCATCGGCATCTGCGACTCCCCGGTCGGCCTCGGCCGCCGTATCGCCACGGTGCTCGGCGCCAACCCGCGCGAGGCCTTCATCGACTACGTCGGCCTCAACCACCTCGGCTGGGTCCGCGGCCTGCGCGTCGCCGGCCGCGACGAACTCCCGCGCCTGCTCGCCGACCCGGACCTGCTCGGCTCCTTCGAGGAGGGCAAGCTCTTCGGCACCGACTGGCTGCAGTCGCTCGGCGCGATCCCGAACGAGTACCTGCACTACTACTACTTCAACCGCGAGACCGTCCGCGCCTACAGCGAGGTCGAGAAGACCCGCGGCGCGTTCCTCCGCGACCAACAGGCCCGGTTCTACGACGAGATGAAGCGCCCCGGCACCGCCGCGCTCACCGCCTGGGACCGCACCCGCGCCGAGCGCGAGGCGACCTACATGGCGGAGAACCGGGAGACCGCCGGCGCCGGCGAACGCGACGCCGACGACCTCTCCGGCGGCTACGAGAAGGTCGCCCTCGCCCTGATGCGGGCCATCGCCCGCGACGAACGCACCACCCTCATCCTCAACGTCCGCAACCAGGGCGCCCTGTCCGTCCTCGACACGGACGCCGTCATCGAGGTCCCGTGCCTCGTCGACGCCAACGGCGCCCACCCCGTCGCCGTCGACCCGCTGCCCGACCACGCCACCGGCCTGGTCTGCGCGGTCAAGGGCGTCGAGCGCGAGGTCCTCGCGGCGGCCGAGAACGGCTCCCGTACGACGGCGGTCAAGGCCTTCGCGCTGCACCCGCTGGTCGACTCGGTGAACGTCGCCCGACGGCTGGTGGAGGGCTATACCGAGGTCCACCCGGGTCTGGCGTACCTTAAGTAGGCATCCGTTCAGTAAGCGCTTTCCCCGAGCTCTCGGCAGCTCGTCGAGTTCTCAGCGACTCGTCGGGTTCTCGACGGCTCCCTAGTTCTCAGCAGCTCCCTGGTTCCCTGGAGACTTCCCATGCACGACGAACGCCGCCGGATCGAGGAGCGCGTCGAGCGCGCCCACAACCAGCGCATCAAGCCCGCGATCTACGCGGCCACCGCGCCCTTCACGGTCGAGGCCTGGCAGGCCCCTGGTGAGCCGGTCCCCTTCGAGGAGGCCGCGTCGGCGCCGTACGCGCCGTTCGCGATGGACACCCCGTGGGGTCCGCCCTGGGGCACCACGTGGTTCCGTATGCACGGGCAGGTGCCGGAGGAGTGGGCCGGGAAGCGCGTCGAGGCCGTCATCGACCTCGGCTTCACGGGCGACTGGCCCGGCAACCAGGCCGAGGCCCTGGTCCACCTCGCGGACGGGACGCCGCTGAAGGCGGTCAACCCGCTCAACCAGTACGTGGCGATCGCCAACCCGGCGACGGGCGGCGAGGTGATCGACTACCTGGTCGAGGCGGCCTCCAACCCCGACATCCTCGCCAACAACTTCTCGGAGCCGACACCCCTCGGTGATGTACTGACGGCAGGCGACCGTCCACTGTATACATTCCGCCGCGCCGACCTCGCCGTTCTCGACGAGGAGGTCTTCCACCTCGACCTCGACGTCCAGGTGCTGCGCGAGCTGATGCTGGAACTGGGCGAGCACGACCCCCGCCGCCACGAGATCATGCACGCCCTGGACCGTGCCCTGGACCTGCTCGACCTCGACGACGTCGCCGGTACGGCCGCCGACGTACGGGCCGCGCTGAAGCCGGTGCTGTCCAAGCCCGCCAACGCCAGCGCGCACATCGTCTCCGGGGTCGGGCACGCGCACATCGACTCCGCGTGGCTGTGGCCGATCCGCGAGACCAAGCGCAAGACGTCCCGCACCTTCTCGAACGTGACCTCGCTCGCCGACGAGTACGAGGACTTCATCTTCGCCTGCTCGCAGGCCCAGCAGTACGAGTGGGTCCGCGACAACTACCCACAGGTGTGGGCCCGGATCCAGGAGTCCGTCAAGCGCGGCCAGTGGGCGCCGGTCGGCGGCATGTGGGTCGAGTCCGACGGCAACCTGCCCGGCGGCGAGGCCATCGCCCGCCAACTGATCCACGGCAAGCGGTTCTTCATCGAGCACTTCGGCGTCGAGACCAAGGGCGTCTGGCTCCCCGACTCCTTCGGCTACAACGCGGCCTACCCGCAGCTCGCCAAGCTCGCCGGCAACGAGTGGTTCCTCACCCAGAAGATCTCCTGGAACCAGACCAACACGTTCCCCCACCACACCTTCTGGTGGGAGGGCATCGACGGCACCCGCATCTTCACGCACTTCCCGCCGGTCGACACCTACAACGCCCGCTTCAGCGGCGAGGAGATGTCCCGCGCGGTCCGCAACTACCAGGAGAAGGGCAACGCCACCCGCTCTCTGGCCCCCTTCGGCTGGGGCGACGGCGGTGGCGGCCCCACCCGCGAGATCATGGAACGGGCGCGCAGGCTCGCCGACTTGGAGGGCTCGCCGAAGGTCGTCGTCGAGCACCCCGACGAGTTCTTCGCCAAGGCCCGCGCCGAGTACCCGGACGCCCCCGTCTGGGTGGGCGAGCTCTACCTCGAACTCCACCGCGCCACCTACACCTCCCAGGCCCGCACCAAGCAGGGCAACCGGCGCAGCGAACACAAGCTCCGCGAGGCCGAGTTGTGGGCGACCACGGCCGCGCTGCACGCACCGGGCTACGCCTATCCGTACGAGAAGCTCGACCGGCTGTGGAAGACGGTCCTGCTGCACCAGTTCCACGACATCCTGCCGGGCTCCTCGATCGCCTGGGTGCACCGCGAGGCCGAGGCCGAATACGCCCGCGTGGCAACGGAGTTGGAGGAGCTGACGGCAGCCGCCGTGGCCGCGCTGGGCGGCGGCGGAACCCGTGTCTTCAACACCAGCCCCTTCGACCGCGCCGAGGTCATCCGCACGGCCACCGGCGTCCCGATGTACGCGACGGTCCCCGCGAACGGCAGCGCCCCACTGGCCGCCGAGTACGTCCCGCAGGCCGTGACCGTCACCGACCGCGTCCTCGACAACGGCGTCGTCCGCGTCGAACTCGCCGACGACGGCACCCTCGCCTCCGTGCGCGACCTGCGCCACGGCGGCCGTGAAGTCCTCGCCGACCAGGGCAACTTGCTGCGTCTGCACACCGACCTCCCGAACTACTGGGACGCCTGGGACGTCGACAAGCACTACAAGAACCGCTTCACCGACCTCCTCGACGCCGACTCCATCACCGTCGTCGACGAGGACCCGCTGCTCGGCGCGATCCGCGTGGAACGGTCCTTCGGCAAGGGCTCGAAGATCGTCCAGACGATCACCGTCCGCGCGGGCAGCCCCCGCATCGACTTCGAGACCGACATCGACTGGCACGAGGCCGAGAAGTTCCTCAAGGCCGGCTTCCCCGTGGACATCCGGGCCGCCCACTCCTCCGCCGAGATCCAGTTCGGCCACATCCAGCGGCCCACGCACACCAACACCAGCTGGGAGGCGGCCCGTTTCGAGGTCTCCGGCCACCGCTGGGTGCACCTCGCCGAGCCCGGCTACGGCGTCGCCGTCATCAACGACTCGACGTACGGCCACGACGTCTCCCGCACGGTCCGCGAGGACGGCGGTACGACGACCACGGTCCGGCTGAGCCTGGTGCGCGCCCCGCGCATCCCCGACCCGGGCGCCGACCAGGGCAAGCACCGCATCACCTACTCGCTGCTGCCCGGCGCGAGCATCGAGGACGCGGTCGCCGAGGGCTACGCCCTCAACCTCCCGCTGCGCGTGGCCGATTCGGACGGCGCCCCGGAGCCGGTCGTCTCCGTCGACGGCGAGGGCATCACCGTCGAGGCGCTCAAGCTCGCCGACGACGAGTCCGGCGACGTCGTGGTCCGCCTCTACGAGTCGAGCGGCGGCCGCGCCCAGGGCGCACTGCGCACGGGCTTCCCCCTCGCGGGCGCGCAGATCACCGATCTGCTGGAACGCCCGCTGGCGGACGAGGTCTCCGTCGACGGCGACTCGGTGGCCGTGTCCCTGCGGCCCTTCCAGATCCTGACGCTCCGTCTGCAGCGGGCGGGCGCGGGCCAGTAGAACCCGGGAGAGGGGCGGGCCCGGCATCGGTGCCGCCGGGCCCGCCCCTCTTCGTCTCCCAACTCACCCTGTACGTAAAGGGAGTTCAGCCGTGACCGTGCAACCGTGGTTCACCGACGCCAAGTTGGGGATCTTCGTCCACTGGGGGATCTACGCCGTCGACGGAGTCCAGGAGTCCTGGTCGTTCTACGACGACATCGTGCCGCACGACCGGTACATGTCCCAGCTCGACCGTTTCACCGGCGCGAAGTACGAACCGCGTCCCTGGGCCGACCTGTTCGCCCGCGCCGGCGCCAAGTACGCCGTCCTGACGAGCCGTCACCACGACGGAGTCGCCCTGTGGGACACGGAGTTCGGCGATCTCAACCTCGGCAAGGACTACATAGCCGGCTACGCCGACGCGCTCCGCGAGCAGGGCCTCAAGGTCGGCCTCTACTACTCGCACTCCGACTGGAACCACCCCGACTACGCCACCACCCGCAAGCCGGGCCGCCCGCCGGAGCAGGAGGACAACCGCTACTCCGAGTGCTCGGCCGAGGACGAGGACCTCGTAGCCTGGGAGCGGTTCATCGCCTACCGGGACGGCCAGATACGGGAGTTGGCCTCTCGCTACCGGCCCGACCTGATGTGGTTCGACGGCGAGTGGGACCGCAGCGAGGAGCAGTGGCGCATCAAGGAACTCGCCGCGCTCATCCGCTCGTACTCACCGGACGTCGTCTTCAACGCCCGCATGCTCAGCGAGGGCGACTACGCCACACCGGAACAGGGCGCACCCGTCGAACCCCCGGACGGGCCCTGGGAGTTGTGCCTCACCATCAACGACTCGTGGGGCTACCAGCACCACGACGACAACCACAAGTCGCTGAGCCAGCTGGTGCGTTACTTCACGGAGACGATCGGCGGGGGCGGCAACCTCCTCCTCGACGTCGGCCCGATGGAGGACGGCACCATCCCGCAACCGCAGGTCGAGCGCCTCGAAGGCCTGGGGGAGTGGATCCGCAAGCACGCCGACGCCGTCTACGGCACCGTGCGCGGGCTCCCGGCCGGACACCACTACGGGCCGAGCACCCTCTCCGCCGACCGGCGCACCCTCTATCTCACCCTGTACGACATCCCGCGCGCCGAGATCGGCGTCCGCGGTCTGGTCACTCCGGTCCGCAGGGTCACCGTGCTCGGCACCGGCACCGAGCTCGCCCACCGCGTCATCGGCGGACTGCACGAGGCCGTAGGGCAGTTGTGGATCGATGCGCCGCCGTTGGCCGACCTCGACCCGCTGGCCACGGTCCTCGCCGTGGAGCTGGACGGGGAGTTGGAGCTGTACCGGGGCTCGGGACGTTTCTGACCGGCCCGGACGACTGCCGGAGCGCGCGCCGAAGCGGCCTTCGACGCACCGAGGCGGCCGGCCCACACGGGGGACCGGCCGCCAGGGGTGGGGGGTTGTCAGCCGGTGAAACCGGCCGTGATCGAGGTGAACTGCCAGGTGTTCTGGCTGATGCCGGAGCAGTTGCTCACCACTCCGCCGCCGGCGCACCCGCGGTCACGGTTGACCGACCAGAAGGCGAGCCGCGCGATGTGGTGCGAGTTGGACCAATCCCGAATCTGCGTCCAGATGGCGGGAGTTGTGGTCTCCGACTGGTCCGAGAGACCGTTCATGCCCGAGATGCCGATGTGCGAGTAGGCCGTCGCGTCGTCCCAGCCGAACGTGGACTTCAGCTTGGTCTTCAGGCCCTCGGCCGCGGCGACCGTGTTGCCGTACATGTCGGAGCCGCCGCCGAAGTCGAACGGCATGATGGTGAAGACGTCGATGCCGGCGTTGAGCGACTGCGCCTGCTCGATGAGCCGGTTGCCGTAGTACGTCGGGCCGGTGGTCGAGGTGCCGAAGGTGACGATCGTCCTGAGGCCCGGGTTGTTGGCCTTGACGGTCTTCAGCGCGGTCAGGATCTTCGCCTGGACGGCCTCGTTCTCGAACTCGTCCGTGTTCTCGATGTCCATGTCGATGGCCTTGAGGCCGTAGGCGCTGATCACCTTCTGCAGCGCGCCGGCGAGCGCGCTCGCGGAGGAGCAGTTGGCGCCGAGCTTGCTGCCCTGCCAGCCGCCGAAGGACGGCACGATGTCACCGCCGGCCGCGCGGATCTGGTTGATGGCGGTCTGGTCGACGCCACCGGTCAGGGCCCGGCTGCCGTCCCAGGCGGGGTTGCAGCCGCCGGAGTCGAGCACGAACGCCATCGTGAACCACTTGATGCCGGTCGCGCTCATCACCGTGCTCGGGGCCGGCGGATCGCCCCAGCCCTCGTAGAGATACGGCGCGGCCTGGGTGAACCCGGTGCCGCCACCGGTGCCGGCACTCGTCGTGACGCTCACCGCGTTGGAGGCCGCCGAACTGTTCCCGGCCGCGTCGCGCGCCTTCACGGTGAACGTGTAGGCGGTGCTGGCCGCGAGCCCGGTGACCGTCCCGCTCGTGCCGGAGACGCTGAGGACCTGGTTCGAACCGCTGTAGATGTCGTACCCCGTCACGCCCACGTTGTCCGTCGAGGCGCCCCACGACAGCGACACGCTGGAGGACGTCTTGCCGGTGGACGTCAGGCCGGTCGGCGCGGTCGGGGCCTGGGTGTCGCCACCGCCGCCACCGCCCGGACCGTCGAGGCTGATGTCGTCCGCGTAGTAGGTGCCCTGCGCGTACCAGCCGTGGACGTAGATGGTGGCGCTGGTCTGCGAGGCGGTGGTGGTGAAGGACGTCGTCAGCTGGCTGTACGCCGACGGGGACGAAGTCCACGTCGAGGAACCGCCGTTGACACCGAGGTAGACATAACTGCCGCGCACCCAGCCGCTGAGCGAGTACGTCGTGCTCGGCTGCACGGCGACCGTCTGGGAGCACTGTGCGGTGTCGCTCGAACTCACCGCGCCCGCAAGGGCCTTGGAGCCGCCGTGCACGGGCGAGGAGACGACCGAACCGAGGTTTCCGGTGCAGGACCAGGGGGAGAGACTGCCCGACTCGAAGCCGGGGTTGGTCAGGACGTTGGCCGCCTGAGCCGTACCGGGCAACGCGATCGCCCCGGCCATGGCCAGGGCGGCGGTCCCGAGCAGGGCGAGGAGCCGGTGTCTGGAACGTCTGAGTCTGTTGCGCACGCGATCTCCCTGAAGGAATGGGGGTGTTCGGGAGTGCAAGAGGGTGCGCAACCAAGTTGGTATGGACCAATCGCGCTGTCAAGATGCGACGTCATGATTGGTCCATACCGGTATGAAGTTGTGTGGTGGGACCGGGAGTCAGGCGCGAGCGGCTGCCCGGCTGCCCGTCTCGGAGGGCTCCGTCGCCGTCTCCAGCTCGTCCTGCGCCGGTGCGGGCGTCGCCGGGAGCAGCGGCTCCGACTCCTCCGCGCGCTGGTGCGGGAGCGACACCGGACGCAGCTGACGGGGGCCCGAGACGACTGCGTAGTCCGCGCCCAGGAACGGCGGCTCCATCGTGCCCGGGTCCTCGCCGAGCGCCAACTGCACTGCCGCCCAAGGGGCGTTGACCCCGCACAGCGACAGCTGGTGCAGGCCGCCCGCGGGACGGGTGTTGACGTCCATCAGCACGGGCTGGTCGCCGAACATGCGGAACTGGATGTTGGACAGGTAGTGCAGCCCGAAGCCCTCGGCGATCCGGCGGGCCGGCTCCAGCCACTGCTCGTGCAGGGTGAAGCCGCGACGGCGGCCGTTCTTCGTGCGGCCCACGGCGAGCCGGACGAGGTTGTCGGGACCGGTCAGGCAGTCCACCGACACCTCCGGCTCCTCCAGGCGCGGCATGACCAGCCAGTCGACCTGCTCGTCGGCCCGCTCCAGCGCCTCGACGACCGTGTCGAGCGGGACGTAGGGGCTCGGGAAGCCGTTGAGGTGCATGAGGGAGAAGGGGGTGCGCGTGATCACGCGGAAGCCCACCCCGCCCGCGCCGGACGCCGGCTTGAAGCACGCCTTGTGCCCGGCGGCCTCCAACTCCTCGACGGCGGCGACGAGTTCGGGCGCGGTGCGGACCCGCCACCACGGCGGTACGGGCACGCCGATCGCCTGGACGGCCTCGTACGCGATCACCTTGTCGTGGAAGACGGCGACGGCCTCGGGGGTCGGCGCCAGCAGCGCCGTGCCCACCGCCTCGAAGTCCGCGCGGTGCGCCACGATCTCCGACTGGTGCAGCCGGGGCACGAACACGTCGATGCCGCGGCGGGCGCACTGGTCGAGCGCGAACTCGACGTACGCGGCCGGGGACAGGCCCTCGGGCTCCAGGTCGGCGGTGTCGGCGGCGGCCAGTACGGGGGAGTCGGCGTCGCCGTGCGTGGCATGGATCTCGACGGCCCGGTCGCTGGGATTTCTCCGCAGCTGATCCATGAAGAACACGTTCTCCGCGTACGTGCGGTTGAGCCAGACGCGTACGCGAGAGACCATGCAGGGCCGTCCTTTCGGTTTCGCGGGCACGGCGGAGCAAGGCCGTGCCCGGCCAAGGTAGTTGGAGGTACACCAAACCGCCCTCGGCGAAGAGGCGTTCGTGGCGGTGGTGTTGGGGCGATCATACGGCTTTCAAAGGGTGCCGCGTGCAACGCCCGTGTTACGGATTTCCCGATGGTGCCCACCCGGCACGTGAACTTCCCTCGCGGTGGCACCCGAGCGCTCGGGTTTCCCGCGGCCCGCCCGGCCGACGGCCCTCGTGCCGCCCGCCGTCTTGTCGCGGAACGGCGGGATGTGATCTCGTGGGCTCATTCGGGCGCGCGGAGGGGGCGAGGGTGGAGTCGACGGCCGGTGGTGCCGGACAGCTGCTGGCCATCAGCGACCTGCACATCGGGTACGCCGAGAACCGCGCCCTGGTCGAGAACATGCGGCCCGTCACGGACGACGACTGGCTGATCGTGGCCGGTGACATCGCCGAGACCGTGTCCGACATCCGCTGGGTCCTCGAACTCCTCGCCGGCCGCTTCCGCAAGGTCCTCTGGTCCCCCGGAAACCACGAACTGTGGACCCACCCCAAGGACCCCGTCACCCTGCGCGGCGTCGCCCGCTACGAGCACCTCGTCGCCCTCTGCCGCGAGCTGGGCGTGGTCACACCCGAGGACCCGTACCCCGTGTGGGAGGGCCCCGGCGGCCCGGTCGTCGTGGCACCCCTCTTCCTGCTCTACGACTACTCGTTCCTCCCGGCAGGCTGCGCCACCAAGGCCGAGGGACTGACGTACGCGCACGGCACCGGCGTCGTCTGCAGCGACGAGTTCCTGCTGCACCCCGACCCCTACCCCAGCCGCGAGGCCTGGTGCCGGGCCCGGGTCGCCGAGACCGAACGCCGGCTCACCGAGATCCCCGACACCCTCCCCACCGTCCTGATCAACCACTACCCCCTGGACCGGCACCCCACCGAGGTCCTGTGGTACCCCGAGTTCGCCATGTGGTGCGGCACCACCCTGACCGCCGACTGGCACCGCAGATTCCGCGTGGACACCATGGTCTACGGCCATCTCCACATCCCGCGGACCACCCATCACGAGGGGGTCCGCTTCGAAGAGGTGTCTGTGGGATACCCCCGCGAGTGGCAGAAGCGCTCCGAACCCCCGGGCCGACTGCGCCGCATTCTGCCGATGGAGGTCGCAACCGGTGATCGAGGAACTGCTGCCGGACTCCGTGGTGACCGTGGAGACACACGGTGACGAGGGGCTCCAGGACGCCCCGCTCTATCCCGAGGAAGAGGCCCGCGTGGCCCGCGCGGTGCCCAAGCGCCGCCGCGAGTTCACCGCCGTGCGGGCGTGTGCCCGGCGCGCGATGGAGAAGCTCGGCGTGCCCCCGCAGCCGATCCTGCCCGGCGCCCACGGCGCGCCGGCCTGGCCCGCCGGCATCATCGGCAGCATGACCCACTGCGACGGCTACTGCGCCGCCGCACTGGCCCGCGCAGGCGACCTCGCCTCGCTCGGCATCGACGCCGAACCCCACGCCCCGCTCCCCGACGGCGTCCTCACCTCCGTCGCCCTGCCCGCCGAACAGGACCGCCTGGCACACCTGGCGGTGGAGCGGCCCGGCGTCCACTGGGACCGGCTCCTGTTCAGCGCCAAGGAGTCCGTCTACAAGGCGTGGTTCCCCCTCACCGGCAAGTGGCTCGACTTCGCGGAGGCCGACATCGAGGTCTTCACGGACCCGGGCGAGGAGACCCGCGGCGGCCTCCGCGCCCGTCTCCTCGTCCCCGGCCCGGTGGTCGACGGCGAACGTCTCGCGGTCTTCGAGGGCCGCTGGACCGTCGGGCGCGGACTGGTCGCCACGGCGGTCACGGTCCCGCACCCGTGAACCGCCCGCACCGGCCCGGCCCCTGACACCCCGCTCACCCCTCCGGACCCCAGCTCTGCAGCAACTCGAAGAACGCCTCCTCGTTGCCCGCGAGCCCGGCGTCCGTCAACGCCTGGTCCGCCTCGGCCAGTACCGAGGGTGGGACGAGCACGGGGCGAGGATCGCCCGGTGGGCCGTCGAAGGCTGCTCGGACGGTGTGCAGCAGCCGTAGATAGGCCTGAACGGCGGCGCGCTCGCGGTCGGTCATCACTGCGGTCTGCATAGGACGGCTCTCCCCTGGTCGGCGTCGTGCGCCCCCGCACGGCGGTGGCACGACTCCAGCTTGCCGGGTGCCACTGACAATGCCGTTGCGCCGGGCGCCGGTTCGCCCGCTTAGCGGAGGCGAAACGTCCCCGAAATCCCCCGGGGGACAGCGGCCCTACGCTGGAGGGAAGGGCTTTCGGCCGCTCGTGGGCGGCCAGGTGAACGGGAGGCGAGTGCGTGGAGGACGTCCCGGCACGGCGCCCGGCGCGCGCTGCACGGCTGCGCTCGGTGGGCGCCGGAGAACTCGCCCTGCAGTACCGCGTCGTGCACGGATACCGCCGTGCCTTCCGCATGGCCGGCCAGGGCCCGGCGCTGGTCCTCATCCACGGCATCGGCGACTCCTCCGCCACCTGGACCGACCTGATCCCCGACCTCGCCCGCACCCACACCGTGATCGCCCCCGACCTCCTCGGCCACGGCGCCTCCGACAAACCCCGCGCGGACTACTCGGTCGCCGCCTACGCCAACGGCGTCCGCGATCTGCTCACCACCCTCGGCATCGAGTCCGCGACCCTGCTGGGGCACTCGCTGGGCGGGGGAGTGGCGATGCAGTTCGCCTACCAGTTCCCCGAGCGCACCGAACGCCTCGTCCTGGTCAGCGCGGGCGGCGTGGGCCGCGAGGTCAATCCGGTGCTACGGCTCGTCTCGCTCCCGGGGTCCCATCTCGCCCTGTCCGCGCTCCGGTTGCCCGGCATGCGTCTCCAAGTCGGCCTCACGGTCGGGCTGTTGAAGCTCCTCGACACCGATCTCGGCCGGGACGCCCCCGAACTCCTCACCCTCGTCGACGCGTTGCCCGACGAGACCGCCCGCAACGCCTTCATCCGCACCCTGCGCGCGGTCGTCGACTGGCGCGGCCAGGTGGTGACCATGCTCGACCGCTGCTATCTCACCGAGGGCATGCCGACCATGCTGCTGTGGGGCGACCGGGACAGCGTGGTGCCGGTCCGGCACGCCTACGGCGCCCACGAGGCCATGCCCGGCAGCCGGCTGGAGATCTTCGAGGGCGCGGGGCACTTCCCGTTCCACACCGACCCGGCACGGTTCCTCACCCTGGTCGAGGAGTTCACCGGCACCACCACCCCCGCGCACTGGAGCCGCGAGCACTGGCGCGACCTCCTGTGCGAGGGCCGGCCCGGCGTCACGGCCCAGGGCGGAGCGAGGGAACGGGACCTGCGGGAGGCGAGCGAACGCAGCGCGACCTAGGCGGGGCGGGCCGTATGACGGACCGTCAACTCCTAGCTGCGCGGCCCCGGATACCCCAGCGCCGCCTCGATCCGTCCCGCCAGATGGTCGTGCTGCGCGGGCTCCCGCAGGGACGAACCGGCCAGCCACGTACGGCACTTGCTGGCAAGCAGCAGACCGAAGCTCTCCGCCTCCCGCTCGTCGGCGCGCTCGAACCGGCTGCGGGCGGCCACCTTGAGGACGGTCGCACGCAGCGCCGCCTCGTCGACGGTCTCGCCGAGCAGCCGGGCGGCCACCGCGGTGCCCTCCACCTGCGGACCGCAGTGGCCGGCCTTCATGTGCCACAGCTCGTGGCCCAGGATCACCAACTGGTGGTCGGGCGCGGTGCGTTCCTCGATCACGACGAGATCCTGGTCGGCCATGTCGAGCCACAGCCCGCTCGCGGTGCAGGCCGGGAAGGCGGCCGTACGGAACTGGACCGGGCGGCCCCGGCGGCGGCTCATCGCGTCGCACAGGGCGGCATACAGGTCGTGGGGGCGTGCGGGTGCGCCGAGGCTCAGCTCCGCCACCAACTCGCCGCACAGGCGGCGCATCTGCCGTCCGACGCCCACCGTTCGCCCCCGGATCACGACTCGGGCCGCTTCACGCTCTCCAGGAGCATGTCCAGCCACTCGGCGACCTTGTCGCGGTGCTGGTCGGTGGGCAACTGCGCGGCCCGCCAGGCGATTCCGCGCACTCCGTGGTCCTGGAGCAGCCGCTCCAGCGGGTCCTCCGCGGCCTCAGCCGCAGCCCGCTCGCGGTCGGCGAGCTTCTGCAGCAACTCCTGCTCGGTGCGCTGGAGGGCGCCCGCGAGGGCTTCGGGGTCCTCGGCCGTGAGGAATCCGGCGTGCACGCGGAAGAAGCGCTGGAGGGCGTCGCAGTGCTCCATGGTGGGACGCCGGTCGCCGTTGATGAGCGCGCCCGCCTGCTGACGGGACATGCCCGCGCCGTCGGCGATCTCCTGCTGGGTGTACTTGCGCCCGTTGGGCTTCAGTCTCGTACGGCGCAACAGGTCCAGGCGTTGCAGGAACCGGGCCTGCACATCCGGCTCGCCCGCGGGACGGCCGCTCAGCAGGGCTCTGACCACGGGCTCCGGGACACCGCAGGCCACGGACAGCCGGCCGATGTGGACGACCTCGGCCTGGGGCACGTCGAGCCGTTCGGCGAGCGCGGTGACGCGGTCGACGACGACGGGCAGCAGGGCGGTCGCCGTCGTGCCCGGTACCTCGAAGCCATCCGACACCGACAGATCTCCTATACGTCTCTCACAGGCTTCTCACAAACGGTGGCCGTGAACATCCCGGAGAGTAGCGGTTGGTTCGAACTCGCATCCAGGTCTCGCCACAACTGTGGCCAATTTCAGCCGTCAACAAGCATGAAATGCCACGATAGTTGACACGGCTCGCGTCGGGGCACCAGGATCAAGGCGCCGCGAGAAGGCCGCATAGGCAAGAGGGGTGACCTCCCGATGGCATATCAGGCAGGTGGGCAGCGGTCCGCGCCGCGGCCCGTCCCCGAGAGTCCCGAGGCCCAGGCGTATCTGCTGGACTACGCCGCGCTGTTGGAGGCCGTCACTTTCCCCTCCGTCGTCATCGACCACCGCTGGGACGTGGTGTTGACCAACGGCGCGTTCAAGTCACTTTTCCGGGCGGTCGGCCCGCATCCGACGGCGATGCCCGGTGACAACTTCCTGCGCTTCGTGCTCTTCCACCCCGACGCGAGCTCCGTTCTCGGTGCGCACGAGTCGAGTTGGTGCCTGCCGATGCTGGCCCACTTCGCCGCCGCCGTGGAGAGCCACGGACACGACCACGGCCTGCAGGCGATCCGCCGTGACATAGCCCAGGACCCGATCATGGAGGCCGCCTACCGGCAGGGCCTGCCGCACTGGGTCCGCGCGGTCGGCGAGGAGGCCGTGGAGCACGACGGCGCGGTCCGTCCGCTGCTGCACCCCGACCCGCGCTGGGGCGCCACCGACTGCCGCATCGTCCGCGAGACCCCCAAGACCCTTGAGAACATGGGCTATACGCGCCTGACGCTGGTCCTGCGCGAGGCCCGCCGCGTGCCACCGCCCAGGGTCCGCAGGGCCGGCCGCGGCGCCGGACATCTGAGGGTGGTCCCCGCGGCCGAGTGAGCGCGGGAACCGTGCGGATCGCCCCAACTCGGCACGCGGGCGTGCGAGTTCGGTGCGACCCGGCCCCAAATCGGCGCCCGCGCCGCTGACTTCGGTCACCGCTCCGCGACCACCAACACCAACGGCACCCCGTCGCACGGCACCAGCCGCGCCCCCTGCGCGGACCCGGCCCGGCCCGCCGCGAGCGCCTCGGCGAAGTCCGGCCCCTTGCTGAGGGAGCCGACCAGATGCCGGGGATCGGTCGAAGCGGCCACCCGGCCACGGGCGTTCACCAGCCGGGCCGGTCCCGGCAGCCGGTGCAGCATCGGCATCACGGCCGCCTCGAAGTGCCGTAGATACACGTCCGCCGCGGCCACCCCGGCGAACCGGCCCTCCGTCAGGACCGGTGCGGACAGGGTGAGGCTGTACTCGTCCGAGCAGAGGTAGTCGACGTACGGCCCGGCGACCGCCCGCTCCCCGGTGTCGCGAGGCAGCGCGAACCAGTCCCAGTGCGTGTAGTCGGCGTACGCCGAGTGCTCGGGGTCGAGGTCGAGCAGCAGCGGGCGGATGCCTCCGTCGGACGTGGTCTGCCACCACTCCAGCCATGCGGGTACGTCGCTCAGCAGTCCCGGTGCGGCGACGAAGCCGACGCCGGACACCAACTCGTGCCGGGCGAGCCGGAGATGGAGCCCGGGGCGGAGCGCGGCGAGGTCGACGGTCGCCGGGCGGCGGCCCTGTGCGGCCACCTTGGCGAGCAGCGCCGTCGTGTCGGCGCGGGTGGCCGCCACGGCGTCGAACACGGACTCCAGGGCCGAGCGGACCCCGGCCGCGACGGACTGCTCGGGTGCCGTGGCCGGTGTTGCCGTCGCGAGGCTCATGCGTGCCCTCCAGCAGACGGGGAGCGGACGCGGTGACGGTTACAGGACCAGCCGCTCGGCGATGAGCCGCGCCGTCGATTCCTGCACGCACCGCTCGGCCAGCTCCCTGGCCGAATCGTGGGCCCCATCTTGCACGGCCGAGATTACGGAGCGGTGACGGGCTGCGGCTTCTTCACGATATTCGTCGTTCCCGAGCACGAGACACAGCAGCGCGCCCACCTCGGTCTGCAACGCGACCTGTTCACGGGTGAGTCGGGCCGACTGCGCGGCGGCGGCGAGCTCGACGTGGAAGCGGCCGTAGACCCGGCCGCGTGCCGCCGCGTTCTCGGCGTGCGTCAACTCGTCGGCCGTACGCCGGAGTTGGACCAGGTCCTCGGGCTCGGTGCGCTGTGCGGCGAGCCGGGCGGCGGTGCCGGACAGGGCCGCCCAGTGGTCGCCGAGGTCGCGCAGTTCCTCGGTGCTCCAGCCGCGCAGCCGGACCTTCAGCCGCTCCTCGCCCGGGACCTCGGGAAGCGACACGAAGCTGCCGCCGCCGCGCCCCCGGCGGGTGGTGACGAGGCCCTGCTGGCGCAGCGCCATCAGCGCCTCCCGCAGGGTCACCGTGGACACCCCGAGCTGCCCGGCGAGCTCGCTCTCGCCCGGGAGCTGCTCACCGTCGGCGAGCAGTCCGAGTTCGATGGCGTCCCCGAGCCTGCTGACGACGGCGTCGACCCGCGCCCGGTTGTCGACCGGGGCGAAGACGGCCTTCCGGGCGCCGCCGTTCATGTGCTGCTGCTGGTTCACGGCCACCACCTTGCACGTTGACTCAAGCTTTACCCTAAGGGGGTCTTGAGATTTGAACTATGACTTCATATGTTTCCGTGCAACGTTACAGAGCACCAGAAAGGTTCCCGCCCATGGAGGGGATTGCGATCCGGCTGCGGGATCTGCGGAAATCGTTCGGTGAGACGGCCGCCGTGGCCGGGGTCGACCTGGAGATCAGGGACGGCGAGTTCTTCTCGATGCTCGGCCCGTCCGGCTCGGGCAAGACGACCGTGCTCCGCATGATCGCCGGCTTCGAGAGCCCCACCGGGGGCACCATCGAACTCGCCGGCCAGGACGTCACCGGCCTCGCCCCCTTCGAACGGGACGTCCACACCGTCTTCCAGGACTACGCCCTCTTCCCGCACATGACGGTCGAACAGAACGTCGCCTACGGCCTCAAGGTCCGGAAAGTCCCCAAGTCCGAACGCCTCGTCCGCGCCCGAAAGGCCTTGGCAGAAGTACGACTTGAGGGCTACGGCACCCGCCGCCCCGCCCAACTCTCCGGCGGCCAGCGACAACGCGTCGCCCTCGCCCGCGCCCTCGTCGGCCGCCCCAGCGTGCTGCTGCTCGACGAACCCCTCGGCGCCCTCGACCTCAAGCTGCGCGAGCAGATGCAGGTCGAACTCAAGGCGCTCCAGCGGGAGGTGGGCATCACCTTCGTCTTCGTCACCCACGACCAGGAGGAGGCCCTGACGATGAGCGACCGCATCGCCGTCTTCAACGAGGGCCGCATCCAGCAGGTCGGCACCCCCGCCGAGGTCTACGAACGTCCCGCGACCCCCTTCGTCGCGTCCTTCGTCGGCACCTCCAACCTGCTGGAGGGCGAGTCCGCCCAACGCGTCGTCGGCACCCCGGGCACCTACAGCATCCGGCCCGAGAAGATCCGCGTCCTCAAGGACTCCGCCGGGAGCGACGACCCGGACCACGAGAGCGCCGCCGGCACCGTCGCCGAGGTCGTGTACCTGGGGGACTCCACCCGTTTCCTCGTCGACCTCGACGCCGGCGGCCGGCTCACCGCACTCCAGCAGAACCTGGAGACCTCCGCCGAGGACGTCGCCGCCTACCGGGGCAGCCGGGTGCGACTGCAATGGCACCGACGCCACACGGTGCACGTTCCCGACCCGCACTGACCCTGACCCGCTCGCTCCCTCGCCCATCTCCTCCACCCATGGAGAACGCCGTGCGTCTCACCCGAACCCTCCAGGTCACGGCCTGTGCCGCCGTCCTGCTCGCCGCCACCGCCTGCGGCTCCTCCGACAGCGGTTCGTCGGGCGGCGGCCTCAACCCCCCTGATCTCAAAGCCCAGTCGAAGCTCGGCAAGAGCGAGGGCGAGGTCAACCTGATCGCCTGGGCCGGCTATGTCGAGGACGGCTCCAACGACCCCAAGGTGAACTGGGTCAGCGACTTCGAGAAGCAGACGGGCTGCAAGGTCAACTCCAAGGTCGCCGCCAGCTCCGACGAGATGGTCAAGCTGATGAAGACCGGCGAGTACGACGCCGTCTCCGCCTCCGGCGACGCCTCCCTGCGCCTCATAGCCTCCGGCGACGCGGCCCCCGTCAACACCAGCCTGGTCCCCAACTACAAGGACATTTTCCCCGACTTGAAGCTCCAGGCCTGGAACTCGGTCAAGGGCAAGGCCTACGGCATCCCGCACGGCCGCGGAGCCAACCTGCTGATGTACAACACCCAGAAGGTCACCCCCGCCCCGACCTCCTGGGCCGCGGTCTTCGACGACGCCTCGAAGTACAAGGGCCATGTGACGGCGTACGACTCACCGATCTACATCGCCGACGCGGCCCTCTATCTCAAGGCCACCAAGCCCGAGTTGAAGATCAAGGACCCCTACGCGCTCGACCAGAAGCAGTTCGATGCCGCCGTCGCCCTGCTGAAGAAGCAGAACGCGGACATCGGCGAGTACTGGAGCGACTACCTCAAGGAGATCTCCGCCTTCAAGAGCGGTGACTCCGTCGTCGGCACCACCTGGCAGGTCATCGCCAACCTCACCGCCGACGAGGGTACCAAGATCAAGGCCTTCGTGCCCAAGGAAGGGTCGACCGGCTGGTCCGACACCTGGATGATCTCCGCCAAGGCCAAGCACCCCAACTGCGCCTACCAGTGGCTCAATTGGATCGTCTCCCCGAAGGTCAACGCCCAGGTCGCCGAGTACTTCGGCGAGGCACCCGCCAACTCCAAGGCGTGCGCCGAGACCAGCGACAAGAACTTCTGCACCACCTACCACGCCGCCGACACCGCGTACTGGAAGAACATCGCCTTCTGGAACACGCCCATCGCGCAGTGCCTCGACGGCCGCACCGACGTGAAGTGCGTGCCGTACGCGAAGTGGGTGCAGGCCTGGACCGAGATCAAGGGCTGAGACATGTCCCTGCTGAACCGGACCGCGGGGGCGCTGTACCGGCGCCCCCGGCTGCGGCTCTCCCTGCTGCTCACCGCACCGCTGCTGTGGCTCGCCGTGCTCTATCTCGGCTCCCTGAGCGTGCTGTTCGTCTCCGCGTTCTGGACGACGGACTCCTTCACCTCCGAGGTGGTGAAGGTCTGGTCGACCGACAACTTCCACGAGCTGTTCACGGTGCCCGTGTACCGGCAGGTCATCCTGCGCAGCATCGGCGTCGCACTCGCCGTCACGGTCCTGTGCGCGGTGATCGCGTTCCCGCTCGCCTTCTACACCGCCCGGGTCGCCAAGCCGAAGTGGCGCCCGCTGCTGGTGGTCGCCATCCTCACCCCGTTGTGGGCCAGTTACCTCGTCAAGGTGTACGCGTGGCGGCTCATCCTCTCCCAAGGCGGCCTGGCCGACTGGATGTTGAAGCCGTTCGGGCTGAGCGGACCCGGATTCGGACTGCCCGCGACCGTCCTCACCCTGACGTACCTCTGGCTGCCGTACATGGTCCTGCCGATCCACACCGCGCTGGAGCAGCTGCCCGCCAACCTCCTTGACGCGTCGGCCGACTTGGGCGCGCGGGCCGGGCGGACCTTCCGGTCGGTCGTGCTGCCGATGGTGCTGCCCTCCGTCGCCGCCGGCTCCATCTTCACCTTCTCGCTCAGCCTCGGCGACTACATCACCGTGCAGATCGTCGGCGGCAAGACCCAGCTCATCGGCAACCTCGTCTACTCCAACATCGAACTCAACCTGCCCATGGCCGCCGCCCTCGGCACCGTCCCGGTCGTCGTCATCGTGGTGTACCTGCTCGCGATGCGCCGCACGGGCGCGTTGAGCAGCCTGTAGAGGAGCCCGTCGTGCAACTCTCCCGTTCCGCGCGTATCGCCCTGCGCGTGGCCGCCGGGTTCGGCTTCGCGGTGATCTACGTCCCGCTCCTGCTCGTCCTCGTCAACTCCCTCAACCCGGACCGCAGCGCGAGTTGGCCGCCGTCCACCCTGACCTTCCACTGGTGGTCGGTCGCCTGGCAGAACTCCGGTGCCCGCGCGGCCCTTTGGGTCTCCGTGAAGGCCGGTCTCGGCGCCACCGCGATCGCCCTGGTGCTCGGCACGCTGATCGCCTTCGCGGTCGCCCGGTACCGCTTCTTCGGCCGCGACGTCATCTCCTTCGTGGTCGTCCTGCCGATCGCGCTGCCCGGCATCGTCACGGGAATCGCCCTCAACTCGGCGTTCAGTACGGTACTTGAGCCGCTCGGGGTGGGCCTCGGCCTGTTCACGGTGATCGTCGGACACGCCACCTTCTGTATCGTCGTCGTCTTCAACAACGTCGTCGCCCGCCTGAGGCGCACCTCCGGGTCGTACGAGGAA
Source organism: Streptomyces sp. NPDC050528 (assembly GCF_044457795.1). Lineage (NCBI taxonomy): Bacteria > Bacillati > Actinomycetota > Actinomycetes > Kitasatosporales > Streptomycetaceae > Streptomyces > Streptomyces sp. NPDC050528. The sequence continues at coordinate 565,555 of NZ_JBITHH010000008.1, forward strand.
GCCGCGATGGACCTGGGCGCCGACACCTTCCGCGCCTTCGTCGACGTGACCTTCCCGCTGGTGCGCTCGGCGCTCCTCGCGGGCGGACTGCTCGCCTTCGCGCTGTCCTTCGACGAGATCGTGGTCACCACGTTCACCGCCGGCCCCGGCATCGAGACCCTCCCCATCTGGATCTTCAACAACATGACCCGCCCCCAACAGGCCCCGGTCGTCAACGTGGTGGCCGCGGTCCTCGTCCTGCTGTCCGTGCTCCCGATCTACGTCGCCCAGCGCCTGTCCGCCGACACGGCCACCGCGAGCCGGGTCTGACGACTGGTCAATCCGGCGTTGGGGCGTGCCTGACGACTGGTCACCCATGTTGTCCAGGTGACCAGTCGACGCACTCAGCCAGCGAACTCCCGCATCCACGCCTCGACTTCGTCGGCGGATCGCGGCAACCCCGCCGACAGGTTCTCGTAGCCGTCGGCGGTCACCAGCAGATCGTCCTCGATCCGGACGCCGATGCCCCGCCATTCCTCGGGCACCGTCAGATCGTCGGGCTGGAAGTACAGGCCCGGCTCGACGGTGAGCACCATGCCGGGTTCGAGGACGCCGTCCACGTACTCCTCGTTGCGCGCCTGCGCGCAGTCGTGCACGTCCAGCCCGAGCATGTGCCCGGTGCCCGCCATCGTGAACCGGCGCTGCAGCGCCAGCTCGTAGGCCCGCTCGGCCGGCCCCTCGATGAAGCCCCACTCCACCAGCCGCTCGGCCAGGGACCGTTGGGCCGCCTCGTGGAAATCCCGGTAGTGCGCACCCGGCTTCACCGCCGCCATGCCGGCCTCCTGGGCCTCGAACACCGCGTCGTAGACCTGGCGTTGGACCGGAGTGAACGTGCCGTTGATCGGGAGGGTGCGGGTGACGTCGGCGGTGTAGAGGCTGTGCGTTTCGACTCCCGCGTCCAGCAGGAGGAGTTCACCGGGGCGGACCGGGCCGTCGTTGTCGGTCCAGTGCATGATCGTGGCGTGCTCGCCGGCGGCGCAGATCGAGCCGTAGCCGACATGGTTGCCCTCGACGCGCGCCCGGCGGAAGAAGGTGCCCTCGATCCAGCGCTCCGAGGTGGCGACCGCCTGCGACAACTCCCGTACGACATCGGTGAATCCGCGCACCGTGGAGTCGACGGCCCGGCGCATCTCGCCGATCTCCCACTCGTCCTTGATCAGCCGCAGCCCGGAGACGGCCGACTCGAACTCGTCGTCGCGTTCCTCATCGGTGTCGAGGGCCGCGTCCAGCGCCGGGTCGACGCCGCGGACGATACGGGTGGGTGTGCCGGAGGCCTTCGCCAGGTCCTCGGCGATCGTGCGGATGTCACGGCACGGCAGGCCGAGTACGAGAGCCGACTCGGCGAGCGATCGGCGGCGGCCCATCCACAGCTCGGCGGTGTAGCCCGTCCAGAACTCGTCGCTGTCCCGGCTGTCGCGGGGGAGTTGGTAGCAGTGCGCGTCGTGGCCGCCGTCGGCGCGGGGCTCCAGGACCAGGGCACCGTCGCGCCCCTGGTCGCCGGTGAGATGCACATAGCCGGAGTACGGGCGGAACGGGTGGTGGTCGTCGTTCGAGCGGATCAGCAGCTTCCCGGACGGCACGACCAGGCGCTCACCCGGGAAGAGCGCGGACAGCGCGGCCCGGCGGCGCGCCGCGTGCGGTGCCTGCTCGGCCGGCTCCAGATCCGTGCGCTCGGTGTCGGCCCAGCCGGTGCGCATCAGGGCGGACAACTCGTCGGAGATTCCTCGGTACAGACCGTTCTTTCGGCCCTTGGCCACGTCGGGCACCTCTTCCGTGTGCGGTGATTCCGGGTGTGGTGACAGTCGCGTCGGAACATACCCAACCAGTGAGTCATGTGACATAGTACTGCCGTGAGCAAGCGACTGACCTGCGATGTCGTGGTCGTCGGAGCCGGAATGGTGGGCGCGGCCTGCGCCCTCTACGCGGCCCGGGCGGGCCTCGACGTCGTCATCGTGGACCGTGGCCCGGTCGCCGGCGGTACGACCGGCGCCGGCGAGGGCAACCTGCTCGTCTCCGACAAGGAACCCGGCCCGGAACTCGACCTGGCCCTCCTCTCCGGCCGCCTGTGGGCGCAACTCGCCGAGGAGATCGGGGAGTTCGTCGAGTACGAGGCGAAGGGCGGGCTGGTCGTCGCCTCCAGGCCCGACGGTCTCACCGCGCTGGAGCGCTTCGCCGACGAGCAGCGCACCGCCGGAGTCGTCGCCGGACCGGTCCACGGCGACGCCCTGTACGACCTCGAACCCCACCTCGCCCCCGGCCTCCCGGGCGGCGTGTACTACCCCCAGGACTCCCAGGTGATGCCCGCCCTGGCCGCCGCCCACCTCGTCCGGGCCTCGGGCGCCCGCCTGCTCACCGGCCGCACGGTGACGGACGTACTCCTCAAGGCGGACGGCACGGTCGACGGCGTCCGCACGGACCGGGGCGACATCCTCGCCCCCACGGTCGTCAACGCCGCCGGCACCTGGGGCGGTGAACTCGCGACCCTCGCCGGAGTCACCCTCCCTGTCCTCCCGCGCCGCGGCTTCGTCCTCGTCACCGAACCGCTGCCACGCCTGGTCCGCCACAAGGTGTACGCCGCCGACTACGTGGCCGATGTGGCCAGCGACTCGGCCGCCCTCCAGACCTCACCGGTCGTGGAGGGCACCGCCGCCGGACCGGTGCTGATCGGCGCGAGCCGCGAACGCGTCGGTTTCGACCGGGAGTTCTCGCTGCTGGTCGTCCGGGCGCTGGCGGCGGGGGCGACGCGGCTGTTCCCGTTCCTGTCCGACGTCCACGCGATGCGCTCCTACCTCGGCTTCCGCCCGTACATGCCGGACCACCTCCCCGCCATCGGCCCCGACCCCCGAGTCCCCGGCCTCGTCCACGCCTGCGGACACGAGGGCGCAGGCATCGGACTCGCCACCGGCACAGGGCACTTGATCGCGCAGCTGCTGGGCGGCAAGAACCCGGACCTCGACATGACGCCCTTCCGGCCCGACCGTTTCCCAGAGTTCCCCGAGTTCCCCGACAAGGAGGGCGCGTGAACTCCCCACTGGACCTCGCCGACGCCCACCCGGGCCCGGCCTTCACGGTCACCCTCGACGGCCGCGAGATCGAGGCCCTCCCCGGCCAGACCGTCGCCGCCGCACTGTGGACGGCGGGCGTGACGTCCTGGCGCACCACCCGGGGCGAGGGCCATCCGCGCGGCATCTTCTGCGGGATCGGCATCTGCTACGACTGCCTCGTCACCGTCAACTCCCGCCCGAACCAACGGGCTTGCCTGGTGCCCCTGCACCCGGGAGACGCCATCCGTACGCAGGAGGGGACGGGCCACGATGACTGACGACCGACCGCACCTCGCCGTGATCGGCGCGGGCCCGGCGGGACTCGCCGCCACCGTCGCCGCCGCTGCCCACGGTGTCCGCGTCACCCTGGTTGATTCGGCGGCTCAGGCTGGCGGCCAGTTCTACCGACAGGCCGCCGCCGCACTCAACGCCGGGCGCCCGCAGGCCCTGCATCACCAGTGGCGGACGTGGGAGCGGCTGAGGGACGCCCTCGCACGACACGTGGAGGTGGGCCGCGTCACGCACTTGACTGACCATCATGTCTGGCTCGTGGAGCGGCGGTTGAAGCAACTGACCGGCGGTGCCGCCCGAGACGCCTTCACCGTGCACGCCCTCCTTGGCCCCGCCCAGGAGTCCCCGGTCGAGGTGCGCGCCGACGCCGTTCTCCTCGCCACCGGTGGCTACGAGAAGGTCCTCCCGTTCCCCGGTTGGACCGTTCCCGGAGTCCTCACCGCAGGCGGCGCCCAGGCCATGCTCAAGGGCACCCTCGCCGTCCCCGGACGCACCGCCGTGGTCGCCGGTACCGGTCCGCTCCTCCTCCCCGTGGCAACCGGCCTCGCGGCAGCCGGAGTCGAGGTGGCCGCGCTCGTCGAGTCCGCCGACCCCAGGGCGTTCGTGCGACGGACCCGAGCACTCGCCGCGCAGCCCGGCAAGGTCGCCGAGGGTGCCCAGTACGCGGCCCAACTCCTACGGCATCGCATCAAGTTGCTCACCCGGCACACCGTCGTGGAGGCCCACGGTGAAGAGCGGCTGGAGGCGGTGACCGTCGCCGCACTCGACGCCGACGGGCGCGTCCGGCCCGGCACCGAACGCCGGATCGCCTGTGACATCCTCGCCGTCGGCCACGGCATGCTCCCGCACATCGACCTCGCCGAGACCCTCGGCTGCCGACTCGACGGGACCGGCGTCCACGTCGACGACGAACAGCGCACCGACGTCCCCGGCGTCTGGGCGGCCGGCGAGACCACCGGCATCGGCGGTGCGGCGCTCTCCCTCGCGGAGGGGCATATCGCGGGACGTTCCGCCGCCGCGCGCCTGAACGGCACCGCACCCGACCCGAGTTCGTGGGTGTCGGCCGCCAAGTCCCGTACCAAACTGCGGGAGTTCTTCGCCGCCCTCGACACCGTGTACGCACCGGCCGCCCATTGGACCGATCTCGTCACCGACGACACCGTGGTCTGCCGCTGCGAGGAGGTCACCGGGGGAGCGGTCCGCGAGGCCGTGGACGGGCTCGGTGCCGGTGACGCGCGGACCGTGAAGCTGTTGACGCGGGCCGGGATGGGCTGGTGTCAGGGGAGGGTGTGCGGGCCCGCCGTCGCGGGGTTGGCCGGGTGCGAACTCGCCCCGTCCCGGCGGCCGTTCGCGCGGCCCGTGCCGCTCGGGGTGCTGGCCCGTGCCGGCGAGTCCGAACCCGCGCCGGACTGACCGTACGCCCTGTTCACCAGTGAAATACCACGCGCTCTTGAGATGGGACTTCCTATGACCACCACCCCGAACCGCCCCTGGCGCGGCGTCCTCGTCGCCACCGCGCTCCCGCTGACCGACGAACTGGCCGTCGACTACGACAAGTTCGCCGAGCACTGCGCCTGGCTGGTCGAGAACGGCTGTGACGGTGTCGTGCCGAACGGCTCGCTCGGCGAGTACCAGGTGCTCACGCCCGAGGAGCGGGCCAAGGTCGTCGAGACGGCCGTCGCCGCGATCGGCGGCGCGCGTGTGATGCCCGGTGTCGCCGCCTACGGTTCCGCCGAGTCCCGCCGTTGGGCCGAGCAGGCGCGCGACGCCGGCTGCGCCTCCGTGATGCTGCTGCCGCCCAACGCGTACCGTGCCGACGAGCGTTCGGTCCTCGCGCACTACGCGGAGGTCGCGAAGGCGGGCGTGCCGATCGTGGCGTACAACAACCCCATCGACACCAAGGTCGACCTGGTGCCGGAGCTGCTCGCGAAGCTGCACGGCGAGGGGTACATCCACGCCGTCAAGGAGTTCTCCGGTGATGTCCGGCGTGCGTATCAGCTCGCCGAACTCGCCCCGGAACTCGATCTGTTGATCGGTGCCGACGACGTCCTGCTGGAGCTCGCGCTCGCGGGTGCGAAGGGTTGGGTGGCCGGTTACCCGAACGCGCTGCCCGCCGCATCCGTCGAGCTGTACCACGCGGCCGTCGGCGGCGACCTGGCCACGGCGAAGACGCTGTACGCGCAGCTGCACCCCTTGCTGCGCTGGGACTCCAAGGTCGAGTTCGTGCAGGCCATCAAGCTGTCCATGGACATCGTCGGCCGGCACGGCGGTCCGGTGCGTCCGCCGCGCGCACCGCTGCTGCCCGAGCACGAGGCGGTCGTGCGCTCGGCCACCGAGAAGGCGGTCGCGGCGGGGCTCGCGTAACCAACGGCACAGTGGTTCACCGGCATTCATCAGGAGCGTCATGCGCAGCAAACTCGTCCTGCACGCCGTCGACTCGCACACCGAGGGCATGCCCACCCGCGTGATCACCGGCGGCATCGGCACGATCCCCGGCGCGACCATGAACGAGCGGCGGCTGTACTTCCGCGAACACCGCGACCACATCCGGCAGTTCCTGATGAACGAGCCGCGCGGCCACTCCGCGATGAGCGGCGCGATCCTCCAGCCGCCCACCCGCCCCGACTGCGACTGGGGCGTCGTCTACATCGAGGTGTCGGGCTATCTGCCGATGTGCGGGCACGGCACGATCGGCGTCGCCACCGTGCTCGTCGAGACGGGCATGGTCGAGGTCGTCGAACCGGTCACCACGATCCGGCTCGACACCCCGGCCGGACTCGTCGTCGCCGAAGTTGCCGTAGAGAACGGCGCCGCGAAGAACGTCACCCTCAAGAACGTCCCCTCGTTCTCCGTCGGCCTGGACCGTAAAATCACACTCGCCGACGGGCGAACGGTGACATACGACATGGCGTACGGCGGCAACTTCTACGCCATCCTGCCGCTGGACCAGTTCGAGCTGCCCTTCGACCGGGCCCGCAAGGACGACATCATCAAGGCGGGACTGTCCCTCATGGAGGCGATCAACGACCGGGACGAGCCCGTCCACCCCGAGGACGACTCCATTCGCGGTTGCCATCACGTCCACCTGTACGCGCCCGGCGCCACCGCCCGGCACTCCCGGCACGCGATGGCGATCCACCCGGGCTGGTTCGACCGCTCACCCTGCGGCACGGGCACCAGCGCGCGCATGGCACAGCTCCACGCGCGCGGTGAACTCCCTTTGCACACCGAGTTCGTGAACGAGTCCTTCATCGGCACGCAGTTCACCGGACGGCTCCTCGACACCACCGAGGTCGCCGGAGTCCCCGCCGTCCTGCCCAGCTTCACCGGCCGCGCCTGGATCACCGGCACCGCCCAGTACCTGCTCGATCCCGCCGATCCGTTCCCGGGCGGATTCATCCTCTAGATCGGGGATAATGGCCGGTCACGCGTGACATTGCACCGTGTGTGACCTTGCACCACTAGGAGACTTCCGATGGCCGTCCAGCGAGCCGGCGCCCCGCCCACCACCGCTCCGGACCTGCCCACGCTGGGCGGCAAGAAGAGCAGCTATCGCGAGCGGGTCGTCGATGCCCTGCGGGCCGCGATGATCGCGGGGGAGCTGCGGCCGGGCGAGGTGTACTCCGCGCCCACGCTCGCCGCCCGCTTCGGCGTCTCGGCGACCCCGGTGCGCGAGGCCATGCTGGATCTGGCCAAGGAGGGGCTGGTCGACACCGTTCCCAACAAGGGGTTCCGGGTCACCGCCGTCTCCGAGAAGCAGCTCGACGAGTACACCCACATCCGCGCCCTGATCGAGATCCCCACGGTGGTGGCGCTGGCCGAGACCGCCGACCCGGTCTCGCTGGAGGCGCTGCGGCCGGCCGCCCGGGAGATCGTCGGCGCGGCCGTTGCCGGTGACCTCATCGCGTACGTCGAGGCGGACACCCGTTTCCATCTCGGGTTGCTCGCGCTTGCGGGCAACGCCCACCTCGTCGAGGTCGTCGGTGATCTGCGGGGGCGGTCCCGCCTCTACGGGCTGACCGCCCTCGTCAAGGCAGGACGGCTGCTGGCCTCCGCGCAGGAGCATCTGGAGCTGCTGGACGCGCTGTTGGACCGTGACAAGGGGGCCGTGCGTGAGATCATGACCCGGCACCTGGGGCATGTCCGCGGTCTGTGGGCCGCCCACGACTGACCCGCCGGCACCGGAGGCCGTGGAGTCGCGATCGGCTTGATCCGACTCCCGCATAACGCAAACCACTTGCGCATCTTGCGCTATTCTTGCGCACATGACGCGACGACTTGCTGAGGTGGCGAAGAAGGTCGGGGTCAGCGAGGCCACGGTCAGCCGGGTGCTCAACGGCAAACCCGGAGTCTCCGAGCCCACCCGGCAGGCGGTGCTCTCCGCCCTGGACGTTCTCGGCTACGAGCGGCCCACACAGTTGCGCGGGGAGCGCGCGCGACTCGTGGGTCTGGTGCTGCCCGAGCTGCAGAACCCCATCTTCCCCGCCTTCGCCGAGGTGATCGGCGGCGCGCTCGCCCAACTCGGTCTGACCCCGGTGCTGTGCACCCAGACCAAGGGCGGCGTCTCCGAGGCCGACTATGTGACGCTGCTGCTGGAACAGCAGGTCTCCGGAGTCGTCTTCGCCGGCGGGCTGTTCGCGCAGGCGGACGCGCCGCACGACCACTACCGGCTGCTCGCCGAGCGCAAGATCCCGGTCGTTCTGATCAACGCGGCCATCGACCACCTCGGTTTCCCCGCCGTGTCCTGTGACGACGCGGTCGCCGTCGAGCAGGCCTGGCGGCACCTCGCCTCCCTCGGCCACGAGCGCATCGGGCTGGTCCTCGGCCCGGCCGACCACATGCCGTCGGCAAGGAAGTTGGCCGCCGCGCGGGTCATCGCGCCGGACCTGCCCGACGAGTTCGTCGCACGGGCCATCTTCTCCATCGAGGGCGGTCACGCCGCCGCCTCCCGGCTCATCGACCGGGGCGTCACCGGCATCATCTGCGCCAGCGACCCCCTCGCCCTGGGTGCCATAAGGGCCGCACGCCGCAAGGGACTTGACGTCCCGTCACAGATTTCTGTCGTCGGTTACGACGACTCCGCCTTCATGAACTGCACCGAGCCCCCGCTGACCACGGTCCGCCAGCCCATCGAGGCCATGGGCCGGGCCGCCGTGGAGCTGTTGAACTCACAGGTCGGCGGCACGGCCGTACCGGCCGAAGAGCTGCTCTTCGAACCGGAACTGGTAGTGCGTGGTTCCACCGCGCAAGCCCCGCGCGGCTGACAGTCGCCCCGCTGTCGAATAATTACAGATTCTGCGCGACATCTTGCGGACAGGTGTCGGCGGTGCTTGAGTGTGCGGCGCCCACCGCTCCTGCCCAGAGGGGTCCACCGATGAGAAGCACCGGGTTCCGCCGTACCTTCGCCGCGATCGGCGTCTGTTCTCTCGCGCTCACTGCCGCCGCCTGCGGGTCCGGCGACGACTCGGGGAGCGGCAAGACGCGCATCACGGTCAACTGCGAGCCGCCCAAGAGCGCCAAGGTCGACCGCAAGTTCTTCGACTCCGATGTCGCGGCCTTCGAAAAGAAGAACCCCGACATCGACGTCGTCACCCACGACGCGTTCCCCTGCCAGGATCCGAAGACCTTCGACGCCAAACTCGCCGGCGGCCAGATGGAGGACGTGTTCTACACGTACTTCACCGACGCCAAGCACGTCGTCGACATCAACCAGGCGGCCGATCTCACGCCGTACATCAAGGAGTTGAAGAGCTACGACACCATCCAGAAGCAGCTGCGTGACATCTACACCGTCGACGGCAAGATCTACGGCATCCCGCGCACCGGCTACTCGATGGGTCTGATCTACAACCGCAAGCTCTTCCAGCAGGCCGGCCTCGACCCCGACAAGGCGCCGACGACCTGGGCCGAGGTCCGGGCCGACGCGAAGAAGATAGCCGCGCTCGGCAACGGCACCGTCGGCTACGCCGACTACAGCGCCCAGAACCAAGGGGGTTGGCACTTCACCGCCGAGATGTACTCGCAGGGCGGCGACGTCGTCAGCGCCGACGGCAAGAAGGCGACCATCGACACGCCCCAGGGTCACGCCGTGCTGCAGAACCTGCACGACATGCGCTGGACCGACAACTCGATGGGCAGCAAGCAGCTCCTGGTCATCAACGACGTGCAGCAGCTGATGGGTTCGGGCAAGCTCGGCATGTACCTCTCCGCGCCGGACAACATCCCGATCCTGGTCAAGGAGAAGGGCGGCAACTACGACGACCTCGCCCTCGGCCCGATGCCCGGCGGCCAGGGCACGCTCATCGGCGGCGACGGCTACATGTTCAACAAGCACGACACGCCCGCCCAGATCCGCGCCGGCCTCAAGTGGCTCGACAGCATGTTCCTCACCCCGGGCAGCGGCTTCCTCGGCGACTACGCTCGCGCCAAGAAGGCCAACGCGCCCGTCGGACTGCCCGAACCGCGCCTGTTCACCGGCGCCGCCGACGCCAAGGACCAGCAGGTCAAGAAGGCCAACTCCAATGTCCCGGTGGCGAATTACCAGGCCTTCCTCGACGGCAACCAGTCCCTCCAGATGAAGATCGAGCCGCCGGACGCCCAGCAGATCTACTCCGTCCTCGACGGAGCCGTCTCCGCCGTCCTCACCAAGAAGGACGCGAACATCGACCAACTCCTCAAGGACGCCTCCGGAAAGATCGACGGCATCCTGGCCCGGGGCTGACCCGATGACCCGGACGGCCACCCGGAGTCCCGTCGAGACGACGGCAGTTCGACAGGTCGAGGCGCCGCCCCCGGCAGGGGGCCCGGGGCGGCGCCGCCTCCTCGACCAGGCGCGCGCCTACGCCTTCCTCATCGGCGGCCTGATCTGCTTCGCCCTCTTCTCCTGGTACCCGGCGATCCGCGCGGTCGTGATCGCCTTCCAGAAGTACACGCCCGGCTCCTCGCCCGAGTGGGTCGGCACCGACAACTTCACCCAGGTCTGGCACGACCCCGAGTTCGCCGCCGCCTGGCGCAACACCCTCGTCTTCACCCTGCTGGCCCTGCTCATCGGCTTCGCGATCCCCTTCGTACTCGCCCTGGTCCTCAACGAGTTGAGGCACTGGAAGGCGTTCTTCAGGGTCGTCGTCTACCTCCCGGTGATGATCCCGCCAGTGGTCACCGCCCTGCTGTGGAAGTGGTTCTACGACCCGGGAGCGGGCCTCGCCAACGAGACGCTGCGCTTCCTGCACCTGCCCACCTCGAACTGGTCCAACGGCACCGACACCGCCCTCATCTCCCTGGTGATCGTGGCCACTTGGGCCAACCTGGGCGGCACCGTCCTGATCTACCTGGCCGCACTCCAGTCCATCCCGGGCGAGCTGTACGAGGCGGCCGAGCTGGACGGCGCGAGCCTGCTGCAACGCGTCCGGTATGTGACGATCCCTCAGACCCGGTTCGTCATCCTGATGCTGATGCTCCTTCAGATCATCGCCACGATGCAGGTGTTCACCGAACCGTTCGTGATCACCGGCGGCGGACCGGAGAGCGCCACCGTCACCGTGCTCTACCTGATCTACAAATACGCCTTCCTCTACAACGACTTCGGCGGCGCCTGCGCGCTCAGCGTGATGCTCCTCGTGCTGCTCGGCGTCTTCTCGGCCCTCTATCTGCGGCTGACCCGCTCCGGAGAGGACGACCTGTGACCACCCGCACGCTGCTCTCCCCGGCGAGCCTCGCCCGGCCGCGCGGAAAGGCCGTCTACTGGACGGTGTTCACCGGCGTCGTCGTGCTCTTCGCCCTCGCCTTCCTCTTCCCGGTCTACTGGATGGTGACCGGCGCGATGAAGTCGCCGGACGAGATCGCGCAGACCCCGCCCACGATCGTGCCCCACCACCTGCACATCAGCGGCTACACCGACGCCTGGGACCTGATGCAGCTCCCGGAGCACCTGTGGAACACGGTCGTCCAGGCCGCCGGCGCCTGGGCGTTCCAGCTGGTCCTCTGCACGGCCGCCGCCTACGCCCTGTCCAAACTCAAGCCCGCCTTCGGCAAGTTGATCCTCGGCGGCATCCTGGCGACGCTGATGGTCCCGGCGCAGGCCCTGGTCGTACCCAAGTACCTGACCGTCGCCGACCTCCCGCTGATCCACACCAGCCTGCTCAACAGCCCCCTCGGCATTTGGCTGCCCGCCGTCGCCAACGCCTTCAACCTCTACCTCCTCAAGCGGTTCTTCGACCAACTCCCGCGCGACGTCATGGAAGCCGCCGAGATCGACGGCGCCGGGAAACTCCGCATCCTGTGGTCCATCGTCCTGCCCATGTCCCGCCCGGTCCTCGGCGTCGTGTCGATCTTCGCGCTCGTCGCCGTGTGGCAGGACTTCCTGTGGCCGCTGATGGTCTTCTCCGACACCGACAAGCAGCCGATCAGCGTGGCACTCGTCCAGCTGTCCCAGAACATCCAACTGACCGTGCTCATCGCCGCGATGGTGATCGCGAGCATCCCCATGGTCGCGATGTTCCTGGTCTTCCAGCGGCACATCATCGCCGGGATCAGCGCGGGCAGCACGAAGGGCTGACACCGCCCCCTTCGACGCCCCCGACAGAAAGGCCAGCACCGTGGGACAGCCCCCCCATGCCCAGAGCCAGGACGACTGGTGGCGCTCCGCCGTCATCTACCAGGTCTATGTCCGCAGCTTCGCGGACGGCGACGGCGACGGCACCGGCGACCTCGCGGGCGTCCGCTCCCGACTGCCGTATCTCGCCCAACTCGGCGTGGACGCCCTGTGGTTCACCCCCTGGTACCTGTCGCCGATGAAGGACGGCGGCTACGACGTCGCCGACTACCGCGCCATCGACCCGGCCTTCGGCTCCCTCGCCGAGGCCGAGAAACTCATCGCCGAGGCACGGGAGTTGGGCATCCGCACGATCGTCGACATCGTGCCCAACCATGTGTCCGACCAGCACCCCTGGTTCCGCGCCGCCCTCGCCGGTGGCCCCGAGCGCGACCTCTTCCACTTCCGCCCGGGACGCGGCGAACACGGTGAACTCCCGCCCAACGACTGGCCGTCCCAGTTCGCCGCCTCCACCGAACCCGTGTGGACCCGCCTCCCCGACGGCGACTGGTACCTCCATCTGTTCACCCCCGAACAGCCCGACCTCAACTGGGCCCACCCGGCGGTGCGTCAGGAGCACGAGGACATCCTGCGCTTCTGGTTCGAGCGCGGCGTCGAAGGCGTCCGCATCGACTCGGCGGCCCTGCTCGCCAAGGACCCCGACCTGCCCGACTTCGTCGAGGGCCGCGACCCGAACCCCTTCGTCGACCGCGACGAACTCCACGACATCTACCGCTCCTGGCGGGCCGTCGCCGACGAGTACGGTGCCGTCTTCGTCGGCGAGGTCTGGCTCCCCGACACCGAACGCTTCGCCCGCTACCTCCGCCCCGACGAACTCCACACCGCCTTCAACTTCGCTTTCCTGTCCTGCCCTTGGGACCCGGAGAGACTGCGCGCCTCGATCGACGAGACCCTCGCCGAGCACGCCCCGATCGGCGCGCCCGCCACCTGGGTCCTGTGCAACCACGACGTGACCCGCACGGTCACCCGGTACGGCCGCGCCGACACCGGCTTCGACTTCGCCACCAAGGCCTTCGGCACCCCGACCGACCTCGCCCTCGGCACCCGGCGCGCCCGGGCGGCCGCCCTGCTGTCGCTGGCGCTGCCCGGAGTCGTCTACCTCTACCAGGGGGAGGAGTTGGGTCTTCCCGAGGTCGAGCTGCCCGCCGACCGCATACAGGATCCGATGTACTTCCGGTCCGGCGGCACCGACCCCGGCCGCGACGGCTGCCGCGTGCCGCTGCCCTGGGTCGAGGAAGCGCCGTACGCGGGCTTCGGTTCGCGCGGTGAGCCGTGGCTGCCGCAGCCGGTCGGCTGGACATCGTATGCGGTCGACCGTCAGCAGCGGACCGTCGACTCCATACTCAACCTCTACCGCGAGGCGATCCACCTCCGGCCGGTCTTCGGCGACGGCCCCCTCACCTGGCTGCCCGCCCCCGACGGAGTCCTCGCCTTCGCCCGCGCGGAGGGCGTGACCTGCGTGGTCAACCTCGCCGACGCACCCGCCGACCTCCCCGCCCACACCCACCTCCTGCTGACCAGCGGCCCCCTGGACGACCAGGGACGCCTGCCGCGGGACACGGCCGCCTGGCTGCGCACCGTATAGCCGCCGGCCCTCGGCCGTCACCTGCATCCGCTATCCCCGCACCCCCACCTCGAAGGGATCAGCACATGCACAGCACCACTTTCAGATCTGTCAGGCGCATGCCAATGATCGGCGCGGCTGTCGCGCTCGCCGCCGGCACGCTCGTCGCCCTGACCCCCGCCGCCGCCCACGCCGCCTCGGGCGCCTCCCTCCCCTTCACCTCCGTCGAGGCCGAGTCGGCCACCACCACCGGAACGAAGATCGGCCCCGACTACACCCAGGGGACCCTCGCCTCCGAGGCCTCGGGACGGCAGGCCGTACGGCTCACCTCCGGGCAGCGGGTCGAGTTCACCGTGCCGCGCGCGGCCAACGCCGTGAACGTGTCGTACAACGTCCCGGACGGCCAGAGCGGCAGCCTCGACGTGTACGTCAACGGGGTCAAGATCAGCAGGACGCTCGCCGTCACGTCCAAGTACTCGTACGTCGACACCAGTTGGATCGCGGGCGCGAAGACGCACCACTTCTTCGACAACTCCCGGCTCCTGCTCGGCCAGAACGTGCAGCAGGGCGACAAGGTCGCGTTCGTGGCGACGGGCACCCAAGTCGCCGTCGACGTCGCCGACTTCGAGCAGGTCGCCGGGGCCGCCGCGCAGCCCGCCGGTTCGGTGTCCGTGGTCTCCAAGGGCGCCGACCCCAGTGGCGCGGGCGACTCCACCCAGGCCTTCCGGGACGCCATCTCCGCGGCCCAAGGGGGAGTGGTGTGGATCCCGCCGGGCGACTACCGGCTCACCTCCTCCCTCAGCGGCGTGCAGAACGTGACGCTCCAGGGCGCCGGTCAGTGGTACTCGGTCGTGCACACCTCGCGCTTCATCGACCAGTCCAGCTCCTCCGGCGGCGTCCACATCAAGGACTTCGCGGTCATCGGCGAGGTCACCGAACGCGTCGACTCCAACCCGGACAACTTCGTCAACGGGGCGCTGGGACCGGGCAGTTCGGTCTCCGGGATGTGGATCCAGCACCTGAAGGTCGGCCTCTGGCTGACGGGCAACAACGACAACCTCGTCGTCGAGAACAACCGCATCCTCGACACCACCGCCGACGGCCTCAACCTCAACGGCAACGCCCACGGCGTCATCGTCCGCAACAACTTCCTCCGCGACCAGGGCGACGACTCCCTCGCCATGTGGTCGCTCAACTCCCCGGACACCAACAGCAGTTTCGAGAACAACACCATCTCCCAGCCGAACCTCGCCAACGGCATCGCGATCTACGGCGGCACGAACATCGCGGTCAGGAACAACCTGGTCTCCGACACCAACGCCCTCGGCAGCGGCATCGCGATCTCCAACCAGAAGTTCCTCGACCCCTTCTCCCCGCTCGCCGGCACGATCACGGTCGACGGCAACACCCTCGTCCGCACCGGCGCGATCAACCCCAACTGGGGCCACCCCATGGGCGCGTTGCGCGTCGACTCCTACGACAGCGCGGTCAACGCCACTGTCACCATCACCAACACGACGATCACCAACAGCCCTTACAGCGCCTTCGAGTTCGTGTCCGGCGGCGGGCACGGGTACTCGACCGGCAACGTCTCCGTGAGCGGGGCGACCGTGCAGAACGCCGGGACGGTCGTCGTCCAGGCCGAGGCGCAAGGCTCGGCCAAGTTCAGCAACGTGCAGGCCACCGGCGTCGGCGCGGCCGGCATCTACAACTGCCCCTACCCGTCCGGCTCCGGCGCCTTCACCCTCACCGACGGCGGCGGCAACTCCGGCTGGAGCAGTACCTGGTCGGACTGCTCGACCTGGCCGCAGCCCGGGCAGGGCAACCCGCCCCCGGACCAGAACACCAACCTCGCCAAGGGCCGCCCCGCTACGGCGACCGGCTCGCAGGACGTCTACACACCGGGCAAGGCGGTCGACGGCGACGCGAACACCTACTGGGAGTCCGCCAACAACGCCTTCCCGCAGGCCTGGACGGTCGACCTCGGCTCCAACCAGGCAGTCCGCAGGCTGGTGTTGAAGCTGCCGCCGTCCTCCACGTGGGGTGCCCGCACGCAGACGCTGTCCGTGCTGGGCAGCACCGACGGCTCGGCCTACTCGACCGTCGTCGGCTCCACCGGCTACCGCTTCGACCCGGCGACCGGGAACACGGTCACCGTGGCCCTGCCCAGCGGTACGAACCTGCGCTACCTACGGCTCAACGTCACCGCCAACTCCGGTTGGCCCGCGGCGCAGTTCAGCGAAGTGGAGGCGTATCAGACTTCGTGAGCCGGTCCTGAACCGGGAGCGTCCCGCGCTTCGCCGCCTGGATCTGCTCGTAGACATGGGTCCGCAGTTCGGCGAAGCGCGGGGCGACCCGGGTGTGCAACTGATCGCGTTCCACGGGCAGATCGACCTTCAGCTGCTCCTGCACGACGGTCGGCGACGCGGACAGCACGACCACGCGCTCGCCCAAGTAGACGGCCTCGTCGATGTCGTGGGTCACGAACAGGATCGTGATCCCGCGCTCCCGCCACAACCCCCGTACCAGGTCCTCCAGATCGGCCCGGGTCTGCGCGTCGACCGCCGCGAACGGCTCGTCCATCAGCAGGACTTCGGGCTCGTAGGCGAGCGCCCGCGCGATCGCGACCCGCTGCTGCATACCGCCGGACAGCTGCCACGGATACGCCCCGGCCGCATCCGTCAGGCCCACCGACTCCAGGGCGTCCGCGACCAGTTCACGCCTGCGCGCCTTGCTCAACGCCTTCTGTTTCAGGGGGAGTTCGACGTTCTCGCCGACCCGCATCCAGGGGAAGAGGCTCCGCCCGTACTCCTGGAACACGAACGCCATCCCGGGCGGCGGACCGCTCACCTTCCGTCCGTTCAGCAGGACTTCGCCCGCGGTCGGGGTGAGCAGTCCGCCCATGCACTTCAACAGCGTGGTCTTGCCGCAGCCCGACGGGCCGACGAGACAGACGAGTTCGCCGGCGTCGACGGTGAAGGTGAGGTCCCGCACCGCCTCCACCCGGCGGCCGGAACCTTCGTAGACCTTGTTCAGGCCGCGTACGTCGAGCATGGACCGCCCTTTCACGATGTTCACGGGGACCGGCGGGAGGCCGCGCGCAGGCCGTGGTACCAGCCGAGCACCCGCCGCTCGACCACCTGGAAGACGACGGAGAGCAGGAATCCCAGCATCCCCAGGACGAGGATGCCGGTCCACATGTCGGGCACCGCGAAACTGCGCTGGAACTGGACGACGGCGTAGCCCAGTCCGTCCGTGCCCGCGAACATCTCGCTGATGACCATGAGGATGATCCCGATGGACAGCGCCTGACGCAGCCCCGTGAAGATCTGTGGGCTCGCCGAGCGCAGCACCAGGCTCCGCAGGCGGGCGGTGCCCGTGATGCCGTAGGAGAGGGCCGTCTCCTTCATGACCGGGTCGACCGCGCGTACGCCCTCGACCGTGTTGAGGAGGATCGGCCAGACGCAGCCGCTCGCGATGACCACGATCTTCATCGTGTCGCCGATGCCCGCGAACAGCATGATGACCGGGACCAGGACCGGTGGCGGGACCGCGCGCAGGAACTCCAGGACCGGTTCGCACACCGCCCGCACCCGCCGGTAGGAGCCGATCACCGTGCCGAGCGCGATCCCCGCGACGGCCGCCGCGGCGTAACCGGCCGTCAGCCGCAGCACGCTGGGCAGGACGTCCGACTTGAGCCTGTCGGCGGTCCACACGTCGGGGAAGGTCTTGAGGATCGTCCGTAGCGGTGGCCAGAACACATTGGTGCTGCCGTCCGACGCCAGCCACCAGACGGTGAGCAGCACCGCCGGCAGCGCGACCACGAACAGCAGCCGGAGCAGAGCCCGCCTCACACCGTCACCTCCCCGCGCACCGACTGGTGCCAGGCCAGCGCCCGCCGCTCCACCGTCCGCGCGCCCACGTTGATGATCAGCCCCAGCAGACCGGTCACCACGATCAGCGCGTACATCTCGGGCACCGCCTGCGAGCTCTGCGCGACCATGATGGTCGCGCCCAACCCCGGTGCCCCGATGACCAGTTCGGCGGTGATGGTGAGGATCAGCGCGACGGCCGCCGCCAGCCGGACACCCGTCATGACGTACGGCAGGGCGCTCGGCCACAGCACGTGCCGCACCCGGGCCCAGGTGCCGAGACCGTAGGACCGCGCCGTCTCCTCGGCGACCGGGTCGACGTCCTGGACGCCGTAGAGGACCTGGATCAGGATTTGCCAGAAGGAGGCGTAGACGACGAGCAACAGCACCGACTTCAACTCGGTGCCGTACAACAGCACTGCCAACGGGATGAGGGCGACCGAGGGGATCGGGCGGAGGAATTCGACCGTCGATGCCGTCGCCTCGCGGAGGTACGGGACCACCGAGAGCAGGACGCCTGCGACGATGCCCGCGCCGACGGCGATCGCCAGGCCGAGGGCCCAGCCGGTGAGGGTGTCGCCGAGGGCCGACCAGAACGTGCTGTCCTTGAGTTCGTCCCAGAGCGCGGACGCGATCCTGCTGGTCGGCGGGAAGTACGCCTCTTTGACGATGCCGACGCGCGGCACGACCTCGCCGAGGGCGAGGAAGGCCGCGAGTCCGGCCGCACCCAGTGCGGTGTTCAGTCCCTTCACGGAAGCAGCTTGTCCAGGTCGGGGGCCGTCTTGAAGAGACCGTCCGTCACGCTCAGCTTCTCCAGTGCCTCGATCGACGAACGGTTCGGATCGGCGGGCCACTTGGGCAGGATCACCTTGGCCAGCACACTGGCGGGAACCTTGGTGTAGGTGGCGACGATCTGGCGGACCTCGTCCGGGTGGGCGTCGGCGTAGGCCAGGGACTCGGCGGTCGCCTCCTGGAACTTCTTCACCACGTCCGGGTTCTTGGTCGCGTACGCCGACGACGTGAAGTACATGGCGACGGTGAGGTTCGGCGCCACGTCGACCAGCGGCCAGGCGATCTGCTGGGCGCCCTGGTTCAACATGGTGGTGAGCGCGGGTTCGACGGCCATGGCGGCGTCGATCTGGCCCTTGTCGAGCGCCGCCGGCATCTGGTCGAAGGCCAGCTCGACGAACTTGACCTTGTCCGGGTCGCCGCCGGCCTTGCGAACGGATTCGCGGACGGCCGTCTCGTTGATGTTCTTCAGCGTGTTGACCGCGACCTTCTTGCCCTCCAGCTCCTTCGCCGACTTGAGGGTGCTGCCCTTCTTGACGACGAGGGCGCCAAAGTCCTTGCCGGACACGCCCGTTGAGGCGACGCCGTTGGCGATGGCCTTCACGGGAACGTTGTTGGACTCGGCGAGCATCAGGGAGGTCATGTTGGAGAAGCCGAACTGGAACTGGCCGCTCACCACACCCGGCACGATGGCCGCGCCGCCCTGCGCGAGCGTCATCGAGAGCTTCAGCCCGTGCTTGCCGAAGAAGCCCTCCTTCTGGCCGAGATAGAGCGGGGCGACATCGACGATGGGGATGACCCCCACCTTGACCGTGGTGGTTCCGGTGGACGAGCTGTTCTGATCCGACGCTCCGTTGCCGGACGAACCGCAGGCCGACGCGGCGACCAGCACGGTTCCGGCCGCGAGGCCGACGAGCAGACGACGCATGGCAACTCCTGTGCAGACGACGGTGTTCCGACAGGCTGTGCGCAGACCGCACAGTGGTGCTCAATGGGTGTTGAGCGGGAACGTAGGGCCCCGTCGCGGCCAGGTCAATGCCTAGTGCTCACAATATTGTTGACAGTTATCGAAGTGCGCTCTTGGCGTGTTGTCCCCGCGTCGTCACAGCTCCGGTCCGCGCCGTCACGGATCCAGGACGCGTCGTCACAGATCCAGTACGAGCCGCTTTCCCAGGCAGCGCGAGACGCAGATGAGCATCGTCTCGCCGGCCGCCCGTTCCTCCTCGCTCAGCACCGAGTCGCGGTGGTCCGGGGTGCCTTCCAGGACATCGGTCTCGCAGGTCCCGCAGGTGCCCTCGGTGCAGGAGAACAGCACCTCCACACCGGCGGCGCGCACGGTGTCGAGCACGGACACGCCCACCGGGACGGTGACCGTCTTCCCGCTCTGCTCCAGCACGACCTCGAACTCGCTGTCGGCGTCCGCGACTTGGGCCTTCGGCTGGAACCGCTCGACGTGCAGGATGCCGCCGGGACACCGTGCCTCGACCGCGTCGAGCAGCGGCCCGGGACCACAGCAGTAGACGAGGGTGCCGTCCGGAACGTCGTCCAGCACCGACGGCAGGTCGAGCAGCCCGACCTCGTCCTGCGGAGCGACGGTGACGCGGTCGCCGTAGCGGCTCAACTCCTCCGTGAACGCCAGGGAGTTACGGGTGCGGCCGCCGTAGAGCAGGCTCCAGTCGGCGCCCGACGCCTCCGCCGCGGCCAGCATCGGCAGGAGGGGGGTGATGCCGATGCCGCCCGCGACGAAGCGGTAGCGGGGGGCGGGCTCCAGCCGGAAGTGGTTGCGCGGTCCGCGCACCCGCACCTTGTCGCCCTGCTCCAACTGCCCGTGCACGTAAGCCGATCCGCCCCGCCCGTCCGGCTCGCGCAGTACCGCGATCCGCCAGGTCGTACGGTCGGCCGGGTCGCCGCACAGCGAGTACTGGCGCTCCAGATCGGGGCCGAGCACGACGTCGATGTGGGCGCCCGGTTCCCAGGACGGGAGTTGCTCGCCGAGCGGATGGCGGAGCGTGAGGGCGAGGACGCCGTCGGCCGCGAAGTCCCTTGACTCTACGACGAGTTCGGCCTCGTGGGTGGTCATGCGCCGGCTCCCTGTGCATCGTCGACGGCGTGGCCGCGGGGGTGGGCGAGCATCCACTCCCACATCTCGATCGGGTCCTGAGAGGTGTGCTCGCGGCCGCAGTGACAGGTGCCGTGCAGGACGTCGGTGCCCGGCAGCCAGTCGATGCGGTAGACCTCGCCGGTCGGAGCGGTCACTGGACCTGCTCCACGGGCTTGGCGCCCTCCTCGACCAGCCGGGCGAGGATACGGCGGGCGGCGAGGCCGCCGGTGTCGATGTTGATGCTCAGCTCCTGATAGCCGGAGCGTTCCGAACCCAACGTCCTCTGAAGGAGGTTGAGCGCGTCGACGTCCTGCATGACGACGGTGTGGTTGTTGCCGCGCAGGAACTCGGTGACCTCGGCGTCGCCCGTGGCCCAGTCGCGCGAGACCGCCCAGAAGTCGTACACCTTGCCGTCCGACGAGGGCGTGATGGCGTAGGTGATCTCGGTGTGGAAGCCGTTCGGGTCGCTGCCGTCCTCCTCGGGCAGGACGCCGACCGGGGCGATACGGCTGTGCAGGAGGTAGAGGCAGGGCGCGTGGTACTCGATGTCCTGCCAGCGAGTGATCCGCCCTTGTATTCCGGTGGACTTGGCGTAGAACGGCGGGCACTCGGCGTCGTCCATGTGCCGGCTCACTCGTACGACGCCGGCGCCCTCGTCGACCTCCGTGGTGATCGGGGTCTCGGCGACCTCGGGCGAGCCGATGTAACCGCCGTGCAGATACGTCTCGTGGGAGAGGTCGAGGAGGTTGTCGACGAGGAGTCCATAGTCGGCGTCGATCGGTTCCATGCCGCTGACGGTGACCCAGTCGGGGGAGGCGAGGTGCGGGGCGCGGGGGATGACCTGCGGGTCCGCGAGCGCCGGGTCGCCGATCCACACCCAGACCAGCGCGTCCTGCTCGACCACGGGGTAGGAGGCGACGCGGGCGGTGCGGGGGATGCGTTTCTGGCCCGGCACGTACACGCAGGTGCCCGTCGTGTCGTAGGTGAAGCCGTGGTAGCCGCACACGATCCGGTCCCCGTCGAGGCGGCTCTCGGAGAGCGGGAACCGCCGGTGCACACACCGGTCGTGGAGTGCTATGGCACTGCCGTCGTCCTCGGTGCGGTAGAAGACGAGGGGCTCGCCGAGGATCGTCCGGCCGAGGAGGTCGCGGCCGACCTCGTGGCTGTAGGCGGCGACGTACCACTGGTTCCTGGCGAAGGCGGTCATGTGAGGCATGGCGTTCCCGTCCCTGTCGGCGGGGCATCGTCGCCCCGCGTGCCGTGGTTGGGATCAGGTTCCTGAGGGCCGCGTGCACGGCGCAAGGCGGCTTCTGCCAGGCGGAAGGGCTTCCGTGAACCGGTCGGCCCGAGGGTTGGCGGTGACTGTCGACAGGGACATCGATCCGTTCGACCTCATGGTGAATCTTCAGGACGACGGATCGCGGCGAGGCGCCGAGCAAATGAGTCCGGCCGAATCCGTGAACGACCTCGTCGAGCAGTTCCGACCGGTGGCGAAGTTCCCGCACGATCCGTTCACGAAGGTATTCCTCAATCAGTGTTCCGTTCTCCTCGGCCATGGCCTGAACAGCGACCCGCGAACTATGGTGGCCGTCGCCGGGGAACTCCTCGCACAGGGCAGTCGGATGACGCTGTTCGATGTGCCGGCTCAGGGGGAGTCGAGCGGGTGTGAACCCTTTCGGAATGGCACGGCGAGATGAGTGCCGAGGCGCGGATATCGATCTCGCCCTCGCCTGCCCGAACGCGCGTCGAGGAACTGCACTCGGGCCGGCGGCGGTCGGCCGTGCAACTCGTCGAAGGTGCCGGTCATTTCGACGTCGTGAAATCACCCGAGGAACGGACGATCTTCGCCACGCACCTTCGGAACATTGCACAGGGGGAAATCGATGGACACGACAGAAGAACTGTGCCGGTTACCGTTCACACCCACGGGGACGCGGCCCCCGAACGTGACCCGGGCCCCGGAACCGAAGAGAACGACCCCGGTCGCGACGGACCGGCAGGGTGCGCGATGACGCCCGCCGTGGCCGGCCACACGGCGGCCGCCCTCTCTGCCGTCCTCGGTGTCGCCTACCTCGGACGGTGGGTCGCGCGCCGGCTCGGGCAGCCCGGGGTCGTCGGCGAGATCGCCGTCGGCATGCTGCTGGGGCCCGCCATCCTCGGGTGGGCCTGGCCGCAGGCACAACCCGTCCTGCTGCCGGACCCCGTGATCGAACCGCTGCGGCAGATCGGGCACGCCGGACTCGTCCTGTTCCTGGTCGGCGTCGCCCACGAGCTGCGGATGGACGACTCCCGCCTGCGGGAAAGAGCCATCGGCTGGACGACACTGGGCACCCTCGCACCGTCCCTGGCGGCCGGTGCGGCATTCGCCGGCTGGCTCGTCTGGTACGACCGTCCCGAGCTCCGGGGGACAGGGCCCACCCTTGCTTTCGTACTGCTGCTCGCGACCACGATGGCGGTCTCGGCGGTACCCGTGCTCGCCAGGATCCTCGCCGACCGGGGCCTGACCACCACGCGCGCCGGACGGCTCGCGCTGACCTCGGCGGCGCTCGTCGATGCCGTGGCCTGGCTTCTCCTCGCCGTGGTGATCGGAATCGCCAAGGGGGGCGCGGGGGGCATCGCGACGGCGGGCACCATGTTCATTCTCGGCGTGCTCGCGATCATGCTGGGCCGCCGGCTGCTGAGGGTCCGTCAGGCCGAGTGGCTCTGCGCCCGGTTGCCCTGGCTGGTGGCCGTGGTGCTGGGGGCGTGCGTGCTCGGTGCGGCGGCCGCGGCGGAGTCCTGGGGCCTCACCGCGATCTTCGGCGCGTTCGCGGTGGGACTGATGATCCCGCCCGGTTCACCGCACTGGGACGCACCGGTCCGCTGGGTGTCGACGCTGGGCCGGTGGCTGGTGCCGGTCTTCTTCGTCACCACCGGACTCAAGATATGGACGGGAGCGACAGGCATTCCCTGGCTCGTGGCGCTCTTGGCGACGGCCCTGGCCGTGCTGTCGAAGATCGGCGGCGGCTACGTGTTCCTGCGCCGGGGTGGCGAGGAGCGCGGCGAGGCACTCCGCCTGGGCGTCCTGCTCAACACCCGCGGGCTCACCGAGATCGTCCTCCTCCAGGCCGGGTACAGCGCCGGAGTGCTCACCTCCACCCTGTATCTCGCACTGGTGGTGATGGCGCTGATCACCACCGCGATGACCGGCCCGCTGCTGTCGGTGATCAACCGCCGTCTGCCCACGGACACGGTGACAGCGCCCCAGGAGGAGCAACGGGCCACCACGAGCTGAGCGATCCGGGAAAGGGAGCGCGCACTTCTCTCCGGTCGAGGCTGCGGGCGGTTCGCGACGTGCGGGCCGTCGCCGAGCCCGAGAACGATCCGTTCGAGGTGACCAGGGCGGGCGAGGCGGCGACAGCGGGAACCGAAGCGGCCGTACAGCGACTCCGAGACGGTGAACAGCGAAGCGGGTACGGTCGGTTCCGGATGCACCGGCGGGCCCCTCCCTCGGGAAGGCGGCCGTTGAGCACCGCCGGTGCTCCGGTCGAGAGTCGAGTTCGTCCTCTCCCGTTCTCCTACGACCCGGGGCTTCGACCAGCCCACGTCATCGCTCATCGAGCGCAAGGTGTACGTCTTCCGGCGTGATGTCCGACTGCCGTTCCGCGGCACGATCCCGCATTGAAAGGAGGAGCCATGGCGTTGGCCTGGATAGCTTCCTACCCGAAGTCCGGCAACACCTGGGCCCGCATCCTGTTGGCCAGCTACCTGCGTGACAGACAGGTCGAGCTGCGCATGGCGCAGTTGGGCCGGGGCCGACTGGACGACGCGGTGCCCGACCTGGTGAACGTACTGCGTACCGGCACGATGCTGCCGGTCGCCCAGCCACGACCACTGGCGGTGAAGACCCACTTCCTGCCCGGCCGGAACATCCACGACCCGTATCGCGATGCCACCACCAAGGTGATCTACCTCGTGCGCAACCCACGCGACGTGATTCCCAGCGCGGAACGGATGCTGAACGTCAGCCCGGACCGCCGGACCGCGTACGCGAAACACTTCATCGACAACCGCGGGGTCGTGCCGTGGCAGCGCATGGGGTTCGGGCTGTGGACGGAGAACGTGCTGGAGTGGACCACCCCTGAGCGGCTGCACCAGTACTTCCCGAACACCGAACTGCTGGTCCTCCGGTACGAGGACATCAAGCGGGACACCGCCGGGTCGCTGTACAAGATGATCGACTTTCTCGGTTTCGACAGCGAGCTGGACTCCGACCGGGTGCAGCGCGCCGTGGACAACTCCGCATTGGACAAGATGCGCGACGCCGAGCGGCGGGACGACTCACTCCGCCACCGCGACCGGAACCCGTTCTTCGGCCAGGGACTGAGCGACCAGTCCCTGGCCGGCTACGGCGAGGACATCGAGGACGCCTACCGGCGCCTGCTGCGCGAGGACGAGGAGTTCGGCAGCCTCGCCGGTCAGTACGGATACGCCAACTAACCCGGTGACACGAGGGAGACGAGGACCATGCCCAGCCTTGCCTGGATCACCTCCTGCCAGCAGTCCGCCTGCGGCCTGGCTCGCGCGCTCGTAGCGGGCTACCTGCTGGATTTGCCTCCGGGTGACGCCACGCCGGAGGACCTGAACGACCTGGCACCCGAGTTGTCGGTGCTGTTCAACTGGGGACGGGTCGTGCCGCTGGAGGAGCCGCGACCCCACCTGGTGCGGACCTTCCTCCTGCCCAGCGCCGAAGTCATCCAGTACTACCGGTCGATCACCGGAAAGGTCGTGTACGTGGCACGCGACCCGCGCGGCATCATGTACGCCATGACTCAGGGAAACCGGGTCAGACCCGAGGACCGGGAGCGGCGGATCAAGCAGCTGCTGGGGAGCCCGGACGAGTCGCTGAAGCAGTCCGACGAGGCGTACGCCAACTGGCAGCTGCACGCCCGGGAGTGGACCCGGCCTGAGCGGGTCCGCGCACACTTCCCACAGCTGGAAGACGTCTGCGTGATACGGCACGAAGACCTGTTGACCGACCCTGGCGCGGCGCTCGGGCGGATCGTCGACTTTCTTGAGGTCCCGGGCGGGGTGGACGGCGACCGGGTCCTGCGGGCCGTGGAGAACTGGACGCTGACGACCGTCCGGGCGTCCGGCATCTTCGAGATGCCGCCCGGCATGAGGGAGTTCCGGACATCACAGGCGAACGACGCCCCCCACTTCGAGTCGTCCGTGGCCAAAGATGTCGAAGAGTCGCTGGCAGCGGCCTACCAGGAGCGGATCCGCGAGGACGCGGAATTCGCGGCACTGGTCGAGCAGTTCGGGTACGCGGACTGAGCGGAACCAGGAAGGTGCGGCGGTCCCCGAGGCACCGCCGCACCCGGCCTTCATGAGCAACGGTCCCCGCCACGTCCCGACGCGCGACTCGTGGGCGACTGTGCAACCGGCGCACCACCGCAGTTGGACTCTTTTCCGGGGATGACCTGCGGATCAGAATGTCGATGGAGGAGCCGTCCGCCCGGCGAAGGCCTTGGCTTCCACACCCCCGCATGACCACAATCAACTGAACGGCACGTCCGTACGGAACTCAGGACCCGCACTCGGTTTCGAGAAATCCCCTCAACCGTTCAACTGCGCCGACTCATCAGTTGGACAGTGCCCGTCTCGGTGTTCCGCAGCCGGCCTTGTTCAACGACCGGTGATGCGCTGAAATTTGGCCGTCGGTCTGTCACCGCAACGCAGACCGGTGTCGGGCGACGGTGGACGGCTCGGGTATCCCCGGGCGTGAATTTCCCTGAATACTGGGCGATTCACGATCGCGTCGGCACAGCGCAGCACGGCGCGGCGCCGACGCCGATAAGACGTGCGAAAGATCCGGTGACATCAGAAATCGAGTTGGTCGGCTGCACGCCCAGTGCAATAGGGAGAAAACGATGATTCCGTTGTCGCATGCCCAGCGGCGGCTGTGGTTCCTCGGCCAGATGGAAGGGCAGAACCCGGCCTACAACAGCGGTGTCACCGTGCGTTTCCGCGGCCAACTCGATGTCGCGGCGCTGGGCACCGCGCTGCGCGACGTCCTTGAGCGCCATGAGGCACTGCGGACCGTGTTCCCGGCCGTCGATGGTGAGCCGCATCAGCAGATCCTCGACATGCGACAGCTGGACTGGCAGCTCCAGGTGCGCCGGGTGGCGGCGGAAGAACTGACCGCGGCGGTCGCACAGGCGGAGGAGTATTCCTTCGACCTGGCAGCGGAGATCCCGGTGCGGGGATGGCTGTTTCAGACCGGCGCCGACCAGCAGACACCGGACGAGCATGTGCTCGTCCTGATCGTCCATCACATCGCCATGGACGCCTGGTCGCGGGCGCCGCTGGCGCGAGATCTCTCAGCGGCGTACGCGGCACGCCTGCGGGGCGAGGCACCGCGGTGGAGCGCCCTGCCGGTGCAGTACGCCGACTACGCGTTGTGGCAACGAGAGCTGCTGGGGGAGGAGTCGGACCCGGCGAGCCGGCTGTCGACTCAGCTGGCCTACTGGCGGCAAGCGCTCGCGGGAGCGCCGGAAGAACTTCCCCTGCCGGTTGACCGACGGCGTCCGGCCGAGCCGGGTCACCGTGGGCACACCGTGCCGCTGCGGGTGCCGGCCGAGGTGCATCAGCGGCTGGTGGAGGTGGCCCGGGCCGAGGGCGTGACCGGGTTCATGGTGGTGCAGTCGGCGTTGGCGGTGCTGTTGTCGCGGCTGGGCGCGGGCACGGATATTCCGGTGGGGTCGTCGGTGGCGGGGCGGACCGACGAGGCGTTGGACGACTTGGTCGGGTTCTTCGCCAACACATTGGTGATCCGCACCGACCTGTCGGGCGACCCGACGTTCACCGAGGTACTGAGTCGGGTGCGGCAGACGAGCCTCGGTGCGCTGGCGCATCAGGACGTGCCGTTCGAGCGGCTGGTGGAGGATCTGTCGCCGACCCGTGCGCTGGCCCGGCACCCGTTGTTCCAGGTGATGCTGACACTGCAGAACACCGGTGAAGCGGCCCTTGAGTTGCCGAACGTGACCGCCGAGGTCCTGCAGAAGCCCATGACCCTGGCCAGGTTCGATCTCGAAGCGGCTGTCGTGGAGATGTTCGATGCCCAGGGACGTCCCGCGGGGTTGCAGGGTTCGCTGACGGTGGCGACGGATTTGTTCGATGCGTCGACGGCGGAGCGGATCGCGGGTTGGTTCGTGCGGGTGTTGGAGTTGGTGACGGCTGAGCCGCAGGTGCGGCTGCACGAGGTCGACCTGCTGGATGAGCGGCAGCGGGATCAGGTGTTGGTGGAGTGGAACGACACGGCGGTCGAGGGTGTCGACGACGGCACGGTTGTCGAGTTGTTCGAGCGGCAGGTGGAGCGGACTCCGGACGCTACGGCGGTGGTGGCCGACGGGGTGGAGGTGTCGTACCGGGAGTTGGACGCGGCGGCGAACCGCGTGGCGCGGTACCTGGCGGCTCGGGGTGTAGGCGTCGAGTCGGTGGTGGCGGTGGTGTTGGAGCGCGGGATCGACGTGGTGGTGGCGTTCCTGGGGGTGCTCAAGGCCGGGGCGGCGTACCTGCCGGTCGACGTGCACCTACCAGCGCAGCGCGTGGGACTCATGGTGGACGACAGCGGCGCCGGCTGTGTGCTGACGTCGGTGGCGTGTGCGTCCCTGGTCGCCGAGTCGGTGCCGCTGGGAGTGCCGGTGGTCGTGGTGGACGAGCCGGGAGTGGCGGCGGAGCTGGCGGGGTTCGACGACGGCGTGCTGTCGAGCTCCGAGCGAAACGGTGAGCCGCTGCCGGACAACTCGGCCTACGTGATCTACACGTCGGGATCGACGGGGCGGCCCAAGGGGATTGCGGTTCCTCATCGCGGTGTCGTTCGGCTGTTCGCCTCGATGCGGAATCTGTTCGACCTCGGCCCGGACGACGTCTGGAGCTGCTTCCACTCGTTCTCCTTCGACGTGTCGGCCTGGGAACTGTGGGGCGCTCTGGTGCACGGCGGCCGGGTCGTGGTCGTGCCCTATGAGGTGTCCCGGTCACCGCTGGAGCTCGCGGAGCTGCTGACGCGCGAACGCGTCACGATCCTGAGTCAGACACCGTCGGCGTTCTACCAGATGCTCGCGGCTGACGGCTTCCACCTGGGTGCGTTGCGGCTGGTGGTGCTGGCCGGCGAGGCGCTGGACCCGGCGCAGTTGGGTGGCTGGTGGGCCAGGCAAGGAGAGGGCGACCCCTGGCTCGTGAACATGTACGGGCCGACCGAGGCGACGATCTATGTCACGCATCGGCGCCTGGACGGCGGCGACCAGGACAGTGTGATCGGCCGCGGTGTCGCGGGAATGTCGATGCTCGTGCTCGACGACGGTCTCTCGCCGGTTCCGGTGGGTGTGGTGGGTGAGTTGTATGTCGCGGGTGCTGGGGTGGCGCGGGGTTATGTGGGGCGGGTGGCGTTGACGGCGGAGCGGTTTGTGGCGTGTCCGTTCGGGTCGGGTGAGCGGATGTATCGGACCGGGGACCTGGTGAAGTGGACGGCGGACGGGCAGCTCGTCTTCGTCGGCCGGGCCGATGAGCAGGTGAAGGTCCGTGGGTTCCGGATCGAACCCGGCGAGGTTGAAGGTGTGCTGCGTTCGCATCCGGAGATCGCCCAGGCGGCGGTGATCGCCCGCGAAGACATTCCTGGTGACAAGCGGCTGGTGGCTTATGTGGTGCCGGTGGATGTTGCTGGTGGGGTGTTGGTGAGTGGTGGGGTTCGTGAGTTTGTGGCGGTGCGGTTGCCGGAGTACATGGTGCCGTCGGTTGTGGTGGTGCTTGATGAGTTGCCGTTGACGGTGAGTGGGAAGTTGGACCGGCGGGCGTTGCCGGCGCCGGATTACACGGCGGGTAGTGGTGGTGGTCGGGGTCCGGTGTCGGTGCAGGAGGAGATTCTGTGCGGGGTGTTTGCGCAGGTGTTGGGTGTGGAGTCGGTGGGGGTGGATGACGATTTCTTTGATTTGGGTGGGCATTCGTTGTTGGCGGTGCG
>NZ_JBITHH010000009.1:0-503360 GCF_044457795.1 Streptomyces sp. NPDC050528
GCGCTACAAAGCACCACCCCCGCAGAGGCCACTCAGAAGAACTGCGAAGTCCCAGCCCACAAACCCCAAAGCAACGCAGAAAAACCGAGCGGCGATACCGGGTGGGCCGGTTCTACACGTCCGCCCGCCGTCACCCCTGGGTGCTGGGCAAGGTCGCCGACTGGAAGATCCCCCTCGGCCCGTACACACCCGCGCAGATCGCGGTCGCCGTCGTCGGCGGCTTCCTCCTCGTCAAGACCATCAGCTGGTGGTCGTGGATGGGACCGGTCCCGATCGCGGCCTGGCTGCTGACGGTGTGGGCGGTGCGCCGGCCGAAGGTCGGGGGCCGTGCGCCGATGCAGGCCGCGTTGGGCTGGCTGATGCTCGGCTGGCAGCCGCGCGGGGGACGGATCGGCGGGCGGGCCGCTCGCGACCGTACTCCCCACCCGCTGCTCGGCGGCTTCACCATCGAAGACGCGCCCACACCCGCTAGGGCCCGCACGCCTCGGCGTGCCTCTGGGGCCTCTGGGTCCTCTGCCGAC
This sequence comes from Streptomyces sp. NPDC050528, assembly GCF_044457795.1. Taxonomy (NCBI): domain Bacteria; kingdom Bacillati; phylum Actinomycetota; class Actinomycetes; order Kitasatosporales; family Streptomycetaceae; genus Streptomyces; species Streptomyces sp. NPDC050528. The sequence goes on from NZ_JBITHH010000009.1 coordinate 522, forward strand.
CGGACACCTCGGCGCAGCCCGGTCACGCCGCGCTCGACTCCGCGCCGTCCTACGACGGCGGCTGCCCCGTCGGCGCCGGTCCGTCCGGTGTCGGGTGTCCAGCAGCTGCTCGCCCTCGCCGCGCAGAGCGGGGATGTGCGATGAGGGTGCCGATCCGTCACATCGCCGGACACCTCCTCTGGTCGACGCACGGGAGCGTGTGGGCGATCTACCGGCTCCACCCCGGCCCGGACGCCCGCGGCCGCAGCGAGGAGACCGTCCAGGGCACCTACGTGCCCGCCGCGGTCCGCGACGAACAACTCGCCAGGATCACCCACCTGGTCCGGTCCCTGACGGGTGCGCCCCGGCTGATCGGGCTGTGCGCGCAGGTCGATCCGGGAGAAATCGCCCTGCGCATGATCGCAGGCATCGAGCCGGCCGAGAACATGCCGGTCGACGGCGGGCATCCGTGGGTGGAGAACGTCGAAGCCACCCTGGATCTCCTGGACGGTCAGGAGATGCACCGCCGCACCCTGTGGCTGGCGGTACCGCTGCAAACCGAGAGCGCCGGCCTGCAGGTATCAGCGTCGCTCGGCGCGGCGTGGGCGGAGCTGTCCCCTCTCCGGCCTCTCGAGCCGTAACCGAGCACCTGACCGGCCCCCTCGGCGTCAAAAGCGTCCTGGACCACGGCTGTGGCCGCAGCGCCGACATTGTCCACTACCGCTCGGCGGACCTGGATGCCGAAGGCTTCGACCCGCACGACGACTTCGGCTGGCCCCGCCCCGAGCGGACCGGCTTCGACCTGGTCACCTCGATGTTCGTCCTCAACGTGCTGCCCGACCCCTGGCAGCGGATCCAGGCACTCAAGGACGCGGCGTCCTTCGCCCGCCCCGGTGGCCATGTCGTGGTCGTCACCCGCTCACCGAAGGAGATCACCAAGGCTGCCGCAGACGGCGGCTGGACGGCCCACCAAGACGGCTTCTGGTCCAGCCAAAGCAAGAGGACCTTCCAGCGCGGCATCGATCCAGGCGAGATCACCGCCCTCGCCCGCCGGGCCGGCCTCGCCCCCGCTGCCGGTGCCCCCGTGCTGCCGCTGCCCGGGGCCTGCCATGCCGTCCTGGCCAAGCCCCGGACGTGAATCGCGTACCAACCAACGTCCCCAAACGTCCCCAGTCGCGTACACAGTTGTGCACGAAGTCGTGTACCAACTCTTCGCTGAGGACGGCTTGCGGTCAGCAGTTGCCCGTCCAAACGATCCGGTCGGCGAAGCCGCCCCGCTCACTCGCCTTGGTCTCACGGATCTTCTCCAGCTGATCCGCGTCGACCCCCAGGTCCGCGGCGAGAGCGCGCACGACCTCCAGCACGTCCGCGAGTTCCTCCAGCGCCGAGTCCCTATCCGCCTCAAGGAACTCGGCGACCTCCTCGCCGAGCTTGTCCCTCAGCCGACTGCGGTATTCCTCCCGGCCAGCTGTATAGGTGACCGGCTCGGCCCCGTCTTCCCGGATGATCTGCGGAATCCGGTCCCGCACCAACTTGCCGTGCCTGCTGTAGGGCTCCACCCGTGCTCTCCCGCGCTGTCTTCGTGAGGCGGTCGCCGGACGCCGCCCCTTCATGCCGCCGCAGCCTAGAGAAGTCGCCTCACAACTCGCCATGCGAACCGCCAATCCCACCCGCTCGGAGGACCCCATGTCCCCTCGGCCGTTCGCCACCGCCGTCCCCGCGCCAAAAGCGGGCGGCGGGTCCGCCCGCCGGAAGGGGCGGCCCGCTGCTGCGGTGGGGTGGTGGGCAAGGCCGCGAAGCCCAGAGCGGCATCCCTCGCGGTGAAGGCCTCATCCCGTTCGGCCAAGGCCTCGGCCCGTTCCCTCGCCAGCTGCTCGATCGTGACCGCGTAGGTGTCCGCTCTTGTGCCGGGCGGCCTTGAACTCCGCCTGATGCTTGGCCATGACCCGTGTGTTGCCGCTGCCGGATCGTCCTCCGAAGCAGCAACAGTGGTGCTTGGCGCGGGCCGGTCTCGGCCTCTCATGTCACCGCACCGCTGCTCGGACGGCCGCAGGACAGGCTCTTCGGGCTCCGGACATTTCGCAGGGATGGTCGGCGGGTCTTTCATCTTGTGTGCGGAGGGCGCCCGTGAAGCAGCGGACTGCTTAGCTTGTTCTTTATCAACGACGGTCGAAGCCTCTGTTGCTGTGGTGGTGTTCAGCGAGGCGGGTCCAGGTACGCGTCGTGCTCGGCATAGTGGATGACTGCCTGGCATTTCTCCAAGGGGCTGGGCCGGGCTCCGTGCCGCCAGGACGACCACACTTCGAGGACGTCCTGGGCCAGTACGACTTCGAGTAGATAGGCAAGGCCGTGCGGCGGCGCGTCGAATGCTGCGGCGACCGCGTCTGAGGCAGCCGTCCATGGCTTGGCCGCGTAGATGACCGCTTCGGCAGGTTGTTGTTCAAGGGACTGCAGAAGGTCCAGGAGAGAAGGCACGCAGAGAGAGTAAGGCGCTCGCCTCGAACTGCTCCCCGAACGAGGTCACCCACCTGGGGATTCGCCGGACGTGCTGGCGGCCTTCGTCTGATCATGTGCTCCGACCAAGGTGCAGGTGACCGAGACGAAGGCCGTGATGGGGAGTCTGCTGCCCGATGCTGTCCGGAAGGAAGCGTTCGTGGAGGCGTCACGCTTCCGGGGTGCCTTCTACGCATGTCTGACCGCCCGGCGCGATGAATTGTCCGAGTTGGTGGACGCGGTGCTGTGCGCGGACGGCCCGGTGAAGTCGCCGGTGGATCTGACGCTGGTGCCCGAACACCGCCGTGGGCACGGCGCGTTGTACGGCGCTCTCAACCGAGGCGGGATTGATGTCGACCGTCTACGGACGGCGCTGGCCGGGTTGCCGCTGCCACGTTTCGAGGGCGGGCGCCTGGTGCTCGCGGTCGATGTGTCGCCGTGGCTTCGCTCTGACGCTCCGTGCTCGGACCAACGGCTGTTCAGTCATGTCTACGGACGGGCGAAGTCCGCGTCGCAGTTCATCCCGGGCTGGCCGTACTCGTTCGTCGCGGGCGACCGCCCAAGCACGGGCCGGAGTTCCGCTTCGCCAAGCCCGAGACGTGGCCCGAACCCTCCGCGACCACGGCTACCGACACCACCAACTACGGCAAGGCCCAAGCCCAGGCATGGGACCGGGTCCACCCGAGGCTGACCCACCGCTCGGCCTGGCTGGAGCACGACGGTGAACTCCCCATCGTCGAGGGCACCTTGGTCCGTCTCAAAGTCGAGCACCTCTCCAAGGAGCGGGAGGCGCCGCCGGTATGGCTGTGGTCCTCGAAGACCAAAGCCAACCCGGCGGACGTGGACCGCTGGTGGCAGGGGTTCCTGAGGAGATTCGACCTGGAGCACACCTTCAAGTTCGGAAAGCAGACATTCGGCTGGACCACCCCGAAACTGCGTACACCCGAGGCCGCGGACCGCTGGACCTGGCTCCTGGTCGTCGCGCACAGCCAACTCAGGCTCGCCCGGACGCTGGCCGCCGACCTCTGTCGGCCCTGAGAGAAGCCGACCAAACCCGAACGCCTCACACCGGCCCGGGTCCGCCGGAGGTTCAGGAACATCCGAGCCCACCTGCTGTGCCCGGCCCGTGTTCCCCAACCTCGCGGCACCGGTCCCGGACGGCCGCCCGGGACCAAGAACCGCCGTCCCGCACCCCGCTACGACATGGGCAAAACCGTCAAACGTCCCGAGGCCCTCAAGGCCATCGGCAGACCCGGAAGATCCTGGTAGATAAAGAACAAGCTAAATCTGCAGCACAGAGCCTGCCTGCATCCCAACCACCTCAGGAAGCCCCAGGCCAGATCCATGCCACACCACAACAACAGATCCTGAAACGATCACTAGGTATGCATGTCAGCGCACTATTTACCTAGTGATCGTTAGCTGATTTGTCACAGAACCAAAGCGAAGCCGACCAAGTGATCTACATCCGTACCAGCCAGACTCCTCAGTCGCAGGTTTGGGGAGCAGCCCCCCCATTACCGTCTTCGTAACCCCGTTGCGGGGTTACGAAGACGGTAATGGGGAGGGGGAGCGGCGGGCCCGGCTCCGTCTCCGAGCTTCTCCACCGAAGCGGCACCGTGGTGGTCATCGCCAAGGGCGAGCCAGTTGAGGACGACATCTTGGGCCAGGTGCCGATGGGGGCCGACAGGCGCCGCAGGGTGTGTCAGAGCTCTGCCCTACGCTTCACCCACCGGTCACAGGGCCGGTCGGCCGTGCAGCGGCCGTGCCCTTGGGGGGTCAATTCCCGTGCGTATCCGCACACTTCCGGCTGCCGTCGCGACGGCAGCCCTCTTCAGTTCCGTACTGCTCGGCGCCGGACCCGCGGCTGCCGACTCCAGCGTGCCGATCAGCGTCGGCGACGTCCGCGACACGGTCGTCGACGGCGCGCACCAGCGCCTCTTCATCAGCGGCGACAGCGTGATCACGGTCGTCGACTACACCGGCAAGGTGATCCAGACACTCACCGGCCTGTCCGGGGTTTCGGACCTGGTGCTGAGCCCCGACGGCGGCACGCTGTACGCCGCGGTCACCGGCGCCGACACGGTCGTCGCCTTCGACACGGCGACGCTCACGCAGAGCGCCGAGTACCCGACCGGCGCCGGAACGGCCCCGCGCCACATCGCGCTCACGCAGGGCCGGATCTGGTTCGGCTACGGCGACCAGTGGGATTCCGGGCTCGGCGAGGTGGACCTGACCGCGAGTCCGGCCACCGTGACACTCGACCTCGCCGGCGGCCACGACTTCGCCAGCACGCCGATGCTGTACGCCGACCCGGCCAACCCGGACACCCTGGTCGCCCTGGACGGCGGAATCAGCTCCGGGCCGATCGTCGTCTACGACGTCTCCTCCGGCACACCGGCCATCCGCGTCACCAAGGACGAGGGCGGCTTCTACGGGGACGCCGCGTTCACTCCGGGCGCGCAGTCGATCGTGGTGGTCGGGCAGGGGTACCGGGCGGTCACCGAATACCGGCTCTCCGACCTCGCCAAGGTGCACGAGTATCCGGTCAGGGACGAGCCGGAGACCGTCACGGTGGCCCCGGACGGCACCATCGCAGCGACCACGCTGGACACCGAGAACACCGGCGACACCTACGTCTTCCCCGGCGGCGCCGACGCCCCGGCCAGCGTCCGCAACCTGTCGAACGCCTGGATGCCCTGGGGCGGCCATTCCACCTCCTGGTCCGCGGACGGAACCAAGCTGTTCGTGCTGACCGGATCATCCGGCTCCATGCAGTTCCAGACGGTGAACGAACCACGCAAGTACGTCACCACACTCGCCGTCAACGCCCCGGCCACCGCCCCGCGCGCCAAGACCCTCACCGTCAAGGGCACCCTCACCGCCAGTCTCCTACCGCCTGCCGGGACACCCGTGAACGTCATGCGCACCGACCTGCTCTCCCCCACAGGCAAGTCCCTGGGCACCACGGTGCTGGGCGCCGGCGGCGCGTTCTCGTTCACCGACGTGCCCCCGGCCGGCGGCACGGTCCGCTACACGGTGACGTATCCCGGGGACGCCGCGCACACCCAGGCGTCCGCCTCGGACACCGTCGCCGTCTCCCGCACCAAGCCGGCCGTGACGCTCACCAACAACAAGAAGACGTACACCTACGGCAAGAAGGTCGTCTTCACCGCTCACCTCGGCGCCACCTACACCAACCGCACGGTGGAGATCTGGGCCGACCCCTACGGCCCGGACAAGCCCAACAAGCTGATCAAGAGCGGCAAGGTGGACGCGCACGGCAACCTGACGGCGACCGTCACCATGTCCCGCGACACCGCGGTGAGCGCCGTCTTCAAGGGCGATTCCCGCTACAGCCCGCGGACCGTGAAATCCACCGCGTACGCGCACGTCAAGACCGCCAGCTCGCTGTCCAAGTACTACCGCACCGGCACGATCGGCTCGACCCGCTACCGCTACTACCACAAGAACACCGACGCGATCCTGACCACCACGATGACGTACTACAAGAGCCGCAAGGAACGCCTGGACCTCCAGGTCTACTCAGGCGGCAAGTGGTACACGACCGACTCGGAGTACTTCGCCCTCGGCACGAACGGCAAGAGCAGCGTCAACCTCGGCCACCCCGGAACCACGGGCGTCCGTGCCCGGGTCCGCGCGTCGTACGTCGATCCTGCCTCCGGCGACAGCGTGAACACCACGACCTACGGCGCCTGGCAGTACTTCTACTTCACCAGCTGACCCACGCAGCCCCCGGGTCGGGCGGTGACGCGGAGACGTGTGTCCGTTTCCGTTTCCGTCACCGCCCGACACCCCGCGCACGCCACGCGCACACCGGCTTAGACCTGCACCGATACCGGGTGGCGGTGTGACTTACCGCCCGCACGGGTGAGGTGACGACGGATCACCGGGCGTGGCGGAAGCCGGGCCCGCTACGGAGATCACAGCCATGCCTGCGATCTCCGGAAGGATCCTCGTGCACCCCATCCGCACGGCACGCGCCGTGGCAGTTGTCCTGTCAGCCGTCACCGCCCTGCTCTCACCCGCCAGCGCTCACGTAGCCGAACCCGCACGTGCCGCCGCCCCCGGCGACACCGTGACCCTGCCCGTCCGCGACGCCCTGCCCGCCCTGCCCGTCCAGAGCGAGAGCCGCACCGGCTACGAGCACACCAAGCTCAAGCACTGGACCGACGCCAACCACGACTCATGCAACACCCGTTTTATCTGCACGCTCAGATCGGGGCAGAGCACACCCTTGGTGCATATGGGTCTTAGCGTGGTGACGTCCTTCGAGGCATGTGAGGCACAAGGGGCTCGACGGCAAGAGGGCTAGTGCTCGATTCCTCAAACACTTGGCATGTGAGGACGCTCGTCGAGTGCGGCACCTCCGACGACCTCTACAGCCTGGCGGCGCCCACCTTCACTGGTTTCCACCGCCTGCGGATCAGCTGGGAGATACGCGACGACATCCACGAAGCCTTCCTCACTCTCGGATGCGCACTGCTCTGCCGGCGACGGCTCAACTCAGCTGTCGCCCGCTAGTTTTTCTGCAGTGCGCGGGTGACACCCGCGATGACGGCGGTCGTCAGCACCCAGCCGAAGGCGATCAGCAGGTAGGCCAGCCACTGGAGGCTGCCATTCGACCAATACCAGGCCGTGCGCTGCCCCAGACCACCGATGGGGACCAAGAGGTCGAGTGTGTAGACCAGGGGCTGGAACGGGACGCTATCGCCTTGTTGGACCGGGTTGGGGGTGTGCACGCTGAAGGTCAGTGTGCCCAACAGGGTCAGCGCGAGGAGCCAGACGCCGGCCAGCCAGGGACGGTAGCCGTAGCCGACGGTCACATCGAGCAGATGCCCCCACGCCCGCGTCACCGGATGCAGCGTGCGGCGGCGGTGACGCTGTTTGGCCAGGAGCACTCGGCGGGCATCGTTGTCGTGGCCGGCCTTCCGGTACCAGCTCGCCAACTGCTCGTAGGGCTGGGGGCTGTAGCCGGGGCTGCGTCGTATCCACTCCACACGGCATACGGCAGACTGCCGACGCCCCGTTGCCTCCCCCCGTTCGCCCGCCTCGACCGCCTTGATGGAGCCGTAGACGAAGCCGTCCAGCTCCACCACGTCCGGCCAGCTGTGCTCGCTGTCGTGAAGATAGGACACCTGCGCGCCCCGCAGGTCCACGGTGCCGGACGGCGGTCGGGCGAGGGTGAAGTCGAAGTCGGCTACCTGCATCAGGAGGCCGGCCAGGGCCGGGCCGTCACCGTCGGGTGCTGCGTTAAGGACGGCTCCTTCGAAGGTCAGGCTGTCCGAGACCCGGGCGCCCCGCAGCCTCACCGTCCCGTCCGCGGTGAAGCCCCCGGAGAGGTTGAGCGTCGACGCCACCACGTTGTCCAGGGCCAGGGCCAGCCCTCGCGGACCAGGGCGCCCCAGCGGCACGGGGCACTCCAGGTGTGCACCCTGCATGTACAGTCCACCCGGCAGCTGCGCTCCCAGCAGGCGTATTCCGCCGCGGGCGGTGAACCCGTGCATGCAGAAGACGCCGCCCCCCATGTCAAGGCCGTCCGCGATCACGGACCACCCTTCGGACACACGCACCCGCGTGCCATTCAGCACCAACTCGCCTGCCACCGAGGCATTCAGAAGATCCAGGCACCCCTCCACGCGCGACCGCGACAGGTCGAGGTGCCCCTCGACACGCACCAGAGCGATGTCGAGGCCGGGCAGCCAGCTGTCCACCATGCGGATCGTCCGGGTCGACGCGCCCTGGAGCTTCGGCGCGTTCTCGAACCAGCACTCCTCGATCCGGAGAGCCTGACCGAGCTCCACGTCCGACAGATCCAGACAGCCATTTATCCGTGCGCCGGAGAGCTTCAGGCAGGCGGCGACGCCTTGTTGCGTGGCGTTCGCACCCGAAAGCAGCGCTGCGATCACGGCAGCTCGAACCGTCCGCTCGGGGCCCCACTGCCCACCCTCGACGACACGGTCGTCCTCCGCTACTCCCGTGCGCAGGTCCACGCGGCGTCCCTCGGGGAACGCGTCCCACAGCTCACGCTCCGGTGAAGTCAACTCGTCGTATGAGAGCACTCATGCAGAGTAGTGATCTTCCCTCGCGCTCGCCTTGCCCAACCGCTCGCCGATCGTAGGGGGGTGTCGTGCGCTGCCACCTGCTCTTGCCGCACACGCCGGCGAAGACGAAGCCACGGGGTTCAAGTATCCGCCGCCGAAGCCGAGTTACTCGGCCCATCGAATGGCAGTCTCCTTGAAAGCTGACACAGCCTCAGGCCCAGATCTCGCCGAAACCTTGCCTTTTTCTTACGACTTGAGTGGATTTTCCGTCAAACGTTGATCAAGAAGGCGGCCCACCGGAATCAGGATGGGGCAGCTGCCGGCGATCGCACGCCAGCACGGAATGTCCAACTTTGCAATGATCATCAAAACTGCCACCAAAGCTGAGCCTGGACCCCCTTTGGGGAGATATTGCCCCCGCTTTGCCGTGCGCACAGCGACCACACAAGCCCACGTAAGGGTGATGTAAAGATCTGCTGCTCATAGCTTCACCAGCGGAAAGATCACGGGGTTGTCCGTGCACAGCAGATCAAGATCCCATAGAACCACCAGATCGAGGCGGTCTCGCCGGTCCCGTATACGGGCGATCGGCATGGTGGCCGCCGCCGTCCTGTTCGCCGAGTCGGCTCTGGCTCTCGCCGACACCGGCGCGGCGGTGGCCCTCCCGGGCAGCGTGGCCTCGGACGCCACCACCGCTGCTTCCGCGTCGGCGCAGCAGTACGGTGCCGCCGAGGCGAAGGACGCCACCTCCGCCCTCCTGATGGCCCGGTTGCAGAACCGGAAGATCGAGGTCTTGTCGGAGCGGACCACGGATTCGACGACCTATGCGCTGGCCGACGGCAGCATGCAGACCGAGGCCTACGCCGGCCCGGTCCGGGTCCAGCAGGACGACGGCTACTGGAAGGACATCGACACCGATCTGTCCGATGTCGGCGCCGACTTGGAGCCCCAGGTGGCCGCTGCGGACGTCGCGGTGTCGGACGGCGGTGACACCGATCTCGCCTCGGTCGCCAAGGGCGGCAAGTCCTTCGGCCTCGGGTGGGAGGACAAGCTCCCGACCCCGACGGTGAAGGACGCGACCGCCTCCTACGACCTGGGCGACGGGCAGAGCCTGTCGGCGACCGCGCTGGCGCAGGGCTTCTCGGAGAACATCACGCTGGACAGCCGGCCCACCGACTCCGCCGTCAGCTACCGCATCCCCCTGCACCTCAAGGGTCTGACCCTGTCTCAGGCCGACTCCGGGCACCTGCTGCTGAAGGACACCGCCGGCAAGCTGGTGGCCGAGGCACCGGCCCCGATGATGTGGGACGCGAGCAAGGACACCGCCTCCGGTGAGTCCGCGCACCAGGAGCAGGTGACGACCAAGGTCGAGACGGCCGACGACGGCACGCAGACCCTCGTCCTCACCCCGGACGCCACCTTCCTCGACACGGCCACCTACCCGGTCACCGTCGACCCCACCTCCACCCTCGCCGTGACCACCGACACGTGGGTGCAGACGCCGGACTACACCGACTCCCAGGTCTCCTCGCAGGAGTTGAAGTCCGGCACGTACGACAGTGGCAGCGACATCGCCCGCGCCTATCTGAAGTTCGACGTGTCGAAGTTCGCGGGCACGGACATCACCTCGGCGACGATGAAGCTGTACAACTACTACTCGTCGACCTGCTCGACGTCCGGAGCGGCCACCCAGGCCCGGCGGATCACCTCGTCATGGTCCTCGTCCTCGGTCACTTGGAGCACCCAGCCCTCGACGACCACGACCGGGGTGGCGACCAACACCGGCCACTGGGGCTACTCCTCCTCCTGCCCGGCGGCCTGGTCGAACTGGAACCTGCAGAGCATCGTGCAGGCGTGGGCGGACGGCTCCCCCAACTACGGCCTCCAGCTGCGCAGCGCGGACGAGAGCGACTCGACGACCTGGCGGCGCTTCCGCTCGGCGAACTACACCACGTCCGGGTACGCGCCGATGCTGGTCGTCACCTACAACTCCTACCCCTCGAAGCCGACTTCGGCGGCCGTGTCGCCGTCCGCGGTCAACGCCTACAGCGGCAAGCGGTACGTGACGACCTACACGCCGACCCTGTCCGCGAAGGTCTCCGACCCGGACGGCTCCACCGTCAAGGCCCAGTTCGAGATCACCAACGACCCGGCCTACTCGGGCGAGACCTCGTACTCCTACACCGCCACCTCGTCCTCGGTGTCCTCCGGCGGCACGGCCACGCTGGCCGTGCCGAGCGCGAGCCAGCTGGTCGGCGCGCATCTGCGGCTGCGGGTGCGCGGCTACGACGGGACGGACTACGGAGCCTGGTCGTCGTACGTCTCCTTCGTGCCGAACGTCGCCAAGCCCGCCGCACCCACGATCTCCTGCTCCCCTTATACGTCGGGGAGTTGGACGGACAAGTCGAGCAGCGGCGCGACCTGCACCCTGTCCACCACGTCCAGCGACGGCGCCGGTTACCAGTGGGGCCTGGACGACAAGACCGTCCCCAACAAGGCACTCGACACGACCGACGGCAACGGCGGCGAGTCGCAGACGATCACCGTCAAGCCGGGCAACGGCTGGCACACCCTGTACGCCCGCACCATCGACTCCGGCGGCAACATCTCTACCGCCACCACGTCCTACGCCTTCGGCGTGGGCAAGGCGGGGCTCACTTCCCCGGTCACCGGCGACACCACGGACGACGACGTGACCTTGTCGGCCACCCAGTCCGGCGCGTTCACCGGAGTGACCTACCAGTACCGGATCGGCGCCGCAGATCCGTATGGCTGGCAACCCATCCCCGTGAACTACGTGACCAAGAAGGACGGTACGGCGCTCTCCTCCTGGCCGTTCGCCTTCTCCTCGTCCACGAACCCGGACGACCTCACCTGGGCAGCCACCGACCAGGTCTCCGACGACGGACCGGTGCAGGTTCGGGCTCTGTTCACGGACGGCACCAACACCTACGGCACCGACACGGCCACCGTCACAGTCGACCGCAAGGCCGACAACGCGCCCAGCAGCGCGGTCGGTCCGGGCTCGGTCAACCTGCTCACCGGTGACTTCGGCCTGTCGGCCACGGACACCTCCGCGTTCGGCGCGACCGTGACCCGCGCGTTCTCCTCCCGCAACCCCCAGGGCGGCGCCGGACAGGTGGGACAGGTCGCCATCTTCGGACCGAACTGGACTTCAGGCATCACCGCGCCGACGTCCGACTGGACCTACCTCAGGCAGACGTCGAGCACGTCGGTGTCGCTGCTCGACTCGACCGGGTCGGCCACCGGCTTCACCCTGCTCGACGCGACCGCAGGCACCTGGACCCCACAGCCCGGTTCGGAGGACCTGACGCTGACCGGCTCACCGTCCGGCAGTTCCTTCACCCTGAAGGACTCCTCCGACGGCACGGCCTCCACCTTCACCAAGCCGAACGGGAACTCCACCACCTGGCAGCTGGCCACCACCGCCACCGACGACGACTCGGCGAACACCACCACCGTGGTCTCCAACGCCGTACAGGTCTCCGGGAGCAGCGATTTCCTGGCCGAACCCGAGTACGTCATCACGCCCACCAGCGCGGTCTCCGCCGCCACCTGCAAGGACCATCCGAGCACGGCGGGCTGCCGGGTCCTGGAGTTCGTCTACGCCCCCGCGACCACCGCGACCTCCTCGGCGCTCGGTAACTACGCGGGCCAGGTCAGCCAGATCAAGCTGTGGACCACCACCCCCGGCGACTCGGCCGCGACCGCGACGGTCCTTGCCCAATACGCGTACGACACCTCGGGCCGACTCCGCGAAACCTGGGACCCGCGCCTGGACACCCTCCTCAAAACGGCATACACCTACGACAGCGCGGGCCGGATCGCCACGCTCACCCCGCCCGGACAGCTGCCCTGGACGTTCGCCTACGACACGGACGACGGCAAGCTGCTGTCCGTTTCCCGGGCCACGCTGAAGCCCGGGACCACAGCAACCACGGACGGCACGGCGACCACCAGCGTCGTCTACGACGTGCCGGTCTCCGGCTCCGCCGCCCCCTACGACCTGTCCACCGCCGCCACCGCCAAGTGGGGCCAGAGCGACATCCCCACGACCGGCACCGCCGTCTTCCCGCCGACCTCCGTACCATCCGGCAACGACGGCAGCACGCTGGGCTCCGGCGACTACACCAAGGCCGCCGTCACCTACCTGGACGCTGCCGGACGCGGCGTCGACACGGGCGCCCCGGGCGGTCGTATCGCCACCACCGAGTACGACGCCATGGGCAACACCGTCCGTGAACTAACCGCTGCCGACCGTGAATTGGCCCTGGGGACCACCACCAGCGCCGACCCACTGCTGACCGGTGCCCTGGCGAACACCGCGAGCAGCGCGGACGCGGCCGAACTGCTCTCCACCGTCACCGACTACACGACCGCCGACGACGGCTCCGAGCAGATGACCGACGTCTACGGCCCGCTGCACACCATCACCCTCCAGCACGCCCTCTCCGGTGGCACCAGCGGCGCCGATCTGGCGGCGGGCACCGAGACTCTCGCCCGTACGCACACCGCCTACGCCTACGACGAGAACCGGCCCAGCGACGCCGTCGTCTCCGACGAGCAGACCTCGACGACCACTGGCGCCACCGTGACCGGCTACCCGGCCGACGCCGACCGGCACACCACCGCCACCACCTACGACTGGACCGCCGGCCTGCCCCTGAGCACGGTCACCGACCCCAGCGGTCTGGCCGCCACCACCGGCTACGGCTACGACAGCGACGGCAACCTGACCAAGGAGATCCAGTCGGGCTCCACGGGCAGCGACGCGAAGACGACGCTGACCACGTACTACTCGGCGACCGGCAGCGGCGACTGCCAGGGGCACCCCGAATGGTCCGGCCTCGTCTGTCGCACCGCACCGGCGGCGACCATCACCGGCGGCGGCTCCAACCCCGCCGAACTGCCGACCTCGACGTACACGTACGACCGGTACGGCCAGGTCCACACCCTCGCGGAGACCGCAAACTCCACCACTCGCACCACGACCTACACCCGTGACGCGATCGGCCGCGTGCTCACGCAGTCCGTCTCCGGCGGCACCGGCACAACCACCCCCGACATCACCTACACCTACGACACCACCACGGGCGCCCCGGCCAAACAGACCTCGAACGGGACGACCATCACGGTCACCCAGGACGAACTCGGCCGCCAGGCGACGTACGACGACGGCACCGGCGACACCACGACGACGGCGTACGACAGTTCCGACCGCCCCGTCACCGTCACCGACTCCGCCCCCTCCACCACCACCTACACCTACGACGCCACCACCGGCCTGACCGCCACGGTCACCGACTCCGTCGCCGGCACCTTCACCGCCACCGGCCACGACGCCGACGGCAACCTCACCGCCGAGACCCTCCCCGGCGGCTACACCCTCACCCAGTCCTACGACCCCTCAGGCCACACCACCACCCGCACCTACACCGACTCCGGCGGCACACCCGTGCTGACCGACACCGCCGACTACACGGCCGGCGGCCTGCGAGCGGGCCACAGCGAGAACAACGGCACCACCACGGCGAGCACCTACACCTACGACAACGCCGACCGCCTCACCCAGGCCGCCGACGACACCGGGAACTCCTGCACGACCCGCGCCTACACCTTCGCGTCCGCCACCAGCTGGAACCGTACGAAACTCGCCACCGACACGAGCTCCACGGACTGCGCCGACACAACGACCACGACCACCACGACCGCGACCCACATCTACGACAGCGCCGACCGCGTCAGCGACACCGGCTACACCTACGACGCCTTCGGCCGCACCACCGCCACCCCCGACGGCACCACGCTCGCGTACTACACCAACGACCTGGTCCGCCAGGAGACCACCGCGACCACCCGGCAGACCTGGAGCCTGGACGCACTCCAACGCCCGGCGAGCTGGACCACGCAAACCCTCTCCAACTCCACCTGGACCACCACGGCGACGAAGACCAACCACTACGCCGACAACACCGACCTGCCGGCCTGGACCACCGAGGACACCTCGGGAACGATCACACGCGACGTGGACGACCTCACGGGCACCCTCGCCGCCACCACGGACGCAACCGGCAACGCCGTCCTGCAACTGTCCGACCTGCACGGCGACGTCACCGTCCAGCTGACCATCGCCTCCACCGCGGTCGCCAGCCACAGCTACGACGAGTTCGGCAACTCCACCTCGACCGCCCGCTACGGCTGGCTCGGCGCCCATCAGCGCTCCGCGGAGACCCCGACCGGCCTGCTGCTCATGGGCGTCCGCCTCTACAGCCCGGCCGACGGCAGGTTCCTGCAGACCGACCCGGTCCCTGGCGGCAGCCAGACCGCGTACGACTACGCGGGGCAAGACCCTGTGAACACGTCGGACGTGATGGGGACGAGCTTCAAGTACAAGAACGACGGCTGGCAGTGCGGTCACGCCGGCTGCGTCCACCTGACCCGCAGGTGCGCGGAGCCGAGCGGCTACTGCTCCATCTTCTGGGCCGCGAAACTCACGGGCCACTGGCGCTCTGCCTACTACGTCAACCTGTCCTTCACCATCATGGTGGAAGGCCACACGGTGAGTGCATGGCACGAGTACGGCCACCCCGAGGCCGGCGACTACAACTGGCACAGCAGGTGGGGCGAGCACGAGGGGAGCGACCGCGGACGCTACCGCTACGACCTGATCTTCCACGGCCATCTGGAGGCCTACAGCACCGTGGAGATCGACTTCTCGGCCCCTGTGATCATGCCTGGCGGGAAGAGATACACCCTGTTCGGCTACGGAAAATGGGACTAGTGAGGCCGTGATGGATCTGAGAACGGGAAAGATGCACGTCATGGCAGGCAACAGCCTCGGCGACTTCGTGGCCGTGGCGCTGACGCGGCCACACGACGGAGGCCCACAGGTGTCCACCGTCGTGCTGGTCGGCAACGAGGGCCAGGTCGTGCGCGAGATCGTCGGCGCCCGGGCGGGCGGAGAGGACGGCGTCATACACCTGCCGCCCGCCCTGCTCCAAGAACTCCCCCCGGACCTTGACTGGGTCCAGGCGGCACAGGAGACACCACTCGAACTGGTGCTCCTGGACGCGGAGTTGCCTACCAAGGCCGCCCACGGCGTACTGGCCGCGCTCCTGCGGGAGCGCAGCAACCCGGGTGTCGAGGTGGTGTCGGTCGGCGGCCCGTACCGCTGCGCATGCGGGGCGCAGCCCCGGCTCATGCCACCTGGCAGGTCCGGGGACGCCGTAGAAGCGCTGCTGCCGCTGCTGGACGACGTCACCGTCTGTCTCGTGGGCGCCGGGGACGGTTCCGCCGAATCCGCCGCGCGCTACTGGGAGTTCGTGTCCGGGCTGACCTCGGCCCGGGAATCGAGCATCGAGGAGGCCGCCGCCCACGAGTTCGCCACCGTCGTCGTGCAGGACTGCTCGGACGTGCTGTCACTGGCCTGCGCGGGAGCGCTGGGGTTCGAGGGGTACGTGGCGACCTTTCCCGACGGCGAGATCGCGCGGGCGGACCGGAGTTCGGCCGGGGTGGTCCGGTTCACGACCACTGACGAACCCTTGGCACTGGCATCGCACGAGTGCCCTGGAGGTAAGACACTCGAACGGCTGACGTACCCAGGAGCGTCTGAGCACGCTCCGGACGCGGTGACCTGGCGACGACTGGCCCAGACCATGGGGCTGACCGGCCCAGAGGCGGTCGCGCAGGCTGCCGACACGCTGCGGAACTCAGGAGAAAGACTGATCGCTTTCCCCGTCCACAGAGTGTGAAGCTCGCCGAGAACAGACTCTGCGGGTATGCCCGCCGGTAGTCAGGAGGCATGCCCGCAGAGTCTGTTCGGCATTGAGCCCTGGCCCTGGCGCCCGAACAACGGTCTCCGTCCCGCGCAACGCGCGGGACGGAGACCGCTTTGCGTCCGGCGTCGCGAACAGGGCCGTCTGCCGGCGAATTTCGTCGGCGCACCATATGTCCAGCCCGTGGCTGTGACACGACGAAAGTGGTTCCGCCCCGCAGCTTTCCCCCTGGCGGCGGGCCGGAGTCGCGCTCTGCGGGCGACGGTGACGGACATCGGCCGGTCGGGGCAACCTGCGAGCCAGGCCATCCGTACCGCCGTACTCCGGCCGCAAGCGATCTACAGGGTGATGCCGCTCGCGGCGTCGTCGACGGCCACCCCAAATATCGAAGGGCGGCAGGCCCGTCCGCAGCAGGACCACCAGGACGTCCACCGCCAGCTCCCGTGCCGCTCCTTGGAATGCAGAGCCGTCAGGGCTGACCCGGCCGACGTCGTACTCCGCCCTCCCCGCCACCAGTCACTGTGGTCTGCGGCTACTCCTGCTCCTCCCCGCCTGCCGTACAACACGGTGCCACCTCAGGCGAGTTCTTTGACGACTCAGCCCGGAAGCGTGCGGGATGGAGGTGGGACCTGAGTCAGGTCTACAGACGCTCCCTCCAGGAATGACGAGAGCTCCCTGCGGAACGCCCTGAAGACCTCTCTGAGTTGTTCGTGCTCGCTGAGGGAGCGGCGCCGCTGATGTTGCGCATCCCGCGCCAGATTCTCGGCCAGGTCGAAGTAGGTGCCCATCCCTCGTATCAGCCTGTGTGCTTGATGCGCCACGGCCGGCGGACCGACCAGGCGGACAACTTGGGTGAGATCGAATTCCTCCACGTACTGGCTCCGAAATCGGGCGACGAATGACGCCAAATCCTCACCGTCAGCGGCTGGCAGGATCGGCTCCGGGGCACCTTCCACCAGCGAGGCCGATATCTCTTCGAAGACGCGCCCGAACCTGCTGTACTTCTCTGCCGTGATCAAGCAGTCGATGTACGACTGACGACGTAGATCTGCATGCCACTGCCAGCGTGCGAGAGCGAACTTCAGCTCCTCGCTCCGGTCTTGGTAGGCCGCTTGACGGTCGAGCGCCTCAGCTTGGCTTCTGCGCTGCACCTGCGCTTGCACCACCCCGACGATCCCCGCGACGGCCGCACCTACAGCTGCCCCTGCGACGCCCAGCCAAGACGTGTCCATGCTCCATTTTGACGGGAGTTGCTCCCGCGCGGGATCGCCGGTTGGCCAAACCGGCGATCCCGCGCACCATTGGTAGTCCACCGCCACACCCTGCCGCACGTCTAAAGGCACCGCTCTACGACCACAGAGCAGCTAGGAAGCAAGCACGGCCATGAGGCCGACAGGCGATCACGCCGCCGCGTAGCTCGCCCGGAACAGATCCTGCGCCCGCTCCACGTCCTTCGGTGTACGGAGCTGAACCTCCAGATCTCCTGTCCCGTGGTGGCCGAGCCCGGACACGTCCCGGGTGAAGCCCGGAACGAGGTCGACGTCCTTCGGGTCGACCTTCAGGTAGACCAACAGCTTGCTGCGCTGCGGCGGGCAGAGACAGGCGAAGTTCCGCAGCCGCTGGTACGCCCGATACTGCTTGCGCTCGACACGGTTCACACCGTCCCCGAGCCCAAGCAGCGCCTCGTCGACCGCGCGCGCCAACTCCACCATCGACGCGTTCCGCACGTCAGCCGCCGCCTGGGCAACCGCCTGGCGCCGCGTCCGGCGGGCCACCTGCATGCCGCCGCTCACGGAAGCCACGGCCTCAAGGCCAAGCAGGTCGCTGCCGAAGAGTCGGTAGCGGACCAGGTCGATCGACCTCCGATGCTCGCGCACGGCATGCACGTCGTAGCGGGTGAAGTCGCCTGCAATGCAGATCAGGCGCGGTCCGCCTCGACAGGACCTGGGACGCGGCCGTCACCCCGAGCCGGTCGCGGACCAGGTGCTCGAACTCGGCACGATGGTCCATCAACCAGGCCAGGCAGAAGAGACCCTGGTTGATGACGCCGGCATCGACACCACGCTTGTACTCGACGATGACCGGCGAGCCGTACTCGTCCAGCCCAAGCGAATCGATCCGGCCTCCATGCACCGGCCCCGTGCTGCACTCGCTCGCCATGAACCGGACGCCCGGCAGAGTCTCCGTGTGCGCCTCGACGAGGCCCTGCACCTCGACCTCAGCGAGCCGCGGCGCCAACTCAGTCACGCCGCCATTCGTCGTGCGGAACAGCTTCAGGCCCGACACCTTCCCCTCCTCGGCTCGGAGATCACCAACGCCGATGGGGTGCGGGATGTTTCCGGGAGAGCCTGCAGAGGCGTGAAGACAATGTGAGACGCTGTACGCGGCCCGGCCGGGGGAACGCCTGCCTCCCCCGGTCACAGGGAATCCAAGATTCCCCCATGCGTCCCCCGCGCCCCGGGGGACAGCGCTAGGAAGCTGCGTTTTCGCAGATCAGCCCCCATAGCTCAGTGGATAGAGCAGGTGCCGTCCAAGCGCCTCCTCTATGCGGTATTCCCTGCCAGTTTGCCAACACCTTCAAGCCCTGGCAGACCAGCTCCGTCGCGCCTTCACCCTCGCCTGAAGCGAGCGCCGCGGCCCCGCCCCCCCTGGAGAGGGAGTTGGCCTCGCCGACTACGCGACGGCAACGGTTCCCGACGGATGGAATGCCGCGCGAACTCGTGGGTGTGATCGGCCGTCGTGTGCCCGCACTGTCAGGACTGGAACGCCTTCCGGTACAGCTTCAGCACGTCGCTGTCGAAGTAGGGCGAGAAGTTCTCGCCGGGGAGATTGCCGTCGTCATAGCTCTGCACGCCGTTGGCGTAAAGGTGCCCGGGGACCAGCCACGGGCCACCGCTGGACCCCGGTGTCAGATTCCCTTCCTTCCCGATGGTGTTCAGGGCGGGCTGGCGGGTGAAGCCGCCCTGGCAGCTCCACATCCGATGCCCGTCGAACAGGTAGCCGGGTACGGCGACCGCCGGGTAGCCGAGGACGTCCCACTCACGGAGCTCGGGCCGGTCGACGAGGAGCTCGAAGTGCCCGGTCACGTTGCCCAGCACGCTGAAGCCGTTCTTGCCGCCCAGTCCGACTTTGCTGAATCCGTAGTCCCAGGCCCGGTTGACCTGAGCCTTCCACGCGTCGGGCACGACGGGCTCACCGAACAGGGGCCACTGGCCCAAGGGCTCCTGAAGGTCCCGATAACCCGGCACGTAGGCCGCCTTGGTCGGATACTTGCGCACCTTGCTCCCGTACAGGCAGTGAGCGGCGGTCAGGATGCCGTTGTGGGTGATGGCCGACGCGCTGCCCTGAAGGTCCACTCCTTCGCGGACGTAGAACAGGGCACCTGCCCGCCGGTAGTAGGAGCTGGTGGCCGGGTTCTGCACCAGGGTCGTTTTGAATGCGCCGGGCAGGGCGGACGGCGGCGCGGGAGTCTCCTCGGTCATGGTGGGCACGTCTTCCGGTATGGCCGCGGCCATCCGCTCGGTGGTCCAGTACTCGCTGATTTCCAGCCAGCGCTCGTGGTGGGCTCGCGCAGTGTGTGTCGTCGACATGAGAAGTGTTCCTTCCGCTGAGTCTTTCTCCGTGGTGGTGTTGGCGGGCGCGGCGGACATATGGCCCCCGGACGAGATCGTCGTGTCTCGTCCGGCATAGCGCCTCGCCGTCTTGCTGTTCACCGTCCCGTTGGCTGACGGCCGGTAGCCGAGATCAGGCTTCAGGCATCGCCGTTCCCGTCCCTGACGCGGTTCTCCTGGTACCGGCCACGGCGTGACCACATCCGTTGTCCGCCGAAGTACGGCGCCGGACGATCGCGTCGTGGAGCAGCCGGTCCCAGGCGGCTGCCACGGTCGGCCAGGCGAGCGCAGGGTCGAGCGCCCGGGCACGGGCCCGGAGGCCGTACTCGTGCAGCGTGGCCGGCTCGGTGGCCAGCCGGAGCAGTGCCGTGGTGAGCGCGGCCGGCATGGCGTCCTCGCCGGTGGGAAGGATCAGGGCCGCCTCGCCCCAGATCGCCCGCTGTCCGGCGTGCCCGGGCACGATCTGCGCGGCGCCGGCGCAGGCGTGCTCGAACGCGACGAAGCCCCAGCTCTCCCCGTCGGCAGTGTTCACGCCGACGTCGGCGGCGCGGTACAGGCGTCGCAGTGTGGCGTCGTCGACGTCCGGATGGTTGTCGTCCGCCGAAGTGCAGATCACCCGGTCGGCCACTCCGAGCCGTCGTGCGGTGGCGATCACGTCGATTCCGAAGTCCCGCCGCCCCATGTGCAGCACCAGCCAGGCGTGTTCGTGCCCGGCTCGGACCAGCCCGGCGAACCCGGCCAATGTACGGTCGATCCGCTTGCGCCCGGTGTTGCGGTTGGCGTTGAGCACGATGAAGGCCGAGGCGAGGTCGGGACGGCCGGGCCACAGCCGGGCCCTGGCCCCGGCCCTGGTCTGCACCGGGCCGGCGGTCGGGAACCCAGCCGTCGCCAGGCCGTGCGGCACCACATGCAGGGCCGGACCGGACCCCCGCGTCGCGGCCAGCGCGGCGCGGGCCGGCTCGTGGGGGACGACTACCAGATCCAGGCCGTCCAACCAGGGCGCGATCTCCACGACGTCGGCCGACCGCTCGACCTGCACCGCCGCCACGGCCGGCCTGCCCCCTCGGCCGGCCAGCCACTCGGCGTGCAGGCCGGGGAGGAAGGCATCGTGCAGGAACAGCAGCGCGTCCGGCGCCAGACGGTCGGCCAGCCCGGGGATCTGGGCCAGTCCGTAGCTGTCGCCCTCCACCTGGCTGCGATGCACCTGCCAGGGCCGTGGGATGCGCTGTCCTGCGTCGCGGACCTCGAACTGGTGGATGTCCCACCGGTCGGCCAACTCGCCCAGCAGTCCCGCCGCGTGCCGCGCGTACCCGGTGTACCGCTGGGACTCCCCCACCACCAGCAGCCGCCGGCGCGGCCGGCGCGGCGGGGCCACCTCAGGCCCCGGCGGACCCGGCCGATCCGGCGGCCGGTGCGTCACCGGCCGGTGTCTGTGCGGGCAGTGCCTCGGTGGGCAGCGGCGCCGGACCGAACGTGTACGGCTTGTCGTAGGCCAGCCGGTAGAAATAGGCGTCCAGGTTGAGCCGGGCGGTCTTGTCCCAGCCGGACGAGAACGCCTCCAGCCCGCTGTCGGCGCCTTCGTCGAACACGCCGATCAGCGCGTAGCAGGCGTTGTTGGCGTTGCTGCTGCCCGGGGTGGCGTTCTGCACCCAGCGCTGCAGCGTCTCGCCGCCGCCAGCCGAGCGCAGCAGGCCGTAGAAGTCGCTGTTCGGCGAGCAGTTGTAGTTCAGGCCGAAGGCGCACGCCACCAGGATGTGGTTCTCGTCGGCGTGCCCCGACTCGCGGATGTCGCGGGCCATGGTCTGGTAGACCTTCTGGAACGATGCCGGCCAGTTCCTGTCGAACGTGTAGTAGCGGTCGAACACCACCTTCGACGGTGTGCTCACATCGCGCCGGTCCAGGATCGCCATCTGCCAGCCGGACAGCGTGTCCGGCGGCGTGGACGGCTTCACCTGGTAGCCGAGCGTGATCGTCGGGGCCTGAGCGGCCGGGCTGGTCGCCTCGATGGTGATCCGCGGGTGCATGGCCCTGCCGAACAGCACCCACGCCTGCTGCACGACCGCCTTCTTGTCTCCGCACAGGTTCCAGACGCCGTTGAGCTTGTACTCCGACACCGCCGGGTTGTCACTGATCGTCTCCAGCCAGCCGTTGAACGCGTCCACCGTCTTGGCACTGGGATTGCGGGCGTCGACGGACTGCAGGTGCGCGGCGCCGATGGCGTCGCCGCCCGTCGTCGCGATCGACAGGGTGGAGTTCTCCGCGTAGGTCTTCCACTCCTTGCTGGCCAGGATGCCCGCCGAGATGGTGCCGCTGCTGAACAGCCCGGTGTACTGCACCTCCAGCATCGCGCTGATCTGGGCGACGGTGTCGGTGGTGGACTTGCTGACGCCGTTGTAGAACTCCAGTGAGGCGCCGAGCGAGACCTGGCTGGTGTAGTAGCCGCCGAACTGGGCGAAGAAGTCGGCGAAGACGGGCAGGTTCTGGGCCGTCACCGTGTCCGGCAGCTTGCCGACCGCCTGGCTGAAGTCCGCGGTCAGGAACGTGGTGTCCGGGTTGAGCTGGAGGTGGCCGAGCCGGGTGTAGAAGTTCTTGAACGAGTAGTAGTACTCGCTGCTGCGTGCGTAGTCGGTGGCGAACGCCGCCTTCAGTTCCCCACTGAACTCGCCGTACTTGCCCTCCACTCCGGCGAACACCGCCACCTTGCTCTGGAAGCCCTCACGCGAGGTGAAGGTGCCGCTGTTGTAGGTGGACGAGGTGTCCTGCACACCGCGGACGATGGACGGGATCTGGTAGTCCCTGCCCAGGAACGTGAAGACGCTGGTGGGCGTGTCGTCCAGGTCGAAGATCGGCCGCAGCAGGCTCTCGGCGCCATAGACGCCGTAGACGTCGAACCCCTGCCCCAGGGCGTTCGCCTGAGACAGGAACGGCAGATCCTGGACAGTTGGTTCGTTGGTCACTGATTCCCCCAAGGACGAGACTTGCGGACGGCCCGGGATCGGCCCGCACCGTCCTGCTCACGCGGCGGCTTGTCGGCCGCCAGGGGAAGGAGCCGCCGCCGATCCCGCTGATACAGCCGGATTCGGGAAAGACAGCCGACCGCCCGGCCACGCGGCATTGAGCGCCAACCGCGGGAGTGCCGCGCCCACCTGGGGAGATGACTCGGGCAGAGGGCGTCCCCGTCCCATGCCGACTACGGCAGATGACCGGCCGCAGACGCACCCGGGGTTACGCACCAGATACGTCCACGACACCGGCTACGGCAGGACCAACAGGCCCGTCCCACGTATGCACACGGCTGAGGATCAGGTCATGACCAAGCATGCGCCGGGCCACGTCCACGCCGGCTTCGTGCACGCATCGCAGGCACCCGGAGGGCGGACGGCCAACGATCTGCCGCCCCTTCGGCGTTGCGCACACTTGACGCCAAGAGACAGACCCGCAGCCAGCCTCCGCAGCCGGATGCAAGAATGCGCCCCTTGGGTGAAGAGCGTGTCGGCTCACGGCGGAGCACGAACGCCACCTGGGACGGGAGAGCCATGAGTCTGGCCATGTGCCCACTGTGCAGCAAAGACGACGACATCGAGGCGGTCCGTTCCCTCGACGACGGACGCCGGGTGGTGAGGCACCGGTGCGGCTACGAATGGGAACACGGGGAGCCCGCTTCGCCCCAGAAGCGGCTGCCCCATTCCTTCGACGACCTCAAGACCCGCTTCCCGAAACCCGAGGAAGTCGAAGGCTAGCGGCTGGAGCGCGCCACCCGGCTCAAGGCACAGTTCCTCGCCACCAGGCCCGACTTCGAACCCGAGGTCGCGACCTACTGGGCGAAGTACCAGAAGATCTTCTCCCCGGACGGGCTGGGGACATGCGACCCCAGGGCCCTCAAGGACTTCGCCAACTCCGACATCGGAGCCCATCCCGGCAACCAGGCCACCTTCAACTCCGCCTGGAACGCCGTAGGTGACGCGGCGGCCGGCGAGTCGACCCGCCAGACCATCGAGTACCTCCTGTACGGACCCGCCGAGATACCGCTCGCGGACCGGCTCCAGCACCTGCTGACGGGTGCGAAGCCGTTCGCCATGACCGGTTTCAAGGAAGCTCTCCTCACACGGGTTCTCTGCGTGATGCAGCCCGATCGCTTCCTGTCGATCCTCAAGTACACGACGGAGGCGGGCGGCAAGCGCGAGATCGCACAGCTGGTCTACGGGCTGGAGCTGCCGGCGCCCGAGACGGTGAACTGGACCCTCGGACGGCTCATCCTGTGGAGCAACGCATCAAGGATGATCCCGTGATGGCCGCTCACATCCATGAGTGCGACGCAGACTTCTTCGGGCTGAATCCCTGACCGGCGAGCGCGATATCGCTTCCCAAACTACCGCTGGCCTCGGTACGGCTGACTGCTCCCATGCCATCAGGGCCGTGCGAGTTCGAGGAATTCGTCGACTCGTTCGGCTCCGCGGTACTTCTGGAAGGCGGGCAGCATGTCGTGGACGAGGGCGACGCAGCGCGGGGCGCCGATCTGTGTCGCCAGCCGGAGAGACTCCTGGGCCGTGGCGGCGGCGTAATCGACCTCGCCGGCCTCCAGGAGGGTGTCGGCCTCGTAGCTCAGGAACACCACGGCCGTCTTCCTCCGTGCGCCCGGCAGTAGCTTCACCCCTTCGCCGATGAGCTGGTGGCCGCGCTCGGGCTGACCGAGGTCGCGCAGGCACTGGCCGGAGTCCACCAAAAGGTCGGCCGGGGACATCCACGCGCACCACGCCGGTGCTTCGCCCGCCGACCGTGCAAACTCCTGTTCGGCAGTGGCCAGGGAGCGGTGGCAGGCGTGTGCCTCGCCGAGTGCGGCCTGGGCGCGTGCGAGACGCAGGTACAGCAGGGAGCGGGCGGTGGGGTGGCGGGTGCGCGCGACGGCGTTTTCGAGGATCTCCGCCGCGGTCTTCGGGTCCTTGAGCCAGGTGGCCTGGTAGGCAAGGTCCGACATGACGCCGGCGCCGAGGTCGCGGTCGCCGGAGGCGTGGGCGCTGTGCAGGGCGCCGTGCCAGAAGCGGCCGGCCGCAGCGTGTTTTCCCTGGTCGAAGCGGTGCCATCCGACCGTCGTGGACATCCGTGCCGCCAGGACGTGCAGGCGTCGGCCGACGGGTTCGGTGTAGTTGTGCCCGTCGATGAGGTCGGTGACGGTCGTCAGGTGGGCGTCCAGGAGCGTACGCGTGTGCTGGCGCTGTTCCGTGACGAGGCCGGTGAGCTTGTCCCCGGTGGCTTCCAGCAGATCGACGAGTTCAGCGTCGACCGCTTTGCCGTCCAGGGCGGCGGCCAGGGCCCGGGGTTCGGTGGCGGCCCACTGATGAGCGAGGCCGACCAGGGCGGCGGAGGTGTAGGCGACGAACGTGCGGCGGTCCATGGATGCTCGCAGGGCCTCTCGAAGGGCGGGAACGGTGCTGTGGGGCCCGATCGGTATGGAGTTGTCGCGGCCCGGCAGCCAGTGCGGCCAGCCGAGTGCGGCAACGAGGCTCTGGTCGATCTCGAACACGTCGGCGAGGAGCATCTGGGAGTGGTCGTCAGGGGTGGCCCGGAAGTTCTCCCAGGCCCAGATCCGTGCCCGGTCCGTGCCGGAGCGCAGTCTGCGCCGGAGGGCGGCCCGCTGTATCCGGCGGGCGAGTTCGGGCTGGGACCATCCGCGCTCGATCCGGGCATGGGCGAGCGGGTGGCGGATCAGGTCGTCCACGGGACCATCCCATCATCCTGCGTGACCGGAAGCGTACTGCGCGTACGGCGGCACTACACCCAACTCCTGTTCCCGCTCGAACAGTTGAGCTGCACTTCCCGCAGACCCCCGCTCACGGGGCGGGGCCTGGAGACGGGAGAGGAGGTATGCGATGAAAGAGCCGAAGAAGGCCGCGCCGCCGCCGGTGGTGGTGAACGCGGAGTCGGTACGGACGCTCCAGCGCCGAGTGCAGGCGTTCGCCGCGACCGGCGCCACCAGCCACGCGCCGACCACCTACCACCGGTGACCCGCGCCCGCTGGTGAAGGCGGCCGGGGACGCCGTAATCGTCCCCGGCCGCTTCACGGCCCGCACCATCCACGACCACGCACGAGGAGACGCATCATGGCCGCTCCCACTGGGCTGGAACTGACGTTCCTGGGCCACCAGACGTGGCACATCACCGACGGCCTGTCCACGGTACTGCTCGACCCGATCCTCGCCGAAGGCTTCGGCGCTGGGAACCTGGGCTTCTCCATCTGGCCGCCCCGCAGCATCGACGTGACGGCGATGCCGGCGCCGGACGCGGTGATCCTCAGCCACGAACACCTGGACCACTTCCACCTGCCCTCACTCGACCTCCTGCCGAGGACCGTCGCGGTGTACACCGGCATGACGACTCCGGGCGCCGTCACGGACGCCATCGCCGTCCTGGACTTCACCGTTCACCGCCTCGACCACACCACGCCTCTGACCGTCGCCAGTCGCCCTACGAGCGCCTGACACGTGTGCTGCCCGGCGTCCTACGAGACCTGGAGGCCGTGCAGCCCATCCCGTTGGCTGTCGGACATTACCGCCGCTGGTGCACCGAGTTGGCGCGCTACAGCTTCCACACCCGCGACCTCTTTCCAACGGCGGACGAACCTCCCACCGACCGTGAACCTATTGATAGATAAGCCGAGTTCGGCGATGACACGGGAACCCGCGTGGTCTCTCACACCTCCCCCTCCTGGGCAGCCAACGGCTCGTAGCTTGCCTGCCGCTGACCGGCAGATGGACAGTCACCTCCGGCCAGTAGAGCCCTGGGCATGGAAAGCGACGGCAGATGGCACCGGACGGGAAGCCGACTCCTCTACGCCGGTGGTCCCCGAAACAGCGTCGAACTGAGGGTTGATCAAGCGCAGCGGCCCGACGGCGTCACCGTGGACTATCCGCACGCGGCCGTGCCCGACTTCTCTGAACTACTCTGATTTGGCGATACGGACCTTCGAATGCGCGGGGCCAAAGCTTGTCTTAATACGTCGAACCCGTTGATCGGCGCTAACGGCTCCAACTGGCCGTCTTCGTCACGTGCTGCTTCTTTTCTTTCTATGCGGTCGTCTGGGCCATTGCTGCGGGGCTGCCGTACACGACATAAGCCAGCCACGTCGGATCGCCGCCGTACAGATCGCGGATGGTCTGCCGTGCCGCAAGGGAAGCCTGGCCAAGCGGTTGCCGACGGGCGATCAACTGGTCGTAGAAGGCTTCGGCGAACTGCAGAGCGGATTGCGACCGCACCGGCCAGAGGGTGCCGACGAACGCGCCCGCACCCGCGTTGAGGAACTGCGGTGCCCACCCCAGGCTCTCGCCGAACCAGTCGATCTCGCCAGCGCTCCGGCAGGCGTTGAAGAACACGAGAGGACGCTCGGAGCGCAGGGCACGCAACTGTGCCGCCGACGCCAGATCGATGGGGTCGAAGGGACCATCGGCCATGGTCACGCACGAGCCAGTCCCCGTGAACGCGTTGTGGCAGGCGAAGTGGAGCAGGCCCGCATGCCCGCCTTCGATCAAAGCGGTCAGCGCCGCCCGCTCGGTCAGTACGCCGTTATCGGTCACCTTCGCGCCCAACAGGGCACGCAGGGACCTGACTTCTTCCCCTGCGTCGGCAGGGGAGCCCGGCGGAACAACGAACGCCACGCCCGGCAGGGCGATCTCGCGGACGCGGTCCTGCCCGAACACACGGCGCACTACGGGGAGCCACTCGGCCAGGAATCCTCTGTCTTCTTGCCCTTCGTTCAAGGGATACAGCAGCTCCCAAGGGACGATGTCGTGCTCCCCCAGCACCGTGAAGGCCGTCACCTGGTCGACTTCGTCCCAGAACTGGCTCTGGACGGCTTGCGGAACCGCGGCGGTCCACAGTTGTACGCCGTGATTGCGCAGGCGGTCCCGCAGACGCTGCGCGTCCCTGTCGCCCCCGCCGGTCGTGGCGGCCTTCGCGGCGTTCCTCAACTCGGCGTAGATCCGCTCGGTGGCCTGGCGAGGGTCACCGGCGCGGAAGTGAAAGACCTCAGGTGCGTGGAACGTCTCACCGATCAGCTGGAAGCTGAAGGTGCCGGCCGCTTCGTCCTTGAGTACCTGGAGCGTGACTTCTCCGGGATCAAACGCCATGGATGGCAGCGGTGCGTGACGCTGAGAACCGTCCACCGTGACGCTGCCGTGGGCCACCGATATCTGGCAGTTCACTTCGCCGAGGAAGGTGCCGCCCCGGAATGCCCGCACGGTCACCTGGTGCAGTCCCGGTGTCGGAGCCTTCAACCGGAACCGCAGTACGTCCGACTCCTGACCGGGTCTGACGTGCAACTCCTGCTGCAGGTCGTCGACGGCCACTAGACCAGGAGCGTGAATCGTGACCAACACCCGGGCCCCTTCAGGCGGGAGAGCGAAAGGACGCAGTGACCCTCCCCTTCCATTGCCTCGGACGATCTGCACATGCAGGGGTACCACGCGCCCGGGCGAGGTCTGGTCGGCCAGCTCCGCGACCAGCGACCGCGGCTCCATCGAGCCGCCGTCTGTACGGCGGACTGCCACTGGCGGAAGCGACGGCGGACCGCTGGCCATGTCACGCGGGTCTGCACGGGAGGCGGCCCGCCGGCCCGCCACTCCGAGTACCTCGTCGATGGCCTCCAGGCTGAGCCGGTCCTCCCGGGCAGCCGACGCCGCGATGATCAGTTCTCCGCACAACTCGATCTCGGCGAGGGACACCGGGTCCTGAACTGCCGTATCCTGATGGGCATTTTCGGCGGCCAGCATGGAGCTGTGCCGCTCGAATCGTTGAAGCTGCCGCATGAGTCGGAGCGCATCCTGACGCCCGCCGATCAATAGCTCGGCCTGGGCCAGGTTGGTCCGCTGCATGTCCCTGTCTTCGTCCGTGTGGCTGTCCGCCTCCAGCCGGACGGACAGCCGCACGCGCAGGCCGAGTTCGGCGCCCAGGTCATACCAGCGACCATTGGCGTACTCACGTAAAATGGCTCGGTTGGCCTGCTCGGCCTCGGCCACGCCGTAGGCCGAGGTGACCTCGCGCAGCCGCTCCAGTACCGGCGCGGTGAGCCGCTCGCCGACATCTGTGACAACCTCGACGGCGACCAGATAGGGGTCGGTGACCGTCCACTTGATGTCCACCTCGGCCTTGAAGAAGGCAGTGGCGCCAGCGGCCGGCAGCTCCATCCGGATCGTTGTCACGAAGGTACCGAGCGCGATCTCACAGACTTTGTACGGCCGGGCCAGCACCGTCCGTTTGCCGACGTGCCGGGTCCCCGAGACAGTGACCACGCTGTAGCCGCCGGTCGGGTAGAAGAGCACGAATGCCCGGCCAGTGGCCGCATGCCGATACATGCCTGTCGGCACGTACTCCCGCAAGAACGGGCCCGCGGGTCGCGCGCCTCCAGCCGCCGCATCCTTGTCCTCGGTCATGCTTCGCCTTTCTGCATGTCGGCGTCAGGGAGCGGTCGCCGAGACACCTTTCATGACCTCGGCAATGGTCGCGGCGACATCGGGCAGGTCCCAGTAGACGGAGTGAGTCCACAGACCGGTACTGGCGGAGTGCGGCACAGGTCGGTCGACTGGGCTACTGCCGTCGCTGAGCCGGAACACCTGGGAGGCCGCGAACGCCAGCATGTCCAACGGCTCCCAGAGATTGGTCCAATGGCTGAGTGAGGTGGGCAGTTGGACCGGCGCATAGCCGGAGTAGGGCAGGAGTTGCCCACCGCGTGGGTCACAGATATGGAAGAACGCCGCTTGGGACCCGAAGGTGACCAGCTGGTCGGTCCACAGGGGATCCTGTGCGGTGGCCATGTCCACCGCGATGACGCCCCCAAGGCTGTGGGCGACCACCCGCACGGGGTGCTCCGGACTGCGCCCCAGCCTCGGGTCGACCTCATCCACCTGGGCCCTGACACGGGCGTGAATCGCATCGCGGTGACGTTGGTAGACCAGCACGTCGCCCAGGAAACGCGTGGTGCCGGGTCCGAAGCGCGTGCGGACGGCGTCGTTGATACGGCCTGCGACGGCGCCGATCGCCGCGCCCGCGACCCGGTCGAGGTCGCGGAGCCGTCGCCGCACCAAGTGGCGCAGGCGTCCCGGAGAGCCAGGCTCGCTGCGCAGACCGTCGTATCCGTGCCCGTCGTAGTCCTGAATGTCCATGTCCAGGAGCACCTGAGCCAGGGCGCGGCCGGTCTCGGTGAGCAGGGCCGGGTCGTCGACGCGGCTGAGCCAACGGGTGTCCTGCCACTCGGCAGCAAGGCAGTCCATGATGTCGTCCGGAGTGGGGCCACCCGAGCCCGGGCTGTCACGCAGGGGGCCGGAGTCGGTATCCAGTTCCTCACGCAGTACGGCGTCGATGATCTCCAACTGGTCGGCCGTGCGCGACTCGTCGGGGAAAAAATAGGGCGGAAGGGCATCGGGGGCTTCGTCGCGCAGCACGCCGTCGGGTCCGATCGCGGGCGCGTATGCCGCGTCCCGGGTGGGAAGGGCCGCGGTGATGAAGCGGTCCTCGGCTCCGAGGTCGCCCCAGTACACCGGCACCATGGACGTTCCCGTGGCGGCTTGGAGGGCCGCGACGGCGGCAGTGAAGTCGTCGCGGTCACGGTTGGCGACACCGTGGATGACGAAGACCTTATCTGTCATGAGAAGTTACTCCTTCGCGGATAGCTGGGTTGTCCTGACGCGAGGTGTTGGGGCAATGGGCGCGGATCGCGCCGGGCGGAGAACATCGGCTGTGCGGACGTCGGCCCACTCGCCTGGCGGTAGCGCTCGTTGATCAGGAAACCCTTCGGGTCGTTGCCGTGGCCGCGGGGCTCCCGTATACCGCGTACGCGAGCCAGGTCGGGTCGCCGTCGAGGTCCCTGATGGCCTGGCGGGCCGCGAGTGAAGCCTGTCCCAAGGGCTGTCCGGCGTCGAGGAGTTGTCCGTAGAAGGTCTTCGCGAACCGCATGGCAGAGTCGGACCGGACCGGCCAGAGCGTGCCGATGAACGCGCCGGCCCCGGCCTTCAGGAATGTCTGGGCCCAGCCGAGGGTGTCGCTGAACCAGGGAATCTCACCTGCGCTGCGACAGGCGTTGAAGAACACGAGTGGTTGCTGGGCACGCAGGCTGTGGGTTTGCGCGGCGGTCGCAAGGTCGCGGGGTGTGAAGTGGCCGTCAGCCATGTGAACCCGGGACCCGGAGCGGGAGAAGCCGTTGTGGCAGGCGAAATGCAACAGGCCGGCGTGACCGCCCTCGATCAGGCTGGTGAGTGCCTCGCGTTCGGTGAAATCTCCGACGTTCGCCACTTCCGGCCCGAGCAGATCGCGCAGTTCGTTTATCTCAAGTTGCGCCTCCTCCGGTGAACCCGGCGGCATGACGAAAGCCGCGCCCGGAAGGTTGATCCGGTGGACGCGGTCCTGACGGAAGACGCGGCGCACGACGGGCAGCCACTCGGCGAGGAAGCCGTTGTCGTGATCCGCGTCGAGCGGGTAGAGCAACTCCCAGGGCACGAAGTCGTGTTCACCCAGCACCGTGAAAGAAGTGATGCGGTCGGCCTGTTCCCAGAACTGGCGCTGTACGGCCTCCGGAACGGCCGACGACCACAACTGCACGCCCTCGTTCTTCAGACGCTTTCGCAGCCCGGCCGCGTCGGCAGACGAAGCACGTCCGGCCCGGCTGGCCGCCTCGCGCAGCTGATCGTAGATCTGCTCGGTCGCCTCGGCGGGGTCGCCACCGCGGTAACGGAACAGCTCAGGCGGATAACAGGTCTCGCTCAGCAGCTGAAAACTGAACGAGCCGTCCTCGGCGCGGTGTACCTGCAGCGTGGCCTCTCCCGGTTCGAAGGCGATGCCCGGCAATACCGCGCGCCGTTGGGGCCCGTCCCTGGTCACCCCACCCTCGGTGACTGAGATCTGGAGGTGCACCGCTCCTAGATACGTGCCCTTGTGGAAGGCGCGGACCGTCACGTGGTGAAGGCCCGATGTCATCGTGCGCAGGCCGAAGTACAGGACATCGGAGTCCCGGCCCGGGTACACCATGAGTTCCTGCGTGAGGTCCCCCAGTGCGCGCAGGCCCTGCGCGGTGACGGTTATCGTCAGCTGCGCACCCTCCTTGGGCACGTGGAACGAGCGTATGAGGACACTGCCTTGCCCTTGGCCGGGCTCTCGGGTGATCTGTACGTGAAGCGGGACCTCTCGGTCCGGGGCGGCTTGCTCCGCCAGTTCAGCGATCAGGTGGTGCGGTTCGGAGAGCCCATCGTCTCCTGCCGCGGGGGCGATAGGTGCCGACTCGTCGTCATCCTCATCGATCAAGAAACCACGCATCGGTGACGGGGACGGGCCCTGCGGGCGGATCGGAGCCATTGGCTGGGTCATCGCGGGGGACATCGGCTGCTGATCGCCGTAGGACCGAGGTGAGAAGGACGGAGCTCCGCGCGTAGTAGGCCCAAACTCATTCCCGGGACGCTCTGAACCCGATCCGGCGCTGTCGAGACCCCCATCTTCCGTGTTCTGGCGAGCCTCAGCCAGAGCAGGGAAACCCTGGTCGTTCATGTCAGTTGCTGCACTACGCCCCTGTGCGATGCCCCGACGGAGATTGGTCAGTCGGCCGCGTACGTCGTCAGGCGCACGGGAGACCTGCGGACCGGTTTGGTGCTGTTGCTGTTGAGCCGTGCCCGGTATGAGGTTCGCCCTGGGCACCCGGCGCGGCAGGCCGGAGGTGGTGACGTCGCCCGCAGCCGGCTGTCGTACGCGCTCTGCCTGCCGAACGAGGTCGTCGTTCGGCGAGCTGCGCCAGGCACCGTCCGTGGGACGCTGGGGGGTTGCCGGTGCCTGCGGCTGCGGGGCGGGAGCGGAGCCGTTGCCCTGCTGCTGTTCCGCCTGCTGGCCGTGGAACCAGTTGGTCTCCAGTGCGTCGTACAGCGGCGTCCTGCCGTCACCGGGACCCGTGGCAGGCGGCAGCGCTTCGGGCTGCTGGCGGGTGGGACGCTGCAGGGCGCCGAAGTCGGCACCGTTGGGGGGCCCGTTCGCCTGCGGGCGCTCGAATTGCCCGTTGGTCGACGGAGTCGACGGTTCTGCCGGATTCTGACGGCCCGGCAGATTGTGCTGCCCGGTGGAACCGTTGTCGTACCCCGGCGTCGCGAACTGACCGGGGGAGCTGCCGTCGTACACCTGCGGAGCGGCGAACTGGCCCGTGTCGGATTGGCTGGTCGGACCGAAGAACTGGCCACCGTTCTGCGGGGTGTTCGCGTCAGGAAGCGGAGCGTCGAAGCCCAGACGCCGGAACTGCGGGAACTGCCCAGTGTCCTGCGGCCTGTGGGCACCCGGAGGGGGGAACTGCCCGCTGTTCTGGGAGGTGTTCGCACCCTGACGCGGAGCGTTGAGGTCCGGGCGGGGGAACTCCGAGGTGGCTGCGGGACCCTGCTGCGCGTCGGGCCGGGGAGCCACCGGCATCTCCGGCGTGGAGCCGGGGCCCTGACGGTCGTCGACGCGCGGCATCCGGGAGGTCTGCTCCGCGTCCCGCTCGTCGTGGCCGAGCTGGGCGTCGAGGTTGCCGCGGCCCAGCGGGGGCTGCGCGTTCTCGTCGCTCCAGCTGGGGCGCTGGTTGCCATCCGCCTGCTCGAAACGCGCACCACCACGCGGCGGAAGCTGCGGCTGGCGCCCGCGGCGCCGGCCACCACCGCGCGGCGGCTCGACCTCCTCGTTCTTATGCGGCGACGGAACCGCGCCGATCTGCTGCGGGTTCCCGCCACCGAAGGTGTCCTGGCGACCGTCACCGAAGCCCTGCGGCGCCGACGGACCCTGCGGCCCATACGCACCACCCGGAGCACCGGGACGTCCACCGCCCGCGCCGGGCAGCGCGGCCCGCGGGCCCTGACCGGCACCGACCTGGCCGCGCGCAGCGGCCCCGGCGCCGAGAAGGCCACCGGCACTGCCAGGCCACTGGGGCGGGCCCACCGTTGGATACGGGGCGGGCCCCGACTTCGGTCCCTTGGGGAGGGTGTCGAAGTCCGTGCCCGGCTCACCGGGAGGCTGGCGCTTTGTCTGTGAGAATCCTTCTGCGACGACCGCCGCCAGTTCGCGGTACGCGTCCCGGGTTGCGTCCTGCATGCCCTCCAGATCCACGCGGCCACCGTCCGCGAGCCGTTCGTCGAACGGCACGACGACAACGCTGCGGCAGTATCCGCCCAGATACTCGGCAGCTTCGCGGGCATCGGCCATGGTGTCGCGGTCGCGCACACCGGTCAGGACCAGGTGAGTGTGATCGGCAAGGTAGCGATACGTGGCCAGTGCGTGAGCGGTGGCGGCCAGACTGGACTCGGACAGGCTACTGACGAAGATCTGCTGGTCAGCCCCGGTCAGCGCGACAAAGGTAGTGAGCCCATCCGCTCCAGTAGCGCAGTCGGTGAGGACGACGCCATACGAGCTGAGGGCAGTGAGGAGGGCACTGTAGGACACCCCGTCGAGCGGCTCGCTCGGTGCGGTGGCGACCGCGGCGCCCGCAAGAATCTCCAGGCCGGAGGGCGCACGGGAGGTGAACTCCCTTATGTCAAAGCCGCCTTCGGCGAGGCGAGCGGCCAAGTCCCGCAGAGTCACCGCGTTGTTGAGGGCGGGGGCAAGACGGCCCAGCATGCCGTCATTGGCATCCACCGCGATGATCTGGTCGTCCCGCTCGGAAGCAAGCACGGCGCCAAGGCCGGCAACCGTCGTGGTCTTTCCGGTTTTGCCTTGCGCGCTGACGACCGCGACGAGATGCGTGCTCCCGGACGGAACTGGCGTGCGGATAGCCTCGCCGATGCCAGTGGCGTCGTGTTGGGCCGAGATCCTTCCCACCCGCCACCACCGTCGACGTATCGCCGACATGGGCCACCTCCCCCGAACACGCTTTACTCTGACCCGATCTGCCTTCGCGTCGATCAGTTCGCTTGGACGTGCCCAACCATCCAAGCCACACCAGGCGCCATGGGTGAACAGCGACCCACCTGAACTTGCCGAGCCACGATGCTAGTTCGGGAAGCACTTCGCTACGCGGCGCTCCGACCAATCGCTACGCAAACCACACCTGTCTACTCGCGCTCGGTGCGTTAACTGCGGACGAGCTCGTAGTCCGGGGCTGTGCACAGGGCTACCCCGCGATGCTCGCCTCTCCGGCTCCAGAGTGGTCGGTGCTCGGTTTCACTCGCAGGCGATCTTCCGTTTCTGCCGCCGCTGCAGGTCTTCCTGCGAACCCGCTCACTCCGCGCCACCACGTCAGGGGCCGTGGTCACACCAGGGTGGCGCGAGCGGCGGGACTCCCGTACACGGCGTAGGCGAGCCACGTGGGGTCGCCATCATGGTTCCGGATGGCCTGGCGGGCCTTCATCGACGCTTCCCCCAATGGGAGTCCGCTGGTGACCAGGTGGGTGTAGAAGGCGTCCGCATAGGCCAGTGCAGAGTCCGAACGCACGGGCCACAAGGTGCCGATGAACGCCCCGGCGCCCGCTTCGAGGAACTGCGGTGCCCAGCCCAGGGAGGCGCTGTACCAATCGATCTGGCCAGCGCTGCGGCAGGCGTTGAAGAACACCAGTGGGCACGTGGCGCTCAAGGCACGGGATCCCTGTGCGGTGGCGAGGTCCAGTGGGTCGAAGGGGCCGTCAGCCATGCTGACCTGGGAACCGGCCTCGGTGAACGCGTTGTGGCACGCGAAGTGCAACAGTCCGGCCAGCCCCTCATCGAGGCGGCTCTGGACCTCCGCGCCCCGGGTCAGGATGCCGCCGTCGCCCATCGCGGGACCGAACCGGGCACGCAGAGCGGTGACCTCGCGCTCCGCCTCGGGTGGCGATCCGGGTGGTACGACGAAAGTGGCTTGGGACAGGAGGAGTTGCCGAACCCGCTCCTGACCGTGGACACGACGTACCACGGGAAGCCATTCGGCGAGGAAGCCGTCGCCCTGCTGTGTTCCGTCGAGCGGGTACAACAACTCCCACGGCACTACGTCGTGCTCACCAAGCACGGTGAAAGCGCGAACCTTGTGGACTTCCCGCCAGAACTGCCCCCGCACCGCGTCGGGTACAGCAGCTCGCCAAAGGGCTACTCCCAGGTTTTTCAGACGTCTGCGTACCTGTTGGGCATCCGCGCCGACGCCGGCCACCGCTGCGATCCTGCGCAGTTCCCGGTAGATGTTCTCCGTGGCCTGCCGGGGGTCGCCGGCCTTCAGCTGGAACGCCGGGGCATAGCTGGTCTCGCTGAACAACTGGAAACTGTAACCGTCGGCGGCTTTGAGTACCTGTAGCGTCACCTCGCCCGGGTCGAAGGCGAGTGAGTCCAGCGGTGCCGTGCGCGGCGCTCCATCACGGGTGGGTACGTCCGCCTCGACCGAGATCTGCAGCCGCAACTCCCCGAGAAATGACCCCCCTCTGAACGCACGCACCGTGACCGAATGCAACCCAGGCCGGACGGTACGTAGGCCAAAGCGGAGCACATCAGAGTCCCGCCCTTCCTCGACCCGCACTTCCTGCTGCAAGTCACCCAGCGCCAGAAGCCCCGGCGCGTGCACCGTGATCAACAGCCGAGCCCCCTCGGCCGGTATCTCGAACTCCCGGAGGAGTGCACCTGCCTTGCCGCCACCGCAGGTGACTTGGACCTGCAGCGGTACCTCGCGCCCCGGTGGTGCCTGCTCGGCGAGCTCAGCTTTCAGCCGACGCCGTTCCGGGGGGTCATCCTTCTCGCTGGCAATGGGGCCATTGAACGTCCCGTCCCTGAAGTCGGGGTGGTCACCGGCCAGGGGGGCAGCGTCGACGACGTGATTGCGCCTGTCCCGGCCCGCGCGTACACCGCTGATGGAGCGGAGTCGACCGTGACCTCGCGCCCATCCCGTTCCAGCCGGTTGGTGAGGGCGAGGAAGCGGGCGCGGCGGGGCACCGGGACCAAGCCGCGGATCATGAGGTGCCACATCTCGGCAACCCTGCGGGGCTCCTGCGCGACGGGGTCGAGGGAGCGACCGACGAATACGGTGCCGACGAAGAACCTCACGAGAGAGTGGGCCGCGGCGTCGATGTCGGCGTCCGTGAGGATGTCGGCTTGCGCGGCGGCGCCGTGGAGTGTGCGGGTGGCGATGTCGAGCAACTCGGTGAAGGGGTCCCGCAGTGGCGGGCGTATCACCACGCCCCCGGTGGCGAGGCGCAGGCCGGCCCGGAGAACCGGGCTCTCCACGGCGAGGCGCGTGAGGCCGAAAGTCGTGCGTATCAGCACCTCCAGCGAGGAGTACCCCGCGTCGTCCACTTCCCTCGCAACCTGGCGGAACGCTCTGGACTGAATCTCCATGATGGCTAAGGCGAGGTCCTCTTTCGAGGCGAAATGGAAATACAAAGCGCCCTTGGTTACCTGGGCGTGATCGACGATGTCACTGAGCCTGGTGGATTCGTAACCGCGACGGTCGAACAGATCAGCTGCGGCTATGACAATCGCAGTGCGGGTCTGGTCGGCGCGTAACTGCCTCGACATTGGCTGGACACTCCTGGCGCTAAAAGAGCGGGTCGTGCCGTTGGTTTCCTGCTCCGTGGACACGGTATCTGACCGTGTCGCGCCAGCAGCCGACTCATCCGCCCGTCCATCGTCTCGGCGGGCGGAAGGGCCCCTGAT
The DNA here is from genome assembly GCF_044457795.1 of Streptomyces sp. NPDC050528. Classification (NCBI taxonomy): domain Bacteria; kingdom Bacillati; phylum Actinomycetota; class Actinomycetes; order Kitasatosporales; family Streptomycetaceae; genus Streptomyces; species Streptomyces sp. NPDC050528. The sequence continues at coordinate 38,055 of NZ_JBITHH010000009.1, forward strand.
GGATCGCCTCCGTTGATATCTTCCGCCAGCTCATGATCGGTGAACCCCCGGGGCCCGATGTCGATGATCGCCGAACAGTAAAACCTCACTCCTCCATAAACACGCACTCGGGGAAGCTGTGCCGAATCCGGGAACCCCGCCGCGGGCACCGCGATCTCCAGATCGCCGTGTAGCCGCGGCTGTTTCCCACGGAACAGCTCCAGCGCGCACCCGGTCGCGACGCAGGGCGCACCGACCCCGTCCAACCGCTCCGCGACTCGTTCCGGACGCCAGGCGTCCGCCCAGCGGGCCTCCGATTCGTCCACATCGTGCACAGCGCCGCCGGGCGGCAGGGATTCGATCATCGGCACAACTTACTGCCGCAGCCCCACCCGGGTAGGGCTCTTTGTAGGCACCGGATCCACGCCCGCTACCAGGACGGATACGACGTCATCGCCTTGGTCACTCTGGCAGAGCAGCACCCGTCTGATCACTTGTTGCAGCCGCATTTGACGCCCTCCTATCCTGGATTGCAACGCGTCGAAGGAAACGAGTAGCCGAGGGATCACGCGAGCAGAGAGAGCTGCCGGTAGCTGTGAAGGCGGTCTCGCGCCCTTTGGTGAAGACCCTCCTGAGCGCGGGGAGGAGCGGCCCCTGTGGCCTAATGCCCCGCCGGCTGGCCCCCGTCATCCGGCATGAATGAGGCCGCCGCTGTCTGGCGGTGGCAAAGGCGTGGTGGCACCACGAGTACCCTTCTCGCCCACGCTCCCAAGGGATCATGACGACGCCCCTTGGAGGGCTGCGATGATCCACACGACTAGCCGTGTATTGGTCTCTGAGCTGCGGCAACACGTAGGTGAGACCGTTTCTGTCTCCGGCTGGGTGAACACGCTCCGGCTGCAGGCCAAGATGCAGTTCGTGGTCGTACGCGACCACACCGGCATGGTGCAGGTCACCCATCGCCGTGGCGGTGAGGACGACGAAACCGAGGCCGCCCTGGAAAGGCTGACCACCGAGTCCGCAGTCCGCATCACCGGGCGCGTGGTCGACAACGCGATCGTGAAGCTCGGTGGCCTGGAGCTCATCCCCGAAAGCGTTGAGGTGCTGAACCGGGCTGAGACGCCGCTCCCGATCGACGAGCAGACCGGCAGCGAGCACCGTCTGGACTGGCGGTTCCTCGACGTACGGATCCGCCGCCAGACACAGCTGCTGTTCGCGACGCAGACCACCTTCGAGCAGGGCATGCGCGAGTACGCCTACAGCCAGCGCTGCACAGAGATGCACACCCCCAAGCTCATGGGCACCGCCTCGGAGTCCGGCGCCGAGGTATTCGAGCTCGGCTACTTCGGCCGCTCCGCCTACCTGGCGCAATCGCCGCAGTTCTTCAAGCAGATGGCGATCGCCGCCGGCATCGACAAGGTCTTCGAGATCGGCCCTGTGTTCCGCGCGGAGCCGTCGTTCACGTCCCGGCACGCGACGGAGTTCACCGGCGTGGACGTGGGGCTGGCGTGGATCACGGACGTCGAGGACGTCATGGGCTTCGAGGAACGCATGCTCGCGCATGGCCTGGCCAAAGTCGCCGAACAGCACGGTGAAGCGATCCGCGAGGCGTTCGGGGTCGAGGTGGCCGTACCTCGGGTGCCGTTCCCGCGCATCACCATGACCGCGGCCCAGGAGATCCTGCGGGGCAAGGTCTGGGACACGGAGGGGGTGAAGGAGGACCTGGACCCTGAGGGCGAGCGTGGCGTCACGGCGCACGTCAAGGAGCAGACGGGCCACGACTTCGTGTTCATCACGCACTACCCGACGAGCATCCGGCCCTTTTACCACATGCGCCCCGCGGACCGGCCGGACCTGACGCTGAGCTTCGACCTTCTGTGGAAGGGCCTGGAGATCACCACCGGCGCGCAGCGCGAGCACCGCTACGACGTGCTGGTCAAGCAGGCCGCCGAGAAGGGCATGAGCACCGAGCCGCTGCAGGACTATCTGAACGCCTTCCGCTACGGCTGCCCGCCGCATGGCGGTGTGGGTATGGGGCTGGGCCGGGTGCTGATGGTGATGCTCGGGCTGGACTCGATCCGTGAGGTCACGTTCTTGTTCCGCGGCCCGAACCGCCTGACCCCGTAGGCACGTTCACGCAGGAGTGAGGTGCCCGGGTGGCGGGGTAGCCAGGTATGCACCGCCACCCGGGCAGTGTTATGCGGTGTCCGCCTCCGGCTTGCGGGTGGTGTTCGGCTTGCGGCGCGGTCCGTCACCGGCTCCGTTGAGTGGGAGTAGGGATTCCAGGGGTGCGCCGCTGTTCCAGGCGCCGAACAGGTCGCGGTTGACGGCGATGATGTCGTGCCGCACAGCGAGATCTCGGGCGGCTTTCCCGAACGGGCAGGTGGCGACGAACAGCGCCACATCCGCTCTGTGTTCGAGTTTCGCGGTGCCGACGAACTTCTGCATGTCCCCGCTGGGGACGTACCGGTGGGGTACGTAGTGCTTGACCTGGGCCACCAGGTGCCGGCCATCGGGAAGTGTGCCAACGACGTCCGCTCCGAGATCGCCCGAGCCTCCCGTGACGGCGACGTTGGTGCACCCGTCGCGGCGGCACAGTTCGGCAACGTAATGCTCGAAGTCCTGCCAGCTCATGGCGTCGATGGAGACCATGGAGCGTTCGAGTTCCATGCGCCGGTTCTGCTCGCGCCAGACGCGGTCCCCCGTCCGCTCCCGCCGGTGCGCCTTCCACAGCACCCATCCCAGGCCGGCGAGCGCGGTAGCGCACAAGATGATGATCAGGAGCCAGGGTGACTGCCACAGCACGAACAGGACCGCCGCCACGACGACCGCCGCGAAACCGATGCGCTGCTTGGCTTCGCGGCGTCGTGTGACCTTACTGCGGCGTCTCTTTTTCGCAGCCATCGCGCCCCCTCTTTCGTGATCTTCCGGACAGTGTGGAAGCGGTCCGACAGGTGGCCAAGAGGGCCTTCTCAGCCACCTCAGTGGCGAACGTTCCGAAGGTCGGTCAGCTACGGCTGACGCTCATGCTGAGCGCATCTGCTCGGCACCTGCCGTCAGCGGCGCGCTGCGTGGAGAAAGACGACCAGCGAGAGTTCGTGCCGCGAAACGTCGAGGCGGACCATGCGGCTTCTGAGGCACACTGACCGAGCCCACGCACTGGGCGTATCGCTCCCTGGCGTTGAGTTCGTTCGGAGGAACGCGATTGACTGAGTCCGGTCAGCCGACGGCCCGGTGGAAGAGCGAACCGATGACAACGCGGCTCATCGCTGCCGTTCTCGTCACACATCCTGACAACGGCAGACTCCTCACCCTGCGGCGGAGCTGCCACTTGGATTTCGCGCCTGGCGAGTGGGATGTGCCCAGCGGCAAGGGCGAACCCCGGGAACCGATCACCGCGACCGCGGTACGGGAATTGAAGGAGGAGACGGGCGTCGTGGCCGCCGAGGCGGACCTGCGCCTCGTCCACGTCGTCCATGGCTCCTGGGGAGCGGAGGCCCCGGGGATGTTCATGGCCCTGGTCTTCCACACCAACGAGTGGAGCGGTACTCCCCACAATGCGGAACCGCACAAGCACGACACCATCGCCTGGGTGCCTCCGGACGACCTTCCCCAACCCTTCACCCACACCACCCTGGTCGCCGTCAAACGGTACCTGGACGGAGGCCCGATCCTTTCGTTCGACGGCTGGCCAGAGGCCGGATGACGGTCAGTCCGGGCAGCTGCCGCAGGGCCGTCATCCAGAGGCGTGAAGCTCAGCAATGAGCCGTGCGGCTTCCCTCCTGGCCGGCTCCAGCCGGGGATCCTCGGGGTGCGCGTGCGGTCCTGCGACCTTCGCGCAGACGAACAATGCCATCAGCCGGCCGGACCTGCTCTCCAGGTCCGGCCGGCGCTCGCTCCACACACGCTCCGCCAGGTCCGGGACGGCGAGGGAATGGCCCCATAGAGTTGCCGCGTCCAACCCTCGTGGCGCCGTGCCCCAGTCCTCCCAGTCGATCATGCAGAACTCCGGGCCGGTCACGTTCGCCCACGTCAGGTCGGCATGCGCCGGCCGCCACTCCGCCACCGTGGTGTCGGGTACCTCGGGAAAGACCTTCCCGAGGGTTGCCGTCACCAGCTCCTGCGTGATGGTTTCGGTGTCAGGTGTGGCGATGCGGGGTGCGGACTGGGCAGCGAGCGCGTCCAGCGAAGTGTTCAGCGCGGACCACCACGCATCCGGGAGACGAGGGTCTTCGATCACGAGAGCGGCTTGCCCGACCGGCGCGGCGTTGACCAGTTCCATCTCATCCGCCCGCCACATCACCGGCTCACCCGGCTCACGCCATGCGAACCCTGCGTACCACCAGGGCATGACGACCCCGCTCAGGACAGCGGCGGATTCGGGACCGTTCCACCCCTGGGCACCGATCCGGTCGAACCCCCGCCGCTCGATGCGCACCCACGTCCCGCGGTCCGTCCGCGCCCCGACGGTTCGGCGCTTGCGCACCAGCGTCTCCCGGTCGAGACGCACCTGCAGCGACCGCTCCACACGGTCCAGCACGCCGTCAAGCGATTCTCTGCGTAGATCAACAGCACGAGGCACAGGCAGCGTCATACGCGGGACCGTAGCAACCACGCGGAGCCGGATCCCACCGGTCAGGTCAGACCGGCGAGCACCTCGGCCATCGCACCGTAGGTCTCGCCGCCCGAGTCCTTGCCCAGCCTGTGGCGCTCAAGACGGATCGCGCCCAGGTGCCGGGCCTCGTAGACCCGCCCCCTCCACACCGCCGCAGGTGAGCGGTCCAGGGCGCCGTAGGTCTCCCAGAACGCGGTCCGCTCGTCGTCCTTGGCCGTCGCCATACGGATGGTCCAGTCAGCGGAGCTGTCACCGAAGAGGCAGCGATCGAAGTCCAGCACACCGGTGATCACCGGCTCGGGGGCTACCGCGTCCAGCAGGGCGTTGACGGTCCACAAGTCCCCGGTCAGCAGACTGGGTTCGGTGACCTCATCCAGTACGGCGCTCTCATGCACGACCACTGCGGCTACCTTCCGCACATCGGCTGCGTCCAGGCCGACCCTGTCCAGGTCGGCGGCGATCTCCTCCAGCGACGCGATCACCGCCTCGCTCCAGGTGGCGTACCCCGGGCCGTTGAGAGGCCCGAAGCGCGGTCCGTGCACGTCGTGCACGGACCGGGAAATGCTGCCCAGCTGCTGGAAAAACGCCGACCAGACCGTACGTGGATAGCCACTGAGGCGCTCGGGAGCCGGGACGCCACCGAGGAGACTCTGAACCATCCAGTCCCGGCCTATCACCTCGTGCGACCAGTCCGCTGCGATGACCCGCGGCATCAGCGGCGCGATCACCGAGAGGTAGGGCACGGACGCGAACTCGTTGCGCATCAGCTGCTGCTCGGACCGGAACTGCCGGGCGGGTTCCGGGGCGACCCGGAGGATCACCGGCCGCTCCTGTCCGGCCACTGTCACGCGATAGACGTTGTTGTACATACCCGTGCCCAGCTCAAAGGCCGAGGTGACCCGCGCATCGGCACCGTAGACGCGACGGAAGATCTGCTGGATCGCACCGGCCGTCACCGACTGCTGGAACGCGCCGGAAGCGCGATTGATCGGCCGGAATTCCATACTGGCATCTCCGAACTCGTCCGTGGGCAATCCCAACCACCCTGGGACCGTTCTGCGATTGATGCTAACGCGGTCGTCACGCTGCCAGTGAGCAGAGACGCCGTACAACACCTGAGCGCTGAGACAGGTTGACAGATTGCATAACTTCGCGCACAACACCACCTCCCGCCGCGTCTCACAGAAGTTCGGATACGCGTCCAACGGCGTACGGCGCCTTGCCGTCGACCAGCACCTCGTCGAAGCCCACGAGGCCGTCCTCACCGTCGAGCGATGGCACGGTCAGGCCCAACAGCCCATCATGGTCGAAGGGTTCGACGCCTGCCGCCATATGTTCTGCGCTCCCGGCGCAAAGCGACGGCCTGCTTGCCGCAACCTGGGCGGCCTACACGGTGGTTGCACTACGTGACCCGATCGCCGACGACCGGCTGAGCCTGGTCTGGCTGGACCTCGCTACGGGCGGATTCGCCGAAGGCGCGGTGATCCCGGCCGAACTGGAAGCAGCCTACGAAGGCCCGGACAGGGAACAGACATGAAAGCAAGCCGCCCATCGGTTCTGGTCTCTCACCCGGCCAGTGTGACCACGGCGGGCAAGGTAAGCATCAGACTCCTCGCGAGTCTTCCGCCTGGGCTACTTAAGCAGACCTTTGTGATCCGGCTGACGGTCCGGCGCTTCATCTGCGGATCGGCCGGCTGCCGACGCCGGACGTTCGCCGAACCGTTCTCCCGGCTGACCGCCCCGTACGCACGGTTCACCACGCGGCTCGACCGCGTCCTGGAGCGAGTGGGCTCGCCCTGGCGGGGCGGGCCGGCGCCCGGCTGGCGGCCCAGCTGGGCTTCGCCGTGGGACGGATGACCATGCTGCGCAGGGTCATGGCACTGCCCGATCCGTCGTTCAGTACTCCGCGGGTGCTGGGCGTGGACGACTTCGCGATCCGTCGCGGCCAGACCTACTCAACCGTCTTGACCAGCGTCGAAGACCGTCGCGTCGTCGATGTGCTCCCGACACGGGAAGCCGGGCCGCTGGCTGGCTAATCCGCCATCCCGGCGTGGAGATCATCTGCCGCGACCGGGCCGCCGCCTACGCCGAGGGCGCCCGGCGCGGCGGCCCCGACGCTGTGCAGGTCGCCGACCGGTTCCACCTCTGGCAGAGCCTCGGCCGAGCCGTGGAGACCTGCGTCGCCGCCCACCGCGACTGCCTGCGTGGACCCTCGCCCAGCGACATGCCACCGCAGGGCACCCGACCGGCTCCCGGTCGGCCGCAGGACGACTCGGATCCCGTCGGCCGGCGGGCCGAGCGGAAGAAGGCAGCACACGCACTGGTCCACGAGATGCTCGCCCAAGACCACTCACGCCGGGCGATCGCCCGCCACCTGGGCTGGGGACTGAACACCGTCCTCCGGTACGCGAACGCCGCACGCTGGCAGGACACCATCCGCGAGAACCGGCCCCGGCCCAACAGGCTGGATCCCTACAAGCCCCACCTGGAGCGACGATTCGCCGAGGGATGCACCAGCGTCACCCAACTCCACGGTGAGCTGGTGGCCGAGCAAGCGTCCGTCACCTACGGCATGGTCCGCGCCCACGTCGTCACCTTGCGCGGGGCTCCGTCCGCCGCGCCGCCGCGGCCGCCGACGGTGCGGCAGGTGACCGGCTGGATCACCCGGCACCCCTCGGCCCTGGCCGAGGAAGACCGGGCCAGCCTGAGGGAGGTCCTGGCCCGCTGTCCCGAACTGGACACGGCGGCCGGGCACGTCCGCGACTTCGGCGAGATACTCACCGATCGTCTCGGCTCCACGCTCCCCACCTGGATCGGCGCAGTCGACGCCAGCCAGCTACCCGGGCTCACCGGCTTCGCACTCCACCTGCGCCGAGACCTCGACGCTGTGACCGCCGGGCTCACTCTCGACTGGAGCTCCGGCAGCATCGAGGGCGCCGTCAACCGCATCAAGAAGATCAAGCGGCAGCTTTACGGGCGCGCCGGATTCGAACTTCTCCGCAAGATGATTCTGCTGCAGTGACCCTCCGCGATCGCGACCCTAGATGTTGCGCCAGGAACGCCTTCTGACCCCACTCGTCAGAAGCGCGGCCCGACAGTGGGATGCGAGACCAAGGCACAGGCCGCGATCCGTAGTTGTGCTTCCCATGCCGCCTCGTCGAGCCCCAGCGTGTACTCGATGCAGCACGCGCATGGCGGGAGTAGCGCAACGAATGCTTGCTCCTCAGCGGTCCCGCCCTCCATCTCCGACCACTCGTCCGATGCCAACTCGGCGAGATCCACCTCCCCGGCGGTGAATCGCGTGGCCAGCCTGCGCAGCGCGTATCGCCGGGCCAGATGGTGATCGGGCAGAAGGATCCCCAATTCTTCGAGAGCCTGCTCGAATGCGTCGCGGATGTCCCGGGGGTCCGCATGACGCGGCAGGCCGGCGAGCTCACACAGGGCTGGCGTGTCCATTCCCATTGCGAGTGCCTGGGCAGCGGTCATCGGCAGGTCTTCCGGACACAACTGATCCGCCTGATACAGCCACACTGCCGCCACCAGGGGCGGATAGCCGCTGCGGACAGGGCTGTCAGGTTCGGATGTGTCGTCTATCGCTGCCATGGTTCATACGATGCCAGCACGGCTCGCGAGCGCACCCGGAAATTTGAACTGTCCCGGCAAACCGCCCTGCGGGCTGACCCAGCTCATGCTGTCGTCGCGGTGACACTCCGCGACCGCTCCCCAAGATCTGTGCCAGAACCCACTACTCGTGAATAAAGCCACCGGGCCACCGCCCGAGCTTCAGCAGCCCGGACTTCGGGGGCCCGAACACCAGGCGGAGTGACCAGACCGCATACGGGGCAGCCCCTGGTCGACGGCATCGTCCTCCTGATCCGGTCCGATGGGAACCTGAGCCTCCACCACCGGGGCCGACTCATCGAGGGCGGGGTGCGCGCCTTCGGCGCGGTGTACGGCATCGCCGTATCAACGACAGTGGCCGCCACCGGACCCTCGCCCCACGCCCGGCAACCCGGCCGGACGGTGGACTCCCTGGCCGGATCGGCGACGGCCATCCACAAGGCCGTGTTGGCTCCGCTGTCGTCCTGGGGATTGTTGGGGCGTGACGCCGAGTCAGTAGGAGACTTGGAGCTCCTTGTCGTGTCCGCTGGAAGAGGCACGGCCGGTCCCCAGCGGTGTGCGCGATGTCCGTGCCGACTGGCAAGCCCCGTGCGGCCCGTCCAGAGGCGGGCGGGCTGGGCGGGAGACGGCTGGCCGACTACCTTACTGCGACGTAGACCGGAATTTTTGATACCTCTGGTCAGCCAATATCCGATCTGCCTTACTGGTTGGGATCCGCGGACTCTACCGCGGCACCCATCAGCAGGGGGACTGCTATGGCTGCCAAGACCGGAGACGGACGAAACAGCTCCGACTCAGCAAAGTCATCCTCAGACGCCGCGCAGGACCTAACCCTCGAATACGAGGAGTGCGTCACACTCGCTCCAGATTCGAAGCGTTTCACGTCGGCATTCCGGCAACTACACCCCCGGTCGATCGACGAGGTCCGGGAAGCCCTGGGAATCAACTCACTCGGAGAGCAGGCGAAGCCGATCCCGGCGTGCTGCCTTCCGTCGGAACTCGGCCGTACGCTGATCACTCCAGCACAACTGGAGTCGGATGATCCGGAGACCCGGGCGGATGCGCGAGCGCTGGCATACACTGCGGCGCGGCTCTACACGCAGAGCCTGGACCCCTCCAGTCTCCTTCAGTGGAAGCCTGTGCTGGACCGCTTCATCGAGCTCACAGGGGCTGTCATCAACGCGGCCATGCTGCGAGACATCGAGATCGCAGACCACGCGACGCTGACGCTAAGCAGGACCACGCACACGCTGATTGCGCGGAACATCAAAATCCATGGCAACGGGCGACTGGTGTGCCAGGGGCCGGTGAAAATCAAGGCGTATTCCGTGGAAGGTCTGCAGCCGCAGAAGGCCTCCTCAAAGGTCGGATGACCTGTTATCGCGTGTCGCTGGCTTTTCTCACTCAAATCGTCACAGCTCGATCGGTAAGGAGGCAGCCATGCCCGATATCGTCGCGTCCGGCACTGACGGCAGCAACGGGATCAACGGGACACCGGGAAACGCGGGCGCGGCTGGACAGCCAGGCGCGAACGGCATCGACCACTGGAACGGCGACGATCCCCCCGGCAATGGGGAGACCGGACACAACGGGCAGGACGGCTCCCCGGGCACGGCGGGCCAAAACGGCAGCAGCGGAAGCAACATCACCATTGAGGTCGACGACTTCGTCGTCGGTCTCAACGTGAACACCCACGGCGGAGCGGGCGGCATCGGTGGTTCAGGCGGCGCGGGCGGCGCCGGCGGGCCCGGGGGCGTCGGAGGCACCCCGGCCGATGAAGGTGACCGTCACGGCAACGGAGGAAACGGCGGCAACGGCGGCCTGGGCGGCGGCGGGGCCTCGGGTGGCCGTGGTGGCGACGGCGGGAGCATCACTATCGTCGCCAACCGGATCACCACCGGAACGCTCCACGCGGCTGCTGAGGGCGGGCGAGGGGGCCTCGGCGGAGCAGCGGGTCCGGGCGGCGGCGCCGGGCCGGGCGGCAACGGCTGGCGGCAGGGCCCGAACGGCGAGGTCGGCCCCAACGGTGCCACAGGACCGACCGGAGCACGCGGTCTGGACGGCTCGGTCGACATCATCCAGAGGGCTCCTTGAAGGCTCGCTCCGAAGCCGCTCGATACCCAGAAGCCGTCCGTATGCCGGAGGACGCGGCGAGGCCGCCGCTGTCGCTGGCCGCCCTTGTGTCCCGTCAGCTTGCCGCGCTCACGCAGTGGAGCGGCCTTGCCCGACCGACGGACGCCCTCCTGGCACACGTCTTCCAGACACTCACCGAAGAAGCTCTGGACCAGCCTCTCGGCGAGGCATACCCCGGGCTGTCGCAGATCAACTCCAATGGTCTGCCTTTCCAATGGTGCCTGTGCTCGGGCAGCGACCGGCCGTCGGTCCGGTTCCTGTGCGAGTCAGGACGCCCCGGAGACAGCCCCCGCAGCCGGTTAGCACACACGCTCGGCCGACTGGATCAGGCATGCGTCACCGCGGGACATCCCGGGATGCCCGGGTGGTTCGCGGACGACGTACTTGCGCACGTGCTTCCCATCGAACGAGCGTGGCCAGAACACTGGCGCAGTGCACTGTGGACGGGCGTGGGCGCCGACACACGCGGCATCCTTCTCAAGCCCTACCTCAACCTCAACCGTGATCGCCCCGTCGACCGCTGGCGGCGCGCAGGCCGGGTCCTGGCCTCGCTGGGGCGACACCGTGGCCTCGAGACCCTGTGTGCCATCTCCGGCCAGGTCTCCGAGCAATCCTGGCCCGCGGCCCTAGCCGTCGACATCCTCCCAGGCGGTCTGCCCGGCAGAGTGAAGATCTACTTCCGTTCCGGCTCCGTGGACCTGGGGTGGCTCGCCCGCTGGTACCGCACCCTGCACTGCCACCAGCACGCACCCGCTGTGCGCAGCCTGCTGGACGCCTTCCCTAAGGGGGGCCGCGCCCCCTACCCCCCACAGGCGTTCGTTGTCACCCTTGAGATCCATCCCCAGGGCGAGGCCACACTCAAGACCGACCTCGCGGTAACCCGCTGGCCGACAGGCAACCGCCTGGACTGCACCCGGCAACTGCTCACGCGGCTGGACATGGACGCACGACAGTTCCAGCAAGCGTGGTCGGCGCTCGGCGGACAGGACCCTTCCGGCACGAACGCGCAGTACGTGCGCTTCGTCGGGCTCGGCCATGAACCCGACGCCTCCCGGCACGTCAATGTCTATGTCGAACCGCCTCCCCCGACGCCCCGCCGTACCACCGGCGCACCGTCGTCGTCCTGTGACCTGTCAGACGCAATCACCAGTGGACTTCAGTTCCTGCTCGCCGCGCGCGATGACGGCCCCTGGAGGGACTTCCACCTCCCCGTCGGCGAGGCAGACCAATGGGTCACCGCCTATGTCCTCGCCGCTCTCAGCAAGATCCCCGCCCGACTTCGCCCGGCCGGACTGCATCACGCCACAAACCGCGCACTGGACTGGCTGATAGCCACGCGCACGCCGAGGGGAGGATGGGGTTACAACGCCACCACCGGCGACGACGCGGACTCGACAGCCTGGGCTTGCGCCGCCCTTCAAGGCCATGGCCACCACATCCCCACCTCAGCACGGGCACTGCTTCTCAGCTGCCTCTCCCCGTCCGGCGGCGTCACAACGTATCCGCCTGGCACCACCCCCGGCGAAGCCTGGAGTGCACCCACGGTCGAAGTAACACCGCTGGCGCTCACGGCACTCGCCGACACTGCCCCGCCCGAACACCTCGACGCTGCCCGGAAGTTCATACGTGCCCGACAGCCAGCAAACGGTCTGTGGCTCTCCTACTGGTGGACTTCTCCGCTGTATGCGACACGTGAGGCCCTGAGCAGCATGGCAGGCCACTCCGAGAAACCTACGGCTGCCACGATCACCGCCTTACGCGCCTACGCGGCCCACACTCCCTACGAGAGAGCGCTCCTGCTCCAATGCCGGCTCCTGGCAGGCCTCCGCCCCGCCGCGCTCGAACTCGTCCGCCCCCTCCTGCACCAGCAGCGGCCCGACGGTTCCTGGGACGGCACGGCCTGCCTGCGCCTTACCCATCCGCACGTCTACGAGCCGTGGGCCACGATCGACGCAGGTCCGCTCTTTTGCGACGTACGCCATGTCTTCACCACAGCTACCGTCCTATCGGCCCTCCTTCGGCTGTCGTCAGCCCAGGTATCCTCGACCAGCTGCTGGTGAACGATATGGACAGCGGCCGGCACAGGCTCGGCACACACGAGCGACAGGACCGTGCACGGCTGTCCGGGCGGGGCGGTCTGCATCTGCCCCAAGGACGCGGACACCCTCACGAGCACACCGACGGACATCTTCTACAGCTACGGCGCCCACAATCTGAGCAACCAGCTCGTCTACCACAATGTGCTCAACAGGTTGCACCTGCATCTCCCCACAGAAAGCGGGGCAGCATTTCCCCTTGGAGCACCACCGTTCCAACGTCTCGCGTCCCCTCCCCCTCGACGATGGAACAGACATCCTGAGCTGAGCAACTACCAGATAGCCCACCGGAAGAGTTATCCGCTCAGAGCTGCGCACGGTGTCATGGCGATCCGTGTGGATGGTCGTGAATCCAGGACAGGCCTCCGAGGTCGAGGCGGGAGCGTGTGCGGCTGACAGCAACGTAGGCGAGACGGGCGTCTGCGTCGTCGATGGGTCCAGGTACGGCCCGGCCTTCGACATCTTGCTGATCGGTGTCCCTGGGCGGGGTGAAATCATCCGCGATCTTCACGCGGGGCCATTCGCGACCTTTGGCCTTGTGCGCGGTCGCCACGGTCACCTGGGCGTGCTGCTCGGGCACGAGCCGGGCGACGGCGGCGAGGATGGCGCGTCGGTGCCGTGGGTGTCGACGAGGTCGACCAGGGGCTGCAGGTCTTCCACGGCGGTCAGCTCGTCGGCCGACCGGATGTCCTTCTCCGCGAGCCGGCCCTCCGCACTCCCCGACGCGAAGCATCTGCAGGCCGGACGGCCGAGCCCCGTACCGCGCCAGAGGCATCGGCCACATGGTCCGTCAGGCTGTTCGATCAACTGGCGCTGCGCCGGGTCCGGCATCCGGTCCCACCTGATCTCGGCCTCTGCGGGGCGCGGGGTACGCCACCCCGGCGCAGCAGCTTCTGACGGGCCGCGTGACCGTGTAGCACGGCATCCACCACCAGTCCGGCTCAGATCGAGGCAACACACCGGGCTCAACTCCCTTGCCGGCACGAGCCACGCGGCACGGCCTGGCCCGCACGGCCGGTCCGCGGACCGGCCGGACAACGCCGGTGTACCGGAACAGATCCCCCGGATCCCTCCGGCAGCAACCGCTCAACTGTCCCTGTACGCAGGCCAAGGGGGGCTACGGCCAGTCGATGCCCTGTTCAAACCGGGCCTGCAGCCAGCGCCGCGCAGGCCCGTTCTGCCGGGCGTCGTCCGCCGCGACGGGCGCGTTCGGCAGTGCCGACAGGACACCGGCCTTGGCCTGCCACTGGTTGAACACTCCGTGAAACAACGGGTGGACCTGGGCCGGCATTGCACTCCTCACCAAAACCACGACAGCCTCCTTCATGCGTTCGTCGGTGCCGGCCAGCCATCCGCTGTGTCGGCACAATCGAAGCTACCGAGAAATGGTTCGCTGCTACCGTCCAATGGCATGCGGGTATCACAGACCAATCTGGCCGGGGATCTTCTGCTGCACCTGGGACACCCCAGCGACGGAGCACTGCACGAGCGGCTCAAGCGGGCACTGCGCAACGCGATCAGGAACGGCCATATCGAGGTCGGCACCGCCCTGCCGCCCAGCCGGCAGCTCGCCACCGACCTCGGCTGCTCGCGATGGGCAGTGACGGAGGCATACAGCCAACTCATCGCCGAGGGCTACCTGGAGGCACAAACCGGCTCAGCCACGCGGGTGTGCTGGTCGAACACCTCCGACGCGGACTCCCAGCACCTGACCCCCCGCCACGCTCCCGCGGCCCGCTTCGACCTCGCACCGGGCCTGCCGGACCTGCGCGCGTTTCCGCGCCGCCGGTGGGCCGAGGCCGTCCGCACGCAGGTGACCACCGCGGCGTTCACAGAATTCGGCTACCCGCCGCCCGGCGGTCACATCCGGCTCAGACAACTGCTCGCCGAATACCTGGGCCGCTCCCGCGGCGTCTCGGCAACGCCGCAGGACGTGACCGTGTGCATGAGTGTGACCGACGGGGTACGGCGCATCTGCCGTGCCCTGCGCGCCGACGGCATCACCGCCGTCGGCTGTGAGGAACCGGGCTGGACACGGCTGCGCGAGGTGATCCGGGCGGCGGGCCTGGACCCGGTACCCATCCGCACGGACAGCGGCGGCCTGCGCACCGACGACCTCGCCGCACACACCGGCCTTCGGGCCGTACTGACGGCCCCGGCACACCAGTTCCCCCTGGGCAGCGTGCTTGCCCCCGAACGGCGCGCCGCCCTGCTGCACTGGGCACGCCAGGTGGACGGCGTCGTACTGGAAGACGACTACGACGCCGAGTTCCGCTACGACCGTCGTCCGGTCGCGACAGTCCAAGGCATGGACCCCTCCCGCGTCGTCCTGTTCAAGTCGCTCAGCAAGATCCTCTCCCCCGCACTCGGCATCGGGTGGATCGTGGCACCACCACACTGGACCAACCACCTGCACCAAGCCGACCAGACAGCAAGCCAACCCCCGCCCCTCGACCAACTCGCCTTCGCCGCACTCCTGGAATCAGGCGCCTACGACCGCCACCTCCGGGCCTGCCGAAAGCGGTACCGCAACCGACGCGACGCAGTCGTGCAAGCCCTCGCCGAACAGCTCCCCCATGCCCCGATCTCCGGCATCGCAGCCGGCCTCCACCTCATCCTCCGCCTGCCCGCCACTCTGGACACCGCGGCAGTAGTCACAGCGGCAGCCGCCCGGTCGCTGCGCGTCGCCGACCTCACCACCTACCACGCCACCAACGACCACGCCGATCACGGTCTGGTCCTCGGATACGGGAACCTCGCCGACAACGCGGTGACCGAAGCCGTCCGCCAACTCCACCAAGCAATCCAGGACAGCCGCTGACACCCGATGCCCACACCCGCCCCTCTGAGATCCCACAGCAGCGGGCGCATCGCAGTTCGTGTCCTTCGACAGCGAAGTTAGTCCTGCGCAGCACGCTGACCTGCGTCGACTTGATTGGACGTCAACACGGGGGCGATAGCATGGAACATCGTGTCGGAGGGGGACGCTGGATGCGGATTGTGCGCGACATCTGCCGTGTACACACACTGTGCGCTGCCCACGCGTCCGCATCAGCCGCTGCGTCGGCGAGCGCGGAGGGCGGCCCAGTGGCGTAGCCGTTCGCTGATCTGGGCTTCGTAGCCGTTGCGGGTGGGCTGGTAGTACGTCTCGTGGTCCATGTCGTCGGGGAAGTAGTCGTCACCGGAAAAGCCGTCGGTGGTGTCCGGGTCGTACTGGTAGTCCTTGCCGTAGCCGAGGTCCTTCATCAGCCGGGTCGGGGCGTTGAGGATGTGCGCGGGTGGCATGAGTGAGCCGGTGCGGCGGGCGGCGCGGTGGGCAGCGTCGAGGGCGCGGTAGACGGCGATGGACTTGGGGGCGGCGGCGAGGTAGACGACCGCTTGGGCGATCGCCAACTCGCCCTCGGGGGAGCCGAGTCGCTCGTACACGTCCCAGGCGGCGAGGGCCTGCTGGACGGCGTGCGGGTCGGCCATGCCGATGTCCTCGTTCGCGAAGCGGACCAGGCGGCGGGCTACGAACAGGGGGTCCTCGCCGCCGTCGAGCATGCGGGCGAGCCAGTACAGGGCCGCGTCCGGGTCGGAGCCGCGCATCGACTTGTGCAGCGCGGAGATCAGGTTGTAGTGGCCCTCCTGGGCCTTGTCGTACAGCGGGGCCCGCTGCTGGACGTGACGGACGAGTCCGGCGGTGTCCAGGGTGGTTTCGCTCTCCGGGAGGGCTTGGAGCTGTTCGGCCATGTTGAGGAGGTAGCGGCCGTCGCCGTCCGCCATGGCGATCAGGGCGCGGCGGGCGTCGTCGTCCAGGGGCAGATGGTGGCCGGTGAGCTGGGCGGCGCGGTCGAGGAGCGTGGACAGCGCGGCTTCGTCGAGGCGTTTGAGGACGAGGACCTGGGTGCGGGAGAGGAGGGCACCGTTGAGTTCGAAGCTCGGGTTCTCCGTGGTGGCGCCGATCAGGGTGATCGTGCCGTCCTCGACGTAGGGCAGGAAGCTGTCCTGCTGGGCACGGTTGAAGCGATGGATCTCGTCGACGAACAGCAGGGTGCCCTGACCGATGCTCCGCCGGCTTCGTGCTGCGGCGAAGACCTTGCGCAGATCGGCCACACCGGAGAAGGTGGCCGACACCGGTTCGAAGGCCAGGTTGCCGGCGTCCGCGAGGAGCCGGGCGATGGTCGTTTTCCCGACGCCGGGCGGGCCCCACAGGATGGCGGAGCTGAGGCGCTGCTGGGCGACCATACGGCCCAGCGGCGCGTCCCGGGAAAGGAGGTGGTCCTGCCCGACGACATCTTCCAGCCGGGTGGGGCGCAGGCGGTCGGCGAGGGGCCGGGAGGGCTCCTCGTCGAAGAGCGGCAGGGTCGGTTCCATCGGTCTCTCGGGTTGTTGAGTGGACGGGTGCGGACGGGGCGAGCCTTGCACGGGCCACTGACAGGCGTCGGCTCAGCCGCTCGCGGGGAAGCTCGCGGCGCTCATCGGGCGCTGGGGCGGTCGCGTCGCGGCAGCCGCTCGGCGACCAGGTCGTAGGAATCCTCGACCGCGTCGGTGATCAGCCGCTCGGTGATGCCGGGGCCTGGCCCCAGGGAGATCCAGTGGCGTTTGTCGAGATAGCGGCCCGGGGTGATCGAGGGGTAGCCGCGTACGTGCGCGCCGGCGTGCTCGGGCTCGCACTTGACCGTGATGATCTGGTCGTCCGGGTCGTCGGTGACGATCAGGAACACCCTGCCCGCGACCTTGTACACGTCGAGTCGAGGGGTGAAGGGGAATCCGTGGCTGACGTCGGGGAGGGCCAGGGCCGCCTGGCGGGCGGTGTCCTGGAGGCGGTCACCGGCCGCGCTCACCGGGCCGCCCGCCTGCCGGTGCCGTAGGTACGCGGGTCGACAGGCCGCTCGGCCCTGGGCAGATGGGCGACGACGAGCCGGTAGGAGTCGATGACGAGCTCCTCGACCAGTTCCTTGTCGACGCCCTCTCCGCTCTCCAGAGTGATCCAGTGGTTCTTGTTCATGTGGTAGCCGGGAGTGATGTGGCTGTACTGCTCCCGCAGGGCGGCGGCCTCGCCGGGGTCCGCCTTGAGGATCACGACGGGCCGCCCGGGGACCTCGGTCATCAGCATGAACACCTTGCCGCGCACCTTGAAGACCTCCCACTCCGGGCCGAAGGGATGCTCCAGCTGCGCGCCGGGCAGTTCCTCCGCGCAGTCGGCGGCGGTCTTGTGCAGGGTCGATGCGTTCATGGGCGGTGGGCCCTCTCGGGTGGTGACGGACTGCGGCATCGAAGGAGGTAGGGGGCGCGCCGCGCGGGCGCGGTGGCACGTTCCATCCTTCCGTCGAAACCGACGAGAAGGGCGGTAGGCTGCGGACACGTGATGGTCGACAAGCGACACCCCGACGCGAGCGGAACCGCGGCCGGTCCTGCCGCGGTTCGGCTGTACGGTTTCCAGCCCCCGGTCGGTACGCCGTACGGCCTTGAGGTGAGTACCGTCGAGGATTTCTTCGCCCAGCACGACGACTGGCCGTGGAACCCGCCCCGTCCGGGCCGCGCCACCTTCCACTACCTCATCGCGGTCACCGAGGGTGAGCTGCGGCACGACGTCGACTACGTCACGCGGACCATCGCCCCCGGCCAGTGGTTGTGGGTGCGTCCCGGGCACGCGCAGTGCTGGCATCCGCCCGGCGCGGCCCGCGGCCCGTTCATCCTGTTCGAACCGGACGTCCTGCGGCCCGACCTCGCCCGTCTCCTGGCCCCGCTCACCGCGCACGAGGCCCCCGCCGTGCTCAGCCCGCACCCCGACGACACCGCCTGGCTCCAGCAGACGGCCCTCCAGCTCCTGGACGAACACCGCGCCCTGGGGCGCCGCCCCCTCGACATCCACCACGCCCTGCGGCGCAGCCTGCTCGAATCGCTGCTGCTGCGCCTGGCCAACTCCCCGGGCATCGCCCCCCTCGGCACGGCCACCGCCGGCACCGGCCGCGCCGACAGGTACGGGCGCTTCCTGGACGCCCTGGAGCTGCACTTCCGTGAGCTGCACCAAGCGGCGGACTACGCCGAGTTGCTCGGCTGCTCGGTCCGCACCCTCAGCCGTGCCGCCCGGGACGCCACCGGCAAGGGAGTACGTGAACTCATCGACGAGCGGCGCCTCCTGGAAGCGCGGCGCCTGCTGGGCGGTGCCCGGTGGAATGCCCGGACTGTGGCTGCCCACCTCGGCTTCACCGACCCCGCGAACTTCGGCCGCTTCTTCCGCGACCGCACCGGTCTCACCCCGGCCGCCTTCGCGGCCGGCGAGGCCCCGGCCCTCCCCCCTCCTCCCCTGGGTTGACGATCTCGGTGGTGTCCGGCCGGGTCTCAGTCGATGGCCTCGATGGTGATCTCGACCGCGCCGTCGTACTTCTTGAGGGCATCGGCCCCCGAGTCGATGGTGGCGAGGATGACGATGCCCGGGTCGGGGATGGACTGGCCGTCGTGGGCGTAGAAGATGGCGACGTCGGGACCGGGTGACCAGTAAGCGATGTCGCCGACCTCGTAGCTGAACCGCGGCTCGCCTCCCTCAGCGAGAGACCGGGGGAGGCGACCGTACTTCTCGCGCTTGAACAGGTCGTCCGTCTGAAGCGTCAGCGGAAGCAGCGAGGCGAAGTCGCGTGCCGTCGCGTTGTCGGCGAGGGCTGCGCTGAGGACGGTTTCTCCGGCGGTCAGCCGGATTCTCATAGGGGTTCCGCTCTCCAGGGTGTAGTTGGAGTGATCGTCGGCGGCCGATACGGACGCCGCGTTCATCGGGTACGCGCGTCGGTTCGGCACGGACGCCGTGAAGGCAATCTCGGCACCCCAGCGATGGCAAGTCGATTAACTTACCATTCTGGGTTGCCCGGGTCTCAGTCGTCCAGGACGACGACGTGCTTGCCCGGCGTGGTGGCGGACTCGATGTCGGCGTGGGCGTCACGGATCTGTTCCAGGCCGTGGTAGACCTTCGCGACCGGGACGTTGAGACGCCCTGCGGCGATGGCCTGGAGCTGGTGAGCGAAGATGTCGGCCGGGAGGTCGGCGGCCTGACCGGCGTAGGACGTCAGCCGCACCCCGCCCGGGATCATGAACGGGCTGAAATCGGGGATCGTCCACTGGCCCGCCAGGGCTCCGGTGAAGCAGACCGTGCCGTACCGACGGACGGCGTTGAGGGTGTCGGCGAGGACCGAGCAGCCCACCAGCTCCAGTACGGCGTCGACACCCTCCGGCATCAGCTCGCGCACCTGGTCGACGATCGTGCCGCTGTCGACGAGGGGATGGTGGACGCCTGCGGCCCGCAATTCCCCGGCCCGACCGGGGCTGCGGGTGGTGGACAGCACGGTGGCTCCGAGGTCCTTCGCGATCGTGGCCGCGCTCAGCCCGACCGTGGAGGTGCCGCCGCGGATCAGCAGCGTCTGCCCGGCCTTGAGGTCCAGGCCGGTGGTCAGCGATCCGTAGGCGGTCTGGAACATCTCCGGCAGCGCACCGACGACCTCCCACGGCAGACCGGACTCGAACGGGATGACCTGCCCGGCTGGGACGCTCACGTACTGGGCGTACGTGCCGTCGTAGGAGCGGCCCATGCCGCCCATCATCGTGGCCACCTGCTGTCCCGGCCGCAGCCCGCTGTCCTCGTCGGCCTCATCGACCACGCCGACGCCCTCGATGCCGGGCACACGCGGGTAGCCGACCTCCGCATCCGACTCGCCCTTGCGGGTGGTGACCTCGGACTCGTTGACGCCGAACGCCTTCACCCTGATCCGCACCCAGCCGGGCTTGCGGACAGACACCGGCACATCCTGGATCTCCAGTGCGTCGAGGCCGCCGGGCCGGGTGACGACGACGGCCCGCATCGTGGCTGGTGCGGCCTCGCCGACTGCTGTCGGTTGGCTCATGTCGGATTCCTCACTCTGTTCGCCCCCGTGGTGCGCGGTTGGGTATCGCCCGATGCCCGTCAGGGGCGGTCGATGCCCTCCCACAGGTCGAGGGCCTGCCGATAGCGGGTGGTGGCCTCGAAGGGAGGGTTGCCGACGCTTTCCGAGGTGGGCCGGTTCGTGACGGCGGCCCACAGCCGGGGCTGCTCGCCGGTGGCGAAGTCGAGCACGATGTCGCGGATACGCTTGTCACGCTCGGCCTGTTCCGCGCTGCGGCCCGGCCGCTCCTGGCCGACCAGCGCGTACATCTCGGTGCCGTGCACGGCGGGCGCGCCCTCGGCGGGCCCGATCATCAGGAGATGGGCGTTGCCGCCCGCCGCGGTGTGCGCCAGGGCGCCGCGGGCTGCGGGGAGCCCGAAGATGTAGTCCGACAGGAGTGCGGCGCGGACTTCGGCAGGGGTGCGGCCGCCCTGGTCGTAGGCGTCGACGATCTTCTTGGCGCGGGAGCGGGGAATGCGCCACCCGGCGACCTCGTCGACGATGCGGTCGACGGTGTGCGGGTCGAACCGGTCGAGGTCGTTCGCCACCCACCAGCCCATGTCGTCACTGGCCATGCTCAGCAGCACGTCGACATCACGGTGTGCGCCCGAAGCGAGTTCGTCCATGGGGTGGGCGTGCAGCACCGCGCCGGGTTGTCCGGCGTCCAGGACGACGCCGAGGCTCTTGCTGTCCATCCCGCCACGGACTCCGAGGTCCGTCGGGGTGACCTTGTGCAGGGCAGCCACCAGGGAGGCCGTGTCAAGGTCGAGCAGCTTCTCCGGGTTGTCCGCGACGCCGAGCTCGGTGACGAACCGGTGGGCGAGTTCCTCGGCCCACCAGGCCGGCTGGAGACGCGAGGGCCCGGCGGAGAACCCGGCCAGCCGCCGGTACAGGCCGCCTGCGGAGGCGGCGCCGAGCAGCCCGAAGGTGGCATAGGCGCCGCCGCTGTGGCCGTAGACGGTGACGTTGTCGGGGTCGCCGCCGAAGTGGGCGATGTTCTGCTTGATCCAGGTCAGCGCGGCGATGACGTCCTGCAGACAGAGGTTGCTGGCTTCGGCGAGCCGCCCCCCGTACTGCGAGAGCGAGAGCGCACCCAGTGCGCCGAGCCGGTAGTTGACCGACACGCCCACCACGCGCCCCGTCGCGGCGAGGCCGGAGGCGTTGGAGGTGATCTGGGTGTTCGCGCCGTACTCGAATCCGCCGCCGTGGATGTACACCGCCACCGGCAGCGCCTTCCCGGCCGGCTGCTCGGAAGCCCACACGTTCAGGTTCAGGCAGTCCTCGCCCATCCCGCTGTCCGCTTCGAGCCAGTCGCCGCTGTCGGGCTGGACAGCGACGACGCCCTTGCGGTCATAGGGGCGGTCCGGATCGAAATCCGCGACCACGGGGCGGCGGTATCGCTCGGCGGTGGCGTACGGGATTCCCCACCAGGACCGCACCCCTGGTGCAGTCGGAGCCTTGGGCGCGGTTGCGGTCATGGCGTGAGATTCCTTCCGGTGCGGTACGGCTGTTTCGCGCGGCGTGTCGGCGGCGGATCGCTCGCGGTGACGCTCCCCAATCATTTCCCGTGACCCCGCAAATCTCCTGGCAGACAGCGGTCACCTGATGGTCACCAGGCGACACCCGTCTGCTCCTCCTGTTCTTCTTCTCGTGGCCCGTCGCCGCCGGGCAGGTGGGGGCGACCTGAGGCGCTGCCGTCAGCGAGCTCCCTGGCTCGACACGCTGGACTGCCCAGGAAAGCCGGTGCAACTCGCAGGCCCGAGCACGCCGGATGATCATGCTGCCGCCTCTGGCGGTGATCTTCCCGGCCTCGCCCAGGAACGCGAGCCGACCGCAGAAGGCGTCGGGTGCAGCGTGGGAGGGCTTCGTTATCCCAGGCCCCTCCGCCATGAGCCGACTGAAGAACTAGGGCCGCGCCGCGCCTCGGCCCGTCTCCGACGGCCCCTATTTGCTCAGCGGACATGGCCTTCAGCGACATCGTCCGTGCAGGAAAAGGGGCTCTGGCGATGAGCCGTCGGTGACCGCGGCCTGGTCGGAGCGGGGGCAGGTGGCCGTCGCGGGCCGAGGTGGCAGCCGTGTGGGCGCGGGGCTGGGACCCGACCGGCTCGCCGTCGGTCTCGCGCCCATAGGGGAAGTCAGGGGTGGGTGTGAAGAGGATTATGAGGGTCGGAACATCAGGGTGAGGGGGAGGCCATGAGGTGGCTGGGATCGGTGCGGTGTCCGGTGGGAACGGCCGAGGAAGCGTGGGTCGAGGACAACATGGCCTGGCTGGCTGACCAGTTCGAGCCGGAGGTGCGGGCGGAACGGATGGTGGAGCCGACGGCCGAGTTCTTCCCCGGGGCCTACGCCGGGTCGGACGAGGACATCCGGCGTACCGTGCAGCGGGTGTGCAAGCGGATGCGGGTGGACTACGGACGGCTGCTGGTAGAGGTGGAGCCGTACGACGACACCGAGCGGCAGACCTGGTTGAAGATGGGCCTGCAGTACCGCAGCGGCGGAGCCGTCGGGCACTACCGGCGCGAGGGCGGACGTCCGGTGGTGGCGATCAGTCAGCACCTGACCCGGCAGCCGATGGCGCTGGTGGCGACCATCGCGCACGAGCTGGGGCACGTGCTGCTCCTGGACGAGGGGCGGATCACCACCGCCCAGCGGCCCGACCACGAGCAGCTGACGGACCTGCTGACGGTCCACTTCGGGCTGGGGATCTTCAGTGCCAACGCGTCGTTCGACTTCACACGGGACAGCAGCGGGTGGTCGCGGTCCCAGCTGGGTTACCTGAGCGAGGAGATCTACGGGTACGCGCTGGCGGTCTACGCCGCCGCGCGCGGCGAACAGCAGCCGCCGGAGTGGGCGCGGTACCTGGATACGAACCCCCGCGTCTACATGAAGCAGGGGTTGCGGTACCTGTCCCGGAAAACGCGACAGGTACGGAGTTGATGTCAGTGTTCACGGATTTCCGGGCTCTGGTGATGATCACGTGAAGTTGGCTGTTCAGCGCGCCCTGGCGCGATCGGCTCCGTGGAGCCCGAGAGGATGACCTGCGTGCCTATCTTCGAGTACTGACCTGCTTGTTGCCCCATCTGAGAGCTGTCAGTGTCGACCGGGTCGAGTCCGATGGGTTGTCGGTGACGCTCTTTGTGCGGTCGTCCGCGCAGATCGCGGGATGTTCGGGGTGCGGGGCGCAGTCGTCCCGGGTTCACGCGCGCTACCAGCGGATGCTGGCGGCGCCGTCGGCGGGGCGCAGGACGGGGGTAGTGGTGACGGTGCGCCGCTTCAAGAGCGACAATCCTGCGTGCGCGCTGTCAACGTTCAGCGAGCAAGTCCCGCACCTGACAACGCCGTTCGCGCGGCGGACTCCGGTGCTGACCGAGGCCCTGGTAGCCATTGCGCTCGCGCTGGCCGGCCGAGCCGGCGCACGACTGGCCACGTCGCTGGGCATGCCGTGCGGCCGCGACCTGCTCATCAAGATAATCCGCGCGCTGCCAGCACCCGAGGCCCCGGCGGTGAAGGTACGAGGGGTCGACGACTTCGCGATGCGCCGCCGTCACACCTACAACACCATCCTGATCGATATGGCCCCGCACCGGCCGATCGACGTCCTGCCGGATCGAGAGGCCGCCACGCTGGCTGCCTGGCTGGTCGAGCACCCGGGCGTCGAGGTCGTATGCCGTGATCGCGGAGATGCGTATGCCGAGGGTGCCCGCACCGGCGCGCCGGACGCCATCCAGGTGGCAGACCGCTTTCATTGATGGCAGAACCTGTGCGAAGCGGTCGGGAAGACCGTGAACTCCCACTACCACTGCCTCCGCGTCCAGGCCGAGCGGGCCACACCGGAACCGGAGCCGACCCCGGAACCTCGGTAGCGCGAGCAGGCCGGGTGCGGTGTGGGTGATCAGGGCGCGCAACTCGGCGTCCGCGTCCGCGATCTCTTCGCTCGGGTGCTGATAACGCTTCGCTTGGCCAGGCGTTTGAGCGCGAGTTTGACGGCGGCGGCCGGGGTGGTCAGACCGGAGCCGGGTCGACTGGCGGCCAGACGGCATATCAGCTCGGCGGTGGTCAGCGAGCGCAGTGCTTCGCGCGTCGCATCGGGCGCGGTGACGATCAGCGATTTGAACTGGTTGATGGTCTGGGTACGGGCCCTGATGGCGCTGGCGCGTACCACGCGCAGTGTGCGGATTGCCTCGACCTTGCGGTCGCGGTCCTTCGGCGTGCCGTTGGCACGGCCCGTTCCGGTGTCCCCGAGAGCGGAGCCGGCTCGTTCGACGGCATGGCCAAGGACCCCGTCGCCACCGCCGCGTCCAACAACCCGGCGCTGTCCACCCTGGTCGCCGCCGTGAAGAAGGCCGGGCTGGTCGACACCCTCAACAACGCCTAGAACATCACCGTGTTCGCGCCCACCAACGACGCCTTCGCGAAGATCCCGAAGGCCACCCTGGACAAGGTCCTCAACGAGAAGGCCCAGCTGACGAAGATCCTCACCTACCACGTCGTCGGCCGGCAGCTCACCCCCACGGACCTGGAGAACGGCTCCTTCGACACCCTGGAGAAGTCAAAGGTCACCACCTCCGGCTCAGGCGAGTCCTACACCGTCAACGACTCCGCCAAGGTCGTCTGCGGCAATGTCAAGACCGCCAACGCCACCGTCTACATCATCGACACCGTCCTCATGCCCACCAGCTGACGCCCTCACGTGCCGGGCGCCGCAGAGGTCGCGCCCGGCGGCCCGACTCCTGTGACGGGGAGAAAGACAGGGGGCCGGGGCAAACGCCCCGGCCCCCTGGGACGCCGCCGTATGCCCTCGCCTCCGTCCGGCTTCCGACTCGAACGCTGACCGCACGACACCCATCACCGGGCACCAGGCACAAGTGCCCCGTCAGCACCGGAACCGACGCCGCAGTGCCGTATGGACCGGAGGACAGGTCACAAGGGACGACGACCACATTGGACGGCGCGAGCCTCGACGACGGACGAAAAATGTCACGATTGGTCACTTCGATGCAAGATGCCCGCACCCGGTGCTGTGGATGCTGAGATAGGCCATGGAACCAGGCCGTCGTGAGACCCATCCCAACATGATCCCTGTGGCCGAGGAGCCATTTCGCGCCCTGCTGGAAGCGGCCCCCGACGCGATGGTCATCGTCGACGACACCGGCATCATCCGCCTGGTAAATGCCCAGACCGAAGCGCTGTTCGGTCATCCCCGCAACGAACTGCTCGGCCGTCCCATCGAGATGCTGGTCCCGGAGCGTTTCCGCGCTAAGCACCCCAGTCACCGTCTGGGCTATTCCGCCAACCAGCAGGTCCGTCCGATGGGAGCCAATCTGGACCTGTACGGGCTGCGCCGCAACGGGGCCGAATTCCCAGTCGAAATCAGCATCAGCCCCCTGCAAACCCCCGACGGACTGTTGATCTCCGCCGCCGTGCGCGACGTCAGCGAACGCAAGGCCGCCGAAGCCCGCTTCCGCGCCCTCTTGGAAGCCGCCCCCGACGCCATCGTCATCGTCGACGACACCGGCACCATCCAACTGGTCAACGCCCAGACCGAAGCCCTTTTCGGCTACCGACGCGAAGAACTCCTGGGACAACAGGTGGAAATCCTGGTCCCCCAGCGGTTCCACCATCACCACCCCGCCCACCGGCACGGCTACGTCGACAACCGGCGTGTGCGTCCTATGGGCGCCGGACTGGAGCTGTACGGACTGCGCCGCAACGGGGCCGAGTTCCCGGTCGAGATCAGCCTGAGCCCGCTGGAGACCCCGGACGGCACTCTGGTCTCCGCCGCCATCCGCGACGTCAGCGAACGCAAGAAGGCCGAGGCCCAGCTCGCCGAACTCTACGAACAGCAGCGCCACGTCGCCCTCACCCTCCAGCGCAGCCTGATGGGCTCACCCGCACCCCTGCCCGGCATGGACACCTCCAGCCGCTACTTCCCCGCCCGGCAGGGACCCGGCGTGGGCGGGGACTGGTTCGACCTGATCGCCCTCGGCGGCGGCCGTATGGGGGTGCTCATCGGTGACGTCATGGGCCGCGGCCTGGAGGCCGCCGCCGTCATGGGCCAGCTGCGGTCGGCCTCCCACGCCCTGGCCAAGACCGGCATGCCGCCCTGGCAGCTGATGCGGGCCCTGGACGCGGTCGTCAGCGAGCTGCCCGACCAACTCGTCACCTGCTGCTACCTGGTCCTGGATCCCGACGAGAGTGCCCTGACCGTGTGTTCGGCCGGTCATCTGCCGGTGCTGGTGGTGGATCCCACCGGGCAGGTCCGCAGGCTACCGGTCGACGTCAGCGTGCCCCTGGGTGTCGGCGACGTGCCCCACCAAGAGACCCGGCTGACCGTTCCGCCGGCCTCGGTGCTGGCCCTGTACACCGATGGCCTGGTGGAGACCCCCACCAGCGACATCGAACTGCAGATCGACGCTCTCGCCATCGCTCTGGAAAAGGCCGCCGCCGACACCACTTGCCTGGAGCGGGCAGCCGACTGTGTTCTCACCGCCCTGCTGCCCGACCCCCAGGACTACAGCGACGACGTGACCCTGCTCCTGGCCCGCATCCCGCCCGCTCCGGTGACCGCCGTGTCCGCGCTCCTCCCGGCACAGCCCATCAGCGTGCGGGAAGGACGCCAATTCCTGCGCCGCACCCTGCGGGACTGGCACTGCGAGACCCTCACCGACACGGCCTGCCTGCTGGCCTCGGAGCTACTGTCCAACTCGGTGCGCCACGCCTGCGACCCCCTGCGGCTGCGAATGCGCCGAACCCGGGACGAACTCCACATCGAAGTCTGCGACGGCAGCCCGGTCCTGCCCCGCGCCAGGACCGCGGGCCCCGACGAGGAGTCGGGCCGCGGACTGGCTCTACTCGACCAACTGGCCTCAACCTGGGGCACCTTGCTCGCCGAGGAAGGCAAAGTCGTGTGGTTCTCGCTCCCCCTGCCCGGCTCACCTCACCGCCAAGGCGAGGGCACGTCGGGAGACACGAGCGGCGCTCCGGAGTAACCACTCCTGACCCGGGCAGCTCCCCTGTCCCCGCTGAGCTGCTCTGTCGCACGCCGAATCCGGCGAAGGGAGCGCCCGTCACCAAGACCCGTCCTTGGCCGCAGCAGAAGCCTCCGGCCCTGCCCTCCTGGCGAGATGCCCCCGCCTCGGACACCGATCGGGACCGGGCAGTCGCAGGCGTTGAAAGTACGCACACCGCCACGAGGATCCGTTGCGCGCGGACGCGCGACCCCGGACGGGGGCGGCCGGGCCGAGATTTGCCAGGTACACGCCGACGCCGCCGCGCGAGCCCGGGTTCAGCCGCTTATGCGCTTTCGCCGCTGCGACCGATCAAATGCAGCCCGTCCAAGTGGTGCTGGGACTGCTCCAGTGATGCTGGCTGTGAGATACCGATCTGCGCAGATACGTTCGGTAGATCGTGCCCGTCAGCCGTCGCACCGAGTTGCGTGTGAAGTCCGGCAAGCCCTTTGGCCAGTGCACGCCTTTCAGCCTGCGGCATGGCGCTGATGGCGCGGTGGAGCATGTTCTCGCGCTGCTCGCGGATTCTTAGCAGGTGTGTTCTTCCCGCAGGGGTCAGTCGCAGGGTGACTTCGCGTCCGCTGTCGGGGCAGGGCAGACGTTCAAGGAAGCCGATGGCCTGCAGACGGTCGCAGAGGCGGCTGACGGAGGGAGGCGCCGTGGCAAGGAGTTTGCACAGGGCCCGCATGCGTATGCCCCCCTCGCGGTCCACGAGGTACATCAGTCGCAGCTGTGTGGTGGAGGCGGGCGCGGTGGTGGCCGATTCTCTGGCTCTTGCCCACATCACGTCGAGGAGTTCGACGATTGCGCCGGCCGACTGGGTGGCCTCGCGGGAGAACCTGCGCGGAGCGGAGTCCGGTGCCGACATGTGCTTCCCCATCGGTGTGTCCCGCTCATGCCATGGAAGGTGTTGTGCGGGGGTGTCATGCGGTGCCGTGCGGCCCGGTGGGGCGGGCGGATGTCTCTTCCCATGAGGCCGGGGTGCTGGCTTCCCGGGCGCGGGGAGCGTTCACAACGTCGGCCGGGGACGCCGTGAGGTGGTCCAGGATACCGGTGATGGTCAGCAGCCGGTCCAGTTGCGGTGTGCGGTCGTCCAGATGGAGGTGCACACCGGCCTCGCCGGTCCTGCGGCGGATCATCAGCAGGATGGACAGCCCCATCGAGTCGACGATGTCGAGTTCTGCGCAGTGCAGATGCAGGTCGGACAGGTGCCGGTGTTCGGCGAGGGTGGTGGTGACAGCTGCCAGGAGGCTGTCCGCGTTGTCGTAGTCGAGATCGCCGGCCAGCTCGATGCGGACCGTGCGCTCGGTGTCGATTGTGGTCAGGCGCAGCCCGGCCTGGGGCGTCGTGCTCATACGGGGGTCCCGGCGGTGGTGCGGTGGACGAGGGTCAGTGCGTGGGTGCCGCGTTCGATGATGCGGGTGGCTCGCGGGAAGTCCTTGAGCTCGCGAGCCAGGATGTCCAGAGCCGGGGGCAGGCTCTGCTCGGGCACCCCGCGGGCGGACAGGATGCCGGCGGTCCAGGTGAGGAAGCCGGTGAAGAGGTCTTCGTCGCCCATGTACAGGGCGGTGGCGAGGAATTCCACGATGTGGGAGAGGTCTTCTGCCGTGTGCTCGCGCTGGAGGTCGCTGTACGAACGCATGGCGGGGAACGCGTCTTCCAGGCCGCTGAAGACGGTGCGCACGAGAGCGGACCTGTTGCGGGCGACCATGGTGTATTCCTGGTCGGCGAGGTGGGGCAGGTCGTCGATCTGCTGGTGGTCGGGCTGCGGGCGGGACAGCGGTCTGCGGGCAAGACGATCGGCAGCGGCACGGGCGTCGGGTGCCCAGGCGTCGGCACCGAGCAGGCGGGCGTAGCGGCCGTCCGTGCCGAAGGCCGCGCCGCCGACGAGGACGGGTACGCCCACGGCCTGGCACGCGGTGATCGCGGCATGCGCGGTGGGCAGTCGGGTCGCGATCGAGCTGGACAGGGCGATGGCGTCGGCATCCGTACGGTGCAGGTGGGCGATGAGGTGGGGTGCGGGGACCTGGGCGCCGAGGTAGTCCACGTGCCAGCCGCGCAGTTTCAGGACTTCGGCCAGCAGGCGGGCGGGCAGGGCGTGCCATTCGCCGTCCGGGCAGGCCACCGTGATCCTGCCCCGGGTCGGGACGCCGCGTGTGGCGGAGTGCAGACCGAGGGCGGCGACCACCCGCTCGTTGATGGCGGTCGCGGCGTGTTCCTGGGCCACGCTGAGGCGGTTGGCGGCCCACTCCTCGCCGACCCTGCCCTGTACCTTCGCGATCACGTCCAGCAGCACGCCCTCCGGGGCGACTCCCTCTTTCAGAGCGCGCAGCACGACATCGGTGGCCGTGTACTCGTCGGTGGCAAGGACGGCTTCCCACAGCTCATCGACGCGTTGCTGGATGGCTTCGTCACCATGACTGCGGTGCGGGGTAGTGGTGGTCATCCAGTGAACCTGCCCCGAGTGTGCCCGTTCACCGCCGTGAGGTGGTGAGTGCGGGGCGCGGAGATCACGACGACGGCCATGTCGTCGTGGGGACCCTGACCGATCCACCGCCCGGCGAGCATCTGGACATGTTCCACGATGCTCTCGGCGGGCATGCTCGCGCACTCCGACAGAGCGCGCATCAGCCGTTCCTCCCCGAACTGGACGTCTCCCATGGGGCCGCCCCTGGCCTCGGTGATCCCGTCCGTGTAGAGCACGCACGACTCCCCGGGCGCGAGCGTCACAACCGCCGTACGGGCGGTGGCTGCGGGGATGGCCCCCACCAGGGTGCCGTGGGTGTCGGCCTCCTCGACGAGGCCACTCTCGCGCAGGATCAGTGGAGCCGGGTGGCCGGCGCTGGTCAGCCGCAGGTGCACCTCGTTTCCCCGCCGCACGGCGGAGGCCAGGACCATAGTGGCGAACCGGGTGTGGTGGGAGTTCAGCAGCGCCGTGTTCAGCAGACTGATCATCCGCTGGTGGTCATCGGCCATGGGCAGAAGGGCGTGCAGCGTGTTGCGGATCTTGCCGGTCAGAACAGCGGCTTCCAGGCCCTTGCCGCACACATCACCGAGCGCGACCAGCGACGCCTCGCCTTCCACCGCAGCGGGGTGCACGTCGTAGAAGTCCCCGCCGACCCGCTCGTGATCCGCCGACGGCCGGTAGCCGCCGGCGAATTCCACCCCCGAGATCTGGTGCAGCGACGGAGGAAGCAGTTCCCGCATCAGCACCTCGGCGATCGACGTCTGCTCCGCATACAGCCGCGCGGCCGACATCGCCGCCCCGGCCCGCGCGGCGAACAGCCGGGCGAAAACCTCCTCGCCCTGGGTGAATGCCCGCGTGCTTGAACGGCGCAACAGAACGAGGGCACCGGCCGCGACACCGTGCCCCGGCAACGGAGTGATCACCATCGAGCCGACCGCACCGAACCCCTCAGGAACCAGCCAGCCCGGTGCGGTGGCCGGATCGATCCACCGCGAAGGCACCGGCGGGAAGCCGCGCAACGCCTCGCCCAGACCCGGCACCTCGTCCGGGTCGGCCGACACACGGACCAAGGCAGGGCTGCCGCCGCGTAGGCAGGTCACCACCGGCAGCCGCATTCCGCGCGACGGCACGATCACCAAAGCGGCATCAGCGAGATGCTCGGTGGCCAATTGCGCGGTCACGTCCATGCAACGCCCCAGGTTCAGGGAGGAGAGCAGCATGCTCGACGCCTTGGCCAAAAACGTGGTTCGTTCCCGCTCCAGGTGCAGGGCTTCTCGCACCGTGCGGTGATCGGTGTCGTCCACCAGCCACCAGGCCACCGCGCCGTCGGCCCGCATGCTGTGATGCGCCTCGAAGCAGCGCTCACCGATCGCACCGGCCACCGGTGTGCCGGTTCCCTGCCCGGCACGCGGGCCCGGAAGCCGCAGTGCGTCGTGGGCCGTCGCGAGCCAGGCCGGGGCCACGTCGTGAAGGCGGTCTCCGGGGCGGGCGTCCGGCAGAAGGACGGTGGCAGCGCTGTTGACCAGAATGACCATGCCCCGGACGTCGGCGACCAGGACCGGATAAGGCGCCTGGTCCCATGACCATCCGGACTCTGCCCTTGGTGCGGCTTGCGGTTGTGTGGAGACCAAATACTGAGGATCCGCTGAGCGGACCCCTCACCTCATCGACTCGGAGAAACGTTGCCTTTAGGCAACCATCCCGCATCCGGCACCCCGCTGGCAACCAGCACCCTCCTTCACCCACATTCACCCGAGGCGACCGCCGACGGCCGCGAGCAGCCCGGACCGGTGTCACCGTCATCGCCTTGTCCCTCTGGTCGCCCAAGCCGGTGGGCCTTCGGCGGTCGCCCGAAGCCGCGACCTCACCGAGCGCGCCGCAGGCTCGTACAGCCCGGAACTCGGCACCACCGACGCCACGGCCACGGCGTCCGCCGGCGATCTGCGCGACGACCACCACGAGCAGGCGATACAAGCGCGCAGACGCCTACCCGATCGGAGCAAGAGTCCCCGCGGCAGCGGCGACACGCTCTGCCCTCAGCGGTGAGGAAGAGCGTGTCACCGCTGCAGTCGTCAGCACATCGTTAACGGGCACACGTCGTGGGGCCAGGCGCCGTTACGGCAGAGCCGGGCTCGTCTCAGCCCGGCCCTGGCGAAGCGGTCCGCCTTCGTGCCACGGGGCCTCGGGCGGGCCGGCGCCGTACGCATCGCGTCCGAGAGGTCAGAGGAAGCGCCGTATCGGCAGGACGGCTGACTCCTTGACGCGTTGGAGCAGCGCGCGTCGCTTCCACCGTCCGGCACGGATGAGTTCGCTGTGCTCCAGGTCTTCCGTGAAGTGGCGGTCCAGCGTCGCGGTGAACGCGGGGTCCAGCACGGCGAGCATGACCTCCTCGTCGTTGTCGAGGGAGCGGCGGTTGAAGTTCGTCGAGCCGATGAGCGCCGTGGCCCTGTCGACGGTGACGACCTTGGTGTGGAGCATGGTCGGCTGGTAGTGGAAGATCTTCACCCCGCACGCGGTGAGATCCTCGTAGTAGCGCTGGCCCGCCAGCTGGCACACCCGCTTGTCGGTGTACGGGCCGGGCAGCAGGATCTCCACCTCGACCCCCCGGCGGGCCGCGCCGCACAGCAACTCGATGAAGAACGCGTCGGGCGCGAAGTAGGCGGTGGCCAGCCGGATCCTCTCCTCCGCCGTCTCGATCACCACGCGGAACAGGGTCTGCATGTCCTGCCAGCCGAAACTGGCCGAGCCCCGCACCACCTGCACCACGGCATCGCCCCGCGGGGTGTGGTCGGTGAACCGGTCGCGGTCGTCGAAGAGTTCGTCGTGGCACTCGGCCCAGTTCTGGGCGAAGGCGGCGGCCAAACCGTCTACGGCGGGCCCGGTCACCTGCACGTGGGTGTCGCGCCATTCCCCCGGGCCGCGCGCGTCGCCGCACCACTCCTCGGCGATGCCGACGCCGCCGGTGAAGGCCGTCTCCTCGTCGACGACAAGGACCTTGCGGTGACAGCGGTGGTTCTGCTTCAGCGGAGACAGGTACAGCGGCTTGCGGAACCAGGCCACCTGCACCCCGGCCCGCTCCATCGCCTCCAACTGGTCCTTCTCGATGAGCCGACTCCCGAAGCCGTCCAGCAGCAGCCTCACGCGTACTCCCGCACGCGCCCGCTCCGCGAGCGCGTCGGCGAACTGCCGGGCGATCTCCCCCTTCCAGTACACGAACGTCATCATGTCCACCGTGTGCCGCGCGGACCGGATCCGGCCCAGCATGGCGCCGAAGATCTCGTCCCCGTTGCGCAACGGGAGCAGCGCGTTGCCTTCCGTGGCCGCGATCCCTATGAGCCGTTCCAGCCGGCGTCTGGTGCGCCGGGCCCGGTCGTCGAGGACGCCACTGATGTCCGCCGCACCGCCGGGCTCCTCGGATCCGACAGTGCCCGCCGTTTCGGCGGATGTGACGGCTGCGTTCTGCGTGTTGGGCACGGTTGGACCTTCCTGGACATCGAGCCGGGGGACGAAACCCGGATGCCCTCGTATTTCGAGGGCATCCGCAACGGCATGGCTCCTGGATCGGCAACGGCACGCGGACAGGGACAGGCCCGCCGTGTGGCGAACAGCAAGGCGGTCGCGGCGGCGGCCCGTGCGGGCTTCGTCGCCCGCGGGGTCATCTACGTACTGATCGGCGTCCTCTCCCTGCGGATCGCCTTCTTCGGCGGGGGCGAACAGGCCGACCGGGGCGGCGCGATCGCGGAGAGCGCCCAAAAGCCCTTCGGCACGGTGCTGCTGTGGCTGCTGGGGATCGCGCCGGCCGGGGGCCAGCCGCCGCCATCGTGTCCCGATCTCCCGACGATGGCCGACCAGTTGACGCGCGAGGCGCCGCAGGTGCGCGGTGGACAGATCGATCGCCGACGGATGGACAAGCACGTCAAGCTCCTGGTGGCGCACAGTGGATCTTGGCCGTGACACCGTCTACCAGGAGCTTCACCCTGTTGCGGAGCCGACCAACTCGCGGACCACACATCCAGGTCGGAATGGGCTCAGTCTCCTCGACGGGCCATTCCGCGTAGTCCGTGCCATTCACGTACCCGGGTGCGGGCCCCAGCGCGGCTGCGGCGTCAAGAACGGCCTCCACCGCGTCCTTCGGGCTGTGCGCGCGAGCGAGGACCGGCTTCTTCGGGGTTCGGGGCAACAGGAACTCCACAGGTCGTAGGCACGGAAACATCCTGGACGACTCCGGATGTCCGGAAGGACGGCACGCGGATGTCCGCACCCCGCCCGGAGCCGCCGACCCCGCGCTACAACACCGGCGGGGCGTCAGCAACCGTGCGAACGTCAGATCCAAGCCTTCAACGACTTCGGTCTCCGCGACCCGGCAAGCCGCCCCACATGACTAACGGCTTCCCTGAACTGCCGCTCCCACAGCAGGAGTTGGCCACTCACCTGCCGGGGTCGAGTCGCTGGGCGAGGTCGTGGGCCATGGCGCTGGTGAGGTCTCCGTCGTAAGCGCCGACGATCTCGACACGGCCCACGGTGATCGAGTGGGCCACGCTGGGAGCGCCCCAGAATTTGCCGTCCACGACGATGGCGAACTGGTTGCGCGGGGCCGGGGCCGACGCGAGGGAGCCGGTCAGCGTGGCGAAACGGGTCCGGTCGGCGGGCGTGAGGGTCACCTCCACCTGCCAGCTGCCCTTGACGGAGCCCTTCTCGGCCTTCGCCGCGGAGACACGGGCGTCACTCATGCCGCCGGCCGCGTCGGCGTGAATGCACATCGCCGGGTGGGTCTCGGTGCGTTGCACGGTATAGCCGCCGCCCGCCGGGGTGCAGGCCCGCTCTGTCGCCGAGGTGACCGGCAGGAGGGCGATCGTGGCCGCCTTTGTAGCGCCTTGTCCTTCGGCGGGCTGCACCACATGGGCGCGCAGGGGGTCGTCGTCCGCCACAGCCACCCAGGCGGTGGCAACCGCCGCGGCGAGGGCAACCCCGACACCGGCGCGCGTCAGCCGCTGCCGCCGCCGGGCGACCCGCAGTGCGCCGTCGGCCAGGCCGACGAGATGGGTGCCGACGTCACCGTCGCGCTCCCGGACATGCGTATGCAAGGTGTCGTGCAGCAACGTTTCGTGCAGCAGCTCCTCGGTCGAGTCGTTCATGCGGTCACGCCCCTTCCGGAGGCATTGGAGGAGGCGGACGGCCCTGTCTCGGCCAGGGTGATGCGGAGCGTGACGAGGGCCTTGTGGGTCTGGCTGCGGACCGTGCCCGGAGAGACGCCCAGGATCGCGGCGATCTCGCTGTCGGGCCGGTCCTCGAAGTAGCGGAGCACGATCACCGCACGCTGACGCTTGGGCAGTCGCCGCAGCGCGGTCATGATGTCCTGCCGCTGGACGACGGCGTCGGCCCAGTTGGCGCTCTGTGCGGACGGCTGGTCCGGCAC
This sequence comes from Streptomyces sp. NPDC050528, assembly GCF_044457795.1. NCBI lineage: Bacteria > Bacillati > Actinomycetota > Actinomycetes > Kitasatosporales > Streptomycetaceae > Streptomyces > Streptomyces sp. NPDC050528. The sequence continues at coordinate 73,281 of NZ_JBITHH010000009.1, forward strand.
GGAGTCCGTGACCGTCTCCCGCCCCCAGCTGAGCAGCCGGAAGCGATCCACCTGGGCGTGGTAGAGCGCGCGGCGCACATAGATCTCTGGCTGTTCCCGGTCACGGAGCTTGGACCAGCGTCGGGCCGTGGAGGCAAGCGCGGTCTGGAGCAGGTCCCGGCCCTGTTCCCAGTCGCCGGTCAGCAGGTAAGCCGTGTGCAGCAGCGATCTCGACCGCGCCGCCACGAACTCGCGGAACTGGTGTTCCTCGTCGGCGTTCAATGCGCCCTCCCTCGTTCCCCCGTAAAGACGGGTTCGGACACGCAAACGACTGCCCTGCCGCACCCACTTTCTCCGTCTCGTCCACCGGACAGCAACGCCGAAGGCCATGGAAGGACGCCGGCACGCCAGGCCGTGGAGGGAGGAACCCGGAGCCGCAGGCGACTGACTTCAGCCGATCGGTGTGCCGGTTCCGATCTTGGGGAAGGTCGGCCGGACAGTGAGCATCACCGAAGGCGTGCGGAACACCGGGTCGGGCCGGATGGGGCCCTGGCAAGATTTTCGTGAAGCTGGGCTGTGCCACCGCGCGCCGGTGACGTTCCGTCACGGGTAGCGGGACCTTCGGCGAGTGTGCTGACCTCGTACGAATGGTGTCGCCGCACCTCGATGCGGTGCAGGTGGAACGAATGTGGGTGGCGGGCGGCGTGGTCCGCATCGCCGCCCGTACCCGCGAGTTGGTGGTTGTGTGTCCGGATTGCCGGTGCGAGTCGACGCGGGTGCACAGCCGGTATTCCCGCACGCTGGCCGATGTCGCTGCCGGGGGCCTTCCGGTGCTGATCAGTCCGGCGGTGCGGCGGTTGTTTTGTGACAGTGCGGACTGCGGTCGGCGGACGTTTGCCGAGCAGGTGGAGGGGCTGACGCCGCGGTATCCGTGTCGCGGTCCGCTGCTGCAGCATCTGATCGAGATGGTCGGGGTGCTGCTCGCCGGCCGTGGCGGGGGCCGGCTTCCGCGCATCTTGAAGACGCCGTTGTCGCCGACGAGTGTGCTGTACCAGTTGATGCGCATGGGAATTCCGTCGGTCGCGACACCGCGGGTGCTGGGCGTGGATGACTTTGCGTTGTACGCGGCCGTCCACGGCACGCTGCTGGTGGATGCGGACACGCGGCTGTCGATCGAGTTGTGGGCCGGGCGCGATGCCGAGCAGCGGTCCTCCTGGCTGCGTGCGCATCCCGGCGTCGAGGCGGTGTGCCGGGACGGTTCGCCGGTCTACTGGCAGGACATTGCTGAGGGAGCCCCGGACGCGGTACAGGTCAGCGTCCGTTTTCATCTGCGGCAGGGGCTGTCGAAGCGGGTCTGGGACATCGCGGCGGCCCACCGCGGCTGCGTGGCCGCGGCAATACGTGAACCCGAACCGGCCCCACCGCGATCGCCCGCCCGGCCCCGCCGGCACCCGACGGACCCGCCGAAGGGGTCCCGCTCCCTGACACGCCCGCGTCCGAGTTTCCGAGCGACATGGGCGAGCAGCCCGCGAGCACCGGGCAGGTGAACAGCACAGATGATGCGGCGCGACGGGTGGAACGCATGATGACCCCTCATGGACAGGCGGAAGCTGAGCAGATGCTGCCCCACCCGCCTGTCGGCCTACCGCCCAGCGTCGACGGCGCTGGGCGCAGGAACGGCACCCCGCATATCGCCACTGCCCGTGAACCACGCATGGGCGGGCAGCTGGCACCAAATCGACGTTCTCCCAGCGCGCATCCCTGAGGTCCTTCTCCCCAAGTCCGGTCCCGGACTGGCTGCGTGGCAGCAGAATCAGGGCGTCGAGACCCGTCCGTCGTACGTCTCCGACGTGACATACGACGGACGGCGGTGACGTACGCGAGCACGACGGCCGGGGTCGCATCTGTCCTACCGTCAGACGCGTTCGTAGAAGCCGTCCAGCCGGCCGCGTGCGAGCACGTCACCCGCGGCGGCCAGGACGGCCCGCGGCTTGGCGGAGTCGGGCACGGTGTCGCCCTTGCCGACGGTCAGCGGCTTGCCCAGGGCGAACAGCTGGAAGACATAGCGGTGCGGGCCGTGGCCCTTGATCGGGGCGGGGCCCAGGTATCCGCGGCGCGAGCCCGAGCTGAGCAGCCGCACGCCGTCCGCGGGGGTCTCGGCGTCGAGGCCACCCTGCGGGACACCGGTCAGGGTCGCGTCGAGCAGTGCGATGCCGTGGTTGTACGGCAGGGCCGTCGGAGCGTCGGGATCCTCGATGACCAGCAGCAGCTGTGCCGTCTCCGGGGGCGCCGCGTCCCAGTCCAGAGCCGGTGAGAGATCCTGCCCGCCCAGGCGCTTGCCCGCGTGCAGAGTCGGGATCGTCGCCTCGTGCGCGAAGTCGGGACTGCTCAGCTGCAGCGTGTTCGCGCCGGTGAGGTTCGGCGCGTTCCAGGCGAGTCCTTCGCCCCCTGCCCGCTTGTCCTTCGGTAACTTGCCCATCGCTGCCATGAGTTACTCCTTGTGGTGCTGGTGTCGGGTCGGTGTGGTCTTCGGGTGCGTCACAGGCGTCGGGCATCCGCGGGGAGAGCAGGGGTGCGGCGAAGCGGCGGATCTCCTCAGCTCCTCAGTATCGACTGACATATCCGCACATACCTTCAGATACCAACAGTCGGACGGCATGATTGTGGCGTCGTTGGGTGTTCGGTGTTCGGTGACAACAGGACGGAACACGACCAGTCCGAGGTCGGTGCACAGGTCCGGCGAGTCGGGGCGGCGGTGCTTCCCGGAGACGCCGTGGGGACGGGACTCGTTCCTTATACATCGGGGACCCGACGGCTCGCACAGAAAGATTACGGGCAAATAGCACTAAACGTCGCAGAGTTGTGGCAGTTGGCGCTCCAACGGACCGGGGTTCGGCAGTTGCAGCCGTACAGAGCCTGCTCCGATACATCCTCGATCGGGCACCCCATAAGCCGTGTCACGAGGATCGAGCCCACTGGATGATGTGCTTCGCCGGCACAACCTCCGACCGGCACTCGGGCGCCGGCGATACCGCGCGGCGCGAGCCTTGCCGGTCACCAGCCCGACACCCCGGTCCCCTCCCCCGCTGCCCGCGCTCCCGCCCCACCTCCCTCTGGTCCCTGGGCGGGCGTGGGGGGGCGCAGGGGGGATGTCAGCCCAACCGGAAGCCAGGACCACAGCAGGTGACCAGCGACAACCGCAAGCCGCAGAATCCGCCGCCAGTGCTGTACCCGAATGGGTTCGCCGGGTCGGTGGTCGTGGCGATTGGATGCGGGATGACGTCCGCTCCGACCGCTGCAGGCGCGGTGGCCGAGCCTGTCCGCGTGCGCAGACTTACACCGATCAGGAGGGCAGAAATTCCAGCGGATCGTGCGCCGGGGCAGCATCGGTTCAGTGCATTACCGGCGCGCGAAGATGCTACCGGCCTCGGCCGGCGGGAACCGGGTGTCGGTGATCGCCCAGCTGGTGCAGGCCGACGAGGACACCGTTCGGGATGTGATCCACCGGTTCAACGAGATCGGCCTGGCCTGCTTCGCCGCTCGGTGGGCGGGAGGCCGTCCCCGCCAACTCATCTGTGACGACGAGGACTTCCTCGTCCAGACTCCACCACACGCCCCACCAAAACTCGGCCAGCCGTTCACCCGCTGGCCACTGCGCAAACTCGTCGCCCACCTGTGGAAAGTCCATGGCCGGATCATCCGCATCGGCCGCGAGACCTTACGCGGGCCGCCCACCCGCCGCGGCGTCACCTTCCAGCGCACCACGACATGGAAGGAATCCCCGGACCCCGACCGCGAAACGAAGCTGGACCGGATCGAGGAGGTCCTTCACCGCTTCCCCGACCGGGTGTTCGCCTTCGACGAGTTCTGCCCGCTCCGCATCCGGCCCACCGCGGGCTCGGGCTGGGCCGAACGAAAACATTCCGGCCGAATGCCGACCACTTACCACCGCACTCACGGCGTGCGCTACTTCCACGGCTGCCACTCGGTCGGCGACGACCGCCTCTGGGGCGTCAACCACCGAAGAAAGGGGGCCGCCGACACGCTGGCCGCACTGAAGTCGATCCGCGCCGCTCGGCCCGACGGTGCCCCGGTCTAGGTGATCCTGGACAACCTGTCCGCCCGCAAAGGCGCCGACATCCGCCGCTGGGCGCCACAGCACAAGGTCGAGTTGTGCTTCACCCCGGCCTACGCGCCGTGGGCGAACCCGATCGAGCCGCATTTAGGACCGCTGCGGCAGTTCACCATCGCCAACTCGAAGTATCCCAACCACACCGTGCAGACCCGGGCCTTGCACACCTACCTGCGGTGGCGCAACGCCAACGCCCGCCACCGGGGCGTCCTGGCCGTCGAACGCAAGGAACGCGCCCGCATCCGCAGCGAGAAGGGCATCCACTGGGGCGGACGGCCCACAGCCACGGCCGTATGAGGATCTGGTCGCCGCGACTCAGCCCTGGCGAGAGCGGGCAATGAGCTGTGCCCCCTCTGCGGTGAGCAACTGCGGCATCAACCGGCTCAGCGCAGCGGCATGCTGACGGACTCGCTTAAGCACGGCTCGCCGGGTCGGGGCCCAGCCGGGAACGTCCTGAGCGGGACCGCATCCGCTCAGGACATACAACTCGTCCAGCCATACGCCCCTGGCCCTCACGCCGTCCGATGCGACCGGGGCGACCAGCGTCGTCACCACGGGTTCGTGCACGTCCAGGAACCAGACCTCCACGTCCAAGCCGGCGCCGTGGAAGAGAAACCCGCTGTCGGTCTGTACCGGGCCCGAAAAGCCGATGTGCTCGACCAGGAACGCGAACTCAACGCCTACCTCAGTCCGGAACGCCTCGGCCAGATTCCCCCGATTCCCCATTCTTCGATACTCCGAGATCATCGGCCCCGGCGGAAGGCCCAGACCCGGTGGGCCTTCACCGTCCCGCCGCCTGGGGCGCAGGCGACTGGCCGGCGGCGGCGAACACGGTGAGGCCGTTCCCCGACTCCGCCCTGGCGGGCCGGGGATGGGTGGCGGGTGTCCATCGAGTCGCCCGGCCTCGCCCTCGCCGACGTACCCCGTCTCCCCGCACTCCTCGTACAAGGCCGGCCGGATGGGCCTGTCCACAGACCAGCGGGCCGCAGCGGACCGGGCCTGCCGCTTCGAGTCACACTCGGATACAAGGCTCTCTACTGCCTTGTAGACGTCGCGGGCTAGGTCCGCGGTCGCATTCCAGGATCTGCCGTGAGTCGCTGCAGTCCATGTTGCCTGGCTGCCTCACAACGTCGGGAGCAGGCCACTCCCCTCTGCTCCCAGACGGTCACATTTGAATCGGTAGGACGCACGGCTGCGTACGGAGGCCGCTGACTCCTCGAGCACCGCACCGATACCCCCAGGGGGTAAGATGCCGACACGGGCGTCCGGTGCGCACGGTGAAGGTGGGTCTCATGGAGATACGGACAGCGCACAGCGGCGGTTCAGCCGTTCGCTGGGCGTACGGGGTGTTCCTCACCTTGTGCCTCGCGCTGGCCGTGGTCGCCCACCATGAGATATGCGGGATGAATGCCTCGCCGATGCGGAGCGTGGCCCGCGCCGCTCATGTGGCACCGGACGAGACAGGGCCGTCCGTCCTGGACGCCTCCCCGCACAGCGCCGACGACTGCGAATGCGCGATGCCCGGGATGCAGCACTGCACCGCGGCGAACGTCCCCTCCGTACAGCTCGCCCTGCCGAACCAGAGCGCCTTCGACCTGTCGGCGGATCTTTTGCCGGCCTTGTCCGGACACGCACCGGGCGCCGTGACGAGCAGAGCCCCGCCCGATCTCTCCATCCTCTCGCAACTGCGCATTTAGGCCGCGCCCGACGGCGCGCGATGTGCCGCCGTCCTTCCGCGACCACATCAGCAGTTACGACACAGAGGACAACAACACCATGAATGGCATCAACCGCCGTTCCATCCTGCTTGCCGGCGCGGGGATCGTCGGCGCCGGCACACTCACGGCTTGCAGCAACGGCTCCGACAATGGCGACGCACTGGTCAACCCTACGGCCTCGGCCGTCACCGCCGCCGACATGAAGCGCAAGGCCACGGGACGGCGGAAGCAGGTCACCCTGACCGCGGCACCCGCGATGATCGACCTGGGTGCCGGGGTCATGCCCAAGACCTGGGCCTTCGACGGCCGCACCCCCGGGAAAGAGGTCCGGCTCTCCGCCGGTGACACTCTCGTCGCCGAGCTGTCCAACCAGCTCCCGAACAAGACGACCACATCGATCCACTGGCACGGCATCGCGCTGCGCAACGACATGGACGGCGTGCCGCCAGCCGTCCAGACCGCCGTGCGGGCCGGTTCCACCTTCACCTACTCGTTCATCGCCCCCGACCCCGGCACGTACTTCTTCCACCCGCATGTCGGCGTACAGCTCGACCGCGGCCTGTACGCCCCGCTGATCGTCGAGGACCCCAAGGAGCCTCTGTCGTACGACGACGAGTGGGTCGTCCTGCTCGACGACTGGCTCGACGGCGTCACCGGCACCCCCGACGAGGTCTTCGCCGAGCTCAAACAGGGCATGGGCAGCATGAGCGGAATGGGCATGGGCGGCAGTTCGGCGAGCCCGAGCAACTCGGACGACGGCATGGGGAGCATGGGCGGGATGGACATGGGCGGTTCCGCGTCTCCGTCCGCTTCAACCTCCGCCTCCGGCGGCATGTCCAAGAAGTTCATGCTCATGGGCGCCACCAGCCCATTGCTCGGCGGCGACGCGGGTGACGTCAGGTACCCGCACCATCTCATCAACGGCCGCGTGGCGACCGACCCGGACGTCTACACCGGCAAGCCCGGCAAGAAGGTACGGCTGCGCATCATCAACGCCGGCTCGGACACCGCCTACCGGGTCGCCCTCGGCGGCCACAAACTCACCGTCACCCACACCGACGGCTTCCCGGTCCAGCACCAGGAGGTGGACGCTCTCCTGGTCGGCATGGGCGAACGCTACGACGTCCTCGTCACCCTCGACGACGGAGTCTTCCCGCTCGTCGCCCTGGCCGAGGGAAAGAACGCCAACGGTCTGGCCCTGCTACGCACGGGCTCGGGCAGCACCCCGAAACCGGCCGTCCGCCCGAAGGAACTCGACGGCATGATCATGACGGCGTCCCAACTGCGCGCCGACGACGACGTACGGCTGAAGTCCGCCACGACCGACGTCACGCACCAGGTCAAGCTGACCGGCGGCATGGGCAGGTACAACTGGGCCATCAACGGCAAGCCCTTCGACATGAAGGATCCCGAGGCGAACCCGATCCTGGTCCAGGAGGGGCAACGGGTACGGCTCGACTTCGTCAACACCACCACCATGTGGCACCCGATGCACCTGCACGGCCACACTTATCAACTCGGCACCTCGGGCCCGCGCAAGGACACCGCGATCGTGCTGCCCAAGAAGACCGTGTCGGTGTACTTCGACGCCGACAACCCGGGCCAGTGGATGCTGCACTGCCACAACGCCTACCACGGTGAAGCCGGGATGATGGCGAACGTGGCCTACCAGGCCTGACGTTCTCCACCACGACGTCCGGGAGGGCGGCACCCAGGACGGAAGCAGTCCCGGGTGCCGCCCTCTCAGCCCTCCGCTGTTCAGCTGACGTTGACCGCGTTCCAGGCCGCCGCCACCGCGTTGTACTCGGTGGAGCCGGAGCCGTACAGATCAGCTGCCGCCGAGAGGGTGCCCGAGCGGGCGCCCGCGTAGTCGGTCGTCGACGTGAAGTACTCGGTCAGCGCCTTGTACCAGATCTGCAGCGCCTCGGCGCGGCCGATGCCGGTGACCGTGGAACCGTCGTACGTCGGCGAGTCATAGCTCACGCCGTTGATCGTCTTCGCGCCGCTGCCCTCGGACAGCAGGTAGAAGAAGTGGTTGGCGACGCCCGACGAATAGTGCACGTCCAGGTCACCGACCGAGGAGGACCAGTAGTCCGCCGAGCCACCGTCCTTGCTGGGCTCGTCCATGTAACGCAGCGGAGAGCCGTCGCCGTTGATGTCGATCTTCTCGCCGATGAGGTAGTCACCCACGTCGGACGAGTTGTTGGCGTAGAACTCCACGCCGGTGCCGAAGATGTCGGAGGTCGCCTCGTTCAGGCCGCCCGACTCACCGGAGTAGTCCAGGCCGGCCGTGTTCGCGGTGACGCCGTGGCTCATCTCGTGGCCGGCCACGTCCAGCGAGGTCAGCGGGTGGGTGTTGCTGGACCCGTCGCCGTACGTCATGCAGAAGCAGTCGTCGTCCCAGAACGCGTTCACGTACGAACTGCCGTAGTGCACACGGGAGTAGGCACCGACGCCGTCGTTCTTGATGCCGCTGCGGCCGAACGTGTTCTTGTAGAAGTCCCACGTCTCCTGGGCGCCGTAGGCGGCGTCGGCCGCGGCGGTCACGTCCGTGGTGGAACTGGAAGCAGCGCCGGTGCCCCACGAGTTGGTGGTGTTGGTGAACAGCGTGCCGGTGCCGGAGCTGGTGGTGTGCTTCAGGTTGTACGTCTTGTGACCACCACGCGTGGCGTCGGTCAGGCTGTACGTCGTGCCCGACAGGGTCGTGTCGAGGCTGACGGTGCCCGAGTACAGGGTCTTGCCGGTGCCCGTGGCGTTCTCGATGCCCTGGTACTCGAAGAGCTTCTTGCCGGTGGCCGCGTCGGTGATGACGTGCAGCTGGTTGGGGGTGCCGTCGTCCTGGAGGCCGCCGACGATCGTCTCGTAGGCGAGGACGGGGGTGGCGCCGCCGGCCCAGATGACCTTGCGGGCACCGTCGGCGGCGGACTTCGCGGAACCCAGCGTCTTGGCGGCACTCACGGCCTGCTTCTCGGCCTTCGCCGCGGTGATCTTCGGCTTGAGCGAGGCGACCTTGATGGCGGCCTTCGCCGCCTTGGTCACGCGCTCGGTCCTGCCCGCCTTGGTGGTGGCGACGACCAGGTCGCCGCCGAGGACCGGGAGGCCCGCGTAGGTGCGCTCGTAGCGGATGTGCACCGTGCCGTCGACGTCCTTGACAACGTCCTTGACGACAAGCTTCTCCTTGGTGCCGAGGCCTATCTGCCGGGCGGTCGCGTCGACATCGGCCTGGGCCTTCTGGATGAGTGAGGCGCGGGCCGCGTTGGACAGCGCGGCGGGTGAGCCGGCCGTGCGGGCCGCGGCCAGGGACCCTGCCTGGGCCGGGGCGGCGGTCGCACCGGTCGTCAGGGCGGTGGTGAGGAGGGCTCCGGCGGCAACGGCGGTGGCGATGGCGAGAGTTGTGCGCTTGTGACGCGCGTAGAGGGGGGTCACGCAAGCTCCTTGGTGGGGGGATCCCAGTCGGCGTGGGGGCGCCGGCCGGAATGGATGTGAAGTTGCTGAGCTCGTGCGGCGGGTGGAGAGAGAGTGACACTGGCGACGCGCACATGTCATGACCCCTTGAATGATGTTGGTTGAAAATTTGCTGTTCGGTTAACGTCGCGGGAATGCGAATGGGCGTTGCCCCCAAGTGTGGAACTCCGGGGCAGCGCCGTGCCGTTGCACTCGGCGCACGGTCTGCGGGAACGTCGACTTCCAGCTGGTGAGCGCGGTTTGGACCAAGGACACTCCCCTGGCTCGCTCCTGTGCGCACGGAAACCAGGAAGCGTGCGCGAGGGCTGAGCTCAGGGCCGGCTCGCGGCGTAGAACGGCATGGAGCTCAGCTGGGCGATCTCGATGTCCTTGCCGGTGCGCGGGGCATGGATGACCTTGCCGTCGCCGATGTAAAGACCGCTGTGCCGGCTGTCGTCAGCGGCACCTGGAACACCGCGGCAACGTCCTCGCGATCCCGCCACGCCGCCGACGCAGCCACCGCCCGCACGCGATGCGCCTCCTGCGTCGACGGCGACAACTACCGCGTATCCCTCACCAGTTCACTCACACAAGGACGAACGACCCAGAACACCTACCGTCTCGGATTTATAAGTCCGGCCGGTGCCGGCTGCCGTGCGGCGACAACCGCCGCGCAGCAGAGGGAGGGGAGATGGCCGTCGACGCCCGATGGCATAGTGCCCGCATGCTTCGACGGGTACTGATCGCCGGACGCCTCTCCGCCCTGACGGCCTGCCTCGTCGCCACTCTCGCCTCGGTGGCGATGCCCGCGATCCCGGCGTCGGCCGACGACTTGGGCCGGGTCTCCCTGCGGGTCGACGTCCCGGCGGTCTTCCGGATGTACAGCGCCGACGAGGGTGCCAAGGCCGCGAACAGCGACTTCGGCGTCTGCTGAAGCAGGGCACCGGCAGCGAGGACGGAGCGCTCAGGGCCGGCCTCACCTTCGAGACCGACGACATCGCCGCCCTCACGAAGGCCCGGTCCGGTCTCGACGCCCCGGACGCCGAGCAGGTGTACGCCAACCTGCTCGTCGCCTCCCGGATGCACCAGGCCGTCTTCGGCCACCGGCTCGACCGGTGATCGCTTCCGTCCGGGGCCTTTGCCCGAGAGGCAATATACCCAGGGGGGTATTTGACAGCCCTGCGGCGAGCACTTTAGCCTCGCCTCATAGATACCCCCCAGGGTATATCAGGAGGTTCCGAACGTGGCTCGTGAAGTGCATCTGGAAGCGCTCGCCGCGGCTCTGGCCGCCGGCGAGGTCGTCGTGGATGTCCGGGAGCCGGGCGAATACCTGGCCGGCCATGTACCGGGCGCGCGGCTGATGCCGCTGGGCGCACTGGCGGGCCGGATCGGCGAACTGCCCGCCGGCCGACCGGTGTACGTGATCTGCGCCGGCGGCAACCGCAGCCTGACCGCCGCCGACCGCATGACCGCGAGCGGCATCGAGGCGTACTCCGTGGCCGGCGGCACCAGCGGCTGGGCCCGGACCGGCCGCCCCCTGGTGACCGGACCCCACGCCACCGCGGCCTGACCGGACCCGCCCCTGTCGGCCGCCTCAGGCCCCGGCCCGATTCTCCGGGCACCGTATCCGCAGTCAGACCGATAGGAGTCCTCCCTTGGCCTCCGTACCCTCACCCCCCACCCACCGCCACGTCGTCATCGTCGGCGGCGGCAGCGCCGGGATCGGCGTCGCGGCCCGACTGCGCCGCGCCGGTGTCACCGACATCGCCCTGATCGAACCGTCCGACACCCACTGGTACCAGCCGCTGTGGACCCTGGTCGGCGGCGGCCAGGCACCGCTGCGCGCCACCCGCCGCTCCGAGGCGTCCGTCGTCCCCGACGGAGTGCACTGGATCCGGCAGGCCGCCCAGGCCGTCGACCCCGATCTGCGGACCGTCACCCTCACCGACGGACGCGAACTCGGCTACGACTTCCTCGTCATGGCGCCCGGCCTGCAACTCGACTGGAACGGCGTGCCCGGCCTCGCCGAGGCCATCGGCCATGACCGTGTCACCAGCAACTACGCACCCGAGTACGCCCCGCGCACCTGGGACCTGATCCGGGGCATGCGCTCGGGCACGGCCGTCTTCACCCACCCGGCCACCCCGCTCAAGTGCGGCGGCGCCCCGCAGAAGATCGCCTACCTGGCCGCCGACCACTGGCGCAGGCAGAAGGTCCTGGACCACATCCGGATCGTCCTCGTGATCCCCGACCCGGCCCTGTTCAAGGTACCGGCCTGGTCCGAGGTGCTGGAGAAGGTCGCCGCCCGGTACGGCACAGAGGTGCGGCTGCGCTCGGAGATGACCGCCGTCGACGGCGACGCCCGCGAGCTGACCGTCACCGATCACACCACCGGAACCAAGGAGACTCTTGCCTACGACCTCCTGCACGCCGTGCCACCGCAGAGCGCCCCGGACTGGGTCAGGACCGGCCCGCTCGCCGACCCCGCAAGCCCGCAGGGATTCATCGCGGCCGACAAGCACGCCCTCCACCACCCGGGCCACCCCGAGGTGTTCACGCTCGGCGACGTGGCGAACCTGCCGACGTCCAAGACCGGCGCGGCCGTCCGCAAGCAGGCCCCGGTGGTCGCCGCCAACCTGCTCGCCGCCCTGCGGGGCGCCGAGCCCACCCGCCGCTACGACGGCTACACCTCCTGCCCTCTGGTGACTGCCCGCGACAAGATGCTGCTCGCCGAGTTCGACTACGACCTGAAGCCCACCCCGAGCTTCCCACTCATCGACACCTTCAAGGAACGCCGCGACATGTGGCTGTTCAAGCGGTACGGCCTGCCGCCGCTGTACTGGCACGGCATGCTCACCGGCCGCCTCTGACCGACCGGCCCGGGCCTCCCCCGACCCGGGCCCGTCACCTCACCACCCCGCACAGGACCAACCCTGATCATCCATATACCCCCCAGGGTATTAGGCGCATCCATCCACAACGGAGGCCATCCGTGTACTTCGCCCAGCACTACCTCGACTGCCTCTCCCAGGCGTCCTACCTGATCGCCGACGAGTCCACCGGCAAGGCCGTCGTCGTCGACCCGCGCCGCGACGTCTCGGAGTACCTCGCCGATGCCGAGGCCCACGGCTTCACCATCGAGGCCGTCATCAACACCCACTTCCACGCCGACTTCCTCGCCGGCCACCTCGAACTCGCCGACCGCACCGGCGCCTGGATCGGCTACGGCCACCGCGCCGAGACGGAATACCCCATCCGCAGGCTCACCGACGGCGAGCGCGTCAGCCTCGGCGACGTCCAACTCCAGATCCTGGAAACCCCCGGCCACACACCGGAGTCCATCAGCGTCCTGGTCTACGAACACGCGGCCGACACCGTCCCCTACGGCGTGCTGACCGGCGACGCGCTGTTCATCGGCGACGTCGGCCGCCCCGACCTGCTGGCCTCCCTCGGCGTCACCGCCGACGAACTCGGCCGCATGCTCTACGACAGCATCCAGCACAAGCTCATGGACCTGCCCGACGCCGTCCGCGTCTTCCCCGCCCACGGCGCCGGCTCCGCCTGCGGCAAGAACCTCTCCGCCGAACGCCAGTCGACCATCGGCCAGCAGCGCGCCACCAACTACGCCTGCACGCCCATGAGCGAGCGGGAGTTCGTCACCCTCGTCACCGCCGGACAGCCCTCCGCACCCGGCTACTTCGTCTACGACGCCATCCTCAACCGCAAGGAACACAGCCTGTTCGACGCGGCCGTCCCCCAACAGCCGCTGTCCGCCGCCGAGTTCATCGACCGCCGCGCCGCCGGGGCGCTCGTCCTGGACGCCCGCGACCCGCTGGAGTTTGCCGCCGGCCACCTGCGCGGCTCCGTGAACGTGCCCGCCGACGGGCGGTTCGCCGAGCAGTCCGGCACGGTCGTCTCTCCCGACCAGGACATCGTCGTCATCGCACCACAGGACCGCGAGGAGGAGATCGTCACCCGGCTCGCCCGGATCGGCTTCGACCGCGTCGGCGGCTACCTGCGCGAACCCGAAGGCGCCTTCCCGGCCATGGCCGACGAGCTACGCCAGGCAAGCCGTCTGACCGCCCATCAGCTCCGCCAGGCCCTCGGCAGCGAACAACCCCCGCTCGTCCTCGACGTCCGCAACACGGCCGAACGCGAGGAAGGCTTCATCGAGGGATCCGCGCACATCCCGCTCGCCGAACTCCCCCGCCGCCTCGGCGAGATCCCCGCCGACCGCCCTCTGGTCGTCCACTGCGCGGGAGGCCACCGCTCCTCCATCGCCGCCAGCCTGCTCCGCCACAACGGCCGCACCGACGTCTCCGACCTGCTTGGCGGTTACGGCGCCTGGCTGACCGAGCCGGCGACAGCCGACGCCTGACCCTCCCCTGTCGCATCGGCGGCGGCCATCCCCACGGCCGCCGCGCGGCACCCCGCCCGCATTTTGCTGTCCGCTGTTCCGGCGGCCCCGTCCGCCCTGTGAAGGAGATCCTGTGACCGCCGACGCCACCGGCCCGCGCCCGACCCTGCGGCTCGACCCGGCCGCCCTGCGCGACCTCACCCAAAACGGCGACGGGCCCAGGCTGCTGGACGTGCGCACCCCCGGTGAGTTCCGCACCGCCCACATACCCGGCTCCTACAACGTCCCGCTCGACACCCTGCGGGAACACCGCGCCGAACTCCTGCACCACCTGGACGAGGACGTCGTCCTGATCTGCCGCTCCGGCGGACGCGCCGCCCAGGCCGAGCAGGCCCTGACCGAGGCCGGGCTGCCCAACCTGCGCATCCTCGAAGGCGGCGTCCTCGCCTGGGAGACGGCCGGCGGTCCGCTCAACCACGGCCCGGCCCGCTGGGACCTCGAACGCCAGGTACGCCTGGTCGCGGGAGGCATCGTCCTGCTGTCCGGCCTCGCGACCCTCCTCGTCCCCGGGCTCTACCTCATCGGCACGGCCGTCGGCGCGGGCCTGACCGTCGCCGCGCTCACCAACACCTGCGCCATGGGCATGCTGCTGTCCAAACTCCCCTACAACCGCGGCCCACGCACCGACCTGCGGTCAGTCATCGGCGCCCTGGGGGCACACTCCTGATCACCGTCGCCGCATCCCTGTGATCGGTGCCGGCCTCGGCATCCTGGACAACTGCTCCATCCTCACCATGCCCATCCTGATCCAACTGACCCGTATGGAGGCCAAGCCGACCATCGCCGCCTCCCTCTTCGTCCGCGTCACCAGCGCCGCCGGCGCCGTCTCGCACGCCCGCCGGACGCGTCCGATGGCGCACCGGGCTGCTGTTCGGCATTGCCGGAGCGTACGGCGGAGGGCAGCTCACGGAGTTCATCCCGGGCACGGTCCTGCTGCTGATCGCTTTCCGCCGGACGTGGGTCGCGACGGCGATCGCCATGCTCCCCGGCCGCCCACCGAGTCGTCGCCCGCTGCGAAAGAACCGTGCTGGTCGCGGCCGTCAATGAGTGGCTGTGCCCCCCTGGCTCGCCACCCACACCGCCCCGCAACGACGCCGAGGATGCCTCAAACGGTCGTGACGGATGTTCCGCCCCATTCCTCCGGGGCAACATCGGCGAGCGTCTCCGAGAACGTCCACTGGTGGCCCGCAAGGTCCTCGGCGGTGTACTGCCGTTCGCCGTATTCGAAGTCGGTCGGTTCCATGAGGATGCGTGCGCCACTGTCCCGGGACCGCTCGTAGTGGGCGTCAACGTTTTCCACACGGACCGTCACCGAGTGCGTGACCTCGCCGGGGCGTGGCGGGCGGCGGTCATGTCGTACGTCTCCGACGATCACGGCACCATCGCCGAAACCGAGTTGTGCGCGATGGTCCTCGCCGATCCGCACCCGTTCGGCAAACCCGAAGGCCGCACCGAGCCAGGCGACCGCCTCACGCACATCGGGATAGATCAGGACGGGGATAACCGTCGACGCCGGAATGGAGCGATTCGGTTTCATGTCTGACTCCCGCCTTTGGGCCACGCCGCGCCACTGAAGTACGTACCCACCAACAGACGCTGGGGCTGTTCCTCGCCGGAAACCTCCACGGACGCGGAAGAAGGTCGTCCGATCTCAGCCCCAATTTAGCGGAGCAGTGTCTGCGTGAGCCGCCGTAGCCGCAGCGACAGGTCGGTCTTCCTCTGACCTTCCGCAGCAGTGCCCAAGTCTGCGAGAAGGGTGCGGTCGACGAGGTGCAGGGCAAAGCCGACGGGCACCGGGCAGTAGTGCCGGCTCGTCGGAGAACGCCGCTGCCGAACTGGAACATCGTCCGGTGGTGGCTGCCACCATCGATCCGCCTGCGCATCGTGACTGGCCGACGACACAGACCGAACGCTCAGCAGCTCACCAGAGCGCGTCGGCGAGCATGAAGACCGCGACGGCCAGCAACAGCACGGCGAAGATACGCTGCAGGCGCCGCGCTGGGACCTTGGCGGCGATGCGCTTGCCGTCCCAGGCCCCGAGGATCGCCGCCCCGAGGAAGGGACCGACGAGCGCCCAGTCCAATACGCCGGCCGAGGGCAGGCGGGCCGCCAACGCGGCCAGCGAGTTCACGGCGATGACCAGCAGGCTGGTGCCGACCGCCTGCGGCATGGCGAAGCCGAGGACGGTTACCAGGGCCGGAACGGCGAGGAAGCCGCCCCCGACACCGAGCAGTCCGGTCACCCCTCCCAGTCCGGCTCCCGCGAGGGCCGCCCGGGCCGGCCGCACCGTGTGGCCGTCCTTCGCACGAGGGGCCGCTCCTCGCAACATCCGCCAGGCGGCTGCCGTCGCGAGCAGGGAGAAGGCCACGGTCAGCAGGGTCTGCGGCAACCGGTGGGACACCGACCCGACCGCGATCGCCAGTGGCACGCCCGCAGCGGCGAACGCGGCTCCGGGGGCCCAGCGGACGTTTCCTTCACGGGCGTGGGCCAACAGTCCGGTGACCGAGGTCGCGGCCACGATCAGCAAAGAGGCTGTGGTCGCCTGAGACGGCGCCATGCCCAGCAGATAGATGAGGGCGGGGACGGCGAGGACGCTGCCGCCCCCGCCCAGCGCGCCGAGGGACAGCCCGACAGCGGCGCCGGCGATCAGCGCCAGTATGAGCGCGGTCACGCGGAACGCCCCCGGGCCCGGCGGCCGGTGACCGGTAGCCCCGCCCGCTCCCAGGCCGTCATGCCGCCCTTGACGTCGACCACGTCCACGCCACGGGCGGCCAGCAGTCGGGCGGCCTGCCGGGACCGATGCCCCGACCGGCACACCGTCACCACGGGCCGTCCGGCCGCGGAGCCCGGGAGTTGCGCGCCGGCCATCAGCCTCGACAGCGGCAAATGGACCGCCTCCAGTGCGTGCCCGCCGTTCCATTCCACGCGCTCGCGCACGTCCACCAGCACTGCGGCCCCGGCCTGAACGCGGGTGCGGGCCTCGCCCGGGGCTATTCGCCCCGTCCGACGACGGAAGAACAGCATGTCGGTCCTCTCCTTCAGGTACTTGATCGCGCACGAGGTACTGGACCTCAAAGGGCGCAAGGCAGTCACTCACCGTCGGCCGCGACGGGCCGGTGACCAGGAGGCGGGCGGAACTCGGCGGGGCAGTACCCCGACCTCGCACCCCGCTCGCAAAATACCCCCCGGGGTATATATTGCAGCGTACACCAGATACCCACCTGGGTATAACTGCCGGACGGGAACCCCGGGCCGCACCTGATCTCCGACACATCGTCGACATACCCCGCGGGGCATAATGAGGGCATGGCCGAAACCCCGTACGGCATCAGGTGGTTGAGCCTTCCGGTCCGGCAGGCCGCGATCGACGAACCAGGCGGGCATCACCCGGACACCCGGCCGGCAGCACGGCCCACACCCGCTGCGGAACAACACGGACGCGAGGACCTACAGGCCCGGCCGAGTCACGAGTTTCCCGGACGCTTCAGCCGCGGCGACGGCCGCCGCCGCGGCTGAAGCATTCGCTTTCTTCTCCTCCGCCCGGATCCGTCACTACGTGCCGGTGCCGGCGTTCAAACGCACCTCCCGAAGGCTGGCCCACCACCTACCTGAGCCCAAAGCGCGAGGTGAGTGGACGGGAATCCGAGCCCGAAGTGCGTCATCGACAGGTCCCGGGCCTGCCATGCCTGCATCGCCCCGGACCCTCGCAGCTGCCCGTACCCGCACCTCCACACGGCCGACCGACGGCCCGGAAGGCCCGCGTACCGCCCTCGACTCGCTGGTGCGCGCCGAACACCTCCGACGAGCGACCGTCCCGGTCCCTATACCCCCACGGGTACTATGGAAAGCGATCGACCGGCCACAAGGAGGCTCCCGGTGAAGGTGGAAGAGGAAGCGATGGGCGCGGTGCTCAACCGGCTGCGCCGCGCGCAGGGCCAGTTGACCGGAGTCATCGCCATGATCGAGGCGGGCCGCGACTGCAAGGACGTGGTCACCCAGCTCGCGGCGGTCTCCCGAGCCCTGGACCGGGCCGGATTCAAGATCGTGGCCAGCGGAATGCGGCAGTGCCTTGCCGAGCAGCAGGACGGCGAGGCCCCGCCGATGACCGAGGCCGAACTGGAAAAGCTGTTCCTGGCGCTGGCCTGAGACCACGTCAACAGCGTGCAGCGCCCGGCGCTCCCCGGAAACACGGGGGCGGCGGGCGCCCGCGCGTCCGGGGACATTCCGAGCCTGCGCGACGCTGCCCCTAATACCCCGCCGGGTATTCAGTGAAGGACGTGGGCAGGATGCCGGAGTCAGAGCACATGCGGCTCGGTCCGGCCGGCGAGGCGCCGCTGGTGACCTCCTGCGGCCGGCAGCCGCCACGGACCGGCCGATCAGCCGGGTCACGCTCGATGTGGGCCCCGTGCGCAGCGGCGAACCGGGAACCTGGGCCTCGCCGACCATGAGCGAGGCACTCGACCTGGCTCGTCGGCTCATGGCGCAGGTCCGCGTCGCCGAAACCGCCGAGCCAGCACAGGGCGATGCACCGGCGTCCACGCTTGCGGGCTGCAGGTCTGCATAACGTGGATGCGCGCACACGACGCCAACGCCCCGGCCGGCACCGCACGAACCCCGTTCGGGAGGATGGATTGAACGACATCGACGACGCGGGTGTCTTCCTCGGGCTGGACGTCGGCAAAAGCGCCCATCACCGGCACGGCCTCACCCCGGCCGGCAAGAAGATCTTCGCCAATCAGCTGCCCCTGCCTCACGGCCTTAGCCATCAGACCCCCTGACCAGCGACGCAACGTACCTGACATTCCATCAGGACGAGCGTCAAATGAGCGTCGCGAGCGTTATTTCAGCGTCAAGATGATCCCAGAAAATCCCTGGTCAGAGAGGTTTTCTCAGCTCATCGTCCTTGGTGCGGACACCCAGAGCGTCAAAGCCGAGAATCCGTCGGGCAGCCGACGTGCGGTGTCAGGGTGCACCAGGCAGCGGGCTGCGCAGCCACCGCTCCGGCACGGGCGGCCGTCACCAGCGGACCGGCAGCTCCTCCAGACCGCCGACCAGAATCCCGGACCGGCGCTTCAACTGGTGGGCTGGTAACGCGAGTTCGAGGGTCGGGAGCCTCTTGAGCAGGGTGGCGAGGACGGTCCTCAGTTCGTTGCGGGCGAATTCCCGGCCCACGCAGATCTGGGGACCGTATCCGAAGGTGAGATGGGGGTTGGGGGCATGCCGTAGATCCATCCGGTCGGGGTGTGGGAAGACGGTCACGTCACGGTTGGCCGCGGCGATCTCGGCCAGAACGGTGCAGCCGCGGGTGAGGGTGGTGCCGCCGAACTCCACGTCGGCGGAGAGGTATCGCGGCAGTGCGAAGCCGTGGTTGGCGTCGAAACGAAGTGCTTCCTCCACCGCGGTGGGTACCAGCCCCGGGTCGGCCAGCAGTTCGCGCCACCGGTCGCGATCGGCGAGCAGCATCGCGGTCATCTTGCCGATCATCTGGGACGTGGTCTCGTGTCCGGCGACGAGCAGACCGATTCCCGCACTCGCCAGTTCGGCTTCGTCGAAGCGTCCCTCGCCCGCGTCGACGATCGCGGTGAGTTCGCTGATGACGTCGTCGCCGGGGGCAACGCGCCTGTTCTCGATGTGCGCGATCATGTACGCGTAGAAATCGCCCGCTGCCTGGTCCATCTCGCTTCGCGTGTGGCGGGTGAGGCTGAGCAGGACCGTCGACCACCGCAGAATCCGCTCCTGGTCCTGGAGCGGGATGGCGAGAGCCTCGCAGATCACCCACAGTGGCAGCGGACGCGCCAGGGCACTGACGAGGTCGGCGGGACCCGGGCGGGCGGTCATGGCGTCGATGAGCTCGTCGGCCTTCGCGGCGATGCGCGGGCGCAGTTCGTCGAGCCGCCGCCCGGTCAGGGCCCGGGTGAGGACGGAGCGCCAGCGGGTGTGGTCGGCGCGGTCGAAGTCGGCCTCCGATATGCCTTCCTCATCGGGATTGGGCTGGTGGAACAGTCCGCCGTCCTCGGAATCGTCCAGCCGGGTGGTGTCCTCCGCGGCCAGGTTCCGGCGGAACCTGCGGTCGGCGAACAGCTTGCGGACGTCTTCGTAGCGGGTCAGCAGCGCGGTCTCGGCACCGCCGGGCGTACGTACCCATGTCACGGGGCACTTCTCGCGTAACGCGGCCCACTGGGCGGGCGGTTCGAGGGCGGTGGCGCCCACGAAGGGGTAGTCCTGGGGGTCTGTGTCACCGTGGCCGGTGGCCGAGGTCATGTCGTCGTCCTGCCTTCCTAGGCGCTTTCCAGGCGTTTTCCAGGCGTGGCGATGTCATCGCTGATTCCTCCTCGCGCCGCCCCCGTAAGGGATGCGCGGGCCAGACCTGGTGCCGAATGACGTTAGGTGCTGAGAAGTGCCGAAACTGTGCCGAAGAACTGGTCGGTTTACGACTGAGATCATCCGGGCGCGGTATGCGGACCGGAAACTCGGTGCACGACTGGATGGCGGTGCCCGAGCTCAGTGTGTGCGGTGGGTTGGACCCGGGCGGTCAGGACCAGCCTGCGCCTTGGTTCGGCGCGCTCGACCTGCGGGAGCCGCTGCGCGTGTTGGCGCTCCTCGCGCCGCTGGGCATCGGCCGCCTCCAGTTCCATCCGCTTGGATCCGTCGGCTCGATGCTGTGTCAGAAGTGCGCCGCCGAGCCTGCCGGCCGCCCCAGCCATGGCCCCCTCATGGATCGTGTCCCGCGTGATGGTGTAGCCGATCGACGTTGAGTAGTGCACAGGTGTGCTCCGCCTGGTGGTGTCCGCCCCCTGCGCGGCGGACGGGCCACCGTGCAACTCTCCCTGATGAACGCCCAGTTCATCGAGGGGAGGAGACGCACAGTGGTCCTGTCCCAGTCTGAACTCACACGCCTGCTTCAGTCACTGCATTCGACCGAGGGACTCGAACTCGTCCGCAGTGTCGCCGAGCGGATGCTGCAAGAACTGATCGAGGCCGAGGCCGCGGCGAAGATCGGCGCCGAGTGGAACGAGCACACCGACACCCGCACCAACTACCGCAACGGGCAACGCGACAAGACGCTCACCACCCAGGCCGGCGACCTCGACCTGGCCATCCCCAAACTACGGTCCGGCAGCTTCTTCCCCTGTCTGCTGGAGCGTCGGCGCCGCATCGACCAGGCCCTCTACGCCGTCGTCATGGAGGCATACGTCGAGGGCGCCTCCACCCGGTCGGTCGACGACCTGGTCAAGGCCCTGGGTGCGGACACCGGGATCTCCAAGAGCGAGGTCTCCAGGATCTGCGCCGCCCTGGACGAGCCGTTGACCGCGTTTCGCACCCGGCCGCTGGACCACACCCGCTTCCCCTACATCTACCTCGACGCCACCTACTGCAAGGCGAGGGTCAACCACCGGATCGCCTCGCGGGCCGTGGTGATCGCCAACGGCGTCACCGAGGACGGCGGCCGCGAAGTCCTCGGCGATGGGGGTCCCCCCGGTCGAGCGCAGTCGAGGCCGGGGGAGGTCGGTGACAGCGAGACCGAGGCGTTTTGGACCGAGTTCCTGCGTCACCTGCGCGAACGCGGCCTGTCCGGGGTCCGTCTGGTCATCGGTGACCATCACAGCGGCCTGGTCGCCGCGATCGGCAAGGTGATGCTCGGCGCCGCCCACCAGAGATGCCGGGTCCACTTCCTGCGCAACGTCTTCGGCGTGATCGACAAGAACTCCGGTGAGATGGTGGCCGCGACGATCCGCACGATCTTCGCCCAGCCCGGCCAGAGCACGGTCAGGGCCCAGGTCGACACCGTTGCCGACATGCTCGGCGGGCAGTTCCCCAAGGTGAAGCAGATGCTGCTGAAGGCCAAGGACGATCTGACCGCGTTCGCGGACTTCCCGGAGCGGCACTGGAAGAAGATCCGGTCGACCAACCCGCTGGAGCGGGTCAACCGAGAGATCAAGCGCCGCACCGACATCGTCCAGGTCTTCCCCAACGACGACGCCCTGCTGCGGCTGGTCACCGCCGTGCTCTTGGAGATGCACAAGGAATGGATCGCCTTCCCTCGCCGCTACCTCCCCGAAGGCAGCATGGACGACCTCTACCCCGAACTCCCCGAAAGCGCCCCGGCGCTGACCAACACACCAAACGCGCCCACCAGCTGATCGGCTACACCATCACGCGGGACACGATCGAGTTCTGGATCTAAGACCGGAGGAAAAATGCCAAAAGCCATCACGCTGACCGAATTCGGCGGCCCTGACATGTTGAGGTGGACTGATGTCCCGCTCCCCCGGCCGGGCGAAGGGCAGATCAGGGTGAAGGTGAGAGCCGCGGGCGTCGGCCCGACCGATCTCGCCCTGCGGTCGGGCCGTCTCAATGCCTTCTCGCTCCAACGAAACGCCGTACTCGGCTTCGAGGTGGCCGGCACCGTCGACGCGGTCGGGCCCGGGGTGAGCGAGACGTGGATCGGCGAGGACGTGGCGGCGCTGCTTTTCGACCTCGGTGGATACGCCGAATACGCGATCGCCTCGATGTGGGTCGAGAAGCCACCGTCCGTCCCGTGGGCGGCAGCGGCCTCCCTGCCGGCCTCGGCGGAGGCGGCGGCCGGGGTGCTGCGGCAGTTGGCGGTGAAGACCGGCGACACCCTGCTGGTGCTCGGCGGTGGCGGAGCCGTCGGCCTGATCGCCACGCAGTTGGCTGTCGCGCAGGGCATCAAGGTGGTGAGTGCCGTAGGCGCGCGGGACGACGCACTCGTCACCTCCCTAGGTGCCACGCCCGTACGCTACGGCGCGGAACTGGTCGACACGGTCCGGAGGGTCGGGCCCGTCGACTTCGCGTTCGACGCGTCCGGCAAGGGGGTACTGGCGGACGCGATCACGCTGACCGGAGCCGCCGACCGGGTCGTCACCCTGTCCGACCCCGCCGCGGCGGACTTCGGTGTCGCTCTGTCACATCCCGGTCCGGAGCGGGCTCCTCACGCACTGGAGGACACCATGCCCATGCTGGCGCAAGGGCTGCTCCGACTGCGGGAGTACCGGACCATGGCCATGCAGGACGCCGCCGAGGCGCACCGTCTGCTGGAAGGCGGTCAGGTGCGCGAGCGGGTCGTACTGACCCTCTGATCGTGATCGGCGCCTATGCCGGGTTCGCCGCGGGCAGGAGCCCGAGTTCCAGCAGGCTCTCGGCGGTGGCCGCGACCGCGTCGTCGCTGCTGCGCGGGTTCCAGCCGAGGACGGTGCGGGCCTTGTCGCTGCTGACGTGGCGGACCTTGCCGAGGTTGGGCAGCAGGCCCTTCAGCGCCGGGTTGGCCTCGGCGGCCCCGCGTACCGCCTCGTCCGGAAGCTCGGTGGCCGGTACGGCACGGGCGGCGTCGCCGAGCCGGTCGCGGATGGCGAGTGCGATCCGGTGCAGGGAGACGGCGTCGCCGGCGGCGGCGATGAAACGCTCGCCGTCGGCCCTCGGGTCGGTCATGGCCTTCAGGTGGAGGTCTGCCGCGTCACGGACGTCGACGACGGCGAAGTACAAGCGCGGTGTCCCCAGCATCGCGCCGCTGAACAAACCCGTGATCATGCTGATCGAGGAGGAGTGGTCGGCGCCGACCACAGGCCCGAAGATGCCGACCGGGACGACGGTGGCGAGCTGGAGGCCGTTGCCCTCGCGCTCGACGAAGTCCCAGGCGGCCCGCTCGGCCAGCACCTTGGATTTGATGTAGGCGGGGATGTCGCTGTCCGGGTCGGTCCAGTCGTCCTCGGTGAAGGGCTGTTCGGTGGCGGGCCTGCCGTAGCCGACGGCGGCGAATGACGAGGTGACCACCACGCGTTCGACACCTGCGTCACGGGCCGCGCGCAGCACGCGCAGCGTGCCTTCCCGGGCCGGGACGATCAGGTCGTCCTCGTGGTCGGGCTCCCCGCCGGGGAATGGGGATGCGGTGTGCAGGACGTAACGGCAGCCCGACACCGCCTCGGCCCACCCCGCATCCGCGGTGAGGTCCGCCGCCACGAACGTGAGCCGCTCACCCGCATCCACGCCCATGGCCTCCAGGTCCTCGCGGACCTGCGCCTCGCGGCTGAGGGAACGCACGGTGGCGCGGACCCGGTAGCCCTCGCCGAGCGCTTGGGCGATCACCCGGCCGGCCAGGAACCCGGAGCCCCCGGTGACCAGGACGATGTCGGTCGAATCGCTGCTCATGGTCAAGGTCCTTCGTCTATGTGTGCGCGTACTGGCTGGTCCAGGGACGTCAGCCAGATGGGGAAAGAGGCAGTCGCGGTCAATGGGTCAGCGCCGGCAGCAGCAGGGCGTCCATGACCGCGATGAGCTGGTCGGCGTCGGATTCGACGCCGGTGAAGAGCTTCTCCACGAAGACGCTGCCCATCAGGAACATCTCGGCGTGCGCCAGGGCCGGGTTGTCGGGACGGATCGTTCCGCGCTCGACGTGTCGGGCGAGGATCGTGCGCAGCGCGTCGAGATAGGGGGCGAACAGGACGTCCCGCAGCGCCTGGGCAAGGGCCGGGTCGGACACGACCGCCTGCCAGATCCCCAGGGTCGGGGCGCCCCGCGGGTGCGGCGCCGGCATCATGCGAGCCAGCGCCACCAGGTCGTCGCGCAGGCCGCCGGTGTCGATGGGTGGCAGGGGCGGGTACTTGCGTGCCGTCATCGCCGTGATCACCAGCTTGGGCTTGTTCTCCCACTGCCGGTACAGCGTGGCCGTGCTCGCCTTCGTCCGCCTGGCCACCTCGTCCACTGTCGCCTGCTCGTAGCCGACCTCGGCGACCAGGTCGAAGGTGACGTCGAGGATCTCGCGCTCGCGCTCCTCCGTCAGCCGCTTGCGCCGGTTGGAGGCCAGTGCCCGCTTGGTCATCAGTGACTCCCGTCGTCCAAGTTGCCGGTCCATGCCCATTCACTTGGACAACAGGGATCGAAAACTCGTTTTCGACAATACGTTTTCGATAAGCGGGTGGCAAGTCCGCGGCGAAGCGCGTTGGCGGACCCGGTTACAGCGTGCGCACGACCCTTCCCAGTCCCGCCAAGCAGGCGCGTAGGTCACGGAGAGCGTCCGTGCTGCGAGCAGGTACACCGGTCGACTTCCGGCTTCGTCGACGTACCCACGCTCTCCGTATGTGCGGACCTCGCCTTACGCATACGGACGAAGGTGACGTCCGCCGGGAAGGAGCGGCACCTCGACCCGCCCAGCCACGTTTCCATCGACGTTCATCGAACGCCACGCACTCTCGGCAACACATCTGCGGCGGCCATGAGTTGGCGGGTGTAGGGGTGCTGGGGGTCGGGGAGCACGGCTCCCGTCGTCGGTCGAGGTCGGTACGGGGGCCGCCGCGAAACATGCGCCATAGTCGTTGCGCAGCAAGCGTTACACCGTGAATTGATGAGTCGACGAGCGGGCAGTCCACCTCAGCCGCTCTGTCGTGTGATTGCCTCGCGCACACGTACGGCAACTCAGCCGTGATCCTGTTGGGTCGGGGACGGGACGCCGTGCGTCCTTGCGGGCGCCGGTCTTTCCGTCCCCGCCCGCCGAACCCGCCGTGCGAGTTGGCCCCGCAACGGGCACTCCACGTGTCTTGCCCGGTGGTCAGCCATGGTTGGCTGCCGATTCGATGGTCCACGGAGTCGGAATCTTGGCTCCGCGGTAGCGGAAGCGTTCGATCTTGACGCTGGATGCGCCGAGGAACACCGTGCCGTCGGAGGCGAACCGCCATCCGCGATCGCAGTGGTTCCTCACCAGGCTGCTGGGGATGCGATGTTTGCGATCGCCGACCAGAGGCGGCCAGGTCGACGGCGTCATCTTCCCCACGGACCGCAGCAGTGAATACACATCCCGGGCGTTCCAGCAGCTCTGCGGCCGCTGGGACGTGGTGCAGTCGATGGGGCGAGTCGGGTCGACCCTGGACAACGCCGCTGCGGAGTCGTTCCACTCGGTCCTCAAGGTCGAGTACGTCCACCGGCACACCTTCGCCACGCGGGTCGAGGCGAGGTTGAAGATCGCGACGTGGATCGCGGAGTTCTACAACACGAAGCGGCGTCACAGCGCGGCCGGTGGAAAACCGCCTGTCCAGTTCGAACGGATCATTCAGCAGGCCCGAGCCCGGACCGATCAGGAAGGCCGGGCCGCATAACCAACGTCTCTATGAAAACAGGGGATTGACACTCCACATGGTGCGTCATCGGGAACACATTGACCGAGCCCGCTTGCTTCGGGCCACGTCACACAAACACACGGCCCTCCTGCCGATTGCCCTTCCGCTGCATCCATAGGGCCACGACCGACACCAGCCGCCCATAGGCCTGCCGGACCCCAGCAGGGGCCACGCCGGTGGCCGGGGACCAGACAGTGGGCTCAAGGCACTCGGGGCAGATCGCGGCGCCCACCCCTGGGCGGTGCTCTGCGGGACTACGGGCCCACGTCGGCGCGGATGGGGCGACGACCAGTCAGGGCCTCACGGTCGCCTCGACCTCCAGAGCTGGATTGTTGACCGCAACCCTGATACATCACCTTGTCATGGCCATGAGCGCGATGGAACTGCACAGCATCAATCGTTGGGAGGCGTCCTTCCTCCGCGAGGAGGTGGACGGCTACTTCGCCCACGGCATCGAGTGCACACCGGGCGCGACGGTACTCGACGTGGGCGCCAACATCGGTGTGTTCTCGGCCGCCGTCTACGAGCGGCTGGACGGAGACGTGCGGATCTACGCCTTCGAGCCGATGCCGCCGCTCCACGCGACACTCGAACGCAATGCCCGCGAGTTCTTCAACGGACGCCTGACCGCGCTCCCCTACGGCCTGGCGTCCCGTGAAGACGAGCTCGACTTCAGCTACATTCCGGCCGCCACGATCTTCTCGTCCTCCTCACGGGATCAGGGAAACATCGAGGACGAGCGGCGCCGGGTCACCGCCAGCATTGTCGAAATGATCCGCCAGGGCGGCCTGGGACCGGTCCTGCGCCGTGTGCCCGCCCCCGTCCTCACTCTTCTCATCAGCCGCAAGCTGCGGGTGCTGCGGCAGCTCGAGACGCATCGGGTGAAGGTCAGGCCCCTGTCATCGGTGCTCGACGAGCAGGGCATCGACCACATCGACCTGCTCAAGGTCGATGTGGAAGGCGCCGAACTGGAGGTACTCAGAGGCATCGAGGAGCGGCACTGGCCGCTGGTCCGCCAGGCCGTCGTCGAGGTGGAGCGCTGGCAGCTCAACCGCGACACGGTCTGCGAGATCCTCCGCACAAACGGCTTGGCAGTCAGCACCGAGCAGGACTCGGTGCAGCGGGCCGGCGACATCGGCATGGTGTTCGCGGTCAGGCCCGAACCACGCGCGGCACCCGACGCTCAAGGCAGTATCAACGGCTGACACAAAGAGGTGGATCGGTTCCGACGACCTTGTCCGGGGCGGGAGTTGGGCGTGCAGTCCGATGTGGGAACGTCGCCGTGGATCGTGTGGGATGAGCCGCGGGACCGCCTGGAGCCGTTGCCGCCACAGGAGTTGAGCTGCGACGCGGGCACGACGTGCTGGCGCCGGTCGCGGGACGGGAACGAGGCCGACGTCCGGCCGCGAGCGCGCGAGGTCCTGCCTGCCGAGTCGAACGCGGCCTCACGCCTGAGCTGGTCTCGCCGCGTGGCCGGCTCCTCCCACATTCGGGCGTTGAAGAGGAGCGGCAAACGGGGCCGTCGACGGCCGACCGGGGCCTGCCCAGCTCGAAACACCACTGCCCCCGGAGCCCTTTGATCGGACGGGCCCACCAGCCTCGTGTCGCGGGGGCGGCACGGGCGCGAACGCCCCTTCCCTTTCCCACCTATTGCACTATTGCGGCCCCGACGGTTCGGCCAGTCGATTCGGCACAGCCTTGGCATTCCTGGCGGCGCCTGCCGCGACGGTTGCCAGGTCTTCGCCCGAGAAGCCGGCGCGGCTCAGCACCGCCAGGGATTTGTTCGTCGCCAGCGTGCACAACGCCAGCTCTGCCGCCTCCTGTTCACCGGCCCCCGCCGCCAGCAACGCCTGCTCCAGCCTGGCCCGCAGACCGTCGATCATGGCGCGGACCATCGCCCGGCCCTCCTCGTCCAGCGCCGGGATTTGCGTTGCCGACACCGTGAGCAGGCAGCCGTCCGGGACCGTCGGGTCGGCGATGCGGTTCAGGGCGACCTGGAGGTAGGCGGCCACAACGGCGCTCGGGCTCGCGTGGGGGCCGGACAGCGCCTGCTCGTACTGCGGGTGGTAGATCTGCGCGTACCGCTGGAGGCTTCTGCGGAAGAGGGCGCTCTTGTCGCCGAAGGTGCCGTAGAGCGAACCACGGCCCAGGCCCGTGCCCTCGGTCAGGCGATCGATCGAGGCCTCCGAATAACCCCAGCGCCAGAAGACGTGCATCGCACGTCGTAGCGCCTCGTCCACGTCGAACTGCTTGCGGCCTGCCATGGTCCGTCACCCTACACATCTTGTAACGATCGTTCAAACATGGGTAGGGTCGCCGGCATGACAACCCTGAGTTCGCTGCGGCTGCCCGACGGATTCCTCGACGTCTTCACCAGCCGGTTCGTGGAGGTGAACGGACTGCGGCTGCACGCGGTCACCGGCGGGGACGGCCCGGCGCTGCTGCTGATCGGCGGGTGGCCCCAGACCTGGTACGCCTGGCGGGAGGTGATGCCCGCGCTCGCCCGCCGGCACACCGTCGTCGCCGTCGACTCGCGCGGAGCGGGGCTCTCCGACAAGCCCGACGACGGGTACGACGCCGGCACGCTCGCCGCCGATCTGGTCGCGTTGATGGCCGCGCTCGGGCACGAGCGGTTCGACGTGGTCGGACACGACATCGGCACGTGGACCGCATACGCCCTCGCCGCCGATCACCCCGAGCGGGTGGGCCGGCTCGCCATCCTCGAAGCGGTGATCCCCGGTCTCACGCCGTCCCCGCCGTTCTTCGGCCCGGCCGCGGCCAACCTGAAGCTCTGGCAGTTCGGCTTCAACCGGCTCACCGACCTCAACGAGGAACTGGTCCGGGGACGGGAACAGCTCTTCTTCGGCTGGCAGTTCGCCACCAAGGCCGCCACGCCGACCGCGATCCCCGCGTACGCCGTCGACGTCTACGTCGACGCGATCACCGCGGATCCTCGCGCGCTGCGGGCGAGCTTCGCGTACTACCGGGCACTGGACGAGACGATCGCCCAGAACGAACAGCGCGGCAAGACCCGGCTGACCCTCCCGGTGCTCGGCCTCGGCGGCGCGCTGTGGAGCGGCGCGAATGCCGCCCAGACGATGCGGCTCGCGGCCGACGACGTCACGGAGGCCGTCCTCGACGACTGCGGCCACTACCCGGCCGAGGAGCAGCCGGCACGGTTTGTCGAGATCCTGGAGAACTTCCTCGCGGCCGACCGGTAGCAGGCACGCCACACGGCTGAACTGCGCGAACGACAGGCGGAGCCTCACACACTCCGCCACATCGTCAAGCAGGCCTTCGCCCTCCTCCACCACCGTCTCCAGCAACATGGTCGCCCTCGACGCGGCGGGCGGCTGCGCGGCGGCGCGCGAGGGACCGGAACTCCTCAGCCGCAACGGCCGTACCTGGATGACGTATTCGATATGCGAGACCGGAAATCCCGACCACCAGCCGTGGACGATGCCCCTGTCTGCCCGGACCGGCATGACCCCGGTTACCTGCGGACGAGCGCGCGCTCATCAGTGCGCACGGCGGCCACGCCAGTCCCGCCGTCAGGGCCGAGCCCGATCACGCCGCCCGCCCCGACCCGTACGACCCCCTGGAGGCGAGCACCCCCGTGCTGATTCGCCGCCCGCCCTCAGGCCCCTGCCGAACGGCGGCTCAAGACAGGTTCGGCCAGCAGTCTCGCCGTTGCGCAGAGGCTCTGGCCGTGCCGGGCGAAGAGCGCGTCACGTGAGTCGAAATGGCCCAGGTCCGTCAGGACGAAGGCCGAGAGGTCACAGGAGGGACCGGCAGCCGGGCAGACCGTCGTACCGTCCCAGTCGATCGCCGTGCGGGACAGTGCCTCGAAGAGTGTCTCCGGGCCGGTGTTGGTGAAACCGCCGCCGCTGGATCCGTTCAACTCGTCGAGGTCTCCGAAGAGTTGGGAGACCGTCAGCCACGGTGCGGTGGGACGGCCGTTGCGCGGCGGACCTTCCATGTGGAACTCCGGCCATGCGAGCACGACCTGGTGCGGGACCAGCCGATGGACCCGGGGGAAGCGCGGGTACCAGAAGCTGCCGTCGACCAACAGGCCGCGCACGCGTGTGGCCACTCCGGTTGCCCGCGCGACCGCCTCCAGCACCGCCAGCCGCTGACTGCACGAGCCCCGTCCGCGGTGCAGCACCGCCGAGACGGGTCGCTCGTCCTGCACCGAGTACACCGGGCGCACGGCCGTGGCGATCCATCGGTGGGCCTGCCTCAGGGTCGCCGTTCGGCAGGCGTCCGAGGTGTCTTCCGTGTCCGTCGGCAGGTCGAGACGGCGCAGCAGGGACGAGACGCTCGGATGCCGCCAGTCGAGAATCCGCGTCGGAGCCGTGCTGCCCGCCGCTTCTCCCGTGTCGGCGCCGCGTGCGCGGACCCGGCCTCGCGGCATGAGAAGTGAGCTCGTCATGACGGTGATCCCCTCCCCCAGCATCCTCCCCGGATGGCGAGACCCATCATGGCAGCATTTTTGAACACGTTCAACTACGAGGATGAGGTGATCCCGGCATCGACAGACACCCGCCGTCCGGACACCGAGCGCCCGGACAACGCGCACTCACCCGGCAGAAGAGCCACAGCTCAGGCGCACAGCTCTGCCGCCGACCGAGCCGTCCCAGTGCGCGGCCGCCGCCAGGACGGCCGCGGCCGCGCCCGTTCCGAGGACGGCGCCGGCGACGACGTCGCCCGGGTAGTGCACCCCGGTGTGAACGCGCGAGTACCCCACGGCACAGGCCAGCAGTCCGAGAGGGACCGCAACGGCCGGGAACCCGGGCCCGACCGCCGCGGCGAAAGCGACCGCGGACGCCGTGTGACCGGAGGGGAACGACGCGGACGCCGGCATCGGGACGTGCCGACCCGGGAACGGCGAGTCCTCGGCACGGTGCGGGCGCGGCCGCCGTACAAGACGCTTGCCCAGGAGGTTGGCCGTGGCGGACGCGACACCGACCGCCGCCACACCGAGCACCGCGGCGCGGCGGGAACGGCCGGGCCGCAGGACCAGGGCCGAGGCGATCAGAAGGGAGATCTTGGAGTGATCGGCCGCCGCGGACAGCCGGCGCAGCGCCGAGTCCAGGGCGGGTGTGCTGGTGACCGTCACGGCCTCGTAGAGGGCCTGGTCGAGGCCGGCGAGATCGCGCAGCAGGCCCTGCGGCACTCGTTGTCGGCGAGTACGACGGTCAATCATCGCTCTGCTCCTGGTTCTTGTCGCGTGAAGGGGCTGCTCGGTCGTGGCTCTCGCGTGCGCGGGGCGACAGGTCGAAGGCGAGGCGCATGACGCGGTACCAGTCGACGGTCGGTGCGACGTACGGTGCCCCGGGCCGTTCCCGTGGCACGCGGACCCGCAGCACGCCGGGCCGTATGGAGCACACAACGGGTGCGGGCAGGACGAGTGCCTCACCGTCCACGGCCACCGGGATCGTCTCCTCGTCGGACTCCACGACGACCCTGCGGGACGTCAGGACCGTCATGCCGCTGGCCCGCTCCCCCAACAGCGCCAGTTCGGCCGCCTGCACCGCGCCCCCGACCCGGACCGCG
The DNA here is from genome assembly GCF_044457795.1 of Streptomyces sp. NPDC050528. Lineage (NCBI taxonomy): Bacteria > Bacillati > Actinomycetota > Actinomycetes > Kitasatosporales > Streptomycetaceae > Streptomyces > Streptomyces sp. NPDC050528. The sequence goes on from NZ_JBITHH010000009.1 coordinate 104,655, forward strand.
ATCACACCGAGCTCGCCCGTGTCGAGCCGCTCCCTGCGGCCACCGGTCAGCGGGTCGGCCCGTGCGTAGGGGTTGTTGCTGACCAGCACCGCCTGCGGGGCCTCCAGCCGCTCCTCGTCGGACCGGGCACTGAGTACGGCGCCCGCCTCGCCCGCCAGCAGGTCCGGCAACTGGTCGAGCGCGGTGACCGCTTTGGCGTCGCGGTAGTCGGGGCTCTGCACGATGTGCGCGTACGTACCGAACGAGGCGGTGTTGACGAACGGCCGGCCGGCGATGTCCCCGAGGTCGACGCGGAGTTCCACACCGTCCGAGAGCGCGTCCAGGCTGCTCACCGGATCGTCCCGGTCCAGGCCGAGGTCCATGGCGAAGTGGTTGCGGGTACCGGCCGTCACGACCATGAACGGCAGACCGTGTTCGGCGGCCACTCCCGCCACCAGGGCCTGGGTGCCGTCGCCGCCGGCCACACCGAGCAGGTCGGCTCCTTCGGCCACGGCCTGCCGGGCCAGTGCCACCGGATCCGGATCTGCGTCGAGGTCGAGCAGGATCACCCGCGCGCCCAGTGCCTCGGCCCGCTCCACGAGTCCGTACTGCACGACCTTCCCGCCACCCGACCTCGGATTCATGATCAGCACGGCCCGGCGGGGCGGGCGCACCGTGCGGGTGTGCATGCCGTGCGGCTTGCGCAGACGGCGCAGGGCACTCCGCGCGCAGCCGAGCGCGGCCGTCCACGCCGCGAGGGCGACGACCGCGACCACCCACAGGCCCGACACGGCGTACAGCACCAGGACGCCGACAGGCGCGGAGACCGCCAGAAGGGCACCGAGGAACCGGGCGAACCCGCGGTGCGCCAACGCCCACCACAAGCCCGCCCCGGCCAGTCCCAGACCCGCCAGGCCCAGCAGCAGGACGAACCAATGGTCGGTGCCGGCCACCACCGCGGCCACCGCTCCCACAATGCACAACAGAGCGAGACGGGCCAGGGCCCGCGCCGAGCCGAGACCCTTGTCGGGTCCGCGGCGTTCCGTCCCACGCGTCGTTCCGGTCTCGTTCACTATTGATTCCCCGTCATGCATGAGGCGGACGGCCGCGATCACGCGGCGGGTTCTTCGTCTGTCCGTCACACCGGCGATTCATGCCTGTGTCCGTGCAACCTACGCGGTGTGCCCCGCCTCGTCCTCGACCGGGCACGGTCGGCGGCTCGTGTGCAAGCCGCGAAGCGGACGGCGGGGGCGTACTGGTCCGCGACGGTCGGGCTGCCGATGTCCACGACGCGGCTTTCGCGCGACGCATCCCGAGCTCGGACCCCACCCGCTCAACGACGAACCCATCGAACCGCGCCCTCGTATCCCTCAACACCGCGAGCCCGGCGTCTCCCGACCTCGCTGTCCCCGTCCGCCACCCCGTCTCCTCCCGCCCGTCGGTGATCAACCGAGCCTCGACGACATACCAGGCAAAGTCGATCAAGAATACAAGCCGGAGCACGCCGCCCCTGCCGGACACCGGATCCGACACTCCGCCCAGCCGGACGCCCTCCTCACGCTCCAGCCACCCCTGAACGCAGGTGAACGACCCCACACGCAACCCAACACCCCACCACCACAGTCGGACAGCATGCTGCAGGCGCAGCCCGTCACGGCCGCATCGGCGGCACCTGGACACCGCGCTGGACCAGCACCCGGGAGGCGGCCGTGCTCGCTTCACCCTTGTTGAAGTACCCGCCGTCGAGGGCGTCGCGCACCCACTGGTCCAGGTCGGCGCCGTGGTGAGCAGCGGAAGTCAGCAAACACCGCGCGCGATCTCGCGCACCCTCTCAAACCGTTGCTCGACAGGCTGTGCCCACGCCTCCGGCGGCGGACCGCCGGTTGAACGGGCTACGGGTTCAGGGCGCGCCGGGCATGGGCGCGAGCTGAAGGCGCGGTGCCGGTGGCAGTGGTGTGGGTGCTTCCCTGTCCGGCGTGGCGTGGAACGCCTCCATCACGTAGGCGGCATAGCGGCGGGAGGCGGCCAGCCGGGCGGCACGGGGTGCGTATTGGATCCCCTGGTGGGCCATGAGCATGAGGACCAGGTCGTCGACGACGAAGTCGGAGCGGAGCCGGCCGGTCTTCTGTGTGCGGCGGGCCAGTTCGGCCACCGCGCGCAGGGTCCGCTCCCGGTCGGCGGCGAAGTCCATGGCCTCCGGAAAGGCCGTCATGAAGGCGTCCGCGAATCCCCGGCTGTGCACGTGGAGTTCGCAGATGCGCTCGACCAGGCCACGGAATCCGTGCCACGGATCCGGGTCCGCGAGGGCGTCGCGGACGACGGCCCGGCACTCTCGCCGCTGTTCGGCGAAGGTCTCCACGATCAGTGCGCGCTTGGTCGGGAAGTGGCGGTACAGCGTCGCGGGGCCGACATCCGCCTGCCGGGCGACCTCACGCATGGGCGCGCTCAGGCCCTCCTCGGCGAACACCACGCCGGCGGCGTCCAGGATGCGGGCCCGGTTGTCGCGGGCGTCGGAGCGCACAGGGTGAGGCAAACGGCCGGTCATGGTCTCTCACTTTAGCCAAGCGGACGGGGGCGTCCGTTACGTTCCCGATGCCGGTGCCACCGGCCCCGTCCCGCCGTCGGCTACGCCCCGCACGCGGCCGAACTTGAGGAGCAGAGATGAAAGCCGTTGTGGTCAGAGAGTTCGGAAGCCCTGACGGTCTGGAGGTCGTCGACCTGCCCGTGCCCGTACCCGGCCCGGGACAGGTACGGATCGCCACGGAGGCGATCGGGGTCGGTGGGGTGGACGCCGTCGTCCGCAGGGGAACGCTCGCCGCCTACGGCTTCCGGGAAGGCCATCTCCTGGGCAGTGAGGTGGCGGGCAGAGTCGACGCGGTGGGAGACGGCGTGGACGCCTCGTGGACGGGGCGCCGGGTGTGGGCGTTCACCGGTCTGGGCGGCGGGTACGCCGAGCAGGCCGTCGCCCCGGTCGACGACGTTCTTCCGCTGCCCGACGCTCTGACCGGCGCGGACGCGGTGACGCTCGGAGGCTCCGGTGTGGTCGCCCACTTCGCCTTGGACCGCGCCCGTTTCACGCCCGGCGAGACGGTGCTCGTGCGCGGGGCCGCAGGCAGCATCGGGATCACGGCGGTCCAGCTCGCGGCCAGGAACGGTGCGGGCGCGGTGGCGGTCACCACCTCGTCCGCGCAACGCGGCGCGCGCCTGCGGGACCTGGGCGCGACCCATGTCCTGGACCGCTCCGGAGCAGCCGACGCGGATGTGCCCCCGGGCTTCGACGTGGTGATCGATGTCGTGGGCGGTTCCCAACTCCCCGTCTTTCTGGACAGGTTGAACGACAACGGGCGGTACGTGGCTGTCGGCGTGGTCGGCGGACAGCCCCCGGCGGACTTCGGTAAGCGGCTGATGGACGCCTTCCGCAGGTCGCTGTCGTTCGCCACCTTCAGCTCCGACACCGTGCCCGGCGCCGACCGGCGGGCCGTGCGATCGTCCCAGTTCGACGATGCCGCACAGGGAGACCTGCGCACGGTCGTCCACGAGGTGCTGCCGTTGCGTCAGGCGTCCCTGGCCCACCACGCGATGGACGCGGGCACGGTGTTCGGCAGGATCGTGCTGACGCCGTGAATCGGCAGGAACCGTGTCCGAGGCCCGTTACGCGTCGCTACCGGTCCGCGCTTGAGACGTCGTCGACGAAGGTTCCGACGGGGTCTGGGCCGCTGAGGAAGTGATCAGTGCGGAGCTGCCGGTATCGCGGTCCGTGAAGCCCGCGAGGAGCGCCAGGCCCAGGCCCGCCGCGGCGAGCGTCGCGCCGACCAGGGCCGGTGAGGCCCAGCCCCAGCCGGCGGAGATGGCCAGGCCGCCGAGCCAGGCGCCGCCGGCGTTGGCCAGGTTGAAGGCGGAGTGGTTGGAGGCCGCGGCCATCGTCGGGGCGTTCTTCGCCTTGGCCATGAGCAGCATCTGCACGGGGGTGGTGACCAGGGCGCCCATCGCCCCCATGACGGCAAGGGTCATCAGGGCGGGGACGGTGCTGTGCACGGTGAAGTAGAACGCCACGAGCGTCGCACCGAGCAGGAACAGGCCCCCGTACAACGTCGGGCGCAGGGCCCGGTCGGTGAGCGGGCCCGCGGTCAGTGTGCCCAGCGTCATCCCGATGCCGTAGAGCGCGAGGACCCACGTCGTGGAGGAATCGGCGAGACCCGTCACGTGGGTCAGGATCGGCACCAGGTAGCTGTAGACGGCGAAGAAGCCGCCGAATCCCACGACGGCGGTGGCCAGGCCCAGGGCGACCTGCCGGTTGCCCATCGCCCGTAGTTCGTGCCGGATGCCGGACTGGTTGCCGCGGGGCTGGTGGGGGACGAAGGCGGCCAGCGCGGCGAGCGCGACCAGGCCGATGACGGCGACGGCGCAGTAGGCGTACCGCCAGCCGAGATGCTGCCCGAGGGCGGTGCCGGCCGGGACGCCGACGATGTTGGCGACGGTGAGTCCGAGGAACATCCTCGACACGGCCCGCCCGGCGCGTTCGGGGGCGACCAGCCGGGAGGCCACGACGGCGCCCACGCCGAACAGTGCTCCGTGGGGCAGGCCCGCCAGGAACCGTGCGGCGAACAGCAGGCCGAAGTTCGGGGCGAGAGCGGAGGCGACGTTGCCGACCACGAACAGCGCGGACAGCAGGAGCAGGAGCCGTTTGTGGGCGATGCGCGCGCCGATGCCGGTCAGGACGGGCGCCCCGACGACGACGCCGAGCGCGTAGGCGGAGACGAGGTTGCCGGCGTGCGGCACGGACACGCCGACGCCGTCGGCGATCTGGGGCAGCAGTCCCATGGTGGCGAACTCGGTCGTACCGATTCCGAACGCGACGAGGGCAAGGGCCAGCAGGGCCAGTGGCATGGAGCGTAAGTACCTTTCGCGGGCGGCGATTTACGTGCGGATGCGGGGGAAGCGGGCAGGACCGTGGTGCGTCCCGTTCGCCCTGTTTCTGTAGCCTCTCGCGCCGGCCGCCGTTGCCCGATGCGCCCCTAAGGGCAGCGAAAGTCTACGGGCGCTACAGCCGCGCCACGCACTCACGCATTCCAGAACCAGACGACGAGAATCAGGGCCCGCGTCACAGCCGGCTGGTCGGCCCGCCTTCCGAAGACGGAACGAAGCGGAGCATCCCCGTCGGTAGGCGCAGACCGGTGTTCACACGGCTGCGTTCCCGCTGCTCCGCTCGACCGGGATCCACAGCTGGGAGTGGGTCTCCTCGCCGACCGCCACCGGCCGCGTCCGCAGCAGTTCCGGACCTGGCCGGCTCGTGTACGGGTTCGAGGGGAACCACTGGGTGAACACGTCCCGCCACAACTCCTGGAGCGCGCTCGGATAGGGCCCGTCGTTGTCGAAGACCGCCCAGGTCCCGGCCGGCACATCGAAGGCGTCGAGCTCCTCGACGACCGACTCCGGGCCGGTGGTCACGCCGATCCAGTAGTCCGCCTCGGCGCCCTCCTCCCGGCTGTCGGTCAGATACACCGCTGCCGACAGGATCCCCACAGGCTCCCGGCCGGGCAGCCCCTTCATCCGTACGACCGCCCGCTCGTCCAGGGTTTCCAGGTGCGCCTCTGCGGCCGCGTTGATGCCCTCGTGCACCAGCGGGACCCGCGCCTTCCGGCCGACGATCCGGAACGCCTCCTTCTCCACGATCCGGTAGCGCATCGTCGTACTGCCTTCGACGACGACCCGGAAGGACATGCGCGGCTGTGCCGTGAGCAGCGCGCCCGTGCGCCGGGCCTCGCCCGGACCGATGCCGTGCACCGACCGGAAGGCCCGGGCGAACGCCTCGCCCGAGCCGTAGCCGTACCGCACCGCGACATCGAGCAGGGTGCGTTCACCGGCCAGCACCTCGGCCGCGGCGAGAGTCATCCTCCGGCGCCGCACGTAGACCGGGAGCGGCATCCCGGCGAGGGCGGAGAACAACCGCCGGAAGTGGTACTCGGACACCGCCGCGATCCGGGCGGCCTCGGCCACGTCGACCTCCCCGTCGAGGCTGGCCTCCAGGTGGTCCAGTGCCTGATTCAGCCGCTCCAGCACGTGCGTCCGTCCCTAGGTGTGGAAGTGATGGTGCAGGTGCTTCATCCGCGCCCCGCCCGACAGAAGCCGTACGGGAATTGTCGGGCCGCGAGCCTCGGCCCTGCTTGAGGCTTGCGCACATGAATGATCTCAAGGGGCGGTGCGAGCCCCAATTCGCCGCAGTCGAGGCGGCCTTGGCAGCTTCACTCGGCAAGGACGACGTGGGCGCCTCGGTCGCCGTCTACCTAGAAGGCGAGCCGGTGGTCGACCTCTGGGGCGGGTACGCCGATGCGGACCGTACGGTCGCCTGGGAGCGCGACACCCTCACGGGCGTGAACTCGGCGACCAAGAACATGACCGCCTTGTGCGCGCTCGTCCTGGCCGACCAGGGCCTGCTCGACCTGTCCGCACCGGTCGCCGCCTATTGGCCCGAGTTCGCAGCGGCGGGCAAGGAGCGCCTGCTGGTACGCCACGTGCTGTCCCACACCGCGGGGCTGCCGGACCTGTCCTGGCCGACGGCGGTCGAGGACCTCTACGACTGGCAGCGCGTGACGGCGGGGCTGGCCGCGCAGACGCCGGAGTGGGAGCCGGGAACCGCCGCCGGGTACCACGGGCTCACCTTCGGGTACTTGATCGGTGAGGTCGTCCGCCGCATCACCGGCCGTAGCCTCGGCGACTTCTTCGCCGAGGAGGTGGCCAAGCCGCTGGGCGCCGACTTCCACATCGGGCTCTCCGCCGCCGACGACCACCGCGTCGCACCGCTCATCCCGCCGCCGTCACAAACCGACGAGTTCACCGCCGCCGCACCGCTCGGACCGGACGGCACGCGTCGGGAGTACGACGGTGTCGCGGTCCGGGTCAGGAATGCCAACTCGGTGGCCTGGCGTCGTGCGCAGATCCCCGCGGTGAACGGTTTCGGCAACGCCCGGTCCGTCGCCCTCGTCCAGTCGGTGCTGGCGAACCGGGGTTCGGCCGGTGGCGTACGGCTGCTGTCCCCCCAGGGCTGCGAGCCCGCGTGGCAGGAGGTGTTCCGCGGTGAGGACCGGGTGCTGCGGAGCCCGATGTCCTGGACGGTGGGCTTCGGCAAGTTCGGCAACATGTTCGGCTGGGGTGGATGGGGCGGCTCGCTGGTCGCGAGCGATCCTGACGCACGGATGACGGTTGCCTACGTGATGAACCAGATGCTCGACCGGGAACGGCAGGAGGACGACCGCGGCATGGAGATCATCATGGCCGCCTACAGCGGACTGCGGTGACGATTCGCAGAAAGGGGCGCAGGCGCTCGCGGCGTGACGGCCTCAAGCCCCTACCGCTCTTCAGCCCGGCGCGCCCGGGGGGTCGGTCAGGACGAGGTGTGGCTCGAAGGCCCGGAGCAGGAGCGAGCGCATGCGGTCCGGCCGCATCTCGGTCGAGCTGGCGAGGATCTGGATCGCCAGGCCGTCGACCATCGCGGTGAACCGGTCGGCGAGGGCTTCGACGTCCGCTTCCGGTGCCAGGCCCTCGGACCGGCACTCGTGCAGTACGTCCACGACGACCCGGTACCAGCCCGAGTAGATCCGCCGCTGCGCGGGCCGCAGGCGGGGTTCGAGCATCGCCTGGTTCCAGAACTGGATCCACACCGACCATTCGTCGATGTCCTCGGCGGCGAGCGGGAGTTGCACCTCGATCAGGCGGCGCAGTTTGTCCCGCGCGGACGTGGCCCGGCCGAACTCCTCGTCGAGCCGGGTGCGGAACCGTTGGGCGTAGTACTCCAGCGCCGCGTGCAGCGTGGCTTCCTTGCTGGGGAAGTGGTAGTGCACCGTGGCCGTGCTGGTCCCGCAGTAGCGGGCGATGTCCGAGACCCGCACGTTGTGGTAGCCGCGGCGGGCGATGAGGACGGTGGCGGCCTCCAGGATCTGGTCCCGGCGTTCCTGTGCCGTCACCGGCTGCGCCCGGTCCCGTCCGGTCTCGGGCGGGAGCACGGGTTCCGGACCGGTTCCCTCGACCAGATAGGCCGTGGACACCCCGCAGGCCTTGGCGAGGGCGGCGATCTCCTCGTCGCGCAGCCGCCGGGTTCCGCGCAGTGCCTTGGACAGGGCCGTCGGGTCCATTCCGACCCGGTGGGCGACCTCGCGCTGGGAGACGGCGGCCGCGCGGATCGCCGTCCGGACGCGTTCCGGCAGCGTGGCGGCGGTGTCGGCCGGTCGCTCTTCGATGCTGGTCATAACCGGATCAGTATGTCAGCCAAGGCGGTTCACCCCAGGTGCCCGACGGCCGCCAGGGCGCCGATCACCTCGGCGGCGGCACGCTCGCCCGAGGAGATCGCCCCGTCGATGTAGCCGTTCCACACCGAGGCGGTCTCGGTCCCCGCCCAGTGGACGAGCCCGGTCGGCTCGCGCCAGCCGTCCCTGCCGTGCCGGGTCCAGCCGCCCGGGGTCAGGAAGCACTCGTAGCCTCCGACGGTCCAGCCGGTCCGCGGCCAGATCTTCTCGACGTAGTCGATGGGCTGGCCGGCCCGGGGTCCGGCGACCGCGGTCAGCGCGGCCAGCACTCCGTGGCGGCGCTCGGTGTCGGTGCCGGCGGACCAGCGGTCGAGCCGGTCGCCGTAGACGAACGCGACGAGTACGCCGCGTGAGGCGTCCTCGGGTGAGTTGTCGAAGACGACGCCGACCGGGCTGTCGCCGTAGAGCGTCGCGATCCCGGAGCTTCCCGCCATGCGCCAGAAGGGTTCCTCGTAGACGGCGTGCACCTTGGCGACGCGTCCCATCGGGGAGTGGCGAACCCAGCCGCGCCGTGCGGCGGGCAGCGCCGGGTCGAAGGCGATGCGCTCGGTCACCGCCGGGGGTACGGCGACCACGGCCCGCCGCGCGCGGACGACGGTGCGGCCGGTGTGTGCCTCCACCCCGTGCGCGGTCTGCCGCAGGGAGAGCACCGGCTCGCCCAGCCGGACCTTGTCGCCCAGCGACTTCGCGAGCCCGTGGGCCACCGCGTCGGCCCCGTCGGCGAACCGGGCGTCCTGGGCGCAGCCGCGGGTCTCCATCAGTTGCTCGTAGCCGCCGCCCGAGGCCAGGTAGAACAGCACGTGGAAGAAGGAGATCTCGCGTGGTTCGGCGCACCAGACGCCCTGGATCGCCAGCGCCAGCCGTGCCAGCGCGTCCTCGTCGTCGGTCTGCGCGCGGAAGAAGTCCTCGGCCGACAGCGAGTCGAACTCCGTGAACTGCGGGGTGGACCACGGCTGTTCGAGGTCGACGGTACGGGCGAGTTCGTCCAGCAGGGCGGTGACGCGCGCGTACTCCTCGATGCCCGGTCCGGTGTCCGGCGCGCCGCCCGCGTAGTCCACGGGGGTGCCGTCGGCGCGGATCTCGGCGTGCCGGCCGGCTTCCCAGGTCGGGAACGTCCGGCAGCCGAACCGGGCCGCCAGCGCGTGGAACCGTCGCTGGCTCGGCCCGATCCACTGTCCTCCGTGGTCGACGCGCACCCCGGACGGGGTCACCTGGCTGAACACACGGCCGCCCACGCGGTCGGCGGCCTCCAGCACGACCACGTCGAGCCCGGCGTCGGCCAGCCGCCACGCGGTGGTCAGTCCCGCGTATCCGGCACCCACGACCACGACATCGGTGTCCACGGCAGAAGTTTCGAGTGGTGTCACGCCGGTTACCGTGCCGCAACACTGACTCGCCAGTCAAGATGCTCCACAAAATTGCGATCGACGTCTTGACAGCACCTCCGGCCGGAGCCAGGCTGACTCGCCAATCAGTCATTGCGTTTGTTTGTCGGTACCCGTAGCCCAACAGATCGGGAGTGGCAATGACCTCGGATTCGCAACTCCAAGTGCGCGAGGCCCAGGCGGACAAGGGCCTGCGCTCCGGCGCGCTCTCCATGGCCACCAGCCTGATCCTCGCCGTGGCGTCCGCGGCGCCCGCCTACAGCCTCACCGCGACGCTGGCCTTCGTCGTCGGCTACGTCGGCTTCCAGGCCCCGGCCGTGGTGGTACTCGCCTTCATCCCGATCCTGTTCGTCTCGTTCGGCTACGCGGCGCTCAACAAGCGCGACCCGGACTGCGGCACGATCTTCACCTGGGCCACGCGCTCCCTGAACCCGAGCCTCGGCTTCCTCGGCGGCTGGGCGATCATCGCCTCGTTCGTCCTCGTGATCGGCAGCCTCGCCCAGGTCGCGGGACAGTACGTGTTCCTCCTGGTGGGCGCGGAGGACATCGGTTCCGCACCGGCCGACTGGCGGGTCCTGCTGGCCGGACTCGGCTGGCTCGCGCTGATGACCCTGGTCTGCTACCGCGGCATCGAGATCGCGGCCGCGGTCCAACGCGCCCTGCTGTTCCTGGAGTTCGGCATGCTCGTGGCCCTCTCCGTCGTCGCACTCGTCAAGGCCTACGGCGGCTCCGCGCCGACCGGGACCCGGCGGCCGAGCCTGTCCTGGCTCAACCCGTTCGAGGGCGCGTCCCTGAGCGCGTTCGTCAGCGCGCTGGTGCTGATGCTGTTCATCTACTGGGGTTGGGAGACGGCGCTCACCGTCAACGAGGAGACCGCCGACCGGCACCGTGTCCCCGGCCGGGCCGCGACCTGGTCCACGGTGCTCCTGGTGGCGCTGTACCTCCTCGCCACCTTCGCCGCGCTCTCCTTCGCCGGTATCGGCGCCACCGGGATCGGCCTCAACAATCCGGACAACTCCGGGGACGTCCTGTACGGCTTCGGTACCGCGGTGTTCGGGTCGAGCGGTTTCGGCTCGGTGCTGTGGCACCTGCTGATCCTCATGGTCCTCACCTCGGCCGCCGCCTCGACGGAGACGACCGTGCTGACCCTCAGCCGCACGATGCTGTCGATGGGCGACCAAGGCGCACTCCCCCGCGCACTGGCCCGGGTGCACCCGCGCTTCCGCATCCCGCACGTGGGCACGATCGCGGTCGGCGTCGTCGGCGCGGTGGTGTACGTCGCGCTGAACTTCCTCGGCCACGGTCTCGTCCTCGGCGACGCGGTATCCGCCTGCGGGGTGCTGATCGCCTTCTACTACGGGCTCACCGGGCTCACCTCCGCCTGGGTGCACCGCGCCGGGCCGCGCGCCAAGGCGTCGGATCTCTGGCTGGCCGTGGTGCTCCCCGCGACCGGCGGGGTCGTCCTGCTCGGCGCGGGCGCCTGGAGCCTGGTCCAGGCATGGGATCCGATCAACAGCGGTACGAGTTGGACCCTGCCGTTCTCCTCGGGATCCCGCGTCGGCGGCGCGTTCGTGATCGGTATCGGGACGGTCCTGATCGGGCTGCTCGCCCTCCTGGTCTGTCGGCGTCTGTATCCCACGTTCTTCGCACGTCGGCCGAGCGTCTCGGCCAGCATCTGAGTCCGGGCCCGCTGCCCGAACTTCCGCCGTCCGCCGGGGAGTTCCTCACCCGCACCCCGTATCCGGGAGATCGTCCGTGTCCTTTCCCCAGGCCTTCGTCGACCCCTCGTCCGTCGCCGTCGTCGGTGCCACCGAGGACCGCGCCAAATGGGGCTACTGGCTCGCCACCGGCGCCCTCGCGGGTGCCGGCCGGCGGCAGGTGTGGCTGGTCAACCGCCGTGCCGCACAGGTCCTCGGCCAGGCCTGCCGTCCGGCCGTGGACGACCTGCCACGGGCCCCCGACCTCGTCGCCCTGTGCGTGCCGCCCCAACATGTCCTTCCCGTCGTCCGGGACGCGCTCGCCAAGGGGTGCCGCGCGTTCCTCTCGATCACGGCGGGACTCGGCGCCGAGGAGGCCGAACTCGCCGCGCTGCTGCGCGAGTCGGGCGCGCGGATGATCGGACCGAACAGCCTCGGGTTGTTCAACGCCGCCGCGGAACTCCGGCTCGCCTGGGGGCACTTCACACCCGGCAGGCTGGCGATCGTCTCGCAGAGCGGTCAACTCGGTTCCGAGATCGCCGGCCTCGGCGCACGGGCCGGGCTCGGTGTGTCGCGCTTCTACTCGGTCGGCAACCAGCTCGACGTGGGAGCCGTCGACGTACTCGAATCGCTCGTCTCCGACGAACACACCACCACCGTGGCGCTCTACCTGGAGAGCTTCGCCGATGGAGCACGGATCGTCACCGCCCTAGAAGCCCTCCGCCGCGCCGGCAAGCACGCGCTGCTGCTCACCACCGGCGCCAGCGAGGGCAGCCGCCGCCTCGCCCGGTCCCATACGGGTTCGATGACCTCGGCCCTCGACGTCGTCGACGCCGCGTGCCGCGCGGCCGGAGCCCTCCGGGTGGCCACGCCCCGCGAACTCGTCGACGCCGCCCGGGTGTTGGACGCGACCGCGCCACCGGGCGGACGCTGGGTCGCCATCGTCAGCGACAGCGGCGGACAGGGCGGGATCGCCGCCGACCTCGCCGCCGACCGGGGTCTGCGGGCGCCGGTCTTCACCGAACCGCTCCAGGCGCGCCTGCGTGATCTGCTCCCCGCCGCAGCGGCGGTGTCCAATCCGGTGGACCTCGCGGGCGCGGGAGAGGCGGACCTCCAGGTCTACGCGCGGGTCACCGAACTGGTGGCCGCCTCCGGCGAGGTCGACTCGATCGTCCTGTCGGGATATCTCGGCTGCTACGGCGAGGACTCGCCGAGCCTCCAGGACGCCGAGTCCGCCGTGATCGACCGTCTCGGCCGACGCCCGCGGACGGACGCGGCCCACGTACCCCTGATCGTGCACAGCATGAGCGCCGCCTCGCCCGCGATCGCCCGCCTGCGGGAGCACCGCGTCCCGGTCTTCGACACCATCGACGGGGCCCTGGGCGCGCTGGGCCACCTGACCCGACTGGGCGGACGGCCCCGCCCGGCGCCGATGACCGTACGGACCGAAGCGGCCGTCCCGGCGCCGGGCTACTGGGCAGCTCGTACGTTCCTCACCGCACTCGGCATCGCGATGCCCGAGGCGAGACGGGTCACCGACGCGGCCGGGTTCGTGGAGGCCTGCGCGTCCCTGCGACCGCCGCTGGTGCTCAAGGCCGGCTGGATCGAGCACAAGAGCGAACACCGGGCGGTCAGCACCGGCCTGGGCCCGGCCACCGCCGACGCGGTGTTCCGCGAGATGTACGAACGGCTCGGACCGGGCGAGTACGTCGTCGAGGAGCAGGACACCCGGCCGGGCGTCGTCGAGCTGCTGATCGGCGCCCGCCGGGACCGCGACTTCGGTCCGACCGTGACCGTGGGGCACGGCGGAGTCCTCGCCGAACTCTGGCACGACGTATCCGTGGAACTGGCACCGGTCGACCGGCGGACGGCGGCCGGGATGCTCGACCGCCTGCGCTCGCGCCGACTGCTGGACGGCTGGCGGGGACAGCCCGCGGTCGACCTCGACGCCCTGATCGACGCCATCGTCGCCGTGTCCGAGGCGATCGCGGCCACCCCCGGTCTGGCGGACATCGAGGTCAACCCGATCCGGGTCGGGCCCGAGGGCGCCCTGGCCGTGGACGCGCTCGTCGTCCCGCGAGCCGAGGACGTCGTAGCGAAAGCCGTATGTGAAGCAACCGGGGTGCACCGCCACCGGGAAACCACCGACGAGCAGGAGGCATCACGTGAGCACGTCCACTGAACCCTGGCCGCTGACCGATGAGCAGCGGGCGATCGTCGGCCTGTGCCGGGAGTTCGCCGCGAACGAGATCCGGCCGCGCGGACGCGAGGTCGACGAGCGGGACATCGAGTCGCCGCTGGACATCTTCCGGGCCGCGGCCAAGGTCGGCATCACCGACTTCATGCTGCCCGAGGAGTACGGCGGGGGCGGCTTCACCGATGTCGTGACCCAGTGTCTGGTCCAGGAGCAGATGTGCTGGGGCGACCCGGGCATCGGCAACTTCGTCTGCTCCAACGGGTTCTTCGCCGATCCGCTGCTCGCGCTCGGCACCGAGGAGCAGAAGGCGGAGTGGCTGCGTCCGCTGGCCGGTCCGAACCCCCTCTACACCGCGCTGGCGACGACCGAGCCGGAGGCGGGTTCCGACGCCGCGTCCATCGTCACGACCGCCGTCCGGGTCGAGGGCGGCTACGCGATCAGCGGACAGAAGGCGTGGATCTCCAACGCTGGCCTGGCCGACCAGTACGTGGTCTTCGCCAAGACCGACCCCACCCGGGGTTCCTCCGGGGTGACCGCCTTCCTGCTGCGCAAGGGCGCGGAGGGGATGAGGTTCGGCGAGCCGATGCGGAAGATGGGCCAGCGCGCCATCGTCTGCCGCGAGATCTTCTTGGACGAGGTCTTCGTACCCGAGTCCGATCGTCTCGGGGACGAGGGGCAGGGCTTCCGCGGTCTGATGAGGACGTTCGACATATCGCGGATCGTGCTGGCCGCCGCGGCGACCGGAGCGGCCCGCGCGGCCTACGAGTACGCGCTCGCGTACGCCCGTGAGCGCAAGCAGTTCGGCAAGCCGATCATCGAGCACCAGGCCGTCGGGTTCCGGCTGGCCGACATGGCGACCCGGATCGAGTCCGCGTGGCTGCTCACCCTGCACGCGGCACGCACGATGGACGCCGGAGCGGAGGCCACCAAGCTCGCCGCCATGGCCAAGCTCCAGGCCTCGGAGACCGCGATGGCGGTCACCTGGGGCGCCGTCCAGACCCTCGGCGGATGGGGTTACTCGCGCGAGTTCCCGGTCGAGCAGTGGATGCGCGACGCCAAACTGGAGGAGATCGAGGAAGGCACCTCGGACATCATGCGGCTGATCATCTCGCGGCGCCTGTGACACCCGTGACGTCCCTGACCCTGCCTCAACAAGTGGAGTGACATGCCCTTTCGCAACGAGTTCACGGAGCTGTTCGGGGTCGACCATCCCATCGTGTGCGGCGGAATGCTCGCGGTGGGCACCGCCGAGCTGATCTCGGCCGTCGCGAACGCCGGCGCGTTGGGGTTCCTCAGCGCGCTGACCCAGCCCACCCCGGAGGCGCTCGCGAAGGAGATCGCGCGCTGCCGCGATCTGACCGACAAGCCCTTCGGCGTCAACCTCACCATCCTGCCCACCATCGAGCCGGTGCCCTACGACGACTACCGGGCCGTCATCATCGACTCGGGCGTAGGGGTCGTCGAGACGGCGGGCAGCAACCCCGCAGCGCACCTGCCCGCGTTCCGGCGGGCCGGGGTGAAGGTCGTACACAAGGCGGTCGCCGTCCGGCACGCGCTCAAGGCGGAGGCGCTGGGCGTCGACGCCGTGAGCATCGACGGGTTCGAGTGTGCCGGGCATCCCGGTCAGGACGACGTCCCCGGCCTCGTGCTGATTCCGGCCGCCGCCCGCAGGCTGCGTATCCCGGTCATCGCGTCCGGAGGTTTCGCCACCGGCTCCGGCCTTGTCGCGGCCTTGGCCCTCGGGGCATGCGCGATCAACATGGGGACCCGGTTCGAGGCGACCGAGGAGGCGCCGGTCCACCCGAACGTGAAAGCGCGGATCGTCGCGAACGACGAGCGCGGCACCCAGATCGTCTTCCGGGAGTTCGGCAACACCGCCCGGGTGGCGCGCAACGTGGTCTCGCAGGACATCGCCCGCATCGGCGCGCGCCCCGGGGCCACCTTCTTTGACGTCGCCGAACTCGCCTCCGGGAAACGCGGCAGGCAACGGGTGCTGGGTGAGGGCGACGTCGAGGGCGGCATGTGGTGGGCCGGTCAGGCGCAGGGCCTCATCGACAGTGTGGAGAGCTGCGAGACGGTGGTCCGGACGATCGTGGCGGACGCCGAGAACATCGTCCGCGACCGTCTACGGCGGCAACTCGCGCCCACGGGGGCGAAATTGGTCTAGACGAATCTTCCCCGGATCTCTTGACGCGGGCCGACGCGGCCAGCCACGCTTCGCTACGCAGGCAGAAGTAAGGAAAGTTACCGATTAACTTCACGACTCGCCGTTCGACGGTTTCCCCCTGCCTCACCCCGCCCTGATCACGTCGCACGGCTCCTCCGCACCCGCACCTCCTCACCGTGCGACGCGCATGCAGGGCACCGCACTCCGCGTACCGGCGCGACGCCGTGCGCGGCCTCGCCCCACGGAGGAGCTCCGCATGAGACGTGCGTCGCTGCGCGCCGCGTTGGCCGCCGCCCTGATGGTCGGCGGCATGGCCACGACCGCCATCCCGGCCGCCCACGCGGCCGACAACACCGGATTGATCGCCTCCTTCGGCATCACCTCCACCTGGGGTGCCGGCTTCGAGGGCGGCTACACGGTCACCAACAGGTCCACCCACACGGTCACTTCATGGGCCATCACCTTCACCCTGCCCGCCACCGAGGCCGTCACCAGTTCGTGGAACGGCACGCTCACCCACAGCGGGACGCAGTACACGATCACCTCCCCCACCTGGGAGGCCCCGCTCGCCCCCGGTGACTCCGCGCCCGTCGTCGGCATGGACTTCAGCTACAGCGGCTCGGTCGTCCCGCCGAGCGCCTGTCTCATCAACAACGGCCCCTGCGCCGGCGTCCCCGCCGACACCGTCGCACCCTCCACGCCCTCCGGCCTCGCCGTCCGGGCCACCGGCCCCGGCAGCGTCACGCTGAGCTGGAACGCCTCGACCGACAACGTGGGCGTGGTCGGCTACCGGGTCTACGAGGGCAGCACCGTCATCGCCACCACCTCCGGCACCGGCACCACCTTCACGGTGAGCGGCCTGCTCGCCGGCAGCAGCCACAGCTTCTCGGTGACCGCACTCGACGACTCCAACAACGAGTCGGCGCACTCCGCGACCCTCACCGCGACGGCGGGCAGCGGCACAACTCCCGGCGTGGCGGCCCCCTTTGTCGACCTCGGCGCCTACCCGACGCCGAACCTCACGCAGATCGCCACGACCACCGGGCTGCGGCAGTTCTCGCTCGGCTTCATCACCGCCGGGTCCACCGGCTGCAACGCGAGCTGGTTCAACTCCTTCGACCCGGGCACGGCCTGGGACCGGGCGGACTTCGACTCACTGCGCGCGATGGGCGGTGACGTCCGACCGTCCTTCGGCGGCGCGTCGGGCACCGAACTCGCCCTCGCCTGCACCAGCACGACCGCGCTCCAGGCGCAGTACCAGAAGGTCGTGGACGCCTACGCCCTGGACCGCGTCGACTTCGACATCGAGGGCGCCGCCACGCTCGACCACGCCTCGATCGACCGGCGCTCGACGGCCGTCGCCGCCGTCCAGGCCGCGCAGCGCGCCAAGGGCCGCGACCTCAAGGTCACGCTCACGCTCCCGGTCCTGCCCAGCGGCCTGACCGCGGACGGCCTCTACATCCTCGACTCCGCCAAGTCGCACAACCTGAACGTCGACACCGTCAACCTGATGGCCATGGACTACGGCGACGGCGCCGCGCCCAACCCGTCCGGGAAGATGGGCAGTTACGCCATCCAGGCCGCGACCTCGACCCGCGCCCAGATCGCCTCGGTGTGGCCGAGCCTCACCACCGCCCAGACCTGGGCCATGGTCGGCCTCACCCCGATGCTCGGCCAGAACGACACCGCCAGCGAGGTGTTCACCGCCGCCGACGCCCAGCAGGTGCTCACCTTCGCTCAGCAGAACCACCTGGGCGAGCTGGGCTTCTGGGACGTCACCCGCGACGGGAACGCCTGCACCGGCGCCCTGAGCAAGTGCACGAACATCCCGCAGACCCCGTACCAGTTCTCCAAACTGTTCGCGACCTACGCGGGCTGAGCCCGCGGGGTCACCTGCGCCCCGCCAATCAACTTGTTCGGGCCGAAACCCAGCTCGGCCCGCACAAGTTGAGGCACGTTTCTTCCTGCCGGCGGTGCGGGGGTGCACATGAATGCCACGTCATGAGTCTCCGAGCACCGGCAAAGCCCCTCATTCCCAAAGGAGTTGGGCGCGTGCCGTGGGATCTCGATACGGGCGACCGCATCGCACGACGCGATATCTCCGCGAACCGGGGTAGCCGCCAGACACACGGCGGTAGGACGCCCACGCTTCAAGGAGAACAATGCTCACACTCACGTCCCGTCGTCTGCGCGGCACCGCCCGTCGGGTCTTCGGCTGGCAGCACCTCCGCCCGGCCCAACTCAGTGCGATGAAGGCCGTGATGAAGGGGCGTGACGTGCTCGCCGTCATGCCGACCGGCGCGGGCAAGTCCGCCGTGTACCAGGTGCCCGCGGTCCTGCTCGGCGGTCCGGTCGTGGTCGTCTCGCCGCTGATCGCGCTTCAGCGGGACCAGATGCAGAGCCTGCTCGGATCCGGCGCGCTGCGCACCGCCGCCGTCAACTCCGCGCAGCGGAAGAGCGACAACGAGACGTCATGGGCGCGCATCAGCGCCTCCTCGGTCGACGTGGTCTTCCTCGCTCCCGAGCAGCTCGCCAAGCCGGACGTCACGGACCGGCTCGCCGCCGTCCGGCCCCGGCTGCTGGTGGTGGACGAGGCACACTGCGTGTCGTCCTGGGGGCACGACTTCCGGCCGGACTACCTGCGGCTGCGCCACGCTCGCGAACGGCTCGGCAACCCGCCGGTGCTCGCCCTGACCGCGAACGCGGCGGCCCCGGTACGGCGGGACATCGCCGAACGTCTCGGCATGACCGACCCGGTGGAGATAGTGGCCGGCTTCGACCGTCCCAACATCCGCCTGGAGGTATCGGCCTTCCAGGACGCGGCCGCCAAGGAGCGGTTCGTCGTGGAGCGGGCGGCCGTCGAGGAGAAGCCGGGAATCCTGTACGCGGGGACGCGGAAGGCGGCGGACAGCTACGCCGAGCAGTTGAGCGACCTCGGTCTTGCCGCCGCGAGTTACCACGCGGGGCTCTCCGCCGCCGAACGCCGCCAGGCCCAGGACCGGTTCAGCTCCGGTGAACTCGACGTGGTCGTGGCGACCTCGGCGTTCGGGATGGGCATCGACAAGGCGAACGTACGGTTCGTGCTGCACGCGTCCGTCCCCGGCTCGCTCGACGCCTACTACCAGGAGATCGGCCGGGCCGGCCGCGACGGCGCACCGGCCAGGGCGATCCTCGCCTACCGCACTCAGGACCTGGGCCTGCAACGCTTCTTCGCCGCCGGCGCTCCCGACGCCGACGCACTGCGCCGCGTCACGGAGCGCCTGCGCGGCGACGAGGGCGCCGTGAGCGCGACCCGGCTCCGGGCCGACTGCGAACTCGGCGCGACGGCCCTGTCCGCCGTACTGAACCTGCTGGAGGAGGCGGGAGCCGTCCGCACCGGACGGGACGGCAGCCGCTTCACCGGCGCCGACGGCGCCGACGCGGATGACGATGTCGACGCCATTGTGCAGAGCGCCCTCGCCGTCCACGCCACGCACCGCAAGCTCGAACAGTCCCGGATCGACATGATGCGCGGATACTCCGAGACGACCGACTGCCGGCGCCAGTTCCTCCTCGGCTACTTCGGCGACTCCGCCCCCGTCCCGTGCGGGGCGTGCGACAACTGCACGGACCCGGCGACCAAGCCTGCGCGCGGGCCGAAGCGCGAGCGGTCCGGAGACGCCGGACAGCCGCCCAAGGCCGCCGCACGCCGACGCCGGTGGACCCGGACCGGTGCACGCGCGGACGCCTCAGCGGGTGCCGTCCGCACGACGGAGAGCGTGGCAGGTCCCACGACGGACAACCACACCTACCTGCCGGGCGTCCGCGTGAGCCATGACCAGTGGGGCGAGGGCGAGGTCATGAGCGAGGGCGACGGCAAGCTCACCATCCTGTTCGAGTCGGTCGGCTATCGCACCCTGTCGCTGGCCGTGGTGACCGACAGGCAGTTGCTCGTCGCGTTGCCTGATACACCGCGCTGACACTGGACCAACTTCCGCCGCGTTCAGGCGTGTTGTGGTGCCGGCTTTCGTTCTTTGTACTCCCGATGCCGGTGCGTGGCCATGAGCTGATGCGTGGTCATGATCAGACTGTTGGACGCGTGCACACATCTTGACCTTATTGGTCTAGACTTTTACTTTCGAGTGGTCAATTCCCTTCGGATCGCGCCCAGTTGAGGCCTGTGCCCTCTTCCGCGTGCGCCGAACCGCTCGAAAGGGCCCGACACCCCATGACCGCTCGTTCCCCCCTCCCCCGCGTCGCGTTACGCGGCACCCCCGTCCTCGCCCTGCTGGCCCTGCTGATGGGCCTCCTCACCGCGGCGCCGGCAGCGGCGGCGACCGGGTCCGTCACCGGCCTCGCGGGCAAGTGCCTCGACGTCGCCGGAGCCGACTCCACCGACGGCACACCGGTTCAGCTCTACGACTGCAACGGCACCGGCGCCCAGCAGTGGACGGTCGGCACGGACAACACCGTCCGCGCCCTGGGCAAATGCCTCGACGTCACCGGCAACTCGACCGCCGACGGCGCCAAGGTCCAGTTGTGGACCTGCACCGGCGGCGCGAACCAGCGCTGGACCGTCACCGCCGCGAACGACATCGTCAACCCGGCCGCGAACAAGTGCCTCGACGTCTCCGACAACTCCTCCGCCAACGGCGCGCGCATCCAGATCTGGACCTGCACCGGAGGCGCCAACCAGAAGTGGAGCGCTCCCGCGCAACAGTCCGGGGAGCAGTGCTGGGCCACGCACTACGGTCCCCAGCCCGCCGGTGCCCTGACGGCCAGCGGCGAGGTCTTCGACAACAACGCGGACACGGCGGCCACTTCGCTCTCGCGCCAGCCCCAACTGCCTTTCGGTACGCGTGTCCAGGTCACCAATGTCGCCAACGGCAACTCCCTGACCGTACGGATCAATGACCGCGGGACATTCGTCCAGACCCCGCAGGAACCGAAGTGCCTTGATCTGACCGACGGCGCCTTCAGCCGCCTCGGAGGCGTCCTCGACCCGGACGCCGGACACATCGTCGTCACCCAGACGGTTCTGGGCTGACGGCTGCGGCACGTCGGGCTCGCCTGCCGGCCGACGCCGGCCGATCGCCCTCGACCACCTGCACCTCCGCCCGTCAATCACAGGAGCAAAGACCCATGACCACCCCCCACTTCATACCGAGTCTCCGCAGACTCACGGCTCTGAGCAGACCGGCCCTCGTCATGCTGCTCGCCGCGGTTCTGTCCGCTCTCTTCACCGTCTCCCCCGCCCGTGCGGCGGACGGCCGGATCACCGGTCTGGCCGGCAAGTGCGTCGATGTCGCCGGTGCGAACTCCGCGAACGGGACCGCCGTTCAGCTCTACGACTGCAACGGCACCAGCGCCCAGACCTGGTCCAACCCCGGTGACGGCACCCTGCGCGCGCTCGGCAAGTGTCTTGACGTGGCCTCCGGCGGCACGGCGGACGGCACGACGGTCCAGCTCTACGACTGCAACGGCAGCGCCGCCCAGAAGTGGGCGGTCAGCTCCGCCAACGACATCGTCAACCCGCAGGCCAACAAGTGCCTGGACGTCACCGGCAACAACTCGGCCAACGGCACCCGGCTCCAGATCTGGACCTGCTCGGGCGGCGCCAACCAGAAGTGGAGCGCTCCCGCGAGCGGCGGCGGCACCACGCCGTCCGGCTTCGTCGTCAGTGAAGCCCAGTTCAACCAGATGTTCCCGAGCCGGAACGGCTTCTACACCTACCAGGGCCTGACCGCCGCCCTGTCCGCCTACCCCGGCTTCGCCACCACCGGCTCCGACACGGTCAAGAAGCAGGAGGCCGCCGCCTTCCTCGCCAACGTCAGCCACGAGACCGGCGGACTGGTCTACGTCGTCGAGCAGAACACCGCCAACTACCCCCACTACTGCGACACGAGCCAGTCCTACGGCTGCCCGGCCGGACAGGCCGCCTACTACGGCCGCGGCCCCATCCAGCTGTCCTGGAACTTCAACTACAAGGCCGCGGGCGACGCGTTGGGCATCGACCTCCTCAACAACCCCTGGCTGGTGCAGAACGACTCGGCCGTCGCCTGGAAGACCGGCCTGTGGTACTGGAACACCCAGTCCGGCCCGGGCACGATGACCCCGCACAACGCCATGGTCAACGGCGCCGGCTTCGGCCAGACCATCCGCTCCATCAACGGCTCCCTGGAGTGCGACGGACGCAACCCCGCGCAGGTCCAGAGCCGCGTCGACGCCTACAACCGCTTCACCTCCATCCTCGGGGTCAGCCCCGGCAGCAACCTCTACTGCTGACGCTCGTGACAGGACACGCCTGATGCGAGGCCGGTTCCTCCGTGAACCGGCCTTCGCACCACACCTGTTCCGTCGCGCGGGCACGAAGGCGGGATCAGCCGAGAGCAGATTCCCCGAAGCGCCTGTCTTCAACTCCTGAAGCCGCAGCGCCACGTCTGCGAGCCGCCACAAGGGCCGTCGACTCGGGGACGGGAACTCCTTCACAACGCCGCCATCGCACAACCGCAGCTCAGCAAGGGCAAGCCCGCGTGGGACCGATCACTGGAAGGCGGTGCACAGCTCGACGGAAATTGGTTCGGACTTTCACCGGAACTCCAGAGAGCGTCGCCAGGACACCTGCTTCTCAACCGATCACGTTGAAGCCATTGACGCGTGGAGGGTCGCGCCGGACACTCCTGCATTGGAACGGCGGTCCCTGCCCGGCGGGCGTCCAACTCAGGCCTGCCTCACGCGACATGACGGATCGTCCGGAATCGGCCGCGCGCACCAGGATCCGTAGTGCGGCGGCGCCGAGGACAGAGGAGGACAACGAAACACCGCGGATTCACGATCACTCTGAGAGCGCTCTCAGATTCATCGGCGGATCGTGTCGGCTCCACACGTGCCGGAGCAGTTGATCCGACGACGGAAACGACCTGCTCCCGAGCCCCACCAGGAGCCAGGCCCCTGCAGCACTCCCACCCCGCATGCTTGACAGGGAGAACCACGACGATGAGAACCTCCCCACCGCCCGCCGGTACGCCGGCCGGCAGTCAGAGAACCGTCCCTCTCGTTCTGGGCAGCGCTCTGCTGCTGCTCATCGGCGCGCTCGTAGGCGTGCTCGGCACCGGTGGCAGCGCCTCGGCGGCTGTACCAGGCGCGCCGGCAGGCTGGACCACCGTCTTCTCGGACGACTTCAACGGCGCCTCCGGCAGCGCGCTCAACCGGACCAACTGGCTGTACGACCTCGGCACCGGATACGCGGGAGGAGCCGCCAACTGGGGCACGGGCGAAGTCGAATCGGCCACCGACTCCACGAGCAACGTCTACCAGGACGGTCAGGGCCACCTGGTCATCAAGGCGCTCCGCGACGGTTCCGGACACTGGACCTCGGGCCGTATCGAGACCCAGCGCACCGACTTCGCCGCCCCGGCCGGCGGACAGTTGGAGATGAGCGCGTCCATCCTGCAGCCCAACCCGCAGAGCGGACTGGGTTATTGGCCCGCGTTCTGGGCGATGGGCGGCGCGGCCCGCCCGGTCGGCGCGACGAACTGGCCGAGCATCGGCGAGTTCGACATCATGGAGGACGTCAACGCGCTGAGCCAGCACTCCACCACCTTCCACTGCGGTGTGTGGGCGGGCGAGTGCCACGACCCCGACGGCATCACCAGCAACCTCCAGCCGTGCGCGGGCTGCCAGACCGGCTACCACACGTACTCCGCGATCATCGACCGCACGAACACCGCCGCGGAGCAGCTCCGCTTCTACCTCGACGGCAATCTCACCTTCACCGTCAACGAGAACCAGGTGTCGGTCGCCACCTGGCAGGCCGCCGTCGACCACGGATTCATGGCCATCTTCGACCTGGCGATCGCCGGCTCCTACCCCGACAAGGTCTGCGGCTGCAGCTCGGCCGCCCAGGCGGGCAGCATCACCTCCGGCGCCGCCATGAGCGTCGACTGGTTCGCCGTCTACCAGCAGAACCCGAGCGGGAGCACCACCGGCGGCACGACGACCGGCGGCACCACAGGCAGTACGACGGGCGGAAGCACCGGCGGGACCACGACGACACCGGACTACACCGCCGGGGTCACGCGCGTGAGCGCCACTCAGGCGCAGATCACGTTCCTTCCGACCACACCGGCGGCGTACGTCGACGTGCACTACCTCGTCAACGGCTCCGGCCAGCAGAACTTCCGGATGACCAACAACGGCGGCACCTGGACACAGAACGTCACACTCGCCACCGGCACGACCCTGACCTACTGGTTCACCTACGAGAAGAACGGGCCGCAGTACGACAGCCCGCACTACACCTACGTCCAGTGAGCCTCCCGGGCCGGTCCTTCCGGGCCGGCCCGGTACGGACACCGCTCCGGCGACCTTCACCCAGAGAACGCCCGCACATCACGCGCGGGGCGACACCGCCGACGACACCTCGGCCAGGAGCCGCTCCACCTCGGAACCCCAGCGCGAGACGATCACCAGGTCGCGTGCCGGGTCCACCCACAGCAGGTGGTTGCCGCCGTTGCCGCGGGCGCAGCGGCCTGTGCGCGGGCCCCGGGGCCATACCGTGCCGTGGTCGTTGAGCCACCAGGACAGGCCGTACTCGGGCTTGACCGGGCAGGGCCGCCACAACTCCTCGATCCAACTCCGCGACAAAACCCGGCGCCCTCCCCAACGCCCGCCGCGCAGGCAGAGCAGGCCGATGCGGGCCAGGTCCAGGGCGCTGATCCACAGACCGCCGCCCCAGTGCGCGCCGCCCGAGACCACCGGCACCTCGGCGCCGTCCAGGGCGATCACCGCACGGTCGTAGCCGTGCCAGGACCAGCCGTCGGAAGCGCCGGTCGGTGTCATGACGCGCTCGCGCAGCACCTCCGGCAGGCTGCGGCGCACCAGGGCCGTCAGCGCCAGCGCCGTCAGGTTCACGCGCACGTCGTTGTAGGCCCAGCCGGCGCCGGGCGGCCCGCCGGCCGACTCCGTGCCCTCGCGGGTGCTCTGTACGTCGACCCAGGTCGGCTTGGACCACAGTTCGCCCTCCCACTGGCTGGTCTGATCCAGCAGGTGGCGCCAGGTGATCGCGCGCCCGTGGGGGGTGTCGAACTCGGGGAGGTCCACGGCCGTCGACACCGGCTCGTCCAGACGCAGCACGCCGTCGTCGTAGGCGACGCCCGCCACCAGCGACAGCACACTCTTCGTGGCGCTGTAGGCCATCTCCGCGCGCGCCGGGTCACCCCAGGAGGCCAGGACCGTGCCCGCCCGCACCACGACACCGCCGGCCCCCTGTCCGTCGAGCAGCGGGCCGACGACCTCGCGGTGCGCCGTGTCCGACACCTGGGCGGCGAGATACGACGCCATGTCGTCGATGCCCGCCACCGGCCTCGACGCCTGCGCGCGCACGGCACGCGCCAGTGCCGCGGCGTCCACTCCCTGCCAGGGGTCCAGGGCCGGTTCGCCGGGCTCCAGGACCTCTCCGTCGTATCGCGTCGTCACTGCGTCCACGCCGTCCACGCCATTCCTCCGCCGTCTGCCGGCATCCGTGTCATCCGCCCCGCCGCCCGCTCCCGCCGTATCAGCCGAGCGCGTCCTGCAGGCTGCTTCGGCGCGGGAGCTGGGCGAGTTGGCCGCTGCCGAGGCGGATGCGGTCCTCGCTGATCATGACGCGGGCGGACAGCACGTCGCGTATCTGACGGCTCAGACTCCATTTGCTCGCCGACGGCTCCCGATAGGCGTCCACGCCGATGACCTGGAAGGAGTCCATCACACTCTCGCCCGCCCGGGCGGCGGCGGTCAGGCGCAGCGCGTTCGAGCGGCGCACCATGGCGTCGCCGGCCAGGTCCCGCACCTCCTCGTACTGGGCGGCCAACGAGTGGATCTGCTCCGTGAGTTCGTCGATGGTGTCCGAGGCCCGTCCCAGCCGCATCGTTCTGGCCGTGAGGACATCGGGTGCGGTCTGGCTCTGCCGGCGCCGGAAGGCGTCCTGTGCGGTGGTGAACGCGGACTCGGCGATGCCCAGCCAGCACGCGGCCCAGCCGAGGTTCGACAGCGGCATGATGACGCGGGCCGAGACCTCGCTGAACGACTCCTCCAGGATCCGGTCACGATGTGTCCGGGCCCGGACCCTGCCGCCGCCGCTGCCGGTGCCCCGCATGCCGAGGGCCTGCCATTCGCGCCAGTGGGACACGACCAGTTCGTCGCGGTGCACGAGCACCACCGCGCCTTCGGTGACCGCGTCGTCGGCCGAACGCCGGGCCACCAGCAGTCCGGCGTCGGCCTGTTGGAGGTAGGAGGAGACCGAGACGTTCTTGTCGATGACCACGGCGCCGCTGCCGTCCGGCTCCTCACGGCAGTGGGCCCGGCTCTCCCGGGGGCTCGCGGCTCCGGTCTCCGACATCAGGCTTGCCACCAGCGGCTGGGTCTCCCACGCGGAGTCGAGGAACTCCCGCACTGCCGTGCCGGTCTTCGATTGGCGTGCGACCGCCTGGAGTTGCCCCTGGTGCATGGCCCAGATCATGGCGGTGGAGGCACACGCCTGGCCGAGCGCGTGGGCCACCGCGACGATCTGCGGCGCGGTCCACAGGCCCTGACCCGGGACGGGTTCGGGGGCGAGCAGCCGGTGCCGCTTCAGCGCGGCGAGGGCCTCGGCCGGGAAGCGGCCCGCGGCGTCCACGTCCACGGCGTGGGCGCGGGCGGCGTCCACGGCTGCGGCAACCCGTTCGCGCAGGGTCAACCCGTCCACGCTGTCGATGTCCTTGATGCCGTGCAGGTCTTCGGTCATGGCCTCTTCCGTACGTGGGTGCTGTCAGCGCGGCTCGGCGGTGGGCCCGCGGCCCGGTCGGCTCAGCCGCCGAACTCCATGAGCGTCCTGCGCAGCTGCGGCCCGGACTGGGCCAGCTTGTCCGGGTCGAGCATGCGCAGGTGCGGTGCGGTGGTCACGATCGTGTCCGTCCCGCCCTCGAAGTGGCCCTCCCAGTACGGCCCGTCGAGGTCCGAGGTGCGATCGGCGGCCAGGAAGTGCGTGAGACCGCAGGACACCCGGTACGGCGGTCCGGCGAGGTCCACGTCGG
Organism: Streptomyces sp. NPDC050528; assembly: GCF_044457795.1. Classification (NCBI taxonomy): domain Bacteria; kingdom Bacillati; phylum Actinomycetota; class Actinomycetes; order Kitasatosporales; family Streptomycetaceae; genus Streptomyces; species Streptomyces sp. NPDC050528. The sequence goes on from NZ_JBITHH010000009.1 coordinate 131,410, forward strand.
CGGCGTCGAACATCACCACGTGCTCGACCTGGTAACCACGCTCCTGGAGTTCGGCCGCGACGGCGGGTGCCAGCGCCGCGCCCATGGACCAGCCGACCAGCACGACCGGTCCCAGCAGGCCGATGTCCTCCACGGCCAAGACGAACTCCTCCAGCACGGCGGCCGGATCGGCCGAGCGCCCGTCCGCCGCGAGGACCGAGGACAGAACTCCGTGGACCGGCATGTGCCTGGGGAGATACGGCAGCAACTGGACGAAGCTCCACGCCGTACCGCTCAGCGGCGGGAGGCAGATCACCGTGGGCTCGCCGCCCGCGGCCCGCAGCGGGACCGAGGACTGCGCGACGAACTCCGGGCGCCCGAGCCGCTCGGCGAAGGTCCGCGGGGTCGGGAAACGGAAGACCTCGGCGGTCTCCAGGGTGACACCGAACATGTCCTGGAAACGCAGCACCATCTGCACCGCCAGCAGCGAATGGCCGCCCAGCTCGAAGAAGTTGGCGTCGCGTCCGATGTCGTCGCGTCCCAGAAGGTCGCGGAAGACCCCGCGGATCAGCTGCTCGTGGGGCGAACCGCCGTCCTGGTCGGCCACCGGCACCGGTGCGGTGGTGTCGGCGAGGCCGCGGCGGTCGAGCTTTCCGGCGGCCGACATCGGCAGCGCGTCCAGCCGGACGTAGAGGGACGGGATCATGTAGGCGGGCAGTGTCCGGGAGAGGTGCTCGCGCAGTCCTGCCGCCTCCGGCAGGGTGTCGCCCTCGGGGATGATGCCGGCGATCAGCCGGTCGGCGCTCTTGGGATCGACGCCGACGACGGCGTCGGCGACGCCGGGGCACTGCGCCAGGCGCTTCTCGATCTCCTCCAGCTCGACCCGGAAGCCGCGCACCTTGACCTGGGTGTCGAGCCGCCCCAGGAAGCGCAGCCGTCCCCGGGCGTCCCAGCGCCCCGCGTCCCCGGTGCGGTAGCGGCGGTAGCCGTCCGCCGCGATCCGGTCGAGCGGAAAGCGGCTGGCCGTGAGCTCCGGCAGCCCGACGTAGCCCTGGGCCACCTGGGGGCCGGCGAGGAAGATCTCGCCGGGTACGTTGACCGGGCAGGGACGGTAGGACGCGTCCAGGACATAGGCGCGGTTGAGGCCGAACGGGGTGCCGACGCAGGAGGTCGTCTCGACGGCAGTGGCGTGGGTCTCGTCCCGCCCGCCGGAGTGCTGGACGGTGCAGTAGACCGTCGCCTCCGTCGGGCCGTAGAAATTCCAGTACGTGAGGGCGCGCCCGTCCAGGTAGGCGGCGAATTCGCCGGGCAGCGGTTCGCCGCCGAGCATCAGCCTGGTGCCGGACGCGACCTCGACTCCGGCCTCGCGCAGGGACTTCCACACGGTGGGCGTGCCGCCGACGTACGTCACCGGCGGGGTCGCCGCCAGCGCCCGCGCGACCGCTGCCGGGCTGGTCGCTCCCTCCGCGAGCAGCTCGACCGAGGCACCGGCCAGCAGCGGAACCAGGTACTCCAGCAGGGAGATGTCGAACGAGGTGGTGGTCAGGCTGAGCGCGACGTCGTCGGGGGTGATCCCCAGGAGGTCGAGCGCTGCCTCGCAGAAGGCGGAGAGCGCGGTGCGGGCGACGGCGACGCCCTTCGGGTCACCGGTGGAACCCGAGGTGTACATGATGTACGCGGTCGTCCCGGCCTCGGCCTCGGCCTCGGCCTCGGCGTCCGGACGGGCCGCCCGCTCGGCGGCAGGACCCCGCAGTCCGGAGGGGCTCACCGTGCGCAGGCCCGCCGTCTCCCCCGTGTCCTCGTCGGTCACCACGAGTCGGGCGTTCGCGTCGTCGAGGATGAACGCGGTGCGCTGAGCGGGGTGTGCGGCGTCGAGCGGGAGGAAGACCGCGCCGAGCTTCCATATGCCGAGCACGGTGGCGAGGAAGTCGAGGCCGCGCGGCAGACGGACCGCGACCACGTCGCCGTGGCCGATGCCCTGGGCGGCCAGTGCGTCGGCGAACGCGTCCGATTCCCGGTCCAGTCGGGCGAAGGTCAGGGTGTCGCCCCCGGATCGTGCGGCGATCCGGTCGGGCCAGGTCCGCACTGCCCGGCCGAACCGCGCCAGGACGTCCGTGACGGGCCGTGCGGCGGCTTCGACGGTGCCCAGCCCGGAGAACTCGCCCACCCGGTTCTTCTCCTCCTCGGAGGCGAGGTCCAGGTCCGCGACCCGCACCGACGGTGTCCCGGCCGCCTGGAGCAGGACCTGGCCGAGGTGGGAGACCAGGGTGCGCATGGTGCTCTCGTCGAAGCGAGCCGTGTCGTACTGGAGCCTCAGCCGCAGCCGGCCGGCCTCCGGCACGAAGGTGGTCGTCAGGTCGTAGCGCGCTCCGTTCAACTCGACCCAGAGGTGCTCGGTCGGCTCCAGACCGGCCAGGTCGAACGGCAGGTCGGGCAGGTTGGCGACGGACAGCGAGACCTGGAAGACCGGCGAGACGTTGTCCTGCCGCTGCACCGACAGGCTCTGCAGGACCTGGTCGAACGGGAGGTCCTGGTGCTGCATCGCCTTCAGGCTGGAGCTGCGGGTGGACTTGAGCAGCTCCAGGAAGGAGGCGTCGTCGTCGACCGCGACGCGGACCGAGATCAGGTTCAGGAAGAGCCCGACGGTGGACTCGAACTCCGTCCTGGTCCGTCCGGCGACCGGCGTGCCCAGCACGACGTCCCGCTGGTCGGAGTACCGGGTGAGCACCACGGACAGCGCGGCGGCGAGCACCATGTACAGGGTGCAGCGGGCCGTGGACGCGAGCTGCCGCGCCGCGTCGTGCACCTCGTCCGGCAGCACGAGGTTGATCATGGAGCCGGTCATGTCGCGGCGCTCGGGACGCGGCCGGTCCCAGGGCAGCTCGGTCTCCGCCGGGGCTCCCTCCAGGTAGTCCCGCCAGAACGCGGCCTCTTCCCGGATCCGGTCCTCGTCGAGGTGCTCCCGCTGCCAGGCGGCGAACTCGGGGTACTGGACCGTCACTTCGCGGGGCTTGTGGTCCGTGGCGCCGACTTCGCGGTTGTAGAAGAGGGCGATCTCCTCGATGACGTTGGTCAGGGACCAGCCGTCCAGCGCGATGTGGTGCCCGATGACGACCAGTGCGTGCAGCGTGGCGCTCCAGCGCAGCAGGTGGACCCGCATCGGTGACTCGCCGGCCAGGTCGAACGGCCGCCCGGCCGCTTCCCGCACGAAGGCCTCGATGGCCGGCCGCAGCGCGTCGGTGGACGTCTCCCGCGCGGACATCTCCACCACGTGCAGCGGGTGTCCGGCCTGCGGCTCGACCCACTGCATGGGCTCTCGACCGCCGGTCGCGGGGGTGATCCTGGTGCGCAGGGCGTCATGCCGTTCGACGACCGTGCGGACGGCGGCATCCAGCGCGTCGACCACGAGCGCACCGCGCAGAATCCTGACGTCGGGGTTGATGTAGGCGACATTGCCGGGCGCGACCTGTTCGACGAACCAGATGCGCTGCTGGCCGAAGGACAACGGCGTCTCGATGCGGGACATACAGGAGCTCCAGACGTCAGGGCCGGTGGGCGGGGCGGGGACGACCGACGGCCCCGGGTCCCTCGCCGTCGGGGAGATCGAGCCGGATCGCGTCGAGCACCTCCGCCGTGCGCTCGTGCGGGAAGAAGTGACCGCTGTCGAAGGCGCGGGGCGTCACCGACTCGGCGGCGTCCGTCCAGCGGGCGAGCGACTCGGGCGGCGCGAGAGGGTCGGTGCGGCCCGCGTACACGGCGGTGGGGGTGGTGAGGCGAGGACCGTCCCAGACGAAGCCGCGCAGCGACGCGAGGTCGTCGAGGAGCATCGCGACGGCCAGCTCGCGCATGCCGCGGTCCGCCAGCACCTCCGCCGGTGTGCCGCCCGCCCTGCGCAGGAAGTCCACTGCCTCGGCCTCGGTGCCGCTCGGCACGGGCGCCGGTCGCCGCAGGTGGGGCGGGTGGGTGGCGCAGACGACCAGCAGCGCCGGTACCGCGTGGGGCCGGTCCCGCTCCAGCTGCAGGACCGCCTCCGCGGCGACGAGCCCGCCGAGGCTGTGGCCCACGAGGACGTAGGGCTCGCCGAGTTCGGCCAGGGACCGGGCAAGTCCTTGTGCCCGTTCCCGGACGGTCGGGGCCGGGCACCCCGCGGCGGGCGTCGCCATCCGGGTGCCGAACATGGTGAAGCCCCGGCTCCGGGCCGGCGTCGTCCAGCTGCGGAAGGCGTGCGACGTGCCGCCCGCGTGAGGCACCGCCACGAGCGGCGGTCCGGTCGGCGACTCCTGCGGCCGGCGACCGGGATCGAGCGGGAAGATATCGGCGCTCATGCCGGCGATCCCTCCTGCCGTGGCTCGCGACCGTCCTGCCAGCCGGATTCACGCAGCCTCGACCGGTCGACCTTGCCGCTGGCGGTCATCGGGAACCGGTCGAGGACGGTGAACCGGGTCGGGATCATCGCCGGCGGCAGATGGGCCAGGGCGTGACGGCGCAGCTCCGCCCGGCCGGGAGGGTCGTCGGGGTCGACGAGGAGATGGGCGACCAGCTGGTCGCGGCCGGGCGTCCCGGTCTTCACGACCGCGCTCGCCCGCACTTTCGGGTGCAGGTCGAGAACGTGCTCGACCTCCCCCGCCTCGATCCGCACTCCGTGGATCTTGATCTGCTGGTCCGTCCGTCCCCGGTAGTCGAGGACCGCGCGGCCGTCGGCACACGACACCGACGTGGTCCATCGGACGAGGTCGCCCGTGCGGTACATCCGCCCGTCCGGCACGGTCCCGAACGGATCGGGAACGAACCGTTCACGGGTGAGATCCGGCGCACCGGCGTATCCCGAGGCCAGGCACACCCCGGCCAGATACAGCTCACCGACCGCTCCGAAGGGCACGGGTTCTCCGTTCGGGGTCAGCACATGGGCGACGACGTTGTCGATCGGCCCCCCGATCGGTACGGCGGGGCCCGGCTCGGGTGTGCGGCAGTCCCAGGCGGTCACGTCGACGGCCGCCTCGGTGGGTCCGTAGAGGTTGTGCACGGTGGCGCCCAGCACCGATGCCGCCCGGTTCGCCAGCGCGGGCGGGAGCACCTCGCCGCTGCACACCACGCGACGCAGCCGGGTGCACTCCGCGGCCCGGGGCTCGCGCAGGAACTGCTCCAGCACGCAGGGCACGAAGTGGGCGACGGTGGCCTCCTCCCGGATGAGGGTCTCCGCCATCTCCTCGGGATCGAGGTGCGCGAGCGCCGGGGCCATCGCGAGCCGGGCCCCGGCGAGCAGCGGCCAGAAGAACTCCCACACGGACACGTCGAAGTCGAACGGGGTCTTCTGCAGGACGGTGTCCGAGCCGTCGAGACGGAAGTGGTCCTGCATCCACAGCAGGCGGTTGACGATGGCGCCGTGCGGAACGACGACGCCCTTCGGGCGCCCGGTCGAGCCGGAGGTGAACAGGACGTACGCCGGGTCGTCCGGCCCGGCCCGGTGTCCGCCCTCCGCGCCGGGGGCCGGCCTCCCAGCGGAAGGCGGCGCTGACAGCCGTATGCCGGAAAGCCCCAGCAGGGTCACGTCCGGTGCGGACTGCCGGACCTTGTCCGCGGCTTCCTCGTCGGATACGACGATCCGCGCTCCGGCCGTCTCGATCATGGTCCGGAGCCGAGCGGGCGGGGCCTCGGGGCCGAGCGGCAGATACGCCGCGCCGGCCAGCAGAATGCCCAGCAGCACCCCGGGGAGTTCCAGCGAGCGCCAGGCGCTCACCCCGATCACGTCGCCCCGGCCGACGCCCTCGGCGCGGATCCGGTCCGCGAACGCGCGCGCACGGACGAGGAGTTCGGTATAGGTCAGCGACGCACCCCCGGCCGTGACCGCCACCCGCGAGGGGTGGAGCTCGGCCGTCCGCACGATCAGCTCGTGCAGCGGGGAGCTCGGGCGGGCCACCCGCGTTCCGGCGAGGGACAGGAGCATCCGGCGCTCCTCGGTTCCGGCGACCACCAGGTCGTCGAGACCCGGCTCCGCCGTGGTGACGAGCCGCTCCAGCACGGTGCCGGTCCGCTCCGACGCCCATCGCGTGAAGGTCGTACCGCAGCCGTGCACGACCGTCGGCGGCTCGTCCGCCCCGGTGTGCGGCAGTTCGAGTCGGCACGGCACGTGGTCGCGCGCGCCCTCCCGGCAGCTGTCGCAGTACACGTCGAGACGGATGGTGCCACGCCGGGACCACTCCTCGATCGCCGCGCCGAGCCGGCTCACCGCCTCGTGTCCGCCGTCCGCCAGCGTCACGCTCACGCCTTCGGAGGAGGTGTCCGATCCGACCCGGACGCCGGTGTGCCCGGTATGGCAGACCTTGGCCGCCACGAGGGCGGCGGCGAGGGCGGCCGAGGCTCGGTCGGGGGCCCCGACCGTGACGCGCTGGGCTTCGATCACTTCGTGCTGCTGCACGGTCAACTCGCTTCCCCCTGCGTCCCGTCGATCAGGTCGGCCATGGCGCGTGGTGTCAGGTCGACGCCGAGCAGGTTCCTCGCCGTGATTTCTCGGCCGCAGCTCCGGGAGAGCCGTACGGCCAGCCGGACCAGCGTGAAGGAGTCCCCGCCGAGCATGTACAGGTCGGCATCGGGCTCGATGTCGGTGAGACCGAGCGTCTCCTGCCACGCACGGAGCACGACGGACAGCGTCCCGGCGTCGTCCGCGGGCGACGCGAGCCTGTCGTTCCCGCTCTCCCGGTCGCTCGCGCCGGCCGTGCCGGGGCGGGGCGCGTCCATCCAGTGCCGCCGCCGGTCGAACGGGTAGGTGGGCAGGGGCACCCGGCGGAAGTCGTCGGCCCCGTTGGCCCGTCCCAGGTCGACTCCGACCCCCGCCGACCACAGCCGGCCGAGCTGGGTGAGGAAGGGCGCCAAGCCTGTGGCGGGCACCATCGGCAGCACGTCGTACAGGCCGGTGTCCCGGATGTGCGGGCGCAGCAGGTCGCTCAGCGCCCGCCCGGGCCCGATCTCGACGACCAGTGCGCCCGCGACCAGGTCCGTGAGTGTGTGTACGGCGTCCGGCAAGCGCCCGGCCTCCGGCGGCCGCGCGGCCCAGAAGCGGGGGTCGCGGCCGTTGTGCGGATCGACGGCCCGGCCGGTGCACGCGGAGACGACGGGAAGGGCCGGCGGCTTGAGGACGACGCCGTCCGCGCCCTCCGGGAAAGGCTTCGCGAGCAGGTCGGTGCCCTGAACCGCCGAGAACTCGCCGGCGAGGCAGGCCGCGGCGAACTCCCCCAGGCCGTGGCCCAGGACGGCCACGGGAGCGACACCCAGAAACGTCAGGATCTCGGCGACGGCCAACTGGGCGACGTACAGGCAGACTTGGCCCAGTTCCGGCGGGGGCGCCGGACGGTCCGTCTCGTCGAGCAGGACGGCGCGGATCCTCCTGGCGTCGTCCTCCCCCAGGTGGGCGAGGGCTTCCTCCACGCGGTCGCGCACCACGGCGTAGCGGGGGTACGGGCCTGCCAGCATGCCGCGCGCGTCGGCCTCCTGGCCGCCGAACGCCCACACGAGCGGGGGCGCCTTCCTCGGTGCCTGTCGAGGGCCGTCCTGGAGGGACGCGGGGACCAGGCCGTCCGCCGTGAGCACAGCACCGAGGCGTACGGGGAAGCCGCGCCTGCCCGAGGTGAAGGTGCGGGCGACCTCGCCCACTCGGTGGCCGGGACGGGCCGCCAGGTGGTCCACCAAGGCGTCCCGGTACCGCAGCACCCCTTCCGGCTCTCGCGCCGACAGGGGGATCACCGCCGCCGCCAGATCCTGCTCCGGCGCGGGCCGGGAGGGCCGGTACTCCTCGACGACGACATGGCTGTTGGTTCCGCCCATGCCGTACGAGCTGACCCCGGCCCGTCGCGGCACGCCCGGTGCGGTGGCCCACGGCCGGGCGACGGGATCCAGCACGAAGCCGTCCGGCAGATCGTCCGCGGCGCAGGGGTCCCCGGCACCCACCAGAGGCGGGAGGACGCCGTGGTGCAGGGCCAGCACCGTCTTGACCAGACCGATCACCCCGGCGGCCGCGCCCGGATTCCCGATGTTGGCCTTGACGGAGCCGAGCGGCAGCGGTTCGTCCTCCGTGCCGCGGGTGAACACCTCGGCGAGCGCGGCGAGTTCGATGTCGTCGCCGACCTCGGTGCCGCTCCCGTGTCCCTCCAGGTATCCGACCGTGGCGGGGTCGACTCCGGCGTCCCGGTAGGCCGTGCGCAACACGTCGACCTGGCCCACGTACCCCGGGGCGGTGTACCCGGCCTTGTCACCGCCGTCGTTGTTCACCGCCGAGCCTCGGATCACGGCCAGCACGGTGTCGTTGTCGGCGATCGCGTCCCCGAGCCGCCGCAGGGCGACCAGGCCGAGACCGTTGCCCGGTACGGAGCCGTCCCGGCCCCTCTGGAACGGGCGGCAGCGGCCGGCGCGGGAGAGCACGCTGCCCGCGGTGACCGAGTAGCCCTCGTCCTGCGGCAGTTCGACGCTCACCCCACCGGCCAGCACCAGGTCGGCGTCCCGGCCGCGCAGCGCCCGAACACCCTGGTGCACGGCAACCAGCGAGGTCGAGCAGGCGGTCTGCACGGTCATCGCCGGGCCGGTCAGACCGAGCCGATAGGCGATCTTGGCGGCGAGGTGGTCCCGGTCGTTCGCCAGGACGAGGGGCAGGAGCCCCTCCGTCCGCTCGATCGAGGGATCGGTGAGGAGATGGCGCAGCAGGTAGTAGTTCAGGCCCGTGCCGGCGAAGACGCCGATCCGCCCGCCCCCGGTGCCGCGCCCGTCCCGCTCATCCTTGTTGCCGTGCCCGGCCCGCTCAAGCAGCACCCACGCGGCCTCCAGCAGGAGCCGGTGCTGAGGGTCGGTCAGTTCGGCCTCCCGCGGCAGGATGCCGAAGGAGTCGGCGTCGAACTGCTCGATGCCCGCGAGCACTCCACGCCGGGCGACACGCTCGGACCGGCTGCCTGCGACGGTGTCCGCCGTCGCGTCCGCCGGCTCGGCGTCGGGCAGGGCGCTCACCGCGTCCCGGCCCTCGGCCACCATGTGCCAGAAGGCGTCGAGATCGTCTCCCGCGCCCGGTGTCCGGGCGTACACGCCGATGACGGCGATCGGTTCCGGCTCCGTTTCACGCACCGCGCATGCCCTCCCTGATGTGCGCCGCCAGCTTGTTGACCGTCGGGGCCCGGTAGATGTCGACCGAGGTGATCCGCACGCCCGGGAACCGCTTGCGCAGCGCGTCGCGCATCTCGGTCAGCTGCAGCGAGTCGCCGCCCGCGTCGAAGAACGCCTCGTCGTAGTGGAAGTCGTCCCCGCCGAGAAGGTCCCGCCAGACGTCGGCGACCTGCTCGACGGGGTCGTCCTCGGGCGGTGCCGAGGAGGACGGGCGGAGTGCCGCCAAGGTCTCGGCGGGCACCAGTGCGATCGGTGGCGTCGGGGCGGCCGGTGCGGAGCTCTCGGCCAGGAACTGCTCGGTCGTCAACGCCCGGGCCGCCAGGGCTTCGGTGTCCACCTTGCCGTTGCGGCTCAGGGGCAGGGACGGCACGAGGCACCACAGGCCGGGCAGCGAGTACGAGGGAAATGTGTCCGTCAGCGAGGAGACGAGCTGTCGCAGGGCGGGCCGCGCCGGTCCGACGACCGCGGCGAGGACGGCCCGGTCGGTGGGGTCCTCGCCGACGGCGCTCACCTCCGCGTCGACGACACCCGGCCAGGATCTGATGCGGGACTCGATCGCGGCGAGCTCGACCCGATGGCCGCGGACCTTGATCTGACGGTCCCGGCGGCCGCGGAACAGCAGCTCTCCGGCCTCGTTCCAGCAGACGATGTCCCCGGTCGCGTAGGCGCGTTCGCCCGAGAGCCAGGGCACGCTGACGAAGGCGGCGTCGGTCCGCCCGGTGTCCCCGGCATAGCCGTGGGCCAGGCCCAGGCCGGTGGCGTACAGCTCACCGTCGCCCCCGGGTGCGACCGGTCGGCCCGCACGGTCGAGCACGAGAACCCCGGTGCCGGCGATCGGCCGGCCGATCGGCACGGTGTCACCGACCTCGTCCGCCGAGGTCACATGGTGGACCGTGGTGAAGGTCGTGTTCTCCGTCGGCCCGTACCCGTTGGTGACCCACAACCCGGGGCAGGCCTCCAGGACGGTACGGACATGGTCGGGCGAGACCACGTCCCCGCCGGTCAGCAGCTGACGCAGCGAGCCGAGCGAGGCGGCGTCGTACTGGGCGATCAGGCGGAAGATCCCGGAGGTCAGCCAGGCATGGGTGACCTCTTCGTCCCGCAGGAAGCCGCGGATCGCCTGGGGCGAGGCGGGGCCCGGTGGGAGGATCGCGATCCGGTCCCCGCCCAGGAGCGGGTGGAAGAGCTCCAGCGTCGAGGCGTCGAAGGCGAGAGGTGCCATGCGGAGCATCGAGCGTCGGCGACCGGGATCCTCGTCGTCCGCAGGACGCAGCAGGCCGGTGTCCCCGGCGAGGCGGATCACCGCGCGGTCGGGTATCTCAACTCCCTTGGGCGCACCCGTGGTTCCGGAGGTGAACGAGATGTAGGCCGTGCTGTCGCCGACGCGCGGGTGCGGTTCCGTGCTCGCCCCGGTCTCCTCGGGCGAGGCCGCGGCGGGGGACCACGGTGCCACCAGCCGCAGCTGATCGGGCCAGTCGGGCCGGCGGTCGGCCGGGGCGACCGCCACGGTGGCGCCGGTGACGCGGAGCACCTCGGCGCGCCAGGCGCCGGCCGTCTGCTGCGGCACGGGGACGTAACAGGCCCCCGCCCGCAGGACCGCCAGCACCGCGACGACCTCGGCGGCCGAGCGGTCGACCTGGATGATCACCCGGTCCCCGGCGCGGACACCCGCGCCGTGCAGGACGGACGCGTAGTGGGTGGCGGCCTGTTCGAGCCGGCGGTAGGTCAGCGTGCGGCCGCCGCCGGGATCGGTGACGGCGATGGCGTCGGGAGATTTCCCGGCCGTCGAACTGAAGCGCTCCCACAGGCCTTCGGGCCCGTCGGTCGTGTCCGGCGCGGGGTGCGCCGCCGAAGCGATCCGGGCGCGTTCGGCGGCCGAGAGCCCGGTCAGCCCGCCGATCGGTGCGTCCGGGGTCCGCTGGAAATCGAGCAGCGTCGCGAGCAGCGCGCCGACCAGTGCGGTGGCGGTCCGCGGTCCGGCCTGGGACAGCGCGTACTCCAGGGCGAGGGTCGGCTCGCTCCCCCAGCGCTGAAGGTAGAGGATCGCGTCGAACACCGCGCCGCGGCAGTGCCCTTCGACCACCTCGGCCGGTGTTCCGGCGAGGTCGAGGGTGGCCGGGACGAGTTCGTCGTGCGCGGCGAACGCGAACTGGGTCAGCGCGTTGGAGCCGCGGACCGGGCGCGCACCGAGGTGGCGCACGATGTCCTCGTAGGGGGCCTCGGAGTCGCGTATCGCGGCGTCGTAGTCGGCGCCGGCCCGCCGGAGGCAGCGATCCACCGTGAGCTCCGGCTCCAGCCGCAGTCGGACCGGTGTCACCCGGGTCAGCAGGCCGACCGTGTCGAACTGGTCCGCGCGGAAACGCCCGCTCACGGGCATCCCCACGACGAGGTCGTCGACACCCGTGCGGCGCCCCAGCACCAGCGCCCAGGCCGCCAGCAGGACGACGGGGCGGCGCACACCGGTCCGCCGCGCCACGGCCTCGACGGCGTCCCGCACGTCGAGCGGCAGAACGAAGGGCAGCCGACTGCCGTTCGGGGTGAACACCTCGTCCTCTCCCCCGGTCGCCCGAGGAAGCCGGAGTTCGGTCGGTGCTCCGGCGAGCCGTGCGGCGACCCTGCCGAGGTCTTCGGCGAGTCGGCCGGACTCCGCCCTGGCGCGGTACCGGGACAGGGCGGAGTCCGGTACGGAGGCGCTCGGTTCCTGGATCCGGCCCGTGCCGTAGTACTCCGCGAACTCGCGCAGGAGGACGCCGATGCTCCATCCGTCGACGATCGTGTGGTGGAACACCAGGGTGAGTACGTCGCCGGCACCGAAGGAATGGCCGATGAAGGCGCTCCAGGGCGGCTGCTCCAAGGGCCGCAGGAACCTTCCGGCGGTCGGGCCGACCAATGTCTCCATCCGCTCGGCGAGGGTGCCGCCGCTCGACGGGAGCTCCAGCTCGCGCAGCGGAACCCGCCAGTGCCGAAGGACCCGTCGGCGGAACGTGTCGCCCTCGGCGACGAACCGTGTCCGCAGGGACTCGTGCCGTGCGGAGAGGGCCTGCAGCGCGGCGGCGACCCGCGCGGTGTCGAGGTCCGGGGCCACCACGGAGAACATCAGCCGGTACGTCGCGTCGCGTCCCGCCAGATGAGCCGTCAGCATCTGTGCCTGCCCCGGCAGCAGCGGACGATCACCGGGCGGCGGCTGAGGCACGGGGGCGACGGCCACCGGCTGTGCGTCGGCGATCACATCGCCCAGCGGGGCTCCGCTCAGCAGGAGCGTGAGGTCCAGTGCCCGGCCCAGTCGCCGTTCGCCGAGGGACACCAGGTGGTACGCCTGGAGCGAGGAGCCGCCCAGTTCGCCGAAGGCGGCGTCGGTCCAGGTGCCGGGCACACGTGCGGTGGGGCGCAACGCCTCGTGGAGCAGCGGCTCCCAGGCCTCGGTCGTCGGCGTGGGACGCGGTGCGTCGTGGCTCACTGGGCGTGGTCCCCCTCGCTGTCGGACACCGGTACCTTCTCGGCGTCGGGTTCGGGCCCGCGGGTCGCCGCCTCGATCGCCCGGTCGGACAGGTAGGCCCGGATCGGGATGACGGTCAGCAGGGTCAGGGCGGTGGACACGGCGAAGAGGACCTGGGCGTCGACGGCGAAGGCGACACTCCCGCCGATCGCCGCTCCGACCGGTGTCATGCCGTAAGTGAGCATCCGCGAGGCTCCGCTGACGCGGCCGAGGTCCGCGCGGCTGACGGTGAGTTGCCGTACGGACATCGACTCGACGGACCACATTCCGCCGAGCGCGCTGCCGACCGTCATGACGGCGGTCAGCAGGAACCCCTCGGCGAACAGCGGGCCCGCGAAGACCAGCGCCCAGCCCACCCGGGTGAGGGTGAGGGTCGTGCACCGGCCCAGCCACCGCTCCACCCGGTGGGTGAGCAGGGCACCGACGGCCGCGCCCACCCCGATGGCTCCGACGAGGAAGCCGTACTGCGAGGCGGACAGTCCGAGCGGGCCCGGCCTGATCGCGTACACCACGAGGAGGGTGAAGAAGATGCTGCTGGCGATCGTCGTCAGACCGCCCACCGCGACGATGGTCGCGAGGATCGGCTGCGAGCGGACGATCCGCGCCCCGTCCCAGAAACCGGTGGAGGCTTCGTCCGAGGTCGCTGTGGCCCCGGTGCGCGGCAGTCGGGCGGCGACCAGTGCGGCCGCCAGGCAGGCCAGGCCGGACAGCACGCTGGGCAGTACGCGGTCGACGTCGAGCAGCACACCCGCCAGGGCGGGTCCCAGGAACTGGTAGAACAGCCGGGTCGACACGGCCAGCAGACCGTTCGCCCGGGTGCGGCGGGTGTCGTCGACCGCGTTCGCCGTCACGACCTCGGCCGCGGTGTCCACCACGGTCTGGAAGCAGGAGACCACGAAGACCAGCGCCGGGACGGTGACGGTGAGCGCCCCGTCGGCCCAGATCAGTGCCGCCAGTGCGCCCATCGCGACGCAGCGTCCGAGGTTGGCGAGGGTGACGGCGCGGACCGCACCGATCCGGTCCACCAGGACACCGGCCGGCACCGCCGCGATGAGCCACGGCAGGGTCGCCGCGACGGTGACCGCGGCCACCGCCATCGCCGTGTGCGACGCCTCGGCCACCGTGATCGTCGCCGCCACGGCGAAGACGCCGTTGGCGGTGTCCGAGACCGCGGTGGCGGTCAGGAACCTCCGGAACACACCGCTCATCGGGCGGCTGTCCCGGCGTCGGCTCCTGCGAGTTCGTCCCGGATCCGGGCCAGCCGCCGCAGGCTGCCGAGTACCTGGCGCTGGGTCAGGCCGAAGTCGACCAGGGCACCGATCTCGTTCACTCCGGCCTCCCGCAGGAGCTCGCAGCGCTGCCGCACCGTGACCGGATCGCCCAACAGGGCTCGCTCACCGCGGAACTTCCGGTAGGCGCGCCGCAGAATGGCGTCGACGTCCCTCGGGTGGGCCCGGTCCAGGTCGATCCGCTCCTCCGGCAGCGCGGCGGTGAGTGTGCCGAGCAGCTGGGTGTGACTGCGCAGGTAGCGCAGGAAGGGGTCGTGGCAGACCTCTTCCACCATGTCCTCCGACTCGCCCACGTAGCAGTGGACCATCAGGGAGACGCGGCCCGTCTCGGGGTCGTGCCCGGCTTCCTCGCGCGCCTTGCGATAGATCCGGATCTTGTCGGCGAGTTCGTCGACCTTCAACTCCAGCAGCGCGGTGAGGAGGTTGACGCCCAGCGTGCCGGCGCGGCGGAAGCTCTCGTCGTTCGAGGTCGCGGTCAGCCAGGTCGGCAGCTCCGGCTGGACGGGCCTCGGGTACAGCGACACCTGGATCCGGCCGCCCGTACCGTCGACGGCGTCCGGCGCGACGCCGTCGGACCAGAGCGTGCGCAGCCTGCGGACATCGGCCTCGAAGGTGTCGCGGCGGCCCGCGTACCGGTCGGGCGCCAGCACGTAGTCGCTGGGGTGGAAGCCGGGGGCGAAGGACACCCCGATCCGGCCGCCCGAGATCCGGTCGACGATCCGCCAGTCCTCGATCAGACGCAGGGGGTTGTGCAGAGCGGGGATCACGCTGCCCGCCCGGATGTGGATGCGCTCGGTGGCCGTCGCCAGCGCGGCGCTCAGCACCGCCGGGTTGGGGTACTGCGCCCCGAACTCGTGGAAGTGCCGCTCCGGCGTCCAGATCGCCTCGTAGCCGAGCGCGTCCGCCTCACGGGCGGCGGCCAGGATGAGGTCGTAGTCGGATCCGAGATCGCCCTGTGCGGAGGAGAAGAAGTAGACGCTGGTGGTGAGGTCACCGGTCGGCACCGCCCGGTGGCGCTCCCTGGGCACCGGCACCGGTGCGACCGTGACCGGTGCCGCCGGGGTCTGCGCGCGCGGCGGTGCGGTCGGTGCCGCCGGCCCCAGTCTGTCCCGCACCACCCTGGCCAGCCCGCCGAAGGTCGACTCGTCGAAGAACGAGTCGAGACTGATCTCCAGGCCCAGGGCATCACGCAGGCGGGCGCTCAGCCGCAGTGCGGCGAGGGAGTGCCCTCCCTGGTCGAAGAAGTCGTCCTCGGGGCTCACCGCCTCGACGCCCAGGACCTCGCACCACAAGGCGCTGAGCACCGAGTCGGTGTCCGCCGTCACCTCGCTCACGGCCGTCTCCTCTTCCCTCACGTCGCTCGGTTCGTCGATCTGCATGGGCTGTGAAAGGCCCGGCTCGCGCGATGCGGGCAGGGTGGCTTCCGGTTCGATCCAGCACCGTTCCCTGGTGAAGGAGTACGTCGGGAGCGACACTCTCCGGGCGCTCTCGCCCTCATCCCGCCACGGCTCGCCGAGTCCCCGGCGCCACAACTCCCCCAGGGCTTCCAGCCCCGAGGCGAGGGATCCGCCATGGCGCGGCCGGTCGAAGCCTCCGAGCAGGGGCTTGCGGTCCCGCAGGATGTCGCTCACCAGACCCTGAAGGGTGGAACCCGCCCCCGTCTCCCACCAGACGGCGGGCGAGAGCTCGTCCGAGGCGGCGCGGACCGCGTCGGAGAAACGCACGGGCAGTCGGATCTGTGCGGCCCAGAACTGCGGGTCGACGGCCTCGGAGTCGCCGAGCCGGCGTCCCGTCGCGCCCGAGAACAGCGGTGTCAGCGGGGTGTTCAGGCCGATTCCCGCCATCACCCCGGCGAAGTCGGCCGCGGCGTCGGCCATGCTCGGCGAGTGGAAGCCGCGCGAGGTGCGCAGCGCCACGGTGGTCAGTCCGGCGGCCCGGCAGCGGTCCGTGAAAGCGGTCACACTGTCGGACGGGCCGGAGACGACCGTCGCGTGCGGTCCGTTGTGGGCCGCGACGACCGGCACCGCGGTCACCTTCTCCTGCGGTTCGTCGGCCGCGTGCTCGGCCAGCAGGTTCGCCACGTCCTCGGCCGACGCGACGACGGCCGCCATCGCACCCGGCGGAGCGGCCTGCATCAGTCGTGCCCGTGCGGTCACCGCCGTCATGCCGTCCGCGAGGCTGAGGACCCCGCCGACGGCGGCCGCCGACAATTCGCCGAGGCTGTGACCGATGAGTGCTCGTGGCTCAAGTCCCCGCGCGGTGAGGCTCCGTGCTGCGGCGACCTGGTCCAGGAAGAGGCAGGGCTGGGCCAGCAGGGTGCTCATGGCGCCGTCCGGCCCGGCGGCACGCGCCGAGTCCGACCGGTCGAGGAGCGCGTCCGCCACCTCCTGCCGGACAGCGGGGTCGACGGCTTCCAGTCCCTCCTCGACGCAGGCGCGGTAGACCGGGTCGGCGTCGTAGCGACTGCGTCCCATCCCCCTTCGCTCGGTGCCTTGGCCCGGGAACATCAGCACCGCGCCCGTTCCGGCCGTCGCGCGGACCCGGCCGAGTGTCGTGCGGCGCAGCAGTTCCGGTGCCCGGGCGATGTCCGGGGCGACGACCGCCGCCCGCCAGGGGAGGCGGGCCCTGCCGACGCGGAGGGTGTACGCCACATCGGCGAGGGAGAGGTCCGGGTTCGCCTCCAGGTGGTCGGCCAGGCGATGGAGGGCCCGGCCCAACGCGGCCTCGTCGGCGGCCGAGAGCGTCAGGAGCCGGGAGGCGGAGGACGCCGGACCCACGCCCTGCGCCGCGGGCGGTTCCTCCACGACGACGTGGGCGTTGGTCCCGCCGATGCCGAAGGAGCTGACTCCCGCGCGCCGTGGGGTCGGCCCCTGCGGCCACGGCAGGGGCGTGGCGGGGAAGCGCAGCGCGGTTCCCTCCGCCGCGAGCCGTCCGGCGGGGCGGGTGAAGTTCGCGATCGGGGGCACCGTGCCGTGGCGTACGGCGAGTACGGCTTTGATCAGCCCCACCACTCCGGCGGCGGCGTCGAGATGACCGGTGTTCGACTTCACGGCGCTGACGTACAGCGGAGAACTTTCCGGGTCCCGTGTCCCGCCGAGGAAGACATCACGCAGCGCCGAGACCTCCACCGGGTCGCCGAGTCGGGTGGCGGTGCCGTGCGCCTCCACCAGCCCGATCGACTCCGCCGGCACCCCCGCCACGTCCAGTGCGGCGCGGATGACCCCGGCCTGGCCGGACGGACCGGGTGCGGTGTAACCGACCTTGCGGGCACCGTCGTTGTTGACGGCGGACCCGAGGACGACGCCGTGAATGACGTCCCCGTCGGCGAGCGCGTCCTCCAGCCGCTTGAGTACGACGACCCCCGCCCCGTCACCGGGAATCGTGCCCTCCGCGTGCTCGTCGAACGGCCGGCACAGGCCGTCCGGGGAGAAGATGCCGCCGGGCTCGTGGACATAGCCGTGCCGGGAGGGCGGCGCCAGCGAGCAGCCGCCCGCGAGGGCGAGGTCGCTCTCGTACGACAGCAGGCTCTGCACCGCCATGTGCGTGGCGACCAGGGACGTGGAGCACGCCGTCTGGAGCGTGACGCTCGGCCCCTGGAGGTTGAGTTTGTACGAGATGCGGGTGGACGCGAAGTCCTTGTCGCCGGCGATGACGATCTGCAGGGGGCCGGCGTTCCGCGCGACCTTCGGGTCGGCGAGCACGTCCTGGAGATAGGCGTTGCCGCCGATGCCGGTGAAGACACCGGTGCGGTTCTCCTCGGACCCCGCCGGGGCATACCCGGCGTCCTCCAGCGCGCGCCAGGCGCACTCCAGCAGGATCCGCTGCTGCGGGTCGAGCAGGGACGCCTCCAGCGGCGAGTAGCCGAACAACTTCCGGTCGAATCCCCGGACATCGTCGATCACGGCTCGCACCGGGACATAACCTGCGGCGTCGAGAGTGCCGCGCGGCACGCCCGCGGCGCGCAGCTCTTCCTCACCGAAGCGGGCGGCGGCGTGCTCACCGGACAGCACCATCCGCCAGAACGCGTCCAGGTCCTCGCCGGTGCCGGGCAGTCGCGCCGCCATGCCGATCACGGCGATCCGCCCGTCCACGGGACGTCGGCGCCCGGAGGACCGGCCCGCCGGCAGCGCTGCCCCGGCTGCCGGGAAGGTGCCGTATCTCCCGTGCAGGAAGCGGGCGCAGGCTCGAACCGTGGTGTGGCGGAAGAGATCGGTGACGCTGATCTCCAGACCGTCCCGGACCAGTGACTCGTGGACCTTCAGCAGCGCGAAGCTGTGCCCACCGACGTCGAAGAAGTTGTCGTCCAGGCCGATGCCGGACTGTTCGAGCACGGCCTGCCAGGTCGCGAGCACGGTCCTGGTGAGGTCCGCCAGGTCCCGTCCACGGGAGGAGACCGGAGCGGCCTCGCGCGCGGCCGCGTGCTCATGCCCGTGCACGGATCCGGTTCCCGGTTCGGGCGGTACGGCGACGGCGGACACGTCGGCCGATGGCTCTGCCCGGGACAGCAGGCCGAGCATCCGGGCCCGGTCCGCCTTCCCGTTCGGTGTCAGCGGAATGCTGTCGAGCCGGACGAAGCGGCTCGGCCGGAGGTAGGAGGGCAGCACCGACCGCAGATGATCACGCAGTTCGGTCTCCGGCAACGGCCCGTCCACCACCACGAAAGCGACCAGGGCGTCGCCCCGGGCGAGGACGGCGCAGGCCGAGGGGCTGTGTCCGGGCAGCCGCAGCACGGCCCGTTCGACCTCCGCGGGCTCGACGCGGTAGCCCCGCACCTTCAGTTGGTCGTCGTCGCGCCCCAGATATTCGAGCTCCCCGCCGGTGCGCCAGCGGGCGAGGTCGCCGGTTCGGTACATCGTTCCGCCGGCGTGAAACGGGTCGGCCGTGAAGCGTTCCGCGGTCTGCTCGGCGTCGTTCAGGTAGCCGCGGGCGACGTGCCCGCCCGCGATGAACAACTCGCCCGGCACGTCGAGTCCGGCGGGCTCGCCGCGCTCGTCGAGCACATAGCAGCGGGCCTGTGGGAGCGGAACACCGATCGAGTTCGTACGCACCGAACCGAGGTCGGAGGAACGGACCGGCCGCGCGGTGACGTGCACGGTCCCCTCGGTGATCCCGTACATGTTCACCACGGTGGCGGCGAGCCCGCTGTCACCGAGCGACAGGGCCAGCCGGTCCCAGTCGAGCGCCTCGCCACCGAGCACGATGTACCGCAGCTTCGAGCCGTCCGCCCGAGCCGCCCCGGTCAGTGCCGGGGCCAGTCGGTAGAGCGAGCCGGGGGTCTGGCTGAGGACCGTCACCCCGCGTTCGGTGACCAGGGCGGCGAGCGCCGCGGGGTCGCGCACCTGGTCGTTCCCCGCGATGACGCAGGTGCCGCCGGTGCTCAGTGGACCCCAGATCTCCCACACGGAGAAGTCGAAGGCGAAGGAGTGCGTGCACAGCCACACATCGGTCCGGTCCGTCTCCAGCCCGGCGGGCCGGTCCGCGAAGAGCTGGGAGAGGCAGGAGTGCGGCACCTCGACGCCTTTGGGCTCCCCGGTCGAGCCGGAGGTGAAGATGACGTACGCGGCCTGTGCGGGGGCGCTCTCCTCCAGCGGCAGCGTGTCGACGGCGTCCGCCGCTGGAGCCGCTGCGGGGTCCTCCTGCCCGTCCAGTACCAGGCAGTCCACGGCGGGCAGCCACTCCTGGAGCACCGGTTGGCTCGCCCGGTCGGCCAGGATCAGCCCGATCTCCGCTCGCTCCGTGATCGACCGCAGGCGCTCGCTGGGGCCTAAGGGGTCGAGCGGTACGTACGTGGCACCGGCCTTCCAAGTGGCCAGCATCGCGACCACGGTCCACGGGCCGCGTTGTCCGCAGACGCCCACCCGGGTGCCCGGTGTCACCCCGGCGCTGCGCAGCTCTCGGCACACCCGGTCGGCGTGGGCGTCGAGTTCGGCGTAGGTCAGTGTCGTCGTCCCGTCGACCAGCGCCGGGTGGTCGGGATGGGCCGTGCGGGCACGCCGGAACCGGGCGAGCACCGTCTCGGTCTCGGCCACGGCCGCGGGCGGGTTGACCCCGAGCGTGAGGTACTCGGCCTCCTCGGTGTCCACCATCCGCAACGGCTCGTCGGGTAACTCCACCGCATGCCGCAGCGCCGACTCCAGATGGCGCACAAGGGTCGCGGCGGTGGGCTCGGTCAGGATGTCGGCGTCGTACTCAAGCCGGAGGGAGGGATGCTCGCCCGAGAGATCGACGGTCAGTGCCAGGTCCCACTTCGCCCTGTCGCTGTGCACCTCGACTTCGGTGACGGTCACTCCCGGGAGCTCCGGCGGTTTCGCGTCGAAGTTCTGCACGGCCAGCGAGCACTGCAGGAGCGGCGACCTTCCGGCGGCGCCGCGCAGGTCCAGTTCCCGGACCAGCACCTCGATGGGCACGTTCTGCCGGGCCATGGCCGGGAGTACGGCGCTTCGCGTGCGGCGCAGCAGGTCGGTGAAGCTCGGACGGCCGGAGACGTCCAGGCGCAGCGGCACCATGTTGACCTGGCTTCCGACGAGGGCCTGCTCCTCCTCGGAGTTACGGCCCGCGACCGGGCTGCTGATCACCACGTCGTCCTGGCGGGCGTACCGGCCCAGGACGGTCGCGTAGACCGCGGCGAAGGCCATGAAGACGGTGGCGCCCGCCCGTTGCGCGGTGACGCGCAGCCGGGTCACCAACTCCTCGTCGAGGGGCACCAACAAGGATCCGCCGGCGCCACTGGGAACCGCCGGACGCGGCAGGTCGGTCGGAAGGGCCAGCGGGCTCATCCCGGCCAGACGACCGCGCCAGAAGTCCACGTCCGCGGCCGAGGCGTCGTCCTCCGTCCAGAGCGCACGCTCACGCGCCGCCCAGAGCAGCGGACTGGGTGCCTCGCCGTCGAAGAGCGGCCCGTCACGGTTCGCAACGCGCGCGGCGTAGGCGGTCTCAAGATCGCGGAAGACCACGCCGAGCGACCAGCCGTCGCACACGATGTGGTGGGCCACCATCACCAGCCCGAACTGCGCCGAGCCGAGCCGGATCAGTCCCCAGCGGACCAGCGGGCCGACCGCCAGGTCGAACGGCGGCTCACTCAGCCGTCCGGCCAGCTCGCGCACCGCGTCCGACGGCTCGGCGGCCGGATCGGCGTCGGTGACCGTCCACGAGGGCCCACCGGTCGAGTCCTGGATCCGCTGGAGCAGCGCGCCGTCCTCGAAGACGAAGGTGGCCCGCAGCGAGTCATGACGGGCCGTCACCTCCTGGACGGCCCAGCGCAGCGCCTCGACGTCGAGGTCTCCGTCGACGAGCATCGCCACGGTCACCAGGTAGACATCGTGTCTCTCCGTCTTGCTGGTGAAATACAGCCGCTCCTGTGCGAACGTCATCGGTCCCGTGCTGGCTGACGCGGTCATCATGTCCCCCGTGGACGCTCAAGATCGTCACTGCCTGCACCACCAACGTGCCCCGACTCCATGCCGTCTGCACTCACGTTCGGTATGACGCGCATCACAGATCACTCCAGCACCAGATGTCACCGCGTCAGATCGCACGGGCCGACCCCACCCGCCGCACCGGACCGTCGGAAACAATCGAGACGCACACACAGCGCATCTCAACGCGCCCTGGATGAAAGCCCATGGGGATCCCGCACCCCCAACCCGACGGACCTGGTGACAACCGCCGGCACCGAACGCGAAGGTGTTCTCATGGCGCTCCGCTATCGGACCAACGGCCCGGAGTTCGACTTCCCGCCCTTCGCCGGTCTGCCGCCGGTGCGTTACGTGCTCGCGTCGACTCCCCGGTGCGGCAGCAACATGCTCGCGCGTGCCCTGTGGCACACCGGACTGGCGGGCTTCGCCGAGGACTACTTCGCCGACGCGTTCGTGCTGGACTACTTCGAGCGGTGGGGATTCGACTCCGGTGATCCGCAGGAGTTGGCGGCGGACTATGTCCGCCGGCTGATGACGTGCCGGACCAGTCCCAACGGCGTGTTCGGGCTGCGGATCCACGCGGGGCACCTCGCCGGCCTGGAGGTCGACCCGTACGACGTCCTCCAGGCACCCCGGTACATCTGGATCCAGCGCAGGGACCGGTTGCGGCAGGCCGTGTCGTACACCCTGGCCGAACAGACCGGTGTCTGGATCCTGGACGGGACCTTCCTGCCGGAGGGAAGGACGCGTGCCGCTCCCCGGTACAGCCACGAGGAGATCCGCCGGCATCTGCGGATGCTCGACCGCGACGCCTCCGTCTGGGAGGACTACTTCGGCCGGCGCGACGTCCACCCGCACACCGTCGTCTACGAGGACCTGGTCACCGACTACGAGGCAGGCCTGCTGGGCTGCCTCGACTTCCTCGGTGTCGGCGCGCCCGCGTCGGTGCCGGCTCCGGGGATCAGGCGTCAGGCCGACGCGTTGACGGAACAGTGGGTCGAGCGGTTCCTACGGGATCGTCGTGCTCAGCGGCCAGCGTCGTAGGCGGTACGGCGTCCACCACAGGTAGCGCCCGGCGCGATGGACCAGGTTCTCGCGCAGGTGACGCTCCAGGATCCGTTCCGTCGACGCCGACGCGACCACCGGGACACCGTCCAGCAGTCCCTGGAAGGCCGTGCTCCGGGGGGCGTTGACGACCAGGCGTCGGAAGGTACCCCAGCGGTGGTCGCGGATCTCCAGGAAACCGGGGCCGCGGCGGTAGCCGCACTTCGCGATGTGGAACGAGTCGCGCCACGCGGTGACCACGTGGTCTTCGGTCTCCGCTCCCTTGGAGCCTCGGAAGACGGCTGCCGGAGGGTGCAAGTGGCTCAGCGCTCGCCATTCGGCCGGGTCGGGCATGCGCAGGGTCCAGTCCACCGCGATGCCGTGGCTGGTGAGTTCCCGGATGACGAGGAGAACGGCTACCGCGGTCGCGCCGTCCGGATCGGTGAGGTCCACGGGCTCGTGCACCTGGACGAACTGGACGCCGTCCGAGGTGAGTTGTCCGACCGCGTCCACCGGGTTGTCCGGCGGCCCTTCGAGGGTGCCGTAGAAGATGCCCGGTAGGCGCATGGCCGCCGGGTCGCGGTCCTTCCACAGGGTCAGCTCCGGCCTCATCGGGGGTCTCCCCCGGCCGGGGCCGCCAGGGCGGGGACCAGCGACGTGTCGCCTCCGTGCAGTCCGGCGCCGTCGAGCCGGAGCAGGTCCTGGTTGGCCACGGCGGGCGCGACCTGCACGTACTGGCCACCCTCCGCGAAGACCAGGCCGAGGACGCGCCAGCGCGCCAGCAGCTCGGCTACGCGCTCTTCCGTCACGTCTCCGGCCGACTCCAGCGCGTCCGCGCACCGGGCAGCCGCCTTGCGGAGCAGCGCCGCCGGGCTGTGCGGATTGTCGAGCAGCCGGAACACCGTCACCTCGAACGGATCGGTGAGGTCGAGAAGCCGCCAGGAGAAGTCCGGCCTGGTGTCGACCAGGACGATGTGTCCGCCGAGGTCGCAGTGGGTCAGGCGGCTGCGCGGGTACGCCCGTGTCCAGTCGGCGACGGCTGTGCGCAGCCGGTCCAGGCAGGCGCCGGCGATGCCCCGGTTCGGCGAGTCGAAGATGTAGACCAGGTCGGCGAGTTCGGCCTCGGGCAGGTCGTAGATGTGCTGGTAGTGGGCGGCGGGGCGCAGCTCACCGAAGCCCAGTTCCGGCCGGTCGAAGTAGGGGCTGAACCGCTCGACCTTCAGGCGGGTGGAGTTGGCCGGCGGGCCGAGATGGTGCAGCGCGGGGAGCTGGTCGACGATCTCGTCGTAGTCCTGTTCGGTCTCCCCGGGGAAGCCGTAGAGGTAGTTCCAGCTGAGGTTGACGCCGACGGTCTCCGCGTCCCGCAGCAGCCGTACGTTCTGACAGCCGGTCACGCCCTTGTCCATCAGCTTCAGTACCCGGGTGCTGAGGCTCTCCACGCCGGGCTGGACGTAGCTGACTCCGGCCGCGTAGAGGGTCGCCAGTTGCTCGCGCCGCAGGTTCGACTTGATCTCGTAGCACAGCCGCAGGTCGTACCCGGACTCCTGGAGAAGCGGGGCCATGGAGGTGAGGTAGGCCATGTCGAGGATGTTGTCGGTGACCCATACGTCGAGTACGCGGTGGCGCTCGACCAGGCCGAGGATCTCGTCCACGAAACGTCGCGGGTCCTTGCTGCGGAACTCCATGAACGAGCCGTTGAGGCCGCAGAAGGTGCAGTGGTGTTTCTCGCCCCACCAGCAGCCGCGTGAGGCCTCCACCACCAGGCGCGGCTCCACCCAGCCGCCCGCGGTCGAGCGCGCGTGCCGCTCGAAGTAGTCGCCGTAGTCCGGCGTGACCAGTGCGCCCGGGGGCAGCGGGGCGGCGTCCATGGGATGGGCCACGGACCGGCCCTGCGCATTGCGGCGGCACAGGCCGGGAATGGCGGCCAGCTCGGCGGCGTCGCCGTCGCGGAGTGCGGCGAGCAGCCTCGGGAACGCGAGCTCGCCCTCGCCGCGCACCACGAAGTCGACGTACGGGAAGTTGCGGTGCAGCGCGGCGCCCTGCGGGCCGTCGCAGTTCGCGCCGCCGAAGACGGTCATGGTGCCGGGTGCCAGTTCCTTGACCACGCGGGCCGCCGCGAGGGCCGCCGCGTTCTGCGCGAACGTGGTGGTGAAGCCGACCACGTCCGGTGCCGAGGCGGCGATCTTGGCGGCCGTCTCCCGGACGAACAGCGGCGCGAGTTCGTGCAGTTCGCGTGCCTTGGCCAGCATGTGTTCCGGCATCTTCCCGCCGAAGTGTTCCGTGAACTCGGCCACCCGCCAACGGGGTTGGCCGTTGAGCGCGGCCGAGAAGATCCACTCGCTGTGTCCGGAGAAGTACGAGGTCGAGCAGAACTCGTACTCCTCGAAGCCGTATTCCGTACGAGCGGACACCCAGTCGGCGAAGTCGAGGTTGGCGTGCACCACCTCGACGTCGGCGGCGCCGTCGGGGAAGACGTCGAGGATCCGGCGTTTGAGAATGCCGAGGGCGAGGGACGGCGCGTCCAGCGACGACCACGGCATGTCCACCAACACGATGTGCACGGCGGTTCCTCTCCCCGTCACCACAGTCCGCGGCGTGCCAGCGCCCGCCGCGCGGTCTCGCGCCGGTCCGACGGTTCGGCCTCGAAGGCCGCCGCCACCCGCCCGGACACCACGCCGTGAGCCAGCCCGGCGGACGTGGTGAAGTACGCGTAGTGCACGGCCTCCGCGTTCGCGGAGTGCTCGCCCGAGGCGGCTGCCCAAGTGGCCGCGGATGCCGCCGCGTACGCGCGTACGGCGGCGTGGCCCCGGCCGGTCGGAACGATCCCCTCCGCCTCGATCACGAACGACAGCGGCTGCTCGCACGTCAGCGCTGTGAACAGGGCAATCATCAGTTCGTGGGTCACGGTGTCGCGCAACTCCCCTGTCCCGGCGTCATCCAGCAGATACGACGCGAACGCCTCCTCCGCCGACAGCCCGGGAGTGGTGTACGGGATCAGCCGGTACCGCGCGAAGTGCGGTGAGCCGAGGAAGCCGGTGAGCAGGTCGGACTCCGTGGCACCGGTGTCCTGGAGCAGTCTCAGGCTGCGCGGGAACGTGGTCGCGAGGCTGCCGCCGCTGCCGGGCCGCCAGACCTGGGAGCGCAACCGGCGTGCGGTGGTGTCCAGTTCGGCCAGGTCGACGGAGGCCAGGCACTCCAGTTCGCCGGGATCCGCCGCCACGGCCTCGGCACCCTCCTCGGCGAGCCGGGTCCGCAGGTCCGCGTCCAGCAGCAACCGCATGAGCAGGTCGGTCAGTTGCTCGCCGTCCAGCGACGCGCCCGGCTCCGCCGTGGTCACTCCGCCTCCCCGCGCTGCCAGGCGGCGACCAGATCCCGCAGCCGCGCGTAGTTCCGCCGGGACTTCTCGACCAACTGCCCGTCCTCGCGGTACATCGGGTCCTCGTAGGACACCCCGACGAGGTTCGGGCAGCGCGGCAGCAGATACGCGGTGAGCTCCAACTGCTCGTCCAGCAGCACACCGTGGTGCAGGTCGCGGAACTTGCCGCCCACGATCTGGCAGCCCGACAGGTGCAGTTCGCGGCATCGGGCGAGAGGGAGGGCCTCGATGCCGTCGTACATGCTCTTTCCGGTACGTCCTCTCAGCCACTGGTAGCTGAGCAGATGCCCGACGTCGAGCGTCACCCGTACGTCGGCGTCCTGCGCCAGCCGGGCGAAGTACTCGAAGGCGTCCAGGTGTCCGAGGACGAACGAACCGCCCTCCGTGAAGCCGGGGAACTCGACGTGCAGCGGCGGATCGAGCAGCCGGGCCGCCTCCGCCACGTTCCGGGTGGCGAGCTCCAGACCCGGCTCGGTCAGCGGCGGCGGCAGCGGATAGGGCATCGGTATGCCGCGCAGGCTCCAGATGCCCAAGTCCTCGACCACCCAGGAGAAGCCGTAGCGGGCGGACAGTTCGTTGGTGAACTCGGCGGCCGGGCGGCGGTCGTAGCGCTCGGGCGTGCCCATGTTCAGCTCGGTCTGGTGGAACGCGCGGGCCGTCCCGGCGGGTACCGCCTCGAAGAAGCGGTCGTACGCGCGCACGTAGTCGGCCGTCCGGACGCGGGCGCGTGAGCGTGGCTGGAACGCGAGGGCCGCGTAGGCGAAGTCGCCGCCGTGGCGGTGCAGGAAGGCGCGGACGCGGTCGGTGATGTCTCCGCCGCCGTCGTCGCTCTCCACGAATCCGATGCCGCGCCTGCCGAGGCGTCCGCCGCCCCACGGCATGTCCATCAGCACGCCCAGGCCCATCCGCTGCGGGGCCTCGGTGACGGTGACGGTTGAGGCGCCGCCGGGTGCGGTGCGCGGCGGTTGGGTCATGACGAGCTCCTGGCTGAGGGGGCCGGGTCGGCCACAGGTGCCGGGTCGAGGGTGCCCGCCGCCGCGTCGGCCAGGCGGGCCAGCAGTCGGCGGCCGCGGTCGGTGCGCGCCGTGAGCAGGCCGTCGGCGCGCTGTTCCACGTCGTCGAGCGGGAGCGCGTAGAACCGCTCCCGGACGATGTCGGCGAGGGTGACGCGGTCGGCCGCACGGTCGTCGGCGTACTCGGGGACGGTGCGTATCCACGTGTGCGGGCGCAGGGCCGCGACGGTGGGTGCGCGATGTCCGTCGGGGGCGGGGCGCGAGGGTGTCGGGGCGTTCGCACGGCCCGGTCTGACGGTGTCGAAGATCCGCACCAGCCGGTCCAGTGCCTCGGTGCGCGTCGGGCCGCCGCGCACCGTTAGCGGGTGGCCTACCCGGCCGGCCAGGTAGCTCAGTTCGGGATTGCCCGCGAGGCGGTCCGAGGGGTCGAGGGCGAGCCCGTAGTCCTGCGGGCTGCCCGCGAGTCGGCTGCCGGGCTCCGCCACCATCAGCTCCAGCGCGTCGATGCCGATCCGCCGCTCGTTGTCGACGAGGAAGCGCAGGGATGCCTCGAATTCGTCCGGCGTCTCGTCCAGGACCTGGCCCATCACGGTGAACCGGACGGTGATGCCCGCCGCGTCGAGGTTGTCGAGGATCCGCTGGTAGTCGGTCGCGCGCACGCCCCGCTCCATCCGGTCCAGCAGGCGCTGCGAGGTGCCCTCGTAGCCGACCGAGAGCATCGCGCAGCCGACCGCGGCGAGGTCGTGGCACAACCCCGGGTCGGTCAGGGCGGGCTCCAGCCGGCTGCGCACGCCGAACCGGACCCGGATGCCGCGTTCGCGCACCGCGCGCATCGCCTTCAGGATGAGGCGCAGGTTGGTGTTCTCGTCCGCGACCGACACGTACCGGGTGTCCGTGGCGCGCACCACGGCCTCCACCGCGTCGGCGATCTGGACGGCGGTGCCCTGTTGGTAACTCCCTTGCGGGAGCGACCTGTTGCCGTACGAGCAGAACGCGCACCGCCCCCAGTAGCAGCCGACGCACGAGACGATCGCGAGCTCCAGGGCATCGTTGAGATAGGAGCGGAACGGCAGTCCGGTGAAGTCGGGTGGCCCGAGGTCACGGAAGCGCAGGGTCACCGGGGGTCCCGTGCGTGGCCCGGCGCCGGAACGTGACAGCCAGGTCATGCCGGGCACGGCGGCGAGCGGAACCGTCCCGTCCAGCGCGTCCAGCCAGCGTTCGAGCGGCTCTTCCCCGGCGGTCGGGCACAGGGCGTCGACCGCCTCCCGGACTCCGGGCAGCCGGGCGAGGCTGTCGTGACGGAGCATCACCTGCTGACCACCGAGACAGATTCTCGTGTCGGGCGCCAACTGCCGTATCCAGGCGGCGATCAGCAGCGCGGGCGCGAGCTGGCTGAAGAACGCCACGGACAGACCGACCACTCGGGGGCGATGGCGGCCGAGCAGTCCGGCCACCATGCGGTGCAGCGATGCGACCGGTACGCCCGACGCGGCGGGCGGCCGGTCCGCGAACCGGCGTACGGCGTCGTCGAGTTGGCCGAGATCCTCCCAGGTCCGCGCCAGGAAGGTGTCGCGGACCAGGAGTTCGAGGGCCACGGTGGCGAGCCGGACCGCACGGTCGGGGCCCAGCTCGCCGGCCGGCTCCTTGTGCAGGACGTGGGCGCGCAGCTCGCCGATGTGCGCGACGAAGACATCGGCCACCGCTCGGCGATACCAGTCGCTCACGGCTCGGCCGTCGTCGCCGGTGTCCTGGGCGCGGACCGCGTCCTCCAACAGCGCCGGGCATCGCAGCAGTTCGTGCAGTACGGCGATGTTCAGGTCGGCCTGGTGCACCCGTCGACCCCGGCGCCGCAGGTGGCCGGTCAGGTAGGGCAGGCTCAGATACGGGAAGAACCTGGCCTCGGTCTGCGGCGGGAAGACCAACAGGACGTCAGTGCGGGTACGGTCCGCCGACTGGCTGGACGGCACGCCCCACCTCCTCGCCCCACCGGTCTCGTCCGTCGGAAAGTCGCCTCGGCTCCCCGGCGTGCTAGTCGGGGATGTCCTCCGTGCTCTCCGCCGCGATGTAGGTGTACGTGTGGTAGGCCGCACCGAGCTTCAGCTCGCTGGAATCGATCACTTGGAGTTCTTCGAGCTCACCGAATTCCTCGTCGGCGAGTTTCTCAGGAGACGCAGCAGTCATGATTTTCTCCCCTTCGTATACGTGATGGGAATGTGCCGCTTGCCGTGCGTGGCGCCAACGGTAGCCAGACCGCGCGGGCGTCAACAGCCCCTACGCCGTCGTTTAGTTGGGACGGCATTCAGCCAGACCGGCGGCTCATGGCGGCGCCGCGGCACCGGTGCGATGCAGCAGCCGCGCAAATGACCATGACTCATAATCGCCCTCGCCATCGGGCCGTTTGGAAAAATGACCGGGCGGTTCGAAACACACAGAGGACACCGCCGTTGTGCAGCTGGGGGGCCGTTTGTACCGCCATGCCGATGCGGCCGTGGTCCGGGCGGCGGTACAGGGTCCCGACCACCCGATGGTCTGGCCGGACCTGACCGGCCCGTCCGCGCACACGGAGGCGTGGCGGGCGTGGCTTCAACTGATGTGGCAGGCAACGGAATTCGCCACCGCGGTCGAGTTCTCCAGCCCCGACCTCGCGAGACGGGTCCACCAGATCTGCGCCGGCGAACCGGTGGCGGACCCCGCCGTGCGGCGCGCGGTGCTTTCGGTGGTGCGCTACCTGCTGCGCGCCCGCTCACGTGCCACTCCGTTCGGCCTGTTCGCCGGTGTCCAGGCCGCCCGCACCGGGGCCGCTCCCCTGCTGCGCGCGGGCACCGGGCACCGGGCGGTCACCAGACCGGACGCGGCATGGACCGCCGCACTGGTCGACCAGTGGGAGCAACACCGGCTGCTCCGGCCCCAATTGACGCTGCTCGCCTCAAGCCTCGCGTTCGAGCGCGACGGACGCCTGATCATCGAGCACCGCTCCAGCAACGAGACCGGCGGCAGCCCCGCGCACGTACAGATACGCGCGACCGCGCCGGTCCGCACGGCCATGGACGGCGCGCGGGAGCCTGTTGTGTGGGCAGTTCTCGCCGAAGCCCTCGCCACGGGCTTCCCTGACGCTTCGCCCACGGCGATCGAGAACCTCCTCGCGAACCTGGTACGACAGCGATTCCTGATCACCGGTCTACGGTCCGCGGTCACGGCCACCGACCCGATCGCCACCCTGCTCGCACAGGTACGACAGCTGCCCGGGGCCGAAGCCACCGCGTTGCGCGAGATCGCGGCGAGACTGGCACGGCACGACGACGCGGTCGCCGCCCCTGCGGGCGCCCGCACCGAACGCGCACACGTGACGGCCGCGATGACACGTCTGTGTCCCGCCGCGCAACCCGCGCTCGCCCTCGACCTGCGGCTGGACTGGGACCTGGTGATACCGGAGGCAGTGGCCGAGGAGGTGGCGTCGGCCGCCGCGGTCCTCACCCGCCTGGCACCGCGCGCGGCGCTGAGCCCCGGGTGGATCGCCTGGCACGGCCGCTTCCTCGATCGCTACGGCCCGGGAGCGGTGGTACCCGTCCTGGACGCCATCGACCTCCTCGGCTACCCGTCCGGCTACCTCGGGTCCCCGCTCGCGTCGCCGGGTCCGACGCTGACCGCCCGCGACACCCGGCTGCTGGGGGTCGCGTACACCGCCGGGACGAGGCGCCGACGCCACGTCCGACTCGATGACGCCGCGATCGAGGAACTGGCGGTGACGGATCCCGGTGCACCCGTGCAGCCGAGCACCGAGGTGACCGTACGAATCCACGCCGCGAGCGTATCCGCCCTGGAGCAAGGGGAGTTCACCCTGCACGTCGTCGGGGTGGCCCGCGCGGCCGGAGTCGGCACCGGGCGCTTTCTCCACCTGTTCGACGCCGACGACCGCCACCGCATGACCGACGTGTACGCAGGCCTGCCCGGCGTACAACAGGACGCGCTGATCGCGCAGATCAGTACCACTCCGCTGTACATACGCTCCGTGAACGTCGCGCGCACTGCACAGGTGGCGGACTGGGTCATCCCCCTCGGCGACCAACACGGCCCCGATACAGGCCAGTTGCCCGTGACGGACCTGGCGGTGACCGCCGATGCCGAGCAACTGCACCTGGTCTCGGTCTCCCGCCGCCGCCCGGTGCACACGGTGCTGCCGAACGCGGTGGATCTGACCCAGCACACCCATCCGCTGGCGAGGTTCCTGATCGAGGCACCGGTGGCACTGGCCGTCCCGTGCACCGGGTTCTCATGGGGAGCCGCCGTTTCCGGCCTGCCGTTCCTGCCCGGACTGCGCTACGGGCGCACCGTACTGTCCCCGGCCCGCTGGACACTCGGCCACGACGACCTGCCCGACGCGCGGACGCCCTGGCCGCAGTGGG
The DNA here is from genome assembly GCF_044457795.1 of Streptomyces sp. NPDC050528. Lineage (NCBI taxonomy): Bacteria > Bacillati > Actinomycetota > Actinomycetes > Kitasatosporales > Streptomycetaceae > Streptomyces > Streptomyces sp. NPDC050528. Next base: position 162,566 of record NZ_JBITHH010000009.1, read on the forward strand.
ACAAGGCACTGACCGAGTGGCGTCGTGACGTCCGCCTGCCCGAGCACGTGTACCTCGGCGACGGAGACCGGCGCATGAACCTGGACCTGACGGAGTCCGCGCACCGGGTCCTGCTCCGTACCCACGTGGAGCGCGACGGCAAGGCGCTGCTACGTCCCGCACCCGAGCCCGGCGACCTGGGCTGGACCGGCGGACGCGCCCACGAGATCGTCATCCCGCTGGCCGCGCTGGACCAGACCCGCGCACCGGTCCGCGAACTGGGCGACGTCACCGGCCGGGAACACGGCCGACTGCCCGGCTGCGGCAACCTGCTCTCCCTCCGGCTGCACGGACACCGCGACCGTCAGGATCCGCTCCTGACCCGCCATCTGCCCTCCCTGCTCGGGGAGTTGGGAGCACCCCGCTGGTGGTTCGTCCGCGACCGCGATCCCGAGGACCACCTGCGTCTCCGCCTGACCTGCGCGCCCGGTTCACTCGGCACCGCTGTCGAGCGGATCGGCGAGTGGACCCGGCAGCTTCGGCAGGCGGGCCTGATCACCCACGCCGGCCTGGAGACCTATTACCCACAGACCGCGCGCTACGGCGGTCCCGCAGCGGCGGAAGCGGCCGAGGACTATTTCACCGCCGACTCCGCCGCCGCCCTCGCGCAACTGTCCGCGCAGACCGTTCCGGGCGCTCCCGACGCTCGTGCGGTGACCGCCGCGAGCATGGTGGACATCGCCGTCGGCCTCCTCGGCGACGACACGACGGCAATGCGCTGGCTGGTCGCGCACACCCACACGGACAGGAACGCCCCGCCCCGGGCGGTCTACGACCAGACCATCGCCCTGACGACCGTCCCCGGCACCCCGCCGCTGGACCCGCACATCACCGCGAGCTGGGCCGCACGCCGCACCGCGCTGGCCGCCTACCGCAACGCACTTGAGGACGCCGGAACGCTGCCCCCGCAGGACCTGCTCCCCGAACTGCTGCACCTCCACCACGTCCGCATGCACGGGCCGGGACTACCCGAGGAACGCGCGCACCTGCACCTGGCCAGAGCCGCCGCACTGAGCCGGACGGCACGAGCGAGGCGAACATCGTGACCACGACAGCGCCCGACCCACCCACACTCCGGCCGACCGCACACCGTATGACCCAGCGGTGGGGCCGGACAGCGGCCGCAGTCTTTCTCCGGAGGGCACCCGGCTCGCCGGAGCGCCAAGGTCAGCTCTCCGGTGTCGCCTGCTTGGAACCGTTGCCCGTGTGGCGCTTGTCGCGGGCATAGATGGCGGTCGTCTTGCCGCCGCCTGAGTCACGGCGATCCAGCTCGAACAGAGTGGTGGCGGCCAGGAGATCGCTGAGCTTGGTGTAGCCGTAGGTGCGGGTGTCGAAGTCGGAGCGCTGCTTGGTGATGATGTGGCCTACATTCGCGAGGTGGGCCCAACCGTCGTCGTCGGAGGCCGCCTCCACCGCGTGGCGAAGGAGATTGACCAGCGCGGTGTCGCTCTTCAGCTTGGCCACTGTGGCCCGCGCGGTCGGCTTTTCCTCAGCCGGGGCGGTGACGCCCTTGAGGTTCTCGACGTAGATGAACTTGTCGCAAGCCGCGACGAACGGCTTGGGCGTCTTGCGTTCGCCGAATCCGTACACGGTCAGGCCGGACTCGCGGAGCCGGGCCGCGAGGCGGGTGAAGTCGCTGTCGCTGGAGACGATGCAGAACCCGTCGAAGCGTCCCGAATACAGAAGGTCCATCGCGTCGATGACCATCGCGGAGTCGGTGGCGTTCTTGCCGGTGGTGTAGGCGAACTGCTGGATCGGCTGGATGGACTGGGCGAGCAGTTGGTCCTTCCAGCCCTTCAGCTGCGTCCCGGTCCAGTCGCCGTAGGCACGCTTGACGTGAGCCGTCCCGTACTTGGCGACCTCCGCCAGCAGCTCCTCCAGGGCCGAGGGCATGGCGTTGTCGGCGTCGATCAGTACCGCCAGTTTCGCTGTGTTCTCCACGACACCCGACCGTAGCGCAGCCGTCGGCCCGGTCGGGGGTGCAGGAGTTCCCAGGGCGCCGTCACCGTCGGATCGTCTCCCGGCCCGAAAAGGACCCGCCCTCCGACCTGACCGGGCTCGTGTGTTTGGAAGCCGGGCAACACCTGTGCGAGCCTGCTGCCCCTCCTCTGAAAGGGCTGACCCTGATGCTCGGCATGGTTGTCTGGGACGTCTGCTCGCGCGCTTCGACGCGAGAGCGGTAGCCACCACCTGCCTCAGCGCCCACGCCCGTCCGATGGACCGGCGTGCGTTCGGCCTGCTCCTCGTCGAAGTGCTCTTCGTGCCCCCGCACGTTCGATCACGAGGAGTACGTGGTGTCCACCATCAACTGGACCACGGGCGACACTCAGCAGTCCGCCCGCTGGCATTCCGAGAACTACACCCCCCTTCCACGACGGACCGCCCTCGCCGACGACCGGATGAAGGCCGACGACGCCTACCGCCGGGCGTGTGAGGGAACGGCGCTGCTCTGGCAGGGCGACTTCCACAACGCCCGGCAACTGCTACGGGCGATGGGCCGCCGCATCGACCGTGGAACGCCCAAGTCCGGCACGTCCCTGAGCGACACCTTCCACCTGCACCGGCGCAGCAGCAGTCACCGTGCCCGTGTGCTCGGAAAGCTCGTGGTGCTGCTGGACGGCGACCACGCCTTGGCGTTGCCCCGGGCTCCCGACGTCCGTCAGGCGTGTCTTGAGGCCTACGGCCCCCCGGCCGGCCCCACGGTGGTCTCTCTCCGGGAACTGCTGGGCGTGATCGGCGCTCACCAGTGGCGCTCGACCGGCGTCGAGGTGCCCGCGCTCGGCGCTCGCATCCACCCGCACTACGGCGTGTTCGCGCCGGTCAGGGGCGAGTACGTCGACCTGGTCGCCCGTACGCCGTTGCCACCGGTGGCCCGGCGCAGTCCCGTCACCAGTACGGCGTTCGATCTCGGCACGGGAACCGGCGTCCTCGCGGCAGTCCTGGCCCGCCGCGGCATCGGCCGCGTGGTGGCCACCGACATCAGCCCGCGCGCCCTGGCCTGCGCCAGGGCGAACGCCCACCGGCTCGCGCTGACCGACCGTATCGAGGTGTCGGGTCCCACCCTGTTCCCCGAAGGCCGCGCCGACCTCGTCGTGTGCAACCCGCCCTGGCTCCCCGCCCGTCCGGCCAACCCCATCGAGCAAGGCGTCTACGACCCGGACAGCACCATGCTCCACGGCTTCCTCGCCGGTCTGTCCGCCCACCTTCGGCCAGGTGGCGAGGGCTGGCTCATCCTGTCCGACCTGGCAGAGCACCTCGGCCTCCGGACGCGCCGGCAACTGCTCGACGCCATCCAGGCAGCACACCTCCGCGTTGTGGACAGGATCGACATCAGGCCCCGGCACCCACGTTCCAAGGACGCCACCGACCCACTCCACGCGGCACGAAGCGCCGAGACAACGTCCCTCTGGCGTCTGACAGCGTCGGCTGAGGGCTGAGGGGTGTCGCGACGACCGGGCCGCGTCGGAACGCCACACACCTCCGATCTCGGCTTCGCGAAGCAGGTACCGCATCCGGTACCGGGTGCGGTACCTTGGGTCCATGCCTGCACTCAATGTGGAATTCACCGAGGAAGAGATGGCACGGCTGCGCGATCGAGCGGCGCTGACGGGCCGGAGTCTGAAGCAGCACGTGCATGATGTGACGGTCCAGGAAGCCGACCGGCTCGCCTTCGTGGAAGGGGCGGTCGAGGAAGCTGCCCGGGTACTGCCCGGTGTCGTGGCTCGCTTCCCCGAGGGACAGCGGTGAGCCCGATCATCCGTGTCGACGTCGGATGGGTCCTGCAGATCCAGTCGGCGATCTCCCCGCTCAACGTGCCCATCGCGGACTGGGGCGCACTGGGCTTCATGGCCGACCGGCACACGTTCGAGCGGGAGCGCGGCGTCCTCTACTACGAGGAGGCCGCCGCCCGGGCCGCGACCTTCCTGCACACCGCGCTGCTCCTGAGGCCGTTCACCGACTACAACCTGGTCATCGGCTGGGCCTGCGCCAGCCAGTACATGCACGTCTCCGGCCAGCCCCTCCGGGCCAAGGACGACGATCTGTACGAACTCGCCCAGGCGGTCCGTACCCAGGAAGCCGATCTGCGCACCGTCGCACAGCGACTGGAGTCCTGGCGCGGCGAGTGACGCTGCCCGCCCGAGGCCGAACGGCCGGAGTGGGAAGGCGCGAGCTACCCGAGCAGGGGTGCCTTCACGAGGTGCACACCCCGCTGCACGGTCCGAGCCACAGGGGACCGCAGCCGTAGTCGGTCCAGTTGCACCACCACGGTGAGGCGTAGCACACCATGTCGCAGCTGCCCGTCCCCGCGCACTGGGAATTGCAGTCCATGACCTGGGCGCTCCGATCACTCCGAGGCGCCGCGGTCTGCGTGTCGGCCGGGCCCAGCGCCATGAGAATCGCCCGCGCTCCGCTCTCGCCGAACGCCGCCACAGCCGCCGTCTCCAGCCCTTCGACGGCTGCTCCTTGCTGACGCCCCGCGATGATCCGCGGTGCCTGCCGCGTCACGTCGTCGAGGAGGGCCGACTGCTCGGCCGACAGACCGGGGTGTGTCTTCCGGTAGTTCGCGAAGTGCGCCACCCACAGATCGCTCCGCGCCGAAACGGACAGTGCGCCGTAGATGGCGCGCCGATAGTCCCCGGGGTAGGAGACGAACTCGGCGTAGCCGGAGGGCAGCCGGTCGCGGTTGGCCTTCACCCATCGCGACGCCTTGCTGCCCCTGGAGCGGGTCACAGCCTGCGCGGGTGAGGCTGCCAGGCCGCCGGTGACCAGAAACGTGCCCAGGGCCAGACCCGGCACGGCCTTGAGGATTCCTCGACGGCTCGGGGACCGCAGCACATCGAGATCGCGAAGCGCACGCACCACCCTCAGCGAGTCCGAAGGCCCCAACAGCCGCGCCAGGCGCAGAGACAGCGCGGTTCCGGTCCAGGCCTTCACGTCGTCGCTGTCGACCGCCAACAGGGTCGGGGCCCACTCGGCCCCGTCCCCCAGGGCACGCACGCGCAGGCCACGAATACGGGGTTCCGTGAGCCCCGCGGTGGTCAACGTGCCGTCGACGGACGCGCGAACCCGGTCCACCACTTCTTGACAGAATCGGCAGTCGGCGTCGAAGGCCAATATCCACTCGGTCACAAGCTTCTCCCCCGTATTTATGTGCCAGCCCGTCCCATGGCGCCCGTCCGGTGTGCGTTTTCACGCCGATCCGCAGCGCGCGGTTCAGCACCCTTGCGCGCCTCGGGCCCCTGAAGAGAAATCATTTGCTCACGCGTCCGGAAGCGTCAATCACTTTGATGAGGATCGAAACGTTGCACATTCACAGGCGACTTCGACGACACTGCCGAACTCGGAGGTCAGCGCGACAATCATGTAGCAGCCCCTCGGTCCTCCCAACCAATACTCATTTCACGGCATTCGCCTACATGCCGGATGCGCATTCCCCTTCACCGTTCTCTCAATTTGCATCTCGAACTCGCCCCTGAAATCCGTCCAAGACTCGTCATCACGGTGAACATTCACACCACCGGAAGGGAGATCAACGACTACAACGCGTCACCGGTTCACAGAAGTTGTGCTGGACCCCGCTGAACGCCGCTTTGGCCAGTTCGCCGTGCGCTCGGGTACGGCGGCTTCCTCCGGCCGGCCAGAGAGGTGGGAGGTGTCCCCGGGGCGCCCGACGATCCAGCTCAGCAGTGGACCCGCCATCGCGGTCGTGACGATGGCCATGACGACCATCAGCGAGTACAAGTCCCGGCCCAGGAAGCCCAGTTGGAGGCCGACGTTGAGGACGATGAGCTCGGTCAGGCCTCGGGTGTTCATCAGCGTCGCGAGCGCGGCGGACTGCCGAAGCGGCAACCGTTTGAGACGGGCGGCGACGAACGCGCCGGTGAACTTGCCGCCGACCGCCACCAGCAGGATGAGCCCCAGCGTGCCCAGGGCGCCCGCGTCCAGCCCGGACAGGTCGACCTGGAGACCGGCGATCAGGAAGAACACCGGCAGGAGCAGAGTGTCGCTCAACTCGCCCAGCCGCTCTTGGACATCGACGCGCAGCCGCTCGCCGCCGGTGCGCGGCAGGATCACGCCGAAGAGGAACGCGCCGAAGATGTAGTGCAGACCCACCCACTCGGTGGCGGCGGCCGACAACAGCAGGCCCACCAGGACGGCCGCGAACACGGTCGGGGTCAGCGTCAGGGCGGGGCGGCGGGCCACCGAACGGCGCAGCAAGGGCCGTACGACGAAGAACATGCCCAACACATAGGGGACGGCGAGCAGGATGCGCCACTGGTCGGGGCCGGCCGAACCGCTGACGGCGACCGCACCGGCCAGCAGCGACCAGGCGAGGAAGTCGTCGATGGACGCGCAGGCCAGCGCGACCACCCCGAGCGGGGAGCGGGCCATGCCCCGGTCGGTGAGGATGCGGGCCAGCACCGGGAACGCCGTGATCGACATGGCGATGCCCATGAACAGCATGAACGCCGTCCGGTCACCGGTGCCGTAGTCGTCCGTCAGGTGCAGCGCGAGCAGTATGCCCAGGCCGAACGGCAGCAGGATGGAGCTGAACGACACGGTCGCGGCGAGGCTTCCGCTGCCGCGGATCATCGCGGGGTCCCACTGCAGGCCGACCAGGAACATGAAGGCCGCGACGCCGACCGCGGCCAGGGCGCCCAGCAGCGGGCGGATACCGGGCGGGAACAGCGCGTCGGACAGCGCGCCGTGGAAGAGCGTCGGGCCCAGCGCGATGCCGGCGAGGACCTCGCCGATCACCGCGGGCTGGTTCAGGCGCCGGGCCAGCGCGCCCAACAGGCGGGCCAGCAGCACGATGGCGGCCAGGCCCAGGAGGAGGGACGAGGTCTGATGGGTGGTCATGGCGATGCGTCTCCATAGGAGTGGGTTCCGGCCCGGGAGCAGGGCAACGGTGGCGCTGCGGCATGCCGACGGCGGGCAGTCAGCCGTACAGGGGCAGGACAGATGGAAGACACGGCGCGCACTGTGTGCGGTCACCGGGCTTCTCCGTAGAGACAGCGGGAGTTGAGGGCGCGAGGGTCGGCGAACGACTCGGCCGGCGCAGGTGGGTCATCGAGCGCACCATGTCCTGGCTGACCGGTTAGTGCCTGTGTCACATCCTCTTTCCTCAGGTAGCGGCGCTATGAGGCTGGTTGTTGATCGGGGTTGCCGTTCGGTTGGGCGTCCGTGGACACCCAACCGAACGGTAGTTGGAGATCGTCAGGCCGCTGCCGCGAGAGGGGCGGGGACCGGCTCAACTCGGCGGTTTCGGCGGGCGAGGCGACGGGTCATGAGGGTGATGAACGCCCACTGGATGTGGGCTTCGGCGTGGGACATAAGGCGCTCGTAGTCCCTCGCGTTGCGGCGGGCCCGCATCGTCCATGAATTTGAGCGTTCGGCCACCCAGCGTTTCGGCAGCAGGACGAAACCTTTGGCGTCCTTGGGGCGGGAGACGACCTTGACGGTGATGCCGAGTTCGGTCTGTGCCCAGGTGGCGAACTCCTCGCCGCCGTAGCCGTTGTCAGCCCAGACGAGCACGATCTCGGGGTGTTCGGTGTGCAGGCGGGCGAGGAGGGTGCGGGCCGCGTCGCGGTCCTGGACGTCGGCGGGCGTGACGAGGACGTCGACGAGAAGGCCGTCCTGATCGACCAGAATATGACGGTTTCTCCCATTTATACGCTTATTCGCGTCGTAGCCGCGAGTCGCTTTCGAGACGGTCTCGGCGCCCTTGACGGACTGGGAGTCGACGATCACGCGGACCGGCCAGGGACACCGCTGGCGCCGGATACGCAGGCGCCGGCGGAGGTGGTCGAGGATGTGCCGCAGGACGCCGACCTTCGCCCAGCGGGCGAAGTATCCGAAAACTGTGCACCAGGGGATGCCGAAGTCGGCGGGCAGCGCCCGCCATTTCGCGCCGTTGTCGGTGATGTAGCGGATCGCGTCGACGACACGCCGGCAGGGCCACTTCTCATGGGCTCCGCCCCTGGCGGTCCGGCAGGCGGGAACCGGCAACAGCCTTTCCAGGAGCGCCCATTCGAGGTCGCTGGTGTCGGAGGGGTAGCGGTAGCAGGGCAGGTCCGGGGGGCATGGCGGTGGCGGGCCGCGACCGGTTCGGGGAGCCAACTGCGGGGCGGTCGCGGCCCGTCGCCTTCCTGTGGAAAGGTCACTCCAGGTCGGCGAGGAGGTGCAGGGTCGACTCGATCACGCCCATCTGCGCCATGACCGTGCGGATGTAGGGGTCGTCGGGCCTCTTCTTGCGGTGCGCGAGGAGGATGCCCTCGATGAAGTAGACGATCCGGTGGTGGGTGGACTCGAAGAACGCCCGCTCGTAGCCGATCCAGATCTCCGTGCGTCGCCCAGCATCCGGTAGCCCCAGGTCCTGTCCCAGGTGATCGGCGGCAGGCCCTTCGCGGCGGCGACCTTGCGCAGATGCGCGAGACCGGTGTGGGATCTGTGCGCGGGTGCGCTCGGTCGCCGCCATGAGCTGGACGATCGCCAGTCCGGCGGGACGGGCCTCCAGCAGGGCGGACAGGATGGCTTCGGCGTGGACGTGAGCGGGAACGCCCCGCCCCACGGCTACTCGCCCGAGCCCTTCAGCAGCTTCTGGAGCTGCTCGTCGAGGTCGACCTCGCCTCGGGTCACGGCATTCTCGATCCACTCGGCCGACGCCCGCACCCTCGTCAGGCCGTGCAGGACCGTCTCGCGTTCGGCGTCGTCGAACGGCGTCCCGCGCAGGTTCGGCACGATCCTCCCGGCGGTGACGACGAACAGCGTGCAGGCCGACACCAGGTCCATGAACTGGACGTTGTGTTCCATCCGCGCCAACTGCGGCAGCGGCGCCGCCTCGTCCTGCACGAACGCGGCCTCCTGGCGGAAGCGGTCGAACTGCGCCTCGTTCACGGCGTGCCGGGCGGTGTCGTCGGCCATGGCCTTCGAGGCGACCGCGGGCCGGCGCAGGAAATCGGTGGCCACCCGCGCCGCGACCTGGTCGTCGGCGGCCAGGTCATGGATCGCGTCCACCTTCTCCTGGACGCTCTCGGGGGTGTCGACCTTCCAGCCCACGATCCGCTTCGCGCTGTCGTGCGTCCACCGCGCAGGCCCCCGCGCGGATGAGCCGGAGGGCTGGCGACCGCCTCGAACCGCTCCTTCTCGTCCGGGATCGACGCGAGGATCTTGTGGATCGTGTGCGAGACGTCTGCGCGGCGGTGCTCCTTCGGCCAGCGCGAGGCCACCCACCGGCAGTCCCGCACCGTCGTGCAGGCGAGGCCGACGTCCTCCGCGAACATCCGCAGGGCCTCGCCGACGGTGAACAACTCCTCGCTCCCCGACGGATTCGTCCCGCCGTGCGCGCATCGGCTCGATCTCCCCGGCCGCGTCCCCCAGCCGCCACTGGACGGCGCTCATCTCCGCGACCCAGCCCCGGCCCAGTTCCACGAGCTCGTCGTAGCGCTGCCGGGTCACACTCCCGACCATCCCGGTCATCAGGACACCACCCCCACGAGCCCCCGGGGACAACACCCGACCGTGCCGTCAACTCGCCCTGGAAACCCTCCACTTCGCACCATCTGACCGCCTCGCCCCCGGCGGGAAGAGCGCAGAGACCCAGCGCCCGAAGCAGCCCGGACGGCCTCGCGGCGCGCGGCTCACATCCCGCCGGAAGCCGTGCGCCGCCTGTGCCAGGCCCGTTTGCGGCAGACGGGAGAGCTGTAGACCGCCGAGACGGGATGTTCGACACCGACCGTCCAGCCGGCCCCGCACTGCGGGCAGACGGCCCCCACCGCGGCCTTCACCGCCTCGGTCCTCGACCTCGCCCGCCGTATCCGCCGCCAGCTCCGCGAACGGCAGGCGGACGAACACAACACCGCCGCCAGCTTCGCCGACGGCATCAGCGGATCACCGCACCCCCGGCACAACCTCGGCCCGCCCGACGCCGGCTCGACGACGGCCAGCCGCACCGAGGCACCGTGTCCCTGCCCATGACAGCACCGTACGACCGCCAGCCCCGTACGCCCAGCCCACGTTTCGGGCCGACCGGCCCGAAACGTCAAGTCGCCGACCTGCGAAAAATGCCTTCGGATCAGGTCCGCTTGCGTCTCGCGATCTCGTCGGAGAGCTGCTGCACGTGGGCGGGGTCCGCGTCCCGGGCAAGGGCGACGTAGTGGTCCATGACGGCCGGCCGGTAGCGCACGGGCAACGTCTGTCCTGGGGCGAGTCGTGTGAGCTCGGTGATCGTGAGGCCTTCGTCTGCGATACCGCGGAACGAGCGGCCGCCGGCGGTCTCCACGTCGAACATCAGGACCACGCGTGGATTGCTGTTGACCTCTCGCCAGTCGACGAGAACGCCGAGCGCAAGCGCCCCCGTACGCAGTTCCGCATTGCGCTTCCGTGCATCACTGCTCATGGACGGGTTCGGGGCAATGCCCGGGAAGTCGGGCCCGACGCCGAGCGATTCCCGACTCAGGTCGGGCCTGAGCTGCGCCGTCAGATCGTTGAACTGGTCAAAACCGAACAGACCGTTGAGCTTCTTCTTCCAACCGAACATCCTGGCCCCTCCCTCACACCGGTGCCGGAATCTCGGCCTGGCGCTTCGCCCTCACTGCGATTCTAGGTCGCGGCCATTCCCGACCTCCGTCGCATCCCTCCGTCCCGATGGGGTCGCCTTCTGCGACATCCCCCACGGCAACCACCTGACAACCCCTCACCTGCCGTTCGGTTCGACGTCCTGTGGACGCCGAACCGAACGGCAACCCCGATCACCCTCCGCCCTCATACGTCATGACCTGCGGAAAGAGGATGTGACACAGGCACTTACCGCAGACTCAGCCCCCGCTACGAACGGAAACCAGGCAACTACCTCGCCTTTCTCGGCCTGGCAGCCGCGCTCTGCTGCTACAAGCGCCTCCTCAAACTGACCATGTAGGACACGGTCGAAAGGCTGTCCCGTAAGTGATCTTCGATTTGATGCGGACGGGCCCGGCTGTCCGCTGTCTGTCCGCCGAGGTCGCGGTTGTGCAGACGGGCGATGCCGAGCATGGCGAGGTGGACGCCGTCGCCCTTGAGGCGGCAGTCACGCAAGATCTCCCAGCCCTTCATTCGGGCGAAGGTGTGCTCGACGCGGGCGCGAACTCGCTTGTGTGAGCGGTTGTGTTCCTCCTTCCAGGTCGGCGGGCCGCTCCCCTTTTCGCGTCGGTGTGGGATGACCAGGGCGGTCCCCTGGTAGCCGCCGTCGGCGATCGTCATGGTGGTACCGACGGCGGCCTTGGTTCCGGACTCTTCTCAACCACGGGAGTCGTGTCGGTTACCGGGCAAGGGTCGGCCGACCACGACGACCAGGCGGGTGTCTGCGTCGATGACGACCTGGTGGGCTGTGGAGTAGCGATGGTTCTTGGACTGCTCGGCGAGCGTGCGGTCGTGGGTCGGCACCAAGGTCCCGTCCACGATGAGCACCGTGTCCTTACGGAACCGTCTTCGCTGCCGGAGCGCCAAGAGTGGACCGAGGTGGTCGATGATCCGGTCTGCGGCCGGCTTCGAAATTCCGAACAACGGAGCCGGCTGTCGCATCGTCAAGTTTGTGCGCCAGTACGCGGTCACCAGCAGAACACGGTCCTCCAGCGACAGGCTCCAGGGACGCCCGCGCTGTTGATCCGCAGCCTGCTCGCGTCGAACCTCGGCTACCGGCTTGGCGAAGCAGCGCGGGGTCAGACCCGTGAAGGGCTCTATCCATGACGGCACCGACGCCGTGATCACACCAGCCACGCAGTGATGGTTGCATCTCCCAACGGCCGTCAAGAGGGTAGCCATAGAGTGAGGCGCCATGCGAAGCCTGGACCATCTACCGAAGGCCCATCTCCATCTGCATCTCGAAGGTGCGATGCGTCCCGCCACGCTCGCGGAGCTGGCAGGCGAGCGTGGCGAACGACCGCCAGATGCAGGCGGCTTCACCTCGTTTGAGGACTTCGGCGCTTTGTACGGTGCCGCTGCCCGGGTGGTGCGCGAGGGCCCGCGCAGGAACCTTCTGCGGCTGGTACGCGAGGTGGTCGAGGACGCCGCCGCGGACGGAGCGGTATGGATCGAGCCGCACTTGAACCCCCTGACCTATGAGGGCGATCCGGACGCCGCGCTCGACGTCCTGGACGAGGTGATCGACGAGGGCCGCCGCGTGGGCGCGCGGCTGGGCGTCGGCTTCGGCATCCTGGTGTTCGCCCGGCGCCACGCGGACCCGTTGGAAGCGGTCGAGGCCGCCCGCCTGGCGGTTAGCCGCTCGGATAATGGGGTGGTCGGCTTCGGCCTGGCCGGAGATGAGGCCCGCCACGCCCCTGAGCCGTTCGCTGAGGCGTTCGCCATTGCCCGCGATGCCGGGCTGATTCCCGCCCCGCACGCAGGGGAATTCGCCGGCCCGGCCGGCGTGCGCGCCGCACTCGACATACTCGGCGCCCGACGGATCGCCCACGGCGTACGGGCAGTCGAAGACCCGGCTCTCCTTGCCCGCCTGGCCGCGGAAGGCATAGTCCTCGACGTCTGCCCCACCTCCAACGTCGCCCTCGGGGTCGTCGCATCCCTGCCTGCGCACCCCCTGCCGCAGCTCCTGCAAGCAGGCGTCCGGTGCACCCTCAACGCCGACGACCCTCTCCTGTTCGGTCCGGGTCTGCTGCAGGAGTACGAAACAGCCCGCACGGCGCTCGCCCTCACCGACCCCCAACTCGCCGCCGTGGCCCGTACCTCGCTCGAAGCCTCCGGCGCCCCGCGCGCCACCGTGGAAGGCGCGGTCACCCGCATCGACGCATGGCTCGACATCCCGGGCCAGGCAACTACGCCTCCCAACCCAACAAGCATGTCGGCCGCAGCACCATAGGGCGCCGTCTGGGACAACCAGCCAGAGATCACGGGACAACCTCTAGTCGGAGCGCTGGAAGGTGATCGCGTGCGTGCCGGATCAGCGGCGCCCGCAGGGCCTCCACACCCCGGAACGCCCTGGGGCGAGAGACACCCGACAAACCAACAACAACCCAACACCCATTACCAGGAAGGGAGTTACACCGTCCCCCGCCGCGACCCGGACTCGTCCAGGGCCGGAGTGAACGCCTCGATGTGATCCTGGGCCCACCGTTTGAAGGAACGGGCCGGACGCCCCGTCACCATGTGGACGGTGTCCTCCACCTGGGCCTTGGCGCCGGCCTTCTGCCGTTCCGCGCTCGCCAGAAGTGCCTCCACGACCGGGGGCGGCCAGCCTTTGCTCAGCGCGGCGCGGGCCTCGTCCGGGGTCAGTTCCTCGAAGCGCAGGGGGATACCGAGAAGCCGGCCCAGCTCACGGGACTGGTCGACGGCGGTCAGCGCCTGCGGACCGGTCAGGGTGTAGGCGTGTCCGGCATGGACATCCTCGGTCAGGGCCCGTACCGCGACCTCGGCGATGTCACGGGGGTCCACGCAGGCGTTGGGCGACGTCCCGTACAGCGCGCGGACGGTCCGTTCGCGGCGGACGAGGGCGGCCCAGGACAGGGAGTTGGACATGAACGCGCGCGGGCGCAGCAAGGTCCACTGCAGGCCGCAGCCGCGCAACACTTCCTCGTTGGCGCGCTGCTGACGGGTGATGAGGTCGTCGGCCCCGGGGTCCAGAACGGCCGCCGCGGACAGTTTCACCACCCGCCGCACCCCGGCGGCACGCGCGGCCGAGACAAAGCGGGCGTCGTCGTCGTCGCCGTCGACTCGCGTCGTGACGAGGAACGCCGTGCGCACCCCTTGCAGCACCCGGGCCAAAGACGGCGGGTCCGTGTAGTCCCCGACGACCACCTCCACCCCCGGGAACGCCCCTGCGGCCTTCGCCGGGTCCCTGGTCATGACCCGCACGCGCAGGTCACCAGGCAGGCAGCGGACCACTTCCCGTCCCACCGTCCCTGTCGCGCCCGTCACCAGGATCATCGGGCACTCCCCGCTCCCGGCCCACCACGACCCCGCGTTCCGTCGTCAACCAACCCTCCACGCCTCCGTCTCTCCGTGCCTTCTCCGCTTCTTGCCACTTTGATGAAGATTCTCACGCTTCTACCCTTTCCGTCCCGCCCAGCCTGGCCGGACGGGGCAGACCCGAATGCGGCGAGATCCGGGCTGGACGATGTCCATCGGGTCGTCGGACTCATCGGAAACAGAAGACCGGGGAACAGCGCTGCACGACCAGGCGAGCCCCTAGTCCGGCCACATGAAGGCGCCCCGGGCCGAGCGTTGTTGACGACCTGCTGAGTGGCCGACCCGCATCACCGGTCGTAGGTCTCCAGCGGTCCGCGACACCTACGACCGTCCGGTCCGGCGCCCGGCGTCCTCACGTCGCTCGAACTCGCAGTGGTCGACCGTGCCGCCGCGCGCCTGCAGCCGATAGCCGCCGGGCACGAAGGCCAGAAGGTGCTTGGCCACCACTCCCTCGCTCTCTCACTCCCGCTCGGTCGACGCCGTACCGATCAGCTCACGTAATTGCGGGACATAGGTCATCAGGGTGATGCGCGCACTGCGGGGCGGGGTCCACGTCCCAACTTCCCCGCAAGGCCACGACGACAGCAGATACGCGGTCCGCGTTCCAGGCCGCCGGGCACGAGGCCGTCACGGGACCCGCGCCCCTCCATAAAACGGCACGGACGGTTTTTCGATGTTGGAAGCCCATTCCGCCGTCAGGGGCCCGCGGAATCAGCCATCCCGGTCGTCCTGGCAACCCCCCGGAGATCGTCACGCCGCCGGAGGATGTTCCTGCAAGAGTCGATACATGCGTACCCGCCTGCCTCGGCTTTCACCACGCCGACGGGCCCGGCCCTCGACAGGCAGGCGCCCCATAACACCCCAAGCGGCGGAGAACAGCCTCGGCGTCGCCCTACTGTCGGGGCCCGACCGCGATGCCCAGGCCCGAAAGACGGACCGTTGCCAGCCTCAAGGACGACATTCCCGGGCCGGACCCGACGCAGCCAGAGCTCCAGCCCCCCTCTCACGAAATGTCAGCCACAGCCCAAGCCACCCCGGCATCACCGCCCTCACCACCGCACCACCGCACCACCGCACCACCGCACCACCGCGCCACGAGAAGACGGTCACCGCCCAGCCCCTCTACCTCCCCACCTCAACGACACGCCGTCAAGCACACCCCACCACCCTCACCGCGAACACACGCAGGCCACCGTCTCGGCCCAGTTGTACTGGCCACTACTCGGACCACCCGACGACAACCCCACCACCGCGGAACGTCGAACACGAACAGGCCCGTCTACATGGCGAATGCGTGTCAGCCGAACGCGATGACGGACAGGTCGGGAGCCGAGCGGAGGCCAAGACGGCGCACCGACGTACGGCGTTCCGTGACCGCACGACCAACCGCCGCTCCACGTCACAGTCACCGCAACGGAGATCCGCGACTGAGCAAGAGGGCCGGCCAGGGAGCGGTTCAGCCGATCAGCCCGGCTCTCGCCGTGCGCCTCGGGGCAACGACGCCTCCTCAACAACTCGGGAACAAGGCCGAGTCGACCGCCAAGGCGGATTCCCCCTCGCCCTCAGCGGCGATCAACCGCACAACCACCAGGGCCACCAACCGACTTCACGGCCCGCCGAACCACACCGCCCACCACTGGAAGTCGCGACTGCGGCACTCCCCCGCACCAGCCTTACCGATGCCGATCGACGCCGCCCGTGACCGCCAACTCTCAACCACACCCGGCCCGCCCCGCGAAGGGCGTACCCCGTACCCGACCCACCCGCCCAACCTCCCCGCCCCACTCCCCCACACACCCCGACAACCAATGCCCCGGAACGGCTCAACGACGACCGCAGCGCCGTAGACTATACGAACTGGACGGTATTTTTAGCGGACGGGTAGCCGACCCGCGACGAAAGGGCCCGAACATGCCAGAACCCAAGCAGGACCGGGCCATCCGCACCCGCCACACCATCCTCATGGCCGCAGCCACCGTCTTCGAGGAGCGCGGCTACCAAGCCGCCACCATCAGCGAAATCCTCACCACCGCCAACGTGACCAAGGGTGCCCTCTACTTCCATTTCCGCTCCAAGGAGCAACTCGCCCTGGGCGTGCTCGCCGGACAGGATCAGTCGCTCGTCGTCCCCGACCGGCCCTGCAAAATCCAAGAGCTCATCGACACCACCATGCTGCACGCCTACCGCCTCCAGACCGACCCCCTCGTCCGGGCCGGCACACGCCTCACCCTTGATCAGCGCGCCGACGGCCTCGACCGTACCGGCCCCTTCCAGCGCTGGACCAGCATCACCGAGGACCTCCTCGACAAGGCTCAGAAACAAGGCGAACTCCTCCCTCACGTCAACCCCGCCGAGACCGCTCAGGTGCTCGTCGGTGCCTTCTCCGGCGTGCAGGCCATGTCGCAAGCGACCACCAATTACCAAAACCTCTCCACCAGCGTTTCCGCCCTCCTCCGCCACACCCTCCCCTCGATCGTCCACTCCTCGGTCCTCACCTCCCTCGATCTCACCCCCCAACGCGGCCACGCCATTCACACCGAAACCACGGCAGCCGCAGCACGGGAGGGTCAAGTCGGCAGTGGGGGCGAAGGAGTTGGCGCGCACTGAGCGGGAGCCAGTCGGCCGAGCACGACGATCCAGCACAGCGCCCCGCACCGAAGTTCCGCCCGATCAACGGGTGTTGACGTTTTCCGCGTTCTTGACCGATTCGGCGGCCGAGTGATCATATGTTGTCGGCCATGCTACTTCGAGGCCTTCGCGCCAAAGGAACCCTTGAGCTTCTCGTGGCCGGTTGCTCAGGGATCGGCTGCGTCGCCGCGCTGATATCCGTCCTCCTGGGCCAACTCACGCCGTGGTGGGCACTGCTCCTCGTACCCCTGGGGATTTTCAACGCGATCGAGGTGCTCGGCTACTTCGCCTATCGGCCGGTCGTCATCAAGCCCTATGTCCTCGTCTCCGCCGACAGCGCCGACGGCGACGGAGAGCAGCGCGGTGCCGTGCGCTGGCAGCTGGACACCGGCGGAGCGGTGAAGGAATCGTCGCCGGTCGTGGTCAACGGCACTGTGTATGTGGGCAGTTGGAACCACCTCCTGTGGGCCGTCGACGCCCTGTCCGGCGAAGAACGCTGGCAGTGCACGGTCGGCGGTGTGGTGGCCGCGTCACCCGCCTTCGCCAACGGCACTGTCTACATCGGCAGTTGGGACAAGTGCCTGTGGGCGGTGGACGCCGTGTCGGGCCGGGAGCGGTGGCGGGTCAGGACGAATGGTCTGGTGCGGTCCACGCCGGTGGTCACCGACGGCATGGTCCTCTTCGGCAGCAACGACGGTTTCTTCCGGGCAGTTGACGCCGTCTCAGGAAAGAGCCGCTGGCAGGTCCGCGTCGGCACGGGCGTGCGTTCCTCGCCGATCGTGGTGGGCGACTCGGTCTACGTCGGCAGCGACGACGGCGTTCTGTGGGCCCTGCACACTGCCTCCGGCCAGGTGCGGTGGCAGCTGAAGACGCTGAGTGGACTGTGGTCCTCTCCGGTGGTGGCCGACGGCATCCTCTACGTCGGGAGCGCCGACCGGCACCTTTGGGCGATGGACGTGGCGTCGGGTCAGGTCCGGTGGAAGCTGCCGGCCGGCACCTGGGTGAAGTCCACGCCGGCGGTGGCCGACGGCCTCGTCTACTTCGGCACCGGCGACGGATATCTGTGGGCCGTCGACGCGGTGTCCGGCGAGAGACGGTGGAGTCGCAAGGTAGGTGTCTGGGTGCGGTGGGCCCCGCTGGTGGCGGACGGCACGCTGTACGTCGGCACGAACGACGGCCGTATGTGGGCGTTGGACGCGGTCTCGGGCGAGGAACAGTGGCAGGCACACACCGGCAGCCCGGTCTTCTCCACGCCCGCGGTGGCCGACGGCGTCCTGTACTTCGGTCTCCAGAACGGGCGTCTGCTGGGCGTCCGTGCCTGATCGGCACGTGGGCCGAGGCCAGGAGGCCCCACCACTGGCACCCGCGCACCCACCACGCGACGGCACCCCGGTCGCCCGTGCGCCCACCCTTCATCGGGCACGTCCGGCAACCGGTCGCGGCGATTTCCGGCCCGTAGGTCGTCGGTGGCAGGGCATGGTGATGCGGTGAGCGACGACAGTACGACCGCACCGGCCCCGCAACCGACCTCGGAGGAGAACCGGCACGCCAGTTGGCTGGAACTGTTCTTCGACCTGGTCGCCGTAGCGGGTGTGGCGCAGATCGCGCATCTGCTGCACGGTGTGCCGGATGTGTCCGACCTGGGCTTGTACGCGCTGCTGTTCCTGGCCTTCTGGACGGCGTGGATCTGCTTCACCCTGTACGCGAACGTGGCCTACGAGAACACCCACGTCCGTACGGTGCTGGCCGCGATGTTCGGCATGGCCGTCATGGCCGCGGCGGTGTCGGGGGTGCACGAGGGGGACGACCGGCACGCGCGGGTGTTCGCCCTCGCCTACGTCCTGATCCGGGTGCTGGCGAGCCGGGCCTGGCAGCACCGTCGCCAGGTCCTTGTCGACTGGCCGGCCGCTCAGATGTCGCTCGGCGTGATCCCGTGGACCGTCTCCCTCTGGGCGCACGCTCCGACGCGCTACTGGCTCTGGGCCCTCGGTATCGCCCTGGACCTGTACGTCACGTTCGCGGTCTCCGCACGCGACCTCGCCGAGCACCAGCAAGCCCGGGAGCGCCACGACAGCCGGACCGCCCGACGTGATTCCGCCCGGGGCACGTCGCTCGCGCGGTCCCAGACGGAGCACCTGAGCGAGCGGCTCGGCCTCTTCGTCATCATCGTGCTGGGCGAGGGCGTCGCCCAGGTGGTCGAAGCCACGTCGGACGCGGAGTGGGACAAGAAGCTGTACATGCTCGCCGTCGCGGCGTTCTTCCTGCTGGCCACGCTGTGGACGTTGTCCTTCGAGCACGGCTATGCGGGAGTGCCGCAGCTGGCGGCAGGGGTGCTGCCCGCCCGTGCGGCGCTGCCGCTGCACTGTTTCGTGTCCGGTTGCCTCGCCGCCCTGGCCGCCGCGCTGGGAGCCGCGGCCGGACACCTGGACACGTTGCCGGACGCCACCCGATGGCTGCTCTGCTCGTCGCTGGCCGGGTACTTCATGCTCAGCGGACTCGCCTGGCTCGGCCGGGCCGGGCGGGAACGGCGGTGGCTGCTGTCCGTGGCCCTCCCCTGCTGCGTACTGCCCCTGGTGCTGGCGGCGTTCGGCGCGCATGTCCGCACCGTGACCGTGGTCTGGCTGCTCGTCCTGATCACCCTGTGGCCGGTCCTCTACGAGCGACGGGCGACGAAGTCGTCCAAGAGGGCGGTGCGGACCGGGACTTGAGCCGTCGGGCGAGGTTGTACCGGTGGCGCGGACTCGGGCAGGCTGACCTCCCCGCCGCCGGCAGGAGCGGGACGACCAGAAGGAGTCTCAGGCATGATCGACTGGGTGCTTCTCCGTACCGGAGCACGACCCGTCCCCTCGCCCCTGGCCACACCACTGGTCTGGGCCGCGGCATCCGGCGGCGCGTTGGCGCTGGTGGCGCTGCTCAATGTGCTGGTAGGTCCCGGTCGCCCGTCGCCGGCGCTGGCCGCGCTGTCCCTGCTCTCCGTACTGCTCGGCCTGTGCGCCCGCTTCACGGCGGCCCCCGGCACCGCGGTGCTGTGCTGGCTCTTCCTCAACGGCTTCGCCGTCCCGCCCGCCGGCACCCTCACCTGGGCCGGGCACCGCGACGCGTTCTGGCTCGGCTGCCTGTTCACCGCCGCCGTGGTGGGCACGGCCCTGGCCCGGCTCCTCCACGCCCGAGCCGCCTACCGCCGTCTCAGCACGGACATCGGCGGCCCGACCCGGACCGGATCCTGAACGGCGTGGCCGCTCGCCGGGCCATACCACCGTGCGGCCGCCCAGGGCGCCCTCCCCGAGCAGGCCACTCGGTCGGGTGACGGCCGACGCCATCGTCACTGCTCACCGAACCGAAAAGAGCCGTTTCCGGGCTTCATGGCCAGATCCCTCCTATCGTGGAACGACACAGTGACCCTCGGCGTCGAAACGGGCAGGCCATGCAGGATCCGGAGATCGACTACGAGGCGGTCTTCCGCGACCTGCCCGGCATGGTGGCGCTGCTCACCCCCGAGCTGGTCTACGTCGACGCCAACCAGGACTTCGAGCGCCTGTCGGGACGCAAACGCGAGGAGCTGGTCGGCCGCTACATCTTCGACGTCTTCCCCGAGAACCCCAAGGACCCGGCGGCGGCCGGCATGCGCGAGACCCGGGAGTCGATGCTGCGCGCGGCGACCACCGGCGAACGCGACACCATGGCCCTGCTCCGATACGACATCGAGGACCCCCTGCGTCCCGGCCGCTGGGTGGAGCACTTCTGGAGCCCCGTCAACGCGCCCATCCGGGACCGGAACGGCGAAGTGACACTGATCGTCCACCGGGTGGAGGAGGTCACCGAGTTCGTCCGGGCCATCGACGGCCGGGCCGGCGACAGAAGGGCCCGAGTACTGGAAGCCGAGCTGTTCACCCGGGCACGTGAGTTGCAGGAGGTCAACGAGCGGCTGCGCAGGGCACACGCCCACGAGCGCGAGGTGGCCCTGACCCTGCAGGCCGCGATGCTGCCCCCGCCGCGACCGGTCGGCCACCACCGGGCGGCCGTCCGCTACCGGCCCGCCCTGGACGCCCTGAACGTCTGCGGCGACTGGTACGACCTCGTCGACCTGCCCGACGGCGGAATGGCGGTCGCCGTCGGCGACGTCGTCGGACACGGTCTGGCGGCCGCCTGCGCCATGGGCCAGCTGCGCAGCGCCCTGAGCGCGGCCTGCAGGGTCGCCGACGGGCCGGGCTCCGCCCTGGAGGCCCTCGGTCTCTACGCCCGTTTCGTCGAGGGCGCCGAGTCCGCCACCGCGGTGACGACGTTCATCGACTGGGACGACCACACCATCACCTACAGCTGCGCGGGTCACCCGCCCCCGGCGCTGCTCCACCCCGACGGCACGGTGACCTTCCTCGACCAGGCCACCGACCCGCCCCTGGGCGCCAGACCCGAGCATGTCGGCCGACCGCAGACGAGCATCGTCTTCCCCGCGGGCGCCACCCTCGTGCTGTACACCGACGGACTGATCGAGCGGCGCACGGAGGACATCGACCGCGGTCTGGCCCGCCTCGCCGACTCCCTCACCCACCACCGGGACGCGGAGCCCGAGCCCCTGGCCGACGCCCTCCTCGCCGACCTGCTCCCCGCCGAGGGCAACACCGACGACACGGCCCTGGTCGTCCTGCGTCTGTGACGACGGCTTCGCCCGGCGCCCCGGCCCGACCGCCGGCTACGGTCCCCACTCGTCCCACCTGCCGTGGCGGCCCGTCAGCCTCCCGTTTCCGGTGCCTGGGCCACCCTCGACTCCCGCTTGTCGGCGGGCAGTTCCTGTTGGACTCCGCGGCGCAGGCCGAACAGGGCGACGACGAAGGCGACGGCCATGATCAGGCTCATGCCGAGCAGCACCGAGCGGGTCGCCTCGGCCACGCCCAGCCGGACGAAGTGCGGAATGGACGCGGTCCCACCACTGCCCTGTCCTGAGCTCAGCTGGGAGATCGACCTGGCCTCCCGGCTCGCCGCGTCGTGGCCCATGCCCTGCGCGGTCAGGGACCTGGTGATCCGTGACTGCAGCACCGAGGCGAAGATCGTGCCGAGGACGGCCAGGCCCAGGCTGGAGCCGTAGTTGCGCACGGTCTGCGTGACTCCGGTCGCCTCGCCGTAGGAGAGCTGGGGTACGCGGTTGACCGCGTCGGTGTTGGACTGTCCCAGCATCAGCCCCATTCCCGCGCCCGTGAGCACGATGCACCACACGATGCGGCTCTCGCTCAGCTCGGTCACCCGGCCCGCCCACAGGAAGAAGCCGACGCAGGCCAGTGCGCAGCCCAGCACCACGGGCCGCTTGGCACCGATCCGGTCGAGCATGCGTCCGCCGACCTGCGCGGCCACCACGAAACCGAGGAAGAAGTAGAGCAGATCGAGGCCGGCCTCGGACGCCTTCTTTCCGAGGGCGACCTCCGCGTACACGCTCGTGAAGAAGAACACCGGCACGAAGGCTGCCATGGCCACGCCCAGGACGATGTTCTGAACGGAGAAGGCCCGGTCGCGGAAGAGTTCGACGTCCAGCAGCGGATGGGCCGTCCGCCGCTCGACGAGGACGAAGACCACGAGCAGCAGCAGGCCCACGACGATGCACAGCCAGGTCGCCGCGGAGTGCCAGCCCCACAGATAGGACTGCTGGAAGCCGAAGATGCTCAGGCCCACACCGGCCACGATGAGGGCCAGTCCGCGGTAGTCCATGGGGGCCGGCCGGTTCGGGGTGTGCGGACGCGCCAGCGCGATGAGCACCAGGGCCACGACGGCGACGGGGATGTTGACCCAGAAGATGGCCCGCCAGGTCCATTGCGTCAGCCAGCCGCCGAGGATCGGACCGACCGCGGTGAGACCGCCGGCGACGCCGAAGAAGAGGGCGAGTGCCTTGCCGCGCTCCTGCAGCGCGTAGGAGTTGACCACGATGGCCAGGGCGGCCGGGTACAGGAGCGCTCCGCCCGCTCCCTGGAGCGCCCGGAACGCGATCAGCCATCCCTCTGCGATGCCGCCCTTGGGCGTCAGTCCGCACAGTGCGGACGCGACGGCGAAGACGATCACCCCGAGGACGACCATGCGCCGGTGCCCGACAGTGTCCGCCAGCCGTCCCCCGAAGGCGAACAGGGCGGCCATCGCCAGCAGATAGGAGTTGATGGCCCACTGCACACCGGTGTTCGTAAGCCCCAGCTCCTCCTGGATGTTCGGTGCGGCGATGGACACGATCGTCTGGTCGATGAACGTCATCGCGACCGCGAAGATCATCGCGGCAAGTGTCAGCCGTCGGGGCGAGGAGGCGGTTCCAGTTCCGGACATCGGTGTCCTTTCAGCCGTGCGCGCTTACGCGGGCCGACGGTCCCCCTGCGGTCGGCGCCGGGCGGTACAGGGCATGCCGAAGAGGTTCAGCGGAACACGTCATACCGGCATCTCCACTCGCCTCGATGAGGCTCATGGTCGCCTCCATCTGCGACTTCCGCATCCGTCGGCCGGCCCGGCATCGCCGGGAGATGCCGGCGTCCGCCGCGGCTCGGCACGGTGCCGAGGGGAAATGCCACCTCTACGGCGCCCTTGAGCTCGCCTGCTCCGAGCGGGTTGGAAACGACCGCCGGCACGTCACACATCCTCTGCCGGGCGAAGTCCCCGCGATGGCACGCGAGCGGCCACTCCACGATCACCGGCCGTTCGGACGGGCCGGCGTCCACCCCGGATGGACGCCGCCCCTTCCCCGAACGGCCGCGACACCGCGCCGGCAGGGCCGGAACGGGTCTGGTTGTCACCTGACGTCGACGAAATCGCCTGTCGCCGTGGACGGTCCGGTGGTGGGAGTACCGGTGAAGAGGAAGCGGTAGTAGCCGTCGGTCTTGGCCTTGGTGGTGGTTTTCAGCGAGCCTCCGACACCGCTGGTGACGGATTTCAGCGCCGTGTAGACGGAGCTTCCCTTCTTGCGGAACTGCAGTTGGACCGTCCGCCCCTGGTAGCCGGTGTAGGTGCCGCTCTCCCAGTTGGCGCGGGTCAGCTTCCCGGTGACCGTGATCGTCCTGCCCTTCTTCACCGGCTCGGGCGAGGCGTTGACCGTCACCCGGGCGTACCGCTTGAAGTTCGCCGTACCGGCGACGTCGGTCTCCGTCCAGTTGTCGTCGGTGTCCTGCGCCCCGGCGAGTACCTTCCAGGCGTCGGCGAGGCCGTTGTGGTCGAAGTCCCGCGCGGCGCTCACCGCGATGCTCACCTTGCAGGTGGAGGTCGTCGGGTCGGCCGACGACACCGCACATGTACCCGCCGGCGGATACAGCGGCAGGATGCCGTCGGCGTCGTCGGTGTTGGGACCGTGCCACAGATAGGCCCAGGACGCGGCAACGCCCTCCGGGTCATGGGCCGTCCACGTGATCGTGACGGTCTTTCTGGTGGTCAGGCCGAGCACGATGTCCTTGCCTCCGTTGACCACGACGTTCGAGAACGTGGTGTCGTCGGCAGCGGCCGGGTCCGCCGCGCGGGCGGTTGCCGGAAGCACCGATGCTGAAAGGGCGGCTGTCAGGAAAGTGACGGCCACGGCCGGGCGTATACGCATGAAGTCCCCCCTCGGGACACTGGGTTCGCCGCCTCCCCGCGCGACGAGACCTGACGGTGTGTCATCGGTGGCTAGACCCGTGAGGGACGGTCCCGGTTGCCCTGTTCTCCGGACCGGTTCCGGCAGCCGCCGGGCAGGGAGGCGATCAGGACCCGCGAACGAAGACAGCCCGGAGCATCACCCCGCGCGGCTGCACGTATATCGCGTTGTGGGCTCAAGGGCGCCGCCATAGGGTCACCAGCATGTCTCTACGTCTTCGCATGCGTCGAGCGCTGCCGGAAGCGATGCGGGCGCGTGACAGGGCCGCGGTGAGCGCCCTTCGCACAGCCCTTGCCGCGCTGGACAACGCCGAGGCTGTCCCCGTGGAGGAGACCGAGCTTCACGGCTTGGCCGTGGAGCATTCGCCGGTCGGTGCCGGCGCCACCGAAGCGGCTCGGCGTGAGCTGAGCGAGGACAGTGTGGTCGAGGTCGTGAAAGCCGAAGCCGCCGAACGACTGGAGGCCGCGGCGCAGTTGACCGCGCCCGTACACGCGCACCGGGCCGCACAACTACGCGCCGAGGCCGCCGTGTTGCTTCACTTCCTCAACGGTCCCGGCACCTCGTCCATGATCCCGCCGACCACGGCGGGCGAATGAACCTGACGCTCGATCAGGCACACGTCAGCGTGGGTGTCCCCCCGTCACCGTGGTCGTTGCCGTTCCCATCACCCGCGTCACCGACCTTGAGGTCGATCACCTGGGCACCGCTGACGTCTACGTCGATCGGCACCGCGGCCTGTTTGCCGCGGATCGTCGGCGTGGTGACCAGCGTCTTGCCGTCGGCGATCACGGAGAACGTCACCGTGCGGACCGGTCACACCCACCGAGGGACACCCGCCTCGGGGTATGCACACGAAGGAGTCGCAGCCGCGCCCACCCGGACAGAGCGTCTGGGTGGGCGCGACGAGAACGGGTGGCGGTGGGGGTCAGGTCGCGGTCAGTGACAGGTCGGCCGTCGTGGCGCGGCCCGGCCGCAGGGTCACCTCCTTGGATGCCGTTCGGTGGTCGGCCGCGGAGGCCGTGATCCGCAGCGGGCTCCGGCGGGCGTCGAACCAGAGGTCGTAGTGGCCGTCGGAGTCCGTGCGTACGGTGTGCACGAGGTGGCCGCAGCCGGTCGTCCCGGCGTGCGCCACCGGGCAGACCAGGACGGTGGCCGCGGCGAGCGGTGCTCCCGTGCGCTTGTCGGTGACCGTCCCGGAGAGATGATCCCAGGTGTGGGGGATCTTGACCGTGAGGCTGACCTTCACCAACGCTCCGGCGTAGGGAGCGTCGGTGCTGTAGGTGAGCCGCGCGGTGTACGTACCCGCCGTGGCCACGGCGGAGGCGTCCGCGCGGACGGTGACCGTGGTGGACCGGCCGGGGGCGAGATCGAACGAGGTCTTGTCCGCCGACAGCCAGCTGACGTCGTCACCGTCGCACTGGTCGTGCCCGGGCAGCACCTCGGCCGAGGAGACGGCGTCCAGGGCCGCGGTCATGCCCCCGATGCGGTAGATCCCGCAGGCGCCGCCGGCCCGGAGGACGGCGGAGCCGGTGTTGGGCAGCCTGGACCAGGAGTTGGACACCGGGTCGTATTCGACGACGGTGTTGACCGCGGCCGTTCCGACGATGCCGCCGACGACCTGGAGTCTGCCGTCGTTCCCGCTGGCGGTGGCGCCCCAGCTCGCCTCGGGCATGTCGGCCGCACGGGTCCAGGTGTCGGCGGAGGGACTGTAGCGGTAGGTCTGCCCCTTGCGGGGCGCGACCCCTCCACCGACGACCGTGATGCCGCCGGCGCACACCAGTTCACCGGTGATACCGGTGCAGGCTCCGCGTTCCATGGTGAACGGGTAGTCGGCGCGGCGGGTCCAGGTGTCGGTGGCCGGTGTGTAGCGGTAGACGGTGCTGACGCTGTCTCCGCAGCCGGATCCGGTGCAGCCTCCGATGACGTAGAGGCTGCCGTCGAGGGTGGTCACGTTCGGCATGCCGATCGCCTGGGGCAGATCGGCGAGGCGGGTCCAGGTGTCGGTGGTGGGGTGGTAGGCGTAGAGCGTGGCGCGGGCGCCGTCCGAGGTCCAGCCGCCGACGACGTACATGGTCCCGTCGACGAACGCCCCGCCGGGTGATTCCAGGGCCTCGGGGAGGTCGGCGATGGGTGTCCAGGCGTCGGTGGACGGGTCGTGCACATAGCCGCGGTCGAGGTACTCCCCGCCGAAGAGTCCGGAGACTCCGGCGACGGAGTAGACCTTGCCCTGGTAGGTGCCCACGGCGTTGTCCATGACGGGCTCGGGGTAGTCGGCGATGCCTGTCCAGGGACCCGTCGATGCCGTGGCGGACGGTTCGCTCGACGTGCTCTTCGTGGCCGAGGGGAGGGAACTCATCGGTCCGGGTGAGTAGTTGCCCTTCACGCGCAGCGTCGGAGCGCCTGCCGACGAGTCCGACGTGGTCGTGGAGATCCCGTCCGGTGAGGTGTAACCGGTGCTCTGCTCACCGAGGTTGACGTGCAGCGGCGCCCGCCCCTTGTTGGTGAAGGTGACCTTCTTGCTCGCCGATCCGCCCAGTGTCTCGCTGACGGAGAGACCGGACGAACTCACCGCCAGGCGGCCCGCCTTGAGCGTGCGGTCGAACCGGTTGACCTTGTCCGGCCGCGTGGTGAAGGTGCCGGTCGAGGTGGTGTAGCGGGCGGCGGCGGTCCGGTACGTGTGCCGTCCGACGGGGGCGCTGAACAGCCAGTAGTAGCCGTCGCCCAACGCCGGGTCGTCGGGGGTCGCCACGGTGGTCGCCGTGGTGTAGCCGTCGGCGGTGTCGGTGATGGTGGCGGGCGTGATGGCGTCACCCGTGTTGCCGTCGACGACCTTTCCGGCGACGATGCCTCCGCTCACCGCCGAGCAGGAGCCGACGGTGACGGTGTCGAGCTGCCAGATCGACAGGCCGCTGCCGGAGTAGTGGAAGCGCACCTTGACGTGTTTCGCGTTTGCCGCCTGGGTCAGGGGAACCTCGACGTGGCCCAGGAACTCGGCCGTGTCCCGGTGCCACACCGTGGTCCACGTCGCGCCCGAGTCGAGGCTGAGGTCGACGTCGGCCACGGAGTCCTTGCTGGCGGCGTAGAGGGCGTCGAAGCCGAGGACGGGTGCGCTCTGCCCTGCCAGGCTGAAGGTGGGCGACACGAGTTCGGTGTCCTCGTGGACACCGCCCCGGCCCCAGGGATCGGCGGCGGCCCAATTGCCGGTTCCGCCCGTGTAGTTGGCCAGGAAGCTGTCGGCGAAGTCCCAGGTGGCGCCGTCCGTCCCGTGATCGACGACCGTCCAGCCGTGCTCCGGCGTCGTGCCGGTCCAGCCTCCGAAGTCGGCCGCGCCCGGGTATGCGTGGCCGGGTGCGACGCAGGCCGTCAGGTCCACGTCCGGGGCCACGTCGGCACGTACGTCGGCGGTGCCCACCGGGACACTCAGGTCCGTGCTCAAGTAGCCGGGGTAGACCGGGGCCACGTGGACGGCGTAGGTGGTCTTCTCCGGAAGGTCCACGCTGTACTTGCCGGTGTAGGGGTCGGTGTAGAGCGCTCCGTTCGGATAGCCGTCGATGGTGATCTTCGAGTACAGGGGCCAGCCGTGCCCGCTGCCGTCCTTCACCGTGCCGGAGACCGTACGGGTGGGCAGTTTCACCAGGGTCAGGTCGGCGGTGGTGGTCTGGTTCTCGGCGACGCCCACTCCGGAGCTCGTCTTCTCCTGGTAGCCGAAGTCGGTGGCGGTGATCCGGTAGTCGCCCACCGCGACGGGGAGGTCGTACGCTCCATCGGCGTCGGTGGTGACGCGGTACTCCCGGCCGTCCGCCGATTCCTCGGAGATGGCCAACGCAGCACCTGCGAGCGGGGCGCCGGACTTGCTGTCGGTGACGCGTCCGGACAGCGTTCCATGGACGCCGAAGGCCAGCGCGGACACGCCGACGGGAGTGCCGAGACCCGTCGGTCCGTCCCAGCCGGCGCCGGCGGTGCACACCACCGTGCCGCAGTCGTCGTTGGACCCTTCGGTGACATCGGTCAGCCCGGAGGCGTTGATGTACGGGTACGTCACCGGGTAGGTGCCCTCGACGGGCGTGCCCGCCAGCGCGTACATCGCCGTGATCAGCGGCGCGGAGAGGCTGGTGCCGCCGACCTGCAACCAGCCGTCCTCGCCCACCGTGTCGTAGACGGCCAGACCGGTCGCGGGGTCGGCGACCGCGGAGACGTCAGCCGTCGCGCGGGTGTCGCAGCCGGTGGTGAGCCCCCGCTGATAGGCGGGCTGGGCCTCGTACAGCGAGCAGCCCGATCCGCCGGAGGTCCAGGCGGACTCCGTCCAGCCGCGTTCGGTGTCCTCGGTGCGGGTCAGCCGGGTACCGCCGGCGGCCACCACGTCGGGGTTGGTGGCGGGCCAGTTCTGGACGTGGCCGGTGTCGCCGGTGGACGCGACCACGGCCACCCCGGGGTGGCCGTAGTGGTGGTCGAACGCGGTCTCGGAGGTGCTCTCGCTGGGCAGGCCGTAGGAGTTGGAGACGTACTTGGCGCCCATGCGTACGGCGGTGTCGACCGCGGTGCCCAGGTCGTCGAGACCCGCCGAATCACCCTGCACGAGAAGGATGTTGCACGCCGGACAGGCGGACGAGACGGCGTCGAGGTCGAGCGCGGTCTCCAGTGCCCAGCCCTCGTTGTCGGCGGGGTAGTCCGTGCCACCGCTCTGATCGACCTTGCGGAAGCAGGAGTTGGCGGTGGTGCACTCGGGCAGCCCGTAGTACGCGCGGAACGCGGCCAGGTCGGCCTCGGCGTGGGAGTCGCCGTACGCGTCGACGATCGCGACCGTCCTGCCCTCGCCTCCGGCCGGAAGGTCGTAGGCGGCCTGGATGTCGGCCGGGCCCAACGCCGCGGACGGGGGCGCGCTCGCCTGCGGCTGGACGAGGTGGTCGGAGCCGGTGCGCACGTCGGCGAAGCACTGGGCCACGCCGTCCTTGAGGCTCGGATTGTTGCAGCCGGCCGGGACGTAGTTCTGCGGGACGTTGTCCTGCGGCACGGCGTTGAGGAGGTCGGAGGACTTGGAGGGGGCGGCGTCGGACGAGGAGGCCGAGGAACTGGGGGTGGCCGCGGCGGCGACCGGTGATATCGCGGCGAGGACTCCGGCACCGAGACAGCCGGCTATGAGAAGGGAGAGGGGAGCGCGCATGCGCGCACGTCTTGAGGACAGCAAGGGGGCACCCTTTTCGTCGCGTTCAGGACCCGGTCGGGCCGGGATCAGAGGGGTTCGTAGCCGCTGTACGAGTCGTCCGCGCAGTCGGGGTCTGCCGTCGTGTCGTCGGCGGGTACGCCCGGTGCGGCGGGCGTCGGTTCGGGGTGGCGCTCTCCGGTGGGCGGCACGTCGGTGTGCTGCGCTCCGGTGGCGGGGATGTCGGTACGGGCGCTCGGTGCGCCGGACTTCGGTTCGGGGGGTGTGCTGCTCATCCGATGGATGACGCCCTTCCGGTCATGCCCAGGTGCAGGCCGGCTCGGGGATCGTGCGCGCACTGAGTATCGATGGTCGCCGTGTGTCCTCGCGATGGGGCGGATGACCTAAAGATCGGAGCGCGAGCCGGTGTCGTGGCCTTCGGACGGGGTGATTCCGGCCTGTGTCAGGGTGACCGCGAGTGCGGTGCGCGAGGTCACCCCGTATTTGCGCATCGCGGAATTCAGTTGCGCGGCAACGGTTTTCGGGGATCGGGAGAGTGCTCGTGCGATGGCCGGGTTGGTCAGACCGGTGAGCATCAGCCGGGCCACTTCCAGCTCGCGCGGTGACAGTTGGTCGCCGTAGCCGCGCCGCCCGCCGCGCCATACCTGTCGTACCGGCGCCCCGGCCGCACGCAGCGCGAGGTGTACCCGGTCGGCGTCCGTCCGGGCTCCCAGAGTGGTGAATCCGGCCTGTGCACGGGCGAGTTCGGTCAGCCCGGTGTCCCGGTCCCCCGCTGTCAGCAGGCAGTCGGCCCGGCGTTCGGCCGCCAGTAGTGCCTCATACGGCCGGGGCAGGCGCATCCAGGCGGTGACTGCCCGGCCGAAGGCGGCGGCTGCCTCGGCGCTGCGGCCCTCTCCTTGTGCCAGCATTCCGCGACACGTCTCCAGGGCTGCGTCCGCTGCCGGCAGGTTCCTGCCGGCGAGCCCCTCGGCCAGGTCCGCGACGAACTGCCGTGCCTGGTCGGGCCGTTCGACCGCGAGAAGCGCGCCGGTCCGGACCGGTGCGAACTCGGTGGCCCACAGCCAGATGTTCTTGCGGGCCACGACGTCGGCCGGTCCCTCCGTCAACTCCAGCGCCTCGGCGGCCGACCCCTCGGCGAGCCGGATCCGCGCGAGGGCGGCCGCGGGCTCCAGCGGCAGATCCACGATGCCGCGTCGCAGCCCCGCGTCGAGCACCTGGCGCAGTCGCTCCTCGACGGTTCCGATCCCGCCTTCGGCCGCCGCCGCGGGGCCGGGATCCGCTCCGCTGCCGCCGACCGCCCCGTCCAGCAGGGCCGTGATCAGCAAGGCGTCCAGCTGAAGCAGGGGTTCCTCGTCCACCGCTGCCAGGGCGGCGGCTCGCTCGGGCAGTCCGTCCCAGGCGCCGGTGAACCAGTCCAGGTGCACAAGCGTCACCAGGATCATGTCGTGCAGCCGCAGGTGCCGGTGTTCCTCGGCCCTGGCCAGCCCGGTCGTCAGCAGCGCTCTGGCCTCGCCGTAGCGGCCCCAACGCATGGCCGCGTTACCGATATTGAGTCCGCTGCGGGTCAGCTGCATCACTCCTGCGGGCGTCGTCTCGGTGTCGGGCAGCTCCGCGGCCACGGCCCAGCCGGCCTCGTCGCCCATGTCCAGCAGGGCGGTTGCCCGGTCCACCACAAGAGCCAGCCGCTGGTCAGCCGTCATCGGCAGCCGGGCCGCGTCGGCCGCCCGGTCCAGCCAACGGCGGTGCTCCCCGGCGGACATCAGGGTGCTCGGCGGACTGCCGAGCGTGGTCATCGCCCAGGCTGCCTGGAACGGTTCGTCGGCCAGATCCGGCAGTGCCCTCTCCAGTTCCGCCGCACCGGCCGCGTACTCGGCCACCTGTAGCAGCATCCTCCCCAGTTGGATACGGACGGCCGCGCGGTCGTGCGGGGCGAGCGCCTCCCCGTCCAGCACCCTGCGCAGCGCGCGGATCAGGTCGCCGCGGGCGACGAGCCCGGCGAAGGCCAGGACCGGCATCTTCTGTGCCCACCGGGCCACCGAGGCGGCGGGCGGATCGCTCCCGGTGAGCAACTCGTGCAGCAGTCCGACGGCGGTGCGATGGTCCCCGGAGGCCAGCGCGAGGTCGGCGGTCCGTTCCGCGTACTCCCGCCACTGCCCGGTGTCCCCCGCCTCCCGGTAGTGGTGGGCGAGCCGGGCCACCGGCTGCGGCGTCATGGCCCGCAGCGAGCGGCCCGCTCCAAGGTGCAGGGCCCGGCGATCGGGGGCGGGCGTCATGTCGTAGACCGCGCGGGCCGCCAGCGCGTGCCGGAAACTGACCCGGCCGGCCCGGTCCTCGCCGAGCAGTCCACTGCGTACGGCGGCGTCGACGGCCCCTCCGGCAACGTTGTCCGAGAGCCCGCTCACCGTCGCGAGGACGGCCGGGCCGACCGGTTCGGCCAGCACGGAGGCGGCCTGCAGCACCCGTTGCGCGATCGGGGTGAGATGCGAGACACGCTCGGCGACGGCATCCCGGATCGTGGGCGGCACAGCGATGTCCGCCAGCGTCCTGCGTACCCACTCGCCGTCGCGCCGGACCAGATCGGCCCGGTCGCGCAGCAGCCGAACGGACTCCTCGATCGCCAGCGGCACTCCGTCGGTCCGCTCCTGGAGGAACGACGCGAAAGCCTCGGAGACATGTTCCCCGTCGAGCATCGACGACATCAACTCGGCGGTCTGCGGCACGTCCAGCGCACCAAGACAGATCCGTACGTGCCGGGTGCCGGCCGGGGGCCGGGAGGTCAGCCGCATCAGTACGGAGTCCGGCGCCACGTCCTCGGGACGGTAGGTCAGCACCAGGCTCATCCGTCGGGAACGGCGAGAGGCGAGGAACAACAGGAAGTCCAGGGTGGCCTCGTCGGCCCAGTGGACGTCCTCCAGGACCAGCACGCCGACTCCCATGGCGTCCAGCAGCTCGGCCAGCGCGCGGAAGAGCCGGTGCCGGGCGGCGCCGGCGTCCGACAGCGCCTCGGGGGCCGACGGCAGATCCTGCCCCCACTCGGGGAACAACGGTCGCAGCACCCCGGCGAGGGAGGTGAGGCTCAACTCGGCCACATCGGGCCGGGCTTCGCGGGCGGCATCGACGACCGGGCCCAGGGTGAGTGCCTCCCGGAACGGAGGGCATACGGCGGCCAGTGGCCGCTGGGCAGCGACACCGGGCTCGTCCAGCGCCTCCTGAACGAGCCGGCTCTTGCCGATACCGGCCTCGCCCTCGACGAGAACCGTGGCCGGCGGCCGGGCCAAGGCGTCGGTCAGCCGGTGCAGTTCGGCCGCTCGACCGACGAAACGCGGAGCGCTGAGGCTGGGCAGCACGCGCGGGAGGCCGTCCTCCGCAGAGCGCTCCATCCGACCGCCTTCCCCACCCCGCCCAGGTCCGCGCGACCTGAGCGCCGACTGCCCGTGCGGGCCTCAACATCGCAGCATGCCACGATCGCCGTACCGACCGCGCCCGAGCAGGCCAACTTCTGCCGTTTCATACAGTTCTGATGCAGCGTCAGTTATTGACGGATCGTCACATCTGTGCCGTCGCCGTTGTGATGCCCTGGTGTGGCCCCGCACCGCCGACGGCGAATCGGAACAGCCCGGTCCAGGGATCTCACGGACTCGGTCGTCAGTCGCGTACGGATCCGCCGTGATGTTCCCGGGCGGAGGGGCCGGGTTCGGGGTGAGCGCCGGTGAGTTCGGGCTCCAGGCCCTCGCCCAAGACGGCGGGTTCACGGCCTGCGTCGGTGCGCCAGGCCTCGAAGGCCCAGGTGGTGAGAGCCACGACGGCGAGGCCCAGGAGCCAGCCGCCCACGACGTCGCTGAACCAGTGCACGCCGAGGGCGATCCGGGTGAAGCCGACACCGAGCACGGACACCACCGCGACGGTCCAGCACAGCGCCCGCAGAGCGCGCGGCACCAGGGGCAGCAGCACCAACAGCAGGATGGCGAACGAGGTGGTCGCCGTCATCGCGTGTCCCGAGGGGAAGGAGAATCCCGGCGCGTGCGCGACCGGGTCCTCCAGGGACGGTCGGGCCCGCTCGACCACCGTCTTGACCAGCAGCCCGATCAAGCCGCCGGCCGTGGCCGTCACGGCGGACCAGGCGGCGAGTCGCCAGGCCCGGCGGTACAGCAGCCACACGGTCAGCAGCGCGACAATCGCCCGCAGGGTGACCGGGTCCCACACCCGGTCGGACAGGAAACGCAGGGCGTCCGTCCATGCCGGATGCGCGAGGGCGGTCTCGTTCAACCGCCGTGCCGTGCGCGCGTCGAGACTCCGCAGCGGCTGCCAGCGGCCCTCGACCAGAACGAGCAGCAGCCCGAACGGGACAGCGGCTGCGGCGGCGACGGCGACCGAACCGAGGAGATGCATGCCGAATCTCCGGTCGGCCGCCCGGCGACGCCGAAGGTCACTCAGGCGCTGGGCCGTGGCGCGGACCACCATTCAGACTCCCGGATCGGCTGTGATCGGACCGGGCCGCAGCGCCCGCGCGGCCTCCAGCTGCGCGGCGAAGGACAGGCCCAGGAAGAGGGCGATGGACGTCAGGTAGGCCCAGAGCAGCAGGGACATGAAGGCGCTGAGCGGGCCGTAGATCGTGTCGAAGGACCCGCTGATGTCCAGGTACAGGCTCAGCAGCCAGGTCAGGGCCGTCCACAGGACGAGGTAGACGGCGGCGCCGAAGGCCAGCCAGGTGTAGCCGGGCTGCCGGCGACGGGGCGAACGGCGGAAGATCGCGCTGGCCGAGATGAGGGCGAGCAGCAGACCGAAGGGCCAGCGCAGGATCTCGCAGGCGGTCCTGGCCTCGCCGTCCAGGTGGTACACCGTCGCCGCAGCGGCGGCCAGGTCGCCGCCGGCCACCATCACGACGAACCCGAGTCCGAGCGGGATCCCGGCGCTCAGCGACATCACCAGCCCGCGCAGGTACTTGTGGTGGAAGGGGCGGTCGCGTTCGTTGCCGTAGATCCGGTTGGCGCCGCGTTCGATCTGGCACATGGCGGTGGTGACATTGACCAGGGAGAAGAGCAGACCGAACCAGAGGGCGATCTCGTCGCCGTCGCCCGCGCTGTGGCGGCTTCGGGCCAGTGCGTCGTCGACGACATCGGCGCTGGGGCCCTGCGCGATCCGGTGGATGGTCAGTTCGGCGAGTCTCCCGATGTTCTCCGTGTGCAGCGCGGTGGAGAGGCCGACGAAGGCGATGGCCAGCGGGATCACCGCGAGCACCGTCTGCAGGGCGAGCGCGCGGGAGTGGCTGAAGCCGTCGGCGTAGCGGAACCGGACGAAGGAGTCGCGCAGCAGCGGCCAGCGGCCGTAGCGGCGCAGCGACGTCAGGGCCTCGTCGGCCGAGAGGTCGTCGCCGGTCATGTCGCGGGTCTCGGGGACCTTGGTGGCGGTGCCCATTCACTTCTCCCGGGTGGGCAGCAGCACGGTCAGCGCGCCGGGGCCGACCTCGGCGGTGAGGCGCCGGCCGTGGGACACCGGGTCGCCGTCGAGTTCACGCGACTGCGGTACGGCGAAGGTGAGTTCGGCCCGCCGGAAGGTGAAGAACTCCACCGGTACGCCCTTCGTGCCGGTGCCCTCCGGGACGAGGGTTTCCACGGTCCTGGGCCGCGCGTTGCGCCCGCGCATCAGGATGCCCAGGGCGCGCATCCAGCCACCGGGGCCGCGCGGGTCCAGGATCAGCAGGTCGAGCAGCCCGTCGTCGGGCCGGGCCGCCGGGAGGAGCGTCAGACCGCCTTGTACGGTCCCGACGTTGGCGAGGAGCACCATGCGGGCCGTGCGATGCAGGACGGGCGCGTCGTCGAGCCGGACCGTCAGCCGCATCCGGGGTGTGCGCAGGGTGCCGACGGTGGCGAGGACGTAGGCGAGCCAGCCGACGGCGGACTTGGCGCGGTCGTCGGTGTGTTCCAGCATCGCGGCGTCGAGCCCGGCCCCGGACATCGCGGCGAAGTGGGTGGGGGCGAGGCCGTCGCCCTCGATGCGGCCGAGGTCGATGCGGTGCGGGGTGCCGGACAGGGCGGTGTCGAGCGCGGTGGTGGGGGTGAGCGGCAGGCCGAGGTTGCGGGCCAGCAGGTTGCCGGTGCCGCAGGGCACCACGACGAGCGGTACGCCACTGCCGGCCAGGGCGTCGGCGGCGGCGCGGACGGTTCCGTCGCCGCCGCAGACCACGACCAGTTCCGCTCCGTCACGGACCGCGCCGGACGCCTGGCCGGTGCCGGGGTCGTCGGCGGTGGTCTCGATGAACTCCGGTGCGCGGTGGCCGTGTTGTTCCAGAATCCGCCGGAGCTTCTCGCGGTCCGCCGCGCCGGTCACCGTGGGATTGAAGATCACGACGGTGCTGCCGGGCTCGCGCTCCTCGGCCTGCGCGGTCGTGTCGGCGGGCCCGGTCCGCTGCGCGGGAACGGCGGCAACGGACCCGTCGGTGAAGAGAGCGCGGCCGACGATCAGCAGGGACAGGGCGCCGTTGGCCATCCCGCCGATCACGTCCGTGGGGTGGTGCATGCCCCGGTAGAGGCGGGAGACGCCGACGGCCAGTGGCACGAGGAGCAGCAGCCCGGCCAGCGGCCACCGCCACGGCCTGCGCACCCGGGACAGCACGAGCACCGCGAGCCCGGCGTAGAGCGCGGTGGCCGCGCCGGTGTGCCCTGAGGTGTAACTGGACGTGGGCGGGGAGTCGTCAAGTCGGTGCACGTGCGGGCGGTTCCGGTCCACCGACAGGGTGACGACCAGGAACACGAGTGCCTGGAGCGAGACGGCGACGGCGAGGAAGACCGCCTGACGCCACATCGGCAGCCGGGGTATGAGCAGCAGGGCCACGCAGCTCAGCAGGGTGACGGCGATCACCGTGAGGGTGTTGCCGGCCTCAGAGCCGAGGTACGACAGGGTGGTCAGTGGGCCCGTACGAATCCGCTCGAACCCCTCGTCGACATGGTCCTCGACCGTCAGCGGCCACACGTTCCGGGCCGGGCCCGTGATCAGCAGCCCGAAGCCCACCATCAGGGCGGCCTGACAGACGGTCAGTACGCCGATGCGCGCAGCGGTACTGCCGGTACCACGGGGCAGAACCGGCGATCGGCTCGACCGCACGGCCTCATGCCCATCCCCCCTGGCTCCTGCTGTTCTACCCGGCATGGCGGTCGGCATCGGGGCTCCCACGGGTCGGCGCCTCGCGGCGGTCCACGGCCGGGTGCCGTTCGCACCCGATCCACCGCCGTCTGCCCCCGAAGCCGAGGCGCAGACACGCCCTCACGTGGGAATTCACGAGTCCGCGCCACGACGACCGTCTCGGACCCGCCCCAGGAAGGCAGGACAACCTCCCGCACACGCGGGAAGTGGCAGGCCGCCCCGTCCCCGTCGAGCACCGGAACCTCCTGGTCACACCGCTTCCGCTCCCCCTCCCCCAGTTGCGGGTGGAGCGGGCAGCGTGCCCGGAACCGGCAGCCGTCGTAGCGTCGTGTCGGGCTGGGCGGGTTCCCGGCGAGCAGGATGCGCGACCGCTGCCGTTCCCGCTCGCGTACCGGGTTCGGCAGGGGTACGGCGGAGAGGAGGGCCTGGGTGTACGGATGCCTGGGTCGCTCGAAGACCTCGTCGATCTGGCCGTCACGACGACACACGCAGGTGCGGTCCGGTTGATGCAGCGGTAGCTGCCGACGGTCAGGGACCGGGTGGCGGGCTTGGTCACCAACAAGGCTGCCGCGTGCGCGAGTTGAGACGTCGAACGTCTCTCCTGACGTCACGGGAAACTTCGATCCGTGGCAGCGGCACCCCACCGTCCCGGCAGGCTGCCGGCGCCGCCCCTCGCTCCCGTGTCCCCCGATCCTCACAGGGGACTGCGGGTGGAGGACTCGTCGGCGGGGCGCTTGTCGGGTTCAGGTTGGAGAGGAATCCGGCCACCACCGCGTCGCCCTGTGCGTGTGGGGCGTCCCAGAACGACTCCGACCAGGACGAGTGCCAGCCCGCACACCTGTTGGACGGTCAGCACCTCTCCGGCCACCGCCGTGCCGAGCAGCACGCCGGTGACGGGGTTGAGCAGTCCGACCAGGCCCACGGTCCCCGCGGGCAGGTGCCGCAGCCCGGTGAACCAGGCGGCGAAGGCCAGCGCCGTGGCGATCAGGGTGACATAGCCGAAGGCGAGGAGCGCCGGGGTGGAGAGTGCGGGCGGAGGGCCCTCCACGGCTGCGGCGACCGGCAGCAGGAACACTCCTCCGGCGGTGAGCTGCCAGGCGGTCGAGGCGAGCACGTCGGTACCGGCGTTCCACCGCTTGGTCAGGATGTGACCGAAGGACGACACGAGCATGGCCGCGGCCGAGGCGAGGACTCCCGGCACGCTCACTCCTCCCGTTGCCGTGAGCAGCATGAGGCAGACCCCGCCGAGCCCGATCGCGGCGCCGGCCAGGTGGGCGATGCCGGGCCGCTCGGAGACGAGGGCCCAGGCGATGAGCATCATCGCCAGCGGGGACAACGCCATGACGGTCGAGGCGATGCTCGTCGGCAGGAGCTGGGAGGCCGCGTAGACGAGCACGAAGAACACGCTGACGTTGAGCAGCCCGAGCACGGCGGACCGCCACCACCACGCACCTCGCGGTCGCTGCCTGCACAGACCCAGCAGGACGAGACCGGCGGGAAGTGCCCGTAGTGCCGCGCCGTAGAGGGGGCTGTCGGGCGGCAGGAACTCATGGGTGACGTAGTAGTTGGCGCCCCAGGCCACCGGTGCGACGGCGGTCAGCGCCACCCACCGCACATTAGCTTCCATGGAAGGCAATATAGCTTCCCGGGAAGCTACCATGGTGTGCATGGACGACCCGCAACCGCTCGACCGCGTGGCCCGCATCCAGGCCGACTGGCGCCGCGAGCGGCCCGACCTCGACATCTCCCCGCAGGGCGTGATCGGTCGGCTGCACCGCCTGGCCGACCATCTCACCGAGGAACTCTGCCTCGTCTACGGACGCTACGGACTCAGCGAGGGAGAGTTCGACGTCCTGTGCGCACTGCGCCGCGCCGGTGAGCCCTATGAGCGCGCGCCCGGCGAACTCGCCGCCCACACCATGGTCACCACCGGCGCGATGACGAAGCGAATCGACCGCCTGGAGCGGGCCGGACTCGTCACCCGCCGCCGTTCCGACGACGACCAGCGCGGCCGGATCGTGGCCCTGACCCAGCCCGGTCGCGAACTGATCGACCAGGCATTCACCGACCACATGCGCAACGAACGCCGCCTGCTGGACCTGCTGACGCCCGCCGAGACCAAGGCACTGGAAGGACTGCTCACCACCTGGATCTCACACGTGGAAAATCCGCGTCCGTCCGACAGCGAGTGACCCGGCCGACGCATGAAGGCCGAGCGGGTACAGGAGCCGTTACGCCTCCGGCCGGAAGGAGGAGCGGCCCGGCATGTGGTGGTCACCAGGTTCCGGGCAGCCCGTCTGCCGGGAGCCAGAGCCGATCGAGCTGGTGGAGAAGGGAGTTGAGCGATTCCTCGGGCTCGTCCCCGGCGGTGTCGAGGACGATGTGTTCACGGTTCCAGGGTTCGTAGTCCCGTCGGCGGACCTGCTGCCAGTCCGGAAGCGGCAGACCGGGAATGTCGACCGACCGGGAGGTCACCCGGTGGCGATGCTCGGCCGGATCCGAGCAGATCACTTCCACCTCCACGACCGGAACACCCGCCCGGACCCCCGCGTCGCGCCAGCTGTCGCGGGTGACCGTCAGCGGATTGACCGACTCCGCGATCACGGTGAGCCCCTGCCGGAGGTGTTCCTCGGTCAGGGCGTACCCGACGACATAGCCGGCCGGCCCGACCGGGTGCCGCGCCAGGCCGGAGCGGACGAGTGCCTGCTCGATGATGTCGACGCGCAGGTGCACCGCGTGGATGCGGGCGGCCAGGAGTCGGGACAGCGTGGTCTTCCCGGTACCGGGGAGCCCGCCGATGACGAGGAGGACGGCGTTCGACGGCACGCGGGATCAGCGCAGCCGGGGCAGGAGCTGGTCGCCGACGCGGATGATTTCCTGTTTGTAGGGCGTGTCGGAGAGGACGAAGTGAGTGATGCCGAGCTTGCGGTAGTTGTCCAGCGCCGTGGCCACGTCGGCGGCGGAGCCGACCAGCCAGGTCGTCGCCGCTCCCCCGCCGCCGACCTTGCCCGGCGTGGTGTAGAGGCAGGTGTCGAGCACCTCGCCCCGGGCGGCGAGGTCGTAGAGCCGCTGCTGTCCGACGGCTGTCTTCCGGTTCCCCGTCCAGGTCAGCTCGTCACCCGGGCCGGCCGCCATGCGCGTGACCCGCTCCTCCGCCGTCCGCCACGCCTCCTCCGTGGTGTCGCGCACCACGGTGGTGATCCGCAGGCCGAATTCGAGGGGCCGGTGCCGACGGCCGACCTGCTCGCTCAACGCCCGGAGCCGGTCGATGCGTTCGGCGAGCCCGGCAAGCGGTTCGCCCCAGAAGAGCTGCACGTCCGCCTCGGCCGCCGACACCCGCTCGGCGGCCTCGGACGCGCCGCCGAAGTACAGCGTCGGATGCGCTCGGCCCACCGTCGTCCAAGGGCGGGGCGCGACCGTGGAACCGCTCACCCGGAAGTGCTCACCGGCGAACGTCACGTCCTCCTCGGTCCACAGCCGTCGTACGAGACGGATGAACTCCTGGGTGCGCGCGTACCGTTGGGCCGGATCGCCACTGGTGTCGCCGTAGGCGGCCAGGTTGTCGAGGCCGCTGACGATGTTGACCAGAACCCGGCCACGACTGAGCTGGTCCAAGGTCGCCGCCGCTGCGGCGAATTGAGCCGGCTGCCAGTAGCCGGGCCGAACCGCGATCAGGGGCTTGAAGGTGGTGGTCCGGGCGGCCAGCGCGGTGGCGACGGTGAAGGTGTCGGGGCGTCCCCACCCGGTGCCCAGCAGCGCACCGCCCCAGCCGTGCCGCTCGGCGGTGCGGGCGAGGTCGGTGGAGTACTCGACGGAGCCCCAGCCCTCCGTCGTGTCGTCGCCGCGGTGGCCCGGCTCGACGGTGTTGGGGATGTACCACAGGAATTCCGGGCTCATCGTGCTTCCGATCGCAGCGTGGCCGAGGGCAGAGCGAGGGGTGTCCCGGGCGGTCAGCACAGGAGGCGTCCGTCGGAGCGCGGCTCAAGTCGGCCGGACGGAGGGGGACATGGCGTGGATCCGTGGCTCAGGGGATCAACACAGCGCGCTGGACACGCGGACCAGGTCGACGCAGCGCTCCTTGGTGAGCAGCAGGACCTTGGTCATGCGATCGAGTTTCCGAGGCACCGAACCGAATGTCAATGTGCCCCGAGCGGGCGGGGTCGTCACGCCGAGAGCCGTGCCACGGTCTCCGCGATCAACGCCACCCGGTC
The DNA here is from genome assembly GCF_044457795.1 of Streptomyces sp. NPDC050528. Lineage (NCBI taxonomy): Bacteria > Bacillati > Actinomycetota > Actinomycetes > Kitasatosporales > Streptomycetaceae > Streptomyces > Streptomyces sp. NPDC050528. Next base: position 203,286 of record NZ_JBITHH010000009.1, read on the forward strand.
GGCGATGTCACAGGCCGGCACCTCCACGAGGTCGTAGCCGAACAGCCGATAGCTCTGTTCGTGGATCCGCTCGAACTCCAAGGACTCCTGATAGCTGATCCGGCGTGCGGCGGTGGGTTCGCAGAATCCGATGGTGCGGACGAAGAAGACCTGCCGCTCGTAGACCCGCTCGCGGGTGATCCTCTCGATCTCGACGGAGAGCGTCTCGGGGACGGGTCGTCCGAGGTGGACGCTGAGGGCGTGCGTGCAGATCGGGGACCTGTCGTAGACCTGCGCGGTCGCGTCTCCCGTCGTGGGCGCCAGCTGCCGTCGGCGCTGGAGGGCGGCGACTTCCTCGACGAAGTCGGCCCGGGTCCAGGGCTCGGGGTGTCCTGCGGCCTGCCCGTCCGCGATGATCGCGGTCGCCGCCTCCTCGACGACGTCGAATCCGCGTTCTTGGAGTTGACGGAGGATCGATGTCTTCCCCGCGCCGGGCGCACCGGTGAGGACGTACCGCTTCATCATGAACCCCCGGAGTTTTTCAGGCCGTTGGTGTGACCGTACGTCGGTTCAACGGTCCCGTGACGGCGCCGACGTGCCGGGCACGTGGAAACACGCGCTGACCGACTTGCCGTGGGGGCAGGAGTGCGACTCCCAGGTGTCGGCGACCGCGTCCACGAGGAGCATTCCGCGTCCGCCGAGGCGCTCCGTACTCGCCTCGCGGGGAGTGGGCAGCTCACTGGACTTGTCGTGGACGGAGACGTGCAGGCAGTGGTCGTCGCACGTCATCACCAACTGGGCGCTGCTGTGGGCGTGCCGGTGCGCGTTGGTGACCAGTTCGGAGACGGTGAGCAGGACGGCGTCCACCGTTTCCGGGGCGGTGGTGCTCCAGTCGAGTCCCTCCAGATGCCTGCGCGCCCAGTCCCGGGCCGACTTCACTTCGCTGTCCAGCGGAAGTGTGCGGGCCCAGCCCACTGCCCGGAGTGACGAACCTTCCACAGCGATCAGTCCTTCCTCGGTAGCGCGTGCCGCCCCACTCCCCCGCGGAATCCGTCGGTATGGGGCGGGGGTGCTCAGCGGCGACCGCGGAGTTTGGCCAGCAGGCGCTGGGCCTGGGCACGGCGGCGCGGGTCGGCGGCGGCCCGGCGTACTTGGTCCGCCGCGCGTCGCCCCTGGGGGCTCTTGGCGAACTGCTTGATGCGCTCCACTACGCCCGACATGACGCTCCTCTCCTCCGGTCCGACGAGCATCGGACCGTTCACTGTCACGGCTACCCCGGCCGGGTCGGATCAGCCATGTCACCTGCAACGAAGCCACGCCACGCGGCCGTTCACCAGGGTCCGGGCGGGTCAGGAGATGGCCCGGAGCCGACCGTGCGAGCGGCGTCGGAGTTCGTCGAGGGCCTGGGACGTGCTGTCGTCCGCCGGCAACAGGACGACCAACTGCTGCGCGTCCACCGGGAGTTCGAGCGTCTCGCGGAGCAAGTGGAGTGCGCAGCCGGACGGGTGGTCGAGGCGGAGGGTCCCCCGGCGCGGAACCACATGCCGGTTCAGGCGGCGCGTGAAGTCGGGGCCGGCGACGGACGCGAGTTCCGTGGTGAACCACTCGGAGTTCCCCGCGGTCGGTCCGAGCCACAGGTCGAAGGCCTGCTCGTCCGCGACGTCGTCCCAGTCCGTGAAGAACGTCCGGGCGCGGGGGTCGGTGAACACGTAACGCGTCAGGTTCGGTGTGTCGTTGTCCAGCAGTCCGGTCCCGCGGACCAACGACTCGTAACCGCTGGTGTGGGCGAGGACATCCCCAAGTCGGTTGGTGACGAGGGCGATTCCCGGTTCGAGGAGACTGAGCGTCCGCAGGATGGACGGACGGACCTCGCGGGGCGGCGGCCCGGGGTGGAGGTGGGCGGAGCAAGCGCCGCCGGTGATCTTCGTGAGGTAGCGGAGATGGTCGCGCTCCGACGGGTCGAGGCCGAGCGCCTCGGCGAGCGCGTGCACCACCGGCGCCGAGGGATTGCGGTCACGGCCCTGTTCGATGCGGGTCAGGTACTCGACGCTGATGCCGGCCCGCGCGGCCAGATCCGAACGCCGTAGACCCGGTGACCGGCGGCGGCCACGTTCGGGAAGTCCCAGCGACTCCGGCTGGATGCTGTCCCTCTTGGCCCGGATGAAATCCCCCAACGGCGAACCCATGGCACGAGTTTACGGCGCTGCCGGCTCGTCGCGGGGTGCTCAGAGTGGCCCTGCGGGGGCCAGCCTGAGCCCGGTCTGGCTGGGAGCGCGGCGCCGTCCGATCGTGGTGGGCATGGAGAACAGACCTCAGCTGGTGATCATCGTCGGAAGTGTGCGGGAAGGACGGTTCGGCCCGGTCGTGGCCTCATGGGTGGCCCAACAGGCCGCTCTGCACGGTGTGTTCGAGGTGGAAGTCGTCGATCTGGCGGACGTCGACGTCCCGTTGGCGCTGCCCGCCGCCTCGCCGAAGCACGCCGGTGACGACTACCCGCGTCCGGCCGGGATGGCGGCGCTGACGTCGGCGCTGACCAACGCCGACGCGTTCGTCGTAGTGACGCCGGAGTACAACCACAGCTATCCCGCGTCCCTGAAGGCGGCCATCGACTGGCACTTCACACAGTGGGCGGCCAAGCCGGTCGCCTTCGTCAGCTACGGCGGTGCCGCGGGCGGGCGGCACGCGGTGCTGCATCTGGAGAACGTGCTGACCGAACTGCACGCGGTGACGGTTCGCGACGGGCTCGCCTTCCCGAACTACTTCACCTCGTGGCAGGACGGCCGTCCGCTCGATCCCGGGTCCGCCGGCTACGCCCGGACGGTGCTCGACCAGCTGGCCTGGTGGGCGGTCGCACTCCGGTCGGCACGCGAGGCCGCTCCCTATCCGGGGTGAGGTGGATCGGACCTCACATCACTCGCCTGATCACTCGCCACCTCACGTGCCGGATCACTCGCCTTCGCCGCGGCCGCCAGGCTGGGCTGCAGGCGGCGGGCCACGTTGAGGTGATCGGCGGTCCAGATGATGCGGACCGCCGTCGCCGTGGCGTGTCCGTCGTCGCCGCGCAGGTCACGGCGCAGTGAGTGGACCAGGCGTGCCTCCTCGTCGGGGTCGCGGGACAACGGAGCGGGCACGGCGGTGCGCCGGCCGAGTCCCGCGGCCAGGTCCCGGTACCAGTCGGCCACCCGGCCGACCGTGTCGAGCAGCGTGAGCCGGGCCTCGGAGCGATCGGGTTCCATCCGCTCCTCACCGCCGTTGCGCTGCCACAGTTCCAGTACCGCGTCCGAGGCGAGGCGCAGTCCTACGACCCCGGTGACCAGGGTGGTCATGTCGGACAGGCGCACCGGCTTGGCGCCGCGTTCGGCGAGGTAGCTGCGGAAGGCGTCGTCGAGCCGGCGGGCCGCGGCGGCCGCCTGCCGGCCCGCCTCCACCGGGGCGTCGGTCGGAATGCAGCCGATACTGCAACGGCTCGCCGCGTACTCCACCGTGTCGGCCAGGTAGCGCGCGCTTTCGGTGTACGCCGCCGACAGCGCCCGGTCGACGGCGGCCGCGGCGCCACGCGGCCAGAAGAACAGGCCCACGAGGACGCTCACCCCGCAGCCGAGGGCGATGTCCTCGATCCGCAGCAGCACGATGTGCCAGTCGGGGTTCTGGCCGATGTTGAACAGGATGACGAGGGTGACGGTGAAGGCCGCCTGGCCGGCCGCGAACGAGATGGCGGCGGGGGCGATACCCGCGATGAGCACGGCGACGGGGAGCAGGAACCAGAGCACGGTGCTGTGGTGCCCGATGAGCTGGAGCAGCCCGGTCCCGATGAGCGAACCCACCAGCGTGCCGCCCAGGGCCCGGAGCGCGTTCTGCCCGGTGTTGAGCGCGTTGGACCGCAGCACCGAGAGGGTTCCCAGCAGGATCCAGAACGAGTGCTGGACACCCGTCGCGTTCGCCAGGGCCACGGCGATGCCGAGGCCGAGCGCGCCCCGGAGACTGTTGTGCAGCCAGACCGAGCGCGGCTCCAGGTGCGCGGCGGCGCGCTCGACGGCGGACGCCAGCGGCTGTGTCAGTGCGCCGGGTTCCGTGCCCAGCAGGCGCTCGGGCCAGCTGCGGCGCTCGGCGGCCGCGGCCAGGTCCACGTTGCCGGCGATCTGGAGGGTGGCGAACCCCAGCTCCTGGGCGCGGAAGGACAGGTCGAGGGTTTCGATGAAGGCGCGGACTTCCGGCTCCGTGCCCGGCTTCGGCCGGTGCACGGGCAGTCGGTGCGTGGCGCCGCGCTCCATGCCGTCCATGGCCTTGCGCAGATTGGCCAGGGCCTCGCGGAGGGCGTCGGGTGTATTGCGCGGGGCGTCGAGGATGTCGGCCGCCTCGTCCAGGGCCGTGGCCGCCGCACGCCGTACGGCGTGCGCGTCCGCGTCGCAGGTGCCGTCGGCCCCGGACGGGGGGCCGCTGTCGGCCACAATGGCGCTCAGCCAGGTGAGTTCGTCGACCAGGCGGACCAGGGCGCGGGAGCCGGAGGACAGGCCGGTGGGCCGGTAAGGGGTGGCGTCGAAGGCGGTGCGCAGGTCCGCCGCGGCGATGGCGGCCTGACCGGCGGCGGTCTCGCACTGCCGGGTGGTCGGTGCGTCCGGCCCGCCGGCCAGCCAGGACGCGTCGGTCCGCAGCTGCGCGGCGGCCGCGCGGCAGACCCGGGCGGCGGGGGCACTGAGCGGGTCCGCGGCGGGCCGGGGCCACAGCAAGGAGATCGCGAGCATGGCGGCCGCCGCCGCGAGGCCCGCGCCGGCAAGGCGGTCGGGCAGCTGTGAGAGCGGGACCGGCGAGGTCACCGGGAGGATGAAGGCCAGCAGCAGCGCGGTCGTCGCGCCCGCGAGGACGGAGCTGACCACACCGGAGAACAGCACCAGGAAGCCGACCACGACCATGGCGGTGACCGCGAGCCAGGTCGCCCGGGCCGCCAGCGTGCCGAGGCAGATGAGCACCGCCCAGGCCACCGCCAGACCCACGTGAGCCCGCAGGCGCTGCACCATCGGCCCGGTGAACTCCACCAGCAGGAGCATGGAGAACGAACCGAACGCCGCGTAGGTCGCCATCGTCGAGGACTTCAGCACCTGACTGCACAGGGCGAACAGCGCGGGCATCACCAGCGCGGTGCGCGCGGCCCGGCGTGTCGCCGCGAGCCCCGGATCATGGTCGCGCAACCAGGTGGGGATCCGCCCGGCCAGGGCGCGCCACGGTTTCTCCATACGCCTGCGCACCTCCTGTCGGCACAGCATCCACATGCCCCGCCGATCACGAGTATCCGCCATCCGCGGTGCCCGCACACTGCGCTCTCGCACCCGGACGGGACCGGTCGCCGGATCTCGGGCCGCAGCACATCGGTCACGGTTCGATGACGAAGACCCGTGAGGTGTGCGCTGGGCGGAGGTCCGGGGCGTGGGGGTGGTGGGACGGCGGTCGGGCTCGCTCCGCAGGTGCGGCCAGGCCGTCCGGCCTTCCCTCCGAGACAGAAGTGAGGACCAACCAGCCATGCAACAAAGGAAGTTGGCTTACGGCGCTGTAGGCATCGCCGCCGCAGGACTGTGCGCCGTGCTCGCCACGACGGCACTCGCCTCGCCCGGCCACGGAACCACGGCACAGGCCAAGCCGCAGACCACGCATCAGTCGCAGACGACGGCCAAGGAGTCCGCCGAAAAGGCGAAGGCGTCGTCCAGTGCCGGGAGCAAGTCCGCGATGTCGGAGGAGAATCGGCTCCTCCTGAACATACAGAGGGAGATCAAGGTCACGACCGGCAACCCGACCGCCGCCCAGGTCGCCGAGGCCGACAAGTTGGTCGGGCGGTTGAAGGCGAAGGGCAAGGCCACCGCCGCGCAACTCGCCTGGCTGTCGCTGACTCCCCGTCAGAAGCGTGTGGAGGCCGCACCGGTGGGCGCGAACTGAGTGAATCGCGAAAGCGGCGGTGCCCGAGGACAGCAGACCGGCGTGACGGACTTCGAGGAGTTCTACGAGTCGTCGTACGCGCGACTGGTCGGTCAGCTGTTCTCGGTCACCGGCAGCCTCGAACAGGCCGAGGACGTCGTGCAGGAGGCGTTCATCCGGGCCCTGGACCGCTGGCCCCGGATCCAGGCCTACGACGTGCCGGAGCTGTGGGTACGCCGGGTCGCGATCAACCTCGCGGTGAGTGAGATCCGGCGATTGCGCCGGCGCGCCGCGGCCCTGTTGCGCCTCGGTGCCCAGCGCCCGCAGCCCCACCTCACGCCGCAGACCGCCGAAGTCGCCGAACTGCTGCTCCGGGTCCCGGTGAACCAACGCCCCGTACTGCTGCTTCACGACGTACTGGATCTGCCGATCGAGCAGGTCGCCGACCAACTGGGCCTGCCGGTGAGCACCGTGCGCGGCAGACTCGCCCGGGCCCGCGCGAACCTGGCCCGTCATCTCGCCGCCGATCCGGAAGGAGCTCTGTCCCACCATGGCCGACGCTGAACGCGCATCCGAATCCGAGCACGCTCTTCGCCATCTCGTCGAGGAGGGCACCCGGGCCGCGCGACAGCCCCCTCTCTCGCACCTACGGCGCCGCGCCCGCCGCCGCCGTACGTTCCGCGAGGTCGCGACGGTCACCGCCGTGGCGGCCGCGGTCGTGGCCGTCTTCCCTCTGGTGTCGTCCTTCGACCGCTCCGGAACCAGCACTCCCGGTCCGACGGCGCCCCAGCCCGCGGCCTCCCCCAAGTCCCTGATCGCCACCCCGACCGAGACCGTGCCCGGCGGCACGATCACCCTGACCGGCGCGGGCTGCGCCTCCGGGGCGTCGGTGTCCTTCGGGATCCGTTGGGACCGCGGTGCGAAGCTGAGCCTCTCGATGGAGGAACAGAAGACATCACCGGGGCAAGCGCAGACGACGGCCACGGCTGCCGGGACACATCAACTGGCCTCGGCCGACGCGCTCGCCACCGGATCCTTCGAGGCCACGGTGACGATCCCGACCAGCCCGGCGATCAACAGGCCGACCCTGTGGGCCCGTTGCCGGACCGCCGCCCCGTCCCACCAACTCACCCAGTACGTGTCGATCGTCGTCCGCAGCCCCAACTGAGGCACGCCGGAGCCTATCGCCAAGTCGGTCGAGATCGGGCGGCCGTTGGGCCTCGTAATGCCGGACGGCGTTGCTACGTAGGCCCGTTGCAGGTGGCCGCGCACGGTGTCGGTGTGGCCCCAACAGGCGGCCGCGCACAACCGCGTGCCCTCCGCGCCGATTCCGCCGCTCTCGGTGTCGGACGAGGCGCCGTCGGAAGCAAGGGCAACGGTGGCGCACCGCGAGTTGGCCACAGTCGCCGAGAACACCACCGAACCGTAGGGAATCGGCCTCGTCACCCGGCAGCTCGGCGTCGACGCGGTCGAGCACGAGGCCGGCGCGACGGTGCTGCCGTTCGGGTTCCGAGCCCGTTCGCCGAACGTATCCGCCGGTCCGCTGAGCGGAACAGCGCTCGACCGGCCCCTGCGAGCAGCACACGCTGTCCGGTGAGTTACGGCTCGCCGGCGCGGCTGCACACCCTTCGCGTGCCGGTCCCATCGAACGGCTGAGGGGAGGAACGCCGTGGAGAAGACTGTCGTCGACAACGACCCGCAGACCGAGGATCCCGAATCCGCCATGGTCGTGATATCGATCCCGATTCTCAGGTGGTGACGATCTCCGCCTGAATCCCGCACGTCTCCAGTCGCTTCCGGTGCGGCAGGGAGTTCCGGCCGCACCGGAAGCGGTCACCGATCATGCCTTGCCCCGGAGGGCATATGAAGATCACGCTGGTCAGCATGCCGTGGGCCTCGATATCGACTCCCTCACTCGCGCTCGGGATCCTTTCGAAGAAGATCGCGGACACGTTTCCGGAGATCGAGACGGAGACCGTGTACGCCAACATCGAGTTCGCGGACTGGATGTACAACCAAGGTGGATACACCGCCGCCGACTTCAGCTTCTTCTCCCTGCAGAGCTATTTCATGGGATGCGGCGACTGGGTGTTCTCCTCCGCTCTCTACGGCGACACCTCGTGGCGGGTTGAGGAATTCACCCGCAAGATGACGGAAAAGATCAGCGCCGAGCAATTGGAGACCTGCCTGCGGATTCACCGGGCGATCCCCGATTTCGTCGACGCGCTCGCGCGGCGGATCGTCGCCGGCGGACCCGATCTCGTGGGCGCGACCTCGACGTTCCAGCAGAACGTGGCCTCCCTCGCCCTGCTGCGTCGTATCAAGGAGTTGTCCCCGGGCACGAGGACGGTCATGGGCGGTGCCAACTGCGACGGCCCGCAGGGCGAGGCGCTGCACCGCAACTTCGCCTTCGTCGACTTCGTCGTACGCGGCGAGGCGGAGCGGGCGTTCACGCAGCTCGTCGCGGCCGAACTCACCGACGGCGCCGACCACCAGGCGGACATCACCCGCATTCCCGGCCTCTGCCGGCGCGACGGCGACGCGAGTGTGAGCAATCCGCTGTCCGACAGCCTGCTGGCGCCGGGCGAGATCCCGTCGCCCGACTACGACGCCTACTTCGACCGGATGCGGCGCTCCCGCGTGCAGTCCTGGTACGAGCCCGTGCTCGTGGTCGAGGGCGCGCGCGGCTGCTGGTGGGGCGAGAAGCACCACTGCACCTTCTGCGGGCTCAACGGGTCGGCCATGACGTTCCGCAGCAAGAGTCCGCACGCCTATCTGGAGGAGATCCTCACGCTCGCGGAGCGTCACCGCGTGCTGGACTTCTACGCGGTCGACAACATTCTGGAGATGTCCTATCTCGACTCCGTCCTGGCCAAGATCGCCGATGCTCCTTTCGATCTGCGGATCCAGTACGAGGTCAAGTCGAACATGAAGCTGTCGCAGATCGCCCAGTTGCGGGCGGCGGGCGTGGTCAGCGTCCAGCCGGGCATCGAGAACTTCAGCACCCGCGTACTGAAGATCATGGACAAGGGCGTGAGCGGAACCCTCAACGTACGTTTCCTCCGGGACGCCGAGAGCAATGGTCTTTCGGTGGCGTGGAATTACCTGTACGGGTTTCCAGGTGAAACACAGGCCGACTACCTGCCGGTCATCGAACAGTTTCCGGCCCTGCATCACCTTCACCCCTACACCGGAGCCAGCCGCATCGCGCTGGAGCGCTTCAGTCCCTACTTCGACCGCCCGGAACTGGGTTTCGCCGACCGGCGCCCGCACTGGCAGTACCAGATCACCTACGACCTGCCGCAGACCGAACTCGCCGACCTCGCCTACGTGTTCGAGACCGATGAGCTGGGCATCGAGAGCAAGGTCGCCGACCGCCTGCTGGAAGCCCTCCAGGAATGGAGCAAGAACTACGTCCACAGCCGCCTGTCCTACGTCGACCTCGGTGACCGCATCGCACTCGTCAACTCACGGCCGGGTTTCGCCTGGCGGTCCATGACGCTGGACGACCCGGTCGAGGTGGAGTTGTTCCATGCCCTGCACGACCCCAGGTCCATCGATCAGCTGGTACGGCGCGCGAGCCGGCAAAGCGACGCCTGGGACCAGCCCCGCGTGGAGGCCCTGCTCGCCGAATGGCGGCGCCAGGGGCTGATCTTCGTCGAGGACGATCGTGCCCTCCATGTCGCGACCGAGGACGAGAACCAGTTGATGTGCCGCATCCGGCGTGAGTCGCAGAAGTCCGGCGGGCCGGAACTGGCCCTGGAGCTGGCCGAGGAGCCCGCATGCATCACGATCTCCTGACCTCGCCGGCCGGCGTCCCGGACGGCTCGCTCGCCGGTGAGCACGTGCGGGACCTGTACCGTCGCGGCGTCCGGTGCGTCGCCCTCGAGGAACCCGTGTCGCTGCGCTCCGCCACCCCGCGCGATCTGCGCGCTCTCGACTTCGTCCGGAACGCCACCGGACAGGGGCTGCTGGTGCGCTGGCACCTGCGGGCCGGCCGCCGCGCCGAGCCCGCCCTGACGGCACACCATCTGACACACCTCCAGCCCCCGGTCTCGCTCGACGGCGGCCGCTCGGCCGAGCGCCTCGCCGAGTGGAAGACCCGGTTCTACGTCGGCCGCTGCGTGTGGCGTCGCGGCCCCGGATTCGTGCAGATCCGCGACCGGCGGGACGGGGTGCTGCAACGGTTCGACCTGATCCGGCCCGAGTATGTGCGGGCCGTGACCCTGCTGGAGGACCAACGGGCGGACGAGGTCGATCCCGAGGTCCTGGACACGCTGCGCGCCGAGCACCTCGTCCTGGACTTCGGCGGCCGCGTCTGGTGGGCGCCGTACCGGATCGATCGGTGGCCCGTGCCGTCCATGGTCCTCTGACCCGTCCCGTCGCGTACCGAAGGAGCACGCGTGGTCAACGACATCGCCGTCGCGATCCTCGTCTGCGGGGCGCTCTGCTGGCTGGTGTGGCGGGGATTCCGCGCCGAGCCGGGCGCATTCGGCTCCTGGCCGATGTTCGCCCGCATCGGTGCCTACCGTGTCCGGCTGCACGACGTACGCGACGGGCGGCCGGTCTGCCCGTGGGAGTACGAGTTGCGCCAGGACTACTTCAACTCCCCGGACCAGCTCGGCTCGCTGGTGACGTACCTCAACGAGGAGCACGGCAGGCGCGTCGTGGGAGAGGGCGTCATTCTGGCGCCCTTCGACCACATCAGGATCGTGGTCAGAAACGGCAGGGTCCTCCGTGCATGACCTGCTGCCCAGCACGTTCCCGGTGCACGGAACGACAGCCGGCCCCTCCCTGTGCTTCTTCCGCCTGGTGCTGGGAACGGCCCTGCTCTGCAAGATCACCGCCGACCACGTCTTCGGCATGGCACGGTTCTTCGACCTCGGCCCCAAGTCCCTGCTGCGCTGGCGCTACGAGCACGACGAGATGTCCGTCAAGCTGCTGCTGAGCCCCACGGCCTTCAGGGTCTTCTACGCCGCCCGTGCCCTCGCGGTGCTGTGTGTGCTGGCGGGGGTGCTCACGCCGTTGGCCTCGGCGGTGGTGTTCGCCTGGTGCGTCTTCGAGTTCACGTGGGACCGCAAGTTCAACACGCTGTTCCTGGGGGCGATGTGCCTGCCGTTCGTCTTCACCAGGGGGGCCGACGCCTATCTGAGCCTGCAGTCGCTGCTGGACGCTCCGTCGCCGGGCGCGTTCTTCGACCCCGCGCGGGTGCCCGGGGCGGGGCGACCGTCCTGGCCGCAGGTCGCCGCTGTCGTGCTCGTGTTCCATCTGTACTGGAGCAGTGCCTGGCACAAGGCCACCTCCCGCCAGTTCACCAGCGGGTACACCCTGCAGAGGGTGTTCGAGCAACTGGTCGCCGTACGCGACGACTTACCCGGCGGACCGCGGGACTACTTCTTTCCCGACTGGCTGACCCGCCGCCTCGCCACCGCCGACCCGGCGCTCGTCGCCCGCCGCTGGCGCCCGCCCTCACTGGCGACGATCGCCGTGGAGGCCGCCCTCCCCCTCCTGCTGATCTTCCCCGCCACCTGGCCGGCGGGGGCCCTTCTCGGTCTGCTCACGCACCTCTCCTTCACCACGATCCTGCCCAAACGCCTGGTGCCCTTCGGCCTCGCCTCGGTGGGCACCTATGTGCTCTTCCTCCCGCAGCACACATTCGTGACCCTGATCGGAGGCTGACATGACGGAACGGGCGGTCTGGGCGCCCACCAGTTTCGGCGCCCGCGCACACGACTACGACCGGCTGCGTCCCGGCTACCCCGCCGAAGCCGTCACCGAGACCCTGGCCGCCCTGGGCGGCGACCCGCCCGGCACCGCGCTCGACATCGGCTGCGGCACCGGCAAGCTCGGGGTCACCCTGGCGGCACTCGGCCACACGGTCACCGGTCTCGAACCGGACGCACGGATGGCGGCCGTCGCCTCGGCCAACGGATTGGCCGTCGAGGTCGGCTCCTTCGAGACGTGGGACGCCCGCGACAGGCGGTTCGACCTGGTGGCATGCGGCCAGGCCTGGCACTGGCTGCCCGACGGAGAGCGGTCGGCCAAGGCGGCCCGGTGTCTGCGCCCGGGCGGCCGGATCCTCCTCGCCTGGAACTTCGGCTCCTACACCCTGCGCAACGGCGCCCGCTTCAACCGTGTCTACGCCTCTGTCCTGCCCGACGGCCTGCCACCCGGCCCGGGTGGCCGCACGTCCCTGTCGGAGGCCGACCTGGACACATATGCCGAGGAACTCCGATCCCACGGCTTCCAGCACGTGACAAGAACCGCCGTGCCCTGGCAATCCTGGCTCGCCACCCGAGAGTTGTGCGACCTACTGGCCACCGACAGCCGCCACCTGTCACTCCCCCCGGCAGTACGGCAACGCCTCCTGCACGAGATCGCCTCCTGCCTCGACGCGGAGGAGGGCGGGGAGATCCGCATGGACTACATGTGCCTGGTCGTGGGGGCGACAGCCCCCGCGTGACGTCGCTGAACACTTCACGCCGTCAACCTCCACCGCGCTCAAGTCGCGGTGGGCTTGCGGGCGAGGATGTGGATCCCCGTCGACTCATGGCCGATGTGGAACCCCACCTCGCGGTCCACCATGCGACGGACGAAGTCCACGTGCCCGTCACGGATCGCCGGATCGGGATGCCGGGCGATCCTGCGGCGCATCTCGGGAAAGATCCGGTCCCTAGACCGTGCCGACCTGCCGGGCGCGCGGCCAGGCGGACGAGTACGTCCTGGGGAGCGGCCGGGTTGCGCGCGAGCCCGGAGAGTCGCGGGTGGCCGAGGGATGTCATGCGGTCAAGTCAGTCGGCGTGCAATTGCCGTGTGCGGTCCGGTCGGCCCTGGGACTCGAAGGTCCCCCTCGCCCTCAACTCCCCACAGCCACAGCCACCTCAGGCCTCCCGCTCCCCCAGCACATACAGCCAGGGAAGGTTCACCACGATCGCCTCCTGCGTGCTCCGCGCGATCACCACCACGGCCTCGTCCGCCGGGTCCGGATTCTCCTCGCGGTGCGGCACGAACGGCGGGACGAAGATGTAGTCCCCCGGGGATGTGCGCAGGCGGATCTCTTCCGGCTGTGTGCCCGTGTCGTCGAGGAAGACGAACTCGGGGTGCCCGCTCACCACGTAGATCGCGGTCTCGGACTCGCCGTGATGGTGGTCGGAGGACGCGGTCGAGGGGGCCACGTGGGTCTGACCCATCCACAGTTTCTCGGAGCCGACCGTCCTGCCGCTCACCGCGGCGAACCTGCGCATGCCACCGCTCTGTGCGGTGTCACCGTCGAGGGCGTCGGCGCGGATGTGGTGCAGACGGGTGCGCAGGGAGGTCGCCGACTGCCCTGCGGCGTCGTGGAGATGGGGGTGGAAACCTTCGCCGGGGGTTGTCAACGGCTCGCTCATGGATGGCGACGCTAGAGCCGCCCCGAAAAGGATGTCAAGAGGTGTCCATTGTCCTTCACCTGCGGCAATGTTCCCGCAATGTACGAGGGGAAGCTGTGCGGGGAACCGCCGTAAGCCCTCGCGCCGGGGCCGCGTCGGGCATCATGTGCGCATGCATATTTCCGCGAAGGCGGACTACGCCACGCGGGCCCTGTTGGAGCTCGCCTGCGAACCTGCCCGTCCGCTCACGTGCGAGGCGATCGCCTCCTCGCAGCAGATCCCGTTCCGGTTCCTGAAGTCCGTGGTGGGCGAGTTGCGCAGAGCCGGTCTCGTCCGCAGCCAGCGCGGCTGCGAGGGCGGGTACTGGCTCGGCCGGCCCGCCGACGAGATCACGCTCCTGGACGTCGCCCGCGCCGTGGACGGCGAGTTGATCACCCTCCGCAGCGAACCGTTGGCCGGGCTCGACTACCCCGGCCCCGCCTCCGGCCTGCCCGGAGTATGGCGCCGCATCGAGGCCGAGGCCGCCGCCGTCCTGGGCGGCACGACCCTGGCCACGCTGCTGCCCGCCGCGACGCACGAAGACGAACACGAACACGCCCCGGGCGAGCGCCTCTCCCGCCAGGGAGCCGCATGACCATCGACACCCGCGCGGCCCAACCAGCCCTGGAAATCGTCGAGTTCACCGACCCCCTCTGTCCCTGGGCCTGGGGGTCCGAACCCGTGTTCCGCCGCCTCCGCGCGGCACTGACCGGCGACACCCGCGTCCGCTGGCGCCGCGCCTACTGCATCCTCTTCGACCACGACGACGACCCCGCGCCCGACCCGGACGCCGAAACCGCCTGGTACGCCCGCTACGTCGAGGACATCAGCGCCCACACCCACGCCCCGCGAGCGCTCCGGCTGAGCCGCGTCGCCGCCAGTTCCTGGCCGGCCTCACTGGTCGCCAAGGCCGCCGAAGCACAGGGTGCGCAGATCGCCGACCGCGTCCTACGGCGGCTGCGGGAGAGCGTGTTCGTGCTCGGCGAGCCCGCGGACACTCCCGAGTCGGCGCTGGCCGCGGTGTCGGGCGTGCCCGGTCTCGATGTCGACCGGCTCGCGACCGACGCGGCGTCGGCCGGCGTACTGGAAGGCGTGCGGGCCGACCGTGCCGAGGCCCGCAGGCCCGTCGAGGACGTGCTGTCGGTGCATGCCGACGGATCGCCCCATCCCGGTGCGGCCAAGGAGACCCCGGACGGTCAACTCCGGTACGCGCTCCCGACGTTGCTCCTGCGCACCGCCACCGGCCATCGCGCCGTGCCCGGCTGGCGGCCGTACGAGGCGTACGTCTCCGCCGTCGCCGAACTCGGCCCCGGACCGCTCCCCGCGCCCGCGGCGCTTGACCCGGCGGACGCGCTCGCGCGGTACCGGACCCTGACCGAACCCGAGCGCACGGCGTTGACCGACGGCGGCGCGTGGCCTCCGGCCGGGGCCGTCCGGGTCGACACGGGCAACGGGCCGCTGTGGCTGCACCCGGAGGAGGCCGCGACACATCCCGCCGTGGCGCCCGCCTCTCCCTCCCGCCCCTGACAGGGCTCTGATCAGGGGTCAGAGACCGTCCCGCCCAATGAGACACCAATTGGTGTCCATTGACAGTCCCGGACAGCTGCCCCCAGGATGTGCAGCATGCTCACGACGCACCCCGGTGTGGTGTGCCGCTACGTGGACCTGCGGCGCACCTGCAGCGCTCTCTGTCGCTGACCCGCCGCCCCCGGCCCACAGGCGCCTGACCCCGCTCCCGTAGCCACCGGCATTCCGCCGACTCGCCGCCCAGCGCCGTCTCTTCGCGCCCCCTCGCGTTCGTCGCCTCCTCTGCCTCCCTCCGTGTCCCGGGCCCTCCCCCGCGATCCGCCGACGCCTCCTGCCCCGGGCGCGGCATGCCCCCGTGCGCATCGAAGCCGCACCGGCATGTCCGCCGCCCCGGTCTCCGTGGTGTCCGGACTCCGGGTGTGCCGCCCTCGCTCCCTTTCCGCTGCCCCGGCGCGGCCGGGAGCCCTCGAAGAAAGAACTCACGATGTCCGGACGACTCACGCCCCGCAGACACCAGGCGGCCTTCCGGCCCGGCCGGCTGCGCGCCGCCGCCCTGGGTACCGCCCTCGCCACCGTGCTCGTCCCCGCCCTCGGCGCCTGCGGCGGCGACGCCTCGACGGCGGGCGGCGGCGCCACGCTGAAGTGGGCCTCCTCCTACTTCCCCACCCACTGGGACCCGGTCGTCAGCGGCAGTGGCGCCCAGTTCCGCGAACTCGCCCTGGTCTACGCCTCGTTGACCCGTACGGACGCGACCGGCAAGGCCGTGCCCGACCTGGCCAAGAGCTGGGAGTACAACGCGAAGGGCGATCAGATCACGTTCCATCTGCGCCCGAACCTGAAGTTCAGCGACGGTACGCCGGTCGACGCGACCGCGGTGAAGGCCGCCATCCTGCGCGCCCAGAAGCAGAAGAACTCGGCGCTCTTCGGCGACCTCACCTCCATCAAGTCGGTGGACGCCGACGGACTGGACGCGGTGCTCCACCTCAGCCAGGTCGACTACCAGATCCCCCAACTCCTCGGCGAGCGCGTCCTCCAGATCGCCAGCCCGAAGGCGGCCGCGTCACCCACCAAGCTGGACCAGAACCCGGTCGGCGCGGGCCCGTTCACCGTCACTCAGCTCGTGCCGGGCACCAAGGTCCTGCTGAAGAAGAACCCGGACTACTGGGACGCCAAGGACATCCACATCGACAACGTGGAGCTGACCTCGGCCCCCGACGCGGCCACGGTCGTCTCCGGACTCCAGACCGGCGTCTACAACTTCGCCGACATCGCGCCCAGTCAGGCCGAGGCCGCGAAGAAGGCCGGACTCGACGTCTTCGTCCAGCCCGGCTTCAACGCCAACAACATCAGCCTCAACGTGAACAAGGCGCCGTTCAACAACGCCAAGGTCGTCGACGCGGTCCGCTACGCGATCAACCGCCAGGAGTTCGTGGACAAGCTGACCTTCGGCTACGGCTCGGCGACCAACCAGCCGTTCCCCAAGGGCTATGTGGCCTACGACTCGCAGTCCGCGAACGACTACGCCTACGACCCGGCGAAGTCGAAGCAGCTGCTCTCCGAGGCCGGTTACAAGGCGGGCCAGATCAAGCTCGACCTCGTCATCCCGGCCGAGGATCCCCAAGCGGAGGTCGTCCAGGCGCAGTTGGCGAAGGTCGGCATCACGGTCGACATCAAGGTCGACAAGAACTGGGCGACCCCGTTCTTCGCCAAGGACCTCACGCTCTCCCTCTACGGGACGACGGGGCGTGACTCCGCCGCGCAGACCCTGACCGCGCACTTCGGTCCGAACGGTCCGCTCAACCTCAGCTCGCCGTACGAGCCTTCGGGCTTCGAGGCGGCCATCGCCAAGGTGCGGCAGACCCCGCTGGACTCGCCCGACTACGCGAAGGTCCTCCAGGCGGCGACCCGGGCCGGCCTCCAGAGCAAGGCCCTGGTCTTCACGTACTCCTCGCCCAACCTCATCGCCAAGAGCAAGTCCATCTCCGCCCTGCCCAAGAACCCGGCCCACATCGACTGGACCGGCGTGACCATCGGTGCGAACTGACGCTCCGTCAACTCCATTGCCGCAAAAGGCCACTACAAGCCGTCGCACATCCCAACAGCTCACTACAGGTAACTCCAGGTCACTACAGAGAGGGGGGCAAGCCATGACGACGACGGAGGCACCGGCCACACCACCCGACGTCCGTCACCGGATCGCCACGACCGGGACGCGGCACACCGTGGGCCGTGTCCTGGTCACCCTCGCCCGGTCGATCGCGATCTTCGTGCCCGTGTTCCTGGTCGCGACGTTCGTGACGTTCGCGCTGCGCTCGCTGAGCGGTCTCAGCCCGGCGCGGATCCAGCTGGGCGAGGAAGCAACTCCCGAAGCGGTAGCCCGAGTCGAGGCACAGTGGGGTCTCAACCGGCCGTTCCTCGTCCAGTACGCGGACTGGCTGGGCGGGGTCCTGCACGGGCAGCTCGGCACCAGTTGGACCAACGGCGCCGACATCTCCACCCTCATCGGCCTCGGCCTGGGCGTGAGCCTGTCGGTCGCGTTCTTCGCGCTGATCATCGGCGTGGTCGCGGGCTTCGGTCTCGGCACGCTCGCCGCGCTGCGCCGTACGACCTGGGTCGACCGCGTGATCACGGGCTTCGTCACGGTGATCTCGGTGATGCCGGCCTTCGTCGTCGGCATCGTGCTCGTAGCCGTCTTCGCGGTGGGACTGCATGTGTTCCCGTCGGCCGGTTACGTGCCGGCGGCGCAGGGGGTCAGGCCGTGGCTCGCCCATATCACCCTGCCCGCCGTCGCGTTGAGCTTCGACGTCGTCGCCGATGTCGCCCGGCAACTGCGCACGAGCCTCATCGCGGCCTACCGCGAGAACTACGTGACGGGCGCGGTCGTACGGGGCCTCAGTCCACGACGGATCTTCCTCGGCCATGTCCTGCGCAACGGCCTCGGCCCGGCGCTCGCGACCCTCGGCCTGAAGTTCCCCACCCTCGTCGGCGCCTCCGTCGTCACCGAGTGGATCTTCGGGCTCCAAGGGTTCGGCCGGTTCGCGAACGACTCCGCGCAGGCCGGTGACGTACCGGCCGTGCAGGGCGTGCTCGTGGTGTCGATCGTCCTGGTCGTCGTCTTCAACCTGATCGTCAACCTGGTGCTGGCGCGTGTGACGCCGGCGTCCCAGCGGGGGGTGTGACCATGGTGCGCCGCGTGCTCTCCCTGACGTCCGGCCGGATCGCCCTGGTGATCCTGACCGTGATCGCCCTGCTCGCCGTCCTCGGGCCGTTCATCGCACCCGACAACCCGCTGGCCACCAGCACCGACACCCTCGCCGACGCGTCGGGCGCGCACTGGCTCGGCACCGACTACCTCGGCCGCGATGTCCTGAGTCGACTGCTCGACGGCTCCCGGGTCAGCGTGCTCGGCTCGCTCGAAGTCGCCCTCACCGCACTGGGAGTCGGGGCGATCCCCGGCATCCTGTCGGTCTACTTCGGCCGGGTCTTCGAGTGGGTCACCCTCCGGCTCACCGACACACTGGTCGCTCTGCCGTTTCTCCTCTTCGCCGTCGCCGTGGTCGCGCTGCTCGGCAACGGGATCACGCAGGCGATGCTGGTCACGGGCGTGCTGGTGTCCCCGTTGTTCTACCGGGTGGCCCGTGCCGCCACGCTGGCGGTGGCCCGATCGCCGTACGTGGAGGCCGCGTTGATCTCCGGGGCATCGATCGGGTGGGTCGTACGCCGGCACGTCTGGGTCAAGGTGCTGCCGCCGATCGCGGTCGCGCTCGCCCAGACCATCGGCGTCGGCTTCGTCATCGTCTCGACGCTGACCTTTCTGGGGATCGGCGTCCAGCCGCCCGCGCCCACCTGGGGCGGGCTGCTCGCCTCGGACCTCGGCTACCTCACGCAGAAGCCGTGGGCGCCGGTGGTCCCGGCTCTGCTGATCATGGTCACCGTCTGGGCCTGCAACCTCCTCGCCGACGCGATCCGCGACGTCTCCGGCGAGGCGGGCCGCGCCCTCGTCAACAACCGCAAGGCGCGCGCCAATCGGCTCGCCGGCACCATCGACACCGACGCCGCTCACGTTCACGCCGGAGGTGCGTGATGGCCAGTCTCTCCACGAAGGTCCTGGCCCAACCCGCTGCCCCGGGTGCGCCGGAACCTGTCCGCCCGTCGGCGGCGCCGTCGACACCCGTCCTGTCCGTGCGCGACGTCCGCATCGGCGACCGGGCCGCCGGCCAGGAGATCGTCCACGGCGTCACCTTCACGCTGACCCCCGGCAGGACCGTCGGCATCGTCGGCGAGTCCGGCAGCGGCAAGACCCTCACCTGCCGGGCCACGCTGGGCATCCTGCCCTCCCACTTCGAGGTGACCGGCGGCTCGATCGAGATCGACGGCCAGGACATCTCCGGCCTCTCGTCGGCCCAGTGGACGGCCCTGCGCGGCGCCACGATCAGCGCGGTCTTCCAGGACCCGGCGTCGTATCTCAACCCCTCGATCCGCGTCGGCGCACAGATCGCCGAGGTGCTCCGGGTCAAGAAGGGCCTGAAGCGGCGCGAGGCACGCCAGGGAGCGATCGAGCTCCTCCACACGGTCCACCTGCGCGACCCGGAGCTGGTCTACATCCAGTACACCTACGAGCTCTCCGGCGGCATGCTCCAACGCGTCCTCATCGCGGCCGCGATCGCCGCCGACCCGCGCATCCTCATCGCCGACGAGGCCACGACCGCGCTCGACGTCACCGTCCAGGCAGAGATCCTCGACCTGCTGGCCGACCTGCGCGAGCGCACCGGCCTCGCGCTCGTCCTGGTCTCCCACGACCTGGCCGTCGTCGCCCAACTCTGCGACGAGGTGCTCGTCATGCGGCAGGGCGAGGTGGTCGAACAGGGCCCGACCCACGAGGTGTTGCACAACCCGCAACACGAATACACCCGGCTGCTGATCGCCGAGCACGAGCAGTACGGCCTGGACAAGTTCCTCGCCGCCGAGCCCGCAGACGCCGTGGAGGAGGACGCGTGAGCATCGACAGCCCGGCGTCGCAGGCCGCCCGACCCGTCCTGGACATCACCGACTTGGAGGTCCACTACGGCCTCCGCCGGCGCCGCCGTCAGGTCCTGAACCGGGTCTCCCTCAGCATCGCCCCGGGCGAGACCGTCGGCATCATCGGCGAGACCGGTTCGGGCAAGTCGACGCTCGCGCGGGCTGCGCTCGGTCTCGTGCGCGCCTCGGGCGGGTCGATCGTGATCGACGGCGAGGAAGTCGGCGGTTACGGCCATCGGCAGTGGCGCGCGCTGCGGCGGCGCGGAGTCATCCAGTACGTCTTCCAGGACCCGCTGCGCAGTCTCGACCCGGATGTGACGGTCGAGGCGTCGCTCGCCGAACCCCTCCTCATCCAGGGCGTGTCACGGCAGGAGGCGGCGGAGCGGGTGCACGCGTTCCTCGATCGGGTACGGCTCTCCCCCGACCTGCTCGACCGGCTGCCGGGCGAGTTGTCCGGCGGTCAGCGTCAACGCGTCGCGGTGGCAAGGGCGTTGGTGACCGAACCGCGTCTCGTCATCCTGGACGAGCCGGTCAGCGCGCTCGACTCCGCCAACCGTGTGCAGATCCTCCAGATCCTCAAGGAACTCCGCGCCGACGGAGTGGCCCTTGTCTTCATCTCGCACGACCTCGGCTCCGTCGCCGGGGTCGCCGACCGCATCGGGGTGCTGTACCAGGGCGAGTTGGTCGAGGTCGGCGCCACCGCCGACGTCATCAACCAGCCCCAGCACCCCTACACGCGCCTGCTCGTCCGCTCCGCGCCCACCCTGCACAGCGCGGCGGCCGACCGGACCGAACGCGAGGCCCAGCGCGCCCTCCTGCACGCCTGACACACCCTCAACTCCCCCTCACCGCAAAGGAACAGCCATGTCCCGCACGCTCCACCTCGCCCTGCACCCCTACGGCGTGGGCGGCCCCGGCCAGCACGGTCTGTGGAAGGACCCGCGCGTCGCGAAGAACGCC
This sequence comes from Streptomyces sp. NPDC050528, assembly GCF_044457795.1. Taxonomy (NCBI): domain Bacteria; kingdom Bacillati; phylum Actinomycetota; class Actinomycetes; order Kitasatosporales; family Streptomycetaceae; genus Streptomyces; species Streptomyces sp. NPDC050528. Next base: position 224,081 of record NZ_JBITHH010000009.1, read on the forward strand.
AGCATCGACATCAACTACTACATCCGGCTGGCCCAAGCGGCCGAACACGCCCTGTTCGACGCCCTGTTCATCGTCGACAGCCAGTTCATCAACTCCACCTACCCGGCGCACTACCTCAACCGCCTGGAACCACTGACCCTGTTGTCGGCCGTGGCGACCCACACCAAGCACCTCGGCCTGGTGGGCACAGCGAGTTCGACGTACAACTCGCCCTTCAACCTCGCGCGCCGCTTCGCCTCGCTCGACCACATCAGCGGCGGGCGGGCCGGCTGGAACGTGGTGACGAGCTTCGACACCGGCACGGCGCGGAACTTCGGGCTCGACGAGCACCTCGACTACGCCACCCGTTACGGCCGTGCCCTGGAGTTCGTGCAGGTCGCACGGGGGCTGTGGGACTCATACGAGGACGACGCGTTCCCGGCCGACGTCGAGCGGGGCGTGTTCCTCGACCCGGCCAAGCTGCACGAACTCGACCACGCGGGCGAGCACTTCAAGATCGCGGGCCCGCTGAACCTCTCCCGCTCCCCGCAGGGCCAGCCGGTGATCTTCCAGGCCGGCGTGTCCGAGGAGGGCCGAGATCTCGCGGCGCAGGTCGCCGAGGGCATCTTCGCGCCCGGGGGCACTCTGGAGTCGGCGCGCGACTACTACGCCGACGTCAAGAAGCGCGCCGCCGCCTACGGACGCGACCCCGAGCACGTCAAGATCCTCATCCACGGCGGCCCGGTCGTCGCCGCCACCGACGAAGCGGCCCGCCGTCGCGAACGGGAGATCTTCGAGGAGGACGACGACTTCGGCCGCAACCTGGCGCTGCTGGGCCGTTCCTTCGGGGCGTACGACTTCAGCGTGCACGACCTGGACGCGCCGTTCCCGGACGTCGCCCACCTCGCCGAGAAGGGCGGGCGCACAGGTGCCACGCAGCTCATCGCGCGGGCCAAGGACGAGGGCCTGACGCTGCGTCAAGTGGTCGAGTCCGTCAACCAGTTCCGCCAGTCGCCGTTCGTCGGGGACCCGCGGACCGTGGCCGACACCGTCCAGCAGTGGTTCGACGCACGCGCCCTGGACGGCTTCAACCTCGCCTTCCGCACCGAGGAGGAGCTGAACTACTTCGTCGACAGCGTCGTCCCGCTCCTGCAGAAGCGCGGCCTGTTCCGCACCGAGTACACGTCCGACACCCTGCGCGGCAACCTCGGCCTCCCGATCCCGGCCAACCGCCACTCCCGCGAGCGCCAGCTCGTGAACGACTGAAAAGGCCGGCACGCCATGACGAGCGAGAGACCACGCTTCCGGCTCGGTTTCCTCACCCACGTCCAGGGCCGCGACGACGACATCGCCCGCACCTACCGCAACGCCCAGGAACTCTTCGTCGTGGCCGACGAGTTGGGCTTCGACGTCGGCTGGGTCGCGCAGCACCACGTCCCCCTCGGGGGCGGCGGCCTGTCCTCGCCGTGGACCTTCCTGGCCCACGCGGCAGCCCGCACGACCCGCATCCGGCTCGGCACCGCCATCACCGTCCTTCCGCTGGAGGATCCGGTCCGGCTCGCCGAGGACATCGCCACCGTCGACACACTCAGCGGGGGCCGCGTGGAGTTCGGCGTGGGCAGCGGATCCAGCGCGGTGGAGTACGCCGCGTTCGGCAAGGACGTCGCCCGCAAGCGCGAACTCACCAGCGAGAACCTCGACATCGTCCGCCAGGCGCTCGACCACAGCGAGGTCGGCACGCCCGGCTTCCGCATCCAGCCCCGGCCCGGCGACTTCAACGACCGTGTCTGGCAGGGGGTGTTCAGCGAACAGGGTGCCGCGTACGCAGCGCGGCGCGGTTCGAATCTGCTGCTCAACCGGGCGGCCTACGGCTTCGACGCTCCCACCGACGAGGTCCAACGCCCGTGGGCCGACGCCTACTTGGCCGCCTGGGAGGTGCCGCGCCGCCCCCGCATCGGCCTGTCCCGGTTCGTGTTCCCGGCCAAGGACCGGCGGACGGCGCTCGCGGCGATCGGTGACGACGTCCACCGGGCGGCGCTGCGCATGGCGGAGCACGGCGCGTTCCCCAAGGGCCTTGACCAGGAAGAGGCGTTGCGCCGCTTCCACTCCTTCTACGGCCATCCCGAGGAGATCGTCGCGGCGCTCGGGCAGGAGAAGGTACTGCCCGTCGCGACCGACCTGATCACCCAGTTCAACCCCGCCGTCCCCGACCACGACGCCGCCGTCCGTGCCCTCGAACTCATCGCGACCGAGGTGGCACCCGCGCTGGGCTGGAAGCCCGCGTCCGCGACGGCGCCCGTATCCGCAGGAGTGAAATGACCCAGTACAGCGACTATTTCGGCCCCGAGGGCCTGCGCGTCCGGGGCACGGTCCTCGTCGTTCCCGGCCGTGGCGAGACCCGGTCGACCTACGCCCGCTTCGGCAAACGGCTCGCCGCCGACGCCTACCGGGTCCGCGTGATCGACGCCCCGGACCTCGCCACCGAGGACCTGACCGCCCTCGCCGCCCGCCTCTCCGAAGCCGCCGAGGACACTGCCGTGGACGACGGTGTCGTACGGCCCCTCGTCCTCGTCGGTGCCGACGCGGGCGCCGCCGCCGTAGCCGCGCTGCTCGGCACGGAATCCGACGGTCAGCCCGACGCCGTGGTCCTCGCGGGCCTTCCCGGCCGGGCCCCCGGCACCGCTGCCACCGCCGGCACCTGGGACGAGGAACTCGACGTCCGCACCTCGTGCCCCGCCCACCGGGGCGCCCTCACCCAGGACCCCGAGGTGCGGCGCGGCTCGCTCGACGACGCCGTACCGGAGGCCGTGCTCGCCGCCGCCTACGCCAGCGAGGCCGCCGTACCGACTCTGCTTCTCGTCGGTGACGCCGATCCGCTCGCCGATCACGAGGCGCTCGCGCACACCGCCAAGTCCCGTCCCAGCGCCCGGCTTTCGGTCGTGCACGGCGCTCACCACGACGTCCTCAACGACCTTCAGCACCGTTCGGTGGCCGCCGAGGTCGTCACCTTCCTGGAGAACGTGCGCAACGAATTGCGGCCGCTGATCACGGTGCGGTCGAGCGCCTGGTGAGCACGCCGACGCCCACCCGGTACTCCGTCTGAACCCGACCTCGAAAGGTCCCGTCATGGCCTCCATCCTGTCCGTCTCCGGCAGCCCCTCCCCCACCTCCCGCACGACCCGCCTCCTGCGTCACCTGGACGACCGGCTGCGTCTCCAGGGCCATGACGTGACCCCGCTGGAGGTGCGCACGCTGCCCGCGCAGGCGTTGCTGGGCGCCGACTTCGGGCATCCGGCGATCGCCGCCGCCACGGCGCTGTTCGAGCAGGCGGACGGGGTGGTGATCGGTACGCCGGTCTACAAGGCCTCGTACTCCGGCCTGTTGAAGGCGCTCCTCGATCTGCTCCCGCAGTACGCGCTGACCGGGAAGACGGTGCTGCCGCTGGCCACGGGTGGCAGTACGGCCCATGTCCTGGCGATCGACTACGCGTTGAGGCCGGTGCTGAGCTCCATGGGGCCCTCGCACATCGTGCCGGGCTGGTTCACGCTCGACAAGGACATCACGGTCGGCGAGGACGGCACGCTGACCGTCGCGTCCGCCACCGCGACGGCGCTGGAGCAGGTCACGGATCACTTCTCGCGTGCGCTGGGCGGCCGTACGGCGGTGCTCGCGTCGACGGGGTGAACGGCAGCGGGGGCCGGCGTGGTTGTGGCAGTCGTGTTTCAACTCCCCACGTCACGCTGGTTCTTCGGCACCGGCTGTGGTTCTCTCACGGTATGACCGTGCTCGTGACCCGCCGCCACGTCGACTACGTGCGTGTCACCAGCACGGGGTGTTCCGCCGAGAGCTGACGCTCCGCTCCGGCAATCGATCCCTCTCCTCAACCACCGCGCCGCGCCGTCTTCCGTGCTGCCCTTCTCCGGTCCGGAAGGCGGGCCCGCGGTCTCCTCACGCACGCCCGCACCCCGCACGCTCCGCACAAGGGAGAACCAGAACCATGAGCCAGCCCATCGACTCCGTCGCCGCGGGTCACACCCCCGAGGACGAGCCCGCAGGCCCCGACACCTCGGCCTGGTCGTTCGAGACCAAGCAGATCCACGCCGGTGCCGCACCGGACCCGACGACCGGGGCGCGGGCGACGCCGATCTACCAGACCAGCTCGTTCGTCTTCCGCGACACCCAGCACGCGGCGGACCTGTTCTCGCTGTCGGAGCCCGGCAACATCTACACCCGGATCCACAACCCCACCCAGGACGTCTTCGAGCAGCGCGTCGCCGCCCTCGAAGGCGGAGTCGCCGCGGTCGCCCTCGCCTCCGGGCAGGCCGCCGAGACCCTCGCCATCCTGACGCTGGCGTCCGCGGGCGACCATCTCGTCTCCAGTACGTCGCTCTACGGCGGGACGTACAACCTCTTCCGGCACACGCTGCCGAAGTTCGGCATCGAGGTGTCGTTCGTCGACGACCCGGACGACGCCGAGGCGTGGCGGGCCGCGATCCAGCCGAACACGAAGGCCCTGTTCGCCGAGACACTCGGCAACCCGCGCGGCAACGTCCTCGACGTGCGAGGCGTGGCGGACGTCGCCCACGAGGCGGGCGTCCCGCTGATCGTCGACAACACCGTGCCAACTCCCTACCTCCTGCGCCCGATTGAGCACGGCGCCGACATCGTCGTCCACTCGGCGACGAAGTTCCTCGGCGGGCACGGCACCACGATCGGCGGTGTCGTGGTCGACGGCGGCACCTTCGACTTCGGCGCACACGCCGACCGCTTCCCCGACTTCAACGAGCCGGACCCGAGTTACCACGGCCTGCGCTACTGGCCGGCGCTCGGCCCGGGCGCCTTCGCCATCAAGCTGCGCGTGCAGTTGCTGCGCGACCTGGGCCCGGCGATCTCGCCGCACTCCGCGTTCCTGCTCCTCCAGGGCGTGGAGACACTGAGCCTGCGCATCGAGCGGCACTCGTCCAACGCGCAGGCCCTGGCCGAGTGGTTGGAGCAGCGCGACGAAGTGGCCGCCGTCCACTACCCGGGACTCGAGTCCAACCGCTGGTACGAGGCGGGGCAGCGCTATCTTCCGCGCGGTGCCGGTGCGGTGCTGGCCTTCGAACTGCGGGACGGCGTCGAGGCCGGCAAGCGGTTCGTGGACGCCGTGGAACTCTTCAGTCATCTCGCCAACATCGGTGACGTACGCAGCCTCATCATCCACCCCGCGTCGACGACCCACAGTCAGCTGGACGAGGCCCAGTTGGCGGCGACCGGCACCTCGCCGGGGCTGGTGCGGCTGTCGGTCGGCATCGAGAACCTCGCCGATCTGAAGGCCGACCTGGAGGCCGGGTTCCGCGCGGCCAAGGGCGCGTCCTGAGCACCGTACCGACGCCGTCACCGGTCCTCCTCCCGCCGGCTTCCGGGGCCTGGCGGGAGGGGGACCCGCCCGGGCGCCGCCAGTGGCACACCCGGGAGAAGCCCCTCGCGCTGGAAGCGGGCGGTGAACTGCCCGGCGTACGGCTGGCGTTCGAGACCTGGGGACGTCTCGCACCCGACCGCTCGAACGCCGTGCTGGTGCTGCACGCGCTCACCGGCGACAGCCACGTCGCCGGGCCCGCCGGGCCGGGGCACCCCACCGCCGGCTGGTGGGACGCGCTCGTCGGCCCCGGCCAAGTCCTCGACACGGAACGGTGGTTCGTCGTCGCGCCGAACGTCCTCGGCGGCTGCCAGGGCAGCACCGGGCCCTCCTCGCTCCGCCCGGGCGGGCGGCGGTGGGGCGGGGGCTTCCCGTTTCTGACACAGCGCGACCAGGTCGCCGTAGAAGCCGGTCTCGCGGATGAACTCGGCGTCGAGCGTTGGGCGTTGGTGGTCGGTGGGTCCATGGGTGGGATGCGGGCGCTGGAGTGGGCCGTGATGTATCCGGAGCGGACGGGGGCGCTGCTGCTGCTCGCCACGACCGCCGCGGCGAGCGCCGAACAGATCGCGTGGGCCAACGTCCAGCTCCACGCCGTCCGTTCGGACCCGCACTGGTACGGCGGCGACTATCACGACACCGGCCGGGGTCCGCACGCCGGACTCGGGCTCGCCCGGCGACTGGCTCATGTCACCTACCGCAGCGAGCCGGAGTTGGCGGTCCGCTTCGGGCGTGCGGCACAGGGATCCGAGGAACCGTGGAACGGCGGCCGGTACCAGGTCGAGTCGTATCTCGACCATCACGCCGCCAAGTTGGTGCGCCGTTTCGACGCGGGCAGCTATGTCACCCTCTCCGAGGCCATGAACAGTCACGACGTCGGCCGCGAAAGGGGTGGCACGCGTGCCGCGCTGCGCCGGGTGACGGCCCGCACCCTGGTCGCCGGGGTCGACTCCGACCGGCTCTATCCGCCGTACCAGCAGGCCGAGTTGGCGGCGGGGATCCCGGCCGCGGACCGTCCCCGGGTGATCGAGTCGCCGTACGGGCACGACGGGTTTCTGATCGAGACGGAGCAGGTGGCCGGGCTCGTGCGTGAACTGGTTGGCTAGCGGCCCGAGTTCACAGCCGCCCTATCGTCGACGCCACGGCAACGACTCCTGGTCGTCCCCGGCGTCCTCCTCGCGATGGAGCGCCGCGTTGATGGCCTCGCCGATCTCCGCGAACTGGCGTACCTGCTCGGGTGTGAGCGCGTCGAAGACGGCGCGGCGGACGGCCTCGACGTGGCCGGGGGCCGCGCGTTCCAGGAACTCGCGTCCTTGTGCGGTGAGCACGGCGAGTTGGCTGCGCCGGTTCTCGGGGTCCTCGTGGCGGTCCAGGTAGCCGGCCTCCTGGAGGCGGGTCACGGCGTGGGTCAGCCGGCTGCGGGTGATCTTGAGGCGCTCGGCCAGCTCCGACATGGTCAGCCTGCCCTGCGGAATCGAGGAGAGGTGCGCCAGCAGGATGTAGTCGGCGTGCGTCATTCCCGCGTCGCGCCGCAGCTGACGGTTCAGGTGGTCGGACAGGAGCGTGGAGAACTCGACGTAGGCGAGCCAGGCCCGCATCTCCTCGGCATCCAGCCAGCGTGGCGTCGTGGTCATGGTCGCACTTTAGTCACCGCCGTTTGAACCTTCATACCGCCCGGCCGGGCGTGCCCGCGCTGATCCAGTCGGTGACCTGCCGCACGTACTCCCGGTAGCCGGACCGCGCGGCGGCCACGACGGCGGCGACCTCCTCGGGTTCCGCGTCCAGACACAGCTGCACCAGGACGTGGTGCGGTCCGTCCTCCGGCGCGAGGGCGGCCGCCAGTTCGGCGTCGATCAGCCCGGCCCGCTCGGCCACGCCGAACGAGGCGGCGGGTGTCTGCGGCGGCGCTTCGCCCAACTCCCCTTCGCAGACATGCCGGTTGATGGCGAAGGCGAGGTCGTTGAGAAGGGCCAGCACGCGCTCGACGGCCAGTCCGGTGCCCGGGTCGTCCGCCAGGCGCGCGCTGTCCAGCCGTCCGAGCGAGTCGAGTTGGACGACCGACTTGCGCATCGTGATCACCCGGTGCTCGATCGCCGCCCGGTCCACGGTCACCGGCACCGCCCCCGCACTCGATGTGGTCATCGCCGCAGCGTGCCACTCCGCAGCCGTGCCCACGCGGCCGATTCCGTCTGGTGGGACACGCGATGGACGACCGCCAAGGGCGGCGGGACAGTCGTTCCCCGTGGCCCATCGGCCCGATCAGGACAAGGGGGTGCCGAGTGCGATCGTTGAGTGACCTCTTCCGCAACTTCATGCAGCTCGGATACGTGACCGACGACATCGACGCCGCGGCCGCGTTCCTGGAGTCGAGGCTGGGGACGGTCGAGTGCGTCAAGCACTTCAAGTCCTCGCTCGGCGGCGGTCTGCCGCCCACCGGTGCCGACGACCCGCGCGGCACCTTCGTCGTGGTGGACGGGGTGCCCGCCGACGAGTGGGTCATCGACGTCGCCCTGGTCAACGCCGGTCCGACCAACCTGGAGATCATCCGCCCGGTCGGCGGCATGGTCGACCTCTATCGCGGCGCCGTCAGGCCCGGGGAGCCGGCGACGCTGCATCATCTGGGCTTCCGCGTCGACGACTTCGACGAGGCGTCCGCGATCGTCGCCGCGAGCGGCAGGTCGTGGAAGCAGTACGGGGACAGCGGTGCCATCCGGTTCGGATACCTCGACATGACGGCCGAGTTGGGGCACTTCGTCGAGGTCATGGAGCTCGACGAGGAGGCCGCCCGGGGGTTCGCGCACCTTGAGGCGGCGTCGAACGCGGCCCGGCACTGAGCATGCGCGCGATGCCCGACACTTCACGAGAGGGACCCTCATGAGCGGCGAAGGCACAGCTGATTCCTACGACGTCATCGTCGTCGGCTCGGGCGCGGGGCTGGTCGGCGCGTACGCCGCGGCCTCCCGTGGGCTGCGCACGCTGGTGATCGAGAAGACGGAGTACGTCGGCGGGACCACGGCCTATTCGGGCGCCGGGATCTGGCTGCCCGGCAACGCGGCCGAGCTGAGGGCCGGTGTGGAGGACGGCCCCGACGTCGCCCGCCCCTACCTCGACGCGATCGTTGGCGACGACTCACCGGCCGCGCTGCGGGAGGCATTCCTCCAGGCCGGTCCCACCCTGATCGACGAGTTGGAGAAGAACCCGCGGTTCGGCCGCTTCTTCTGGCAGGGCGTGCCCGACTACTTCGCGGGGCGCCCCGGGAGTCTGCCCCAGGGCCGCACGATCTTCCCCGAGAACCTCGACCGGTCCGAACTAGGCGACCTGGAACCGCTGGTGCGCAGGCCGCTGTGGACGGAGCGCTGGGGAGTGGGGGTCCCGGCGGAGATGATCGGCGGGCAGGCCCTCATCGGCCGCGCCCTGCTTGCGTTCATGGAGACCGGCAACGGCACCGTGCGCACGAACACCGCGCTGAAGCGCCTGCTCGTCGAGGACGGCGCGGTCGTCGGGGTCGAGGCTCTGAGCGAGGGCGAGCCGGTGACCTTCCGTGCCGGACGGGGCGTCCTGCTCGCCGCCGGCGGCTACGAGCGGAACGGCGCGCTGCGTCAGCAGTTCCAGCCCGGAGTCACCGACGAGTGGACCCAGGGCTGCGAAGGCAACACCGGCGACGCCCTCACCGCGGGCATCGACATCGGCGCCGCGACGGACCTGCTCGACGAGTCGTGGTTCGCGCCGGGCCTCGTCGTACCCGACACGCGCCCGGTGTTCTACACGTCGGTGTGGAGCGGCATCTGGGTCAATGCCGCCGGACAGCGCTACCTCAACGAACGTCTCCCCTACGACCGCGCCGGTCACGAGATGCTCAGGGCGCACCGGTCCTCGCACGTGTCGCACCTGCCCACGCACTGGGTGTTCGACCAGCGCCAGCTCGACAACAAGCGGGCGTTCGCGGGGCTGCCGGTCGCACCGCAGGTGCCCGGCTGGTTCGACGTGGAGAAGTTCCTCGCCGCCGGTGTGCTGAAGCGGGCCGACACGCTGGAGGAACTGGCGGAGCTGATCGGCCTGCCCAAGGGCGCGCTGACGGAGAGCGTCGAGCAGTTCAACGGGTACGCCCGCAACGGCAAGGACGAGCAGTTCGGCCGGGGTGAGGATCCCTGGGACCTGATGATCACGCACATGGCGGGGACCCACACCGACGGGCCCAACCCCTGCCTGGGTGTGATCGACAAGCCGCCGTTCTACGCGGCCACGATCGTGCTGTCCGACCTGGGGACCAAGGGGGGCCTGAAGACGGACGAGCACGCGCGCGTGCTGCGGCCCGACGGTTCGGTGATCTCCGGTCTGTACGCGTCGGGGAACACGATGGCGCCGATGTCCGGCCGGATCTACCCGGGCGCGGGCGGTCCCGTGGGTTCGTCGATGGCGTTCTCCTACATCGCCGTCGTCGACATGGCCGACGCGAGCCGGTAGGTCCAACGCTCCTCAACTCCCTCTCGGAGAAAGCCTCTTCGAGAGGGACCCGGGCGTTCAGGCGGACTCGGTCGAGTGACCGGGGAACAGGGACAGCGCGGGGTCCAGGGCGACGGCGGCGTTGTTGACGGCGGTCGCCACCTCGCCGAAGCCGACGGACATCAGACGGACCTTGCCGGGGTACGCGGTGACGTCGCCGGCCGCGTAGACCCGGTCGACCGTGGTGCGCATCCTCGTGTCGACGACGATCGTGCGCCGCTCCAGTTCGACGCCCCAGTCGGCCAATGGTCCGAGGTTGCTGATGAAGCCGAGCGCGGCCACGACCGCGTCCACCTTCACCACCCGGGGCTCGTCCTCCCCGTCGACCCGCAGGTGCGCTTGGCGCAGCAGATCGTCGCCGACCAGGGTCGCCACCTGCGCGTTGGTGACGATGTCGACTCCGCGGGCGCGCAGTTCGCGCACGCTCGCCGCGTGGGCCCGGAACGTGCCGCGCCGGTGCACGAGGGTCACCGAGCGGGCGATCGGGTGCAGGGCGAGGGCCCAGTCGACGGCGCTGTCCCCGCCGCCGACGACGAGGACGTCACGGTCGGCGTGCTCGGCCGGGTCCGGGACGAAGTAGCTCAGCCCGCGCCCCAGGAACTCCTCCCCCGCCGGGAGGGTGCGCGGGGTGAACGTGCCGATCCCGGCGGTCAGTACGACCGCTCCGGCGTCGACCGTGATGCCGTCGGAGAGGGTGACCTGGGGGCGTCCCTCGGGCGAGTGGGTGAGATCGACGGCCTGGCGGCCCAGGAGGTAGGCCGGGTCGAACGCGTCGGCCTGGTCCTTGAGAGCGGTGACGACGTCACGGCCACGCGTACCGGGGACGGCCGCGATGTCGCGGATCTCCTTCTCCGGGTAGAGCGCGGTGATCTGGCCGCCGCACTGCGGCAACGCGTCGACCAGGACGGTCCGCAGTCCGCGGAAGCCCGCGCAGTAGGCGCCGTAGAGCCCGATCGGGCCGGCGCCGACGATGAGGATGTCTGTGGTCACGGTCTCGGCCACGGGCCGGCCTCCTGGGGAGAGTGGATCGGGGCGTGCCGCCTGCGGTTCCGTCCCGCCGTGGCGCACGGATGAGGGCGGCACGGCGATGGGCACGGCTCGGCGGGGGCGGCCGGCCGAGTGTAGGGCCGGTCCGAGCAGGGCTGTTGGCGCAGGTCCCGGCTGATGGGACGGCCGGTGGACGACCCCGGACGCCGAGTGGAGAGTCGTTCTCACCGCCACCGCGATGACGGCACGGCGTCCATGGGGACGAGGAGGGTGACACGCGTGAGCGATGAGGTGCGGGTGTGGATCGATCAGAAACTGTGCACGGGTGACGGTCTGTGCACCCAGTACGCCCCCGATGTCTTCGAGTTCGGCGACGACGGACTGGCCTACGTCAAGAACGGCGAGGACGGCGAACTGCTGACGCCCGAGGGCGCGCAGGCCGATGTGGCGGACCGGCTGCGTCTCGACGTGATCGACGCCGCCGACGAGTGCCCGGGCAACTGCATCCACGTGGTGCGGCGCGCCGACGGGACCGAGGTCGCCGGCCCCGACGCCGGCTGACCTCACCTTGCGGCCGCCTGGAGCCGTACCCGCATGTCGAGTGGAGGAGTGGTTGTCGGTGTCTGCAGTGGTTGAGCCCCGAGTGGACCGTCGAGTGCCCTGGTTCGAGGGCGATGTGCCCGCCGAGAAGGTGCCGGAGAAGTACCGGCTTTCGCGTGCGTTCGTGCCCAAGGGCCGTTATCTGGATGCCGAGTTCCTCAAGCTGGAACTGGAAAAGGTGTTCACGCGCACGTGGTTGCTGGCCTGCCGCCTTGAAGAACTGCCGGGTGTCGGGTGTTTCGTCGAGTACGAGATCGGTGGTCATTCGATCCTGATCGTGCGGGAGGGCAAGGACTCGATCCGCGCCTACTTCAACGCGTGCCGGCATCGCGGTACCCGGCTGGCGCGGGGCCGGGGGCGGGTCGGCTCGCTCATCTGCCCCTTCCACGGCTGGCGTTGGAACCTGGACGGTTCGATCAGGCTGGTGCTCGACCGTGAGGAGTTCGTGCCGCGCTCGGACGACGACCTCGGTCTGGTGCAGGTGCGGGCGGAGCAGTGGGGCGGGTTCGTGTTCATCAACATGGACCCGGACGCGAAGCCGCTCCTCGAATATCTCGACCCGATCCCGCGGATCTTCGCGCCGTTCCAGTTCGAGAACATGCGCTACCGATGGCACAAGAGCGTGCTGCTGCCGTGCAACTGGAAGACCGCGCTGGACGGATTCCTCGAGGCCTATCACGTGGCGGGAACGCATCCGCAGCTCTACCGCTTCGACAAGTCGAACACGAACATCGCCTCGATGAAGGAACTCGAGAACCGGATGTGGGCTCCCACGACGGTGTACGAGCGGCACGCCCACTATTCGAGCGTCGGCCCGAAGAAGAAGGACACCGCCAAGGACCCGGCCAACCGGGGCACGGGAGGCGTCACCGACGAACGGCTCAGCGTGGCGCTGAGCGTGCAGTACATCGCCGACGACATGCGGGGCCTGGAGAACGAGCGGAGCTGGCGGGCCGCCGAGGCGCTGAAGACGGCGGAGGTGCCGGAGGGGATGACCGCCGGTCAGTACTACCTCCAGCTGTACAAGGAGTTGTCGCTCGCGGAGGGCTACGACTGGCCGGACATCACGCCCCAGCAGTGGGCGGAGGCCGGTACGGCGTGGAACGTGTTCCCGAACACGATCCTGCTGCCCAACCAGGGTTCGGTCTTCGGCTACCGGGCGCGGCCCGACGGCCTGGACCCGGACAGCTGCCTGTTCGAGATCTTCAGCCTGGACCAGGTCCCCGTCGCCGACTACGACAAGAAGCGGGACTTCCAGCCCCAGTTCTTCGAGGACTTCCGTGAGGCCGACCTGGGCGAGATCTTCACCCAGGACCTGACGAACGCCAAGGAGGTGACCGTGGGCATGCACTCCCCCAGCTTCGACGGCCACCGGCTGAGCGAGGAGCAGGAGATGACCGTCTACAACCACCACCGGGTCGCCGACCGGTACCTCTGGACCGACTGACCCGTCCGATCCGTGTCCCGGCCCCCAGGGGCCGGGACACGATCGTGTCGAGGCCCTACCGCCGGACCCAGCCGACGTCGTGCCAGTGCGTCTCCAGCTCCCGCACCGGCTTCGGCCAGGTCTCGATGTAGGTGACACCCTCGGGCCCCGCCGTCATCGTGTACGGCGTGCCGGCCCGGCTGAGGAAGATGTCCCCCGGGCCGACCCGCACGGTCTGCGGCTCGCCCGACTCGTAGTGCTCGATGTGGTATTCGCCGGCGAAGACGAACAGCATCTCGTCGACGTTGTGATGGTGCCGGGGCACCGTGAAGTCCGGGCGCACGCGCAGCGGGTTGCGGTTGAAGCGCGCCACCTCGATCGGCTTGGTGGTCACCCACATCGCCCCGTCGAACGTCGCCGCGAAGTCCACGGGCGCGTCCCGCAGCAGGCCGCCGTCGTTCCAGAAGTACTGGGGATGGCCCTGCTGCTCCAGGCCCATCGGAACCCAGTCCGCGTCTTCCACCAGATCACCGAATGTAAGAGTCACGCGGCGACGGTACGCACGGCCGGACACCGTGTCGTCGAGAGGTTCCGCTCATCGGGATTCACGCATGACACGTCCCGGCCCGGTCCCCACTATCGGGGCATGGGAATCGAGTTCTTCAATCTGCTGTCGGACGAGGGCTGGATCGAGCTGCCGGTCGACCAGTCCGCTCCCACGTATCTGTGGCACGAGGGCGGTCTCCTGGCCGACGCTCCGGTCGACATGGAGCAGACCTTCAAAGGGAACATGTGGTGGTCGACGAAGGTGGACCCGTCGTTCAACCTGAACGGCCTGCGGTGCGCGCCGAACTTCGCGGTCCCCCGCCACCATCACAACCTCGACGAGTTGATCATCGTCTTCGGCGGCGCGTTCCATGTCACCTGGGGCAAGGACGGGGAGGAGGGCAGCCGGACTGTCGGTCCGGGCGAGTTCTGGATCAGCGAGGCGGGGACCCCCTACCTCATGACGGCCGGACCGGAGGGCGTCACCTACGTCGAGACCTGGCCCGAGCCGATGGAGAACCTTGAGACCTACTGGCACGACGCGGGCTGGATCCATCGCGATCACTGACCGGACCGCCTCTAAATTTCGGCCCCTCATTCCAGGCGCGATGCCGAATGAGGGGCTTTCATCATGGACAGATCGCGCACGACCCATTCCAGGGTGCCTCAATTACGTATACTCTTCTTCCTTGCGGGCCACTGCTTCCGGGGATCGGCTGCCCCTCTCCCTTCGTCGGAGCAGGTCCGTCTCGTCGCCGGTCGTGAAGTCCTCGGCAAGCCCTCGGCACGCCGGCCGGCATGGTCTGCCGCGGCGCCCGGCCCTCGTGCCGTTCGACCTCCACGCGCGGCTCTCTCCTCACTTTCTCGGACGGCAGCGTCGCCGCACGGCGCCGCCGGTCGCTGATCGCAGCGAGTGCCGGGCACTCGCCGACACGTTGGGACGCAGACATGATCGAGTCGGTCGGACGAGCCCTCTCCTCACCCCGGTCGCGCGCGGCGGTCGCGCTGGTGTCGACCACGGTCCTGCTCGCGGGATGCGGCGGCAGCGGGGGTGGTTCAACCACCGCTGCCGGCACGGAAGTACCGGCCGCCCTGGCGAGCTCGTTCCCCGGCACGAAAGCCACCGGCGCGCCGGTGAAGATAGGCCTCATCACCAATGAGGGCGGCTCCGCGATCAGCCAGCCCGAGACCAGGGAATCCGCCCAGGCGGCCATGAAGTACGCCAACGCCAACCTCGGCGGAATCGCCGGCAGACCGATCGAGTTGGTCATCTGCAAGACCAAGGAGGAGCCGGCGACGGCACGGGACTGCGCGAACCAGATGGTCGAGCAGAAGGTCGACGCGGTCGTCCTGACCAGCAGCGGCCTGGGTGACTCCATGGTGCCGATCGTGACCGGGGCCGGGATTCCCTGGACGACCTCCATCGCCGCCAGCAACTCCGAGGGCACCACCGCCAACGCCTTCTCCTGGACGGGAGGATTCCCGACGACCATGACGTCGATGGCCGCGTACGCCAAGGAGAAGGGCTACAAGAAGGTCGCCGCTTTCGTGATCGACGCGCCCGCCGCGGTCAGCGGTGTCGAGGCCATCGGCAAGCCCGTCTTCGCCAAGGCCGGTGTCGGCCTGCAGATCGTGACCATAGCGGCGGGCACACCGGACGCGTCACCTCAGGTGAGTGCCGCGCTGCGGAACAAGCCCGACGCCGTCGCCATCGTCGGAGAGTCGACCGTGTGCACCTCCGTGCTCCAGGCGATGGGCACGCTCGGGGCCGGCATCGCGCGGATGTCCGTCCAGTCGTGCGTGGCCCCCGAGGTCGTCGACGCGGTGGGCCCGGGCATGGACGGACTCCAGGTGTTCAGCAGCTTCGACGTGGCGAGCGACGACATCGAGGCCCAGCTGTACCGCCAGGTGATGAAGGAGTACAGCCCCAGCACACCGACCCAGGGGTACGCGGCCATCGGCTACCAGGGCGTGCTCGGTCTGGTGCGCGCCCTGCACGGTCTGACGGGCACGGTCTCGTCGAAGACGATCACCGCGGCTCTGCACTCGGCGAAGAACGTCGTCCTGCCCGCCGGCCACGGCATCACCTTCACCTGTGACTCCAAGGCGGTACCGGGGCTGCCGTCGGCCTGCTCGGCGAAGGAGGTCACCGGCACCATGTCCGGCGGAAAGCTGGGCAAAATGGGGGTCGTCGATCCCAGCCCGTTGTTCGCACGGTAGTCGGAGCAACCGGAAGGGACGGTCTCGCCGATGAGCCAGTACGTCGTGTTTCTGTTGCTGGGGCTGGGAAGCGGTGCGGTGTTCGGTGCCCTCGCGCTGGCACTCGTGCTCACCTTCCGCAGTTCCGGGGTCGTCAACTTCGCCACCGGGGCGACCGCGTTGTACAGCGCGTACACCTACGCGTTCCTGCGCCAGGGCGAGTTGCTGGTGCCGCTGCCCGGTGTGCCGAAGAAGGTCGGCCTCGGCGGTCCGCTCGGCCTCTTCCCGGCAATGGTCATCTCCGTTGCCCTGACTGCCGTGTTGGGGATCGCGCTGTACGGGCTGGTGTTCCGGCCGCTGCGGACCGCGCCGCCGGTGGCCAAGGCCGTCGCCTCGATCGGGGTGATGCTGGTGATCCAGGCCGTGCTCGCCGCGGCGGTGGGCACGGGGGCCGTTTCGGTCAAGGCCATCCTGCCCAACGACCCGGTGTCCTGGGGCGGTTCGCTCATCCCCGGCGACCGGCTGTGGTTCGCGGCGGTGATCGTCGTACTGACCGTCGTCCTGGCCCTGGTGTTCCGGCTGACCCGCTTCGGTCTCACGGCCCGGGCGGCGGCGGAGTCGGAGAAGGGCGCGCTGGTCAGCGGGTTGTCGCCGGAGCGGATCGCGGTGGCGAACTGGGCGCTCAGCTCGGCCGTCGCCGGGCTGTCCGGCATCCTGATCGCCCCGATCGTGCCGTTGGTCCCGGTCTCCTACACCCTGTTCATCGTGCCGGCCCTGGCAGCAGCCCTGGTCGGCAACTTCACCGCGCTGATCCCCGCCGTGGGAGCGGGTCTGGTCATCGGGATGCTTCAGTCGGAACTGCAGTTCCTTCAGGGGAAGTGGTCGTGGCTGCCCCAGGCCGGTCTGGCCCAACTCGTGCCGCTGGCCGTCATTTTGGCCTACCTCGTAGTCCGCGGCCGGCCGCTGCCCAGCCGCGGCTCGCTGATCCAGCAGGCGTTGGGCCGGGCACCGCGACCCGACCGCGTCCTGGTCCCGGCGGTCGTGAGTACGGCCCTGGCCGTCGTCGTCCTCTTCGCCACCACCGGGAGCATCCGCGCGGCCGTGATCACCTCGCTGACCCTGGCGGTGATCTCGCTGTCACTGGTGGTCGTCACCGGGTTCGCCGGCCAGGTCTCACTGGCTCAGCTGACCCTGGCCGGGGTCGGCGCGTTCAGCCTGAGCAGGCTGAGCGTCGAGTGGGGTGTCCCCTTTCCGTTCGCTCCGTTGCTGGCGGCCTTGGCGGCGACGGTGATCGGGGTGGTGATCGGGCTGCCCGCGCTGCGGATCCGTGGCCTGCCGGCGGCTGTGGTCACGGTCGCGCTGGCCGTGGCCCTGGAGGCCTTCTGGTTCCGCAACACCCAGCTCAACGGCGGCCTGGGCGGCTCGAAGGTGCCCTCGCCCCGCCTGTTCGGGATCGACCTGGGCATCGGAGCGGGCGACGACTATCCACGCATCCCGTTCGCGTTGCTGTGTCTGGTGGTGCTGCTGCTCGTCGGCCTGGGTGTGGCGTGGCTGCGCCGCAGCAGGCTCGGCGCCGCGATGCTCGCCGTGCGTGCCAACGAACGGTCGGCCGCGGCGGCGGGCATCGACGTCGCCCGTACGAAGATCGTCGCCTTCGCGATCGGGGCGTTCATCGCCGGGCTCGGGGGCGCCCTGCTGGGCTACCAACAGACCGTCGCCGACGCCGAGATGTTCACCGCGATCGGAGGCCTGGGCCTGTTCGCCACCGCGTACCTGGCGGGCATCACCGCCCTGTCCGGCGGCCTCGTGGCCGGGGTGATGGGAGCCGGGGGCCTGCTGCCCGTCCTCCTGGACCGGGCCCTGTCCCTGGGCGAGTGGTACGACGTGATCATGGGCATCGGTCTCGTCCTCACCGTGATCACGAACCCGGAAGGCCTTGTCGGCCCGGCGCACGAACTGTCGGCCCGGCTTCGGCGCAAGCGCCGCCCCTCCGCCCTCGGCCAGGACGCCGACATCCTGGCCGAGTCGGCGCCGTCCTCCCGCCCACCCGTTCCCGAGCCGGGCGAGGTGCTCCTCGCGGTACGCGATGTCGGGGTCCGCTACGGCGGCGTGGTCGCCGTCGACGCGGTCTCCTTCGACGTGCGCTCGGGCGAGATCGTCGGCGTGATCGGCCCGAACGGTGCCGGGAAGACCACCCTCCTCGACGCGATCAGCGGATACAACCGCAGTACGGGAACAGTCGAGTTCGACGGCCGGACGATCTCCTCGCTGAAGCCGCACCAGCGGGGCCGGGCGGGCCTGGGACGCACCTTCCAGGGCATCGAGCTCTACGAAGACCTCAGCGTGGAGGAGAACGTGCTCGTCGGGGAGGCGGCCGCCCTGCACGGCGGCGACCATGTCGGCTCCGCGCAGGGGCTGGAGCTGCGGAACCGGCTGTTCGAGACGCTGCACCTGAGCCGGTTCCGGAACCAGCCGGCACGTGAACTGTCCCAGGGCAGACGGCAGTTGGTGTCCATCGCACGCGCCCTGGCCGGCCGCCCCCGGATGCTGCTGCTCGACGAGCCCGCGGCCGGCCTGGACAGCGCCGAGAGCCGCTGGCTGGGCGACCGGCTGCGGGCCGTGCGGGCCGACGGCGTGACGGTCCTGCTCATCGACCACGACATGGGGCTGGTGCTCGACGTGTGCGACCGCATCGTGGTACTGGACATCGGGAAGGTGATCGCGGACGGAACTCCCGCCGAGATCAAGGCGGATCCGCGGGTCACGACCGCCTACCTCGGTGCGACGCACGTCGATATGGACCAGGTGCGCGGGGAGGTTGTCCAGTGACCGGGCGGGAACTGCTGACGTGCGAGGGCGTGGACGCGGGCTACACGAAGGGCCGGCCGGTGGTACGCGGCTTCGACCTGAAGCTGCCGCCCGGTGAGGTCACGGCCCTGCTGGGGCCCAACGGGGCGGGAAAGACAACGCTGTTGATGACGCTCGCCGGGCTGCTGCCGCGCCTGGGCGGGGCGGTCGCCCTGGGCGGGCGGGAGATCCGTGGCGGGCGGGCGCGTGAGGTCGCCAGGCGGGGACTGGTCCTGGTACCCGACGACCGGTCCCTGTTCACCCAGCTCACCGTGCGGGACAACCTGACCCTCGCACGGCGGCGTCGGGGCAGCAGTGTGGACCAGGTGCTCGACTTCTTCCCGGCGCTGGGAAAACGGCTGAAGGTCGCGGCCGGGCTGCTCTCCGGTGGGGAGCAGCAGATGCTGGCGCTGGGGCGGGCCATGATCCAGGACCCCCGGGTGCTGCTCGTCGACGAGTTGAGCATGGGGCTGGCGCCGGTGATCGTCGAGGAGTTGCTGCCGGTCGTCCGGCGGATCGCCGAGGACACCGGCACGGCGGTCGTGCTGGTCGAGCAGCACGTCCGGCTGGCCCTCGGCGTGGCGGACCGGGCGGTGGTCCTGGTGCACGGCGAAACGGTGTTGAGCGGGTCCGCCGCGCGGCTCGCGGCGGACCCCGGTCTGCTGGAGCGCGCTTACCTCGGCGAGCAGGCACCGGAGCCTGTCTCGTGACTGTGCTCGTGGTCCTCCCTGATCGGGACGACGAATGGGCCTGCGGACCCGTCCGGCCGCCTCACGCCCCGGTGGCGAGCCCCGTACCCGGTGAGGACGGCCGTGACCACTTCCGTGCGAGACCGCAGCCCGGTGCGGGCGAACAGCCGGGACAGCCGGTTGGCGACCGCGTCCTCGCTGAGCCGCAGGACCGCGGCGATCTGCCGGTTGGTCAGGCCTTCGGCGATCAGGGTCGCGAGCAACTGTTCGCTTTCGACGGTGGCTTGCCTGCGGCCGGGCACGGCGATCCCGGCCGCGCGCAGGGCGGCCCGGGCGTGGAACCGCTCCAGTACGGCACCGCACTCCCCGAAGAGTTCGTACGCCTCGCGCAGGAGCGTGGTCGGGGCGCCACCTGTGTCTGC
Organism: Streptomyces sp. NPDC050528; assembly: GCF_044457795.1. Taxonomy (NCBI): domain Bacteria; kingdom Bacillati; phylum Actinomycetota; class Actinomycetes; order Kitasatosporales; family Streptomycetaceae; genus Streptomyces; species Streptomyces sp. NPDC050528. The sequence continues at coordinate 243,674 of NZ_JBITHH010000009.1, forward strand.
GGCGGCTACGAAGGTCACTGCCATCTCGAACGGCTGGTTGCGCGAGCGTGCCAGTGCTACGGCCTCTCGCACGTTCTCCCCGACGGTGACGGGACTGTCCAGCCGTAGCACCTGGGCCGACGCCAGCAGGTATCTCAGCCGGGTCCTTCCGGTGTCCATCCGGTCGGAGATCCGTTCCAGGCGTCCCAGGCAGCTCATCGCCTCGGCCGTGCGTCCCGCGTCCGCGAGCAACTCGGCGAGGGCGGCCCAGAGTTCATCGGTTCCGGCGATCTGGTCGTGTGCGTCCGCCGCGTCCAGGCCGCGCCGCAGTGTCTTCTCGGCGCCGGCCGGATCGCCGAGAGTCCGCAGCAGCTCGGCTTCGCAGGCGTCCAGTGAGTACTCCGGCGGACCCTCTCCCTCGGCGCGCACGCTGTCGATCAGGCGACGGGCGCTGGTGACGCGGCCCCGGGCGAGCAGGATCGCGGCGGTCCGTGCGGGAACGACATAGTGGTCGATCGCCGCCGTATGGATGCCGTTGTTCGCCAGCATCCAGCGCGCGGGTTCCAGTGCCGCGTCCCACTCGCCCCGGAGGTGGTGGTGGAGGAACTGGCTGTGCCGGGGCAGCAGTTGGGGCGCCAGGCGCTGAGTCGCCAGGAGGGTCTCGCCCGCGTGCAGGTCACCGGCGTTGAGCAACTCGTCGAACTTGGCGACGGTCAGTGTGTACGCGTGGTCGGGGCCGATGTGCGGTGCTTCCGGAAGGGCCAGTGAGTGCCGGAACCGCTCCGGTCGACCGAGGGCCAGTTCCGCGGCGGCCCGGAAGCAACCGGGGTTGGCGGCCGCGCGGACGTCGGTGCTCCATACCGGTTCCGTCCGCACCAGGAGGTCCAGTGCCTCACGCCATCTCGCCAGCAGACACAGGGCCAGCGCCCGGCCGGTGGTGGCGGCCAGGACGGGCAACCGCAGCTCCTCCCACCACTGTTCCGTGGCCAGTCGCGAAAGTGCCCGCCAGTCAAGGGCGTTGGCCGTCGCGACCGTGAACAGGGTGGCGGTCTCCTGCAGTTCAAGTCGGCCGAGGATGTCCGGACGGTCGCGCAGGATCGACTCGGCGATGGTCCGCGCGGTCCGGAAGTCCCCCGCGAAATAGGCGGCGACGGCGTACCGCTGAAGCGCCGGAACACGGTCGGCGGGACGCTCGACGAGATGGCCGGCCGCCCGGCACCACCGGAGCATTCCCCTGCCCTCGGAATCGGGATGCAGACGCTCCGCCGCAGCCGTCAACTCCCTTACCGCACGCTCCCGTTCGACCAGGGTCCCCGCTTCCGCGATCCGGTCCGCGAGGTAGACCACCGCGTCCACGTCGTCGAGCGCGGACGTCGCCGACCGTGTCGCCCCGGACGCGGGGACCGCCGCATCCGCGTCCGCCCACAGTGTCCGCACGGCGGTTGCGGAGAGCCGGCTGCGTTCCAGCGGCCCGAGCCGCTCACGCACGGCATGTGCCGCCAGCGGAACACGGAACGTCCAGCCTCCCGCCGTACCGCCCGGCCCCGTCAACTCTTCGACGATCTCGGCGTCGATCAGCTCGCGGATAGCGTCGCGGACCTCGTCGGCGGACAGTCCGACCGACGCCGTGATCAGCTCTACGACCTGCTCGCCGAGCGGCCACAGGATGCTCAGCGCCCCCGCCACCGCACGACACGGCTCGCTCAGCACGTCAAAAGCCCGCATGAACCGGTCGCTCTCCGGCAAGACCGGTGTCGGCGTCCGCACCCCGACGAAGGCGTGACCGTCCGCGACCTTGATCGCTCCTTGCCGTGACCACGCGGCGAGCAGGGCGTCGACCGCCCCGGGCACTCCACGTGTCAGTTCGTGCACGCGCCGGGCCAGACCGGTGTCGGGAGTCGCCCCCAACTGCCGTGCCATCAGGGCGATTACCTGCTCCGGCCCGAGGCGGGGCAACACGATCGCGCGGGCTCCCCGAACCTCCTCCAACCCTTCCACAGCCGCACCGGCACCGGCACCGGCACCAGACCGCCGTAACGTCGGGCTGTCCGCCTCCCGCCCGCCGCGCCCCACCACCGACGCCACCAGCCGGACCCCGGACGGCACCCCTGCGAAGTCGGTTCCGCCGAGCAGCGCAAGCGATTCGGCGTCGGCGTGCTGGAGGTCGTCCAGCACCAGGACCACGGACGCGGACCGGGCCAGAGCGACGCGCAGCAGTCCGGCCATCGCCGTCCCGTCACCCCGCCCGGCCGCCCGCAGCGCCTCCGCGGACCGGCGTTCCTCCAGCACCATGACCAGCCGCAGCGCGAGGAGGAACGGCCGTGTGCCGTCACCCGGGACACAGCCCATCGTGCGGACCAACATCCCCTCAGCGCGCAGCCGTTCACTGACGCCACGCATGAACTCGGTTCGCCCTACGCCCAGTTCACCTCGCACCAGCACCAGACGCGGCCCACCGGGATCCCGCAACCAGCCATGAACCTCGCCCAACTCCCTTTCACGACCGGTTAGATGAGCAGTCACAGTCCCCCGCGCTCTCCTCGACGACTTGTGCTGGGCGAACGGTGACGAGCCCGCAAATTCTCGGCGTCCCCGGTCGGCTCTGTGTCCGGAACCTGGACGCGCATCCACATTATGATCACATTCACACCGCCCTTTCCGTCGGACAGCAGGAACGGGAAGGAACGTGCGGGAACGGGAAGCACACCGCCACCCGGAAGGGGTGAACATGCGGGAAGGGGGACCTGTGATCGGCAGGGACAACGAGATCCGGGTCGTGGCGGAGACCCTGCTCTCCACCGGCACCTCGGCCCGCACCCTGCTGGTCGTCGGAGGCCCCGGCTCGGGCAAGACCGCCGTGGTGGAACAGGCCCGGCGCGAAGCGACCGAGCAAGGCGCCCGGGTCCTACGGATGCGCTGTCACGACGGCGAGAACCCGCCCGGTGCGGCCGCGCTGGCCGACGGGGTCCATTCGGTGCTGGCCAAGTTCCATGACCGTCGCAGCCCGGTCCGGGTCGGTGCGGTGCGTCGGATCCGGCTCCAAAGCAGCGGCCAGGACGGCGAGTTGGCCCTGTTGTCCGTGCTGGGCGAGATACTCACGGACGCGGCGGCGCACATCCCCTTTGCCGTGGTGGTCGACGACGTCGAACGGATGCCGCGCCCGACGGCATCCGCCCTCGGCCTGCTGCTGCGCGTCTTCCGCCCGGCCGGGGTGCCGATGGTGCTGGCCGGACGACCGATCCGGCCCGGAGCCGACGGCTCCTCGCCGCTGACGGCGGCAGCCGACCGGCTGCTCGAACTGCCGCCACTGCGGCCTTCCGACATCGAGGCCCTCGTCGTACGGCGGCTCGGCCGCCCGGTCGAACCCGCCCTCGTGACAGCGGTGTTGGGCGCGCTGGGCCCGATGGCGGGCACCCCCGAGGCCGTGCTGTCGGTGCTCGACGCGCTGCGCGAACAGGGCGACCTCCTGGAACTCGACGGCCATGTCTGCCTGACCGAACCGGAGTTGGCCCTGCGCCTTACCACCGACGTGACCGAACTGACCCGGCTCTGCTGGCCGGGTCCGCCGCCGGACGCCGCCGGTCTGGACGCCGCCGCAGCGGTGGCCCGCAACCTCGAACACGCGGAGATACGGCTGGACGAGCTGCTCCGGCTGAAGCCGGGCGGCCCGCGCCGGGCCGGCCTCGTCGACCGGGCGCTCACCCCGCTGGTCAGGGACGGAATTCTGACCGTCGACGGGGACGGCCGGATCGCGTTCGCCGTTCCGGCCCTCGCGGCGGCACTGCGCGCCCTGCCCACCCACCATGACGTGTCGTCGCTGCACGCCCTGATCACCAGGTCGTTGACCGATCGGCTCGGCGCGGTGACGGCGGGCAGCTGCTACCCGCGCCTGGCCGAACACGTGACGGCCGCCGGGGCCGAACTCGACGACGCCCTCGCGGTCGACGTGCTCCTCGCGGCGGCGCGCACGGACGCCAGATCGGACTGGCCCCGATCGGTGCGCGCCTACTCCTCGGCCCTCGGGCGCCTCACCCCGCACGATCGCCGGACGCCTGAAGTGCTGCGCGAGTCAGCCGAGTTGAGCCTGCGCCACGCCGACCACACCGGTGCGCTGGCACTGGGCGCACCACTGCTCGCCCGACTGACCGCGTCCCCGGCCGAGGAGCGGGACCGGGAGTGCCTGGACTTCGTCGCCGGGGTGTGGGCGCTGGCGTCCCTGCACGAGCACCGGCCGCCCGACCTCCGCGACGCCGACGCCCAGGCCGGTGAGGTCGGCGATCCGCTGCCCGTCGTAACCCAATGCGCGGAGCTGGTCGGCCCGTTCGGGCTCGGTCCGGTAATGCCCCGGCCGGAAGGCGATAGCCGGCGGGCGTCGGACGCCGAGTGCCGGACGGAGTCCGGGCCGCTGCCCTCCGTAGCGGAACTGCGGGTGCTGGCCACGGCTACGGGCAGCCGGGCCGATCTGTCGGCCGCGATGCGCACCCTGCCGCCCGATGGGGACGGCGCGCCGAAGGTGGACCGGCTGCGGATCGCGGCCGCCCACGCGGACCTCGCCGATGCCCTGGCCGCCGTGCTCGGGGACCGGTACACCGGGGCCGGGGACAGCACCGCCGCCTGGTACCACGCCATGGTCCGCGACTATCTTGACGGCGACTGGGACCGGGCCCTGGTGTCCGCCCGTCGGATCGAGGCGCGCAGCCGGACCCGGGGTGCGACGGCGGGCGCGGCGCATCCCGCTCGGGCGCTCGCGGCCGACATCCATTGCACCCGTGGGGAGTTGGGGCTCGCCCGGACCTGGCTGGAGTTGGTTCCGGACACCGTGTCGCACCCGCTGGTCGCGTGGGCCAGGCTGGGGCTGCGGTTCTGGTCCGGCCAGAAGGAGGCGGCGCTGACGGCGGCCCTCAGGGACGTACGACGGGCGCGCGAGCACGGTCTGCACTCGGGTACGGAGAAGGTGCTGGTGCGGTACGTGTCCTTCGCTCTGGTGGCGGGCCTGCCGCAGGTCATGCCGGCGGCGCTGGACGAACTGGAGGCGCTGCACGCGCTGGTGGGTTCTCCCATGACGCACGAGGCGCTGCTCTTCGGCCGCGGCCTGGTGCACGGCGACACGGACAGCGCGCTGGCCGCGCTCCGGTCGGTCCGTCGGCGCGGCGACGCCTACCTGGGCCTGCTGTGTTGCCTGTGCCTGATGGAGATCGGCGACGAGTCCGAGCCGTGGCTGGCCGAGGCGTCGCGGATCGCGCAGTCGCTGGGGATCGGGCGGGCCACCCGCACGACACTCGGCCACATGACACGGCGGCGGACCTTGGGGCTACCGAGAACGCGTCCGGCCTACGACGGGTTCGGCGAGGACGAGGTCCGGCTGACCACGTTGGTCAGCGAGGGGGCGACCAACCGGCAGATCGCGGCGCGGCTCGCGTGGAGCGAGAAGACCGTGGAACGGCGGCTCAGCCGGCTCTTCCGGCGCACGGGATGCCGCTCCCGGGTGGAACTCGCCGCGGCCTGGCTGGACGGCAGCCTCGCCCGCCGCGTGCCAGCACCGGACGGCACACCCGCAGGGGCCGGTGGTGCCGGGCCGGGCCCGGGCGGAGCGAGGCGGCCGTGACGGACGTATCGGCGGACCGTCAGCCCAAGTACCGTACCCGGCAGGTCAGTTGAGGCGCGCGGCGTGGGTGTCGACGGGCACACCGAGTCGGCCGGTGAGCAGCGAGCCGTCCGGTTTCACCTGAAGGTTCCACTCCAGGGCGGGGATGTAGCCGAGGACCAGCAGCGCGTCGGTCCCGCGCAACGGGGTGTCGCCCCAGCGCTCGTTGCGGTACTGGGCCGCGGTGACCACGAAGAGCCGACGGGCGCAGGTCCGGGAGTTGGCGGCGCCGCGGTCCCTGCCCATGTGCAGGGTCTGCAGGGCCGACGGTCCCCCGCGCTGTCCGGGCACCATGTTCTCCCCTACGGCCAGCGCCTCGCCCCGGGTCGTCGCGGTGTGCAGACGGGACGATCGCGCGGACAGCCCGTCGGTCACCGAGGGAGTGGCCGCCGAGCCCACCAGGACGACCGTGGCGTGGATTCCGACCGGCCCCGAGACCACCTCGGAGATGAGGGCCTGCGCCAGGAGCAGGACATCGTTGTCGTCTCCGGTCAGGGCGATCGGCCCGCTCAGCCGGGAGAGGTCGACCAGCATGCGCTCGCCCCGGTGGAGGCCGAGGGTGACGGTCAGGGAGTACGGGTGGATGAGCCCGTCTCCCGCGTTGGCTCCGCGCCGCAGCGTCGCCGAGTCGACGGACCACTCCTTCCCGGAGACGTCCGCGGTCCACGGCGGCGGCGCGTCGTCGTCCGCCTCGGCGAGCCGCAGGGTCAGTTTCTCCTTCGCGTGGACGACGACGTGGATGTCCGGCAGCGGGCGCCCGCCCTGCGGACGTCCCGCTGCCACGGCGCGCAGGCCCAGCGCGACCGTTTCGAGCGCCTTGCGATGGGCCCCCGACAGCGCCGAACGGGCCTGCGCCGAGAAGGAGTTGCGCCTCCGCCGGAGTAACACGGCCCCGAGCAGGAACAGGCCGAGCCCCACGCACAGGGCAATGGACGCGATCATGCGGCCACCTTTGTTGCTAGAAGTTGCTGGGAGTTGTCAGAGACGGACACCGGCCCATGGGGGCGCCGGCCGTCGGCGTGTACGCCGACGGCGAGGCGGACCGGTGTCCTGAGGGCGCGAGAACGCGCTTCCCTCCGCATCGTCGCGCGCCCGCCGTTTCCGACGAAAGGCGAAACCGCCAACCTTGCCGGTCCGTACAGGGAGTTGGGCGGATCCTCCGCCCGGGACCGTCGTGACGATCAGCACTCCCCGGCAACTCGCGCCAGATTTCCCTCCCCTCGCGCGCGAGAGGCCGGTGACGCGCGTGCGGGGTCCTGGCCGGTGGCAGCATCGTCCTCCCGAACCACATGAACGACCTCAGTCGCGAGTTGGGGGGCACATGCCTCAGCAAGTACTCGGCGAGAGCCTGCGCGTGGCGATCCACGCCCCCGCCCCCTTGATCCGCGCCGGACTGGCCGGCTTCGTCGCCATGGAGCCGAGGCTGCGCGAAGTGCCCCGGGACCGGATCCGGGAGGCCGACGCGATCGTGGTCGCCGTGGACGTGGCGGACGCCTCCGTCCTCGACTTGCTCCCCAGCCTGAGCGACCACCCGGGCGCGCGCTTCCTCGTGGTCGTCAGCGAGCGCTGGCAGGCCGACGTGTCCGCGGCCCGGCACCGGGGCGTCCGCGCCGTCGTGTGGTGGGACTTCTGCAGCCCGGACGTCTTCGTCCGCACCGTGCGCGCCGTGGCGGGCGAGGACGAAAACGCGGCACAGGCCACGGAGACCGCCGCCCCGCCACGGAACCGGGCTCCGCTGAGCACACGCGAAGTGGCCGTCCTGCGCCTGATCGCCGAGGGCAGACAGTGCGACGAGATCGCGACGGAACTCTCCTACTCCGAACGCACGGTGCGCTACATCCTCTACGGCGCGATGAAGCGCCTGCGGGCACGCAACCGCGCTCATGCCGTCTCGTACGCCATCAGGGCCGGATTGATCTGAACCGCCGTAACATCGGCCTCCTGCACCGGAGTTGACGGAGGAGACACCGATGAACCTGGGCAGCCACCTCACTCAGCGCCTCCTGCGTCTTCCCCCACCCCTCACCCGTGACGTGGCCGTCGACCACGATCTCCGGGTGCCGATGCGGGACGGTGCCGTCCTGCTGGCCGACCGCTGGAGGCCGAGGTCCGGTGGCGACGGTCTGCCGACCGTGCTCCTGCGGATTCCCTACGGCAGGGCGGGCATGGCCGCCGGGCCGATGGTCCGGCCGTTGGCCGAGCGGGGGTTCCAGGTGCTGATCCAGAGCACGCGCGGGACGTTCGGCTCCGGCGGCACCTTCGACCCGATGCGCGGCGAGCGCGAGGACGGGCTCGACACCGTGGACTGGGTGATCGGTCAGCCCTGGTTCGGCGAGTCGATGGTGCTGTACGGCATGAGCTATCTCGGCTTCGTCCAGTGGGCCATGGCCGACCAACTGCCGCCGCAGGTAAGGGCGATGATCCCGGCGGTGTCGGAATCGGCCCTCAGCCTGGAGTTCCTCCGCGAGGACGGGTTCTCCCTGGAGACACCGTTCGGCTGGGGCGTCATGGTCGCCGGACAGGAGCGCCGGTGGGCGATACCGCGCCAGCTCCTGGAGGCAAGGCGGGTGCGCCGCGCCATGTCGACGCTGCCGCTCGGCGAGGCCGATGTCGCCGCCATGGGGCAGCGGTCCGCCTACATCCAGGACGTCCTCGCCCACGACGCCGATGCCCCGCGATGGGCGCAGCTGGACCACAGTCACCGGGTGGCCGACGTCGCCGTCCCGGTGAGTTCGGTCGGCGGCTGGTACGACATCGCCCTGCCCGGCCAACTCCGGGACCACCAGGCCCTCCAGGCGGCCGGGCGGCAGGCCCGGCTCACGGTCGGTCCGTGGACGCACACCGCCCGGGGTGTGGGCGTCACGGCAGTCGGCGAGGCCCTCGGCTTCGGTCTCGCCCACGCGCGCGGCGAGCAGCCCGCAGAGCGGGCGCCGGTGCGTCTGTTCGTCATGGGCGAGGAGGCCTGGCGCGACTTCCCCTCCTGGCCGCCGCCCGGCTACACCCCTCAGCGCTTCCACCTCCACCCGGGCGGCGTCCTCTCCACCGACACGCCGGGCGAGTCCGCGCCGGACGGCTACCGCTACGACCCGGCGGACCCGACTCCGGCCGTCGGCGGGGTGCGTCTGGCCGTCGGCGTGAAGGGCGGCCGCGTCGACAACTCCGGCCTCGAAGCCCGGCCGGACGTGCTGACCTACACAACTCCCGTACTCGACACGGACGTCGAGGTGATCGGCGAGGTCGGCGCCGAGATCTGGTTCCGCTCCAGCCTGGCCCACGCCGATGTGTTCGTCCGGCTGTGCGACGTGGACGCCAAGGGCCGCTCGACGAACGTGTGCGACGGCCTGGTCGGGCTGACCGGCGCCGACCGGACCTCCCGCGCGACGGTACGGCTGTGGCCGACGGCCCACAGCTTCCGGCGCGGTCACCGCATCCGGGTCCAGGTGTCCAGCGGGGCCTTCCCGCGCTACAACCGCAATCCGGGCACCGGCGAACCCAGGGCGACGGCCACGACTCTCCGCGCCGGGAACCAGGAGGTGTTCCACGACCCGGAACATCCGTCCGCGGTACTCCTGCCGGTCGGCCCGGTGATACGGAGAAACGGTTCGGCCGAGCGGGAGCTCGATAATGGACTAGACATGAGTGGACTAGACAATTAAGCCGCTTCAACTCCCCTGTGATGTCACGGAAAAGGGCGTATCGAAGACCCGGCCGGTCTCGGCATATATTGCCCCACCGAGACCGGTCCGACATCACGACTACTCAATTGTCATATGCCTCAAGGTGTTTATACCTCCAGGCCGGCCTCAAGACGCTTGAGGTTATGCCGCGCCAGCGCCAGATTGCTGCGCTCCCGGTCCAGCGCGAGATACAGGAACAGCGAGCCGCGGGTGGTCGAAAGCGGCCTGATCAGGTGGTACTGCTGGCCGAGCGTGATCAGGATGTCCTCGATGCGGTCGTCCACGTTGATGGCCTTCAGCGTGCGCTGCTTGGCCCGTACGACCTCGGTGTTGCCCGCCCCCGCGACCTCCAGGTCCAGATGCGGGCCGCCGCCCAGCGCCCCCAGCGTCATGCCGCTCTCGTAGTCGACCAGGGACGCCCCCAGGGCCCCGTCGATAGTCATCGCTTCCTTGAGTGTCGCCTCAATGTTCACGTGGTGCCTCGTTCCCCTCACCCCGGCAAGATTCAGCATCTCGCCACGAAAACGGTCTCAATGCGAACCGTGCGGGTAACAGACAACACCATCTTTGGTCAGAGTTGCGATAGTTGGCAAATAAAGTAGTCTGCTCGCCGGAGTGACTGAAGGGGGGACCTTTGTCATCGCTCGACGCCGTACTGGGCCGCGCCCTGACCACGCCCGGCATCAGCGGAGCCGCGGTACTCGATGCCGTCACCGGCCTCTCCTATGCGGAGTCGGGGGATATGAGTGCCGGTCAGGACTCCTGCGAAATAGCGGAATTGGCCCGCACCCGCCTCGTACGGGCAGGCGCGTCAGGTGAGTTGGAGAGCGTCATCGTGACGACCTCCACCCGGCATCTAGTGACGATCCAACTCCCCCGGCAGGGCGATCCCTTGCTGCTGTGCGCGACGGTCGACCGCGACCGCACCAACCTCAGCTCGGCGCTGCGCGAACTGCGGCTGCACGCCGACGAGTTGCTGGCATGACGGCAGGCACCGAGGAACCGCTCGCCGACTCCCGCAACGTTCCCGCCCTGTTGGCGGCACTCCGGACCCAACGGCGGTCCTGCACCGTGGTCGTGACCGGTACCCCGGGCGGCTCGATCCATGTGCGCGAAGGACTCGTGGTGGCGATGGAGACCCCCGGCGCCCCCGGCGTCGAGGGCCTGCTGCTCCGGTCGGGCCGGATCGGTGAGCCGGAGTGGTCGGCGGTTCGCGCCTCCGACACCACCCATGAACACCTCGCCGCCGAACTCGTGGACCGCGGGCTCGTCGGCGCCGGCGAGCTGGAGGTCATCAGCCTCGGCGCGCTCTTCGACGCGGCCTTCGCGCTCTCCCTCGCCGTACCCGACAGCTGGGAAGTGACCGACCCCGTACCGACGTTGTACCGCAACGCCGGTGTCACCCCCGAGCGACTCCTCGGCGAGGTGTCCCGACGTATCAACTTCCTTGCCGGTGAGCCGGGTTCGGTCGCCGCCCTCGCCCGCACCCGGATGCAACCTGCGCCCACCACGCACAACCCCGGAACCGTCGAAAGGCTCCCGGCCCGGCACCGGAACGTCCTGGCGGCCACCGCGGACGGACGCCGGACGGCGAGGGACATCGCCTTCGCCCTCGGCCGGGGTCTTTTCGCCGTGATGGTCGACCTACGACACCTGCTGGACCTCGGTCTCGTCCGACCGCACACAGCCTCGACGGACCGCCGCCCGAGCACGGCGCCACGCATCGCACCCTCCGCCGACGCCCCCTCCGCCCTCGACTCCGCATCGCTCCCGCGTCGCATCCCCGGCCGGAACTCCGCGCCGGCTCCCCGGCCCCACGACTGATCCGCCCTTCCCGCAGCCACGTCCCCACCGGGCTCCCCTCCTGCCTCGTTCTGCCACCGCCTGCACGCAACAGGAAGAAGACGCCATGAGCGACCCCGTGACCGACCTCCTCATCGCCCTGCGGGACAACGTAATGGGAGTCACCGAGACCACGCTGGCCACCAGCGACGGGCTCGTCGTGGCGAGCGACACGACCAAGACCCACCCCGAGTCCATGGCCGCGGTGGCGGCGGCGACCCTCGCCCTGGGCCACCGCCTCGCCGATCAGGGCGGCACCGGGCACCTCCGCGAGATCAGCGCGCGCTGCAGCACGGGCCACGTGATCGTGACGGCCGTAGGAGAGCGCGCGCTGCTGGCCGTGGTCGCGGACGACGGCCTGGACCAGGCTGCTTTCCGCCGTGAGATGCCGGCGGTCGCGGCGAAACTGCGGCGGCATCTCGACGAGGACGTGTAGCCGGGCCTGTCGAATGCGCCGGTCCCCGATCGACGGGAGAGTGGAAGCAGCAGTACCTCCACGACTCAGGAGCACCCTCGTGACCGTGACCGCGGATCTCGCCATCTCCCTCGACGGCTACATCGCCGGCACCGACGTGACCCTCGACAACCCGGGCGGCGACGGCGCCGAGCAGCTCTTCGAGTGGATCCACAGTCTGGCGAGCTGGCGGGAGCGCCAGGGCATGACCGGTGGGGAGGAGAACCGCGACTCCGAGTTGATGCGCGAGTGGTTCGACGCGACCGGAGCGGTCGTGATGGGCCGGATGATGTACGACACCGGTGAGGAGTTCTGGGGCGACAACCCGCCGTTCCGGACCCCGGTCTTCGTCCTCACCCACCGCCCCCGGCCGACCCTGGTCAAGGAGGGCGGCACCACCTTCACGTTCGTCAGCGACGGCATCCACAGCGCGCTCGACCGGGCGAAGGCCGTCGCCGGGGACCGGAACGTCGACATCGCGGGCGGCGCGAGCACCCTGCGGCAGTACCTCGCGGAGGGCCTCATCGACGAACTCCAGCTGCATGTGGTGCCCGCGTTGCTCGGCGCGGGCCTGCGGCTCTTCGACGGCCCGGGCGCGGGACCGCAGCGCGTCGAGACGGTGAGGGTGGTCGAGACTCCGCTCGCCACGCACCTGAAGTACCGCTTCGGCAAGACCGAGGAATGACCTCTCGCGGGAGGGGTGTCACGCGGCCGTCTCCTCCAACGCGATCGGGTCGCCCACCCGCACCGTCCCCGCCTCCAGTACGTCCAGGTACACGCCGAGGCACGACAGTCGGCCCAGGTCGAACACCGGGATGCGGTGCTCGCGGGCGACCGCGCGCATGAGGCCGGGGTCCGGCGGGAGTTCGTCGTGGCCGAGGGTGGGGATCACACAGCGCGGTGTGGGCACCAGGACGCGGAACAGCGCCTCTCCCACCCGCAGGCGCAAGCCCACCCAGTCGTCCTCCGGAAACCCGGGCCCGCCAAGGGTGTTGACGACCAGGTTCGGCCGGAAGCGGCGCGCGTCGAAGTCGCCGGTGGGGTACGCGCTCCGCATCCGGTCCAGGGCGGCCGTGGTGACGAGATGGACCCGGCCGAAGTCGAAGAACGTCCCCGGCGCGACACCGCCGGTCGTGATGCTCTCACCGGTCTCGTCTACGGTCGCCGACTCCCGTACGACGTCCGGGACCCCGCCCTCGTACGCGGGCACGGCGCGCTCCAGCCGACTGTGCTCCGATACGACGCCGGAGACGGACACCTGTCGGCCCAGCAGCTTGGACAACTCGGCGTCCAGGTCCGGGTCTTGGACCGCCAGCGCGGTGCCGTCCGGCAGGACGACCCGGACCACGCCGGAGTCGTCGAGGCGGCTGCGGCAGCGCAGCAACTCGCCCCACTTGCGCGGGTGTTTGGCGCTGCCCACCGCGCCCGTCCCGTCGAGGACGGCGTACACCCGGTCCCCCGACAGCCCGTTCTCCGTGACCGCCGCGGCGGTCACGGCCTCGCCCAGCATCGACTTCACCGGATACCGGTACAGCGCCGTCACAGTCCCCATGGATCAACTATCGCCCAGCCAACTGCCGTCAGAGGGTGAGGAGTTCCTCGTAGAAACCGCCGAACCCCCGCTCACGGTCGATGAGATGAACCTCCAGGATCCAGTGGCAGGTCCGGCCGGTCTTGTCGGCGCGGCGCATGCGCGTGTCGTTGTCGGGGGTGACGTACGACTCGACGTGCGCGCCCTCGATCGTCTCGTGCGGGAACTCGCCGACGAGGTGCCCGGCGTGCCAGCCGCCCAGCTCCCAACCCGCCTTCTCCGCAAGGCGGGTGACCTCGGTGTGCAGGCGGGCGCCGGTGATGTCCGGGGTGTTGTCGAAGAAGCGCCGGCCGGCCGTGAACACCGTGGGGAGGTCGTCGCGCAGCCGGTGCTTGACCGGGTCGTCGCCCAGCACGAAGGTACGGCCGAAGTCGGCCTCGTACTCCTCGAAGATCGGTCCGAAGTCGGCGAACACGATGTCGTCCGCGCCGATCACCCGGTCCGGCGGGTTCTCCTTGTACGGCGCGAGCGTGTTCGGTCCCGAGCGCACGATCCGCTTGTGCCAGTGCCGGGTCGTGCCGAACATCTCGTTCGCGAGGTCGCGCACCCGGTCGCTGACGGCCCGCTCCCCCTCACCGGGCGCCACGAGCCCGCGCTCCTCGACCTCCGTGAAGAGCAGTGCGGCCTTGGCCTGGGCATCGAGCAGGCGTGCGGCCCGCGTGGGTTCGTCATCAGCCATGGGGCGAACCTAGCCAGCTAGATCGTTCTCGGCAATGTGATTCTCTACGGCGGGCTCGCTCCACCCGGCGACGCGTGACGCGCGGGCCAGGAAGTGGTGCTCGGCGTCCTCGTAGCGGGACAGTTCCCAGCCGGCCGTTCGCAGGGTGGGGCGGAGGTGCTCCTCGGCGAGGGGGTCGTCCGGGTCGAGGGGGGCCGTGGCGGGCGGCGCGCTCGGCGCGGCCGGAGGGGTGGAACAGGAGCAGGGTGCCGCCGGGGGCGGTGACCCGGGCCCATTCGCGCAGGGCCGTCGCCGGATCGGGGACATGGTTGATCAGGCCGGCGCTGAAGACCGCGTCCACCGCCCCCGTCGGCAGGGGCAGTCGGCAGGCGTCGGCCAGGATCAGGCAGCCGTCCTTGTCGCGGCCCTCGCGGAGCGCGGCGGTGAGCATCGCGGGCGTGAGGTCGACGCCGACGACGAGACCCGCGTCGCCGACCTGCGCGCGCAGTGCGGGCAACTCGCGGCCGGTGCCGCAGCCCAGGTCCAACACCCGTCGGCCGGGCCGGAGTTCCATCCGCTCAACAGCCGCCGCGTACCGGGGGCCGTCGTCCGCGAACCGTTCCTCCCAAGTGGCCGCCCGCCGGGTGAAGAAGGCGCGGGTCACCGTCTGCTGGGCGCGCTGCGCGACGAAGGCGGCGAAGCGCTGGAACACGCCGTCGCGGTGAGGAGCCAGGACGGCCAGTTCGGCGGGCGCGTCGTCCACGACTCCGGGAGCGGTGGCCGCTTCCTCCGGGAACGCGTCGGCGAAGGCGCCGACCGTCACCTCGTCCGCCTCCAGGTGGAACTGCGTTCCCCACGCCGAACCGCCGATCCGGAAGGCCTGCACCGGGTACCGGTCGCAGGAGGCCAGCAGGGTCGCCCCGGCCGGCAGGTCCATCGTGTCGCCGTGCCAGTGCAGCACCCGCAGCCGCTCGGGAACGGCACCGAACAGCGCGTCGGCGCGCGCCGCCTCCGTCATCCGTACACCGGCCCAGCCGACCTGCGTGCCGTTGCCGGGCCGGGCGACACCACCGGCCGCGACCGCGAGCAGCTGCGCGCCGAGACACACGCCGAGCACGGGCACCTCGGCGTCCAACGCGGCCCGCAGCAGGGCGAGTTCGGCGCTACGACTGGGAAAGTCCTCGTAGGCGGCCATCGCCCCGCCCATCACCACCAGGCCCACCAGGTCGTCGGCCGTGTCCGGCACCGGGTCGCCCGCCCAGGTCCGGCAGACCCGCGTCGGAAGCCCGGCGGCCTCGATCGCGGCGCCGATGGCGTAGGGGCCTTCCTGCGGTGCGTGCTCCACGATCTGGATCACGGGCCATCACCTCCCGCTCGACCGTACCCGGGCGGCGGTGGGACCGAAACGCGGATGCGAGGTCGCAGGCCCAGGTCACCTCGTATGTGCCAGCCCCTTTTCCGTATCGCATCGGCATGCGCGGAACTCCTCGCCGGAGCAGCGCTTATGTCGGCGTCGGGCGGGTTCCTCGGATTTGCCAGGCCGGAGCAAACTCCCAGGTGGCGCATGCGACGGGGTCTGTGACGGGCGCGGCGGGAGCGACTAGCTTGTGGACGCACAGTCGGTAAGAAATCCGGCAATCCAGACCTTTCTTCTTCTCTGTGAGGCGTTCCGTCATGAGCTTGAGCATCCGCAACCAGATCCCCGGCACCGTCACGGCCGTCACGCCCGGCGCGGTGATGGCGACCGTGAAGGTGCGCCTCGACGGCGGCCAGGACCTCACCGCGGCGATCACGTTGGAGGCCGTGAAGGACCTCGGGCTCGCCGAGGGCACGGCCGTACGCGCGATGATGAAGTCCACGGAGGTCGCGCTCGCCACGAGCCGGGTGGAGGGCGTGTCCATCCGCAACCAGCTGCCCGGCACGGTCAGCGATGTCGCCACCGGCGGGGCGATGGCCGTCGTCAAGGTCACGATCGACGGGGGCGAGCTGACCGCGGCGATCACGAAGGACGCGGTCGGCGACCTGGGCCTGCGGACCGGTTCGCCGGTAGTCGCGCTGATCAAGTCGACCGAGGTGTCCCTGGCGACCGTCTGACGCGGGGACTCCGCGGTCGGGCGCCGTGCTCACGCGCCACCGGGACCCGGCGTCGGTCCCGTCGCGCGTGAGCGCCTACGCTGCTCGGGGAAGGCAGCCGTAACCAGGAGACCAGCGGAGAAGGGACGTCACCCGTGGCAAGCGACCGACACAGTACGGCCGAGGCCGCCGACGCGTCCCCTCCCGTTCCGCCCGGGCAGCGGCATGTGCACGGCTGGCCGGTCTCGCACTACGGGCCCGTCCCCCGTTTCCGCCCCGAGCGCTGGAACCTGCGCGTCCACGGCGCGACCGCCGACGGCGCCGAGCACACCTGGACGTTCGACGACCTCGCGCCGCTGCCGCACGTCACGGTCGTCGCCGATCTGCACTGCGCGTCCGGCCCGACCTCCACCGACCACGAGTGGTACGGCATCCCCGCGACCACCGTCCTGGACCTGGTCCCGCCGGCGCCGGAGGTCACGCACGTCATGGCGTGGGCGGAGTACGGCTACTCCACCAACCTCCGCCTCGCCGACTTCACCGCCCCGCAGACCCTGCTGGCCACCCACCACAACGGCGAGCCCCTCACCGCCGAACACGGTTTCCCGCTGCGGCTGGTGGTGCCGCATCTCTACGGCTACAAGAGCCCCAAGTGGCTGCGCGCCATCGAGTACCTCACCGAGGACCGGCGCGGGTTCTGGGAGGAGCGCGGCTACCACAACATCGCCGACCCGTGGAAAGAGCAGCGGTACTCCTACCAGGAGCAGGACGACGACGAGGCGCGGCCGCCCGGCCGATAGTCCGAAACCCGCCACGCGGCTGACCGGGCACGACACGTAGCCTCGTCCGCATGGTTACGCATCGTTTTGTTGACGTGAACGGCATCCGGCTGCACATCGCCGAACAGGGCGAAGGCCCCCTGGTGATCCTCCTGCACGGCTTCCCGGAGTCATGGCACTCCTGGCACCGTCAGATCGGCGCGCTGGCCGACGCGGGGTTCCGGGTGGTCGCCCCCGACCAGCGGGGATACGGCACCAGCGATCATCCGGACAATGTCGACGCGTACACAATCCTTCATCTGGTCGGCGATGTGGTGGGCCTGATACGGGAGTTGGGCGAGGAGAAGGCGTACGTCGTCGGGCACGACTGGGGTGCGCCGGTCGCCTGGCACACCGCGCTGCTGCGGCCGGACATGGTGCTCGGGGTGGCCGGTCTGAGCGTGCCGCCGCCGTACCGGGGGCCGTACCGTCCGATGGCCATGATGGAGGAGATCTTCCAGGGCCGCTTCTACTGGAACTACTTCAACCGACCGGGCGTCGCCGACGCCGAGTTCGGAAGGGACACCCGCACCACACTGCGCAAGTTCCTCTACTCGGCATCCGCTTCGGCCTCTCCCTCCGGCGAGATCATGCAGCCGCTGGTCGACCCCGAGAAGGGCTGGCTCGTCGCCATGGAGGATCCCGAGGTGCTGCCGGAGTGGCTCACCGAGGAGGATCTCGACGCGCTCACCGAGAGTTTCGCCAAGGGCTTCACCGGCGCCCTGAACTGGTACCGCAACCTCGACCGCAACTGGGACCTGACCGCGCCCTGGGACAACGCCGTCATCACCCGGCCCGCCCTCTACATCTTCGGCGACCGCGACCTCGTCCCCGCCTTCCCCGGCGCACGCGACATCATCGCCCAACTCCCGACCTTCATGCCCAGCCTGGTCCGCCCGCCCATCGAGCTGTCCGGCTGCGGCCACTGGACCCAGCAGGAACGCCCGGACGAGGTGAACGCGGCGCTCATCGACTTCCTCACGACCTGCGAGGACGAGTTGTGATCATCCGAGCCGAGTGAGCCGATCGGAAGGTCGGGCGGGGAAACCCGCTCGACCCGGTCACCTCCGCGAGGAGATCCTTCGGGCATGGAGTTCCTCTGCTACCACCGCGACCGGCCGGGTTCCCTCGCACTGCGCGAGGAACTGGTGGAAAAACACTGGTCCTACATGGACCGGTACGCGAAGGAGATGATCGCCCGGGGCCCGACCTTCGCCGGCGACACCCCCACCGGAAGCGTGCACATCCTCGATCTGCCGGATCCGGCCGCCGCCCGCGCGTTCGCCTTCGACGAGCCGAACTACCAGGCGGGCGTGTACCGGGACGTCCTGCTGCGCCGGTGGCGCAACGTCCTGGGGCGCACCATGTGGGACTTCCCGGGCGGCCGGACCGGCGGCAACCGGTACCTGGTGCTCGGCCTCGGCGCGGGGCAGGCCGTGGACCTGGCGGTGCCGACCGCGCGGGACCAACTCATCGCGTACGGGCCGCTGTTGTCCGACGACGGTTCCGGCTGGCTGGGCACGGCGGTACTCCTCCGGGCACCGGACCCGGAGTCGGCACGTGATGTGCTGACCCGGGACCGGTATGCCGACATCGAGGTGCACGACTGGCAGTTCGGCGGGCGTCCGACCTGAGTGACTGAACACCACTGCCATTGCCGAGCTCCGACGCCTCGTCAACTCTCCCTGTAATCAGGCGCGTTCATGCCTACGGCGTCCGACGGCGGGTCAGTCCGCCGGCCGACAGGATTTCGTCCCACGCCTCCAGAGCCGTGGCCTCGATGTCCGGCGTACCCAGCAGTCGGGCGCCCGCGGCGGCCATGGCGGTGCCGTGTGCGGACCAGGTGTCGAGGTGACCCTGGAGGACGGCCCGGTTTCCGGGGTCGGCGTCGGTCAGGAAGGTCAACAGGGCCCGGGTCCAGCGGGACGCGCGGTCCGCGTCCCGGCACAGGTCGTCGGTGATGAGGGAGTCGAGGGGGATGCCGACGGTGTCGAGGCGGCGGGCCAGGCCGTGCAGGAGTACGGCGTCGGCGACCGGTTTGACGACGAGTTGGAAGGCGACGAGAGCCACGTCCCAGTCGTAGGCGACCAGGGCTTCCTCGACGGACCGGCGGAACGGCTGCCAGTCCGGTTGGTGCTCCCAGGTGGTGCGTTCGGCGAGGCCGAAGGCGCGGTCGGGGTGGGTGCGGGCGAGTTGGGTGGTGCGGTAGGCGAGGAGCTGGACGCGGCGGAGCTGGTCGGCGGTCTGGAAGGCGGCGCAGGTGGCGATGTAGCTGCCGGGGGCGAGTTGCTGGAGGTAGGCGGAGAGCATCTGCTGGCCGTGGACGAGATAGCGGGCCGGGGTCACGGCCAGTGCCAGCAGGTCGAGTTGACGGGCCGTCAGGCGTTCGTCGTGCTGTTCCTTGTCGAAGCGTTCGAGCAGTCCCTCGACGTAGGTCTCGCGGTCGTCCTGCATGGCGACATAGCTGCCGTACGTCACCCGGTCGGGATCGCGGAACGCGTCCCAGTCGGGCACGGTCAGGGCCATGCCGTCGCGGTGTTCGCGCAGCCAGCGGTTGCCGTGCGCCTCGGGCGGGAGTTCCAGCGGGGTGACGCCCGTGGTGTGGTTCATGCCGTGGGTGAGGACCTCGTACTCGCTGGGACGACGGCCCAGGTCACCGAAGGCGCTCCAAGTGCGCAGACGGGTCGCGCGCTGCCGGTCACGCTGCTGTGCCATGGCTTCTCCAGACCTCGTCACTGACGAACACGTCACTCGCTGTTGAACCACATGTATTCCTGCGACCGGGAGCGCATCCGTCCCTTGAAAGAGGGCATCTCGATCTCCAGGGCGGCGAGTTGGAAGGTTCCGCCGAGGTGCGCCTCCAGGCTGCGCCGGGTCAGCCGGCACTCGTGCGGGGTGTGCACGCGGACGTAGTCGTCGCGGTCGACGACGTACACGTCCCGGTCGGGGTTGTCGTCGCACACCGCCTCGATGACGGCGTCCGCGAGCGGTCCGGAGCGCAGCACCGGGCCGACGAGGACGGGGTCGAGCGGGGCGTCGCTGTCCAGTTCGTAGACGGTCATGGGGTGGGTGCCTGCCTTTCGTCGGACGGGCGGCGGCTGACGCACACCTGGCCGTCGGCGATGCGGGTGTCGTGGCGTACGAGGCAGGAGCCGCGCGGGTTGATGCCCCGTCCGGTGCGCACGTCGAACTCCCAGAGGTGGAAGGCGCAGGTCAGAACGGTGCCGTCGAGATCGCCCTCGGCGAGGGACTGCCGTTGGTGCGGGCAAGTCCCCTGGTACGCGAGGTAGTTGCCCTCGACGCGGATCAGCAGGATCTCCGTGCCGTTGACCTCGAAGGGCTCCATCTCGCCGTCCCACAGGGCGTCCTGGGGCGCCACCGGCACATAGTCGGCGGCCTCCTCAGTCACGGAACCGCACGTCCAGCCATTGCAGGGGCAGCAGGGACAGTTCGCCGAGTGTCACGGTCGGGTCGATCTTCCGGTCGTCGAGATACACGTCGTACGACGGCACGCCGGGCGGAGCCGCCACCCGGCGCCCGACGCTGTGCACGGCCACCTTCTCCGCGACCGTGTCCATGGTGTCGTCGGTGTCGACGGCCACCAGGTGCGGGATGAAGTCGCCGACCAGTCTGCCGACGATGGGGAACAGTGCCATGTGGGTGAATCCCCTTACGCCTTGGGGTCGTTGGCGTACTCGCGCGCCCAGCGGTAGCCATCCGTGTCGTCGCCCATGACGTCCGGGGTGAGGCCCATCCAGGCGAGTGCTCCGGGCAGGTCCATGGGCTGGATCTCGCCGCCGATGAACCGGTCGACGACCGTGCGGTGGCCCGCGTACCGCTCGGGTTCCTGCTCGAAGCACCACTTGGAGATCTCGCTGTCGAAGTGGTGGATGCGGCCGTCGCGGACGAGGGAGACGGGGTTGAGCCGCTCACGCGACATCGCGGTACCGAGGGGCAGTTGGGTGACGCTGCACAGCGCGGGGAGCGTCTCGGGGAGGGTGCGCTCGATGTGTCCGGCGTTGATGTTGCGGATGATCTCGTCCCACAGGACGCCCCAATTCTCCTCCCACTGGGGGTACTTGTCGTTCAGCCAGGCCCGCTCGTCCTTCGAGACACCGGCGCTGGTGTTCCAGAAGAGGGTGGGCCGGTAGAACCACAGCCCGAGTTGCATCGCGTGCTGGCCGTTGTCGAGGGAGTGGAGGAAGTCGTCCCAGTACCAGGGGCGCTTCAACCCGTAGTCCTCCAGCACCCGTTCGTGCTGGTCGACGATCCATTCCAGCATGAACTCCTTGTAGGACATCTTCCGTTTGTCGAGCGGCGTGTAGTAGTCCATCGCCGGTCCGGTGAGGGTCTGGAAGATCCGGGAGGCGCGCCAGAACGCCACGTCGACGATCCGCTGGGCGCGCTGCGGGTCGTGGGCCATCACCACTTCCAGGGTGGGGAAGCCCTGTTGGGCGTGGCGGGCCTCGTCGGTCTGGATGGAGGAGAGCAGGTTCGACCAGTTGACGTCGCCGGCGGCCATCGCGTCGGAGGCGAGGGCGACGAACTGGATGTTGCTGAAGCCGTGTTCGAGGGTCAGGTTGGAGGCGAGGCACGCCTCCACGCAGTCGGCATTGAGCATGATGTCGTCGAAGAGGCTCTTCGCCGCGATGACGGCCCACTGATTGGTGTGGTACGCCTTCTGTGCCCAGTCGAAACGGGTGTCGTACTTGAGCAGGGCGTGTGAGAAGCGCAGGCTGAGTTGGGTGTGCCGGGTCTCGTCGAGCAGTCCGAACACGCCGAGGTTGCGCCACTTCGGGGAGGGGGCGAAGCGGCAGAAGCGGCTCTGCATGGTGACGGCCATGTACTCGACCATCGTGATCAGTCCCATGTGCATCTGCGAGGCGGCGACATGGGAGGCCGGTAACTGGTCGTAACTCCCGGCCCGTTGAAGGGCGTTGCTCACCGCCTTGACCCCGGACTCCTTCTCCCGCTGGACGCGCACATAGTCCCGGTACGAGACACGGAAGGGCTCCTCCCAGGCGTCCCACGCGTCCTCGGGGATGCCTTCGGCGCCGGTCCACTCCGCGGGGAAGGCGTCGGCACGGTCCACGTACGAGAAGGTCCAGTCGAGGTCGCGCGAGGTCTCGTACCAGTCGTCCTGGGTGAGAAGCATGCGGATCACATCCTGACGGAATGGGGCGCGGGCTGCCTCGTAGCCGCATTTTCCACCGGCATACCACCCACTGCCAGCAGAACGGGACACATGTCCGACAATCGCCCATTGCACTGACGCTGCGTCAAAGGCGCTCACCGCAGAGCAACTTGGCAACTCGCACCGTCACCACGACAACCTCCGGCAAGGGCCGACCCGTTCCCTGTGCGTGCACTCCAACATTTCCACGACCTCATCCCATGCACGCCCTCCCCGGAGGCCGTTCGCCCTGGTGGCCCTGGTCGCGACGGCGGTCGCCGCCCTGCTGGCCGGCTGCTCCTCCGCCACGAGTCCCACGGTCTCGAAGGCGATCGGCGCGGCCTCGACGGCGGCGGGGGCGGGGGCGTCGAGATCGGCGGGGCCTTCCGGAGAGAGCAAACCGGTCTACTCGTACAAGAAGGCCGTCCGGGAGACGGTCTGGGTCGACACCGGGCGCGACGACGACCGCGACGGGAAGAGCGACCGGGTGGCGGTCGACATCGTGCGCCCCGCCGAACCCGCCGCCCAGGGCCGGAAGATACCGGTCATCATGGAGGCCAGCCCGTACTACTCCTGCTGCGGCCGCGGCAACGAGAACCAGAAGAAGACCTACGACGCCCAGGGACAGCCGGCCCGCATCCCGCTCTTCTACGACAACTACTTCGTCCCACGCGGCTACGCCTTCGTCGCCGTCGACCTCCCCGGCACCGGCCGCTCCGACGGCTGCACGGACGCCGGCGGCCCCATCGACATCCAGTCCACGAAGACCGTCATCGACTGGCTCAACGGCCGCGCCCACGCCTACACCACGCACACCGGCACCACCCCCGCGAAGGCCGACTGGTCCAACGGCAACACCGGGATGATCGGCAAGAGTTGGGACGGCTCCATCGCCAACGGGGTCGCCGCGACCGGCGTTAAGGGCCTGAAGACGATCGTCCCGATCAGCTCCATCTCCTCCTGGTACGACGCCTACTTCTCCCAGGGCGCCGGGCTGGTCGGCAACGCGCCCACCCCCGCCGTCCTGATCCGCACGGTCGAGAGCGACGCGACCGGCACCCACTGCGCCGCCGTGAACAAGCAGCTCGGCGACGCCGCCGCCAAGTCCGGCGACTGGTCGGCGATGTGGGCCGAGCGCGACTATGTGGCGGACGCGAAGAAGGTGACGGCGAGCGTCTTCGTCGTGCACGGTCAGCAGGACCTCACCGTCCGCAGCAAGAACTTCGGCCAGTGGTGGGACGCCCTCGCCAAGAGCGGCGTGGAACGCAAGATCTGGCTCTCCCAGACCGGGCACGTCGACCCCTTCGACTACCGCCGTACGCAGTGGGTTGTCACCCTGCACCACTGGTTCGACCATGCGCTTCTGGGCTACGACAACGGGATCGACCGCGCGCCGATGGCGGACATCGAGCGGACCCCGGACCACTGGACCACGGACGCGATCTGGCCGCCGAAGTCTACAACTCCCGTGACTCTCCGCCCCGTTCAGGGCACCCAGGCGGGCGTGGGCACGCTGAACACCACGTCCGGAAGCGGGACGGAGACCTTCACCGACACCACGGAGAAGTCCGAGCTCGACTGGGCCGCGCACATCGACCAGTCGACCGGCGAGAAGGCCGGCTTCGTCACCGGCCCCCTCACGAAACCGCTGCGCGTCTCCGGGGCCGCGAAGGTGACCGTCACCGCCACCTCGACGACCGCGTCCGCCAACCTCTCGGCGGTCCTCGTCGATCTGGGCCCGGCCACCGTCCGTGACTACAGCCCGGCCGCCGGACTCGGCATCTCGACGGTCTCCGGAACGTCCTGCTGGGGTGAGAACTCGGCTCAGGACAGCGCCTGTTACAAGAAGACCGCGGCCCACACCACACACGTCACGAGCACCGTCTTCAGCCGGGACTGGGCCGCACTCGGCACCGCCGCCGACGCACACAAGGTCCAGCCGCTGACCCCCGGCAAGCCGTACACCCTCTCCCTGACACTCGCGAGCGTCGACCACGTCCTCCCGGCCGGGCACCGGCTGGCCCTGATCCTCGCGGGCACCGACTGGGGCATCGCCCAGCAGGCGGCCGACCGTCCCACGATCACCCTGGACCTGGCGCACACGTCCCTCAGCCTGCCGGTCGTCGGGCCATCGGGTCTGCCCGCTTCCTAGCGCATACGGGCCGGAGCCGGGCGGAGGGCCTGCTGGGAGGCACCGCCTCCCAGCAGAGAGGAAACCGGTCGTGGCACGAGCACGGCTCGCCGCCGCATGCTGGCTGATCGGCGCACCACAACCGTCCCGGAACGGGCCCTCTCACCGTCATCGTCCTCGTCCTCCCGGGTGGTCACCGAGGACAGAACAGGACAGCCGAGCATGACCGAGTACGAGCATCTCGCTCCCTTGAAGCCGGAGCTCGTCGTCATCCCGTGCGGCAGCCGCAAACTGGACCGTCCTGCGCGTGCGGCGGACCTGTACATCGGCTCGTACCACCGCGCGTGCCGGAGGGCGGCCGAGGCGCTACGGCCCGACCGGCTGCTGATCCTCTCCGCGCGGTACGGCCTGGTCGACCTCGACGACGTCGTGGAGCCGTACGACACCCCGCACGGTACGAAGGACGCCGTGGCGGCCCGACTCGTCCTGGAACAGGCGACGTTGCGTGGCATCGTGCGACTCGACCCTGTCGTCGCCCTCGGGGGCGCCCGGCACGTCGGCCTGGTCCATTCCGTGTGGCCGCACGCCCTGACCCCGCTGGCCGGGACACGCGGCATGGGTGAGCAGATGGCCCGTCTCGCCGCACTGCGCGAGAGCTCGGTCACCCAGCCCCGGCATCACTCCCCCGCGTCCGCCTCGTCGGGCCGCGGGAGCGGTCCGGCGTTGAACGTGGTGTGCGAGAAGTCGCGGCCCTGGAGGACCGGGGCGTAGTAATTGCCGCCGCTGATCGAGTTGTTGACCGGGCCGTCGCCGGTGCGGACCAGCTTGGCCTGTTCGTGCCAGGCGGTGAGGGCGGTGGCGAAGTCGGGGTCCAGGGCCGCGCGTACGGCGAGGGCTGTGCTCAGTGCGTGGGCCCGGGTTCCGTCACCGGGGGCCTGCTGGAGGCGCATCAGTTCGTCCTCGCCCGGGACCGGGCCGCCCGCGCTGTCGTCGGCGCGGTGGAACGGGCGCCGTACGAGAGTCGTGAGGCCTGTCCATACCTGTCGTCCCACTTCGCCGCCCGCGCCGCCGGCCAGCGAGGCGAGCAGTCCTACCGACACCGGGTCCATGCAGCACCCTCCTTGACGGGGCGTCACCACTCCTGTGGTGGGGAACGCTCGGCGGGGGTGTTCCGGTTCCCGCCGCTCACGGAGTGGCGGGTCTGGCTCGTACGTAGAGGCGCAGGAGTTCGCGCATGCGCCAACTGTCGGGCGCCGTACCGGACTCGATCAGGTGGAGGAGCGACGTGAGCCGGTCGCGGACCGTGTCCTCGGGTTCGGCGCAGAGTGCGGCGAGGGTCGCGGTGGTCGTCTCCGGTGTGTCGCTGAGGGCGAGCAGGCGCAGCAGCCGGGCCTGCGGCGGGTCCAGGCGGGCGTGGCAGGCGTCGAGTCGGGTGCGCAAGTCGCGGTCGGGGTGGGCGAGTTCGGCGAGGCGTGTGTGCGGGTCGGCGAGGTCGGCGGCCAGTGCGGCGAGGGGGCGGTGCGGGTTCTCGGCGAGCAGGACGGCGGCGGTGCGCAGGGCGAGCGGCAGTCCGTCGCAGAGGTCGGCGACGCGTGCGGCGTCCTCGGGGTGGTCGAGGATCCGGGTGTCGTCGGGGTCGGCCGTCGTCACGGCGCGGTGGAGGAGCCAGGTCGCGTCGGCCGTGGGCAGCGGGCGCAGGAGCATGCGGTGTGTGCCCAGGCCGCCCAGGTGGACCGGTGTCGTGACGATGGTGGTCGCCGGCGCCGTGGCGGGCAGTAGTCCGGCGAGTTGGGCGGGGTGCGTCACGTCGTCGAGGACGATGAGCAACGGGCTGTCGTGGCGGGCGAGTTGGGTGAGGATCAGGGCGTGGAGCGCGGACCGTGCCGCGCCCGAGGGTGGTACGCGGTCGGCGGGCAGGCCCATCGCCCGCAGGAATCCGCCGAGCAGGGCGGAGCCGTGCAGCCGTGACACGTCGGCGAACAGCACGCCACCGGGGAACCGGCCCTGGGCGAGGGCCTGGTGAGCGGCGGTCAGGACCAGTTCCGTCTTGCCACTGCCCGTCGGGCCGCCGACGACGACCACGGGACCTCCCCGGCGCGTGTCGCGCGCGAAGAGGTCGGTCAGGATGGCCAGTTCGTCGCCGAACCCAGCGAACGCCGGGGTCGGTACGGGCAACGCGTCGAGGGCGGGCGGGAGTTCGTAGGGCATGCGGAAGGTGAGATCGCGGCCCTGCAGCACCGAGGACAGGAACAGGCCGCCCGAAATGGCGTTGTCCACGGGCCAGTTGTCGAGAGGCTCGTCGTCACCGAGCGGGTCGTCCGTCACGGGGTGGCTTCGGGTCTTCGGGCGGTGCGCCACTGGTCGTGGACCAGGTCGTCCAGGCCTTCCGTCGTCGGCGTCCAGCCCAGTGCCGTTCGGATCGCGGTGGTGTCGGCGATCAGCACCCGGGCCTCCTGGGCGACGGCAGGCCGGTGGCGCAGCGGCAGCGGGCGCCCGGCCAGCCGTTCGACCGACTCGACCACGTCCCGGACGCTCGCCGGATGCGCGCCGAGGTTGTAAACGGCGTGCCGTCCGGGCGAGTTGGCGCACAGCGCCCGCGTGAAGGCCGCCGCCACGTCCCTGACGTGGACGAAGTCGCGCACGGCCGTGCCGTCGCCGTTGATCTCCAGCGGGGACGTGGGCCGGGTCGCCACGGCGACGGCGCGCGGGATGATCCGCGTCAGGTCCTGGTCGGCGCGGCCCGCCGAGGCGCCGGCCGCGTTGAAGATCCGCAGCGTGGTGGCGCCGAGGGCTCCTGTGGCAGCCCGGCTGCCGATGAGGTCCTCGGCTTCGGCTTTCGTCGCGGCGTAGGGGTGGATGGGGTCGCGAGGGGTCGCCTCGTCGACGGGGTGGTGGGCGGGACGGCCGTAGACCGAGCTGGTGGAGGCGAAGACGAGGTTGGCGGGGCGTCCTGTGCGCTCGGTCTCGGCTGTCAGCGCGTCGAGGAGATGGGCCGTGCCTGTCACGTTCACGGCGTGGTGGCGCGTGGGCGGGCGGGAGCCGAGGCGGGCGCGGGCGAGGCCCGCGAGGTGGCAGACGCCGTGCGTGCCGCGTACCGCGGCCGACGTGGCGGCGCGGTCCGTCAGGTCCGCGTGCCGTGTCTCGACGCCGTCGGGGAGGTCGGGCACGTGCTCGTGCACGAGGGCGACGACCTCTGCGCCGTGGGCGAGGAGCTCGTGCACCACGGCCCGGCCGACGTAGCCGGCCGCACCGGTGACCAGGATCCTCATGGGCTCGGCGCACGGGCGGGCGGCCGTATCCGTCACGCCTCCTCGTCGGACGCGCCGTCGGGTCCCGGCAGGTTCGCGAGGTCGCGGGTCAGCGCCTCGACGGCGACGGTGTCGCCCAGTCGCTCGAACAGTTCGGCCGCCCGTTGCCAGTGGACCCGTGCCGATGCCGGGTCGTCCGTCGCCGCGTACAACTCGCCCAGGGTGCGCAGGACTTCGGCCTCGTCGCGGGTGTCGTTGATGCGCTCGAAGACCTCGCGTGCCTCCAGGCAGTGGCCGATCGCCTGCCCGTACTCCGCCCGGCCCCGCGCGATGCCCGCGTGCAGGAGCTTGCAGCGGGCCCAGGCTCGGTCGTCGCGCCTGCCGTCGAGGTCCTCCCAGATGGCCAGGGCGCCGGCGGCCGCTTCGGCGGCCTCGTCGAGCCGGTCGAGGTGGGCCAGGGAGATCGCGATGGTGTCGAGGGCGGCCGCGTTGCCGGAGCGGTCGGGCACGGTGAGCCGGGCCATGACGTCGAGCGCCTCGTAGGAGAGCCGCAGGGCCTCGTCCCAGTCCTCCCAGACCCGCGCGGTCATGGCCATGTCCTTGAGGGAGTCCGCCTGTCCGTGCAGGTCGCCCAGGCCGCGCCGGACCTCCAGCCCGGCGGCGAACGCGGCACGGGCGCGCTCCGGTTGGTCGATGGCGCGGTAGCCGGTGCCGAGGTTGTTCAGCAGCCAGCCCTGGCCCGAGTGGGCACCGCACCGGGCTGCCGCGTCGGCGGCGACCTGGTGCGCGTCGATCCACTGGTCCCAGGACAGCGTCTGGGTGAGGAAGCCCCACATGCTGAGCGGGATGGTCCACACGAGGTGGCCCATGCCCTCGTGGACGCCGTTGTGCACGACCGCCACGAGGTTGGGCTGCTCGGCCTCGCACCAGGCGAGCGCCCCGTTCCGGTCGGGGAAGGCGGCGGGTGCCGGTCCGGACGGTTCGCCGAGGTCGGGCCGGATCCGTCCGGGGCGCATGACCTGGTCGGCGGCGTTCACGGAGTGCGTGTACCAGGTGAACAGGTTCTCCAGCACCGGTCGCCGCTCCTCGTCCTCGGCCGCGAGCCGGTCGCTGAAGGAACGGACCAGGTCGTGCATGCGCCACCGCCCGTACGGCGTACCGGCGGCCTCCACCAGGTGGGCGCGGGCCAGGTTCTGGAGCTCCCTGCGGGCCGCGTCACGGTCCGTGCCGGCGAGCACGGCGACGGCGTCCGTGGAGGCGTCCGGTCCCGGGTTCAGCGACAGCAGCCGGAACAACCGCGCCTGTTCCACGGGCAGTTGGCGGTACGACAGCTCGAACGCGGCGCCCACGGCGACGTCGTCGTACCGCAGCGCCTCCAACCGTGCCTTCTCGTCGGCCAGTTCGGCCGCCATCCGGGCGAGCGGTGTACGGGGTCTGCCGATCAGCACGGCGCCGACGATGCGCAGCGCCAGGGGCAGTCCCGCGCACAACTCGGCGATACGGAGGGCGTCTTCGGGCGAGTCCGTGACACGGGTGTCGTCGGGACGAGCCATTCGCAGGGTGCTGTCGAGGAGCCTGACCGCGTCATTCATGAGGAGGATGTCCAGGTCCAGCAGACGGGCGTTCAGCATACCGAGGGTGTGCCGGGACGTCACGATGGCGCCCGTCGAACCGTCCGCCGGCAGCAGTGCTCTGGCCTGTTCGTGGGTGGCCGCGTTGTCGATCACGACGAGGATGCGGCGGCCCTCCCGCGCGTAGGAGGCGAGGATCGAGGTGTACAGCCGCTGCCGGTCCTGCACGCCGTGCGGGATGTGTTCGCCGGGTACGCCGAGCGCTCTCAGGAATCCCTCCAGTGCCTGTGCGGGCCCGACGCGGCGGGCGTCGTCGTAGCCGAACAGGTCGACGAAGAGGACTCCGCCGGGGAACCAGCCCTTGTCCCGGGCGGTGCGGGCCGACTGGAGTGCGAGTTCGGTCTTGCCGACGCCGGCCAGGCCGCCGACCGCGGTGACGATCACGACCGGTCCGCCCGCGCCGGCGGCGGACGCCTTGGCGGCCGGGTCCAACCGGCCCAGCAGGACGCCGAGATGGGGGTCGCGGCCGACGAACACGGGGGACGCGGGCGGGAGTCCGTGCAGCGCGGGCGATACCTGCGGTGGTAACTCGATGGTGATGTGACGGCCCTGGACGACGGCGGAGAAGAACACTCCGTCGGAAATGTTGTTGCTGGTTCCGGTCACGCTCATCGTGCAGGCCGCCCTTGCGGATTCCGATGGTCCGTTGCTCGCGCTTCGCGTCGGCCGTCGACGGCGGCCGGGCCGCGCGTGTCCCCCGACTGCGCGAGGGTGCCGTGTTCCACGTGATGCCCAGGCTGAGAATGCCCCCTGGAGTGTGGCCGGAACCGTGCGGGACACATCCGATGCACGAGCCGTCGGTGCCGCCGCGGGACCCGTGGGGCGGCGCGGTCCTTCCGTACCGCGTGAACCGATCGGTCCCGGGTAGGAAACGGGCTCGGACGTGGCCGAACGAACGGGTCACTCCCGGTGCGAACGAAGGGACGGTTGGGACATGACGTTGGAGCAGGCCGCCGAGGATGCGGTGGGCGCGGTCGTCGTGAACGACGGGCGGGTGCTGCTGGTGGACGTGCAGGGTGGCTGGAGTCTGCCGTCCGGTGTTCCCGAGGAGGCCGAGACACCGCAGGCCGCCGCCGCGCGGGCCGTGTACGAACTCACCGGCTATCTCGTGGACGGAACAAGCCTTCTGGAGTCCGAGTCAGGAGGCGGTTCGGCCGTGGTGTGCCAACTGTTGAGCGACGACCCGTCGGGGGAAGCTCAGCTCACGGCGGGGCAGTTGCGCTGGGCACCGTTCGCCGATGCCATCGCCGCCGGGGTGCCGACGCCCGTGCGTACGTACCTGGAGGGCCATACGCCTGTGTAGGGAACCCCGGCCTAGGAGTTGGGCCGGACCCGCGGGTCACCCGTCGGCTGCGGGACCGGACCACCGCCTGGCCACACGAGGCCGTCGATGCTCAGGCCGTCGCCTTCCGGATGCGGGCGAGCAGGGTTCGCAGCTGCGCCCGCTCCTCCGCGTCCAGCTCGGCCGTCGCCTCCGCGAGCGCGAGGCCGTCGACCTCTTCCCCTTCCCGGTGGCACTCCCGGCCCTTGTCGGTGAGGCGCAGCAGGAACGCGCGACGGTCCTGCGGATGGCGTACGCGCTCCACCAGTCCGTCGCGTTCCAGGCTGTCGACGATGCTGGTCGTGGTCCGCGCCGCGACGCCCGTCATCTCGCTCAAGTCCCGCATCCGCAGCGGCTGTTCGGCCCGGGCGAGCATCCGCATGGCGCGCAGCCGGGCGACCGAGGCCCCGTGGGCGCGCAGCCGGGTCTCGACGAACTGGCGCAGCTGGTGCGTCGTCTCGTAGAGCTCGTCGACCAGGACGTCGCTGCTGCCGTGCACTGTCATGGCGTTCCCCGTTCCGTGGTGAGGGCCGATTGTACGAGCCGAAAACGGTGACAGTGAGCACCCACATAGTGAGTATGCTCAGCATGTGCTGCCGTTCCGACGCCCTCCCGTCCCCCTCGCCCCTCGCCTCCGCTCCCTGGACCTGCGCCGCCTCCGCCCCGGCCAGCGTCTCGTCGTCCCCGTCATGTGCGTCTGCGTGACGTTCATAGCCATCGTCGACGGAGCGATCACGACCGTGGCGCTCCCGTCGATCGCCCGCCAGTTCCAGCTGACGACGGCCGCCCTGGACGGGGTCGTCGTGGTCTACCCGGTCTGTCTGGCCATGGCCATCCCCGCCTCGGCCTGGCTGGTCGAACGGTTCGGCGCCAAGCGGGTGTTGCTCACCGCCCTCGGCGCCTTCCTCGGCTCGTCACTGCTGTGCGGCACGGCGGCCGGCCTCGGCCAGCTCGTCGCGGCCCGCGCGGTGCAGGGCCTCTCCGCCGGACTGCTCTTCCCGGCCGCGTCCTCGCTGCTCTTCAGCACCTTCAACTCCTGGGAGCAGGTGCGGATTTCGCGGTACATGATCATCCCGCAGCAGATCGCCCCGGCCGCCGCCCCGATGCTCGGCGGCCTGCTGGTGGACCATCTGTCCTGGCGTTGGGTGTTCTACGTCAACCTGCCGCTCGGCCTGCCCGCCATGGTGTTCGGGGCGCTGTTCCTCGCCGGGCACCGCGGGCACCGGCCGGGCCGCTTCGACCTCACCGGGCTGCTGCTGAGCGCTGCGGCGCTGGGCGGCGTGATGTTCGGCGTCTGCGAGGGCCCCAACCAGGGCTGGACCTCCCCCGCCGTCGTCACGGCACTCGCGCTGGGCGCGGTCCTGCTCACCGCCGCCATCGTCTTCGAACTGCGCGTCACCGAGCCGCTGTTGAAGCTCCGGCTCTTCGCGGACCGGCTCTTCCGGGACACCAACCTGATCAATCTGGTGGGCCTGGTGCCGATCCTCGGCGCGATGTACCTCGGCCCGCTCTTCCTCCAGCAGGGCCAGGGCCGTTCCGCGCTGGAGTCCGGCACGAGCACCTTCCCGGAGGCCTTCGGCGTCCTGCTGACCGTCCAGGTCGCCGGGATCCTCTACTCCAGGGTCGGCCCCCGCATCATCATCGGCTCGGGCCTGGCGATGGTGAGCGCGGTCCTGCTGCTCCTCGCCACCTGCGACCAGGACACCGGCCTGTGGACCTTCCGCGGCTACATGTTCCTGCTCGGCATCGGCATGGGCGGCGTCTTCATGCCGACCACGGTGGCCTCCCTGGCCACCCTCTCCCGCAAGGACCTGGCCCAGGCCTCCACACTCAACACGGTCGTACGGCAGACCGGCGGCGCCTTCGCACCGGCGGCGGTGACCACGGCCCTGGTCCTGAGCACCCCGACGGCAGCCGCGGCGAATCCGCCCATCTCCGCCTACCAGCATGCCTACTTGGCCCTGGCCGCCCTCGCCGCGGCGACCGCCGTCTTCGCCTTCACGATCCCCGACGGCCCGGCCCGCACAGCTGCCGCGCGGGGCACCACGGCGTCCGGCGGCACGGCTCCGGCGCGGCGGCGTGAGGAGGCGCACTAGGGCGCTTGTTCGTGAGGTACGGCTCTCCGTCTCACCGAGGGCCAGTCCCGCGAGTTCTCCGGCGTCGACGTCGCGCCCAGGGCGGCGCCCGGAGGGGAAACCCATAGGCCCCGCCTATACGGGGCATCGATTTTTGGTCGTGGACCCCTGATCGGGGGCCCGGTTCACTGTCGCCCAAGCCAGCGGGTGCCGATCGGGCTCGGCATCGCGTGATCAGGGAGGCTGCAATGACGCATACCCCGGGCAATGAGCGAGCCGTGACGACGACCAAACCGTGGTACCGGCAGTTGTACGTCCAGGTGCTGATCGCGATCGTGATCGGTGTCGCCCTGGGCTGGAGGTGGCCGGATCTCGCCACCTCCATGGAGCCGATCGGCACGACGTTCATCACCGCGATGAAGATGCTGATCGGGCCGATCGTGTTCCTGACCGTCATCGGAGGCATCGCGGGGGTCGCGGACCTGAAGAAGGTCGGACTGACCGGCATCAAGGCGCTGACCTACTTCCAGCTCGGCACGATCGTCGCCCTGGCCACCGGACTCGTCGCGATCAACGTCTTCCGCCTCGGCGACGGCGTGCACGCCGACCCCTCGACACTCGACACGTCGGGCGACGCGGGCCAGTACATCTCCCAGGGCGAGCACCAGCACTGGTGGGAGTTCCTCACCGGCATCGTGCCGAACAGCTTCTTCGGCCCGTTCGTCGAGGGCGACATCCTCCAAGTCATCTTCCTGGCCGTGGTGTTCGGCA
Organism: Streptomyces sp. NPDC050528; assembly: GCF_044457795.1. Lineage (NCBI taxonomy): Bacteria > Bacillati > Actinomycetota > Actinomycetes > Kitasatosporales > Streptomycetaceae > Streptomyces > Streptomyces sp. NPDC050528. The sequence goes on from NZ_JBITHH010000009.1 coordinate 276,760, forward strand.
TCGCCCTGAAGTCCGTCGGCGCAGCGGGCGAGCCCCTCATCGCGGGCGTCACCCGGCTGACCGACGTCGTCTTCAAGGTGCTCTCCTACGTCATGAAGGTCGCCCCGCTCGGCGCGTTCGGCGCGATGTCGTACGCGATCGGCAAGTTCGGGCTCTCCACCCTCACCAGCCTCGGCTCACTGATCCTCCTCTTCTACGTCACCTCCGCCCTGTTCGTCGTGGTGGTGCTCGGCGGGGTGCTCGGCGCGTACGTGAAGCTGAACATCTTCCAGCTCTTCCGGTACTTCAAGGAGGAGTTCTGGCTGATCCTCGGGACGTCGACGGCCGAGCCCGCGCTGCCGGGCCTGATGCGCAAGCTGCGGTTCATGGGTGTCGAGCGGTCCACGGTGGGTCTGGTGGTCCCGACCGGCTACAGCTTCAACCTCGACGGCGCCGCGATCTATCTCTCCCTCGCCACCCTCTACATCGCCCAGGCCACCGACACCTCTCTGTCCATCGGGCAGCAACTCGGGCTGCTGGCCGTCATGTTGCTGACGTCGAAGGGCGCGGCGGGCGTCGCCGGCGGCGGCTTCATCGCGCTCACCGCGACGCTGTCGACGGTCGGCCACGTACCGGCCGCAGGCATCATGCTGGTCTTCGGGATCGACAAGTTCATGTCGGAGTGCCGGGCGCTGGTGAACTTCTTCGGGAACGCCGTCGCCACCTTGTTCGTCGCCCGCTGGGAGAACGGCCTGGATCTGGCACGGGCGCGGGCGGTACTGGCCGGAGAGGCCGGCGAGCCCCCCACGTCCATTGAGGCGGAGAAGGAGACACCGACGGGGGACACGTCCGGGACGGAGGCCGGCGCGAGCCGTCCGACCACGGTCACGCTCACCGCTCAGATCGCCGAGGTGACGCCCTGATGGTGTCCGTCCTGATCGCCCCGGACAAGTTCAAGGGCTCCCTCAGCGCCGAGGACGTGTCCCGCGCCCTGGAGCGCGGAGTGCTGAGGGGCGCCCCGGACGCCCGGATCCGCCGCCTCGCGTCGGCCTACGGCGGCGAAGGAAGCGTCGACGAGCAGTCGCTGTCGGGCAAACTGCCGGTCGCGCTCGCTCGCAGGGCCCGTAGGCACGGCACCGAGGTCCACGCGGTCGTCGGCCGCTGCACTCTGCCCGAGGGCACGACCGCCGCGCACTTCCGCTCCGTTCAGGCACTGACCGACCTCACCGACCAGGACTGCGCGCACGACAGCACCCTGTCCGCGCGGCTGCTCACCCGGTGCGGGCAGATCCTCGCCGACCGCTGGTCGGGCCAGGGAAGCACGATCCCCGGCGGATAGGCTCCGTCTGCCGCACCAGCACTGAACGGAGGGGCGCCGTGGACGCCCGGCAGCTTGAGTACTTCCTCGCCATCGTGGAGCACGGCGGCTTCAGCAAGGCCGCCGCCGCGCTTCATGTGGCGCAGCCCTCGCTGTCGCAGGCCATGGCGAACCTGGAGGCCGACCTCGGGGTGGCCCTCTTCCACCGGGTGGGCCGGGGTGTCGTACTGAGCGAGGCAGGACGGGAGTTGCTGGAGCCGAGCCGTCGCGTGCTGCGGGACCTGACGGCCGTACGCGACACCGCTTCCGCGCTCGCCGGGCTGCACGGCGGGGCCGTGGAGGTGGCCACCATGCCCTCCCCCGGCATCGAGCCGCTGACCACGCTGATCCACCGGTTCGCCGAGCTGCATCCGTCCGTGACGGTGAGCACGCAGGCCGCGTTCACTCCGGACGAGGTCGTGTCCCTGGTCCGCAGCGGGGCCTGTGAGTTGGGACTGCTCGGGTCGGAGAGTCCTGTGCATCCGACCGGGCTCGACGTCCTGCACGTCGAGGACCAGCCGTTCGTGGTCGTCGCCGCGCCCGGCGGGACGATCGAGGACGGGGCCGCGATCCGGCCCGAGGACCTGCGCGGGCACAAGCTCATCGCCTCCCGGACCGGCAGCCTGATGCGGACCATCGTGGACGACATCACGGCGGGCGGTACGGACACGCAGGTGGTGACGGTCGTCGACCATCGCACGTCGATCCTGCCCCTGGTCCTGACCGGGGTCGGGGTCGCCGTGCTGCCCTCGTCCTGGACCCGGCTGGCCCGGCGCTGCGGTGCCGTGGTCGCGACCGTCGAACCGACCGCCCACCTCCACGTGGCAATGATCAGCCTGCCCGCGCACCTCACCCCGGCCGCCCGCGCCTTCCTCTCCCTCACCCGGTCGCTGGCCGAGCGGCGGGCACGCGACACCGCCTGACCGCGAACCGATCGGCTGCGCCTATGGGTCGTATCGAAAGCCGGTCTTGGACGGTCCAGGACCTCCCTGTGTTGACTCGGACCGACCGCACCACAGCGAGCCGGAGGCCCCCATGACGACCGCACCCCGCACGTTCCGCATCGCCGCGATCCCCGCCGACGGCGTCGGCAAGGAGGTCGTCGCCGCGGGGCGCGCGGTCCTCGACTCACTGGCCGACGACTCGCAGGGCGCCTTCGCGTTCGGGTGGGAGGAGTTCCCCTGGGGCTGCGACTTCTACGAGCGCACCGGCAAGATGATCGACGACGACGGCCTGGACCGCCTCAAGGAGTTCGACGCGATCTACTTCGGCGCCGTCGGCTGGCCCACCGTCCCCGACCACATCAGCCTGTGGGGCCTGCGCCTGAAGATCTGCCAGAACTTCGACCAGTGGGCCAACGTCCGCCCCGTGCACTTCCTGCCCGGCGTCACCAGCCCCCTGCGCAAGGCCGACGACACCGAACTCGACTGGGTCGTCGTGCGCGAGAACAGCGAGGGCGAGTACGCCGGGCTCGGTGGCCGCAACCTCTCCGGGCGCGGCCCGGGCGGTGAAGTCGCCGTCCAGTCGGCCCTGTTCACCGAGGTCGGCTGCGAACGCATCATGCGCTTCGCCTTCGACCTGGCCCGTACCCGCTCCCGCCGCAAGGTCTCCTCGGTCACCAAGAGCAATGCCCAGCAGTACGGCATGGTGCTGTGGGACGACGTCTTCCAGCGGGTCGCGCTCGACTACCCGGACGTGGAGACGGAGAGCGTGCTGGTCGACGCGATGTCGGCGAAGTTCGTGCTGAGGCCGGAGGACCTCTCCGTCGTCGTCGCCTCCAACCTCAACGCCGACATCCTCTCCGACCTCGGCAGTGCCCTGGCCGGCAGCCTCGGTCTGGCCGCGAGCGCCAACCTCAATCCCGAGCGCCGTTTCCCCAGCATGTTCGAGCCCGTCCACGGCTCCGCGCCGGACATCGCGGGCCAGGGCCTGGCCAACCCCATCGGCGCGGTCGGCAGCGCGGCCCTGATGCTGGAGCACTTCGGCCTCCCCGACCAGGCGGCCCGCCTGAACAAGGCCATCGAAATCACGACCGCCGCGGGCGTCCTCACCCGCGACGTCGGCGGCAGCGCGTCCACCGACGAGGTCACCAAGGCGCTGATCGACGCCCTGAACGCCTGAACTGCCAGTCCCCCGACGCCGGTTGAAGCCGCACGGGATCGCCCCGCCCAGCAAGACATAGGTGGCCCGCCAGGCTCGCCACCGTACCGACCGAGGCGAGCCCGATGCCTCTGTGGTCAGCACGGTCAAGTGCGGCCGGATTCCTGAGCCATTGCGAGCGGGCCCCTGTTCCACGGGCAGGGGCCGCTACCGGCGCACGGCGCTCACCTGCCCGAAGTACCGCCGTGTCACTCGTCGTTCACCCAGCGCATGAGCCGTTGCAGCGGATAGAAGCCGTCGTGGGAGAGGCCCGGCGGCATTCCGCCCGCCCTGCCGAGGGAGACCACACGCTGGACCCCGGCGCAGGCGAGGGCGTCGCGCAGTTCCGCCTTGCGGGCGTCCGGGTACACGCCGACCGTCTGCGTGGCGACTCCGGCATGTGCAACCGCTTCCGTCAAGTCGGCGACCGGGACTACGTCGACGATCTTTCCGTCGGGGTGGAAGTCCACCGGTTCGGGCGAGCGGATGACCAGGCCCCGGCCGTCGTAGCCGCCCCACACCCGGTAGTCGGGGGTCAGGGAGCGCAGGACGTCGATCTCCTCGCGGAGTCCCGCGGCGACCCGCGGACCGTCCGCGGAGCTGAACTCCCTTGCCACGCCCAGGCGTTCGCACAGCAGGGCGGCGTAGCGGTCGGCGTCCTCCCAGGAGCCCTCGACGAACTGGAAACGGCTGGCCACGCAGGCCTGTTGGTTGAAGAACGTGGCGTCGGCGGCGCCCGCGTCCGCGGCCCGGACAAGAGCCTCGGGGGACTCGAACGCCTCGCGGCCGATCAGCGAGATGGAGGTCTTGGGGTCGAAGGAGACGAGCTCGAATCCCGGACCGACGTACCGCAGCGCCCCGCGGATCGTGGCCTCGCCGCCCCAGGCAACAAGCTTGTCGAAGAACTGCGGGCGGAACAGCACGCTCTCCACGGCCTCGTCGCCGCCGCGCCAGTACACCGCGGAGAACGAGCGCACCACGGGGTGGCCGGGGGCCACCGCCGCCATCGTGCGCAGGATGGCGGTCGCGGTGAAGAGGTCGTTCGAGGGCAGTTTCAGCAGGTTGACACCCTTGGTCAGGGCGCCGCGCACGACGGACATCGCGGCGACGCCGGGCGCGTTGCCCGCGATGATGTGCACCAGGCGCGGCGGGAACGCGCGGGTGGCCGCGGTCCGGTTCTCGGGCAGGCGCACCTCGCGCCATCCGTCGAGCACGTCCGCTCCGCCGAGTTCGTGGTCGATCTGGGCGTACAGGCCCGGCCGTTGGAAGCTGCGCCACAGCACGGCGTAGGCGCGTTCGAGGACCTCCGCGGGCAGCGGGCTGACCGGGATCATCCGGTCGAGGGCCTCGGCGAGCAGGCCCTCGCGGTCGGCCTTGAGGGCCTCGCCGGTCTCCACCAGCAGGTCGACGATCTCCGCGACGGGCACGTGGAAAGCGGGGCCGGGTTCGGTGCGGGGCCATACGAGGCGGTCCAGGTCGAGGGCCGGTGCGGTGAAGGACGAGCCGGCTCGGCCGTACGGGACGGGTGAACCGTGGTCGACCTCGCCGCGCACCACGTGCACGACCTCGGTGTCGGTCGTGGTGCTCATCCGTGGATCATCCCCCGCACATAGGAGTCGAGTGTCGCGGCGCAGGTGATCTTGTCCTCGCCGCCGAGGTCGCCGTAGCGCCTGATGTCGGGCAGGACGGTCGGCCCCGGCCTGCCGCAGTCGCACGGCGCGAAGTCGACGAAGACTCGGTCCCCGCTGATCAGCCCGCCCCACCGGCCCTCCAGCGAGACGTCCAGGAAGGCGAACCGGCCCTCCACCACGCCCTGTTCAGTGTTCAGCAGCTTCTCGCCCGGCTCGTCCAGGACCAGGGGTATCACCCACGGCGGCACGTGGTAGTTGCCCGACTCGCAGGCCAGGCAGGAGCCCTGAAGCTCCGTCATGCCGTAACTGCGCACGCGCCGTACGCCGTCGTAGAAGGCGGCGAACTGCTCCTGGTAGTCGTCGGGCAGGACCCCGTTCTTGTTGCCGCCGCCGCTGAGGACCAGCGTGTCCGGGTGCAGGCTCCCGTCGGGTACCCCCTGGGCGCGCAGCGCCTGGATCAGGGTGAACTGCTGGTTGTTCATCCCGGCGATCAGCAGCGGCTCGGTCCGGTGTGCGGCAATGTCGTCGACGATCTCAGCGACGGCCGAGCCGAGTTCCTGTTCGCGGGTTCCGGACGCGGCCTCGAAGGAGCTGATCTCCTGCGGGGTCGCGGTGCCCTCCGCCATCCGGCGGCGCAGCAGGGCGCTGCTCATCAACTCCGAGACCCGCATGGGGTCTTCGGTCAGCAGTCGGGTCTCACCGGGCCGGACGAAGACCTCGGCATGCCAGCGGTAACCGTCGATGGAGCGCATCGGACCGCTCGCCGGTGCCAGGAGGTAGCCGCGGCGGGTCTGCGCGGGCGGCAGCGGGTCGGGCCAGCAGGTGAGGTTCTCCAGGATGTCGTGCAGGAAACTCAGGTCGCTCGCGGCGCAGTTGAGGAAGGAGACCTTTCCCGAGGTGCCGCTGGTGATGTACGGGCGGTGGCCGGCGGCGGTGACGCGGTCGGTCCAGTCGTCGATGTCGGTCACGCCCTCGACGTCGACGTCGCCCGGCTCGACCACCGACACCGTGCTGTACCAGCGCAGGAGCCGGTCCCACCGGCCCCCGGTGATGAGGGACAGGGGGTACGACTTGTAGCTGGTGTGGGAGAAGAGCAGGGGGACGAGGTCGTCGGGGCTCTCGATCCCCCGTACCCCGCTCTCCTCCGCCCGGGTGCGCAGCAGCGGGATGCGTTCGCGGTGGGTGGCGAAGGCCTCGCGTGCCGCGTCGAGCTGCAACTCCCGCAGCTCCCGGGCGGGTTGGTCGAATGTGTCACCGGACCGGACCATGGCCCGGATCTGCTCACGTGCGCTGGGCACGGCAACCACCTCCATCAGTCATGAGGACGGGTTCTTCGCGAGATAGGAGGACTCGATGGCGTCGAGGTCTCCGCGCAGTTCCATCGGGGTGCCGGTCATGACGACGCGGCCTCGGCGCAGTACGTAGACGCGGTCGGCGATGTCGAGCACCTTGCGGACGTGCTGTTCGACCAGCAGGGCGCCCAGGCCCTGGTCGGCCGCCTCGCGGACCGCGCGCAGAAGGCGGTCGACGACCAACGGGGCAAGGCCCAGGGAGAGTTCGTCGGCCAGGAGGAGCCGGGGGGTACGGCAGAGGGCGCGCGCCAGCGAGAGCATCTGCTGCTCGCCGCCGGACAGCATGCCCGCGCCGGTCCTGAGGCGTTTTTCGAGTTCGGGGAAGAGTGCGACGGCCCGGTGCGGCGGTACGCGCCCGACCCGTAGGTTGTCGGTGGTGTCGAGGCGGGTGAAGACCGCGCGTTCACCGACGTAGGCGAGGCCCTCTCGGGCGCGGCGGTGCAGAGGTGCGTGGCCGGGGGTGCCCAGCCAGCGGACCTCGCCGCTCATCGGGGTCAGGTCGCCGGACAGCGCCCTGAGGGTGGTGGTCTTGCCAGCGCCGTTGGGGCCGAGCAGGGCGACGACCTCACCCGGCCGGACCTCCAGGTCGAGGTCGCTCACAACGGGTCGGCTGCCGTATCCGGCGGACAGGGCGCGGGTCGCTATCAGGGGCACATCTGTGTCGTGCACGAGGTCTCTCCTCAACCGGAGTCGGCCGAAGTCAGGCGGAATGAGCCGGAGTCGGCCGGGCCGAAGGTGGCTCAGCCGGACGACGCGGCCGTCAGCACCTTCCGGACGTCGACGAAGGTCGATCCGGCCTTGGCCCACTCGATCTTCCCGTCGCGGATGGTGAGTTCGGTGGCGGTCGTGTTGTGGATGCGGTCAAGTCCCTTGATCGGCAGAGCCGTCGACGCCTTCCAGTTCAGGGGCGGGGTCAGGCCTCCGGTGTCGATGCCGGAGGTGGTGTTCAGCTCCTTCACCAGTGCCTCGGCCGAGATCGTCGGCAGCTTCTTGGCGGCCTCGGTGAAGACCTTGAAGGCGACCCAGGTCGTGGCGTTGGCGCCGTTGGTGGTGTCGATGTCCTTGCCCTTGGCCGCCGCGACGAAGTCCTTCCAGACGGCGTCGGAGGTCGGCGGGTAGTAGCCGGTGATCGCGGCGCCCTCCAGGGGGCTGCCGCTGCCGCCGGTGCTCGCGGCCAGTTGCGGGGTGAGGTTGCCGACGACGCTGGCCAGCTTGGTCTTGTCGCCGGACTGGACGTACGACTTCACGAACAGGTCGGAGGCGGTGCCCAGGATGACGCTCACGCAGTCGCTGCCCTTGGTCGCGGCGACCTGCGGGGCGAGGTCGGTCGCGGTGAGCGGCACCTTGAGGTCCTTGGGTGCCGCCCCTCCGGCGGAGGTCACGCCCAGGGTGAGGAACTGCGAGACGACGGCCGCTGCGGCCACGTCGTACCGGACGCCGGTGATCTTCTTGCAGCCCTGCTCCACCAGTTGTCGGCCGTGCGCGGCGAACACCACCGGGGTGCCGCCGTTGACCGGGAAGGACAGCGGGTTGGAGAACTCCGCCGCGGAGACGCCGGTACCACCGATGTAGGGGATGCCGGCCTTCTGGAGGATGGGCATGTAGCGGTCCCCGGCCAAGCTGTAGGAGCCCACGACCGCGGCGACCTTGTCGGCGACGGCCTGCTGGGCGCACTTCTCGGCCTCGTCGGGGTCGCCCTTCTCGTTGCAGAACTCGACCTTGAGGGGTCCGCCCTTGATCCCGCCGTTGGCGTTGATCCACTTCTCGTAGGCAGTGGCGGTGAGGTGAATTCCCGGCTGGGCGCTGCCCTGGGTGTTCTCCGGCGCCCAGACCATCACCTTGACCGGGGTGCCCTTCAGCGAGGAGGTCTCGGCCGAACTGCTTGCCGCCTCTCCCCCGCACCCTGCGGCGAGCAGGGCTCCTGTCACCGCGAGACAGCTGGCTACGGCGCTTCTGCGTCGGCGTGAGTCGTTCATGGTCCCTCCGGGGCTCGCGCCCAAAGTGGGCGACGTCGAGATGCCGAACAGCATGGGGCGCATTTTTGGGTTAGTGAAGTACTCTCGGCACAATTATTTAAATGAATGCACTGTCTCGTCCCGTGTCTGGGAGGTTCCTCGGATGGACGACGTCCTGCGTTTCGCCCTGCTCGGCCTGGGGCTGGGCGCCCTCTACGCGCTCACCGCGCACGGCATCGTGCTGGTCTACCGGGGCTCCGGCGTCCTGAACTTCGCGCACGGCGCGATCGGGATGGCCGGCGCCTACGTCCAGTGGGAACTGGCCGTCAACCACGGTGTGCCGTACTGGCCCGCCACCGCGTGCGGCGTGCTCACCTCCGCCGTACTGGGCGTGCTCACCCACCTGTTGGTGATCCGCCCGCTGCGCAGGGCGTCCACCCTGGCCCGGCTGGTCGGCACCCTCGCGGTGTTCATCGTGCTCACCGCGATCGCGGTCAAGCGCTACGGCGACAGCCTGCAGCTGGTGCCGGGGAAGCTGCCCACCCGGCTGCTGACGATCGCCGGGGCGACGGTCTCCGAGGACCGCGTCTGGCTGCTCGGCATCGCGATCGCCGTGACGGCCGTGCTCCATCTCCTGTACCGGCGCACCCTGTTCGGCCTGGGCACCACCGCGGTCGCCGAGAACGAGGGTGCCGCCGCCGCGCTCGGCTGGTCCCCGGACGTGATCGCCGCCGGCAACTGGGCACTGGGCTCCGCGCTCGCGGGCCTCACCGCCATCCTGATCGTGCCGGTGATCGGCCTGTCGGTGACCGGGCTGACCACGCTGCTGCTGAGCGCACTGGCCGCCGCCCTGGTCGGCAGGTTCTCGTCGTTCCCGATCACCCTGGCGGGCGGTATCGTCATCGGGGTCGCACAGTCCGAACTCACCCGCTTCGGCTCCGGCGTCACCGGACTCGCCTCGTCGGTACCGTTCCTCTTCATCGCCCTGGTACTGGTCGCGCGCGGCCGGGCGCTCCCCCTGCGCGGCACGTTCCTCGACCGCCTCCCGGCACTGGGCACCGGCAAGGTGCGTCCGGTCCCGCTCGCCCTGGCTGTCGTGATCGGGCTGATCCTGGTGAGTGTGTCCACCCCACTGTGGGCCGACGCGATCACCAGCACCCTCGTACTCTCTCTCATCATCCTGTCGATCATCGTGGTCACCGGCTACGCGGGGCAGGTGTCGCTCGCGGCCTACGCCCTCGCCGGGACCGGCGCCTTCATCGCCGGACACGCGGCGGCGGACTGGGGCTGGCCCTTCGAACTCGCCCTGCTGGCAGGCGTGTTGGGCACCGTACCGATAGGCCTGCTGTTCGCGCTGCCGGCCGTACGCACGCGCGGGGTCAATCTCGCGATCATCACGCTCGGGCTCGGCACCACCCTGGAGGCGATGGTCTTCCAGAACACCGACCTGTCGACGACACCCGGCAGCGACGGCATCGCGGTCGGCAGGCAGACGCTCTTCGGCATCAGCATCTCCGGGGTCGACCATCCGCAGCGGTACGCCGCCGTGGTCCTGGTCCTGTTCGTCGCCGCCACGCTCGTGGTCGCGAACGTCCGGCGCAGCCGCACCGGCCGCCGACTCATCGCCGTACGGGCCAACGAACGGGCCGCAGCCGCCCTCGGTATCGACGTCCGCGCGGCCAAGCTCTACGCCTTCGGCCTGTCCTCGGCCATCGCCGCGCTCGCCGGAGTGCTGACCGGTTTCCGCTCGACCTCGGTCGTCTTCTCCGACTTCGCGAGCTTCGACTCCGTCACCGCGCTCGGGCTCGCCGTCATCGGCGGTGTCGGCTTCCTCGTCGGCCCGCTGATCGGCGCCACGTTCGCCGCCGGTACGGTCGGCGCCCGGTTCGGGGACCTGGTGGTGCCCGGGCTGAGCGAGTGGATGCCGCTGATCGGCGGGATCATCCTGGTACTGACCCTGGTGGGCAACCAGGACGGCATCGGCAAGGAACTCGGCAGGCAGGCAAGGGGACTTGAGCGAAAGCTGCGCCCACAGCGCGCTGCCGTCACACCCGAGGAGGAGACGGATCCCCTGCCAGACGTACCGCGCGCCGCACCCCTCCCCCTCCGGATACGCGACCTCACCGTCCGCTATGGCGGTGTCGTCGCCGTCGACGGGCTCTCGCTGGACGTCGAACCGGGCCGGGTGGTGGGTCTCATCGGCCCCAACGGCGCCGGCAAGACCTCCGCCATCGACGCCGTCACCGGCTTCACCCGGGCCGCGTCCGGCAGTGTCCGCCTCGGTGAGCGGGACGTGACCCGGGTGCCGGTGCACCGGCGGGCCGGGGCCGGGCTGAGCCGGTCCTTCCAGTCGCTGGAGCTGTTCGAGGACATGACGGTCCTGGACAACCTCTACGCCGCCTGCGAGCGGCCCGGGCGCTGGACCTGGCTCACCGACCTGGTCCGTCCCGGCAGCCGTCCGCTGCCCGCCCAAGTGCTCGTCGCCGTACGGGAGTTCGGGCTCCAGGACAGTCTGGACCGGCCGGTGGGCGACCTTTCGTACGGCGAGCGGCGGTTGCTGGCGATCGCGCGGGCGGTGGCGACCTCGCCGTCGGTGCTGCTGCTGGACGAACCGGCTGCGGGGCTGTCCGACGACGAGACACGGGAGTTGGCCCAGTTGGTGCGGCGGCTGGCCGAGGACTGGGGCATGGGGGTGCTACTCGTCGAGCACGACGTCGACATGGTGATGAGCGTCTGCGACCAGGTCGTCGTCCTCGACTTCGGCCGCCGGATCTGCGCCGGCACTCCGGACGAGGTGCGCCGCGATCCGGCGGTCCGGGCGGCCTACCTGGGCGACCTGGAGCCGGAGACGACGGCGTGAGAGCGGCCGCCCGGCCCGAGGCGACGACGTCCACCTCGGCCGGGCTGCCATCTCCCCCGCCACTCGGGTTCGGACGGTGGGCGGGCATGATGCCACCGGCCCGCGGGCTTCCGCGCCGTGGGCCGGTCGGAGGCGATCCGGTGGGTGAAGTGGCCGACGCCGACGCACAGTTGGCGGATCGCGTTGGTGCGGCGACGCTCGCAGATGTGCCCCCTGCGGGACCGTGTCACGCCTCGCGCAGGTCCGCCACGTAAGGCGCGTGGGACAGCAGTCCGCCGTCCACCCGCAGGGTGTGCCCGGTGACGAAGGCGGACTCGTCGGAGGCGAGGAAGACGACGGCCGACGCGACGTCCTCGGGTCGGCCGAGGCGCGGGGTGAGGTGATGGCGGAGCATCTTCTCCCGGATCGCCCCGTGCGCCGAATCGGCGCTCGCCTGCGTGACGATGAACCCCGGGGCGATGGCGTTGCAGCGTACGCCCTGCTTGCCGTACTGGGTGGCAACATACTGCGTGAGGTTGATGAGGGCGGCCTTCGAGGCTCCGTAGGCGGGGTTGCGCAGGTCGCCCGCGAGACCGGCGCCGGACGAGGTGTTGATGATCGAGCCGGCGCCGCGGGCGATCATGTGCGGGACGACGGCCTGGATCGCGACCATGGTGCCGCGCAGGTTGATCCGCATGGTGTCGTCCCAGACCGCCGGGTCGGCCTCCAGGACGGCGAGGTCCTTGCGGGCGGCCAGGTGGGTGGCCGCCGCGTTGTTGTGCAGGACGTCGAGGCCGCCGTAGGTGTCAACTGCCGTGGCCACCATGGCCCGTACGGAGTCGATGTCGCCCAGGTCGACCGGGACCGCCGTGGCGGATCCGCCGGCGGCCCTGATCTCCTCCGTGACCGCCTTGGCGCCGTCGAGATTCAGATCCGCTACGACCGTGTGGGCGCCCTCGGCCGCCACGCGCCGGGCGGTGGCGGCACCGATGCCGGATGCGGCTCCGGTGACGATCACGATCTTGTCGTCGAGTCGTCCCATGGCTCAACCACCTTTCTCAGTCGGTGAGTTCGCTGCCGACGACAGAGACGAAGGAGACGCATTCGCCGGGTCCGCCGCCGAGGTTGTGGGTCAGGGCGAGCGAGCGGCCCTCCGCCACTGACCCGACCGTGCGCTCAGGCGGTGCCTCGCCGCGCAGTTGGAGCCAGGCCTCGAACATCATGCGCAGGCCGGAGGCGCCGATGGGGTGGCCGAAGGCCTTGAGGCCGCCGTCCGGGTTGACCGGCAGCGAGCCGTCCAGGTCGAAGGCGCCGCTGGTGACGTCCTTCCACGCCTGTCCACGCTCCGAGAAGCCGAGGTCCTCCATGAGCACCAACTCCGTTGGTGTGAAGCAGTCGTGGACTTCCGCGAGGGCGAGTTCGGCGCGCGGGTCGGTGATGCCCGCCTGCCGGTAGGCCTCCTGGGCGGAGACGACGACCTCGGGGAAGGTGGTGAAGTCGTAGTCGGCGTCGAGGAGTCCGTCCGCCGGTCCCGCGACGAAGGACAGGGCCTTCACGAAGATCGGCTTGTCCGTGTACCGGTAGGCGTCCTCGGCGCGTACGACGATCGCCGCCGCCGAACCGTCGGAGACCCCCGAGCAGTCGAACACGCCGAGCATGCCCGCGACGATCGGCGCCGACCGGATGCGCTCCAGCGGCACCTCCTTGCGGAACTGGGCGCGGGGGTTGCGGGCGCCGTTGACGTGGTTCTTCCAGGCGATGCGGGTGATGACGTCCTTCAACTCCTCTTCCGCGAGGCCGTACTTGGCGGCGTAGGCGGGAGCGAGGAGGGAGAAGTTCGCCGGGGCCGTGATCTCGCCGCGGCTGTCGTCGCCGGCGCCCGGCATCGAGGTGCCCGAGAGTCCGGACATGCCGGAGTCCTTGAGCTTCTCCACGCCGACCGCCATCGCCACGTCGTAGGCGCCGGACGCGACCGCGTAACAGGCGTTGCGCAGCGCCTCGGAGCCGGTCGCGCACATGTTCTCCAGGCGGGTGACCGGCTTGTACGGCAAGTGCAGCGGGCGGCTGAGGGTCAGTCCGGAGACTCCGGAGGCCTGGGTGCCGAGCCAGAACGCGTCGATGTCGTCGAGCGTGATGCCGGCCGAGGTGACCGCCTCGCCCACGGCGTCGATCAGCAGGTCGTCCGCCGAGCGGTTCCAGTGCTCGCCGAAGGGCGTGCAGCCCATGCCGACGATCGCGACCCGGTCCCGGATTCCGTGCGAGCTCATGCGCCTGTCCCCTCGGTCTCGCCGGTGCGTACCGGCCGGGCCTTCCAGAAGTAGTTGTGGACGCCTGCGGCGGTGACCGTGCGCCGGAAGGTCATCTCGACCCGGGCGCCGATGACGGCGTCGGCCTCGGTGGCGTCGGTGAGCTGGCAGCGGAACCTGCCACCGCCGTCGTAGTCGACGACCACGACGAGCATCGGCGGGCTCGGGGTGTGCGCCAGCCGGTCCACGGTGAACGTGGCGACCGTGCCCCGCACCTGTTCCATCGGCTCGTCGGTCATGGCGTCGACACTCCGGCAGGAGACGCACACCCGGTCCGGCGGCAGATGCCGGGTCCCGCACTTCTCGCAACGCGAGGCGACGAAGCCGTACTTCCAGCTGTTGCGGCGGTGCGCGGGCGGGGCGTAGGGCGGCTCGGGGTCCGGGCGCCGGGGCGGTTCGCGGTCGAGGAGACCACGCCAGGAGAGGTAGGTGGCGTACGGCATGGGGGCACCGCCCTCGGCGATCTGCGCGGCGACCGGGCGGGCGGCCCGGTGTGCGGGCAGGGCGTCTGTGGTGCGCAGGAGCAGGACTCCTGCGCCGTCGCCGAGGACGACGAGCGCGATGATCCGGCCGGGTTCGGCCCGGTCGAGGACGTCGGCGAGGAGCAGACCGGGCTGGGCGGTGCCCGCGTTGCCGATCTCCGCGGTGAGGTCCGCGGTCGCCGCCTCGGGCCGTACGCCTGAGGTACGACGCACCGTCGCGCACGCGCGCGCGTGCAGGCCGGTGACGACGAGGTGGTCGATGGCGCCCCGGTCCAGGCCCGCCTGGTCGAGGGCGGCGGTGAGCGCCTTGTCCGCGAGGGACACGTAGATCTCCTCGGCGAAGCGCTCCTCCCAGACGCGGGAGGCGGGCGCGCCGGGCAGCCGCCAGCGGTCGAGGATCTCGTCGCTGACCGTGTCGTGGGCGAGCAGCTCCGCGATCACGGGAGCTCCGTTGCGGTGACCGCCGAAGGCGAACGCCGCCGCGCCGTCGCCGCCTGTGCTCTCCTCGGCGCCGCCGGGCAGGCCGGTGCGCAGGTCGGACAGGAGCGCGAGCGTCGGTACCGGGGAGCGGGCCGCGGTGACCAGGGCGCCGAGGCCGGAGCGGACGGAGCCCGCCATGTCGACGGCAAGGACGTGCGGGTCGAGGCCGAGCGCCGCGTGGACGGCGGTCGCGTTCGTCTTGTCGAGGTAGGCGGGCGCGGCGGTGGCGAGGAAGAGCTGACCGACGCGGGTCCGCAGCCCGTCCCTGGCCAGGGCGGACCGGGCCGCCTCGACGGCCATCGAGGTGGTGTCCTCGTCGTAGCCCGCGACCGCGCGCGTGCCCCGGGACGGGGTCGTCCCGAGGGTGGCGGCGATGTCGGCGCGGGCGAGACGGTGGTACGGCACGTAGGCGCCGTATGCGATCAGTCCGGCCATCAGCGTCCTCCCTTGGCGTTGGTCGTGTGGGTCGGGCGCTCGAAGACCGCGGCGAGGCCCTGGCCGCCGCCGAGGCACATGGTCTCCAGGCCGAACCGGGCCTGGCGGCGGTCGAGTTCGCGCAGCAGGGTGGCGAGGATGCGGCCACCGGTGGCGCCGACGGGGTGGCCCAGCGAGATACCAGAGCCGTTGACGTTGAACCGCTCGAAGTCGGCCTCGGTCAGGGCCCATTCGCGAGTGCAGGCGAGCACCTGGGCGGCGAAGGCCTCGTTGAGTTCGATCAGGTCGATGTCGGCGAGTTTCAGTCCCGCGCGCTCAAGTGCCTTGGCCGTGGCGGGTACCGGGCCGATGCCCATCGTCTCCGGCGGCACGCCCACCACGGCCCAGGAGACCAGGCGGGCCAGGGGGCGCAGGCCGAGTTCGGCGGCGCGCTCGGGGTGGGTGACGACGCAGAGGGCGGCGCCGTCGTTCTGTCCGCTGGCGTTCCCGGCGGTGACCGTCGCCTCGGGGTCCTGCCGTCCGAGTACGGGACGCAGGCTCGCGAGTTTCTCCAACGTCGAGTCGGGGCGCGGGTGTTCGTCGGTGTAGACGACCGTCTCGCCCCTCCTGGTCCGTACGCTGACGGGCACGATCTCGTCGGTGAAGCGGCCTTCCCGCTGGGCTGCGACCGCCTTCTCGTGGGAGCGCAGGGCGAGTCGGTCCTGCTCCTCGCGGGGGATGTCGTACTCGCGCCGCAGGTTCTCGGCGGTCTCCAACATCCCGCCGGGAACAGGGTGGTTGACGCCTCCGGAGGTGACCCGGCCGCGGGCCAGCCGGTCGTGCAGGGTGGTGCCCGCGCCGCGCACGCCGAAGCGGACGCCGGTGGTGTAGAACTCGGCCTGGCTCATCGACTCGACGCCGCCGGCCAGCACGAGGTCGCTCGCGCCGGTCTGCACCTGCATCGCCGCCGTGATGATCGCCTGCAGTCCGGAGCCGCAGCGGCGGTCGATCTGCAGTCCCGGCACCTCCACCGGCAGACCGGCGTCCAGTGCGGCGACGCGGCCGATGGCCGGGGCCTCGCCGTTGGGGTAGCACTGACCCAGCAGCACGTCGTCGACGGCGGCGGGCGGGATGCCGGTGCGGTCCAGTACAGCGCGTACGACGGCGGCGGCCAGCTCGGTCGCCGGTACGTCGCGGAAGACGCCTCCGTAGCCGCCGACGGGGGTACGCACGGGTTCGCAAATCACCGCGTCACGCAGGAGGGCGGACATCAGCCATGCCTTTCACGAGGGGTCACATGTACCGGCCGCCGGTCACCTCGAGAACGGCTCCGGTGATGTAGCTCGCCATGTCGGAGGCGAGGAAGAGGACGGCCTGGGCGACCTCGGCGGGCTCGCCCGCGCGGGCCAGGGGGATCTCGGCGAGCTTCGCGTCCCAGGCGGCCGGGGGCATCGCCTCGGTCATGGCGGTGCGGATCAGGCCGGGCTGTACGGCGTTGACGCGGATGCCCGCCTTCGCCAGTTCCTTGGCGGAAGCCTTGGTGAGGCCGATCAGTCCGGCCTTGGCCGCGCTGTAGTTGGTCTGGCCGAAGTTGCCGACCTTGCCGGCGATGGACGAGATGTTGACGATGCTGCCGCCGTGTCCGTGCGCGCGCATCGCCTCGGCGGCGTGCCGGGTGCCGTTCCAGGCGCCGGTCAGGTGGACGTCGACGACCGCCCGGAAGTCGGACAGGGCCATCTTGCGCAGGGTCGCGTCGCGAGTGATCCCGGCGTTGTTGACCATGACGCCGACCGGGCCGAAGGTGTCGGAGCAGTGGGCGACCAGAGCGGCGACTTCGTCCTCGTCGGTGACGTCGCAGCGCAGCGAGGTGGCAGCGACGCCGTTCTTGGCGAGGCGTTCGGCGGCTTCCGCCGCGGCATCCTCGTTGATGTCGCCGAGGACGACGGACGCGCCCGCCGCACCGAGGACACCGGCGATCTCGAAGCCGATGCCCTGTGCGCCGCCGGTGATCACCGCGTTGCGGCCGTCCAGAAGCCCCATGTCAGCCCGCCCTTTTGGCTCGACGCCGTCCCGCACTATTCCTTCTAAATAGATAACCTATTATGCTGAAACAATCAATACAGCGATCGGCTGGGGCGAGCGAGGCCGGGCGAGGAGAGCACACGGGTGGACATCAGCTATCCCGCGGAGACCGAGACGTTCCGCACCGAGGTCAAGGGGTTCCTCGCCGAGGCGTTGCCGCCGGGCTGGAAGGGCATCGGCGCCCTCGACGAGGAGGCCGCCTGGTCCTTCGCCCGGGACTGGCGGCGACTGCTCGCCGAGCACCGCTACCTCTCCCTCACCTGGCCCGAGCAGTACGGCGGCCGGGGCCTGTCCAAGCTCCACCAGGTGGTCCTGATGGAGGAACTGGCCCTGGCCGGTGTGCCGTTCGGGCTGCCGCAGGACACCTTCGGCGTGAAGATGCTGGCGAACACCCTGCTGCGCTGGGGCACGGACGAACAGCGGAGCCATTTCCTGCCGCGCATCCTCAGCGGTGAGGACACCTGGTGCCAGGGCTACTCGGAGCCCGACGCGGGATCCGACCTGGCCTCGCTGACGACACGCGCCGTCCGCGAGGGCGGCGAGTGGGTCATCGACGGCCAGAAGGTGTGGACGTCCGGCGCCCACCACAGCGACTGGATCTTCGTCCTGGCCCGCACGGACCGCGACGCTCCCAAGCACCGCGGCATCTCCTTCCTCCTCGTCCCCCTGGACCAACCCGGCGTCGAGGTACGGCCGTTCCGCATGATGAGCGGCCAACTCCACTTCAACGAGGTCTTCTTCAACGGCGCCCGCACCCGCGCCGACCTGGTCGTGGGCGGAGTCGACAACGGCTGGACCGTCGCCCAGAGCCTGTTGGGCGTGGAGCGCGGGGAGGAGGCGGCCACCAACCCGATCCTGTTCCGGGCCGAGGTGGAACGCCTGGTGAAACTGGCCCGCCTGTACGGCAGGGACCAGGACCCGGTCATTCGGCAGCGGATCGCCTGGTGCTGGTCCAAGGTCGAGATCATGCGCTATCTCGGCTACCGGATCCTCACCGGCTGGCTCAAGGGCGCGGAGCCGGGTCCCGAGTCGTCGATCGCCAAGCTGTACTGGAGCGAGTACCACACGAAGGTCACCGATCTCGCCATGGACATCATGGGCCTGCACGCCCAAGTACCGGTCGGCCGACCGCCGTTGCGCACCTACCGCACCGACGACCCCGGTGCCGCGAACTCCTCGGCGTCCTGGTCGACGACATACCTGATCGCCCGCTCCGGCACGATCTACGCGGGCACCTCGCAGGTACAGCGGAACATCCTCGCGGAAAAGGTGCTGGGGCTGCCGCGCGAGCCGAGGGCGACGGCTGGTTGAGGCGGGGCCGACGACGGTTGGGTGACGGCCGGCTCAGGGACTGCCCGTTACGGCTGCTTCGGCAGCGGCCGGTCGAGGTCGCTTCAGGGACGGCCGTTCGCGTCAGATTCGACGGCAGCCGGTCAACGCCGGCTCAGGGACCGCCGGTTACGGCAAGCTCCGCGAAGGCCGGTCAAGGTCTGGTTCAGCGGCTGCCGGTTATGGCGAGTTCGACGGCGACGGGTCAAGGCCGGCTCGGCAACGCCTCGGGGCTCGGTCGATCAGCATGGCTCACGCGCGATGGTCCGGCCGATCGGCCCATGTGGGAGGCGCTCGAACTCCTGGCGCGCATGTCGGTCGGTTACGGCCAGGCGCCGTCGGTCCGCGAATCCTCGGTCCGCCTGGTTGAGCTGGCGCCTGCCAGCCACCGGCGTGCGCCGCCGCGCCTCCGCCCGCGCGCGCCACGGTCCGCACCAAGATCACGCGGCTGCGGCCGTCCCGGTCGGGTCCAAGTAGGCCCGGTCGGGGCCGATTCCGCGTCCGCGCGGTCGGCCGCGACCGCCCCGCCTTCACCCGGCCACCCCTCAGCCCCGCGGCCTCACTCCCGCGTCTCGAAGGTCCCGAGTCCGGGAACCGGGCGCGGCCCGGTCCCCGGGCGCCAGCCCGCGTCGAGTTTGCGCAGGCCCACGCCGTCCGGTGCCCAGATGTGGCAGCTGTTCAGGACGCCGGCCGTGGCGCGCGGGCCGTTCGCGGGTTCGCCCGCCTCTCGGCGGCGCGCGTTGGCCGACATGGCCGCCTGCACCACGGCGGGGCCGAGCACCCGGGCCAGTTCGTAGAGGTGGGAGCAGCCCAGGACACCGCGGAACCGCTCCTGGATCGCCCGGTTGTATCCGGCGGTGACGCCGAGGCCGACCAGGCTGTCGAAGACCGGGGTGATGAACGGGCATTCAGCGTGCGGAAAGGTCAGCATGTCGGCCTCGGCGGCCACAATGGTCATGTCCGCGAGGCGTACCCGCACCGCCAGCACCATCCGGTGGATGTCGGCGGCCTCCGGCTCGGCCCACGGCCGTTCGTCCCGCAGCTCCGCCTCGACCGAGATCTCCTCACCGCCGGGCTCCTGGTGGGCGGTGACGGTGATGCTGCGGCGGTGCAGCGGGAGTTCGGCGCGGCTCACGACGAGGCCTCCGCCGGCTCCGGCACGCTCTCTCCCAGCCCGTCGAACTCCGGCGACCGGCGCTCGATGAAGCTGCGCACGCCCTCGCGGTAGTCGGGGGCGCGTTTCGCCGTGGCCAGCAGCGTGGCGGCGGTGTCGCGGCTCTCGGTGAAGCTTCTCGCCTGGTCGTCGGCGAGCTGCCGTTTGATGAGGGACATCGCGTACGGGCTGGCGGAGCGGGCCAGTTCCGTGGCGTACGCGAGCGCCGCCGGAAGCAGTTCCTCCGGCTCGACGAGACGGTTGACCAGGCCCATCGCCTTCGCCTCCGTGCCAGTGACACGGCGCGAGGACAGCAGCAGGTCGCTCGCGTTCCCGTAGCCGACGATCCGGGGCAGGAGCCAGGACACGCCGTCCTCGGCCACCAGGCCGCGCGCGCTGAACGCGGCGGCGAACTTGGCGCCCGGCACGGCGAACCGCACGTCGCACATCAGCGCCTGGTTGAAGCCGATGCCGGCGCAGGCACCGTTGACGGCCGCCACCAGGGGCTTGGGGAACGACATGGGCCGGGTGCGCGGCGGCAGCCGGTCGGTCGGCCACGGGCGCGCGCCGGAGGACGCGCCGTCCAGCACGCTCATGTCCATGCCCGGGCAGAAACTGCGTCCCGCGCCGGTGAGGACGACGGCCCGTACCGCCGGGTCCGCCTCCGCGCGGTCGAACAGCTCGTTGTAGAGCAGCTCCATCTCCAGGGTCCAGGCGTTGTGCCGCTCGGGCCGGTTCAGGGTGAGCAGCATGACTCCGTCGCCGGTCAGCTCACTCAGGATCACCGGGGCCGCATGCTCGTTCATCGAGGTCACTCCCAGAGCCCGTTGGCCTTATAGCTAGATGAATCATCTATATACCCAACCATGGCCAGGGCACCAGATCAGTCGCCGCCGAGAGAAGATCACCCAACCCTTGACCTGGTACCCTCGATGCACTAAGACGATTCATTTTGCTATATGACGGAGGAGCCCGCCGTGGCCGAGGCAGCCCGTGCAGAAACGCCAACCGTGCCCGTCCCCGCGCGTGGCCGCGTCGGACGTCAGGTGCGTGTCCCGAAGACCGCCGAGCTGGTCGCCGCGGAGCTGCGCCGCCAGATCGTACGAGGCGAGCTGAAGCCGGGCGACGCCCTGCCGCCGGAGTCGGCGCTGATGGAGCAGTTCGGCATCTCCCGGCCGACGCTGCGCGAGGCGTTCCGCGTCCTGGAGTCGGAGTCGCTGATCACGGTACGGCGCGGTGCGCACGGTGGCGCCCGGGTGAGCGCGCCGGACTCCGATGTCGCGGCCCGCTTCGCCGGACTGATCCTCGAGTACCGCGGTGCCACGCTGGGCGACGTCTACCGCGCCGCGGCCGTCATCGAGCCGCCGTGCGTGCGCCAACTGGCCGCCAAGCACACCACGGAAGACATCAAGCGACTGCGTGACGCGGTGGCGGCCGAGAAGGCGGTCCTCGACGACCCGCTGGGCCTGGTCGACGCCCAGGACACCTTCCACGCCCTGCTGGTCGAGCTGACGGGCAACCAGACGCTGATCCTCCTGTGCGGCATGCTGCGCAACATCATCGACCGGGCCAACGCCTCGTACACCGCCGCCGCCACCGACGCGGCGACCCAGAAGGCACAGGCCCTCAAGGGACACCGGGCCCATGTGCGCCTGGTCGGGCTGATCGAGTCCGGCAAGGCCGACGAGGCGGAGAAGCTGTGGCAGCGCCACATCAGCGGCGCCGACGACGTGGTGAACGGGGCCGGCCCCAAGACGGTGCTCGAACTCATCGACTGACCAGGCGAATCCTTCATCGACCGACCGCGCCGATCGAGGATCACCGAGCCGTTCCCGCCGCCACCCCTTGCGCCTCCGAAACAGTTAGATAATTATAGGAGGCGTACTGAATAGATCTGGGGTCCGGAGGCGACGGCCATGGCCGAACAGCGCAAGCGAATCTTCGACTGCGACCAGCACATGTACGAGGAACGGGACTCCTTCACCCGCTACCTCCCGAAGGAGTTCCTCGGCCAGGCAGTGGCCCCGGTGACACTCCCGGACGGCCGCGAGGTGATCCTCGCCGGGGACCGGATCGTGGTCTGCCTGGAGCCGGAGTTCGGGCAGGTCTACCGGCCCGGCTCGCTCAAGGAGATGCTAAAGGCGATGGCCTCGGGCAACCCCGACGAGACGTACCAGTTCGAGCCGATGCACGAGTCGTACCAGAACCGCGAGGCCCGGCTGCGCGTCATGGACGAGCAGGGCCTCGACCAGACGATCATCTACCCGGGCGGGTGGGCGCTGGTCGCCGAGGAGTACGTACAGGGCGTCGAGCCGCTCTACGCCAACTACCACTCGTTCAACCGCTACATGAACGAGGTGTGGGGCTTCAACCACCAGGACCGCATCTACTCCCCCGCGCTGCTGTCCCTGCGCGACCTGGACAGCGCGGTCAAGGAACTGGAGTACGTCCTGGAACGGGGCGCCCGGTTCATCATGCTGCCGACCGGACCGCAGTACGGCCGCTCACCGGGCGACCCGTACTTCGACCCGTTCTGGAAACTGGTCAACGAGGCCAAGGCCAGCGTCTGTTACCACATCAGCGAGTTCTACTACAACTCGCATGTCGCCCCGGCCTGGGGCCACGACGCGAGCCCGATCCACTTCCGGATGTCCGCGTGGCAGTGGATGAACACCTACGGCCAGCGCCCCATCGAGGAGACGCTCTCCGCGCTGATCTTCGACAACCTCTTCGAGCGCTTCCCCGACATCAACGTCCTGGTCTCCGAGTTCGGCGCCGAATGGGTGCCCCACTTCGTCCGGCACATGGACAAGAGCCGCGGCATGGGCCGCAACGGCCCCTGGATCGGCGGGCAGTTGAGTGAGCGGCCCAGCCAGGTCTTCCGCAAGCACATCCGCGTGGTGCCCTACCCGGAGGACGACATCCCGAGCCTGGTCAAGCGGCTCGGCTACCACGAGTCGATCGTGATGGGCTCGGACTTCCCGCACGCGGAGGGCATCGCCAACCCCGCCGACTACCGCAAGCTCCTCGCGGAACTCGACGAGTCCGTCCAGGACGACATCATGTACAACAACGCCCAGCAGCTGATCAGCCGTTGAGCCCCTGACGCCCCAACAGAACGGGCCCGGTACCGATTTCGGTACCGGGCCCGTTCCCGTTTCACCGCGACTCATCCCAGGTCCGCCGCCAGGTTCGCGATGTCGGCGAGCAGCGCCGTACCGCGCGGGGTGTGGTCGTAGCCGGCGAGTGGATAGCCGTTGCTAAGGCAGGCGAAGGACAGGCCCGACTCCGGGTCCATGAAGCCGAGTTGGTAGGCGGCGCCCGCGCTGCCGAAGAGTGACGGCGAGCCGGTGGACGGGAGTTGGCTGCCGGCGTCCGGCCCGGCCACCGTCACGAACAGACCCATACTGGTGCGACGACTGCCACCACCCCCGTAGATCTGCTCCCCGTACGGGAGTTGGGTCAGCCGGATCCGGGTGCCCTCCGCCACCGCCTCCGGCTTCCACAGGCCCGAGTGCTCCAACGCCTGGAAGTACAGGGCGACATCGGCGGCGGTGGCGACCAGCGCGTGGCTGGGCTCGCCGGCCGCCAGGACGCGGGGGTCGGCGAGGTACCACGGCCCCCAGGGGTCGGGTTCCTGGGTGTCGTCGGTGCGGTCGGTGGCGACCATCGGGGCGACGGTGCCGGGTTGCCGCTCGACCGGGACGCCGAGTTCGATCGAGGTGAGGCCCAGCGGCCGGGCGATCCGCTCGTGGAGGTAGTCGGCGAAGGGCAGCCCCGTACGCCGCTCGACGATCTCGGCGATCAGCCAGGCGGCGGCGGTGAGATGGAACTGGAAGCGGGTGCCGGGCGGGGTGTCGAGCCGCCAGCGCCCGAAGGCGGCGAGCCGCTGCTCCCGGTCCAGCATCTTCGGGTAGCCGAGGGGTGCGAAGGGGAAGCCGGCGGTGTGCGTGAGCACCTGCTCGACGGTCACCGTCTCCTTCCCGTTCGGCGCGAACTCCGGGATGATCGCGGCGACTTGCTCGTCCAGGCGCAGGAGTCCCTCGCCCAACAGTTTCCACACGACACCGGCGACGATCGACCGCCCGACGGACTGCAGGACGTATCGGGTGTCCGGTCCGGCGTCCCCCCAGGTCTCGAACGCCACCAGGCGACCGCCGCGCGCGACGGCGACCTGCGCGGACGGGAGTGGCCCGTGCTCGACCTCCAGACGGATCCGGCGCAGCAGGACGTCCAGCCGGTGCGGGTCCACCCCCACGCTCTCCGGGTCGACGACGGAGTGGTCAGTCATGGGCTTCTCCTTGGCCGGGTTCGCGCAGCCGACGCCGTACGACCTTGCCGTTGGCGTTGCGCGGCAGGTCGGCCACGAACCACCAGCGGACGGGGACCTTGAATCCGGACAGCCGGGCGCGGGCGTGCGACCTGAGCGACGCCGGTTCCGGTAGGGCATCGGGGTCGGCCGGTACGACGAAGGCGACGACGGTCTGGCCGAGCCGTTCGTCGGAGGCGCCCGTGACGGCCACGTCAGCGACGCCGGGGTGCGCGGCCAGGACGGTCTCGACCTCCAGCGGGTGGACATTCTCGCCGCCCCTGATGATCATGTCGCTGCCCCGGCCGTACAGGTAGAGGTAGCCGTCCTCCGCCACACGGCCCAAGTCACCGCTGTGCAGCCAGCCTTCGGCGTCGATCCGGAAGAAGTGGTCGGCGCGGGCGTGGATCTCGCCGATGCCGTCCGGTCCGGTGTCCCGCACCCGCAGATCGACCCCAGGGGCGGACCGTCCCACGGACCGCAGTAGTTCGGTGCGGCCGGCGACCGCCTCCCGGTGGTCCTCGGGGGTGAGCACGCTGATGGGCGAACCCTCGGTCTGCCCGAACATGTTGAGCATGCGGACGCCGGGCATGGCCTCGTACGTCCGCCACAGGGTGCCGGGGCGGACCGGCGCGCCGCCGTACTGGAGGGTGCGCAGCGTTTCGTGGTGCGCCTGGCCCGCCGCCAGCAGGGTCTCCAGCATCGCCGGGACCATGCTCGTGTGGGTGGTGCCGAGTTCACGCAGGAGGGTCCAGCCGTCGACGGTGAAGCGGGGCAGCCCGGTCACCAGTGCCCCCGCGGCGAGGGCGACGGCGATGTTGCCGAGGCCGGCGATGTGATGGAAGGGCGCGCTGCCCCCGTAGAAACTGTCCGGATCGAGCGCGCAGAGACGGCCGTTGACGCGGGCGCGGGCGGCCAGGCGGCGCTGGGTCATGCGGACGGGTTTGGGGAGGCCTGTCGTGCCCGAGGTGTGCAGGACGGCGGCGAGGTCGTCGGGCTCGGCGGTCAACGGCCTTGTGCTCGGACGGAGTTCGGGGACGACGACGGCCCGGCGGCCGGACAGTTTGGCGACCTGCTCGCCGAGTTCGGCGAACTCGGGCTGTGCAACGAGGAGTTGAGCCCCCGACGCCTCGACCACGGCCGCGATCTCGTACGCCGTCATACGGACGCCGAGCGGGGCGAGCGGGTGGCCGGACCCGGCGCCGCCGATGACGAGCGCGAGGGCGTCGGCGGAGGTGGCGGCCAGGGCGGGTACCGGGGCGCCGGGGGCGAGGCCGAGGGTGTCCAGCCAGTCGGCGGCGCCGGCCGCCCGGTCGAGGAGTTCGCGTCCGGTCCAGGTGAGGTCACCGAACCGGACGGCGGGACGGGAGTGGTCGTAGGCGGCGACCACCGTCGCCGTCCAGGTCAACTCCTGCTCGGCGCCCACCGGTTCAGGGCT
The DNA here is from genome assembly GCF_044457795.1 of Streptomyces sp. NPDC050528. NCBI lineage: Bacteria > Bacillati > Actinomycetota > Actinomycetes > Kitasatosporales > Streptomycetaceae > Streptomyces > Streptomyces sp. NPDC050528. Next base: position 302,005 of record NZ_JBITHH010000009.1, read on the forward strand.
CCAGCAGGGCCGTCGCGGTGCCGGTGACCACCTCGGCGCCGTCCTGGGTGACGGTTCGCAGCGAGAAGTGGGCGACCGGGCCGTCCGGCGAGTCCTCGACCGCCTCGACTGTCGCCGTGGCGGTCAGGGTGTCACCGGGCCACACCTGGGCCTTGAAGCGCACCCCGAAGGTCAGCAGCGCCTCGACGCCGACCCAGTCGGTCAGGACGCGTCCCGTCATGCCCATCGTGAGCATCCCGTGGGCGAAGACGCCGGGGTAGCCCGCGACCTCGGTGGCGAACCGCTCGTCGGTGTGCAGCGGGTTGAAGTCGCCGGACGCGCCCGCGTATTGGACGATCCGGGTGCGCTTCAGGTCGTCGACCAGCACGCTCTCGCGGGTCTCACCGACCTTGACGTCGTCGGCACTCAGGTTCATCGGGCGTCCTTCCTGGTCGCGGGGCCCTCGGGCACGACGGCCACGGTGCGGGCGCTGACGACCGGTTCGCCGTCGGCGTCCCGGTACTCGGTGATGCGCTCGCTGAACAGCAGACGGCCGGTGCGGCCCTGCTTCTCCCAGCTGCGTCCGGCGACGGTGGTGGCGTACAGGGTCTCCCCCGCGCGCACCGGCCGGTGGTACTCGAAGTGCTGCTCGGCGTGCAGGCCGCCACCGCCCTCGGGCATCACGCCCGGCCCGGCGCCGGACCCGAACCACTCCTCGCCCGGTTTGGGCCGCAGCCGGTAGTCGGGATCGTGGTCGGCGCTCGCCATGGTGAAGGTGGGCGGCGCGAGTGCGCTCTCGCCGACGTAGGCCGGGTTCTCGTCGCCGATGGCCCGGGCGAACGTCAGGATGTGCCCGGCCTCGACCGGGAAGGGCTGCCCTGTCATCTTCCAACTCCTCGGTCAGTACGGCAGGAACGCGTCGCGGGTGGCCTCGTCCGGGTCGAAGTCCGGGGGCAGTCCCTCGAACTTGGGCTCCCGTTTCTCCACGAAGCTGGCGACCCCTTCGCGGAAGTCCGGCGAGCCCGCGAAGAACTCCATGGCGGAGTAGGAGCGGGCGAGTGCTTCGGTGAAAGGCCGGTCGAGATCGCCGTAGACCTGGTGGCGTACGACGGCCATGGCGCGCGGTGAGCAGTTGCGGGCGATGTCTCGGGCGTAGGCGCGGGCCGCGTCGAGCAGGTCCTCGGGCTCCACGACCCGGCTGACGAGGCCGAGTTGCTTTGCCTCGTCGGCGTCGAAGACGCGGCCGGACAGAAGGAGGTCGAGGGCGTTCTCCAGGCCGACGACGCGCGGCAGCACGTAGGGGAGGTTGTACTCGCCGGCGAGGCCGCGGCGCGTGAAGGCGGTGGTGAAGCGGGCGCCGCGGGCAGCGAAGCGTACGTCGCAGATCAGGGCCTGGACCAGTCCGATGCCCGCGCAGGCGCCGTTGACGGCCGCGATGAGCGGCTTGGGCATGTTGCGCCTGCTGTACATGGGCACGCGGGCCTGGAGGTTGAGGGACTGGCCCGGCTGTGCGTTCTGTTCCAGCCGCTGGACGTCCATGCCGGGGCAGAACGCCCGGCCGGCGCCGGTGACGATCACGACGCGGACGGCGGGGTCGGCGGCGGCCTCGTCCAGGAGGGCGAAGAAGCGGCGCTCCATGGGGAGGCTCCACGCGTTCTTGCGCTCGGGCCGGTTGAGGGTGACGGTGGCGACACCGTCCTCGTCGACCTCGTACAGCACCAGGTCCTGGTCCTGGTCGGGTTCGTCGGGCATCGCGTCACTCCTCGGTCAGCGGATCGATGGGGTCGATGGGTTGGATGGGTTCGCCGACGCCCGGTCGCTCGCCGGAGATCGTCACCACCACCTGCCCCCGGGCGCAGACCACCCCGTCGGTCATCACGTCGACGTCGGCGAAGTGCAGCCGGCGGCCCCGTCGGACGCAGCGCGCGTAAGCGACGGCTTCCCGGCCCCGGGCGGGTGCGAGGTACTGCACCGACATCGAGACGGTGCTGAGCCGACTGCCCTTCTGGAAGTCGTGCCCGGCGATCACGGCTCCCGCGCCCGCGGTGTCGATGAGTGCGGAGAGCACCCCGCCGTGGAACACGCCTTCGTGGGCGGTGAGTTGCTCGGCGTAGGGAAGGACGACCTCCACGCCGTCGGGGTCCCAGCGGACCATGCGCAGACGACAGAGGCGGTTGAACGCGACGCCGCGCTCCCAACGGACCCGGAACCACTCGCGGCGTTCGCGCTGTTCCTGGTCGGTGAGGGTTCTCGCCGCGACGGTCATCCGCACGCCCTCCGGTCTCGGCCGGTCAGCCGATCCATATAGTTACATGAATTGGATAGTTGAAGCAATCACACGGGACGCAGCCAGGGCGCCAGATGTATTATTTATATAACTGATTCGATGCCTGTGAACAGAGGGAGACCCAGATGCCGTCGACCGCCCTGGCCGGGATCCGCGTCCTCGACCTGTCCCGCATCCTCGCGGCGCCCCTGGCGACCCAGATGCTGGCCGACCTCGGCGCGGAGGTCATCAAGGTCGAGCGGCCGGGAACCGGCGACGACTCACGGACGTACGGTCCGCCGTTCGCCCCCGGCACGGACACCGCGGCCTTCTACCTCTCCTGCAACCGCAACAAGCAGTCCGTCACCGTCAACCACGCCACCGCCGAGGGGCGGGAGCTGATCCGCTCTCTCGCCGCCCGCTCGGACGTCCTGGTCGAGAACTTCCGCGCGGGGACGCTGGCGAAGTACGGCCTCGACCACGAGAGCCTGCTGGCGCTCAACCCGCGCCTGGTCTACCTGTCGGTCACCGGCTTCGGCCAGACGGGACCGTACGCCCAACGCCCGGGCTACGACGGCATCTTCCAGGCCATGTCCGGGATGATGAGCGTCTCCGGACACCCCGACGAGCCGATGAAGGTCGGCGTCAGCATGGTCGACATCCTCACCGGCCTGTACGCCTCGACGGCCGTCCTGGCGGCACTGCGACACCGGGACGCCACCGGCGAGGGCCAGTTCGTCGACCTCTCCCTGCTGGACTGCGGGCTGGCCTCGCTGTCGCACTTCGCGATGAACTACCTGGTGTCCGGGGAGGTTCCGCAGCGGCGCGGCAACGGCGGCTACGGCGGAATCCCCTCGCAGGCCTTCCAGGGCGCGGACAAGCCGCTCTTCCTCGTCGCGGGCAACGACAAGCAGTTCGCCGCGTTCTGCGCGGCGGCCGACCGCACCGACCTGCTCCAGGACCCCCGGTTCGCCACCACCTCCGCCCGGATCACCCACCGGGAAGAGATCCTGCCGGTCCTCGAAGACATCATGCGAACCCGGACCCGGGACGACTGGCTGGCCCTGCTGGACCAACACGACGTGCCGGCGGGCCCGTTCAACGAGATGCCCGAGGTCTTCGCCGACCCCCAGATCCGGCACCGGGAGATGCTGGTCGAGGTCGACGATCCGGTGTCGGGTCGGCTGCCGCTGCTCGCCAATCCGATACGGCTCACGGCGACCCCGGTCGAGGGCTACGCCCCGCCGCCCGCGCTGGGCGAGCACACTGCCGAAGTCCTGTGCAGGCTCGCCGGAGTGACGGAGGATCAGCTCGCGGGACTGCGCGCGCGGGGGGTCGTGTGACGCCTCACCCGATCAGGGTCCGGCCGCCCTCCAACATCAGCGTCGCGCCGGTCAGATACGCCATGTCGTCGCTCACCAGCGCGGCCACCGCCCGGCCGATGTCCGCCTCAGGTGCGCCGAGCCGCCCCAACGGGATCTCCCTGGCCAGTTCCTCCGCCTTCTGCGGATGCGCGGCCAGATAGTCCTCCGCCGCCGGGCTGAGCGCGGCCGGGCAGACGACGTTCACGCGGATCCCGTACCGTCCCCACTCCCGCGCGGCGACCCGGCTCAGCCCACGGATCGCCTCCTTGGCCATGGCGTAAGCCGCGAATGTCGCCTCGCCCTGCACCGCCGCCGAGGAACCGAGGTTCACGACGCTGCCGCGGCTCTCCTTCAGGTGGGGCAGGGCTGCCTGCATCGCGTGGAAGACTGCCAACGGCCCGCTGCGGTAGGTGAGTTCGACATCGTCGTACGACGTCTTCTCCAGCCGTCGCTGCACCGAGGACTGGGCGTTGTTGACGAGCACGTCGAGCCCGCCGAACTCCCGTACCGTCTCGGCCACCATCCGGTCGACGTCGTCCCGCTCCCCCACGTCCCCGACCACGGTGTACGCCCGCCCGCCGCGCTCGGCGATCTCCCCGGCGGTGTCCTTCAGCTTGGTCTCCGTGCGGCCGGTGATGACCACGGCCGCGCCCTCGGCCGCCAGCGCGAGAGCGATGCCGCGACCCACGCCCTGACCTCCGCCGGTGACCAACGCCGTCCTGCCTGACAACCGTGTCATCACGTCTCCTTCCAGAAGGTCGTCCAGGTGGGGAAGGCGTCGGGCAGCGCCGGTTCCCCCGCGCCCTCCCAGCCGGTGAAGCCCACCGCCTGGGGGCGGTCGGTCACGTCGGCCGCGTACCAGTGCTGTTCGCGGCGCCGGGAGAAGTACCAGTCGCCGTCGACGCGCGCGTAGTCGTCGAAGTAGCAGATCGCCATCACGATCCACCGGTCGCCGACCTCGTGCTCGGCGCGGCAGTAGACCGCGCCGGTCGCGGTGTCGCGGCCGGTGAACTCGATGCGGTGGCCGCAGAGTTGATGCACCGACCGGTGGAAACCGCGCACCAGCGGCTCGATGTGCTGCCGCAGGACCTCTCGTCCCCGGCCGTGGCGCCCCATGTCGACGTCGGGGCGAAAGCAGCCGACCCAGGCGTCCAGGTCGCGGGAGTCCACGGCCAGGGCGTAGCGGATGGGCAGTTGCTGGATGGCCAGGTGCGACTCGATGCGGTCGAGGCGGTCCTCGATCGAGGTCATGGCCGCGGCTCCCTCGGCAGACCGAGGAGCAGTTCCCCGATGATGTTTCGCTGGATCTCGCTCGAACCGCCGTAGATCGTCTCCGCGAGGGAGAGCAGGAACGAGCGCTGCCGGGTGTCGAGTTCGTAGTCCTCGCCCACGATCTGCCCGGCGGGTCCGGCCAACTCCATGGCCAGATGGCCGAGTTGCTGGTGGCGGGTCGAGGCGTAGAGCTTCGCCGTGGTGGCCTGGGCGCCCGGTGTGCGGCCCGCGGTCAGTTCGGCGATGGTCCGCAGGTTGGTGGTGCGCATGATGCGTACGGAGATCCAGGCATCCAGGATCCGGCGGCGCAGCATGGGGTCGTCGAGCGCGCCCCGCGCGCGGGCCAGGTCGATCAGTGCCTCGGCCTCGCGCTCGAAGCCGAGCTGCTGGGGCAGCAGGGTGGTGCCGCGTTCGATGCCGAGCGTGGCCATTGCCGTGCGCCAGCCCTGGCCGACCTCGCCTACGGCCATGTCCGCGCCGGTGCGCGCGTCGGAGAGGAACACCTCGGCGAACTCGTCCTGGCCGGCGAGGTTGCGGATGGGGCGGATCTCCACACCCGGCTGGTCGGTCGGGAGGAGCAGCAGCGTGAGGCCTTTGTGGCGCCGGGAGTCGGGGTCGGTGCGGGTGAGGACGTAGAGCCAGTCGGCGTGGACGCCGAACGAGGTCCACACCTTCTGCCCGTTCACCACCCACTCGTCACCGTCACGCTCGGCGCGGGTGCGGACGGACGCCAGGTCGGAGCCCGCGCCGGGCTCGCTGAAGCCCTGCCCCCACAGTTCCTCGACGGCGAGGATCGGTGGCAGGAAGCGCTTCTTCTGGGCCTCGTCGCCCATCGCGAGGAGCATCGGGCCGAGCAGGTCGAGGGCGTTGACGGTGGCGCGGTAGGGGGCGTTCACGCGGGCGTACTCGTACTCGAAGACGATCTCCTCGATCAGTCCGAGGCCGCGTCCGCCGTACTCCTTCGGCCAGCCCACGCCGAGCCAGTTCCCGGCCGACAGCTCGCGGTCCCAGGCCAGGCGTACGTCCCAGGCCGCGCCGTCGGTGGGGCCGCCCACGCCCCGGTGCTCGGCGAACTCCCCCACGAGGTGTTCCGCGAACCAGTCCCGCAGTTCGTCGCGGAAGTCGCGTACGGCGGGCCCGAAATCCACTTCCATGTCTGCCTCTCCTGGTGTCAGATGCCGAGCCGGGCGGCGAGCAGTTCCCGGTGGTACGCGGGCGTGCCGAGCAGCGCCTCGGAGCTCTTCGCCCGCTTGAGGTAGAGGTGCGCGGGGTGTTCCCAGGTGAAGCCGATGCCGCCGTGGACCTGGATGGTGTCAGTGGCCACCTTGGTGAATGCCTCGGAGCAGAAGGCCTGGGCGAGGGCCGCCGCGACGGCGATCTCCGTCTCGTCACCGGCGTCCAGGGCCCACAGTCCGGCGTACGCGGCCGAGCGGGCGGACTCGATCTCGACGAGCATGTCGGCGCACTTGTGCTTGATGCCCTGGAACGAGCCGATGGGGCGGCCGTACTGCTCGCGGATCTTGGCGTAGCCGACCGCCGTGTCCAGAGCTGCGGCGGCTCCGCCGACCTGTTCGACGGCCAGGAGGACGGCGGCCGTCGCGAGGGTGCGTTCGAGCACCGGCCAGGCCGTGCCGTCGGTGCCCAGCAGGCGGGCGGGGGTGTCCGTGAAGGTGACGCGGGCCTGTTTGCGGGTCTGGTCGAGGGTGGGGAGGGGGGTGCGGGTGAGGCCCGGGGCGTCGGCGGTCGTGACCGCGAAGAGGCTGACGCCTGCGGGGGTGCGGGCGACGACCAGGAGCAGGTCGGCGAGGTGTCCGTCGGGGACGTAGGTCTTCACGCCCGTGAGTCGCCAACCGCTCGCTCCGGCACGGGCGTTGAGGTGGATGCCCGGCTCGTCCCAGCGCCCGCTGTCCTCGGTGAGGGCGAGCGTGGCCACCGTCTCGCCGGAGGCGATGCCCGGGAGGAGATCGGCGCGTGCTGCCTCGTCGTCGCAGCGCAGCAGCGCCTCGGCGGCCAGGGCGACGGTGGCGAAGTACGGGGCGCACAGCAGGGCGCGGCCCGTCTCCTCGAAGACGACGCCGAGATCGACGTAGCCGAAGCCTGAGCCGCCGTACTCCTCCGGTACGGCGAGTCCCTGGAGTCCGATTTCCGTGGCCATCCGCCGCCAGATCCGCGGATCGTGTCCGCTCGGGTCGGCGGCCAGGCGGCGCACGTCCGCCTCGGTGGCGTGCCGGGTGAGGAACGACCGTACGACCGTGCGCAGTTCGTGCTGTTCCTCGCTGAAGGTGAGATCCATGCCGAGCTTCCCGTCCTCGGTGCGCCCGTGTGCCGGACGCTTGCCGCCCGCCTCTCGATACAGTTAGATAATTATAGTATACGTACTGAATACACCAGGAGCGCGACGTGACCGATCCCTACTCACCGTTCACGAGCCTGACCTTCGAGCGGCCCGCGCCCGGTGTGCTGCGCATCGTGCTCGACGCGCCGAACCTCAACGCCGTGGATCCGCGCATGCACGGGGAACTGGCCGACGTCTGGCCCGTCATCGACCGGGACGAGGAGACCCGCGCGGTCTTGGTCCAGGGGGCCGGCAAGGCGTTCTCGGCGGGCGGGACCTTCGACTCCATCGAGGCGATGACCGAGGACTACGCCGTGCGCGCCCGGACGATGCGGGAGGCGCGGGACATGGTCTACGGGGTGATCAACTGCTCGAAGCCGGTGGTCTCCGCGATCCACGGCCCGGCGGTCGGCGCGGGGCTGGTCGTCGGCATGCTGGCGGACATCTCGATCGCCGGACGCAGAGCGAAGATCGTCGACGGGCACACCCGGCTCGGGGTGGCGGCCGGCGACCACGCGGCGATCTGCTGGCCGCTGCTGTGCGGGATGGCCAAGGCCAAGTACTACCTGCTGACCTGCGAGGCGCTGACCGGCGAGGAGGCCGAGCGGATCGGCCTGGTGTCGAAGTGCGTGGACGACGAGGACGTGCACGCCGAGGGCCTGCGGGTCGCGACCCTGCTGGCCGCCGGGCCCGCCAGTGCCCTCAGCTGGACCAAGCGGTCCCTCAACCACTGGTACCGCACGGCCCAGCCGCTCTTCGAGGCCTCGCTGGGGCTGGAGTTCTTCGGGTTCGGCGGGCACGAGGTCGTCGAGGGACTCGCCGCCCACCGCGAGAAGCGCGCCCCGGACTTCGAGGGCGTGGGCGGCAAACACCCGATCGACCTGTGACCCACGGACGCACGAGGCACGAGGAGCGCGCGATGACGGCAGAGCCCACCACCGCCACCGAAATCCCCCCGCTGGTACGGGGGTTGACCTACGAGGAGATGCCGGTCGGGCAGGTCTTCCGCACCGCCCGCCGCACGGTCACCGAGACTGATCTCATCAACTTCGTCACCTGGGGCGGCTTCAACGAGCCCCTCTTCTGGGACGCCTCGCACGCGGCCGACGGCGGCTACAGCGGGCGGCTGGTGCCGGGCGCGTTGACGTACTGCATCGCGGAAGGGCTCGTGCTCCAGACGAACGTGCTGCACGGCACGGGTCTGGCGTTCCTGCACATGGAACTGACCGTGCAGGGCCCGGTGTATGTCGGCGACACGCTGTACGCCGTCGTGGAGACCACAGGGTGTCGGCCGTCCGGCAAGCCCGGCCGGGGTGTGGTGACGAGCCGTATCACCGTACGCAACCAGCGGGACGAGGATGTGCTCGTCTACACGCCGGTGCGGCTGATCCGGGGCCGGGACTACGAGGCTCCGACGCGCTGATCCCGGGGGCCTGGCGGGACCAGGGTCAGCCCGGCCGCCGGGCCCTGTGTCTCGGGTCCGGCGAAGGCTCCGGCCCGCATCCAGTCCGAGGGCATGGGCGGGCGCGGCGGGGGCTCGTGGTCGGGTACCGCCATCGCGTAGAGACGGGTGTAGCGGAACTTCGCCTCCAGGTTGTCGAGCACCGACCAGTACTCGTAGCCGCAGATGTCAACACCCCGCTGGATCACCCGGCCCAGCCAGGACAGCCGGGCGCGCAGCAGGGCGAGGCGCCGGGCGTCGTCGCTGTGGCCGGTCTCGTCGACGAGGTCGAGGTCGCCCATGCCGTTGTCGACGACGGACAGCGGCGGCAGCAGGTCGCCGTAGAGATCGTGGAGGTCCGCGACGGCGTCGGCCAGGCCCTCGGGGAGGATGGGCCAGCCGTACGCCGTCGTCTCCACGTCGTCGAAGGGGACGACCGCGAAGCCCAGGCCGACCAGGAGGCGGTTGACCTCGTTGAGCCTGCTCTGGCACTTGTCGGCCGGCAGCGCGCGGGCGAGGTTCTCCGGTGCGGTGACGCGGAACGGGGTGTGCCAGGACAGGCCGAGCAGGTCCTGCGGGGTGGCGATGACGTCCAGGTCCCCCGGGCGTACGCAGCCGGTGTCCTGGACCGGTGAGACGTCGTCGTCCTCGGTCACCATGTGCTCGCCGAGCAGCAGGGGGTCGAGGAAGAGGCGGTTGGTCCAGCTCAGCAGGCGGTCCAGGGCGAGCCGGTCGAAGGGATCGTCGGTGGCCGCGTAGCCGCCGACGAGGGTGACCGTGGTCCCGATCCGGCCGCTCACGCCGACGGCACGGAGAGCGCGGGTCGCAAGTCCGTTGGCGAGCAGGATGTGGTGGACGGCGGGCAGGCCGGCGCGGCCGATGCCCCGGCCCGGGGTGTACATCCCGGCCACGTGGTCGGCGAGGGTGGGTCCCGCGAGGTCGGTGGAGGTGATCCAGCGGGTGACGCGGTCGCCGTAGCGGCGGCCCAACTCGGCGGCGTAGGCGGCGAAGTGCTCGGCTGTGTCGCGCTCCAGCCAGCCCCCGCGCTCCTCCAGCCACTGCGGCAGCGACCGGTCGAACAGGGTGAGGCAGGGGCGCAGGCCGAGTTCGAGCAGGGCGTCGAGTTCGCGGTCGCAGCGGTCCAGGGCCGCGTGGTCCCAGCTGCCGGGGCCGTCGGGCTGGAGCAGCGGCCATCCGGCGACCATCCGGTGCGTGTCGGGCGTGACGCCGACCAGCTGCCGGATGTCGTCGGTCCACTGCCTGAAGTGCCCCGCGCGTTCCGGCGGGGGCGGCGGTGGGGCCGCGATGGCGTCCGCGGTGGCGACTCCCCAGTCGACACCGTGGAAAGACTCATGCAGGAAACCATCGCTCATGGTCACCGTCCCGGGCGGAATAGCTAACGCATTCAACTGAATGCCCGCCGTCCGGACGCTAACACTTCGGGGATACGACGACAATGTTTCGGACAGATCTCATCGGTCCGTCAAAGTGTCGGGGCGGGGTCGGCCCGTGTACAGGGTGGGGTCGGCGGGCCGCCGGCCATGGCCGTGATCGTCGCGTCGAGGTCGCGGGAGAACATGGCCGGCAGGGCCGAGCGGTCGACGATCCGCAGGCCGGCGGTGCCGCGCGGGCGCGGACGGGCGTCCACGAGATCATCCGCGACCGGGCGCGCCAGGCGAATGCCGACCACATGATGGCCGCGGCGGCCGTGGTCGAGGGCCGCGTCGACGATCTCCTCGTCGTCGCGGGCGGTGAAACCGGGGAGCGTTTCGGCCATGATCCGGTCGGTGATCGCGGTGGCCCCGGAGTCCTGACGCATACGGCGGAAGGAGGCGGCCCCGGCGCGGCGGACGTGCTCGGAACCGTGGTGGTTCGGCGTGGGCGGCGGAGGTGAGCACCTCGATGTTCTTGTCGTCGGAGTCGTCGGAGTCGTCGCGGTGAGAGGTGCCTCCGAGGCGGCGCGGCGGCGCCCCTCGACTGTGGGCGCAGGACATGCCCGATGCCCGTGCCGAGATGCCAACGGCCGTTCCACACACCGGAGTCCGCGAGCGAGCGCGCCGCCCCCGGCTCCGGTGCCGCCTACTCCCCGAAGGGCCGGAACTCCTCCTCCGGCCACCAGGGATAGACTGCCGGCATGTCCTTGCTGACCCGGCCCGGGAACTCGGGGGGTCGTTTGGCGAGGAAGGACTCGACGCCCTCCATGGGGTCCGGGCCGCCGCCGATCTGGCTCATGATCCGCGAGTCGAGCCGGTGCGCCGCCATCGGATGCGGCTCGCCCAGCATGCGCCACATCATCTGGCGGGAGAGGGCGACCGAGACCGCCGAGGTGTTGTCGGCGATCTCCCGGGCGAGTTCGTACGCGGCCGGCAGCAGCTCCTCTGGCGGATGGACAGAGCGCACCAGCCCGGCCGACAGGGCCTCGTCGGGGCCGAAGACGCGGCCGGTGGCCACCCATTCCATGGCCCGTTGCATCCCCACGGCCCGGGGCAGGAACCAGCTCGCCGCGGATTCCGGCACGATGCCCCGGCGCGCGAACACGAAGCCGAACTTCGCCGAGGTCGAGGCCAGCCGGATGTCCATGGGCAGGGTCATGCTGGCCCCGACGCCTGCTGCCGGGCCGTTGATCGCCGCGATGACCGGCTTGGTGCTGGAGAAGATCCGCAGCGCGACCCGGCCACCGGTGTCCCGGTGCCAGGCACCCGCCCGGCGGTGGTCGAAGGAGGACCCGCCGGAGCTGACGTCCGCGCCCGCGCAGAACCCGCGCCCGGCTCCGGTCACCACGATCACCCGCACGTCGTCGTCGGCGTCGGCCGCGTCGAAGACGTCGATGAGGTCGCCCATCATCTGCGGATTGAAGGCGTTCAGCCTCTCGGGCCGGTTGAGCGTGACGGTGAGGATCCGGTCCCTCACCTCGGCCCGCACGGTCTCGTACTCCTGCTCCGGCATGCGCGTCCTCCGTCGGGCTCGTCACTCCGCGACCTGGTTCTCATAGAGCTCAATTAGTTATAGCATTCAACTCTACTGAACTGTTCCTGGATGGTGGCGGTGGAGATGACGGATCTGGTGGTGACGGCCCTCGGGCCGGTCCGGCTGATCGAGCTGAACCGGCCCGACCAACTCAACGCGATGAGCGAGGAGTTGCACTCCGGCCTCGCGTCGGTCTGGGACACGGTCGCCGACGACCCGGAGGCGCGGGTGGTCGTGCTCACCGGACGGGGACGGGCGTTCAGCGCGGGCGGCAACTTCGACATCATGACCCGGGTCCAGCGCGACCCCGTCTTCCGGCAGCAGAACGTCGACGAAGCCCGGCGGATCATCACCGGCCTGGTCCGCTGCCCATTGCCGGTGATCGCCGCGGTCAACGGGCCCGCCGTGGGCCTCGGTTGCAGCCTGGCCCTGCTGAGCGACCTGGTGCTGATCGCGGACGACGCCTATGTGGCCGACCCGCACGTCCAGGTCGGTCTCGTCGCGGGCGACGGCGGCGCGCTCGTCCTACCGCTGCTCGTCGGCCTGACCCGCGCGAAGGAACTCCTGTTCCTGGGCGACCGGGTGAGCGCCGAGGAGGCGGTCCGGCTCGGCATCGCCAATCGTGTCGTGCCGAAGGACAAGCTACTGGACGAGGCCATGGACATGGCCGGACGGCTGGCCGCCCTGCCCGCGCAGGCGCTGCGCGGCACCAAGCGGGCGGTGAACCTGCATCTGGAGCAGGCCATGGCCGCCGTACTGGAGCCGGCACTGCTCGCGGAACAGGACAGCATGCACGACCCGGACCACATCGCCACAGTGGAGAAGATCATCGCCTCGCGCGGCCGTCGCCGAGCCCGTGCGGAGGGCTGAGCGGCATGGACTTCGCCTTCAGTGACGAGCAGGACGAACTGCGGCGCACGGTACGGGCGTTCCTCGCGGACACCTCGCCCGAGACCGAGACGCGGCGGCTGATGGAGACCCCGGAGGGCTTCGACCGGGCGCTGTGGCGCCGGATGGGGACGGAACTCGGCCTGCAGGGGCTGGCCGTTCCCGAGGAGTACGGCGGTGCCGGGTGCGGTCCGGTCGAAGTGGGCGCGGTCATGGAGGAGTTGGGCCGGGCGCTGGTGTGCACGCCCTTCCTCGCCTCGGCCGTACTGGCGACGACCACGCTGCTGCGCAGCGACGACGAGGACGCCCGTAAGCGTCTACTGCCGGGGCTCGCTTCGGGTGAACTGGTCGGGACGCTGGCCCTGACCGAGGACTCGGCATGCTGGGACGCGACGGGAATTCAACTCAACGCCCGTGCGGCAGACGGGTGTTGGCTGCTCAGCGGGCACAAGATGTTCGTCCTGGACGGCGCCACCGCCGATGTCGTCCTCACCGTCGCCCGCACCGACGACGGCATCGGCGTCTTCTGGGTGGACGGCGACGCGGCCGGACTGACCCGCGTTCTCCTGCCCACGATGGACCCGACCCGCCGACAGGCCCGCCTCGACTACGACGACGTGCCGGCGACCCGGCTGCGGACGCACGGCGACGGCTGGGATCTCGTCTCGCAGGTGCTCGACCGGGCCGCGGTGGCGCTCGCCGCCGAGCAGGTCGGGGTGGCCTCCCGCGCACTGGGCATGGCAGTGGAATACGCCAAGGTACGGCACCAGTTCGGGCGGCCCATCGGTTCTTTCCAGGCCGTGAAACACCTGCTCGCCGACGTCCTCCTCGAAGTGGAGTCGGCGCGTGCCGCCGCGCACTTCGCGCTGCTCGCCGCCGAGGGCGAGGACCCGGAGCTGCCCGCGGTGGCGAGCCTGGCCAAGGCGTTCTGCTCGGACGCCTGTCTGCAGGCGACGGAACAGAACATCCAGGTCCACGGGGGCATCGGCTTCACGTGGGAGCACCCGGCCCACCTGTATCTGAAGCGGGCCAAGACGTCACAACTCCTGTTCGGGGACCCGGCGTACCACCGCGAACTCCTCGCGCGGCGCATCGGGTTGGACACGGTCACGGCAAAGGGAGCGGCATGAAGGTCGACGGCAAACTCAGCGTGTGGGGCACCGCGGAGGTCGTGGCGGAGGCCCTCCACCACGAGAAGGCGGGCTACGACGGCCTGTGGGCCTCGGAGTCGAAACACGACCCGTTCCTGCCGCTGCTGCTCGCGGCCGAGCACACCGAGCGGCTGGAGGTGGGCACCGCGATCGCGGTGGCGTTCGCCCGCTCCCCCATGCAACTCGCCTACACCGCACACGACTTGCAGACCTACTCCGGCGGGCGTTTCTCGCTCGGCCTGGGCAGCCAGATCAAACCGCACGTCGAACGGCGCTTCTCGATGCCGTGGAGCCGCCCCGCCGCCCGTATGCGGGAGTACGTGAGCGCGCTGCGCGCCATCTGGTCCGCCTGGAACGAGGGCGAGAAGCTCGACTTCCGCGGCGACTTCTACACGCACACGCTCATGTCCCCCTTCTTCTCTCCCCCGCCCGCCCCCGGCGGCGCCCCGAAGGTCTTCGTGGCCGCGGTCGGCGAGGCGATGACCCGGGTGGCGGGCGAGGTCGCCGACGGGCTCCTGGCGCACGGCTTCACCACCGAGCGGTATCTGCGGGAAGTGACCCTCCCGACCGTCCAGTTGGGCCTCGAACGGTCCGGTCGCACGCGCGACGACTTCTCCGTCTCCCATCTCCTCCTCACCGCGACCGGCCGCACCGAGGAGGAGCTGGCCCGCGCGATCGACGGCACCCGCCGCCAGATCGCCTTCTACGGCAGCACACCCGCGTATCGCGGCGTCCTGGAGCTGCACGGCTGGGGCGAACTCGGCGACGAACTCAACGCGTTGTCGAAGTCGTCCCGCGAGGACAAGTGGGACGCGATGGGCGGCCTCGTCGACGACGAGGTGCTCCACACCTTCGCGGTCGTCGCGGAGCCGGAGCGGGTGGCGGGCGAGATCAGGCGCCGGTACGGGAGTCTGGTCGACCGGGTGTCCTTCTACACCGCGTACGAGATCGACGCCGAGGTGTGGGAGCCCATCGTGCAGGAACTGCACGGGAGTTGACGGTACGTCAGCCGAGCAGGTCCAGGACCGTCGTCATGGACCTGCTCTGCAGCAGGTAGTCCTCGGCCTCCTGGAGATGGAGGCGCCACAGTTCCTCGGCGGCCTCGGTGCGGCGCCCGGCGACCAGTTCGACGAGGGCGCCGTGGGCGCGGAAGCCCCGGCGGTTGGCCCGGATGTTCTCGGGGCTGCCGGCGTCGAGGTCGACGTGGGACCAGTTCGCCTGGTCGATGATGTGCCGGACCATGCCGTTGAGGACGCTCAGCGTCTCGTTGCCGGCGAGTTCGACGACGAGGGCGTGGAACTCCATGTGGGCGCGGATGAAGGCCGAGGGGTCGTCCATGAGCCTCTCCGCCTCGGCGACGGAGGCCCGCAGCCGCTCCAGGTCCCGGTCCGTGCGGCGCTCGGCCAGCAGACCGGCGCACGGCGCCTCGATGACCGTACGGGCGTCGTAGACGTCCTTGAGGGTCGTGCCACGGTACTCCAGGACGACTCCCGCGTAGCGGGCGGCGACCGTGCCCTCCGGGACCTGCACCCGTGCCCCGCCCCGGGCGCCCCGGCGCACGCTGATCAGTGACTCCGACTCCAGGACCCGGAACGCCTCGCGCAGGGTCGGCCGGGAGACGGCGAACTCCGCCATCAGGGCCGTTTCGGCGGGCAGCGCCTCACCCTCGGCCAGTTCCCCGCGCACGATCTTGCGGCGCAGCTGTGCCGCCACCAGCTCGGCCATCTTGGGGACCCGTACCGGCGTGTTCGTCACGGCATCCAACTCCTTCAGTCGGCTGGGAGCGGCACGAAGTACGGCAGGGTGATCTCGTCGGTGAGGGGCCGGAAGTCCACCCGCACCCGCATGCCGATGACGACGTCGTCCGGGTCGCCCGCGTCGACGTGGGACAGCAGGGTGCCGCCCTCGTCCAGGTCGATCACGGCCAGCGCGAACGGTGTCTCGAAGCCGGGCCCGGGTGCGCGGTGGACCACGGTCACCGAGTAGACGGTGCCCCGGCCGGCACTGGGCACGTACCGCCAGTCCGTCGACATGCAGCCGGGGCAGGCGGGTTCGGGCACGAGGAAGCGCAGCCCGCAGGCCGGGCAGTGCGGGACGACCAGGTCACCGCGCCGGGCCGCGTCCCAGAACGGCTGGGACAGAGGGGTGGGCACGGGCACGGGGCGGCTCATCGTGTCCTCCCCAGCACGCTCATCTCGTAGTGCTGCGCGCCGGAGCCGGCGTTGCCGACGACCGCCAGCTCCGCGCCCTCGACCTGGTGGACGGCGGTGCCGCGCAACTGCCGTACGGCTTCGACGACTTTGAGGGTCATCTGCTGCGTTCCGTTCCACGCGTACGCCAGGCAGCCGCCGTCGGGATTGACGGGGTGCTTGCCGCCGACGGCGATGGCACCGCTGGCCGCCAGGGGGCCTCCCTCGCCCTCGCCGCACAGCCCGAGGATCTCCAACTGCCGGATGATCTCGAAGGAGTTGGGGTCGTAGAGGGAGAAGACGTCCACGTCCTGCGGGCCGATGCCCGCCATGTCGTAGGCACGGGTGGCCGCGTCCCGGCCGAGCTGTCCGACCTCGCGGTACAGGGCGGGGTTGGCGTACGCGGCCTGGTGGTACTCCATGCCGCCGCCGAGTACGGCGACGGGCGGGTGGGGCAGGTCCCGGGCCCGTTCGGCGGTGGTCACCACGAGGGCGGCGCCGCCCTCGCCGACGATGCAGCAGTCCAGCAGGTGGAACGGGGTGGCCACCATGCGGGAGGCGAGCACGTCGTCCGCGGTGTACGGGCCGCGGCCGTACATCATCGCCTCCGGATTGGTGGTGCCGTTGTTGCGGACGGTGGCGGCGACCTCGGCGAGCTGGCGGGCGGTCGTCCCGTACTGGTGCATGTGCCGGGCCGCCACCAGCGCGAACTGGGCGACGACGTAGCTGCCCCAGACGTCGGCGAACTCCAGCGGCACTCCGGCTCCGACGGGACCCGTGCCGCGCGAGACCAGCTTGCAGCCGCCGACCACGACGGTGTCGGCGAGCCCGGCCCGTACGGCCGCCGCCGCCTTCAACAGGCCCCGCGAGCCCGCATTGTCGAGCATCGAGTCGCTGGTCCAGCGCAGGTCCCGGCCCAGCATCCGCGCCCAGGAGCTGCCCTCGCCGGGCACACCGCCCGGACCGGGCCAGTCGACCTGGGCGCCGTCGACGTCCCCCGGGGTCAGCCCGGCATCCTCGATCGCGCCGCGTACCGCTTCGAGGGCGAGGCCCATCGCGTCGCGGTGCGGAAGGGACAGGGCCTGCTCGGTGGCGTGCACGCCGACGACGACGGGCTGGCGGTCGCTCATGCCGTCACCGCCCCGCGCCGAGCTGCTCGCCGCCGGGGTAGCCGCCCCCGCCGAAGCGCTCGTCGAGCGCCTCGTAGTCCTTGGCGAAGTCCTTGGTGCGCGGCAACGCCTCGACGAACTCCACCGTCTTCGGCTTCTTGTACGAGGCGATGCGCGCCCGGCAGTGCTCGATGACGTCCGCCGCCGTGACGGGTTCGGCGTCCGGGTGGAGGACGACGACCGCTTTGACGTCCTGCGCCCAGCGCTCGTTCGGGACGCCGATGACGGCGGCCTCCTTCACCGCCGGGTGGGACTCGATGCAGTTCTCCACCTCGGCCGGGAAGATGTTCTCCGCCGCCGACTTGAGCATGCGGGTCGTGGTGCCGAGGAAGCTGATCGTGCCGTCCGCCTCGCGCCGGCCGAGGTCGGTGGTGTGCCACCAGCCGAAGCGGAAACGCTCCTCGTTGATCTCGGGCCGGTTCCAGTAGCCGAGGTGCACCAGGTCGCCGCGGACGCAGATCTCGCCGGCCTGACCGACCTCGCACTCCTTGCCGGTGCCGTCCAGGATGCGTACGGCGGTGAAGGGGCCGGGGCGTCCCGCGTTGCCGGTGCCCGTGCCGCCGTAGGCGCCGGTCACGGCGAAGCCGGTCACCTCGGTCTGGCCGTAGCCGCGGCCCTCGCCGCCGCCGTTGCGGGTGAAGCGGCTGGTGTCGGTGGGGACCGTGCCCTGCCACAGGGGGGCGGCGACGCTGGCCCGCAGGTGCGAGAGGTCGTGGCCCGCTTCCCTGTTGAGCGCGACGAGTTGGGCGATCGTCGGGGGCATCAAGTACGCGTGCGTGCAGCGCTCCGCCGCCAGTAGCGGGAGCAGTTCCTCGGCGACGACCCGGCGGACGACGACGTTCTTGCCGCCGTGCACGAAGGCCGGGACGCTCCAGAACTGGTAGTTGCCGATGTGGAACATCGGCCCGGCGCCGAGGAAGGCGGCCTCGGTGCCGATGTCCCCCATCCAGGCGGAACTCGCGCCCATGGCGAGGAGGTTGCGGTGCGAGAGCATCGAGCCGGACTGGCGTCCGGAGATCGCCGCGGTGTAGATGACCAGGAGCGCGGAGTCCGGGTCGACGTCGACGACCGGGTCCTCGGCCGTGCCGGAGGCCAGGAACGCCTCGTAGGAGCCGGGGCCCTCCGCGTCGTGCCGCAGCCACAACGCCCGGTGGTCGCTGCCCAGTTCGGCCCGTGCCTTGCCGATCGTGTCGCCGATCTCCTCGTCCTGCCAGACCACGACCTTGGGGTCGAAGTCCTCGACGGCGAACGCCATTTCGGGAGCGGCCCAGCGCCAGTAGCCGGGACAGACCATGGCACCGACCTTCGCGGCGGCACCGAGCAGCTCCCAGATACGGAAGGAGTTCTGCCCCAACCAGAGGATCCGGTCGCCGGGGCCGACCCCGGCGACCGTGAGGGCTTGGGCGAGGCGGTTGGTGCGCTCGTCCAACTGCGGCCAGGTCAGCCGGACTTCGCCGTCGACGAGGGCGATGCCGTCGGGGAAGGACCTGCGGTGCTCACGGATGATGTCGCCGAACGTCAGGCGGCGGGCGGAATGCATGCTCTTGACTCCAAGGGCTTTCGGAAGGGGTCGGAAGTCGGAAGCGGCCGTGCACTCATCCAGGTTAAATAGCTAACCTATTTATCCAAGGTAGTCAATGAGTGCACCCGATGTCAGAGCCCCAGCGAACGCCCGATGATCTCCTGCATGATCTCCGAGGTGCCGCCGAAGACCCGCTGCACCCGGCTGTCGCGCCAGATCCGGGCGATCTCGTACTCGTTGACGTAGCCGTAGCCGCCGAACAGCTGCATACAGCGGTCGATGACCTGCCAGCCGGTCTCCGAGGTCCAGTACTTGGCCGCCGCGGCCTCCTCGGCCGTCAACTCGCCCTGGAACAGGGCCATGATGCAGCCGTCGACGTAGACGCGGGCGGCGCCCAGCTTGGCCTTGATGTCGGCGAGGGCGAACCGGTTGGCCTGGAACTCCCCGATCGGCTGCCCGAACGCGGTGCGGGTCTTGGCGTAGTCCAACGCCAGTTCGTATGCCCGCTCGGCGGCGGCCAGCGAGGAGACCGCGATGGCGAGGCGCTCGGTCGGGAGGTTGCCCATCATGTGGTAGAAACCGCGGTTCTCCTGCCCGATGAGGTTCTCGGCGGGGACGCGGACCTCGTGGAAGAAGAGTTCGGCGGTGTCCTGCGCCTTCATCCCGACCTTGTCGAGCTTGCGCCCGCGCTCGAAGCCCTCCGCATCCCGCTCGACGACGATCAGGCTGATGCCCTTGTGCCCGGCGTCCGGGTCGGTCTTGCAGGCGACGATGACCAGGTCGGCCAGGATGCCGTTGGTGATGAAGGTCTTGGAGCCGTCGATCACCCACTCGTCGCCGTCCCGGCGGGCGGTGGTGCGGATGGCCTTGAGATCGGAGCCGGCGGCCGGTTCGGACAGCGCGAGCGCGCAGATCGTCTCGCCACTGGTCACCCCGGGCAGCCAACGGGCCTTCTGCTCAGGGGTGGTGAGGTTCGTCAGATAGGGCGGGATGACGTCGTTCTGCAGCCCGAGCCCGATGCCGACCGAGCTGGTGGCCGCCATCTCCTCCGCCATGATGGCGTTGTAGCGAAAGTCCCGGATCCCCTGGCCGCCGTACTCCTCCGGGAACTGCCAGCCGATGAGTCCGGCCTTGCCCGCCGCCGTCCACGCGGCCCGGCTCACCTGCCCATCCCGCTCCCACTGCTCGGCGTACGGGGCGCATTCCCGCAGGTAGTAGGAGCGGGCGGTCTCCCGGAACAGCTCGTGCTCCTCGGTGAAGATCGTTCGGCGCATGCTGGACTCCGCTCAGGCATCTCGCTTATTTAGCTGAAGTAGTTATATGATAGCGCTGTATCGACAGCCGGGCGAGGGAGGGCGCGTGAGCGTACGGGACAAGGTGGCGCTCGTCACCGGAGCGGGCCGCGGCATCGGCGAGGCGATCGCCGGCCGGCTCGCCGCCCAGGGAGCCGCGGTCGCCGTCTGCGACCTGGACGCGGAGGCGGCCGGCAAGGTCGCGGGCCTGCTCGCGGAGCGGTACGGCGTGCGGGCCACGGGAGTCGGCGCAGACATCTCCGACAGCGCGGCCGTGCGCACGGCCGTGGAACGGGTGGCCGCCGAACTCGGCCCGGTGGACGTCCTGGTGAACAACGCGGCCGTCGACGTCATCGGCCGGTTCACCGACAGCTCCGAGGAGACCTGGGACCGGATCATCGCCGTCAATCTGCGCGGGACGATCACGATGACCCGGGCCGTCCTCGACCCGATGATCGAGCGGGGCGACGGCCGGATCGTCCACATCGCCTCGGACGCCGGCCGGGTCGGCTCGTCCGGTGAGGTCGTGTACTCGGCGACGAAAGGCGGGGTCATCGCCTTCGGCAAGGCCCTGGCCCGCGAGGTGGCCCGGCACGGCATCACCGTGAACAGCGTCTGCCCGGGTCCGACCGACACCGCGCTGCTCGGGCAGGTCGCCGAGTACAGCCAGAAGATGTACGACGCGACCGTGCGGGCGATCCCGCTGCGCCGCGTCGCCCAGCCCACCGACATCGCCGGTGTGGTGGCCTTCCTCGCGTCCGACGACGCCGCCTACATGACCGGGCAGACGCTCTCGGTCAGCGGCGGACTCACGATGGTCTGAGGTGAGCACCGTGCTGCGTGTCGAACTCCGGGACAGAATCGCCGTGTTGACCCTCGACCGGCCGGGACAGCTCAACGCGATCGGCTCCGAGACCGTGGACCAGCTGACGCGGGCGCTGAACGAACTGCGCGACAACGACGACGTACGCGCCCTGGTCGTGACCGGGGCCGGCCGGGCCTTCTCGGCCGGGGCCGACATCGGTGAGATCGAGTCGTTCACCGCGCCCCGGCAGTTCCATTCCTTCGTCCAGCAACTCACCGACGCCTACGCGCTGTTGGAGGACTTCCCCAAGCCCTCGGTCGCGGCCGTCCACGGGTTCGCCTTCGGCGGCGGTCTGGAGCTGGCGCTCGCCTGCGACCTGCGGGTGGCGGAGCGCGGCGCACGGCTGGGCCTGCCCGAGATGAAGCTCGGTGTGCTACCGGGCGCGGGCGGCACGCAACGCCTGCCGCGTCTGATCCCGCCCACGATCGCCAAGCAGATGATCCTCACCGGCGAACCGATCGACGCGGAACGGGCGTACGCGCTCGGCCTGGTCAACGAACTCGCCGAGCCCGGCGCGGCGTTGGGCGTCGCCAAGGCACTCGCCGCCGCGCTGACGGCCGGTGCCCCGCTGGCACTCGCGGCGGGCAAACGGCTGATCGACTACGGCCTCGGGATGGATCTGGAGGCGGCGATCTCGTACGAGCGCGAGACCGTCTCGGTGCTGTTCTCGACCGAGGACCGGATCGAGGGACTGAAGGCCTTCCGGGAGCGCCGACCCGGCGACTTCCAGGGCAAGTAGCGGGCGGACCGACAGACAGGGAGGTGGGCCGTGCGGCCACTGGAAGGCATTTCGGTCGTCGAACTGGGCATGTGGGTGGCGGCACCGGCCGCGGCCACCATGCTCGCGGACTGGGGCGCGGACGTGGTGAAGGTGGAGGCGCCGACCGGCGATCCCAACCGCTACACGCTCCGCCATGTCGGCCAGGACATCGACAGCGCGCCGCCGTTCGAGACCGACAACCGCGGCAAGCGCGGGATCGTCCTCGACCTGCGCTCGGAGGACGGCAAGGACGTACTGGAACGGCTGTTGAAGCGCGCCGACGTCTTCGTCACCAACCTCCGCCCGGGCGCGCTGGAACGGCTGGGCCTGGCCCCGGACGAGCTGCGCGCCCGCCATCCCCGCCTGGTCGTCGGCACGTTGACGGGCTACGGCTGGACGGGCGCGGAGCGCGACCGCGCCGGGTACGACGTCTCCGCCTTCTGGGCGCGCCCCGGCATCGCCGCCATGCTCAACCCGGCCGGTGAGCCTCCGCCCGGCATCCGGCCCGGACTCGGCGACCGTACGGCCGCCGCCAACCTGGTGGCCGGCGTCCTGGCCGCGCTGCTGCGCCGCGAACGCACCGGCGAGGGCGGCGTGGTGGACGTCTCGCTGCTCCGCTCCGGCACCTACGCCAACGGGAACGACCTCGCCCTGCAGAACTTCTTCGGCAGGCGCGGCCGCACCCGGCACCGCACCGAGCACGAGTCCCCGCTCTACAACTCCTACCGGGCCGCCGACGACCGCTGGTTCTGGCTGGTCGGTCTGGAGGGCAACCGGCACTGGCCCGGCGTCGTCAAGGCGCTCGGCCGCGCCGACCTGGAGACGGACGAGCGGTTCGCGACGGGCAAGCAACGGCGAGCGCACGTACGGGAGTTGATCGCCGTGTTCGACGAGGAGTTCGCGCGTCGGCCACTCGACGAGTGGGCACGGCGGTTCGACGCCGAGGGCGTGTGGTGGGCGCCGGTGCAGACCCTGGCCGAGGTGGCGGCCGATCCGCAGGCAGAAGCGATCGGCGCGTTCGTCGAACAGCCCGGCATGGGTGACGCCCCGCCGCTGCGGACCGTGGCAACACCCGTCAGTTTCTGGGGTGTTGACGACAAACCACGCAGCGGTGCGCCGACGCTCGGCGAACACACCGACGACGTACTCCGCGAACTCGACACAACCGGGAGGTAGCAGGTGGGCATCCTCGACGACAAGGTCGCCGTCGTGACCGGCGGTGGCAGGGGGCTCGGCCGGGCGCACTGCCTGGCGCTGGCCGAGGCCGGCGCGACCGTGGTGGTGAACGATCTCGGCTCCGGCCTGCACGGGGAGAGGACCGGCGACTCCCCCGCCGACGAGGTGGTCGCCGAGATCACCAAGCTCGGCGGGCAGGCGGTCGCCAACCACGCCTCGGTGACGGACTGGACGGCCACCGAGACCCTGGTCGCCGACACGGTCGCGGAGTTCGGGCGCCTCGACATCATCGTGAACAACGCGGGGATCGTGCGCGATCGCATGCTGTTCTCGATGACCGAGGCCGAGTTCGACTCCGTGATCGCGGTCCACCTCAAGGGCACGTTCGCGCTCACCCGGCACGCGTGCGCGTACTGGCGCGAGGCGTCGAAGCGTGGGGAGCGCGTCACCGGCCGCGTCATCAACACCACGTCCGGGACCGGCCTGTTCGGCAACCAGGGGCAGTCCAACTACGGTGCCGCGAAGGCCGGGATAGCCGGTCTCACGGTCCTCACCGCCCTGGAGATGCGCAAGTACGGCGTCACCGCGAACGCCATCTCGCCGATCGCCGCCACGCGGATGACGGACGGCCTGTCCGTCGGTGAATCGCTGCGGGCCGTCGACGGCTTCGACCCGCGCGACCCCGCCAACGCCTCGGGCGTCGTCGTCTACCTGGCCTCCGACAGCGCGGCCTGGCTGACCGGCCAGGTCCTGCGCATCGAGGGCAACCGACTGAACCGGCTCCAGGGCTGGACCGTCGCCGCCGTCCACCCCAGCGAGTCGGGCCAGGCCCTCACCTACGACGAACTCGTGGACGCCGTACCGCAGTTGTACGGTGTCGCCCCTGCGGGACGGGCCACGGGAGTCGGCCAGTGACGGCACGGGGCCACGACGTCGCCGCGCTCGTCCTGCGCGCGACCCTCGGCCCGATGCTCTTCGCGCACGGCTGGAACAAGGTCGCCGGGCCGGGCGGGCTCAAGGGCACGACGGGCTGGTTCGAGGCACTCGGACTGCGGCCCGCCGAGGTGCACGCGCGTATGGCGGCCGGGACGGAGATGGCGGCCGGCATGGGGATCACGCTGGGCGCGGCAAATCCCCTACCAGCGGCGGCCGCCGTCGGTCTGATGACCGTAGCGGCCCGAACCGACCATCGCGGCAAGGGTTTCTTCGTCTTCAAGGGCGGCTGGGAGTACGTCGGTGTCGTGGGCGGAGCGGCCGTCACCCTGGCCGCGCTGGGCCCCGGCAAATACTCGCTGGACGGAGTCCTGCGTCGCCAACGCGCGGGCGCGGGGCCCGCGTTGCTGGCCGTGGGGGTCGGTACGGCGAGCGCCGCCGCGCTGCTGGCCGCGTGCTACCGGCCGGAGCGGAAGCCGGACGAGACAGAAACAGATAACCAAGGGCAATAAGGGAGTCGACATGGACGCGGCTGACTTCAGCGCGGTGCTGTCCGAGGTCCGGCGCTTCGTGCGCGAGCGCGTCGTACCGCTTGAAGCGGAGATCGACGAGAAGGACGAGATGCCCGCGGAGATCCGCGAGGCGGCCAAGAAGATGGGCCTGTTCGGCTTCGCGCTGCCCGAGGAGTACGGCGGGCTGGGGCTGTCGATGTACGAGGAGGCCCAGTTGATGTTCGAGCTGGGGTACACAACCCCGGCCCTGCGCTCGATGTTCGGGACCAACAACGGCATCGCCGGGCACGTCCTGATGGTCGGCGGCACGGAGGAACAGAAGGCGGAGTGGTTGCCGAGGATCGCCTCGGGTGACGTCCTGGCGTCGTTCGCGCTCACCGAGGCGGAGGCGGGTTCCGACCCTTCGACCCTCACCACCAGGGCACACCTGGACGGCGACGAGTGGGTGATCAATGGTGCCAAGCGGTACATCACCAACGCCCCGCTGGCCGACGTCTTCATGGTCTTCGCCCGCACTGATCCCGACGCCCCGCGCACCCGCGGCATCTCCACCTTCCTTGTTCCGGCGGGCACTTCGGGCCTCACCGTGGCGCCCAAGGACCACAAGATGGGCCAGTTCGGCGCCTGGACGGCGGACGTGTACTTCGACGACGTACGCGTACCCGCGTCCGCCCTCGTCGGCGGCGAGGCCGGCCTCGACCGGGGTTTCGGCACGGCGATGGGCTGCATCGCGCACGGCCGGGTGCACATCTCGTCCCTGTGCGTGGGCATGGCCGAGCGGCTCGTCGACGAGACCGTGGAGTACGCCCGCACCCGCCGCCAGTCCGGGAAGCTCATCGGCTCCTTCCAGCTCGTCCAGGGCCTGATCGCCGACTCCATGACCGACTACTACGCCGGCCGTGCCACGGTCCTGGAGGCGGCCCGCGCGTTCGACGCCGGAACGGACACCAAGATCGGCCCGTCCTGCACGAAGTACTTCGCCAGCGAGATGGTGTGGCGGGTCGCGGACCGCGCGGTCCAGGTCCACGGCGGGGCGGGCTACATGCGCGGGGTCGCCGTCGAGCGCTTCTACCGCGATGCCCGGCTCTTCCGTATCTACGAGGGGACGAGCCAGATCCAGCAGGTCATCATCGCGAAGGCCCTGCTGGGCGAGGCGGCCCGGGGCTGACGGACATCGACGACGAGGGCCCCGGGGTAGTCCCGGGGCCCTCGTCTTCGTGCTCGCCTCAGATTCCGAGCCGGTCCAGCAGCCGCTCGTGGTACACGGCGGGCCCGCCGAAAAGCAGCTGCGAGGACTTGGCCCGCCGGAAGTACAGATGCGCCGGGTGCTCCCAGGTGAAGCCGATGCCGCCGTGGACCTGGATGTTCTCCATGGCCGCGAACATGTACGCCCGTGAGCAGCAGGCGTGGGCCACGGCCGCGGCGACGGCGAAGTCCGCAGAGCCCTCGTCGGCCAGTCGCGCCGCCTCCCGGGAGGCGGCTTCGGCCAGTTCGACCTGGACGAGCGTGTCCGCGCACTTGTGCTTGACCGCTTGGAAGGCACCGATCGGCCGGCCGAACTGGTGCCGGGTACGGGCGTGTTCGGTGCTCATCTCCAGGCACCTGCGGGCCCCGCCCGACTGCTCGGCGGCGAGGGCGACCGACGCGACGTCCAGGACCTTGGCCATGGTGCGCCCGCCCGCCCCGTCCGAGCCGACGAGTGTCGCGGGCACCGCGTCGAACGTCAGCCGGGCCATCGCCCGGGTCGCGTCCAAGGTCTCCATCGGTTGGGCCGCCAGTCCCGGGGCGTCCCGGTCCACGGCGAAGAGCGAGGGACCGGCGACAGTTCGGGCGACGACCAGGACCAGGTCAGCGGTCGTACCGTCGATGACGAAGGACTTGCGGCCGGTCAGCTTCCAGCCGCCGTCCCCGTCCGGTACCGCACGCGCCGAGATCAGCGCGGGGTCCCAGGATCCGCTGTCCTCCGCCACCGCGAGGGCGGCCGTCGTCCCGCCGGCTGCGATGCCGGGGAGGTGACGTGCGCAAGCCTCCCGGTCACCGGAGGCGAGCAGGGCCTGGGCCGCGAGCACGACCGTCGCGAAGAAGGGGGCGCACAGCAGGGCTCGGCCCATCTCCTCCAGTACGAAACCGAGTTCGACCAATCCGAAGCCGTCACCGCCGTACTCCTCCGGGATCACCAGGCCCGGCAACCGCAGTTGGTCGGCCGCCTGAGCCCACACCGCCGGGTCGAAGCGCGGCTCGCTCTCCATGAGCTTACGGACGGCTTCCTCGGGTGACTTGGCTTCCAGGAACTCCCTTACGGAGAGCCTGAGTTCGCGCAGTTCGGTCTCGTCGGCGGTCATGACCGCACCTCCTTGGGCAGTCCGAGGACGCGTTCCGCGAGGATGTTCTTCATGATCTCCTCGGTGCCGCCGAGGATGCGCAACGCCGGGGTGGCGAGGAGCAGTTCGGACCAGGCGTAGGTGCCCCACTGTCCGGTGTCGGCGATGATCCGGGGTCCGAGTGCGTCGGACACGAAGTGTGCGGCGCGGGTGAGGTTCTGGCCGTACATCAGCTTCGAGACGGACATCTCGGGACCCGGCGTGCCACCGGCGCGCAGACCGCGCAGGGCACAGGAGTTGAGGTACTCCGTGGCCAGGGCGTCCGTGAGAAGTTCCGCGAGCCGGGCGCGCAGGGCGCGGTCGTCCCAGGTCCAGGTGGCGCGCATCAGGGCCGAGAGGTGGTCCGGGGACAGCGCGGCGGCCACCGGTCCCGCACCCTCGCTGCCGACCGTCGCGCGCTCGTTCATCAGGGTGGTCAGGGCGACCGTCCAGCCGCCGTCGACCTCGCCGAGCCGGTGGTCGTCGGGGACGCGGACGTCGGTGAGGAAGACCTCGTTGAAGTCCGCGCCGCCGGTCATCTGCCGAAGCGGTCTGACCTCGACGCCAGGGGCGTCCATGGGGACCAGGAAGGCCGTGATCCCGCGATGTTTGGGCGCGTCCGGATTCGTGCGGGTGAGGGCGAGTCCGATCTGGCTGTGCTGGGCGACCGAGGTCCACACCTTCTGGCCGTTCAGCACCCAACTGTCGCCCTCGCGCACCGCCTTGGTGGCCACGCTCGCCAGGTCGGATCCGGCGCCGGGTTCGCTGAACAACTGGCAGGCGATGGCGTCCCCGCGGTACATCGCGGTCAACCACCGCTCCTTGATGGGTGGTTGGGCGTGAGCGAGGATCGTCGGCCCGATCATGCCGAGGCCGATCACGCTGAGCACACCGGTGTCGGCGACGTCGTACTCGGACTCGACGGCGTCGTAGACCAGGTCGTGGACGGGGGTCAGGCCCCGGCCGCCGTATTCCACCGGGCCGGTGATCCAGCCGAAGCCGTTCTCGTGGCGGACGCGCTGCCAGTCGCGCGCCCGCTGGACGTGCTCGCGTTCCGCCTCGGGCGGGAGGCTGCTGAAATAGGCCATCGAGTCGTCGCCCTCGCCCCAGACGGGGGCGGTGCGGTCGGGGGCCTTGGCCGCGTGGGCGTCGAGGAAGGCGCGTGTCTCGGCCGCGAAGTCCTGCATGTCGTCTGCCATGTTGGCTCTGTCCTCAGGTGCTCAGGATGGTGACCGCCGACACGCCCGGCGCGCCGTACAGGTGGGTGTAGCCGACGTGCGGTGTGCCGGGGATCTGTCGGTCTCCGGCCGTGCCGCGCAGTTGGAGGACGATCTCGTGGATCTGGCGCAGTCCGGACGCGCCGATCGGTTCGCCGTTGCCGAGGAGTCCGCCGTCGGTGTTGACCGGGAGTCTGCCGCCGATCTCGGTGGCGCCCTCGGCGATGAGGCGTTCCTGCTCGCCGTCCTTGCAGAGGCCGTTCTCGGCCATGTGGATGACCTCCGATCCGGCGTCGGTGTCCTGGAGTTGGGCGACGTCGATGTCCTCGGGGCCGATGCCCGCGCGTTCGTACGCCTCCCGCGAGGCGTCCACGGTCGGGCTCGCGACGATCTCCCCGACCGGGAAGGACGGGCTCTGCACCTCGAAGGCGCCGAGCCGGCGGCTGCGCAGGGCTGTTGACCGGATCCGTACGGGCTTCCCGGTGTACTTGTGGGCCTGGTCGGCACGGCACAGCACGAGAGCTGCCGCTCCTTCGTCCGGGCCGCAGTACATGTACTGGCGGAGGGGGTAGTTGAGGACCGGGGAGGCGAGGATCTCCTCCACGGACAGGGGAGTTCGGCGCCAGGCCTTCTCGTTCCGGGCCGCGTTGCCGAAGTTCTTGGCCGCGACGCGCGCGAGTGTCTCGTGGGAGATGCCGTGGTCGTGCATATAGCGGTTGATCTTCATGCCGAAGAAGTGGGTGGTGAGGAAGAGGCCGGTCTGTCCGTACCAGGAGGGGATGCCGGCCACGGACGGGTCGGCGGCGAACGCCCCGCGCGGGTGCTTGTCCAGGCCGATCGCGATGGTCAGGTCGTGCTCGCCGGTCTCGATGGCGCGGGCGGCCAGCGCCACCGAAGTACCGGCGGTGGCGCAGCCGTTGAACACCCCGCGCAGGGGTACGCCGGTCAGGCCGAGCCGGGCGACGATGGCGTCCGGGTTGGCGACCTCGTAGCTGCCGATGTAACCGCCCTGGATCTGCGGCCAGTTGACGCCCGCGTCGGCGAGCGCGAGCCGTACCGCGTCCGCGCCCATGTCCAGTGCGGGCTTTCCGGGGAACCGGCCGAAGGGATGGAGTCCCACGCCGATGATGACGGCCTCTGTCACGGTGTCTCCTCCTCGGCCGGGGCGAACGCGAACGTCATGACCTCGGTGCCGTCCTCCTGCACGCGGTACGGCACGAGCGTCAGCCGCATGTCCTGCCCGATCCGCAGCCTGTCCGGGTCGGGTTCGGTCAGGCGGGCCTCGACCAGCAGTTCGCCGGGGAGTTCGATGTACCCGACCGCGTACGGCTCGAAGGCCTCGGGGCCGTCGTACGGCGGGGACGGCGGCCTGAAGTCCTGGGTGGTGTACGTCCAGAGCGTCCCGCGGTCCGCAAGGAGCCGTTCCTTGGCCTCCGTGCTCGCGCAGCGGACGCAGTCCGATGCGGCGGGGAAGCTCACCAGTCCGCAGGCCGTGCACTCGGAGCCGATGAGCCTGAGGGGCGTGCTCTCGTCGGGCGGCCAGGTGAACAGGCCCTCGGCTACTGGTATTTGAGTGGTCGTCATGTCTTCACGCCCCGTTCCGGTTGCCCAGGGCGTCGGCGTTCGGAGCCGCCTTGGCCACCAGGTTCGGGACGACCGAGGTCAGTTCCTCGGGCGTCCAGCGCGACTCCGCGCTCGCGCCGGGTCCGTTGACCCAGCCCTCCAGGACCGTGATGCGGTTGCCGACGACGCCGAAGACCCGGCCGGTGACCTCGCGCGAGGCGGCCGAGCCGAGCCACACGACGAGCGGGGAGATGGCTTCGGGGGTGAGGTCCTGCGCCTCGGCGGCCCGTTTCATCATCTCGATGTCCTCGGTCAGCCGGGTGAGCGCGGTGGGCGCGATGGCGTTCACCGTCACGCCGTAGCGGGCGAGTTCGGCGGCGGCGATGACGGTGAGGCTCGCGATGCCGGCCTTGGCGGAGCCGTAGTTCGACTGGCCGGGGTTGCCGAAGATGCCGGACGGGGAGGTCGTGTTGATGACCCGGGCGTCGTTGCCGTGACCGGCCTTGGCACGCTCGCGCCAGTACGCGGCGGCGTGGTGCAGGGTGGCGAAGCTGCCCTTGAGGTGGACGGCGATCACACTGTCCCAGTCCCGCTCGGTCATCGACACGATCATCCGGTCCCGCAGGATGCCCGCGTTGTTGACCAGGACGTCCAGGCCGCCGTAGGTGTCTACGGCCTGTCGGACGAGCCGGCCGGCGCCGTCCCAGGCGGAGATGTCGTCCGTGTTGGCCACGGCCTCGCCGCCGGCCGCGACGATCTCGTCGACCACGGTCTGGGCGGGCCCGGCCGAGGTGCCTCCGCCGTCGCGCGCGCCGCCCAGGTCGTTGACGACGACCTTCGCGCCGTGCGCGGCGAAGGCCAGGGCGTGGGCCCGGCCGATCCCGTTGCCGGCGCCGGTGACGACCACGACCCGGCCGTCGACCACTCCTTCGGACATCCTCAACTCCTCGATGACGGTGACTGGTTGGTGGTCCCGGCAAAGAGGACCCGCGGATCCTCGCTGCCACAGGCGCAGCGGCCGGTGAGCACGCGCCCGGCGATGCCGAGCGGGGTCTCGGGCAGCAGCGAGGTGCGCTCCTCCCCCGCCGCCACGGACAGTTGCCCGTCCCGCACACCGACCCGCCACTCGGCGGCGTTGACGTGCGCGCCGCCTCGCTCGGGGCACTCGAGTGCGAGGGCCGGTCCGACGGTCGCGATCAGGGCGGCGGACACGCCCACCCCGCGCAGCACCGGTACGGCGGCGGGCCGGGCCAGCACGACCGACGTCGTCCGGAACATCTCACCGACGTCGGCCGCACCGGCCAGCCCCTCAAGGGTCTCGGCCGACAGGCCGATGACCGCGTGCGGGTCGAGTTCGCGGTGGAAGACCGCGGTCCTGCGGTGGTCCCAGCCCATCGCCTCGGCGATGCCGTACGTCACCTTCAGGGTGCGCAGGGCGCCGATCACGGCGTGGCCCCAGAAGCCCTCGAAGCCGGAGGTGGTCAGCAACGCCCGCTGTCCCGCGGCCAGTCCGTGGTCCCGCAGCCTGGCGGTGGCCCAGTCGGTGTCGCGGGCGAGTTCCGCCCAGCTCAGTTCCACGTCCCGGATGCCGTCGGCGGTGGGGAAGCGTACGAGGTAGGCGAGTTCGGGCCGGTCGAGGGTGCGGGCCCGGGCCAGGGTGTCGGCGCGGGTCATCAACTCTTCACCACCCGGGGGAACTTGGCGACGCTGGTCATGGTCTTCAACAGGTCCTCCTCGGTGCGCATGTCGAGCACGGGCTTGACGCCAGTCCGCTCGCGCACGGCCTCGCCCAGGCGTCCGGCCAGGGCGTCGACGTCGTCGGTGAGCCGGGGGTCGTAGCCGACGCGCAGCCGCAGTTCGTCGACCTCGCGTCCGGCGCGGACGATCTGGAAGACGCCCGCCACGGTCTCGGGCTGGTCCTCGACCGCCTGCCAGATGTCCCGCAGGACCACGGAACGCCCCTGGACGAGGGTCTCGTCGCCGCGCCTGCCGGCCACCCACATCCGGGCGTGGGTGCGCCCGCAGCCGCAGCGGTCGCGGGAGAGGCGGACGAGGTCCTCGCTGCGGTAACGGATCAGCGGCGCGGCCCGGTTGTCGAGGTCGGTGGCGACCAGTTCGCCGAGGTCGCCCTCCGCCGCGTCGCGCCAGCCGTGCTCGTCGACCTCGACGCACTCCGCGAAGACGGTGTCCTCCCAGAGGTGGAAGCCGTCGTGCTCGCGGCACTCCCAGGCAGTGCCGGTGTCGGCGGCGCTGGTGTACTCGTAGACGTCGATGCCCCAGTCCTCGCGGATCCGCTCGCGCATCTTCCGGCTGAGGGGCTGCCCGGCGCAGGAGGCACCCTTGAGGGAGGAGAACGCCTCCTTGAGGTCCGTCCGGCCGGCCAGGTGCTCCAGCTCCACCATCTGCGGATACATCATCTGGAGGTAGGCCGGGCGGTAGGTGCGCAGGGCCTCGACGACCTCGTCCATCTTCCCGAGCCAGGTGTCCACCTCGATGACGACCGCGCCGAGCGCCTGGTAGCCGGGGTCCATGAGGTTGCGGAAGGTGCCGGGCGGGCTCAGCACCCGGTCTCCGGGACGGAGGCCGAGTTCCCACAGGTCACGCACCTGCGCGGTGACCAGGGGCGGCGCGTCCTCCCAGATCTCGGCGAAGAACTCCGGGTCGCCGGTGGTGCCCGAGCTGGAGGAGACCGAGGTCAGTTCCTCGGTCGGGACGCAGAGCAGTCCGCCGAAGGGATCGCCGGTGCGGGTCCGGTGGGCGCGCACCATGTCCTTGGTGATGAACGGGATGCGGGCCCGGAAGTCGTCGAGGGTGCGGACGTCGCGCGGGTGCACCCCGTGCTCGTCCCAAAGTGCTCGGAAGAAGGCGGAGTTCGCGTAGGCGTACTCGACGAGTTCCACCACCCGCTCTTCCTGCCGTGCCCGCAGCTGGTCCCGGGCCATGGTCTCCACCTGTGGCTCGAAGTACCTGTCAGCGGTGTCCCTGTCCCCGGCCATGGCGCCTCCTCGCGGCTCAGCTGCCCAGATCTTCCAGCTATCAGCGCAATCAGTCAACTAATTCGACTGAATCTCGGGGAAGTCTCGCGCTCGCTCGATCTATATAGTTAACTATTAGCACTCATTAGACCCTCGGGAGGGCGATGTGAAGATCGTTGTCTGCGTGAAGCACGTGCCCGACGCCACGGCGGACCGCACCTTCACCGAGGACGGCACCACCGACCGCGCCTCGGTCGACTCGCTGCTGTCCGAACTCGACGAGTACGCCGTCGAACAGGCCCTGCGGATCGCGGAGTCGGGCGAAGACGTCGAGGTCTCCTACCTCACCGTCGGCCCCGACGACGCGAAGGACGCCCTGCGCAAGGCGCTCGCGATGGGCGGCGACTCGGCGATCCACGTGAGCGACGAGGACATCGCGGGCAGCGACGTGTTCGGCACCTCGCTCGTACTGGCCGGGGCGATCGAGCGCCAGGGCTTCGACCTCGTCCTGTGCGGGATGGCCTCGACGGACGGCACCATGAGCGTCGTACCGGCGCTGCTGGCCGAACGGCTCGGGGTCCCCGCCGTCACCCACCTTGAGGAACTGACGGTGGAGGACGGCACGGTGACCGGCCGCCGCGAGAGCGATTCCGCGACCGTGCGGGTCCGCAGCGCGCTGCCGGCCGTGGTCTCGGTGACCGACCGTTCCGGTGACGCCCGTTACCCCTCCTTCAAGGGGATCATGGCCGCCAAGAAGAAGCCGCTGGAGACTCTCGGCCTCGCCGATCTCGGCATCGACACCGAGCGGGTCGGCCGGACCGGTGCGCGATCCGCCGTCGACACCGCGACCAGGCGTCCACCGCGCACCAAGGGAGAGAACGTCGCCGACGACGGCGCGGGCGGCGCCGGTCTGGCCGCGTTCCTCACCGCCAGGAAGTTCGTCTGAGCCACACGTCCGTCCGACCGACCCAAGGAGCGCAGCACCGTGGCCGAGATCCTCGTACTCGTCGACCACCTGGACGGCACCGTCCGCAAGCCGACCCTCGAACTGCTCACCCTGGCCCGCCGGTTGGGCGAGCCGTCGGCCGTCTTCCTCGGCCCGGGCGCGGACGCCGCGGCCGAGACCCTCGGCCGGTACGGCGCGCACAAGGTGTACGTCGTGGACGCACCCGAGGTCGAGGAACTCCTCGTCACTCCGGCCGTCGACGCCCTCACCCAGATCGCCGGCAGCACCGCCCCGGCGGCGATCCTGCCGCCGTCGAGCCCGGACGGCAAGGAGACCGCCGCACGGGTCGCGCTCCGCCTGGAGTCGGGGCTGATCACGGACGCGGTCGACATCACGGCGGGCGAGGACGGCCGCCCGATCACCGAGCAGTCCGCGTTCGCGGCGACCCACCAGGTCACGGCGCACATCACGCGGGGCATCCCGGTGATCACGGTGAAGCCGAACGCCACCGCACCCGAACCGGCCCCTGTCACGGCCGAGTTGGAGAAGTGGGACGTCACCTTCGGCCCGACCTCCGCCGCCGTCAAGGTCCTCTCCCGCACGCCCCGGGAGCGCGGCGACCGCCCCGAACTGACCGAGGCCGACATCGTCGTCTCCGGCGGGCGGGGCGTGAACGGCGCCGAGAACTTCACCCTCATCGAGCGCGTCGCCGACACCCTGGGCGCGGCCGTCGGAGCGTCCCGGGCCGCCGTCGACGCGGGCTGGTACCCGCACAGTCACCAGGTCGGCCAGACCGGCACCCAGGTCTCCCCGCAGCTCTACCTCGCCGCCGGGATCTCCGGAGCGATCCAGCACCGCGCGGGCATGCAGACCTCCAAGACCATCGTCGCGGTCAACAAGGACAAGGACGCCCCGATCTTCGAACTCGCCGACTACGGCGTCGTAGGAGATCTCTTCCAGGTGCTCCCACAACTGGTGGAGGAGATCGAGCGGCGCCGCAGCTGATCTCCACCCTTCCCGGCCTTCCACTCGGCGGCCGATACGATTAAAATCGCTAACTGATTGCATCTATTGACCCGAAGGAGCGCCATGACGAAGATCTGGGTCAACTCCGGGGACTCCCATGTGATGGAACCCGACGACCTGTGGATCCAGGCGCTGCCGCCGCGCCTCGCCGACCGGGCGCCGCGCAGTGAGCGCGGCGACAAGTACGAGGTGCTGTACATCGACGGCGAGCGCATCGACCGCCAGCTCAACGACTTCATGGACGCCATGCGGCCACCGGGCGCCCGTGACCTCCAGGTCCGGCTGAAGGACCTGGACCAGGAGGGCGTGTGGGGTCAACTGGCCTTCCCCTCCATGGGGTTCTGGCTGGTGTCGATCACCGAGCGGGAACTCGCCCGCGAGACCGTACGGGCCTGGAACGACTGGGCGCACTCCGAGGTCCTCGGGAAGCAGAAGCGCATCATCACCCCCGCCTGCGTGTCCACCGCCAATGTCGAGGACGCGGTCGCCGAGGTCGAGCGCGTGGCGGAGATGGGCTTCCAGTCCGTCTTCCTGCCGTGCCAGACACGGCCCGGCGAGGAGTACGCCCTCGACCGCTGGGAGCCGCTGTGGGCAGCGGCCGAGCGGGCCGGACTGACCCTGGGCTTCCACATCGGCACCGGTGGCGAGAACGTCGTCTTCCGCGGGCCCGGCGGCGCCGTCGTCAACTACATGGAGACGACGTATCCGGGCATGCGCGTCGTGTCCCACATGGTCGCGGGCGGTGCCCTGGACCGGCACCCCGACCTGAAGATCCTCATCGCGGAGGGCGGCGCGGGCTGGGTGCCGGCCATCGGCGACCGGATGGACGAGGCCTACCGTCAGCACGGCATGTTCGTCCGGCCGAAGCTCAGCCGGCTGCCCAGCGAGATCATCAGGCAGCAGGTGTACGCCTCCTTCCAGCACGACAAGAGCTCGGTGGAGATCGTCGAGTCGACCGGCTACCGCAACGTGATGTGGGGCGACGACTACCCCCACCTGGAAGGCACTTACGGCCACACCCAGTCGACGCTGCACGAGCTGTTCGACGGCGTGTCCGCGGACATCCGCGAGCGGGTCACCCGCGGCACCTTCGACGAGCTGTTCAGCCTGCCCGAGCAGACTCCCCAGGAGGCGGCCGTCTGAGCGGCGACACCCCGATGAGCAGTCCGCCGTATCCCGAGGACCTGGAACGACCGGGCCTCGTGCGCACCGGCCGGTCGACCTTCGTCCGGCCCGTCCGGCCGGAGGACGCCGACCGCCTGGTCGCCTTCGTCGGCGGACTGTCCCGGGCGACCCTGGCCTATCGCTCGCTCGGCCCGGTGGTGCGCGCCCGCGACGACGTGATCCGGCGCGGCGCGCACGTGGACTACCTGAACGAACTGGCGCTCGTCGCGCTGGCCGGCGACGAGATCGCGGGCCTGGTGCGCTACGTCCGTGATCCGGAGGAACCGGAGCACGCGGAGGTCACCTTCACCATCCGCGACGACCACCAGAGCGAGGGGTTCGGCAGGCTGCTCCTGGAGCACATCGCAGCCGCCGCGCGCACCCGGGGCATCCGGGTCCTGGAGGCCGACGTCCTCGCCGACAACACCCGCATGATCAACGTGTTCCTCGGCTCCGGCTTCCGGGTCGAGTCCGGGCCGCCCGGCCAGATCGTCCACTTCGAGATCGCCGTCGACCCGCAGGCCCAGGCCGTGGCTCGCGCCGAACGCCGCGAGCACACGGCCGTACGGCGTTCCCTGCGACCGCTGCTCGAACCCCGCTCGGTCGCGGTGATCGGCGCGAACCGCAGCCCCTTGACGATCGGCCACGAGATCGTCGCCAACCTGCTGCGGGGCGGTTTCCGCGGTTCGGTGTTCCCGGTCAATCCGCGGGCCGAGCAGGTCGCCGGGACGCGGGCGTATCCGACCGTCCGGGAGCTTCCCGAGGTCCCGGACCTGGCCCTGGTCGCCGTACGGGCCGACGCGGTACCCGATGTCGTACGGGAGTGCGCGGAGGCCGGCGTCAAAGCCGTGGTCGTCGTATCGACCGGCTTCGGGGAGACGGGAGTCGAAGGCCGGTCCACCGAGCTGGAGTTGGCGCGCTTCGCCCGTGCCTCCGGGATGCGGCTGGTGGGCCCGAACTGCATGGGCGTGGTCAACACGACGCCCGCGGCCCGGCTGGCCGCGACCTTCTCCCCCGCGCTGCCGACGCCGGGCCGGGTCGCGATGTCCAGTCAGTCCGGGCCGCTCGGGCTCGCGGTGCTCGACTTCGCGCGGCGGCTGCGGCTCGGCTTCTCCGGGTTCGTGTCGGTGGGCCACGCCGTGGACGTCTCCACCAACGACCTGCTCCAGTGGTGGGAGGAGGATCCCGAGACCTCGGTGGTCCTGCTGCACGTCGAGACCTTCGGCAATCCGCGCAGGTTCGCCCGCATCGCGCGCCGGGTCGCGCCGCGCAAGCCGATCGTCGCGGTGCACCCGGGACACGCGGACGCGGCGGTCGACTCGCTGTTCGCCCAGTCCGGCGTCATCCGCACCCGCAGCCTCCAGGAACTCTTCGACGTAGCACTGCTGTTGGCGCACCAGCCGCCCCCGCCGGGCAACCGGGTCGCCGTGATCACCAACGCGGGCGGTCCCGCCGCGCTGACCGTCGGAGCGTGCGAGGCGAGCGGCCTGCGGGTGCCCGAACTCGGCGAGCTCGTACGGCACTTCCTCCGTACGGCTCTCTCGCCCCGCGCGGACGTCACCAACCCGATCGACCTCACGCCGACGGCCACAGCCGCGCACTACCGGCAGGCGCTGGACGCGGTACTGGCCGACGACGGCATCGACGCCGCCGTGGTCCTCTTCATGCCGCCGCTGGCGGACAAGCCCGACGAGGTGGCGGCGGCGATCCTCGACGCGGCCGAAGCCGCCCCCGGGAAGCCGGTGTTGGCGAGTTTCCTGGGCGGCGCGGGCGTCGCCGATCTCCTGCACCGGGGTGAACTCGTTGTCCCGACCTACGCGTTCCCCGAGTCCGCGGCGACCTCGCTCGGCCACGCGGCGGCGTATCAGGCGTGGCGCAGCACCCCTGCGGGAGTCATACCGGACCTCCCGAAGGTCGACACGGACCGGGCCCGCTCGCTGATCGCCGGGTGTGCTCCCGGAGCCGTATCGCCGCAGGTCGCCGCCGAGTTGCTGGACTCGTACGGCGTCTCCGTCCGGGACGCGGACTCCCACGGCCCGGACGCGTTCCTCTCCGTGCGCGCGGACCCGGTCTTCGGCCCGGTGATCGCGTTCGGGCTCACCGGGGACTACGCCGACCTCATGGCCGACGTCGCCCACCGGATCACTCCGCTCAGCGACCGCGACGCCCGCGAGATGATCCGCTCGCTGCGGGCGGCCCCGCTGCTGGACGGCCGGGTGGGCGGCCCGGGCGTGGACCTGACGGCCCTCGAAGACGTCGTGCTGCGGATCTCCGCGATGGTCGAGGACCTGCCCGAGATCGAGTCGATGGAGCTGCGTCCGGTACGGCTGCTGCCGCCCGGGGACGGAGTCGCCGTGGCCCACGCGACGATCCAACTCACCGACGACACAAGGAGAGGCGGCCCCTCATGAAGGTCGGCATCTACTTCGACATGCGCAACCCCCCGCCCTGGCAACGGAATTGGTCACGCGTCTACGGATTCGCCCTGGAGATGTGCGAGGAGGCGGACCGGCTCGGCCTCGACTCGGTCTGGTTCTCGGAACACCACGGTTTCGAGGACGGATACCTCCCGCAGCCGCTCACCATGGCCGCCGCGGCAGCGGCCCGCACCCGCCGTGTCCGCCTGGGCACCGCGGTGATCCCCGCGCCCCTGCACGCGGCCCCCGAGATCGCCGAGCAGGCCGCGCTCGTCGACATCATCAGCGACGGCCGCCTGGACCTCGGACTCGGCACCGGATACCGCCTACCCGAGTACCAGCTGTACGGCGCCGACCTCGCCAAGCGCTACTCCACGACGGACCAGCGGGTGCGGGAGATCCGCGGCCTGTGGTCGGAGTCCCTGGTCACCCCCGGCCCGGTCCAGGACCCGCTGCCGATCTGGCTCGGCTACCAGGGCCCGCAGGGCGCACGCCGGGCCGGACGGCTGGGCACCGGGCTGCTGTCCCTCAACCCTGCCCTGCTCACG
This sequence comes from Streptomyces sp. NPDC050528, assembly GCF_044457795.1. Taxonomy (NCBI): domain Bacteria; kingdom Bacillati; phylum Actinomycetota; class Actinomycetes; order Kitasatosporales; family Streptomycetaceae; genus Streptomyces; species Streptomyces sp. NPDC050528. Next base: position 340,302 of record NZ_JBITHH010000009.1, read on the forward strand.
CCGTACCGGGAGGGGCTCGCCGAGAGCGGTTACGACGTGTCGACGGCCCGGATGCAGGGTTCGTTCACGACGTTCGTCACCGAGGACCCCGACGGCGACTGGCCGGTCGTGCGCAAGCACCTGGCGTACCAGTGGGACAGCTACCGCCGGTACATGGTCGAGGGGACCGACCAGCCCGCTCCCCGCCCCATCGATCCCGAGAAGTGGCGGGAGACGGGGCTCCAGGCGACAGGTGTCGGTCAGTTCCTCTACGGCACCCCGCAGGACACCGCCGAGGCCATCAAGGCGTACGTCGCCGGGTTGCCGGTCGAAGGGGTGTTCCTGTGGGCCTCGCTGGCCGGGATGCCCGAGGAGATGGTCGCCCGCCAAGTCCAGCTGATCGCGGGGAAGCTGCGCCCGCTGCTAGCCGATGTCTGACACGAGGAGTTCGAGGATGTCGATGGGAACCGGTGAGACCGGAGTGTGGGCGGGGTCGGACTTCCAGGAGCCGCCCCGCACCCAGGGCGGGGTGGCGCTGTGCGGTGCCTGCCGTGTCACCGGTTCCTGCCGCCTGGGCGTGGAGCGCGAGCGGCTCGACGAGGATGGCGTGGCGTGCTTCGGACTCGTCTGCCCGCGCTCGCAGGAGGGCGGCCCGAATGTCGCGCACGGCGGTTGGACGGCGGCCGTGTTGGACGACTGTCTCGGTCATCTCCCGCTGTTGCACCGGGTGTTGAGCGTCACGGCCGAGTTGAGCGTGAGCTTCGTGAAGCCGGTGCCGGTGGAACGGCCGTTGGAGGTCCGGGCCTGGGTCGAGCGGCGGGAGGGCCGGCGCTGGTACATCGCCGGCGAGATGGTCCTGCTGCCGACGCGTGCCGTGCTGGCCCGGGTCTCCGGGATCTGGGTGACCCGGGACCAGGGCCACTTCGCGCGGCACGAGGCGTGGCTGGCCGCCCAGAAGGCCGAAGGCGACGTCAAGGGCGGGGAGCAGGTCGAGGGCGGGGAGCAGGTCGAGGGCGCGGGTCAGGTAGAAGGCGCGGGTCAGTAGGACCGCAGCCCCATGCTCCGGGCGATCCCGTTGCGCTGGATCTGGCTGGTTCCGCCGGAGATCGTGGCCACGATGGACTCCCGGTAGCGGAAGCTCATCACGCTCTCGGTCGAGAAACCGTGCCCGGCACACACCTGCATCCCGAGCCGGGCGGCGGCCACGTACGTCTCCGACCCCTTGAGCTTGGCCATCGAGCCCTCCCGGGTGCACGGCTTGCCCTGGGCGAGCAGCCAGGCGGCGCGGTACGCGAGCAGCCGGGCGGAGTCGATCTCGGTCTGCAGGTCGGCCATGGCGTGGGCGAGGGCCTGGAAGTTCCCGATCGGACGGCCGAAGGCGTGCCGGGTGCGGGAGTACTCCAGCATCTCGTCCAACGTGGCCTGAGCGGCGCCCAGATAACCGCCGGTGATGATCACCTTCTCCAGTTCGATGTTGGAGAGCATGACCTTCCAGCCTTCGTCGCGGGGGCCGACGAGGTTCTCCTTCGGGACCAGGGCGTCGTTGAAGAAGACCTCGTTGGTGCCGAGGATGTGCCGGGCCAGCGTCGGCGTCCGGCGCACCTCGACGCCGTCCGTCGCGGGGTCGACGAGCAGCAGGCTGATGCCACCGTGCTTGGGCTCGCGGGGACCGGTCCGCACATAGGTTGCGATGGTGGTGTCGGGCAGGCCGCCGCCGGTGCACCACGCCTTCTGGCCGCGGACGAGGAACTGGTCGCCGTGGTCCTCGGCGGTGGTGCGGAGGGCGGCGGCGTCGGACCCGCTGTCCGGCTCGCTGAGGCCGACGGCGAGGCGGTGCCGTCCCGTCATCACCTGCTCACGGATGAAGTCGCGCTGCGCCTCGCTGCCCCACCGGAACACGGTGATCCCCGGGATGAGCACGCCGATGTAGCACATGGCGACGTCGAAGCTGGCCCGCCCCAACTCCTCGGCGATCAGGACGAGTTCGAGCGGGCCGCCGCCGTCGCCGCCCTCCTCCTCGCTGAACGGGAGGGAGAACCACCCCAGATCGGCCATACCGCGGAACAACTCGGGCGGCACGACGCCTTCCTCGTCCCACTGCTTGGCCTTCTCGGCCGGGCACACGTCGGCGACGAACTGCCGTGCCGTCGCGCGCAACAGGTCCTGCTCGTCGGTCAGCCCGAAGTCCACGGCCACTCCTCGACAGCACTAGGCTATTCATCTAGCTAATTATTCTATGTTAGCGGATAGGGTGGCCCGGCCGGAATACAGCTCCCACCGCCGACATCTCGACAGCGTTGACATGATCCATGCCCCCGAACCCGGCGGATCGCCTGTCCGGGCACCTTCAGTCCCGACGCCCTCGCCGCCTACGCACACGAGTACACCGGCCGGGAGCGGCTACGTGGCGGCTTCGAGCACTACCGCACTCTGCTGGAGGACCGACGCAAAAACCGCGCGCTGCTCGCCGAGAAGAAGCCGAGAAGAAGCTGCCCATGCCCGCCCTGGCCATCGGCACAGCCCATTCCGGCACCTCGACCGCCCGGGCCCTGGCCTCGCACGCCGACAATGCGCGGGGCACGGTCGCCCCTACCGGGCATTTCGTCGCCGCAGAGGATCCAGGCAGGTTCGCCGAGGTCACCGACGGGTTCCTCGCCTGAACATCCGCCGGACGGGCTCTGCGCATCGGAGCAGATCGGCGTCCCCATCGGCGCCGCCCTGCCCCGGATTCATGCGGCGGTCCGGCGGCCCTCGCGGTCGGCCCGGGCTGCGGTGATCAGACCGTCGAGCGAGTCGCGGGTGTGCAGCAACTCCGTGATGTGGGTGGAGAGTCGGTCGCGCTCGGTGGCCATGCGTTCCAGCGCGGCGTCGGAGTTCTCGTCGCTGGGCGAGTCGCGGCACGGCATCAGTTCGAGGATGGTGCGGCTGGACAGCCCTGCCACGTAAAGGCGTTGGATGAAGTCGACCCGCCCGATGTCGTCGTGGGTGAAGTGCCGCTGCCCGCCGGCGCTGCGGGTGCTGACGAGCAGTCCCTGCTCCTCGTAGTAGCGCAACGAACGGACACTCACTCCACTCCGCGCCGCGAGTTCACCGATCCGCATCTCACTCTCCCGATGGTGACGTGGGCCCAGGACTTGCATCTCACATTGATGTCAGGTTTTAGCGTACCGGGAGGGCCCGCTCTTCCCGGGCCCTCCCTACATACGGAGGAGTTCCGGCATGACCACGCTGTTCGACCGCCACCGCCTCGGCGCCCTGGAGCTGCCAACCGGGTCGTGATGGCCCCGATGACCCGGGTCCGGGCCGCTCCCGGGGGCCTGGCCACCTCGTCCATGGCGGCCTACTACGCCCAGCGGGCCAGTGCCGGGATGATCGTCACCGAGGGGGTGCAGCCCAGCCTGGTCCGGCAGTCCAACCCGGGCACGCCGGGCCTGTACACCGGCGAACAGGTGGCGTCCTGGCGACCCGTCACCGACGCCGTGCACGCCAACGGCGGGCGCGTCTTCGCCCAGATCATGCACGGCGGCCGGGTCTCCCACCCCGACACCACGGGCCTGCGGCCGGTCGGACCGTCGGCCGTCGCCGCCGTGGGCGACGTGTTCACCCCGACCGGACTGCGACCCGCACCGACACCTCGCGCCCTGGCCCTCTCCGAGGTGCCCGAGCAGGCCCGCTCGTACGCCGAAGCCGCCCGGCGCGCCGTCGACGCCGGCTTCGACGGCGTCGAACTGCACGGCGCGAACGGCTACTTGATCTCGCAGTTCCTGTCGTCCAACGCCAACCTGCGCACCGACGACTACGGCGGCCCGATCGCCCACCGCATCCGCTTCGCCGTCGAGGCGGTCGCCGCCACCGTGGACGCCGTGGGCTCGGCCCGCACCGCGATCAGGCTCTCCCCCGGCGGCACCTTCTGGGGCGTGGAGGAGACGGAGGTCCCGCAGCTGTACGCGGCCCTCCTCACCGAACTCGCCCACTTCGACCTCGCCTACGTGCACCTGGAGGCGACCGCCGAGGAGGAGGTGCTGCTCGGGCTGCGCCGCGCCTGGCCCGGGCAGCCTGGTCGTGAACCCGGCCGTCCCGATGGGCCCCAAGCAGACCGACCGGGCCGCCGCCGACCACTGGCTCGGCCTGGGCGCGGACCTGATCAGCTTCGGCCGTGCCTTCCTCGCCAACCCCGACCTGGTCGAACGGCTCCGCACCGGCCTGCCGCTCGCGCCCGCCGACCCGGCCACGTACTACCAGGGCGGCGACGCCGGCTATCTCACCTACCCCGCCTACCAGTACGCCGCCTGATGGACACGAAGGACGAGGAAGATCCATGAACGCGCTGAACAAGTCCCAGGACAACGCCCGGACTTCGGTCATCATCGCCGGCCGGGTCTTCGTTCCCTCCGAGGACGTCGAGTCGTTCGTCGCCGAGGCACGGGCGACGTCGTACCCGCTCGCCGCGGCGAACCCGGGGAACGTGCTGATGTCGTTCTGCGTGGAGGACGCGGCGACCGGAGCCGTCACGGTGCTCGAACAATGGGCCTCCCAGGAGGCCCTCGACCGGCATGTGGCCACACCGGAGATCACCGCGCTCCTCACCAAGTGGGGCCCACGCATACGCAATGAGGTGCGCAGGTTCGCCGCCGACGAGAATGACCCCTCGGCCTGAGCCGAGAACCGGAGCGGACGTGGGACGGGCGGCCGCCGTCCGCTCCACGACCTGGGTCTCAAAGCCGGGGCGCGGCGGAGACTTACGCGGCCGGCGTCCGCCTGCCTTGTCCGCGACCCCGACATCCAGCAGCGCCCCGTCCGCCGAGCCCAGGAAGTCGAATTCTCCCGGAGCCGCCAGGCTTCCGGATCTCCGGCGCGCATCCGGCCACGCAGGGAAAGTTCCACAACCAGCCCTGTCCGCACGGCACTTGCCGCCTCTCTGGCGGCGATCACATCACGAGCCAGCCACCTGCTCCCCGCAGTCGCTTCCACCGCAGGCCCTGTGCCGCTCAAGACGCTGACCTACACCCCCTCCAGATCGCGGAGAAAAGGCTCACCAAGGAGGCCGACCCTCATGGCATGACCGGCGAAACCGACCAGGAATCCCGGGAGTTGAGTACGGCGGTCGTGCACCCGGCGAGCTCCTTGTACCCCTGCGACACAGCCGTCGCCTGCTCCACGGGCACCCGGCCGCCGATCTCCTCGGCCAGAGCGATGATCTTCTCCGGGCCCAACTCGCGGTTGGCCAGCACCAGTTGATTCAGGGGTTCGCGGCGCAGGTGCTCGTACTGTCCCAGGGCCCGTACCGGATCGTCGTGCCGGGAGAGCGACCAGGCCAGGACACGCGCGTCGACGATCGACTGGGAGCCGCCGTTCATGCCCATGGGGTACATGGGGTGGGCGGCGTCGCCGACCAGTGTCACCCGGCCGAAGCTCCAGCGTGGCAGCGGGTCCCGGTCCACCATCGGGTACTCGTAGATGCCGGTGGAGCCGCGGATCAGTTCGGGCAGGTCGATCCAGGGCAGGTCCCAACCGGAGAGCTCGGCCAGCGCCTCCTCCGTCGGGATCGGGCGGTGGGAGCGGTCGAGTTTCTCGTCGGGCTCCGGGCGGCGGATCTCCAGCACCCAGTTCATCAGCGTGGGTCCGCCCTCGACCGCCGGGTCGGCGACAGGGTAGGCGACGAACTTGTCCCCGGGTCGACCGCCGGCCACCACGATCGCCCGTCCGCCGAGGATGTGCGGGTACCGGCTCATGCCCCGCCACATCTGAACGCCGTTCCCGCGCGGGGACCCTTCACCGGGGTGGAGTTGGGCCCGCAGCCGGGAGTCGATGCCGTCGGCGCCGACGAGGACATCGGCCTCGATCACGACGGGCTCGCCGGTGTGCCGGTCCGCGAAGTGCGCTGCGACGCCTGGCACTTGGTGTTGGAACGACTCTTGGTGCCGGGACGGCTCCTGGTACGCGAAGCGTTCGAAGGCCATGCCGGTGCGGGCCGCGTCGGGCCCGATCCGGGTGCGGACGGCGTCCAGCAACAGCATCTGCAACTCGCCCCGGTGGACGGAGTATTGGGGCCACCGGTAGCCGGCCGCCAGGCCGAGCGGCTCCTCCCAGATCGGGCGTCCTTGACGGTCGCAGTAGACCAGTCGTTCCGGCGGCAGCGCGATGGCGTCCAGGGCGTCCCCGAGGCCGAGTTCGGTGAGTTCGCGTGCGGCGTGGGGAAGCAGGTTGATGCCGACGCCGACCGCGTGCAGCTCGCGGGCGGACTCGCAGACGAGCGGGGTCATTCCCGCGGCGTGCAGGCTCAGAGCGGTGACGAGTCCGGCGACCCCGCCGCCCACCACGACGATCTTCACGTGTTCTCCCTTGTGTTCAGGGTCCGACGGCTGCGTTCAGGGTCCGACAGCCGCACCAACTCGGCCTGCCCGGTTGGCTGTTGAGCTGGTGCGACAAGAACGACTCCCCGCCGCGGATACCGACGCAGCTTATCCGGAGGAGTCATCTCCAGGTAAGATGATGTTGTTGCGCGGCGGCTCGATCCCGCTCGGAGCAGCACCGCCCATTGCGGATCAGACGCCAGAAAAGGAAACCCCGATGCCTCACGGAAACAGCCAGGACCACTTACCGGAGCGTGCCGACGAGACCGTCACCGAACCCGTCACCGAGGCCCAACTCGTCCAGGTGGCACGGGAGATGGCGCCGCTCGTCTCGGCCCACGTCGAACAGACCGAGCAGCAGCGGTCGTTGGCCGAGCCGAGCGTGAAGGCCCTGCGTGACGCGGGGCTGTTCACCTTGGGTACACCGCGCCGCTACGGCGGCCATGGCGCCGGTGTGCGCACGGCCGTGGACGTGTGTGCCGAGCTGGCGGCGGGGTGCGCGTCGAGTTCATGGCTCGTCGGCATCGCCTACGGGGCCGCGCTGTTCGCCTCTCAACTGCCCGACGCGGTGCGCACCTTGGTCTGGGAGTCGGATCCCGACGCCCTGCTCTGCGGAGCCGCCAATCCTTCCGGTTCGGTGACGGCGGTACCCGGCGGTCTCGAACTCGACGGGCGGTGGCCGTGGATATCCGGCATCGACCACGCGGCCTGGGTGCTGCTGGGCATCGTCCGCGAGGACCGCGGCCGGCCGGAACGCGGGCTGGCCCTGGTCCCCGCGTCCGAGCTGACCGTGGCCGACACCTGGCACATGGCCGGCATGCGCGGCACCGGCAGCCGAACGGCGGTGGCGCATCAACTCTTCGTCCCCGACGAGCGGTTCGTGTCGTTCGCCGAGATCGCCGACGGCATCGGCATCCAGCGGCATCCCGGCGAGGCCCGGGTCGTCTTCCCGCTGTCCATCAATCTGCCGCTGGTCGGGACGGGCGTAGGCATCGCGCGCGGCGCCCTCGAATTGGTCGTCCGGGACCTCGCGGGCGGAAAGCGGTCCGTCTCGCCATTGCACTCCCACACGGCGGAGGCGGCTCCTCACCAGCTGAACGTCGCCCAGGCAGCCACCCTGATCGACACGGCCAGACTCCACGTACGGCGCGCGGCCGACGAGATCGACGAGGCCGCATGCCAGGGACGGCGCCCCGACCTGGAGACCCGGGCACGGCTGCGGATGGACGGCAGCCACGCGATGCGCTGCGCCCGCGAGGCGGTCAGCCTCCTGCTCGACACGGCCGGCGCGAGCAGCTTCTCCGACACCTCACCGCTGCAACGCGCCTGGCGCGACATCGGCACGGCCTCCCGCCACGCCGCCCTGAGCGTCGAGACCAGCCGGGAGCTCTACGGCCGTGTCCTGCTCGGCCGGCCGCTCCCCCACACCGACGTCGTCTGACCCCTGTACCGACATACCGATATACCGGCATGCCCACGTACCGATATGCCGACGTCGTCCGATCCCGGCAGCGAACACGAAGGAGACCCGAACCGGTGGGTGCACCCGAACCGTCAACAGGCCCGATCCGACCGGCAGCGGACCGCAAGGTCGCGCTTGTCACCGGCGCCGCCCGTGGCATCGGTGCCGCCATCGCCGCCGAACTCCACCGACGCGGCCTGCGCGTGGCACTGCTGGACCAGGACGACACCGGAGCCCGCACCCTGGCCAAATCCCTTGATCCTGAAGGGGATTCGAGCATGGCGGTGCACGCCGATGTCAGCGACCCCGAGCAATCCCAGCTCGCGGTGCGCGCGGTGGCCTCGGCATGGAGCAGCCCCGATGTACTGGTCAACAACGCGGCGCGGACGGCGCCCGGTTCGGTGTGGGACGTCGAACTGGACGAGTGGGACGCGCTCATGGCCACCAACCTGCGCAGCGTCCTCGTCCTCACCCGCCTCTGCGCACCGGCGATGCGTGAGCGCGGCTGGGGCCGAGTCATCAACCTCGCGTCGCTGGCGGGGCAGCAGGGCGGACTGGTCGCCGGTCCGCACTACGCGGCGGCGAAAGCGGGGGTGCTGGTGCTGACCAAGGTCTTCGCCCAGGAACTCGCTCCCCACGGCGTCACCGTCAACGCCGTCGCTCCCGCGGCCGTGGAGACGCCCGTGATGGACGATCTTCCCGCCGAGGCGTTGAAGCGTGCGGCCGAGCGGATTCCCGTGGGGCGGTTCGGGCGGCCGGAGGAAGTGGCCGCACTCGTGGGGCATCTGGCGGGGGAAGACACTGGGTACATCACGGGCGCCACGCTCGACGTCAACGGCGGATTGTTCATGCGATGACGGCGCCGGGGCCGACGTAGAGTTCCGAGGTCGGAAGGGAGACGCGCATGAACGGGGACGGCGCTTCGCTGTCGGATCCGGCCGGGACGATCGTCGGGCGTGATCACGACCTCGGGCTGGTCCGGGGGTTCGTCGACGAGGCCCTGGTTTCCGGCGGGGCGCTGCTGTTGTCCGGGGACGCCGGTGTCGGCAAGACGGTGTTGCTGGACGCCGCCGCCGGACAGGCGCACGGCGCGGATGCACGGGTCGTGCGTGCCGCCGGGGTGGAGTTCGAGAGCGAGATCAGTTTCGCCGGTCTCCACCAGGTCCTTCAGCCGCTGCTGGCCGGACTCGACCGCCTGGCCGACCCGTACCGCGTCGCCCTGAGCGTCGCGCTGGGCCTGGACCAGGGCGCGCCTTCCGATCAACTGCTGGTGTCGAACGCGGCGTTGACCCTCCTCGTCCGGGCCGCCGAGGAGCGCCCGTTGCTGGTGATCGTCGACGACCTCCCGTGGCTGGACCGGGCCAGCGCCGTGGTCCTGGGTTTCGTCGCCCGCCGCCTCGCGGGCAGCCGGGTCGGCTTCCTCGGCGCCTACCGCTCGGGCGAAGGCAGCTTCTTCGAACGCGGCGGCGTGCCCCATCACGACGTACAGCCGCTCGATACGACGGCTGCGACGGCGTTGATCGAGGCGCGTTCCCCGTCACTGGCGCCGCGTGTGCGGGAGCGGCTGCTGGCGGAGGCTCAGGGCAATCCCCTCGCGCTGCTGGAACTCCCCGTCGCGCTCAGCGGCCCCCAGCGCTCCGGCACCGCGGTTCCCGAACTGCTGCCGCTGAGCCGCCGCCTCCAGGCCGTGTTCGCGTCCCGCGTCGAGACACTGCCCGCCGCGACCCGGCTGCTCCTCCTGTACGCGGTTCTGGACGGCACCGGTGATCTGCGTGTCCTCGCGTCGACCGGCATGGAAGACCTCGCGCACGCGGAACAGGCGGGGCTCGTGTACGTGGACGCGGCCACCGGACGACTGGCGTTCCGCCATCCCCTCACGCGCTCCGCCGTGGTGGAACTCTCCACCAGCGAGCAGCGTCGCGAGGTGCATCGCGCCCTGGCGGAGTACTGGTCCGACCGGCCCGAGCGGCGCGCCTGGCACCTCGCGCATGCCACGGTCGAGCCCAGCGAGGACGTCGCGAGTCTGTTGGAGGAAGTGGCGCGCGACAACGTGCGGCGGGGTGACGCGGGTGGTGCCATCGCCGCGCTGCTGCGCGCCGCCGAGTTGAGCCCGCGCGGCTACGAACGCAGTCGCCGGATCGCCGAAGCGGCTTATCTCGGCGCGGACTTGACCGGCGATCTGCGCGATGTGCCCCGGCTGCTGGAAGAGGCCCGGCTGGCCGACGGCGGACGAGCGGGGCCGTTGGTCGCCGCGGTCGCCGCCGCGCACCACATCCTCCTCAGCGGCGAGGGCGACCTGGACACCGCCCACCGGCTGCTGGTCGGCGCGATCGACATGCAGCACCAGCCGTACGACGCCACCGATCCCACCATGATCGACGCGCTGTACACCCTCGCCTGGCTGTGCCAGAGCAGTCAGCGCCCGGACTTTTGGAAGCCGCTGCACCGGGCGCTCGACCTGCTGAAACCGGAGGTCCCGGGCCAACTCGCCCTGACCCTCAGCACGATGGCCGACCCGGCGCGCACGGCACCGCCCGCGCTCGGCAGGCTCGACGAGGCCATCGCCTCCCTCGACCAGGAGGCCGACCCGGTCCGGATCATCCGGCTCGCCATGACCTCCCTCTACGTGGACCGGTTGCCGGCGTGCAGGACGGCGTTGCGGCGCGCGCTGCGCGACGGGCGTGACAACAGGTCGCTCACCGTGGAGATCCAGGGGCTGGTGTACCTGGGCCGGGACCATTTCGCGGCCGGTGAGTGGGACGAGTTGGAGGCGCAGGCCGCGCAGGGACGAGATCTGGGCGAGGCCAACAGCTACCAGCTGCTGTCGACGGAGTTCCTGTACCAGCGGGCGCTGGTGGCCGCAGCCCGGGGCGACGAGGCCGCCACCCGAACCCTCACGGACGAGATGACCCTGTGGGCGACACCGCGCGGTGTGGGTTCCTATCTGTCGTGCGCCTCGCATGCGCGGGCACTCGCCGCGCTCGGCCAGGGCAGGTTCGAGGACGCGTACCGCCACGCGTGCGCCATCAGCCGCGCGGGGGAACTCGCCTCGCACGTCCCGCCGGCCCTGTTCGTCGTCATGGATCTCGTCGAGGCCGCCGTCAGAACGGGCCGCACCTCCGAGGCAACGGCCCACGCGGAGGCGGCACTTGAGGCCGGCATCGCCGCGATCTCGCCCAGGCTGGCCCTGCTGGTGAAGGCGTCGGCGGCGATCGCGGCCGTGGGCCAGGAAGCGCTCGGCCTGTTCGAGGAGGCGCTCGCCGTACCCGGCACCGAGCGCTGGCCCTTCGAGTTGGCGCGAGTACGGCTCGCCTACGGCGAGCGCCTCCGCCGGGTGAAGTCCACGACGGAGGCGCGCACCCAACTCGCCGACGCCGTCGAGACGTTCGAGCGGCTCGGCGCCCGCCCCTGGACGGCCAGGGCGGGCAACGAACTGCGGGCGACCGGCCTGTCCCTGGGAACCGCCGGGGTCACCGGCCCGGCGTCACTCACACCCCAGCAACGGGAGATCGCCCTCCTCGCGGCGGCCGGTCTCACCAACAAGCAGATCGCCGAGCGCCTGTTCCTGTCGCCCCGCACCGTCGCGGCCCATCTGCGCCAGCTCTTCCCGAAGTTGGGCGTGGCGTCCCGGGCCGCGTTGCGCGACGCGCTGGCGGACCTGCCTCCCGCCTAGAACGGCATCGGCGTTCAGAAGATGCCCTGCCCCGGTACCAGGATCCCCTTGGGGTCGTACGTCTTCTTGGCTGCGGCGAACCGCTTCCAGACCGGCCCGAAGTGCCGCTTCCAGTCGGCGTGTTGGAAGGGGATCGAGCCCACCGGGTACTGCGTGCCGCCGACCGCCTCGACGGCCTCGTACGCGGACCGGTTGGCGCTCAGCAGTCGCTGTACGGTCGCGGTGTCCTCGGGCGGCGCGGCGCGCAGGACCGCGAACAGGTAGGGAATCGGGTCGTCGGGCATGCCCAGCAGCGGGGTGCGGAGGTGCTCGCGCAGCAGCGGGTACAGGAGGACGACGCCGGGTCCGAGGTCGGCCGGGGTGAGTGCGTCCAGCAGGGTGCCGGCCACGGCGGCGGTGCTGCGGCCCGGGATGACCACGTTGAGCCACGGGTGGGCGTAGGCCCACAGGCCCGCTTCCTTCAGCGCGGCGACGGAGGCGGCGAGCCGGTCGAGGAAGTCGTAGTAGCCGAGGTCGGTGATCTGGGCGCCGGACGCGACATACCGCAGACCTCGCAGGAGGACGGCGTCGTCGGGGGTGTCCCCCACCGGCGGCCCGTAGGCGACGGCCTCGATGGCGAACTGGTTGAAGGCCCCGGCCGTGTCCGGGCTCACCTGACCCTCAAGGTAGGCGAACCGCCCCTCGGTGGCGAGGAGTTGCTGGTCGTCGAGGAAGGTCTGGAGGTCGTCGTACGGCAGAAGGTAGTGCCGTACGGTCTCCGGGGCCGGGACCAGGCGCAGGGTGGCGCCGACGATCACCGCGCACTGGCCGAGACCGGCGAGCACGGCGTGGAAGAGGTCGGGGTTGCGGGTCGGGGAGCAGCGGAGCAACTCCCCTGCTCCGGTGACGACTTCGAGTTCGAGGACGTTGTCGACCTGCGCGCCCCGCTGGTGGCTCTGGCCGCCCAGGCCGCCGACGGAGAGGGTGCCGCCGACGGAGAGTTCGAGGTAGTCGGTGAAGACGGGCGGGGTGAGACCGTGGGCGATGGCCGCCTTGGCGACGTCGCTCCACTTGGCGCCCGCGCCGACCGTGACGCGTGAACTCCCCGTCCGTACAGGGCCGATGGAGGCGAGCGGCTCGGTCTCGATGATCAGCCCGCCCTCGACCTGCGCCTGTCCGTTCGTCCCGTGGCCCTGTCCGCGCGGGGCCACCTTGAGTCCGTGCAGATCGCAGAACCGCACCATCGCGACGACGTCCCGCACGGAGCCGGGCCGCAGCACCGCGGCCGGACGCCGGTGCACGATGTGCCCGAAGTCATCGGCGTCGGCGCCGAGCGAGGCGTCGTCCGTGAGGAGCGTCCCGTCCAGATGGGGGAGGCCGGTGAGCGGCCGGCCGGTGTCAGTCACCGCCCAGCCGCGCGTGAAGGGATCGAAGCCGATCACCACGGCTGAGCCTGCGACCAGGCCGCGCAGAGCGGTACGTCGAGACGGAGTGCGGGGCATGTGGTCCTCCTGAGACCGTCCGGCTGAAACGATCAACGACGGCTCAGTCTAGGCACTTTGGGGTGCGCGACAGGGTTCCGTCGCGGCGAGTTCCCCGACCGGTTCGGCACGTGTCGCGGCGACCCGACCTTGCTAGTCGTCGCCCTGGCTGCTGGAGTTCCGGCCCCCACTCCCCTTCCTGTCGGCGCTGCGCACGAGATCGCTCGCGGTGAGCGTCACGGTCGCCACGACACGGGCCCAGCGGGGGCCGCCTCGCTCGGCCCAGAACACACAGGCGCACCCGCCGATGACGAGTACCAGGACACCGAGCAGCACTGCGACGATCATGTTTCCCACCCGTGGTTCGTACGGTCCGGTGACACGTACGTTCCTGGTGATCATCTCAAGGCCGGACGCGTCGGTCCAGGTCAATCCTCCCGCAGCCAGGCCCGCGTGCCGAACGAGGCGCAGGCCCGCGAAGCCACCAGAGCTGCTCCGCTCAACGCCTCGACAAAGCCCTTCGACGTCAACTGCCCTTCGCTCAGCGCAAGTTGATGGGCGAGGGCTCCGTGCAGAACATCGCCCGCGCCCACCGTGTCCACCACCTTCACCGACGGCACGTCGACCGCGCCTTCACCGCCCGGACCTGCCCACACGATGGGGCCCGCTCCCCCGCTCACCGCCGACCAGGCAACCCCGTACTCCCGCAGGAAGCGCAGTGTGTCCGCCGGTGTGCTCGTTCCGGGCGGGTGGAAGTCGGCGGAGCAGACGGCCACGTCGATCAACGGCAGCAGGTCCTGCGTGCCGGACTTCCAACTGCCGCCGTCCAAAAGGGTCTTACGGCCGAGCGCACGCGCGGAGCGGGCCGCGGCGACGGCCAGTTCCATGTGGTGGCCGTCGAACTCCACGACGTCACAGGCGGCCACCAGCGCGTCGAGGTCGTCGGGCGGGGCGAGCCGGTGGGCCGTCGCGTTGGTCGAGGCGACGGCCCGTTCTCCGGTGGACGCGGTCACCAGGACGGAGGAGACGGCGGGCGGTTGCGCCGAGTCGGCGGCCAGGTCGGAGACTGTCACGCCCAACGCGTTCAGGTCGGCCGCCACCCCAACTCCCAAGGCGTGGGCGCCAATTGCCGTCAGGAGTGTGGCCGCGCCGCCCAGGTGACTGAAGGCGATGGCCGCGTTCGCCGCCGGGCCGCCCGCGGCGACCACCTGGTCCTGGGCCGTGAGTTTCTCGTTCGCGCCCGGCGCGTGGTCCACGAGCTGGATGACGTCCAGGGTGCACAGACCGACGAACAGTCCTGTGGGGCGTCCTTTCTCCACCGACAGCCTCCTCGCGCCATTTACTAACAATTGGTTGAGCAGTTCAGGCTGCTAAATCTACTGTTAGTAACCATGAAGGTGAACAGCGCGAACGACACCGCTCGACTCGCGTCCGAACTGCGACTCGCGGTGGGCCGGGTGACCCGGCGCCTGCGCCAGGCGCACGCCGTGGGGGACGTGTCACTTTCCGGAGTCTCGGTCCTGGCCCGGCTCGCCCGCGACGGTTCCGAGTCGCCGACGTCCCTGGCGGAGGCGGAGCGGGTACGCCCGCAGGCCATGGCGAGCACGCTCGCGGTGCTCGAACAGCGCGGGCTGGTCCGCCGTAGCCCCGATGCGGCGGACGGGCGGCGGAGCATCGTCGCGATCACGGACGAGGGGCACGCCATGCTGGCCGAGCGGCGGTCCGAGTCGGTCCACCGGCTGGCGGGCGTCCTCGACGAGTTCACCGCCAAGGAGCGCGCGACCCTCGCGTCCGCGCTCCCCCTCCTCGACCGACTGGCGGAGCGACTGTGACCGAGCGTGCGCACATACCCGGCGACGGACATCGGTCCTCGCTGCTGAGCACCGTGCGCTCGGGACGTCGTAAGGACACTCCCCCGGGGCCGAACTACAAGTGGGTCGCACTGTCGAACACCACGCTCGGCGTGCTCATCGCCACGATGGACGCCTCGATCGTGATCATCTCGCTGCCCGCGATCTTCCGCGGCATCGGGCTCGATCCGCTGGCGCCGGGCAACATCGGCTATCTGCTCTGGATGATCCTGGGCTATCTGCTGGTCTCGGCGGTGCTGGTCGTCGTGCTCGGGCGGCTCGGTGACATGTTCGGCCGGGTGAAGATCTACAACATCGGCTTCCTGATCTTCGCGTGCGCGTCCGTCGCACTGTCCCTGGACCCGTTCCGCGCGGGAGCGGGGGCGATGTGGCTGATCCTGTGGCGCGTCGTGCAGGCCTTCGGCGGTTCCATGCTCACCGCCAACTCGGCCGCGATCCTCACCGACGCCTTCCCCGCCCGACAGCGCGGAATGGCGCTCGGCATCAACCAGATCACCGCGCTGGCCGGCCAGTTCCTCGGCCTGCTCGCCGGTGGTCTGCTGGCCGTCGTCGACTGGCGCGCGGTGTTCTGGGTGAGCGTGCCGATCAGCATCACCGGCACGATCTGGTCGTACCTGAGCCTGCGCGAGACCTCGGCGGGCCGCCCCGGCCGCATCGACTGGCTGGGCAACCTCACCTTCGCGGCGGGCGCGGGCATCCTCCTCGCGGGCATCACCTACGGCATCCAGCCCTACGGCGGCAGCGCCACCGGCTGGGGGAACCCGTGGGTGCTGAGTGGTCTGATCGGCGGCGGCGTCCTGCTGCTGGTCTTCTGCTACATCGAGACGCACATCGCCGAACCGATGTTCAACCTGGCCCTGTTCAAGGTGCGCGCCTTCGCCGCGGGCAACCTGGCCGCGCTGCTGACCGCGATCGCGCGGGGCGGGCTCCAGTTCATGCTGATCATCTGGCTGCAGGGCATCTGGCTGCCGTTGCACGGCTACGACTACGAGGACACCCCGCTGTGGGCGGGCATCTTCATGCTGCCGCTCACCGTGGGCTTCCTCGTCGCCGGGCCCGTGTCCGGATATCTGTCGGACCGGTTCGGCGCCCGGATGTTCTCGACGGTCGGGCTGATCGTCGTGGCGCTCTCGTTCCTCGGTCTGCTGGCGCTGCCCATCGACTTCGACTACGGCATGTTCGCGGCGCTGCTGCTCCTGAACGGTCTGGGCCAGGGCATGTTCTCCGCGCCGAACACGTCGTCCATCATGGGGAGCGTGCCGAGCGAGTACCGGGGTGTCGCCTCGGGCATGCGGTCCACCTTCCAGAATTCCGGAACCGCCCTGTCCATCGGCGTGTTCTTCTCCCTGATGGTGTCCGGGCTCGCGACCTCGCTGCCCGCGACGCTGAGCAAGGGGCTCCAGGCTCACGGCGTCCCGACCGGCGCCGCCGAGCAGGCGGCTTCGCTGCCGCCGGTGAGCACGCTGTTCGCCACGTTCCTCGGCAACAACCCCATCCAGCACCTGCTCTCGTCCAACGGAACCCTCGCCCACGTCACCGCCGCCCAGCGCGCCGTCCTGACCGGGCACACCTTCTTCCCCCGGTTGGTTTCGGGCCCGTTCCACCACGGTCTGACCATCGTCTTCAGCGTCGCCGCGGGCATGGCCCTGGTCTCCGCGGTCGCCTCGGCCCTGCGCGGCGGCCACAAGCCCGACCCGGACCCCGCACCGTCACCGGCCGATCTGCCACCCGCGCCAGCGGAGACGCCCGAGACTTCGCAGGCGGGGCCCAACGGGGTGTCGTAAGGCCTGAGTTGGGGTCACTCATCAGCTAGTCGGCGTGGTCAGAGGATCAGATGGGCCGCGCAGGACCGTGGGCGTCGGATGCCGGAGGGGTGCAGCGGTCGCGCGCCGGGCGGCGGCTCACCGAGCGGGCCACGCCCGTGACTCCACGTGATGTGGATTGACAGGGGCTCGTTGTCGATTCGACAGTGGCGGGCGTGACGTCCACTCCGGTCCGGCCCGACGGGCATCCGCTGCGCGTGCTGTGCGAATCCCTGCTGGCGCGGCTCGACGATCTCAGCGACGTCGTCACCGACGACATCCGGCGCGAGCTCCCCTCGTACGCGGCGCTGCCGCTGGCCGAGCAGCGCACGACCGTGCACAACCGGCTGCGCGCCCTGCTGCGGGGGCTCGCCCTCGGTGTGGAACCGACGGCCGGGCAGCTGCTGGAGTTCCAGGCCGAGTCACGCAGGAGGGCGTACTACGGTCTGCCCGTCCAAGACGCGCTCGCGACCTTTCACATCGGCGCCCGTCGGCTGTGGGACGAGCTGCAGGCGTCGGCGCGCGGTACGGCGGCCGAGGGCGCCGAGGTCGAACTGGTCGCGCCCATGTGGCTGTGGGTGCAGGCGGCGAGCGGCGTCGTCGCGGACGCCTTCGCGGACGAGGCGGGGTCACGGTACGGCCGTGAGGCTGGTCTGCGGCAGCGCTTCCTCGAACTGCTCAGCACCGGCGGGGCACCGCGCGAGCACACCGCCGAGATCGCCCGTGAGCTGGGCTTCGACCCGGACGGCGACTTCCGCGCCCTGTGCACACCTGCCGCCCCATGGGCCGCGCAAGGACACCTCAGTCTGCTGCAACGCTCCGCACGGCAGCTCGCCGGCACGGTCTCCTGCGGCCTGAGCGGGCAGCTGATGATCGCCGTCACCCAGCGGACCGACCCGGCCGAGCTGGCCACCCGTGTGATCAGCCTGAGCGGCGACGACGTGCGCGTGGGCGTCGGTCTCGACCGGTCCGGGCTCGCGGGCGCGGAGATGAGCATCGCCGACGCGGAGCGCGCCCTCGCCGTGGCCCGACTCGGCGGTCGGGCAACGTCGTTCGAGGATGTGTGGCTCCGGGCGAGTCTCATCGACAGCCGGGAGCGGCTGCAGCCCCTGTTCGCCGAGGTCCGCCAAGTCACCGGCGAGCAGCCCCTGTTGGCGGAGACGGTGATCGCCTTCGCGGACTCCGGGTCGTCGCTGGCCCACACCGCCACCGTCCTCGGGATCCATCCCAACACGGTGGCCTACCGGCTCGGCCAGTGGCACAAGCTCACCGGCGCCGATCCGCGCACCTTCGCCGGGCTGCTCCGCTCGGTCGTCGGCATCACGGGCTGACAGCACGGCGACTGTGGAATCCACAAAAATCCGCCCACTGACTCCATGATCATGCCGAAGACCGCCCATCGGCCGCTTCCTACACTCCGTTACTGCTGATGGAAGAAATCCCGGCAATGAACGGACCAGGAATGGCTGAGAAGGACCCGAGTTCCTACGTGATGGGAAATACCTCCGGGGAAGCGGACAGGCTCGGCATACAGGCTTCGCTGTACGACCGGCACACCGAATATCTACTGAGGACGGCGGGTCTGCGGGAGGGAATGCGCGTTCTCGACATCGGCTGCGGCACGGGCGAGGTGTCGCTCGCCGCAGCGCGTGTGGTCGGCCCGAGTGGCCGGGTTCTCGGTGTGGACATGGACCCGGGGGTTCTGGAGCGTGCGCGGGAGAACGCGGCCGCGTTGTCGTTCGGGAATGTCACCTTCGAACAGGGGACGCTCCCCGATCTCGACATTTCGGAGCCTTTTGACGCCCTTGTAGGACGACTGATCCTTATTCACCTCGACGATCCGGTGGCGACGGTGAAGGGGCTGACCCGCTTTGTTCGTACCGGTGGCGTGGTCACATTCCAGGACTTCAATATTTCGAGGACTCGCGCGGTACCCCACGTTCCCCTGGTGACGGAGTCCGTGGGGTGGATCAGCGCGGCACTCCGGGAAGGCCGCCGCGACCCGGACATGGGCGAACGACTGGCCGAAGTGCTGCGGCACTCGGGACTCTCCGATCCGAGCGTGGCGGTCGCCGTGCCCACGGGCGGCCCCGACTCGGCGGCGGTGACCCTCATCGCCGAGTCGGCACGCAGCCTCCTGCCGGTGATGGAGCGCGGCGGGATCGCCACGGCCGAGGAGGTCGACATCGACACCCTGCGCACTCGTATGGCGCGCGCGTGCACGGAGGTCGAGGCGACGGTGTACGTCCCGGAACTCGTGGCCGCGTGGGCAGAGGTCCAATAGGGCCTGCCTGTAAGCCGGTTCGGCATCTGTGGGTCCATGGATCCGTGGCCCTCAGGCGCCGGGCGGCCCCCGGTACGAGACCCGGACGGCCGCCGTGCGCCCGGGCGATGCCGGAGTCAGGTCACCAGGAGGTGCGGCTCTGCGTCGGCTGGGCCGACTGGGCCGACTGGGCCGACTGGGCCGGCTCCTTCGGTGGGAACACGGAGTCGCCGCCGAAGAGCGGGGCGGGCGTGAGCTGCGAGGTCTGGGCCTCGTTCTCGTTCTCGCCGAGCATCATGTCGGGGTCGAACATGACGATCACGGCGGCGACCAGGAGGACGAGCAGCGGGCCGGCGAGCATGACGAGGAGGAACGCGACCAGGTCGGCCGAGGACTGCGAGGACCCGGCGACATTCGTGAGGTGGACGGAGACCGCGGCCATGCCGGTGTAGTGCATACCGGTCACGGCCACGCCCATCACCAGGCTCGCGCCGAGGCTCGCCCACAGCGCGTGGATGGAGACCGCCGCCCACAGTGCCGCGGTGGCGGCGGCGACGGCGATCACGATGGAGAGCGCCACGGTCAGGGGGTCGTAGTGGAGGGTGCCGTTCGTGTGGATGGCGGCCATTCCGAGGTAGTGCATGGCCGCCACGCCGAGCCCGGTGACCGCGCCCGCCACACCCAGGTTCAGCGGGGATCCGCCGCGGTAGCCGACGAGGAACACTCCTACGGCGACCACCGCGATCGCCACGAGGAGGCTCAGGATCGTCTTCGTGGCGTCGTAGTTGACCAGCGCGCCCTCGACGCTGAAGCCGATCATCGCGATGAAGTGCATGGTCCATATGCCGCAGCCGATCGAGACGGCGCCCAGCGCCAGCCAGCGGGCTCTGTGCTGCGGGCGGCGCAACGAACGGGTCGTGCAGCGCAGCCCGAGGGCCGCTCCCAGACAGGCCATCAGATAGGCGGCGATCGGGGTCACCGCGCCGTAGTAGAAGTCGGAGACGGTGGCGGCGGTGGCTGTGACGGTCATCGAGGGTTCCCTTCACGTACGTGACGGCAGGCGGCACCGCAGTCGCGGTGGGCCGGCACGGTGACGTGGCGCACGCTCCCGTCCGGCGGGCCGCGGACGATCGCGGGCCGTGCCGGGCGCGGGCAGGTGTTCGGGCCTCCGGTCGGGAGGAGTACGGGGACACAGGGTGCGCTACGGCAGGGGCGCGCGCGGATCGACCACTCCCGCCCCTGCCGCACGTTCGTACCGGCTCGGCCGGGCGGCTGACCTGCACGAGCGCGCGGACATCCTGCTGTTGAGCCGCAGGACACGGGGAACCGAGCGGTCGAGATCTGGCCACCTGGCCGAGTTGTGCATGATTCAATCACAGAGTGCACACATTTCCTGCACAAAGCGGATGGGTGTTAGCCGAATCGATACTTCGCCACCACTGCCCACAAAGCTCACCACTGCGGGGAGTTGGGCCACCGAGCGTTCTCAGACGCCGACGCGGTGATGGGCCGCCCACGCGGCCGGTGCGTCGGCGTAGTGGACGCGGACGTGAGGTGGATCGCCTCGTCCGCGAGGTCGCGGGGCGTGTATGCCGTCTCGCAGAGCCGGCCCCAGCCACCGCGGCGCGCGGCGATCTCGGCGCACGTCAGGACCAGGTCCGGCAGCAGGAAACGGCTGATGCCGGGGTCGTCCTGGTCGGCCGCCGCGCAGGCCTCGCGGCGGGCAGTTGCGGCAGTCCCGGTCGGCGTACGTCGGCGTGCACGACGGCCGCCACCGTACGGTCCGGTGTCGCCGTCGCTGCGTGCAACGGCGGCCGGCACAGCGCCTGGGTCGGTACCCACCAGATGCGGGTGGCCGCCGCGAGCGCCTCGACCGGGGCGGCGGGGCGCGACCACGCGGCCTGCGGAAGCCGCACCTCTGAGAGGGCCTGGAGCAACTGGCGGGCCCGCGCCAGCAATACGGCATCCAGGTTCGTTCCGGGTGAATCCGCCCTAGACTGCATGGGCTCAACTGGAGCGAGAACGCCGGGAGTGGCGACGCGAGGCGGGGGTGTACCGGCACGTGACCGAACGAGAGGTGACGGAGCGGGAGTTCGCGGAGCAGGAGGTCGCGGTCCATGTCTTCGTCCCGCTGGACGGAGCCCACGCCGAGGAGGGGATGACATCCGTCCGGGCGATGTGGGGGCGCTTTCGTGAACTGCAGCACGCCGAACGGGAGTTGTACCCCTCGCTGCCCGTGGGGATGCCGGACGCCCTGCCCGACCCGGCCGAGGACGGCTCGGTCGTGGTGGCGGGCGTGCAGTCCGCCGACCGGCTCGACCAGGCAATCCTGCGACGGCACCGGGAGATCCTCAATCTGTCGGTCCTGCTCGGCGCCGGTCCCGGCCGGGAGTGGTCCGGGTTGCGCGAGCGGCTGGCGGAGATCACCGGCCCGCTCGGGGCGTGTCATCTCGGCGCGGTGACACTGGAGTTGGGCAAGGCACCGGCGGACACGCCGGGTGACGTGGACGTTCTGGAACCGGAGCGGGGCGACGAGGCGGACCAGCGGCGGCTGGTGCGGCTGCTCGGCCGGACGGGCGCGGACGGGCAGTTGGGGGCGTGGGCGTGGTCCGACAACGGCCACCCCGGGATGCCGCACTTCGTCCGGTATCTGATGCACATGACGGCGATCCGCCACCAGCACAGGACCTACCGCTGGCTGGCGGAGGCCAGGGCCGCCGGGACGACGGGACCGCTGGCCCGGATGCGGACGCCCGGCGGGCTCATGGACCAGGAGCTGCCCTCGACGGCCGAAGTCCACTACATCCGAGACTCGGTGGACGGCGTCTGGCGGAACGCCCAGCAGGCGTTGGGGACTTCGGGTCTCGACGCGGGGCGCGTGGCGGCGGACGACCGGCGGTTCGCCTCGTCGTTCCTCTGGTGGCTGAACGACATCCTGGCCCAGCTGAAGCGGCTCGGGATCGGCGATCCGCTGCCGGCCCCGCGGCGGGAGCCGGGCCGACCGGTGCGCGTGCTGGTCGTCGCCGACGAGTGGTTCCCGGCGCGGGGCGGACTGAGCACGTTCAACAGCAAGTTGTGCGTCGCCCTCGCCCGGCAGGAGGCGGACGTACGCGTGATGGTCGAGACCGCGACCCCGGACGAGCGCGCGGACGCGGCACAGTACGGGGTGCGGCTGATCGACGTCGCCCAGCCGGGGCTCAGCACGGACGCGGCGCTGTCGGTGCCCCCGGTCTTCACCGACGGGTTCGTGCCCGACCTCGTCATCGGGCACGGCCGGGTCACGGGACCGCCCGCCAAGGCGCTGGTCGAGCGGTACTTCAAGAACGCCAAGAGGCTGCACTTCCTGCACGTCGAACCCGACCAGGCCGAGGCCCACAAGCCGCACGCCGAGGGGGACTTGGCGGCCCGCGCGGAGAGCCGCACGGATCTGGAACTCGGGCTCTGCCGGGGTGCTCTGCACCCGATGCCGGTCGGCCTCCGGCTGGAGCGTGCCCTGCGGCCCCATCTGCGGACGCCCGAGTACCAGGACCTGGCCACCCCGGTCCGCATCGACCCGGGCTTCGACGGCGGGACACCGGTAACTCCCCCTCACCTGGAGGAGATTCCGCAGATCCTGCTGCTGGGCCGACTCGCGGACGCCGATCTGAAGGGGCTCGACATCGCCGCGCGGGCCCTGGGCAGAGCGAGTTCGCGGGCGGAGGGGCCGGGTTCGTGGCATCTGTTCGTGCGGGGCGTACCCGACGACGAGTCCGCTGAGTTGGCGGTCCAGGTGGAGAAATGGCTCGCCAACTCCGCCGTGGACGTCATTCCGCGCCGTTACTCCGCCGATCCCCGGCGCATCAGGAACGATCTCGCGCGGGCCAGTCTGGTCCTGATGCCCTCCCGCGCGGAGGCGTTCGGCCTCGCGGGTGCGGAGGCGATCGCCTGCGGGGTGCCAGTGCTGGTCAGCGGCCGCAGTGGGCTGGGCATGCTGCTGCGCGCCCAGGGGTCGCCCGTGGCGGCGCGGGCCGTGGTGGACGTGGAGGCGACCCGGGGCGGCCGCAAGGCCGACATCGAGACCTGGGCGCAGGCCATTTACTCCGTCGTGCGCAATCCGCAGGCCGCGTTCCGCGACGCCGAGGAACTCCGCAAGGAGATGGCGGCCCGTTACACCTGGGCGGCGGCCGCCGCCACGGTCCTCGACTGCGTGCGCCCCGACGCACCCGCCTGACGCGCGACCGGCCCTCCACGTCTCCCCTGTGTACGTGGAGGGCCGGGGTCGGATGCGGCGCGGTGGTTCAGTGGGTCTGCACGGCTGTCGTCCTCCTGCGGCCGGCCGAGGCCCCTATCCCCTCGGCGTGGAATCCGCAGGCAAACACGCGGATCCGTCCGGCCGTCCGGGGTCCTGGAACACACTGGAAACGTCTGGAGCCGCGCGGTGCGGATCCGTGAACGCCCCAGCGGAGGAACGGTGGTGAACGACATCCCCCGGCCGCCCGGCCGGAAACCCGGCGAGAACGCCGACGCACTGGCGCAGCGTCTGGCGGTCGAGCTGACCCGGGCCGTCGTCCGGGCGGAGAAGGCCCTCGGCGGAACGCTGGACCGCCGTGAACTCGCCCGCCGCCTCAGCGTCTCCCCCAGCAGCCTGTACGCGTATCTCAACGGCACCACCCTGCCCGCCACCGGAGTCTTCGACGCACTGCTGGCCGCACTGGGCGTCGTCGGACCCGAGGCCGGCCGGCTCGCCACCCTGCGGGACGAGGTCGACGCCGCCCGGCGACTGCGCCCCACCGCCGCCCGCCGGTCCTCCGGCACGCTCGCCGTTCCCCGCCAACTCCCCCTCAGCCACCCGGTGTTCGTGGCCCGGGACGCCGAGCTCGGCCGACTCGACGCCGTACGGAACCCGTCCGGAGGCCGCGCCGGGGTCGCCGTGGTCGAGGGCACCGCGGGCGTGGGCAAGACCGCGCTCGCCCTGCACTGGGCGCACCGGACGCAGGGTCACTTCCCGGACGGCCAGCTGTACGTGAATCTGCGGGGCTTCGGCGACGAGGCGGTCATGGATCCCGGCGAGGCCCTGCACGGCTTCCTCCAGGCGCTCGGCGTGACCCCCGGGGCCGTACCGACCGACACCGCCGTGGCCTCCGGGCTGCTGCGCACGCTGCTGGTCGGCCGCCGGGTGCTGCTGGTCCTGGACAACGCCCGCTCCACCGACCAGGTACGGCCGCTGCTGCCCACGGACGCCGGTTCCGTGGCCGTCGTCACCAGCCGCAACCGGCTCGACGGTCTGGTCATCCGCGAGGGCGCCCTGCGCATCGCCCTCGACGTGCTGCCCCGCTACGCCGCCCGCACCCTGCTGGAACGGCAGATGGGCGCCGAGCGGCTCGCCCTGGAGCCGCGCGAGACCGACGAACTGGTCGATCTGTGCGCCCGGTTGCCGCTCGCGCTGAGTGTCGCCGCCGCCCGCACGGCCGCCGCCCCGGCCGGTTCCATCGGTGCCCTGGTCCGCGAACTGCGGCGCGCCCGGGCGCCGTTGGACCTGTTCGGGGTGCAGGACGCGGATGTCGATCTGCGGTCCGTGTTCCACGGTTCGTACACGCTGCTCCCGGCGCCGGCCGCCCGGCTCTTCCGGCTCCTCGGCTGCCACCCCGGACCCGAGATCGACGCCACGGCCTGCGCGGGCCTCATCGGCGACACGGAACCGCCCCTCGCGCTTCTCGACACCCTCACCGCGGCCCACCTCGTCCGCCAGCACACCCCCGGCCGCTACACCCTGCACGACCTGCTGCGGCTGTACGCCGTGGAACTCCTCGACGGCGGTTCACCGCAAGAGCGTCGGGACGGCACCGAACGGCTGCTGCGGCACTACCTGGACACCGCGCGCCTGGCCGACCACCACCTCGAACCCTGGCGTCCGACATCGGACGGAGCACCGACGCTCACCGGCGCGCAGCCACCGATCACCGACCACGGGGCGGCGACCGACTGGTTCGAGTCGGAACTGTCCTCGCTGCAGGCCCTCATCGCCCAGGCCGCCGCCACCCCGGGCCTGGAGCCGTACGCCTGGCGGCTGGCCGACGCCTGCGCCCTCCATCTGCGCCGCTCCGGCCGCCGTACGCAACGGGCCGCCGTGCACGCGCTGGCCCGCGACGCGGCGAGCCGGGCCGGGGACCGCGCCGCCCACGCCACCGCCACCCGCCGGCTCGCCGACGCCCTCTCCCGCCTGGGCCGCCCCAAGGACGCGCTGGACCTGCTGTACGAGACCCTGCGCGCCTGCCGTTCCCTGGGCGACGCGGAGGGCGTACGCGAGGTGCGGCTCTCGCTGGTCCGGGTGTACGCCTCCTGCGGCGACCCCCGCAGGGCGATGCCCCACGCCCGGCTCGCCCTCGCGATGGCGGAGCGCACCGGGGACCCCGTCGCCCGCGCCGACGGCCTCACCTCCGTGGCCCAGCAGTGGGAACGCCTCGGCGAACACACCGTCGCGCTCGACCACGCGCGCCGCGCCCTCGATCTGTACGTCCAACTCGGCCATCTCGACGGACAGGCGGGCATCCTCATCGGCATGGGCCGCGCCGAACAGGGGCTCGGCAGGCCAGCCGCCGCGATCGGCCACTACGAGGTCTCCCTGGACCTCGACCGGGCCCTGGGCGACCGTTTCCGCGAGGCCCACGCGCTGGAGCACCTCGGGGACGCCCACGCGGCACTCGGCCGGGGCGAGGACGCGCGCGCCCTGTGGGAGGAGTCCCTCGCGCTCTTCGAGGATCTGCACCACCCCGACGCCGAACCGGTCCGCGCCAAACTCCGCACAGCGCAGGACTATCCTCCGGTGCCCGCCTCCAGCCAGCTCAGCCCGTAGCCGTAACCCACCTTCATCGCCCCGAACTCGACGTCCACACGCGCCTGTTCGTCGGGGCGCAGCGTCGGTGTGCCCGGGTTCTGCTGGTAGATCACGGCGGTGGGCACGCCGGCCAGTCGCCACACCGTGCGCGGCGGCCGTGCAGGGTCGAAGCAGACCCGCAGCCGGAAGTGCTCACTGCGGGTCAGTGGCACATGGACGAAGTGCGGTGCCATCGGCTGGTCCGGCGGGATGCGCAGCCGCAGTTCGTACACGTGCCGGGTCCCGGCCTTGAGCGGTGCGGGGAGCACCAGGAACCGTTCGAAGTAGCTCTCGTACTGGGGTCCGCCGTCCTCCAGGCGTCCGCCCTGCACGACGGACATCTCCAGTTCGTGCCCGGGCGTCGTGTCGCCGGCGCGCCGGGGCACGCTGACGCCGACCGGTATCCGGGTCAGGCCGTCGCAGGTCGCGACCACGATCCGGCGCTCCAGCGCCTCCGGGGTCGGGGTGTCCAGCCTGAGCAGGGTCGACACGGACTCGGTGTACCAGCCGTGCGGCTCGGCGCGCACGCAGTCCGGTGGGCAGCGCTCGGCGTGCGCACCGGGCGCGCGGTCCGACGGGCGGTCCCAGGGCGGCGGGACGACTCCGTCCGGACCGTCCGGGGAGTCGGGGTCCTGGGCGCGGCGCACCTGCGCCCAGTACTCGCCCCAGCGCCGCACATCACCGCCGCAGGCGCCGACGATCGCCAGGGTGACCGGACGGCTGGGATGGCTCTCGCCCCGCATGGCGTCGCTGACGGTCGTCCTGCCGTAGCCGGTGCGGCGGGCCAGTTGGTCCAGGGTGAGTCCGGCCGATCCGCGCAGGTCCCGCAGCCAGTACGCGAAGAGCCGGGCCGGTGATCCGTCCAGGACGATCTCCTTCTGCGGACGCCCCATCTGCGCAACCCCCTTGCCACGCCACGACGTTGCCGCCGGTGTCTCGCGGCCGAGTGTCGCACAGCGCCGAACGCGTCGTCCCGGACTTGTGGGCCCGTCCGTCGGCCGTCCGGGTTTTCCGGAGATCGTCCGGTTCGCCGGAGAACTGTTGAGTGCGAACTCCCGCGCTTGTTACACAGGTTCCGCCCGGCTCCGGTGCGTCCGCATCGGCCGGTTCCGGCTCTTGTCCAGGAGAGGACCATGGCTCTGTTCCCCAGGACACCCCGCGCCACCCGGCTGCCCGGCGACGTGGTGTCGCGCATGGAGCGGTTCGGCCGCTTCGAGTTCGACCCCGTCGGCACCGACATCGACGCCTCGGACGTATGGGGCGAACTCCAGGCGCCCTACCTGCCGTTCGCGCAGTCCGACCCGCAGGGCTTCGCCCGCGCGCTGGCCGACGCCGTCCTGCCGGCCGGCGGCTTCGCGCTGTTCGGCGCCGCGCGCACGGTGTGGAACCTGGTCGGCTCCGACTTCACCAGCCCGGCCTACGACACCGTACGGATGGCGGCGTTGGAGTTCTTCCGGGAGAACGGGGTGCCGAGCAACCGGCTGTCCGCCGCCGACTGGCGGTTCTGGCAGGAGAACCGCTCCGAGCCCTGGCTCGTGGGCCGGCCCCGGCCGACACCCGAGGAGGCCCGCATCCCCCCGCTCGTGCCGGGGGAACTGCGCCAGCTCGCCCGGATCACCGAGGCCCCGGACTCCAACATCGTCTACGTCACCGCCGCGCGCGAGGGCCGGTTCGTGACCGTCGTGGACGCGCCGACCAGCGACACCGACCCCACCCGGGCGCGCTTCGAGTCGGCGTCGGCGGACACCCTGCACGACCTCTACACGCACATCGGCGAGGTGTTCCAGACACCGGTGCACTGGGTCGCCGACGAACTGCGGCCGTTCATCCCGCTGCCCCCGTCCCGGCTCTGAGCCGACCGACCCCCGAGGAGAGAACCACATGGCCAAGACACCGGTGGAGATAACGACCCGGCTGTCGATGGCGGAGGCGTCCGACGTCTTCCGGCACGCGATGCGGGTGAGCTGGTGGAGCGAGCACATCACCGGCGCCGGCACCACCTTCGAGGAGCCCAGGGGCTCGGTCTTCGACACCCTGGCCACGGACCGGCCCGACTTCACGGTGATGGCGCTGCTCGGCGGCCGGGGAGCGGAGATCCAGAAGTCCGCGGTGCACCTGTACATGTGGGACCGGGGCGCGCACCGCGAGATCGTGCTGGGCGTCGGCCGCAACCTCGGCGCCCTCGGCATCAAGGCTAACCGGAAGATTCGCCGGTTCGTCGACACGCTGACGGAACTCGATCCGTCCATGAAGTACACGGGGATCTGAGCGGCCGCACCGAGCGGCCCCGGGTTCCCAGGGTCCGACGAGCACCCGGCGCAGGGGACCGGGTGCTCGTCGCCGTGAACGCCCCTGTCCCGTACGGGTGTTCAGCCGACGGCCGCGAACGCCTCGGCGGACACGTCCCGTTCGAGCACGGACCGGTGGAAGGAGTAGACGCCGATGTCGGAGACCTTCACCAGCAGGCAGTACCGGTCGACCGACGCCACCGACCGCACCACCTGCGCGTACTCCCGCCGCAGGAAATGGACGGCCGCCTGGTTCGCCACCGAGCTCTGCCCGCACACCAGCACCACCGGGCGGCTCGACTCGGGCGGCGTGAACTTGGCGACCACCGCGTACTCCTGGTGCCCGCGGTCGAAGTAGTAGCGCTCCCCGCCGACCGCGATCGCCACCGAGTCGTGGCGGTCGCTGTACGGAGTGATCGTCACCCCGGGCAGATGGGCCGTCAGATGCCCGCCGGTGCGCGGATTGGACCCGCCGATCGGCCCGCCGACGCAGAACTCGGTACGGTCGCCGTTCGTACCGCGCAGATCGCCGGACTCCACACCCACCCGGCAGCCCAACTCGCTGAGCAGCACGGTCAGTTCGACGACCGCCCGCAGATCCCGCTGCTGGGTCGTGCCGGGCTGTCCGTGCTTGGTGCCGACGACGATCACACAGTGCTCGCCCGGCCGGGTGCCGAAGAAGGCGGCCCTGCGGTACTGCGCCCGCCTCCGCCGTCCCCGCTCCCACAGTGTGCCGAGGCCGAGACCGACGAGGCTGGTCAGCAGCCCGATCGCGACATTGGCGAGTACCGACAGCATCGGCCGGCCGTCAGGTCCGCCGGCCGGACGCGGAGCCCGGTCCGCCGGGCGGGGAGTCCACGTCGAGCGCGTGCACGAGGGCGACGACCTGCTCCACCTTGTCCGGGGGCAGCGGCACCCGCTTGTCGTCGTCCGGCGGTGTCTCGTCCCCGGGGCCCTGGATCCGGGTGACCCTGTGGCCCGACCACTCGTCGAGCTCGCCGGTCAGCGCGTTGACCCTGGCCGTCTCTCCCTTGGCGACAGCCTCCGCCAGCTCGTCCAGCAGCTCGGCGACCTCCGCCCACCTCTCGGGCGGAAGTTGCCACTCCGTCAGCATCAGTTCCAGCGCCAGCCGCGCCGCGTCGGCCGTCCTCCGGTCGATCACCGCCGCCCCCTCCGATGTGCTCACGCCTGTTCCTTTCCCTTGTTCGTCGTCACTGGTCAACGCCCGGTGTGGACATACGGCGCCCATACGCGCGGCGAGCCGGGATGCCGTTCCCGCAGGCTCCGTACGATGCCGTGCACGACCCGCGCGGTGTGGGTGACGTCGAGACCGTCGCCGTAGGTCCGCAGGTCGCGGTACAGGCGGTCCGTGAGCCGTACCGACACGAGGTCGGTGGCCTCCCACAGGGCGCCGACCACCTGCGGGTACCCGGCCGTCTGGAACGCGGACGTCAGGTGCACGGCCTCGTCGGGGAGGCGGTCGGTGCGGGTGGTGTGGCAGGCCAGCAGTACGGCGAGCTGGGCGTGCGGCAGATGTCCGCGGGCCACGTCCCGCACCGTGAGCTGTCCGTCGGCCAGTTCCAGCAGGCTCTTGGACGGGTCCTCGGCGACGCTGAGGCCGTGGCACGCGAAGTGCACCGTGGCCGCCGAGGACAGCTCGGTGAGCACCCGTGCGACCGTCGCGTCGGCGCCCTGCACGATCCGCAGTCCGACCAGGGTCTGGGCGATCGCCTGCACCTCCGCCACGGAGGCGCCGCCCCTGCCGTCGGCGCCGGTGGGCTGCCGTACCGCCAGGAAGGGGCCCCGGCCCCCGCGCGTCACCGGAGCCTGCCGGGCGTGCCGCAGCGCCCTGATGCTCGGTGTGTACGAGGAGGCGGCGCGGTCCAACACCGAGCGCCCGGCGCCGAGTTCGGCCGCCCGGTGGTGACCGGCCGCGTGCAGCGGCAGATGGGCCAGCGGTCCGGACGCCGACCACCACAGCCTGGGTACGGCGCCGTGCGGGGCGCCCTCGGGGATCGGCCGGGTGAGGCCGGCCGCGTCCAGCACGGGTTCGGCGATGCTGTCCCAGAGCCATTCGAGGGTGTCGAACACGGTCTCGGCGGCTTCCTTGCGCTGGGTGCGCGTCGCGCCGACGCCGACGGAGACCGCCGCGAGGAACTGCCGGGCGGTGTGGGCGAGGCGCCCCTCGGTGACGTCGAGGGGGACCAGCTCGATGCCCTTGGTGGTGACGACGAGGGCGTCGGAGCGCAGCCGGTCGATGTTGATGAGGACGATCGGCCCCTCCTGTGCCTCGCGCTGCATCCGCTCGGCGCTCGGCGGCAGCAGGAAGTCCTCGAACCCGTCGAGCCCCCGGATCCGGGTCAGCAGCCACTGCCACTGCTCGGCCACCGCGTGCTGTTCGCGGATCCGCCCGGCGTCACCGGAGGCCTCCGCCGCGCTCCCTCCCTCCGTCTCCCGCAGTCGGCGGGCGAGGGCGGTGAACTCGCGGGCCACCCGGGGATGGGCCGCGGCGAGGTCGGCGTCGTCGCTGCGGGCCTGGAGGTCCTGGCCCATCAGCACCGCCCGTCCCTGTTCCAGCAGCGCCGCCGCCTGTTCGGTGCGGCCGGCGGCGAGTGCCACCGCGCACGCGGTGCGGGCCAGGCTCGTCCCGGCGAGCCGGTCCGGGAGCTCGGCGTCGCGGTCGGCACCGCCCGGGCCCTGATAGCGGCGGCCGAGCAGCGCGGCGCGCAGGACGGCCTGGCGGTCGTCGCGGGACAGGGCCTGGGACACCACCAT
The DNA here is from genome assembly GCF_044457795.1 of Streptomyces sp. NPDC050528. NCBI lineage: Bacteria > Bacillati > Actinomycetota > Actinomycetes > Kitasatosporales > Streptomycetaceae > Streptomyces > Streptomyces sp. NPDC050528. The sequence continues at coordinate 371,081 of NZ_JBITHH010000009.1, forward strand.
CGGCAGAGCTTCCAGCGCGGCCTCGGCTGCGTCCGTCGCCCGGGCCCAGTTACGGCTGTTCACCGCCGCCCCGAGCGCGGTCCGCGCGTTCTCGAAGCGGGCCCGGGGCGGCAGCGCCCCTTCGGTGGCCGGGTCCCAGGAGCTGGGCTCGGGATCGCCGTAGCGGTACCCGGTGACGTCGTCGAAGGCGGTGCGGACCAGTTCGGTGACGGTGGCCAGGGCCGGGCGGAGCTGCTGGGTCAGGGCGGCCAGTTCGGGTGAGTACTCGGGGCGGCCCGGGAGTTCTTCGAGGGCCCGCGCGGCCAGTTCGACGAGGCGTACCGCTTCCTGGGCGCCGGCCACGTCCCGGCGCATCCAGGAGACGCCGGACAGCGCGTCGGCGTAGAGGATGGCGCAGCCGAGCCAGGTCACCGACATCTCGGGCAGCCGGGCGACCGCCCAGCCCAGCGCTTCGGTCGCGCGGGCGACGGTCGCCTCGTCCTGGCAGACCATGCCGTAGGCGTGCCGGTGCATCTCCACCGAGGACAGCAGCTCGATGTACCGCGGACTCGTCGGCGACAGCTTGGCCAGCTGCTCGTCGCCGCACCGGACCACCCGCTCCAGGTCCTCGTGGCGCTCGCTGAAGGTGAACTGGGCGGCCAGGAACTGGACGAGGGTGGAGGCGTAGAAGCCCCGCCGCCCGTCGGGCAGCCGGCCTTCCAGTACGGTCGTCAACTGGTCGACGGCCAGGGCCAGTCGGCGCGGATCGCTGACACCGGTGCCCAGCAGGGCGGCCCGCACGGCCGCGACGTCCGGGGGCAGCCCGTCGAGGTCCGTCTCGGCGGCCGGTTCCGCGGGCCCGGCGTCGGCGGGCGGCCCGGGGGGCCAGACGAGGTCGGTGGCGCGCGGGCGACCGGGTCCGGTGTCCGCCGAGGCAGGCCGGGGGCCGCCGGTGAACTGCGCGAAGTCCGCCGGGCCCGGACCGGGCGAGCGCACTCCGGGACGGCCCGGCGGGGCGGACATCCGCATGGGCGGCAGCTGCACCCCGGTCAGCAGCCGGCCCAGCATCGGGCCCATGAACTTGAGCAGTTGGGCGCCGTTGACCGGCAGCCACTTGAGCATCTTCCCCAACTCGGCGCACGCGGTGCGCTTGTCGGCGATGTGCGGCAGCAGCGGGTGGTCCGGTGGCAGGTCCCGCTGGAGCGCGGCCCAGAGTTCGTCGGCGCGCCGGAGGTCGTCGGGCGACTTGGTGAGGAAGGCCCGCGCGCTCAGCAACGCCGGCATGTTCCCCGCGTAGATCCCGTTGTCGTCGGGCGGCCCGGAGGCCCGGAACGCCTCCAGCTGGGCGATGGCCTCGTCGATCACCTCTTCCTCGGGGTGGAACGGCACGGACATGCTGAGGGCGAGGGAGAGCATGAGATGGGCCGAGGCGGCCTCGGCGTCGACGGAGGCGGTGCCGTGGCGCCGGGCGTGTTCGACGGCTCGCAGCGCCGACCGGCCGGCGCGCAGCGCCACTTCGACGGGCCGGGTGTCGCTCGGCTTGTCGCGGAGCCGTGACAGGGACGCGTGGACGAGGGTGGCGCTGACGAGGCCGGCCTCCAGATGGTCGACGGTGATGCCGTCGGACGCTGCCTCGGCCCACCGTACGGCGTCCTTCAGGGCCGCCGTGTCGCCGGACTCGAGGCGGAAGAACGCGGACTGCGCGAGCCGGGCCAGCAGACAGGGCCGGACCAGGTCGTCCGCCGGAAGCCCTTCGGCCAGCCGTACGGCGTGCGGTTGCGAGGGCCGGGGCGGCTCGAAGTGGCTGGGCGGGGGCTCCTCCGGGTAGGTGGCCGCGACGGTGACCGGATCGTCCGCGGGCCGCCCCTGGGTCTGGGCGGCGAGATGGTGGTGGACCTCGTTCGACAGCCGGAAGTCCTCGAACCGCTGCGACAGCGTGCGCTCGGCCAGCCACAGGTGCAGCACCCAGCGGGGCCGCCGCGGATCCCGCCGCTCCCCCACGTCGAGCGCGTACTCCAGCACGGCCACCGCGGCCACCGCGCAGTCCCGGCCGCCCTCGACCCAGGAAGCCCGCATGAGCCGGACCGCCGCCGGCAGCCAGCTGTCCGGATCGTCACCGGCGCCGGCCGCATGACGCTCGACGTCCGGTGTCCACCCCGCCCCACAACGCTCCAGCAGACGGTCCACGGCTGTTCGTATCTCTGACACACCGCCAGTCTTCCCGGCCGCGGCCCACTTTGGTCGTCATCCGGAAATCTCCGACAAACGACCCCCGGGTGTGCCCCGGGTCGTTCACGACGACGGGATCAGAGTCGATCGGCGTCGAGGACGGCCCGCGCGATCGCCTCCGGCGCCTCCTGCGGCACGTTGTGCCCGATGCCGTGGAGGGCACGGTGGTCGTACGGCCCGGTGAACTTGGCGCGGTACGCACTCCCGTCGCCCGCCGGAGTGAAGGGGTCCAGCTCGCCGTCGAGGGTGATCGTGGGCACGCCGATGGCCGGGCCCGCGGCGAGTTCGGCCTCGATGCCGTCGTGGCGCGGGTCTTCCGCGAAACTCCGCTCAGTCGGCCCCCACCACCCCGGCGGTCGCCACCCTGCGTCGAGGCCGTGGTCCTCAGGCGCCGACGTACGCCGCCAAGTGCTCCCCCGTGAGCGTCGACCGGGCCTCGACCAGGTCGGCCGGTGTGCCTTCGAAGACGATCTTGCCGCCGTCGTGGCCGGCGCCGGGGCCGAGGTCGATGATCCAGTCGGCGTGGGCCATGACCGCCTGGTGGTGTTCCACGACGATGACCGACTTGCCGGAGTCGACCAACCGGTCGAGCAGGCCGAGGAGTTGCTCGACGTCGGCGAGGTGGAGGCCGGCGGTGGGCTCGTCGAGGACGTAGACGCCGCCCTTCTCGGACATGTGGGTGGCCAGCTTGAGGCGTTGGCGTTCGCCGCCGGAGAGGGTGGTGAGCGGCTGGCCGAGGCTGAGGTAGCCGAGGCCTACGTCGGCGAGCCGGGTCAGGATCCGGTGCGCGGCCGGTGTCGCCGCCTCGCCCGCGCCGAAGAACTCCTCGGCCTCGGTCACCGACATCGCGAGCACCTCGCTGATGTCCCGGCCGCCGAAGTGGTATTCGAGGACGGACGCGTCGAACCGTTTCCCCTCGCAGTCCTCGCAGGTCGTGGCCACCCCGGCCATCATCGCCAGGTCGGTGTAGATGACCCCGGCGCCGTTGCACGTGGGGCACGCACCCTCGGAGTTGGCGCTGAACAGGGCCGGCTTCACGCCGTTGGCCTTGGCGAAGGCCTTGCGGATCGGTTCGAGGAGTCCGGTGTACGTCGCCGGGTTGCTGCGACGCGAGCCGCGGATGGCGCCCTGGTCGACGGAGACCACGTTCTCGCCGGCCGGGATCGACCCGTGCACCAGCGAGCTCTTGCCGGAGCCCGCGACACCGGTGATGACGGCGAGGACGCCGAGCGGGATGTCCACGTCGACATCCTGGAGGTTGTTCGCCGCGGCGCCCCGGATCTCCAGCGTGCCGGTCGGCTTCCGCGTCGACTCCTTGAGCGAGGCCCGGTCGTCGAAGTGCCGGCCGGTGATGGTGCCGCCGGTGCGCAGTCCCTCGACGGTGCCTTCGAAGCAGACGGTGCCGCCCGCCGTACCGGCGCCGGGGCCGAGGTCGACGATGTGGTCGGCGATCGCGATGGTCTCCGGCTTGTGCTCGACGACGAGCACGGTGTTGCCCTTGTCGCGCAGGCGCAGCAGCAGGTCGTTCATGCGCTGGATGTCGTGCGGGTGCAGCCCGATGGTGGGCTCGTCGAAGACGTACGTGACGTCGGTGAGCGAGGAACCGAGGTGGCGGATCATCTTCACGCGCTGCGCCTCACCACCCGACAGCGTGCCGGCCGGACGGTTGAGCGAGAGATAGCCGAGGCCGATCTCGACGAACGAGTCGAGGGCCTGTTGCAGCGCGGCGAGCAGTGGCGCCACCGACGGCTCGTCGAGACCGCGCACCCAATCCGCCAGATCGCTGATCTGCATCGCGCAGGCGTCGGCGATGCTGATGCCCTTGATCTTCGACGACCGGGCGCCCTCGTTGAGCCGGGTGCCGTCGCAGTCGGGGCAGGTGGTGAAGGTGACGGCCCGGTCCACGAACTCGCGGATGTGCGGCTGCATGCCCTCCCGGTCCTTGGCGAGCATCGACTTCTGGATGCGCGGGATCAGACCTTCGTAGGTCATGTTGATGCCCGCGATCTTCATGCGGGTCGGCTCGCGGTGGAGGAAGTCCTGCAGTTCCTTCTTCGTGAACTTCCGGATCGGCTTCTCCGGGTCGAAGAAACCCGACTCGCTGTAGAGCCGCGAGTTCCAGCCGCCGCCCGTGTAGCCGGGCACCGTGATCGCGCCCTCCGCAAGGGACTTGGAGTCGTCGTAGAGCTGGGTGAGGTCGAGGTCGGTGACCGAGCCGCGGCCCTCGCAGCGCGGGCACATACCGCCGGTGATGCTGAAGCTGCGGCGCTCCTTGACCTTCTGTCCGCCGCGTTCCATGGTGACCGCGCCCGCGCCGCTGATCGAGGCGACGTTGAAGGAGAACGCCTTGGGCGAACCGAGGTACGGCTTGCCGAGCCGGCTGAAGAGGATGCGCAGCATGGCGTTGGCGTCGGTGGCGGTGCCGACCGTGGAGCGCGGGTCGGCGCCGAGCCGCTGCTGGTCGACGATGATCGCGGTGGTCAGCCCGTCGAGGACGTCGACCTCGGGCCGGGCGAGGGTCGGCATGAAGCCCTGCACGAAGGCGCTGTACGTCTCGTTGATCAGCCGCTGCGACTCGGCGGCGATCGTGTCGAACACGAGCGAGCTCTTGCCCGAGCCGGAGACACCGGTGAACACCGTCAGCCGGCGCTTCGGGATCTCGATGCTGACGTCCTTGAGATTGTTCTCGCGCGCCCCGTGCACGCGGATCAGGTCGTGGCTGTCGGCAGCGTGCAGCCCGGCCGGCTGCGTATCCGTCCTCGTGGCCTTGCTCATCGTGCCTTCCCTCCGTTGTGCCGGGCCGCCGACAGTCGCTCGGCGGTCGTCGCCCGGCTCGATCTAACCAAGCTTCGAGCGGTACGTCCGCTTCCGGCATCGATGCGCGGTGACGTCCATGGCGGTCACGCTACGGGCGGCGCGCGGACTCGCGCTTCTCGAATCCTGACCGGTCCGGTCGCCTCTCACCGCGCTGTGCACGGTGTACGTGGTGCAGGTGCCGGGCCAGCGCGACGACGGCCAGGCCGGCGACCAGACCCGTCACACCCCGCCAGCCGAACCGGTCGTACGTGCGCACGCCCAGCCAGGAACCCGCGCTGCCGCCGAGGAACGCGCAGGTCATGTACGCGGTGTTGACACGCGCCCGGGCCTCGGGCCGTAGCGCGAAGATGCGGGCCTGGTTGGCGACCTGGCCGGACTGGACGGCCACGTCGAGCAGCAGCATGCCCGCGGCCAGGGCCAGCAGGCCGGTGGTGCCGCCGCCGTAGGCCGGGACGAGCACCGCCGCCGACGCGATCGTGCCGAGCATGGCGAGGAGGCTGACCGTGTCGGGCCCCCTGCGGTCGGCGAGCCGGCCGGCGAGCGGGGTGCTGAACATGCTGGCCGCGCCGACCAGCCCGAGGACGCCCACCGCCTGGGCACCCATGCCGTACGTAGGTCCGGTGACGAGCAGGGTGAGCGTGGTCCAGGCGGCACTGAAGCCGGCGAAGACGGCGGCCTGGTAGAGGCAGGAGCGGCGGAGGTCGGGTTCGGCGCGCAGCAGGCTCAGGGGCGCGGCGATCAGGGACGGGTAACCGAGCCGCGTGGACGGCTCGGTGTCCGGGACGACCCGGGAGAGGATCGCGGCCAGGGCCAGGACGATCACGGCGGCCACGATGTAGGGCGCCCGCCAGCCGAGCCGTTCGCCGAGGGTGCCGCTGAAGGTGCGGGCCAGGAGGATGCCGCCGATCAGCCCGCTGAGGAGGGTGCCGGTGACGGCTCCGCGGCGCTCGGCGGGTACGAGTCCGGCGGCCATCGGGATGATGATCTGCGGCACGACGGTCGTCACGCCGGTGACCGCGCTCGCGACGACGAGCACCGGGAGCGAGGGCGCGGCACTCGCGGCGAGCAGTCCGGCGGCGGTGAGCGTGAGCAGGGTGACGATCAGGGGCCGGTGCGGCAGCCGGTCGCCGAGGGGGACGAGCAGGAAGATGCCGGCCGCGTAACCGAATTGGGCCGCCGTCACGACGAGGGCGGCCGAGCCCGCGGAGACGCCCAGGTCGGCGGCGACGAGCGAACTGATCGACTGCGGGAAGTAGATGGTCGAGACGCCCACACCGCAGGCGAGGGACAGGACGAGGATCACCCAGCGGGGCACGGACACACCTCACGCGAGAACCGGTTTGACTGGTTCGGGCGACGGTAGCAGGCAAGCCCGTCCCGTGGCACCACTTAAACCGGTTCTACGGAGGTAGGGTGAGCCCGTGTCAGCAACTCCCCGCTTCCGCCAGGGCGCCGGGCGCCTGTCCCTGGACTTCATCCGCACCCTGCGCCATCGCGGCACGCCCGACGCGGTGGAGGAACTCCCCGACGCCGAGGCCCTGTTGGCGTGGGTGCGGCAGTGCGGTCCCTGCACCGACGTCACAGGGCGTCCCGATGCCGCGAACGCGCGGGAGTTGCGGGAGGCCGTCCACGCCCTGATCACCGCCGCACGGGCCGGCCGGACGCCCGACGCCCACGCCCGCGACCGGGTCAACTCGGCCGCCACGCACGCCGTTCCCGTACCGCGCCTGGACGCTACCGGCCACCTCGCCCGGCACGCCGAAGCCCCCGTCCGGGCCACCCTCTCCCTCGTCGCCCGCGACGCCCTGGACCTCGTCACCTCGCCGTCGCTCACCCGCCTCCGCAACTGCGCGGGCCCGAACTGCGGCGCCCTGTTCCTGGACACCTCCCGCCCCGGAAACCGCCGTTGGTGCTCCATGGGCACCTGCGGAAACCGCGCCAAGAAGGAGACACTGCGCGGCAGGACGAGCTGAAGAGGAACTCAGCTCGGGCTGTAGAGGAACCGGGGAGAGAAGTTGTTCACCTCCCCGCAACCGCCTTTTGGATCCACATACTTAAAGTGTGGATCCCCACGGCACATCATCACCCGCCCCCACAGACGATCCCCGCGCAGGCGAGCCCCCACTCCCGCAGGCGTCCATCATGCACTCCCGGAACGGATCACGCCGATGCGCCAGCCGCCGCTCCACCCGCACACCTCATGACCCGCCGCGGCGTACGCCGGATCGTGCCGTTGCTCCTGGGCTGGGAGGAACTCCCCAAGTCCGTCTCCGTGCACGGCGCCCCCTACGAGGAACGACTCCGTGAACCCGTCCCCGCCGTGCTCCTGGAGTGCGACGGCGGCTGGCTGCTGCTCGACACCGGCTTCAACACGGCACTGCTCCGCGACCCGGCCCTGCGCCGCCGCTTCTACGGCTCCCCCAACTACCGGCCGATCCTCCCGGGCCCCGGCGAGCCCCTGGAGGAGGCCCTCGACGCGGCCGGCATCCCGATGGACGCGATCCACGCGGTCGCCGTCAGCCATCTGCACGCCGATCACGCGGGCGGGCTCAAGCACTTCGCGGGGCGGGTACCGGTGCACGTACAACGCGAGGAACTCGCCTACGGCCTGTCCGGGCAACCGGAGGTCGAGCGCAACTCGATCTTCCGCGTCGACTTCGACGACCCACGTATCGACTGGCAACAGGCCGACGGGGACGCGGAGTTGGCCCCGGGTGTGACCGCCGTACTGACAGCCGGGCACACCCCCGGGCACCAGAGTTTCGTCGTCGACCTCGCGGACGGCGGCGGCTTCGTGTTCGCCTTCGACGCCGCCGACCTCACCGAGAACATCGAGCACGAGCGCCCGATCGGCGCCTCGATCGGGGTCGATCCGGAGAGCACGGTGGAGCCCATCCGCCGCCTCAAGCGCATCGCCGCCGAGCGCGGTTACGAGCTCATCCCCGGTCATGATCCCGTGGTCTGGCCGGAGTTGACGCGTCGGCTGCGGATGCCCGGCGTCTAGCCATCCGCGAACGGACCGTCCCCTGGGGCCGGTTCACACGCCTTTAACACCCGGGACACGAGAGGGACTCTGTGGCCCGTGAACATGTTTTTGGATCCAATCTCGACACTTTGAGATCCATTATTCGAGGATCGGTGCCCAAGGAGGCCCACATGCCGGACCAGTCAGCTGGATCGTCCTCACCCGGCTCCGCCCCGTCGCCGGTGTCGCGCCGCACCATGCTCCGGGGCGCGGGCCTCCTCGGAGTGGGAGTCGGCTTCGGGCTCCCCGCCCTGCTCACCGCCTGCGGTGCGGCGGCCGACGATGCCAAGGGGAGCGGCAAGGGCGGCACGCTGACCCTGGCCATCGACGCGACCAGCGCGGTCAACGACCCGTCGTTCTACACCTCGTTGGGCGACTGGATGGCCGTCGACTGCATCTGTCGCGGCCTGACCTTCATCTCCTTCGAGACCAACGAGCCCACGCCGGACCTCGCGAAGAGCTGGACGATCTCCGACGACCAGCTCACGTACACGTTCACCCTGCGCGAGGGCATCAAGTTCCACGACGGCACCACGCTCACCTCGGCGGACGTCCTGGCCAGCCTGGGGCGGCAGTTCGACGAGAAGGACAAGACGCTCCCCAAGGGCGCCACCCGCCCGCTCTCCGACCTCGGCGCGAACGTCGCCTCGCTGACCGCCCCGGACGACATGACCGTGAAGATGGTCCTCAAGAAGCCGGACCGCACGACCCTCGGCCAGCTCTCCGACATCGGCGGCCGCATCATCTCGAAGGCCGCGCTGAAGAAGTACGGCGCGGAGATCGGCAAACACCTCGTCGGCACCGGCCCCTTCGCCTTCTCGGCCGCCACCTCCGGGCAGTCGATCACCCTCACGGCCTTCGACGACTTCCGCCTCGGCAGACCGCCGGTCGACCGACTGGTGCTGCGCCAGGTGCAGGACCCGTCGACGATCGTCAGTTCGCTGCTCAGCGGCGACATCTCGGCCACGCAGTTCACCCCGTACTCGGCCGCCGCGCAGCTGCGCAAGGACGACTCGGTGACGGTCTACAAGACGCCGTACAACGCCAACGCGATCCTGATGATCGACGCCCGCCGCGTCCCCGAGCTGAAGGTCCGCCAGGCCATCAACCTCGCCGTCGACCGCAAGGCCATCCTCGACCAGGCCTTCTACGGCGTCGGCGCGCTGCCCGCGGGCTACGCCATCCCGCCCGCGCAGAGCGGCTACGACACCAGCCTCGCCGACCTCAGTACGCAGGACCTCGCCAAGGCGAAGCAGCTCGTCGCCGAGGCGGGCGCGGGCGGCCGGCGCATCCGGCTCATGGCGGCCAGCGACTCCTGGCACCCGAAGGCCGCGCAGATCGTCGCCCAGAACCTGACCGACGTCGGCTTCAAGGTGACCACCGCCTCCGTCGACCCGGCCACCTACTTCACCCGGCTCCTCGACGGCAAGGACGACTACCACGACCTGATGATCTGGGAGCGCAACACCTACGTCCCGGACGCCAACGACATGGTCGGCGCCATGGCCAGCCCCACCGGTCTCTACGGCGCGACGATCACCGGCATGGACACGCTCAAGGACGCGGCCTCGCTCCAGGCGGAGCTGGACACGGCCAAGAACCTCCCCCTCGGTGCGCAGCGCACCGCCGCCTACACGAAGATCCAACGCCGGTGGGCGGAGGACTACATGGTGCTGTCGATGCTGGCCTGCTTCGCGAACCTTGTGGTGAGCGGCTCAAAGGTGAAGCACATGAACACGGCGGCGCTGGCCAACCACCGCTGTTACATGGAGAAAGCCAGTGTCTGACACCACGACCGTTCCACCACCCGTGGCGACCGTGGGGCCCTCCTCGTCCCCGTCCATCGGGCGGATGGTCCTCGCCGTATGGCGTCGCCGCCGGTTGGCTCGGTCCTGGCCGGCCGTGCTGTCGTGGCTCGTCCTGATCGCGCTGGTCCTGGTGGCCGTCGCAGGGCCGCTGTTCGTGCAGGCGGATCCGCTGCGGCAGACGTCGTCGGCGCTGCTGCCCATGGGCTCGTCCGGCCATCTGTTCGGCACGGACGACCTGGGCCGGGACGAGTTCGCCCGACTCGTGCACGGCGCCCGCCCGTTGCTGCTCGTGGCGTTCGCGTCGACCGCGCTCGCGGCGGTCGTCGGCACCGGGATCGGGCTCGTCGCCGGGTACGCGGGCGGTGTCGTGGAGCAGGTCCTGATGCGGATCGTGGACCTCGCGCTCGCGTTCCCGTCCATCCTTCTCGTCATCCTGCTGGTGGCGGCAGCGGGACCGGGCACGGTCAGTCTGGTCTTCGGCATCGGCGTGTCGCTCGCACCCGGTCTGGCCCGACTCGCCCGCGCCCTGACGGCCCGCGAGGCCGCCCGTGACTACGTCGTCGCCTCCAAACTGGGCGGCACCCGCACCCCGCGCATCCTCGCCCGCGAACTCCTCCCGAACATCGCGGGCCCGATGCTCGCGCAGGTCGTCATGACGCTGTCGATCGCGGCAGGTTTCGCCGCCGGTCTCTCCTACCTCGGCCTCGGCATCCAACCCCCGCAGCCCGACTGGGGCTACATGGTCCAGGCGGGCCAGGAGTTCCTGTACACGGCGCCCCGACTGGTCGTCCTGCCCGCGACGTTCACGCTCCTGTTCGTCGTCGCCTGCAACTTCGTCGGCGACGACCTGCGCGACGCCCTCGACGTACGGGGGCCGGCATGACGACCGCCCTGCTCCCACTCCCCCGCCCCAAGTGGGCAGCGGGAACAGCCCTGTTGGTCCTACGACGGCTCGCGGTCATCCCCGTCGTCCTGTTCGCCCTGGCCAGCCTGGTGTTCCTCGCGATGCGCCTGCTGCCCGGCTCACCGGCGACCTCGCTCGCGGCCGGCGGCACCACCCAGTCCGCGGCCGACCTGGCGGCGAACGAGGAACGCGTCAACAAAGCACTCGGCCTCGACCGACCGCTCCTGGCCCAATACGGCAGCTTCCTCAACGACTTGGTGCACCTACGCCTCGGCACCTCGTTCTACGGCTCCAACAGCGTCCTGGGTCTCCTCGGCGACGCCCTCCCCGCCACCATCGAGTTGACGCTCGCGGCGATGACGATCGCGGTGCTGCTCGGTGTCGTCACCGGTGTCATCGCCGCGCTGCGCAAGGGGAGTTGGATCGACAACTCGACCCGGGCCGTGGCCACGGTGAGCTTCTCGCTGCCCTGGTTCGCACTCGGCGTGCTCGGCATCGTCGTGTTCGGCGTGTGGCTGCGCTGGCTCCCGGTCCTCGGCCGACTGCCCAGCTCCCTGGACTACAACCCGACCACCAACTTCGTTCTCCTGGACGCGATTCTGCAGAACCGTCCCGAGCTGGTGTGGCCCTGGATCCAGCATCTGATCCTGCCCGCCGTCACGTTGGCGCTGTCGATGGCCGGGTTCATCACCCGCATCGTGCGCGCCTCCGTGCTGGAGGTCCTCGACGACGACTTCGTGCGCACCGCCCGGATGAAGGGCCTGAGCGAGGGCGTGGTGATCCACCACCACGTGCTCCGCAACTCCTGGCTGCCCATCGTCACCGTCCTCGGGCTCCAATTCGGCTCCCTCCTGGGCGGATCGGTGATCACCGAGACGGTCTTCTCGTACGCCGGTGTCGGCCGCCTGCTCGTGCAGGGCGTCCTGCAACGCGACTACCCCGTCGTGCAGGGCGCCGCCCTCGCCATCGCCCTCCTCTTCACCCTGGTCAACCACGCGGTGGACCTGCTGTACACGGTCCTCGATCCGCGGCTACGGAAAGGATGACCCGCATGGACATCGTGCTGGTCCACGGCGCCGGCGGACGGCCGACGACCTGGTCGGCGGTGCAGCCCCTGCTGGCGGCCCGCGGCCACCGGCTGTTCACCGTCACCAACCCGATGACCTCGCTGGAGGACGATGTCGCCAACACGGCGGCCGTGTTGGAGGAGACGACGGGCCCGGTGCTGCTGGCCGGGCACTCCTACGGCGGCGCGGTCATCAGCAACGTCGGCCGCGATCCGCGGGTCAAGGGCCTTGTCTACATAGCCGCGTTCGGGCCGGACGAGGGCGAGACGGTCAACGAGATCGTCGAGCGGTACGAGGAGGCCGAGATCTCCAAGTACATGCAGCGCGGGCCCAACGGTGAGTGGAAGTCCGAGACCAGCGAGGCGTTCTGGGCCGAGATAGGCCCCGATCTCTCGCCGGAGCAGCGGGCCGTCGTGGAGGCGGAAGGACGCAAGGCGGACAACCTCATCTTCACGCAGCCGACCGGTGTACCGGCCTGGCGCACGCTGCCCAGTTGGTATCTGGTCGCCGACGACGACCGCACGCTCCGCCCGGAGATCCAGAACGACATGTCGGCCCGCATGAAGGCGACTGTCGAGCACGTGCCGGGCAGCCACTACACGACCCTCGTGTGGCCGGAGCGCGTCGCCGACATGATCCACACGGCGGCCGTGGCCGTGGGCGGCGACGCATGACGTCAGCGCCCGTGCTCGAAGTCCGGCATCTGCACGTCCAGTTCGACGTTCCGGGCGGCCGACTGCCCGCCGTCGATGGCGTCGACCTCACCCTCCACCAGGGTGAAGTCCTCGCCCTGGTCGGCGAGTCGGGCTCCGGGAAGTCCGCCCTGTCGATGAGCCTGGTCGGCCTGAACCGGGGTCCGCGCACCCACATCAGCGGAGAGGTGGCCTTCAAAGGGCGCGATCTAGTGGCAGCGTCGGAGCGGGAGTTGCGCGGTGTGCGCGGCAAGGACATCGCGGTCGTCTTCCAGGACGCGTTGGCCGCCCTCAACCCGCTGCACCGCGCGGGCGCCCAGGTCTCGGAGATGATCCGCGCCCACCGATATGTGACACGGGGTCAGGCGCTGGGCCGCGCCGTGGAGTTGCTCGGCGAGGTCGGCATCGCCGGCCCGGACCGCACGGCCCGCGCCTACCCGCACCAACTCTCCGGGGGCATGCGCCAACGCGTGATGATCGCGATGGGCCTGGCCAACGACCCCGCCGTACTGATCGCCGACGAGCCCACCACTGCCCTCGACGTCACGATCCAGGCCCAGGTCCTCGCCGTCCTCAAGCGTGTACAGCGCGACCACGGCACCTCCGTCCTGCTGATCACCCATGACCTGGGCGTCGTGGCCGAGGTCGCCGACCGCGTGGCGGTGATGTACGCGGGCCGGATCGTGGAACAGGGGCTGCGCGAGGAGGTGCTGTTCCACCCCCAACACCCTTACACCATGGGCCTGTTGGGTTCGGTGCCGCCGATCGACGGTCCTGTCGTACGGCGGCTGCCGACCATCGCGGGCAGTCCGTTGACCGGGGTGGACCGGCCGGCCGGGTGCGCGTTCGCTCCTCGGTGTCCGTTCGTCCACGACGCGTGTTCCGAGCGGCCCGTGCTGCGGCAACGGCACGGCGAGGACGGTCACTTGGACGCCTGTGTGCTGCCCTCCCCCGCCCGTGCCACGGCCCGTTCCCAGGGAGGGATCGTATGACCGCCGCGCTCATCCAGGCCCGCGAGTTGCGCGTCGAGTATCCGGGCCGGGCGGGTGGCCGGGTGCGGGCGCTGCGGGATGTCGACCTCGACATCCTTCAGGGCGAGACCCTGGGCCTGGTCGGCGAGTCGGGGTGCGGCAAGTCCACGCTCGGCCGGGCCCTGTTGCGCGTGATCGAACCCGCCTCGGGCCGGATCGAGTTCGACGGCACCGACCTCACCCGGCTGCGCGGCCGCCAACTGCGGCGGACCCGGGCCGAGTTGCAGATGGTGTTCCAGGACCCGTTCGGTTCACTGAACCCGCGCCGCAAGATCGCCGACATCGTCGCCGAGCCCCTGCTGCGGGCACGCGGCGCCACCCGTGCCGAGGCCACGGAGGCAGTGGCCGAGCTGCTCGACCTGGTGGGTCTCGGCGCCGAGGCCGGCGGGCGCAGGCCGCACGAGTTCTCCGGCGGTCAGCGTCAACGCATCGGCATCGCACGGGCGTTGGCGTCATCCCCGCAGTTCGTGGTGGCCGACGAAGCGGTCTCCGCGCTGGACGTGTCGATCCAGGCGCAGGTGCTGAACCTGCTGTCGGACCTGGTCCGCGACCGAGGCCTGACGATGCTCTTCATCTCGCACGACCTGGGCGTTGTACGGCACATCGCGGACCGGATCGCGGTCATGTATCTCGGCCAGATCATCGAAGTCGCCTCCCGGGACGCCTTCTTCGCCGCCCCCGCACACCCGTACAGCCGGGCTCTGCTGTCCTCCGTTCCCGTGCTGCGGCCCGGCGAGATCCGTGAACAGCAGGTGCTGGAGGGCGAGTTGCCCGATCCGGCGAATCCACCTGAGGGCTGTCTGTTCCGCACCCGGTGCCCCATCGCCACGGAACAGTGCCGCACCACGGCCCCCGAGCTGCGCGAGATCGCGCCGGGCCGCAGTGTGCGCTGCCATCTCCCCCTGGTCTCAAGCGAGCAGCACGTCGCGAGTAGCGAGTAAGGACGAACCGCTTTGATCATCGATGCGTACAACACCACTCAGGACGTCCGCGGCCGTTCCGACTACCTCACCGGCGCCCGCAAGGGCCAGGCCCCGCCGCCGTACAAACCCTTCGAGCCGCGCCGCATTCTCGACCGGATGGACGCGGCCGGGGTGGACATGGCGATGGTGTGCTCGCTCGCGCAGCGCATCGAGAACGACTTCATCGCCTCGCTGGTGGCCTCGTACCCGGACCGGTTCTTCGGCTTCGGGCAGGTGATGCCGCAGGCCGACGACGCGCTCGACGAGATCGACCGGATGGCCGACGCGGGTCTGGTGGGCCTGAAGCTGCACCCGAGCCTGCACGGCTACCACGTCGCCGACCACGGTCTCCTCGACCCGGTCTTCGAGGCGTGCGCGCGGCGCGGGCTGCTGGTGCTGATCAACGCACTCGACGACGCGTTCTGCGCACCGCTGGCCATCGAGGAGATCGCCAAGGACCACCCCCAAGTCCCCACGATCATCGCCCACATGGGGGCCGTGTGGAACGTGCCCGAGGCGATCGTCGTCGCCGAACGGCAGCCGCACGTGTACCTGGAGACGTCGGCGACGCTGATGAGCGACGTGAAGCGGGCCTACGCGCGGCTCGGGCCGGAGAAGATCCTGATGGGCAGCGAGTGGCCCGGCTCCGACTTCGACCTGGAGCGCATGAAGATCGCGAAGGCGATCGAGGACGAGAAGGACCGGGCGCTGGTCGAGGGCGGCAACATGGCCCGGCTGCTGGGACTGACGGTATGAGTGCCGTGAACGTGCGGCCCGTGTCCGTACCGTCGTCGATGAGCGAGGACGACGTCGAACTCCTCGCCACGGCACAGCACTTGCTGGCCAAGGTGTGGCAGTCGGGTCGCCACGAGGTCGCGACCGCGCTGCGTACGGCGGACGGGCGGGTGCACACCGGGGTCCATCTGGAGGGTTCCTGTCGGCGCAGTTCGATCTGCGCCGAGGGGGTCGCCATGGGCACCGCACGGGGCGCGCTGCCGGCCGGTGCGGAGCTGAACATCACGTCGGTGGTGTCGGTGCAGATCAAGCCGGCGGGGTGGTTCCGGATCATCGCGCCGTGCGGGGTGTGCCGCGAACTGATCAGCGACTACTGCCCGGACGCCACCGTGTGGGTCACCACGGTCGACGGGGACAAGCCCGTCCCGTTGCGCGCGCTGGACCTGCTGCCCGAGAAGAGCCGACGCCGATGGTGAGCGCCGCGGATCCCGAGAAGGGCCCACGCCGATGACGAACGCCATCGGTCCCGAGGAGAGGAGAGCCATGTCGTCCGTCTTCGTCACCGGTCCGTCCGGACGAACCGTCCCCACCGGGCTCGATGTCCCCGAACTCGCCGCACAGCTGGGCGGTTCCGGATCGCCGGTGCTGTGGGAGGAGTTGACCTGGGCGGAAGCGGGGTCCACGGCCGCGGCCCAGGACGCCGTCATCGTCCCGGTCGGCGCCACCGAGCAGCACGGCCCCCATCTCCCCCTCGCCGTGGACACCCGGATCTGCGAGGCGGTCGCCCTCGGCGTCTCCGCGCTCACCGGCGTGCCCGTCGTGCCGCCCCTGAGTTTCGGGGTGTCGGCGTCCCACGGCGACTTCGCCGGGACGGTGGCCCTGCGGCCGGAGACCATGATCGCCGTGGTCGAGGACGTCATCGACTCGCTCTACGCCTCCGGAGTACGGCAGTTCGTGCTGCTGAACGGGCACATCTGGAACAACGGCGCACTCGACGTGTCGGCCGAGAAACTGAGGGTCCGTCATCGGGACGCTCGCGTGAGGGCGTTGGGGTACGTGACCATGTACCCGGGTCCCGAGGTCGACGGACATGTCACCTACGGCCGGGCGTTGATGCACGCCAACTTCTTCGAGACGTCCGTGATGCTGCACCTCGCGCCGGAGCTGGTCCGGATGGACCGGGCCACCTCCCACGTCGACGTCGACTCGTTCTGGGACTACCGCATGGACCAGGTCAGCGAGACCGGGGTCTGGGGCCGGGACGTGACCGACGCCAACTCCAAGCACGGCGAGGCGGAGTTCGATCGCTGCGTCCTGACCACAGCCCGGGCGGTGTCCACGGCGGTCCGTGAGCCGTGGCCCGACCCCACCCACCGTCCCGGACGCCAGGCGTGAAGGAGAGCAAGGTGGACCCCAGTATCGACATCCCGCATCTGCCGGACTGCGAGCCCATGCTCATCGGCGGCGAGTGGACCACCGGCACCGCGACCGAACGCATCCCGGTGCTCGACCCCGCCACCCGGGAACAGCTCACCACGGTCGCGCAGGCGGGCCCCGCCGAGGTGTCGGCGGCGGTCGAGGCGGCCAACGCCGCGCACCGCGACCGCCGTTGGCGCGGACTGCCGCCCCGGCAACGCCGTGACGTCCTGCTGCGCCTCGCCGACCTGGTGGAGCGCGACGCCGAGCAACTGGCCGTGCTGGACACGCTGGACAACGGCAAGGCCATCGAACGCGCCCGTGGTGATGTTGAGTTGGGGCTCCAGGCCATCCGGCACTTCGCGGGCACCCCGACCCGGCTGGAGGGCACCGTGCACGCGGGCGGCCCCGACCGGCATGTGTACAGCGTCCGCGAACCGGTGGGCGTGGTGGCCGCCGTACTGCCGTGGAACTTCCCCTTCATGATCGCGGCCTGGAAGCTCGCCCCGGCCCTGGCCGCCGGTTGCACGGTCGTGGTGAAGCCGGCCGAGCAGACCCCGCTCACCGCGCTGCGACTGGCCGCGCTGTGTCTGGAAGCGGGCGTGCCCGAAGGCGTGGTCAACGTCCTTACGGGCGACGGCCGTACAGGTGCGGAACTGGTCGCCCACCCCGGCGTCGCCAAGGTGTCCTTCACCGGGTCGACCGAGGTCGGACGGCACATCATGGCCGCGGCGGCACCGTCGTTGAAGCGGCTCACGCTCGAACTCGGCGGCAAGTCCCCCAACATCGTCTTCGCCGACGCCGATCTCGACGCCGCCGTACCGAACGCGGTGCGCGCGGTGTTCGGGCACTCCGGGCAGATGTGCACGGCGGGCAGCAGGCTGCTGGTGGAGCGCGCGATCGTCAAGGAGTTCCTGGACCGGCTGGTGCCGGCGGTGGAGGCGCTGCGGATCGGCCCGGGGTTGTCGGGCGGGATCAACATCGGTCCGCTGGTGTCGCAGGAGCAGTACGACCGCGTCACCGGCTACGTCGAACTCGGGCGCGCCGAGGGCGCCGCGGTGGCCGTGAGCGGTGAGCTCCCGGACGGGCCGGGCTGGTTCGTGCCGCCGACGGTGTTCACGGAGGTCAGCCCCGACATGCGGATCGCCCGGGAGGAGATCTTCGGCCCGGTCGCCACGATCATGCCCTTCGACAGCGAGGAGGAGGCGATCGCGCTGGCCAACGACAGCGAGTACGGCCTCGCCGCCGGCGTCTGGACCGGCAGCCTGGCCCGCGCCCATCGCACCGCCGCCGCGCTGGAGGCCGGGACCGTGTGGGTCAACACGTACAACGAGTTCGACCCCGCCGTGGCCTTCGGCGGGATGAAGCAGTCAGGCCTCGGCAGGGACCTCGGCGACGCCGCCGTCGACGGGTTCACCGAGCTCAAGAGCGTGACGATCGCCCTGTGAGCGCGCCCGTGACGGCCGGAACGGCCGCCTCGCCCCCGAACCCGCCGCCCCCGCGCGTCCTGAACGTCGCGGCCGAACGCGCCCGTACGCCCGGCTCGTTCACCGGCCATCACTTCAACTCGGCCGGTGCGGCGCTGCTCGCCAACGGCACCGTCGAGGCGGTCATCGACCACCTCCGCGCGGAGAGCCTGTCCGGCGGCTACGAGGCCGCGAAACACGCGGCTCCCGCCCTGGAGGCCGTCTACGCGCGTACCGCCGAACTCCTCGGCGCCCGGCTGGAGGAGGTCGCCCTCGTCGAGAGCGCGACCGCCGGCTGGCAGCGGGCCGTCTCGGCGCTTCGACTGCGGCCCGGCGACCGGGTGTTGGCGGCCCGCTCCAGTTACGTGAGCAGCGCGCTGCACCTGCTGTCGGTCGAACGCGACCACGGCGTCCTGGTCGAGCTGCTGCCCAACGGCCCTGACGGAGCGGTGGACTTGGAGGCCCTGGAGGCGGCGTTGCGCGCGGGACCGGCCGCGCTGGTGACGGCCGCGCATGTCCCGACCTCCTCGGGGCTGGTCGAACCCGCCCTCGCGATCGGCGCGTTGGCCGGTGCCCACGGCGTGCCCTACCTGCTGGACGCGACCCAGTCGCTCGGCCAACTGCCGGTGGACATGGGCGCCATCGGCTGCGATCTCCTCATCGGAACCGGCCGCAAGTTCCTGCGCGGCCCACGCGGCACGGGCCTGCTCGCGGTGCGCCGCCCCCTCCTGGACCGGCTCGCCCCCGAGGCGCCCGATGTCCGGGGCGCCCGCTGGACCGCCGAACGCAGCTGGGAACTGGTCCCCGACGCCAAACGCTTCGAACTCTGGGAAGCGGCCCACGCGTTGAGGCTGGGCCTCGGGGCCGCGCTGACCGACCTCGGCACCCTCGGCATCGACACCGTCGCCCAACATCTGGCGGCCCTCGCCACGTCACTGCGGGAACGCCTCGCCGCACTCCCGGGCGTTCACGTCACCGACCCGCCGGCCGCGGGCGGTGCCATCGTCACCTTCGTGGTCGACGGCTTGGACGCCTCCGAAGTACAGCGCCAACTCGCCTATCGCCGGGTCCACTTGATCGCGGTCCCGGCGGGCCACGGCCGCTGGGACATGGATCATCGGGGGCTGACCAAGGTGGTCCGGGCCTCGGTCCACGTCTACAACGACGAGGACGATCTGGACGCGCTGGTGGAGGCGGTGCGGGAGATCGTCTGCCTGCGCGGGCGCGGGACGGCGCCGACCATGGGGCGACGGGACTCGGGCGCGGAGGTCACTGCGCCAGGGACCGATCCCGCAACGCCCGCATCGTCACCCGCAGCCACCGGCCCGATCCCTGCCCTCACCCCGTACGCTCCCCGCCCCAACTCCCGCTGTCACGACGCCATCGTGGTCGGCCTGGGCGTACACGGCAGCGCCGCTCTACATCACCTGGCCGCGCGCGGACTCGACGTCCTCGGGCTCGAACAGTACGGACTGGGCCACGACTTGGGTTCCTCGCACGGGGAGACCCGGATGATCCGCCGCGCCTACCCCCACCCGGACTGGGACGCCCTGGTCGACACCGCCTACCGAGCCTGGTCGGAGCTGGAGGGCACCTCCAAGGCCCAACTGCTCGACATCACCGGCGGGTTGTACGCGGCGCCGGAGGACCGCCCCGACCCGCTCCGCGGCCCCGGTTGCCGCCAGGTCGATGCCGACGAGGCGGCACGGATCTTCCCGGGACTGCGACTGCCCTCCGGCTTCACGGCCGTTCACGATCCGCGCGCCGGCATCATCGACGCGCAGGAGACACTGCGCGCCCAACTGGCCCTGGCCGAACGCTCGGGCGCGCACATCCACGACCACGCCCCCGTCCTCGGCTGGGAACCGGACGGCGACGAGGTCGTGGTCCGCACCGGCAAGACCGTCCTGCGCACCCGCCGCCTGGTGCTGTGCACCGGTCCCTGGACGGCGGCCCAAGTCCCGTCCCTCGCACCGCATCTGACGGTCACTCGCATCGTCAACGCCTACTTCGCCGCCGACCCGACGGGCCCGCTCGGTCCCTCCGGCCTCGGCAGCTTCTCCGTCGATCTGCCGCAGGGTCTCCTGTACGGGTTCCCCGCGACCGACGGACGTGGCGTCAAGGCAGGACTGGACAGCGGTCCCCTCTGGGACCCACAGGCGCCCCGCCCCGAAGCGACCGCCGACGAACTCGCCCTGCTGGCCGAGGCGGTGGCCCAGGTCCTGCCCGGCGTCGGGCCCGTGACCGAGAGCCTGACCTGTCTCTACACGATGACCGCCGACCGGCGTTTCGTCGTCGGCGAAGTGCCGGGCGTACCGCAGGTGTTGGTGGCGTCGGCCTGTTCCGGGCACGGGTTCAAGTTCGGACCGGCGATCGGCGAGGCGCTGGCCGACCTCGTCTGCGGAATCGCCCGCCCGGACCTGGACTTCCTCTCCCCGGCCCGGCTGTTTCCCGGCGGTACCCCGTGAGGGCCCGCCGGTCAGCCGTGGAAGACGGTCTGGGAACGGCGCTCGTACCAGGCCGTCAGATGCTCGCCGGAACTGATGACGTGCTCGCGCATCAACGCGTCGGCTCGGTCGGCGTCGTGCGCGGCCAACGCCTCGATCACCGCCTCGTGCTGACGGATGTTCAGCTGCCGGTGGCGTTCGTCACCGGCGAGGGCGAGCGAGGACACGTTGCGCGGGAAGCTCTCGTTGATCCGGTCGATCATCCGGGTCAGCCAGGGATTGTCGGCGGCTTCGCAAATGACCGTGTGGAAACAGTCGTTGGCGGCGGTCGTCGCGGTGCTCCCACCCGCCGTACTCCCGCCGTCGGCGCTGCCACCCCCTGTCCTCTCACCGGCGGCCCGCACCACCGCCTCGCAGAGCACCGCGTTGTGCTCTCGCAGAGCGGCGAGCCCACGTTCCGTGATCCGGGAAGCGGCGCGCCGGGCCGCCATGCCCTCCAGCTCGGCCCGCACCTCGTAGGCCTGGCGCACCTCCCAGGGCGCGGGCACCCGCACCACCGCACCACGGTTCGGCTGCATCTCGATCAGTCCGCCGTTCTGCAGTTGGCGCAGCGCCTCGCGCACCGGTGTGCGGCTGACGCCGAACTCGGTGGCCAGCGCCGCCTGGCGCAGCGGTTTGCCGATCGCCAGCTCGCCGTTCATGATCCGCGCGCGGATGCGGGCCGCGATGTCGTCGACGAGGGGACTCTCGTCAGTCTGGGGCGTCATCGGAGTCGGTCAAACCCTTCTGGGGAGCGGTCGGGGGGTGCGCGGTGGTGGAGCAGTTTCCCACGCGGCCTAGGGCGTCCACAGCCACACGTTTTTGGATCCACTTCCATGATATCCGCATCCAATAGGAGGGCCGCATGAATCTGGACTTCGCGAAGGCGATCGACGTGTCCGTTCCCATCCATCCCGGCATGCTCCACTGGGGCCGCCGCCCCGAGGTGGAGATCGTCGAGTCCCGCACCGCGGGCGATCCCTCCAACGTGAGCCGCTGGCGCATCGGCGCCCACACCGGCACCCATATCGACGCTCCGGCCCACTTCATCGACGGCGGCAAGACGGTCGACCGACTCGACCTGACCGCCCTCAACGGCACCGCGCGGGTCCTCGACCTCACCCACGTCAAGGAACAGATCACCGCCGCCGACCTCGACGCGGCCGGCCTCGGCACCGAGGAACGCGTACTGCTGCGCACCAGCAACTCCGAGGGCGTCCTGCGCAGCCCGTGGAAGGCCCGCGAGTGGGTCGGACTGGCCCCGGACGGCGCGGAACGCCTCATCGAGGCCGGGGTGCGCACCGCGGGCATCGACTACCTGAGCATCGAGGCCGTCGCCTACACGACCCACTGGGAGACCCACCAACTCCTGTGCGCCGCCGAGGTGTTGATCCTGGAGGTCGTGGACCTGCTCCACACACCCGCCGGGGTCTACGACATGCTCTCCCTCCCCCTGCCCCTCCAGGGCGCCGAAGCCGCCCCCTCCCGCACGGTGTTGCTCCCGAGGGACGCGGCATGACAGCCGCCTCCCCGCTGATCCTGGCCGCACCGCACCCGGCGGCGCTGACGGCGGCCCGGCGCGCGGCCGAGCGAGGCGGCAACGCCGTGGACGCGGCACTCGCGGCCGCCGCCGCCCTCACCGTCGTCTACCCCCACCAGTGCTCCCTGGGCGGCGACTTGATCGCCCTCGTGCACGCCCCCGGCGGCTCGGTGCGCGCGGTGATCTCGGCGGGGGCCGCCGCACAGGCCGTAGACGTGGAGGCACTGCGCGCCGCCGACGAGCGGATGCCCGCGCAGGGGCCGCAGACGGTGACCGTGCCCGGTGTGGTGGCGGGTTGGGCCGCGCTCGCCGAGGCCTACGGCACGCCCGGCGCGCTGGGCGACGCGTTGCGCGATGCCGCCGAGTTGGCGGCGGACGGGGCCACCGTATCGGCGGGTCTGGCGCGTGCCGTACGCGAACGAGCCCCGCAGATCGCCGCGGACCCGGGGCTCAGCGCACTCCTGACCGGTCCCGACGGCGCGCCGCTCGACGAGGGCGACCCGCTCCCCCAGCCCCAACTGGCCGCCGTACTAAGGGCACTCGCCGACGATCCGTCGTCCTTCTACCGGGGCGCGGTCGCCGAGGCACTCGCGGACGGGCTGCGGAGGGTCGGGAGTCCGCTCACCGCGAGCGATCTCGCGGCCCATCAGGCGTCGGACGTCGAGCCGTTGACGCTGGAGGTGGCCGGAACTCGCTGGTGGACCGTGCCGCCGCCGAGCCAGGGGGCGAGTCTGCTGGCCGTGCTGGAGACCGCCGCGTCGGTGGCGAAGCTGTCCGGGCCGGAGCGCACCGGTGCGCTGGCTGCCCGCTGCCAAGACGCCTCGGCAGCACGGGACTTGCTGCTGGGTGACCCGCTCGGTCCCTCGCCCATCGACCTGGACGGACTGCTGCGGCCGGCCGCACTCGCCGGTGCGCGTCCGCCCGAGCCGTCCTTCCGGCCCGCCGGGGACACCGTCGCGATCACCGCCGTTGACGCTTCCGGGCTGGCCGTCTCCCTGATCCAGAGCGTGTACCAGACCTTCGGTTCCGGGATCTGCGAACCGGAGACCGGGATCGTGCTGCACAATCGCGGCTCGGCGTTCAGTCTGCTGCCCGGTCATCCGGCACTCATCGGCCCGGGGCTGCGGCCGCCGCACACCCTGTGCCCGGTGCTCGGCCGGTCCGCCGAATTGCTGCTCGCGGCCGGTTGTCAGGGCGGTCGGGCGCAGCCGCAGATCCTCGCCCAGACCGTGCCCGACCTGATGGATCCGGCCGCCGATCCGGTCGCCGTACTGGACCGGCCGCGGTGGGTGGTCGGCGCCCGCGACATCGGCCACGAGACGCAGACCCTGCTGGCCGAGCCCGGGTCCGTCCCGGCGGGCGCGTTCCCGTCGGTGGTTCCGGTCGTCGTGGCGCCGGGCCGTACCGATCTGGCCGGTCACACCCAGGCCGTACGACTGTCCGCCGGCGGTCGGCTGGACGGCGCCTCCGATCCGCGCGCCGACGGCGGCATCACCTTGGAAGGAAACCCGCAGTGAGCACTCTCGCCCCCGAACCCGTACCGGCCGACGCACCCCATCCGCTGGACCCGCTCACCGTCGCCGAACTGGCCGCTGCCGTAGGGGTGTTGAGGGCCGACACCCGGGTCCCCGACGACGCGCGCTTCTGGGGTGTGGCACTGGACGAGGACCATGCCCGGCGTGCCGCGCCCGGGGACGCGCGGCGGGCCCGCGCGGTCGTGTTCTCCACCTCCACGCGCCACGCCTTCGAGGTCGATCTGGAACTCGGCGACAAGCCGCAGACCACCGCCTGGCGGGAGTTGGACATCCGCAGCCCCGGCTGTTCCTCCGAGGAGGCCCGACAAGCGGCAGCCGCGTGCCGGGCGGACCCGCGTTTCCGGGAGGCGCTGGCACTGCGCGGTATCCACGACGTGTCGCTGGTGATGGTGGACCCGGAGTCGATCGGCGGATTCGAGCCGCCCGAGTACGCGGGGCGGCGGCTGACCTGGGGCAGTGTCTGGCACCGGACCTCCGAGGACGACAACGGTTACGCCCGCCCGGTGCAGGGCGTGGTGCCGATCATCGACATGGAGACCATGGAGATCCTGCACATCGAGGATCACGGGGTGGTGCCGCTGTCGGAGGAGCCGGGCGTGTTCGCGGCCGGGACGGTCGACGAGCGGGCGGGGCTGAAGCCGCTGGAGGTCGTCCAGCCGGAGGGGCCGAGTTTCACCGTCACCGGGCAGCGGATCGACTGGCAGGGCTGGTCCGTCCGGGTCGGCTTCAGTCATCGCGAGGGGTTGGTGCTGCACGACCTCGCGTTCGCCGCGGCCGGGAAGGGTCCGCGTCAGGTGATCCGGCGTGCGGCCGTCAACGAGATGTACGTCCCGTACTTCGACACCGCGTCCACCCAGTACCGCAAGAACTTCTTCGACTGGGGCGAGTACGGCGCGGGCCCGCTCACCAACTCCCTTGCCCTGGGCTGCGATTGCCTCGGTGTCATCCAGTACTTCGACGCGGCGGTGCTCGGCGGCGACGGCGTCCCCCGCCTCATCCCCAACGCGGTCTGCGTGCACGAGGAGGACGACGGCATCCTCTGGAAGCACCACGACGGCCGCACGGGCCGTACGGAGGTGCGCCGTTCGCGCCGGCTGATCATCTCGGCGTTCGCGACGGTCGCCAACTACGACTACGGCTTCTACTGGTCGCTGTACCAGGACGGTTCGGTGATGCTGGAGATCAAGATGACCGGCATCCTCTCCGCCACCGGCGTCGAGGAGGACGAGGCGACGCCGTACGCGCGCCGGGTCGCGCCGAACGTCGCGGTCACCAACCACCAGCACTTCTTCAGCGTCCGCCTCGACATGGCGGTGGACGGCGATCCCAACCGGCTGGTCGAGGTCACCGCCGAGCACGAGCCCGACCCCGTGCTCGATCCGTACGGCAACGCGGCCCGGACCGTGCTGCGTCCGATCCTCAGCGAGTCGGAGGGCGCCCGGCGCACCGACCCGTCCCGCGCGCTGCACTGGCGGGTGGAGAGCACCGAGTCCCGCAACCGGATGGGCGAACCGACCGCGTATCGCGTGCACTTGGAGAACACGGCGGTACTGCCGGTGCGCGAGGACAGCGTGTGTGCGCGCCGAGCGCCTTTCGTGGGGCGGCAGTTGTGGGCGACGGCCTACGACGCGGACCGGCGCTTCGTCGGCGGCGAGTACCCGAACCAGGCCGAGCCCGGCGCGGACGGTGTGCACAAGTGGCAGGAGGAGAACCGGTCGTTGGACGGCACGGACCTCGTGCTGTGGGCCACGGTCGGCTCGCACCACTTCCCGCGCCCCGAGGAGTGGCCGGTGATGCCGGTGGCCAAGGCCCGGCTGCGTCTGGAGCCCGACGGCTTCTTCGACCGCAACCCGGCCCTGGACGTGCCCGCCCCCAACTCCTGCCACACGCCCAGTCCTTCGGCTCCGGACCACTGCTGCGGCTGACCGCGCCTCCCCTCCCCCGAAAGGCGACCCATGCGCGAGGAAGAGAACACACGGCTCACCCGGACCGGACCCGGTACTCCGGCCGGTGAGTGGATGCGCCGCTACTGGCAGCCGATCGCCCTCAGCGAGGAACTCGACGGCGCACGGCCGCTGGTGGCGCCCAAGGTGATGGGCCAGGACCTGGTCCTGTTCCGCGACGAGCACGGCGAACTCGGTCTCGTCGACCGCGGCTGCCCGCACCGCGGTGCCGACCTGGCGCTCGGCCGGCTGGAGGACGGCGGACTGCGCTGCTGCTTCCACGGCTGGCTCTTCGCCCGTGACGGTTCCTGTCTCGACACCCCCGCCGAGCCCGTCGACAGTCCGCTCAAGTCCCGTGTCCGGCTGGGCAGTTACCCGGTCCGCGAGATCAACGGCATCATCTGGGGCTACCTCGGCCCCGGCGAACCGCCCCAACTCCCCGCCCTGGACTGCTTCCAGGCCCCCGCCGACCACGCCTTCGCCTGGAAAGGGCTCCTGGAGTGCAACTGGCTCCAGGCCCTGGAGGTCGGCATCGACCCGGCCCACGCCTCCTACCTCCACCGCTTCTTCCAGGACGAGGACCCGGCCGACAGCTACGGCAAACAGTTCCGCGCCGCCTCCCAGGGCACCGACCTCCCGATGACGAAGATCCTGCGCGAGTACGGCCGCCCCGACATCGACGCCGCCCGCACCCCGTACGGCATCCGCCTCACCGCCCGCCGCACGCTCGACGGTACGGACACCCAGGGCCTGCCGATGGACGGCAGCCGTACCCATGTCCGCATCACCCACCAGGTGTTTCCGCACGCCTTCCACATCCCGCTGGACGCGGAGACGGCGATCACCCAGTGGCATGTGCCGATCGACGACAACTCCAGTTACTGGTATGCCCTGTTCACCAGTGTCGGCGGCCCGGTGGACCAGGCGGAGATGCGCCGGCAGCGGGTCGGCGCGGTCACCCTGCCCGACTACCGGCCGCGCTTCGGCCGCGCGAACGGCTACGGCTACGACCCGGCGGAGCAGCGCACGACGACGTACACCGGGCTCGGCTTCGACATCAACGTGCACGACCAGTGGGCGGTGGAGGGTCAGGGGTCCGTGCAGGACCGTACCCGCGAGCATCTGGGCCGCTCCGACAAGGCCATCGTGATGTACCGGCGGATGCTCGGCGAGGCCATCACCGCCGTCGAGCGCGGCGAGGATCCGCCGCTGGTGCTGCCGGCCGAGGAGGCGGGGCGGCTGTACGGACCGGTCGCGTTGGACGGGATCGGTCCCACCGAGGGCTGGTTGGAGCACTGGACGGCCGTCACCGACAAGCAGCGCGCCGACAGCAGTTGGGCGCAGCCGCTGGGAACGGACGGCTGAGCGGCGTGGGATTCATCGAACGGCACGGCCTGTGGAACGCCGAACAGGCCGCCGCCGCACGGGAGATACAGGAACGCGCCGAGAGCGGCGGGATGTCGGTGGTCCGGCTGGTCTTCGCCGACCAGCACGGACTGCTGCGCGGCAAGACCGTCACCCTGGGCGAACTCCCCAACGTGCTGCGCGACGGCACCGGCATCGCCTCCTCCCTCCTCGCCAAGGACACCTCGGGGCGAACCGTGTTCCCGCTGTTCACCAAGGAGACGCCGCTCGGGCTGCCCGAACTGCGCGGCGCCGCCGACATGGTGATGGTGCCCGACCCACTGACCTTCCGGATGCTGCCGTGGTCACCGAGCACGGGCTGGCTGCTGTGCGACCTGCGCTTCACCTCCGGCACACCGGTCCCCCTGTGCACACGCGGGGTGCTGCGCTCGGTCCTCGACCAGGCCGAGGGACTGACGTACCGGACCGGCCTGGAGGTGGAGTTCCACCTCTTCCGGCTCGACGATCCCCGTCTGGGCCCCGGCGACCAGGGCCAGCCCGGCGCCGCACCCGAGGTCGGCATGCTCAACCACGGCTACCAGTACCTCAGCGAGCTGCGCTACGACGAACTCGACCCCATCCTCGACGTGCTGCGCTCGAACATCGAGGGCCTGGGACTGCCGTTGCGCAGCCTGGAGGTGGAATTCGGCCCGAGCCAGGTCGAGTTGACCCTCCAGCCCGCCGACGGACTGGGCACGGCCGACGCGATGGTGCTGCTGCGCAGCGCCGTCAAACAGGTCGCCGCCCGCCACGGCCACCACGCCACCTTCATGTGCCGCCCCCACCTCCCAGGCGTGTTCTCCAGCGGCTGGCATCTGCACCAGAGCGTGCTGCGGGACGGGGTAGGTGTCTTCGCGCCGGAGGGCGCCCAACTCACCGCGTCCGGGCCGCCGCTGTCACCGTACGGATCCGCCTTCCTCGGCGGGTTGCTCCGGCACGCACGAGCCACCAGCGCGTTCTCGACCCCAACTCTCAACGGTTTCAAGCGTTTTCGCTCGCTGTCGTTGGCGCCGGACCGTGCGGTGTGGGGGCGCGACAACCGCGGGGCGATGGTGCGCGTCCTGGGTGACAGCCCGTCAACCACCCGGCTGGAGAACCGGATCGGTGAACCGGCCGCCAACCCCTATCTCTACCTCGCCTCCCAACTCGCCGCCGGACTGGAGGGAGTTGCCGGTGGCCTGGAACCCGGTCCCGCCGCCGACGAACCCTACGCGGCACACGCCGAACCGCTTCCCCGTTCGCTCGGCGAGGCCCTGGACGCGCTGGAGGCCGACCGCATGCTCGCCGACCGGCTCGGCAAGGACTTCGTGGCGTACTACACGAGCATCAAGCGTGCCGAGATCACCCGCTTCAGCCAAGAGGTGACCGACTGGGAACAGCGGGAGTACTTCCGTGTCTTCTGACCTCGGCTCGCCTGGCGCGACCACTGAGCGGCTCCTGGTCCGGCAGGCCCGCTGGATCGCCCAAGACGTGGTGGAACTGCGCCTCACCCGGCCCACCGGCGGCGCTCTCCCGTCCTGGGAGCCGGGCGCGCACGTGGAGTTGACCCTGCCCTCGGGGCTGCGGCGGCCCTACTCGCTGTGCGGGGACGTGACGGACACCGAGGCGTGGACGGTCGCCGTGCACCGCGTGCCCGAGGGGCGTGGTGGCTCCCGGGAGATCCACGAAACCGCACTGGTGGGAAGGGAGTTGGAGGTGCGCGAGCCGGTCAACAGGTTCCCGTTGGTACCCGCGCCCGGCTATCTCCTGCTGGCCGGCGGTATCGGCGTCACCCCGCTGCTGCCGATGGCCCGCGAACTCACCGCGCGCGGCCTGCCCTGGCGGCTGGTCCTGGGCGCCCGCGACCGTTCCCGGCTCGTGTACGCCGAGGAGTTGGTGGAGCTGGGCGGCGACCGCGTGCGACTCCTGCCGCAGGACGAGGCGGGCCTCCCGGACCTGGCCGCCGAACTCGCCGCCACCCCGCCCACGTACGCCGTCTACGCCTGCGGCCCGCAACCGATGCTCGACGCGGTGACGGCCCTGTGCCGTACGGCCGATCCGGCACGGTCACCGCACCTCGAACGCTTCACGGCAGGCGACGACACGAACTCAGATCAACTCAATGTCGATGGCGGTGAGTTCGAGGTGGTGTTGAGCCGCTCGGGCCTGCGGCTGACCGTGCCCGCCGACCGTTCCGTGCTGGACGTCGTCCGCGAGAAACTCCCCGACGTGCCGTACTCCTGCGAGGAGGGCTACTGCGGTACCTGCGAGACACCGGTCACGGCCGGACTCCCGGACCACCGCGACACGGTGATCGAGCCGTCCGAACGCCCCACCGCCACCACGATGATGATCTGCGTGAGCCGCTGCGACTCCCCGGTGCTGGAGCTGGACCTCTAGGTGGCTCGCCGCTTCGCCAGGCGCTGCAACAGGGCCCGGGGTCGGTACGGGATGACCTCGGCCAAGGAGATGGCGGTGCTGGTCCGGTCGACTCCGTCGATGGCCAGGATCGCCTTGGTGATCCGATGCAGGTCAGCGGTGTCCTTGGCGACGACATGGGCGAGGAGGTCGGCGTCGCCGGTGGTGTAGTGGACCTCGATGACTTCGGGGAGGTCGAGCAGACCCTCGTGGACGCTCTCCGGCTCGGCCTGGCTCACCGCGAGCGACATGAACGCCACCAGGCCGTATCCGAGGGCGGCGGGGTCGACACGTCGGCTGACGGGCTTGAGTACGCCCTCGGCGGCCATCCTCCGCAGCCGGGCGTGCACGGTGTTCCGGGCCACGCCCAGGGTCTGGGCCAGGGCGAGGATCGTCGCGTCCGGGTCGTCGTCCAGGGCCAGGATGATCCGGGCGTCCAAGGGGTCCACCAGTGTCATGGTGAGCATTCTGCCACCAGGCATCCAGACCATTGAGCATCTGTCGCACCACATGGACCCTGTATTGCGCGTATGACCCGCGATGTGGTCAATCTGATGGGCCATTCACCCCTCCGCCCTGATGAAGGACCGCCCGCCATGGCCTCGAAGACACCCGCTTCCGGCACCGGTAGTTCCTGGATCGTCATCGTTGCCGCCGGCGTCGCCGCCGGGCTGCAGGTGTGGAAGGTGCCGCCCGCCGTCCCGTTCCTGCGGCACGACCTGTCGCTGAGCCTGGTGCAGGCCGGGACACTGCTCGGGATCGTCCAACTGGCCGGGATGCTCGGGGGACTTGGCGTCTCGCTGTTGGCGGAACTGATCGGTGAGCGACGCTGTCTGAGCGGCGGGCTGGTCCTGCTGTTCGTCGGTTCGGTCGGCGGTGGCTTCGCCTGGTCGGCGGCGCCGCTGCTGGTCTCGCGGGCGGTCGAGGGGGCCGGTTTCATCCTGGTCGCGGTGACCGGCCCGGGGCTGATCCGGCGCACCGCTCCCCCCGGCCGCTTCACCACGGCCATGGGCTTCTGGGGCGCCTACCAGGGCATCTCCACCTTCGCCGGGCTCATCGTCGGCGCGCTGGCTCTCCAGGTGCTGTCGTGGCGGGTGTGGTGGTGGGGCATGGCCGTGATCGCGCTGGCGCCGCTGCCGTGGGTCCTGGCCCGTGTTCCCCGTGACGAGGCGGGTGGCGTGCGCGGCGCGGCGAACGCCCTCGCCCGTATCGGCCGTACCGTCCGGTCCGCCGCCCCTTGGACGGCCGGGCTCGTGTTCGCCTGCTACACCCTGCCGTGGATGGCCGTGGTCGGGTTCCTGCCCACCATCTATCGCGGCGGTGGGATGACGGGCAGTTGGCCAGGGGTCCTCAGTGCCGTGGTCGGTGCGGCGAACGCCGTCGGCTCGATCACCACGGCCGCACTCATGAAGCGCGGTTTGCCGACCCGCTCGCTCATCGTCCCCGCGTTCGCCCTCATGGCCGTCACGTCGGTGCTGGCCTTCGCCGTCGACTGGCGCGGCGTCCCGGCAGGTACAGCTGGGCAGTTCGCGTGTGTCACGGTCTTCTCGCTGACCGGTGGTGCGATACCGGCGACCTTGCTGCGCATGATCGGTGAGCTGACGCCCGTCGGCGGTTCGGCCCCGGCCACGATGGGCCTGATCCAGCAACTGTTCAACGCCGGCAGCTTCGTCGGCCCCACCGTCGCCGCCTGGCTGGCCACCCGCACTGGCAACTGGCACTCCACCTGGTGGCTGACCTGCGCCTGCACGGCCGTGGGTATCGCCCTCAGCCACCGCCTCAGGCCGCGCACGACAGTCCCCGGTGCCGAATACAACGGCCGCGCGGTGCACATGAGTTGAGAGACCCGGCCGCTACGGCAGTGGGCCGTCCCCGAGTCGGTCCCGCAACCCGGCGCGGATGGGATCGTCGTCGGGCAGGCCGAGTTCGGTGGTCAGGGCGAGCGCGCGGATCCACACCTCGCGGGCCGCGTCGGACTGGCCCGCGCTGCGATGACTGTCGCCGAGGCACGTGAGACAGGCCGCCTCGCTGTGCCGCTCCCCCGTCGCGTGGAACAACTGGGCCGCCTGCCGGTAACGGTCAACTGCCTGTTGGTAGCCGCCGAGTTGGTGGTGGATGTAGCCCAGGCTGTCGGAGATGTGGGCCTGTCCGTCCACGTCCCCGGCCGCCCGGGCGAGTTCGAGGGCCTGTTCGCAGTGTCCGAGTGCGCGGAGATGGTCGCCGAGGTGCGCCAGCCGCCAGCCGATGTGGTTCAACGCGGCGGCCTGTCCCGCCCGGTCGCCCGCGGCCCGGTAGTGCTCCAGGCTCCGGTAGGCGTGTTCCAGCGCGCGTTCGGCGTTGCCCTGGCCCCCGGACATCCGCGAGAGGTGCTGGTGGGTGCGGGCCTGGCCGGCGTCGCTGCCGGCCGCGGCGAAGAGTTCGAGGGCCCGCAGATAGTGCTCGCGGGCGGGTTCCGGGCACTTCAACCGGTCCAGGGCCAGCCCCAGTCCGCGGTGGGCACCCGCCCGGCCGGTCAGGTCGCCCTCCCGTTCGGCCGCCGCCAGTGCGCGGTGCCCGGCGGTCAGCAGCGCCTGCCAGTAGCCGTGCCGGTCCAGGAAGGTGGTCAGGACGGTGACCAGCCGCCAGACGTGGGCGTCGAAGCCGGGCTGGGGCTGTCGTACGAGCGCGAGCAGCACCGGGTGTTCGGCGACGAGCCAGGCCAGTGCCCGGTCGTAGTCCTCGAACTCGACCGGGTTCGCCCCGGGTCTGGGCGCGGGTGCCTCCACCGGGTTGGGCTGCGGGGTCACGAGTACGTCGGCGGCCCGCGCGGAGTGGAGGTAGTGGTCCATCATCCGGTGCCGCGCGGACCGGCGTTCCCACTCGTCGTCGTAGGCGATGACGAGTTCCGCTGCGTAGACGCGCAGCAGGTCGTGGAAGGCGTAGCGCCCCGGGGCGTGCTCGACCAGCAAGTGGCCGACGGTCAGTTCGGCCAGCAGCGGTCGGACGCGCTCGGGCGGTACGTCGGCCAGTGCGGCCGCCGCGCGCTGGTCCAGGTCGGGTCCGGGGTGCAGGGCCAGCAGGCGGAACAGGCGGGCCGCGGCGGGGCTGAGCGCGCTGTAGGACCAGGAGAACACCGCCCGTACCTGGCTGGACTCCTCGCCGCCGTCCAGGGCGTCCAACCGGCCGCCCGCTTCCCGGAGTTCCTCCGCGAGTGTTCCCAGGGGCTGGTGCGGTTGCGCGGCGGCTCGTGCCGAGACCACGGCCAGCGCGAGGGGCAGTCCCGCGCACCAGGTGACGAGGTCGGCCACCGCCGCCGGTTCGGCCGCGACCCGGCCCACGCCGAGCCGTTCCGCGAGGACGTTCCGTGCGGCGGCCGGTGTCAGCGGGTCCACGGCGAGGAGATGGGCGCCCTCGGTCGCGGCCAGCCCGGTCAGACGGTTCCGGCTGGTCACCAGGGCCATGCAGCCGACGGCGCCCGGCAGCAGCGGGCGGACCTGTTCCTCGTCACGGGCGTTGTCTAGGACGACCATCATCCGACGCCCCGTCAACAGACTCCGGTACAGGCCGACTTGGGCCTCCAGGCCGGGTGGCACGCGCTCCGGCCGTACCCCGAGTGCGTCCAGGAAGCCGCGTACCGCCTCGGTCGGCTGCACCAGCGCCCCTTGCGGGTCGAATCCCCGCAGGTTCACGTACAACTGCCCGTCGGGGAACGCCCTTTCGACCCGGCGTGCCCAGTGCACCGCGAGGGCGGTCTTCCCGACGCCCGCCATGCCCGACACCGCCGAGATGACCACGGCGGCGGACTCGCCCTCGGCCGAGGCGAGGATCGTGGCGAGGCGGGCCAGTTCGCCGTCGCGGCCGGTGAACCCTCGTACGGACATGGGGAGTTGGGCAGGATGCTCGGTCTGGCGTATCACCGCCGACGGCTGGGGGCGTGGGGTCGCGGTGGAGCGGTGGCCGCGCAGGATCGACTGGTGGAGCTGGCGCAGGGCCGGTCCGGTGTCCGTGCCCAGTTCCTCGGCGAGGCGTTTGCGGACGGCGGCATAGCAGTCGAGGGCCTCCGCGCTGCGGCCGGTTTCGTGCAGGG
The DNA here is from genome assembly GCF_044457795.1 of Streptomyces sp. NPDC050528. Taxonomy (NCBI): domain Bacteria; kingdom Bacillati; phylum Actinomycetota; class Actinomycetes; order Kitasatosporales; family Streptomycetaceae; genus Streptomyces; species Streptomyces sp. NPDC050528. Next base: position 404,583 of record NZ_JBITHH010000009.1, read on the forward strand.
CCCGCATCAGGGCTTCGGCGAGGGGTTCGGCGAGCGGGTACTCGCCGAGCAGGCCGGTCAACGGGCCGATGACGGGGGCGGGATCGCCGTGGCGCAGCTCCGCGCGGGCCCAGCCGACGGCGGCGTCCTGATGCTGTCGCCGCCAGGCCTCGCGCATCCGGGCCGCCCACTCCCCGTTCAGCCCGGACAGCGGCTCGCCGCGCCACAGGTCGAGCGCCTCGCGCAGCAGCACGGCCCGCACCGGGTCGGCCGGTCCCGCCGCCCGCGCCTGGTCGACCAACTGCCGGAAGCGGTACACGTCCACCTGGTCCGGGCGCGCCTCCAGCAGATATCCGCCGGAACGGCGCACGAGTAATAAGGGATCCCGCGAGGTCTCGGCGGCCCGCTCGCACACCCGCCGTATCCGCGCGACATGGGCGTGCACCGCGCCGCGCGCGCCGTCCGGGGCACGCGGGCCCCAGACCCGCTCGATGACGACGTCGACCGCGACGGGCCGGCCGATGTCCACGGCCAACGCGGCCATCACGGTGCGACGTTGGGGCGGGCCCACCTCCACCGCGTGCCCTTCCGCCGACAGTTCCACGGGCCCGAGCAACTGCACGTCCACCATGGTGTGCACCTCCCCCCTACACAAAGCCTCCTCCTTTCTTTCACAGACGCGTGCGCGGCGCGACAAGCCTTCGACAAGGTTTCCGGTCACACACCGGTGCGAATCTGCTGGGGAACGGACGGGCCGCCGACCGCGTCCCGTCCCGGCACGACGGCAGGGCCGTCGCCTGGCGGCTGCGCAACAGGCAAACGGGGGCGAGACGTGTGATCACACAAGGAGTGATGGCACCGGAGACACGGGTGCCGGTACGGCGGCCGGAGACCTTACCGGCCACCAGGGAAAGCGCCGGCGGAAGGAGTGTGCTGGAGGGCGCCTTCGCGCTGCTGGAGGCGGTGGAGCGGGCCGTACAGGCGGGGCCGACCAGGCTGGCGTCCGAGTGCGGGCTGCCCAAGACGACCGCGTACCGCCTGCTGGAACAACTGGCGGACCTGGGCGCGGTCGAACGGTGCGGGGGAAGTTACCGGGTGGGCCCGCGGATGTTCCGCCTGGGGCGCGCGTGGCAGCCGCATCCCCGGTTGCGCTCCGCCGCGCGGGAACCGATGCGCCGGCTGGCGAAGCTCACCGGCACGACGGTGGGGATCGCCGTGCTGTGGAAGGGCGAGACGCTGATGGTCGAGTGGTGTCCCGACGACACCCAACGGCCCGAGCCGCTGGGCACCCGGATGACCTGGCCGTGGTTCACCGCGGCGGGCAAGGTCCTGGTCGCCACGACCGCGCCGGCCTCCCTGCTGGGGCCGCTCCCCGCGTCCTGGGCGGCGGACGCCGACGCGATACGGGAGCGCGGCGCCGCGTTCGACCGGGAGGAAGTGGTGACCGGGGTGTGCTGCGCGGCGGTGCCGCTGCTGGGATTGCGCGGAACTCCCGTGGCGGCCCTGTGCGTCCTCACCGACCCGGCGCACCACTTGGAACGGCTCGCGGAGACCGCGCGACAGACCGGCAGGGTCATCAGCGCGGGGCTCCGGGGGCGGTGATACGGCGGGGTCGGCGACGCGCGGTCCGGCGCTCGGACGGGGACGAGCACCCACCGCGCCACCGGCCCCGCCCACACCCACGCCGGGCGCTCGGACGGGGACGAGCGCCCGGCGTGGCATTCCCGGCCGTCCGCCGGCCACGGCCCGGTCGCCGCGGCCCGTCAACCACCCACACGGAGCTGAGACTTGAGGGTCGAGACCCCGGACCGTGCTCACCGGACCGCACACGGACCGCGCCCCGCGTCCCGACGCGGCCCCGATCGACCGCGGCCGACGCCGACACCCCCGAAAACCCCTGCGCTCCGCAGCGATCCCCGTCGTACGCTGACGGCCGCTGTCTGCCGAGGGAGGACGCATGGGGATCCGAAGCCTGACCCGCACCGAAGCCGAGCGCCGGGCCGGACTGATCGCGGTCGAGCGGTACGACGTGGACGTCGATCTGACCGCACTGCCCGACGGGCCGGAGGTCCGCTCCGTCTCCACCGTGGCGTTCACCTGTCGTGAGCCGGGCGCGGAGACCTTCGTGGACTGCGCGGCACGGGTGCTGAGCGCGACGCTCAACGGGGTCGAACTCGCCCCCGCCGAGGACGGGCGGATCCCACTCCCGTCCCTCGCGGAGCACAACGTGCTGCGGGTGGAGAGCGTCCAGTCCGACACCACGGCGGGCGAGGGCGTCCACAAGGCGACGGACCCCGCCGACGGCGAGGTGTACGTGTGGATGAGCTTCGAACCGGACGAGGCCCGCTTCGTCTGGGCCTGCTTCGACCAGCCCGACCTCAAGGCCCCGCACGCCTTCACCGTCACGGCACCCTCCGCATGGACGGTCACGAGCAACTCCGGTGACGCGCGGGTCGAGGAGCTGGACGCGGCCCGCCGCTGGACCTTCCCGGACACCCCGCCCCTGTCCGCGTACAACACGGTGATCAACGCAGGCCCCTTCCACGAGGTCCGCCGCGAGATCGACGGCTACAACTTGGGCCTGTACTCCCGCAGTTCACTCGCCGAGGTACTGGACCGCGACGCCGACGAGATCCTCACCCTCACCCGCCAGGGCCTCGCCTTCTACGCCGAGGCCTTCGCGATGCCGTTCCCGCAGCGCCGCTACGACCAGGTGTTCATGCCCGAGTTCGGCGGGGCGATGGAGAACTACGGCTGTGTGACCTGGTCGGACGCGTTCCTGCGCCGCGCCGCGCCGACGCCGGCCGAACACGGGCTGCTGGCACGGGTGTTGCTGCACGAGATGGCGCACATGTGGTTCGGCAACATCGTCACCATGCGCTGGTGGGACGACCTGTGGCTGAACGAGGCGTTCGCGGAGTTCGCCTGCCACTGGGCGGCCGAGCGTGCCACCCGGCACACGGACGCGTGGGCGAGCCATCTGATGATCGGCAAGATCAGCGCGTACCTGTCCGACCAGGGCCCCGCCTCGCACCCCATCCACCAGCCCATCCACGACGTCGCCGAGGCCGCGTCGATCTTCGACAACATCACGTACCCCAAGGGCGCGTCCGTCCTCCAGCAGCTCAAGACGTACGTCGGCGAGGACGACTTCAGGACCGGCATGGCCGCCTACTTCGCCCGCCACGCGTGGGGCAACACCACGCTCCAGGACCTGATCGACTCCCTGTCCGAGGCCAGTGGCCGCGACCTGGACGCGTGGCGCACGGCCTGGCTGGCGACGGCGGGCACCGACCGCTTCACGCTGGAGCGCGACGGCGACACGGTCACACTGGTGGCCGCCGGCAGCCCGCGTCCGCAGGTACTGGCGGTGGGCGCGTACACCAGGAACGGCGACGCGCTGGTACGCGAGGCGCTGGTGCGGGTCGAGGTGTCGGAGCCGCGTACCGCGATCACCGGCCTGCCGCCCGCCGCCGACGTCCTGTTGATCAACGACGACGACCTGACCTTCGCGACGACCCGCCCGGATCCCACGACCCGGGACGCCCTCTTCCGGACGGCGGCGCAGTTGCCGACGGCCATCTCCCGGGGCGTGGCCGCGGCCACCGTATGGGACATGCTGACGACCGGTGAGGCCACGGCGGCGGAGGCCGGGCGGTGCCTCACCTCGGTGCTGGCGGCCGAGACGTCCGACGCCGTGATCGAGCCGTATCTGACCCTCGCCGCGAACGCGGCGGAACTGTGGGCGCCGCCCGCCGAGCGCGCCGCGTTGTCGGCGGAGGTGGCGGCCGCCTGCCGGAGTCTCGCCGGGGACCCCGGCCGCCGTCGGGTCGCGCTGCGCGGGCTGGCCCGTACCGCGACGACGGCGGACGATCTCGCCTGGCTCCGTCAACAGGCCGGTGACGACGTGGACTTGCTCTGGCGTGCGCTGGTCCGCGAGGCGGAGCTGGGCGGTGACATCGCCGCGGAGTCCGACCTGCTGCTCGCGCGTGACCCGGACCCCGACGCGTGGCTCCGCGCCCTCACCGTGCGGGCCGCGCTGCCCGACGCGGGCACGAAGGCGGAGGTCTGGCAGCAGCTGGCCGTGGACCGCACGGTCCCCGTCAACTCGGTCGGCCTGGTGGCGGCGGCCTTCTGGCGCCCCGGCCAGGACACGCTGCTGGCCCCTTATGCCGAGCGCTACTTGGAGGCGGTCCCGAAGCTGCACCAGGGCGGAATGCTCCTGGCGATGAGCTATACGCGCCATCTCTTCCCCCTGCACGCCATCGACGCCCCGTACGTCGAGCAGGCCAGGCAGGTGTCCCAGGAGGCGGTCCCGGTGGTCCGCACGACCCTTCTGGAACGCTCCGACGAGGTGAGCCGGATGCTCCGTGCCCGGGGCACCTCGGCCTGACGCTCAGCGGACCGTTCCACCGCCCAACCGGTCGGCCAGGCACGCGAGATAGAGGGCCATGGCCGTCCGGTACTCCCGCAGGGAGCGGCCGGTGATCTGCTCGATCTTGTTCATCCGGTAGACGACGGTGTTCCGGTGGATGTGCAGGGCCTCGGCACTGCGGACGAGGTTGAACCCGCTCTCGCACCAGGCGGTCACCGTGTCACGGAGGGCGGGCCAGTCGGGCTGGGCGCGCAGTTCGGTGGCGGTGAGCTCCAGCAGGCGGTTGCGGGCCGCCTGGCTCACCGCCGTCACCACCTGGTGGACCCGCAGGTCGGTGATCAGGCTGACGGGGGTGGTGTCGGCGAACCGGACACCGAGCCGCAGCGCGTCGCACGCGTCCTGGTAGGAGTCGTGCAACCCGCCGACGGAGGTGGCCGGTTCACCGATCCCGGCGCGGGCGACGAGCCCGTCCTGGGCCGCGATGAGATCGGTGACCCGTCGGCAGTCGGCGACGAGGGAGGGCGTGGAGCATCCGGCGGGGAGCCGGTGCAGGACGCCGATCCAGCCGGGTGCGGTGGAGGCGACGATGTCCTGGGGGTCGGCGAAGATCTCGCCCACGGTGCGCAGCAGTTCGGAGCGGATCAGGGCCATGTCCCGGGTCTGGGTGCCGCCCTGGCGGCGGGGCGCAGGGTGGGGCACGCTCACCTCGAAGGCGACGGCGACCCGCCGTAGCCGCAGGTCGAAGCCGAGTTCGGCGGCGCGGAACACGAGGAAGTCGCCCTCGACGACCTGGGGGTCGTAGGACGCGATGTCGGTGAGGAGTTTCTCGGCGGCCCGTTCGGCGAGCAGCCGGGAGCGGAGCATCACGGACTCCCGGAGCAGGATCTCCGTCTGGCGTTTGACGAGGAGTCCGAAGCGGCGGACCTGGGCGGGGGTGCCGGTGATGCCGACCGTGCCCACCGCCTGTCCGTTGGTGATCAGCGGGAGGGTCATCCCGGGGCGTACACCGCGCAGTTGCTGTGCCTGGGAGGCGCTGTGCGTGGCTGGTTCCTTCGTACGGACGACATCGACGGACGCCTCGTGGAAGCTGCCGACGCGGCTGCTGTCGCCGCTGCCGATGACGATGCCCTCCGCGTCGGTGATCAGCACGTTGAAGCCGATGACGGCGGAGGTGTCCCCGGCGATCTCCTGGGCGAGTGACGGGCTGAGCACGGGGTTTCCTCCCGTCGCGGGCGGGCCGGATTGGACGCACCGTACAGGGGAGCGGATGAATCCGGCCACAACTTCGTACGAAGTGGACGATGACGTACGCCGGGTTGATGCCTAGCGTTTGGGCCCAATCACTTCCCGCCGAGGGCACAGCGCGGTGAACGGCGGGTCCCTTCAGTGCCGATTCCTCAGTGCCGATACGGAAGGCCCGTGCCGATGATCCGTGTGCGCCCGCTTGTCGTCGCGTTGTCCGCGACGCTGATGCTGTCCACCGTCGCCGCCTGTGGTTCCGGGGGCGACGACGCCCCGAAGAACGTCTCCGCGAAAACCGCCGCCCTGGGCACGCTCACGCCCGGCGTCCTGAAAGTGGCCGTCCAGCCGTACGCGCCCTACACCACCGAGCGGGGCGGGAAGATCGTCGGCCTGGACGGCGACATCCTCACCTACGTGGCCAAGAAGCTGGGTCTCGAAATCAAGCCCCAGGTCACGGACTTCGCGGGCATGCTCGCCGGGGTCCAATCCCGCCGCGTCGACATCACCGTCGGCGGCGTCGCCTGGTCCGCCGACCGGCAGAAACAGGGGCTGTTCACCGACCCGCCGTACTACTCGCCCCCGGCGATGGCCGTCCGCAGCGGCAAGACGTACAAGACGGTCGCCGACCTCAAGGGCCTGAACCTCGGCACGGTCGACGGCTATGTCTGGGTCAAGTCGATCCAGGCCGTGCCCGGCGCCAAGCTGCACGCCTACCCGGACGCCAACGGCGTCTTCGACGACCTCGGCGCCGGCCGGATCGACGTCGGCTTCCTGGACCCCCTGATCATCATCGCGGCGCAGAAGCAGCGCCCGGACCTGAAGATCGCCACCGAGTACCTGACCCCGCCGACCGCCGCCGAGGTGAAGGCGAAGCCGGCCCTCCAGTACTTCGAGCCGTACCAGACGGGCTTCTACCTCCCCAAGAAGGCCACCAAGCTGGAGCGGGCGATCTCCGCGCAGATCGACGCCATGTACAAGAACGGCGAGTTGGCGAAGCTCGTCAAGAAGTACGGCGGCGATCCCGAGCAGTTCCTGAAGCCCGCCGCCGATGTCGCCACCGCCCGACGCGGTGTGGACCGGCCGAACGACTGGACGCCGCCGTCCATCGGGAAGTGAGGAGCTGACATGTCGGATCTTTTCCAAGTCCCCTGGTCCGACTACCGGTCCGACCTGATCGACGCGCTCTGGCGCACGGTCTCGTACACGGTGGTCAGCTTCACCGGCGCGGTCGTGCTGGGTCTGGTCGTGGCGCTGCTCCGGCTCAGCAAGGCGTGGCCCGCGCGTGCCGTCGCAGCCGTCTACACGGAGATCTTCAAGAACGTCCCGCTGCTGGCCATCATCTTCCTGACCTACTTCGGTCTGGCCTCGGCGGGCATCCGGCTGGACGTGTTCTCCGCCGGGTGCCTCAGTCTCGTCGTCTTCTACGCCGCCTATCTGTCCGAGATCTTCCGGTCCGCGATCAGCGGGGTGCACGACGGGCAGACCGAGGCCGGTGAGGCGCTGGGGCTGGGCCGGGTGGGCATCTTCGTCCACATCGTGCTGCCGCAGGCGGTCCGGCAGGCGCTGGCCGGTACCAACACCATGCTGGTCGACCTGCTGAAGTCCACCTCGCTCCTGGTCACCGTGTCCGCCGCCGAGTTGATGTCGGAGGGACGGCTCATCACGTCCGCCACCTTCCGGGCGCTGGAGGTGTACCTGGTCATCTCGGCCATCTACTTCGCCCTGTGCTATCCGCTCTCCCAACTCCTCCTGCTGCTGGAGCGCAAGGTGCGCGCGGGCGTCCCGCTGTCCCCCTGGCGACGGCGCCGGGTGCGTACGGCGCGGGCGCTGCTCGCCGCCGAGCTCGGCACGGGGGCCGACCTGAAGGAGGCGGCCGTATGACCGAGCCCGTCACCACGGCGAAGTCCGCCCCAACTGCCTCTACGGAAGCGATCGTTCGGATCGAGGGGCTGAGCAAGTCCTTCGACGGCCGGCTCGTGCTCGACGACGTGAGTCTTGAGGTCGACCGCGGCCGGATCGTCAGCGTCATCGGGCAGAGCGGGGGCGGCAAGACGACCCTGATGCGCTGCGTCAACCTGCTGGAGCGGCCCGACCGGGGCACGGTGGAGGTCGCCGGGGAGGTGGTGCACCGCGACGGCCGCATCGTCTGCCGCGACCTGCCCGGACTGCGCCGCACGGTCGGCATGGTCTTCCAGCGCTTCAACCTCTTCCCCCACCTCACGGCCGTGGAGAACATCGTGGTCGCCCAACGCAAGGCCGGCGTACCGGAGTCGGAGGCCCTGGAACGGGCCGTCACTCTGCTGCGCCGGGTCGGGGTGGCCCACCGCGGCCTCGCCCTGCCCGACCGGCTCTCCGGCGGCGAGCAGCAACGGGTCGCCATCGCCCGGGCGTTGGCGCTCCGGCCCGAGGTACTGCTCTTCGACGAACCCACCTCCTCCCTCGACCCGGAGGCCACCCGCGAGGTGCTCAGCGTGATGCGCGAACTGGCCGCCGACGGCATGACGATGCTGCTGGTCACCCACGAACTCCCCTTCGCCCGCGAGGTGTCCGACCACGTGGTCTTCGTCGACGGCGGCCGGATCGTGGAGGAAGGCCGACCGCAACAGGTCATCGACCGTCCCGAACAGGCCCGCACCCGGGAGTTCCTCGCCGCCTACGGATCCACGTCATGACCGGGCACGGCGGTCCCGTGGTCGTGGTCGGCGGCGGTGTCGTGGGCCTGTGCACGGCCTACTACCTGGCCGAGGCCGGCCTGGAGGTGGAGGTCGTCGAGCGGCGCGCGCTGGGGTCCGGGGCGTCCCGGGGCAACGCGGGCTGGGTCTGCCTCAGCCATTCGACGCCGGTCCCGGCCCCCGGCGTGGTGCGCTACGCGCTCCGCTCCCTGGGCCGCCCGGACTCGCCCCTGTATCTACGGCCGCTGCCCGACCCGGCGTTCGTCCGGTGGCTGTGGCGGTTCTGGCGCAGCAGCACACCGGCCGCGTTCCGGCGCGGCTACACGGCGATCGCAGAGCTGAATCGGACCACGTTCGACCTCTTCGACGGGTTGCGCGCGGCCGGCGTCGAGACCGGCCTCACACGGCCCGGCATGGTGCACGCGTTCCTCTCCCCCGCCGAGGCCCGCCATCACCTCGCCGTCCAGCGGCAGATGGCGCACGGCCGCTACCCGTTGCCCGACGACGTCGTCACGGGCGACGAGGCCCGCCTCCTCGACCCGGCGCTGTCCGACCGGGTCCGCGCCGCCTATCTGGTCGAGGGCGAGGGCGTGGTCGATCCGGAGGCGTTCGCCCGTGCGCTGGGCGAGGCGCTCACCGCGTCCGGCGTGAAGATCCACGAGGACACGGACGCCACCGGGTTCCGCACCGAGGGCAACCGCGTCACCGCGCTGCGCACCGCGACCGGCGAGATCCCCTGCTCGGCCGCCGTCATCGCGGCCGGCACGCGTTCCTCGGAGCTGCTCGGCGCGCTCGGCCATCCCCTGCCGCTCCAGGCGGGGAAGGGCTACAGCTTCTCCGTCGACCTGGACCCGGCGCCCCGGCACACGCTGTACTTCGGCGAGCGCCGGGCCGTCGCCTCGCCGATCGGCCCCACCACCCGCATCGGCGGCACGATGGAGCTGAGCGGCAACAACAACCGCCTCGACTGGCGCCGCGTCGTCGCCGTCGCGCTCGCGAGCCGGCAGTACCTGGGCCGCTGGTTCGACGACCCCGACGACCTGGTGAGCCTCATCCGGGACCCGTGGGTGGGCGGTCGGCCCTTCCTCCCCGACGGGCTTCCGGTCATCGACCGCGTCCCCGGGCACGACAACGCGTTCGCGGCGACGGGGCACGGCATGCTCGGCGTCACCCTGGGGCCCGTCACCGGACACCATCTCGCCGACTACGTACGCACCGGTCGTCGCCCGGACGCGCTCACGCCGTTCCGCTTCGGCCGGGGGGCTTGGGCCAGGCCCTAGTCCGCGGGCGCGGAAGGCTCCGGGTGCGGAGAGGACGGCTGTACCCGCAGCGGGCGGGCCGCCCAGGCGGGCAGGTGCCAGTTCCAGCCGCCGAAGAGGGAGACGAGGGAGGGAACGAGCAGCATCCGCACGATGGTCGCGTCGAGCAGGATGCCGATACCCAGGCCGGTTGCCAGCGTCTTCAGGTCGGTACCCGGTCCCGAGGCCAGCGCGGCGAAGGCGAGGAAGAGGATGAGTGCGGCGCTGGTGACGAGCCGTCCGGTGCGGCCGATGCCCTCGACGACCGCGTCGTCGGTGGAGAGCCCGGCGTCGTACTCCTCCCTGATGCGGGAGAGGATGAACACCTCGTAGTCCATGGACAGTCCGAACAGGAACGCGAAGATCATGATCGGGATCCAGAACGTGACGGCCCCGGTCGCGGCGATCCCGAAGAGCGTGTTCGAGCCGTGGCCGTCCTGCCAGAACAGCACCATCAGGCCCAGGGTCGCCGCCAGAGAGATCAGGTTGAGCAGCACGGCCTTCAACGGCAGCAGCAGCGAGCGGAAGGCGCGCACGAGCAGGACGTACGTCAGCAGCGCGATGATCGTGAGCATCAGCGGGAAGTTGCCGTAGACGGCGTGCAGGAAGTCGATCTGCGCCGCGCCGACGCCGGCGACACCCACGACTCCCGGCAGGTGCTCGGTGGCGGTCTTGACGCGTCGGACCACGTCGACGCTCTTCGAGTTCACCGTCTCGGTGTCCGGGATGACGACGACGATGCTCTGTCCGCCCCGGTTGCCCGCGGGCCCGGTCGGCACCAGCACGCTGGTCACGCCGTCGACCTTGGCCAGCTCGGCGGCGACGGGTTTCGCCCGGTCGGTGCTGACCAGGACCTCCATCGGGGTCAGCGCGCCGGTCGGGACGCCGCCCCGCTCCAGGGTCTGCAGCGTCTCGTACGCGGGGCCGCTCTTGGCCAGCGACTCCGAGGAGGCGAGGCCGATCTTGATGCCGAGGAAGACACCGACCAGGGCGGCGAGCGCGGCCAGCGCGGCGGCGGCCGCGATCCAGCGGCGCCGTACGACGGCTGCGGTCCAGCGGCTCCAGAAGCGGCTGGCCCGGTTCTCGTGCCGGATCTTGGGCCAGTCGACCTTCGGTCCGATGCCGCCGAGGATCGCGGGGGTCAGGGTGAGCGTCGTCAGCACGCTCGCGAGCGGGATGAGCGCACCGCCGTAGCCCATGCTGCGCAGGAACGGGACCGGTAGGACGACCAGGGAGAGCAGGCCGATGGCGACCGTGACGCCGCTGAACACGATCGCGTGCCCGGCGTGCTCCATCGCGACCACGACCGCCTCGTGGTTCTCCCGGCCGCGGTCGCGCTCCTCGCGCCAGCGGGTGACGAACAGCAGCGAGTAGTCGATCGCCACGCCCAGGCCGATCAGCGCGACCAGGAACTGCACGATGAACGACACGTCGGTGGCGTAGGTGAGCGGCAGCAGCATCACGAAGGTCGCGAGGATCGACACCGCGGCCACCAGCAGCGGCAGCAGGGCCAGGAAGGAGGCGAACACGAAGGCGAGGACGGCGAGTGCGCCGACCGCGCCGAGGAGCGTCTCGCCGAGCACCCCGGGTCCGCCCCCGTCGTCGCCGCCGGAGGCCAGCGGGTCCTCACCGGTCACTCCGACCACCGCGCCGGCGGGCATGGCCTTCTCGGCCGCCGCGTGGATCGGATCGGTGAGCGGTTTCTGGCTGGGTGACGGGTTGAACCGGTAGAAGACCAGCGCGTACGCGGTGCGGTCGTCCTTCGTCCGGAAGGCCTTGTCACCGGTGTTCGCCTCGTCGATCACCCGCACGCCCGGTACCGCCGTGCCGACGGCCGTGAAGACCTTCCCGACGTCCGTCTCGTGACCGGTGATCGTCTGCCCTGCCGGGAGGGTGACCGCGACCAGATAGGGGTTGGTGTCGCCGCCGCTGCCGAAGGCGCCCTCGATCTTGTGCGCGGTCACGGTGCCGGGCTGGCCGGGCAGGGAGAAGTCGATCGTCAGCCGGTCCGTGGTGCGACCGGCCAGCAGGATGCCGGCGACCAGCACCAGACCCCAGAACGCCACTACCGCCTTGCGATGCCGAAGAACGAATTCCGCCCACCGTCGCATGCCGGACCTTCCCCGGATCGTTGGTTGCGCGAGTCTAGTCCGCCGCTCCCTTCCTCCGCTATTGGGGAGATCCATACGATTTGAGGGGATCCGGAGGCACGGAATCCGCACCCGCCGCCCTCGGGAAGAAATGACGCCGAAGGAGGCGTTGCCCTACTGGATCACCATCGGACGTTTGAGAACGGAGCAGTCGAGGTGAGCGACGCGATAAACGCCGACACCCGCAACCGGGTCGAGGCCCCCACTCCGGCGCCCGACGTGCTGGAGCGGGTACGCCGGCACCGGCGCCACACCCTGGAACTGCTCACCGTCTGCGCCGTGGGACTGATCCCGTGGACGGTCCTGCTGGCGGTGACGCTGCCCTCCGGGTACGAGGTGCACCAGTGGCGCCTGACCTGGGTCGGCTTCGACGTCCTGCTCGTGGTCGCGATGGCGTCCACCGCGCTGCTCGGCTGGCGCCGGAACCGCGCCGTCATCCTGGCGGCGCTCACCACGTCGGTCCTGCTGATCTGCGACGCGTGGTTCGACGTGTCCCTCGCCTTCGGCACGTCGGAGGTCTGGTGGTCGGCGGCGTTGGCACTGTTCGTCGAACTGCCGCTGGCCTTCTACCTGATACGCCGGGTGATGGGGATGATCTCGCTCGCGCATTGGCCGTCCGCCGAAACCTCAACAGGCGGTAACGAATAGCTGACATCACCCCCGGGTCGCGGTGAGGTTTTCGCAACTCCCCTTTGTTCCCGATGACTTCGTTCGGAAATCCCCAGGGCTGAAGTTGGTCGCCATGGAGAGCGGCGAGGTGGCAAGACCTCGGCGCGCGGCATGGAGGATGTCATGCCCGAGATGTATTTCGATGTGCGCTGGCCCGACGGACTGACCCAGCGCTGCTATTCCCCCTCCACGATAGTCGAGGACTACTTCACCCCGGGCTCCGCATACGAGCTCACCGAATTCGTCGAGCGCAGCCGTACCGCGCTCGGTATTGCCGGGGAACGCGTACGGGAGAAGTTCGGCTTCTACTGCACCGGCGCCTCCGATCAACTCGCCCGCATAGAGCGGCAAGCCGCCGCGTACGGCGATGTCAGCGGCGCCAAGGTCACGGTCGAGTCCCTGACCGGTGCCGACGGGAGCCCCCGATGAGCCCGGCGACACGGCTGGCCGGCGCGCACCACTCGGTGGCCGTGGTGGGCGGTGGTCAGGCGGGCCTCTCGGTCAGCCACGAGCTCCGCGAACGCGGCATCGACCACGTCGTCGTCGAGGCCCACCGGGTCGGCCACGAGTGGCGCGAGCGCCGCTGGGACTCCTTCTGTCTGGTGACCCCCAACTGGCAGTGCAGGCTGCCCGGTTACCCCTACCAGGGCGACGACCCCCACGGCTTCATGGTCCGCGACGACATCGTGCGGTACCTGGAGGGCTACGTCGCCCACTTCCGCCCGCCGCTGGTGGAGGGCGTGACGGTCACCAGGTTGCGCCGCTCCCCGAGCGGAGTCTTCGAACTCACCACGACGGAAGGGGACTTCACCGCCGACCAAGTCGTCATAGCGACCGGCCCCTACCACACCCCCTCGCTCCCCCCGATGGCCCAGCGACTGCCCGACTCCATCACCCAGGTCCACTCCTCCCGCTACCGCAACCCCGCCCAACTCCCCCCGGGCGCCGTCCTGGTGGTCGGCACCGGCCAGTCCGGCTGCCAGATAGCCGAGGACCTGCACCTCGCCGGCCGCCAGGTCCACCTGGCCGTCGGCAGCGCGCCACGCGTGGCCCGCTTCTACCGCGGCCGGGACTGTGTGGCCTGGCTCGACGAGATGGGCCACTACGCGAAGAGCATCGACGACTTCGACGACGCCGGCGCGGTCCGGATGCGCGTCAACCACTACGTCACCGGCCGCGACGGAGGCCGCGACATCGACCTGCGCGCCTTCGCCCGCGACGGCATGCGGCTCTACGGCCGACTCACCGAAGTCAGCGCTACGGCAGTGGAGTTCGCCGACGACCTCAAGGTGAACCTCGACCACGCGGACGCCGTTGCCGAGGGCATCAAGGACGCCATCGACGCCCACATCACCGCCCACGACATCGCGGCACCGGACGAACCCCGCTACATCCCCGTGTGGGAACCGGACGACCAACCCCGCGAACTCGACCTGAACCAGGCCGACATCACGTCCGTCGTCTGGTCGACCGGGTTCCGCCGCGACCACCGCTGGATAGAGGCCCCGGTCTTCGACGGCCGCGGCTACCCGATGCACTGGCGCGGCGCCACCAGCGTCCCCGGCCTGTACTTCCTCGGCCTGCCCTGGCAGCACTCGTGGGGTTCGGGACGCTTCGAAGCGGTGGGCAGGGACGCGGAGTTCCTCGCGAACCACATCGAGGCCTCCCGCCGCCTGGCCGACGTCTGCGGCACCCTCACCGGCGCCCCCACGGACCTCGCCTCCGCCCTCCCGATCGGCTGAGGCAAGAGAAGGACGAGGAGAAGAACAGGACGAGGACGAGGAACGGGACGACACACATGGTCTACGACGCACACCGCCACATCGGCGTCCTCCCCGCCTACCCCTTCTACGGCGGCCCGCCGGTCAACCCCGACACCACCGCCCGCGCCACCGTCAAGCAGCTCATCGCCGACCTGGACGCGGAGGGCACCGAACGCGCCCTGGTCATCCCGAACTACGGCGTCCCGGACCCCGCGATCGCCTTCTCCTTCAACGAGTTGGCGATCGAGGCCGCCCAGACCGACGACCGTATACGCGCCGGGCTCTGGGTCTCCCCTCGCCCCGAGGACGAGCAACGCACCTCCCAGGCACTGGAGTTGGCGGGCGAGCGGGGCGTGAAGGCGCTCAAGCTGAGCTTCCTGCTCGGCGGCCGCCCCACCGACCCGGCCTGCCGCCCCCACCTGGACCGCATCTTCGCCGAGGCGGCCCGCCACAACCTGGTCGTCCACGTCCACACCTCCCCCGGCGCCGCCTCCGACATCGACGAGGTCGGCCACCTGGTCGACTGGTACGCCGATCAAGTCCCCGTCCATCTCGTGCACTTCGGCGGCGGGATGAGCGGCCACATCAAGCTCGCCGGTTCCCGGTTCTTCGACTGGATCACCGCCGGCAAGCACGTCTACACCGACCTCTCCTGGGCCATCGGTTTCACTCCCCGCTGGCTGGCCCGGGAGATCGAGCGCCGCGGTATCGGCCATGACCGGGTGCTCTTCGCCAGCGACCAGCCGTGGGGCGACTTCACGGGCGAGTACGCCCGCCTCGCCGAAGCGACCGGCGGCGGCGAACTCGGCGACCTGGTCTTCCGGGACACGTTCGCCGCGCTCTACGACTGACCGACTCCCCTCTCAAGTCCGGTACGCACAAGGAGACAGCCATGTCCGAAACCGTCGAACTCAGCGAGATCGAGCAGCAGTCCCTCAACGAGATCCCCCACCCGTCCCTCCCCGACGGCACCAGCATCTACGGCGCCACAAAGGTGTTCCCCGACTACAAGGCCGAGGACGGCGAGACGTACTTCACGCTCGTCCACGGCATCGCCCACGAGTCGTCGGTCTCCTTCGTCGCCGTCCTCCAGGCGACCCGCGCCCTGCGCAAGGGCTTCGAGACGGCCATCTACTTCTACGGCCCCGGCTCCCTCAACTGCCTTGCCACACGCGGCTTCCCGACCACCGGGAACTCGGCCTTCCCCGGCGAGCACAACATCAACAACCAGCTCAAGACGTTCATCGCCGAGGGCGGCAAGGTCTTCTGCTGCCGCTTCGGCCTGTCCCTGCACGGCGCCCGCGAGGAGGACCTCATCGAGGGCGTCATCCCGACCCACCCGCTGGACGTCCAGGACGCGCTGATCCACTACGCGCGCAAGGGCGCCATCATCAACTCCACCTACCAGCTGTAAGGGGGCCGCTGTGAGCGTTGGCACCGAATCGACGAGTACGGCGGTGGATGTACGCATCCTGACCCGCGCCGAACTCGCCCTGCACGGCGTCGCGTTGGACGCCCCCGTACGGCGACCCGACGGCGCCGGTCCGAGCGGCGACGGCCACGTCCTCGTCGACGGTGCCAACGCCGCACTGCCCACCAACCCCGCCAGCCCCTACCGCGTACGCGACGGCAAGGTCTGGCTCGGCGACGAGGACGGACAACTCACCGACACCGGGCTCGCGTTGACCCCCGTGAACCGCCCGAAGTTCTACGACCTCACCACCACCGACGGCACCCCCTACGAACACATCGCCCGCCTCCACGGCGCCGACGTCCTCGCCACCACCGTCGTCCAGACCTGCATCCGCTACGCCGAGTCCGACCGCTGCCGCTTCTGCACCATCGAGGAGTCCCTGCGCTCGGGCGCCACGGTCGCCGCCAAGGCACCGGCGCAGCTCGCCGAAGTCGCCGAAGCGGCAGTCCGGTTGGACGGCATCAAGCAGATGGTCATGACCACGGGCACGACCACCGGCCCCGACCGGGGCGCGCGCAACCTCGTCCGCTCCGTGCGCGCCGTCCTCGAAGCGGTGCCCGGCCTCCCCATCCAGGTGCAGTGCGAACCACCCGGCGACCTCGCCTGGATCCGCGCGCTGCACGACGCCGGGGCCACCACGATCGGCATCCATGTGGAGTCCCTCGACGAGGAGGTGCGGCGGCGCTGGATGCCGGGCAAGTCGACGGTCCCGATGACCGAGTACGCGGCCGCGTGGGACGAGGCGGTGCGGGTCTTCGGACGGAACCGCGTCTCCACCTATCTGCTCGTCGGACTCGGCGAGGACCCGGACGAACTCATCGCGGGAGCGGGCGAGTTGATCGACCGGGGCGTGTACCCGTTCGTCGTCCCGTTCCGCCCGATGGCCGGCACCCTCGCCGCCCGCGACGGCATCCCGGCACCGAGCGCCGAACTCCTGACGTACGTCACGGAGGGCGTCGCGGCCAAGCTGCGCGCCGCCGGGATGAACGGCGCCGCCCAGAAGGCGGGCTGCGCGGCCTGCGGCGCGTGCAGTGTCCTGCAGTCGGCGGGCGGGTGATGACCGTGTACCTCGACGGCTCCACGGCACCCCTCGTGACGGACGGGCCGGTCGACATCCTGGCCCTGCTCGGCGACCGGAGCACCCTCGCCCGCCGCCCCGCGTTCCACATCGAACAGGCCGCCGACAAAGCCGAGTTGGCTGCCTACCGACGGCTGCGCACCGAGAGCTTCGTCCACGAACAGGGGCTCTTCACCGGCGACGACCTCGACGACCGTGACGCCGACACCCGTACCGTCGTCCTGGTCGCCCGCGCCCCGGACGGCACGGTCATCGGCGGGGTGCGGCTGGGCCCGGTCGACAGCGGCCCGGACCTCGGCTGGTGGCAGGGCGGTCGACTCGTCGTCGCCCCACAGGCACGCGGCCCGCACGGAATCGGCGCGGCACTGGTCCGGGCGGCCTGCGCACGCGCCGAGGCGGAGGGCGCCCTGCGGTTCGACGCGACCGTACAGGCCCGCAACGAGGTGCTCTTCCGCCGGCTCGGCTGGCAGTCGATACGGGCCACGGAAGTCGCCGGTACGCCCCACGTCCTGATGCGCTGGCCCATCACACGAATCGCGGCCCAAGTCGCGGCCACGAAAGCCGCGTTGGGCCCACTGCTCGCCGAACTACCCGCACCGCCCGGCTTCGTCGGTGACGACGGCGCGCCCGTCCCCGGTACCGATGTGATCGCCGCGTGCGACGCGATCGTGCCGTCGATGGTCGAGCGGGACCCGGAGTGGGCGGGCTGGTGCGCGGTCCTCGTGAACGTCAACGACCTTGCGGCGATGGGCGCTTCACCGGTCGGCCTGCTGGACGCGGTGGGCGCACGCGATGCCGCGCACGCCGCGCTGATCCTCGCCGGACTGACCCGGGCGGCGCAGGCCTACGGCGTCCCGGTGGTCGGCGGCCACACCCAACTCGGTGTCCCCGCCGCCCTGTCGGTAACCGCGCTCGGCCGCACCGACCGGCCCGTACCCGGCGGCGGAGGTCGCCCTGGACACGCCGTACGGCTCACGGCCGACCTCGGCGGCGGCTGGCGCGCGGGCTACCGGGGCCGCCAGTGGGACTCGACGACCCATCGCCGTACGGACGAACTCCGCACGATGACAAGGTCGGTGGCCGCCGCACGACCGGCCGCAGCTAAGGACGTGTCGATGGCCGGGATCGCCGGCACGCTGGGGATGCTCGCCGAGGCGAGCGGCTGCGGAGCGGTGCTCGACATGGCCGAAGTGCCACGCCCGACCGGCGCCTCGATGGGCGACTGGTTGACCTGTTTCCCGGGCTTCGCGATGCTCACCGCCGACGAGCCGCACGCGCCCGCGCTGCCCGCCGGGCCCGCAATCGGCGCCGTATGCGGGGAGTTGACAGCTGGCCAAGGGGTCGGGCTGCGCTGGCCCGACGGAGAGATCACCGAGGCGGTCGCCTCCGCGGTGACCGGAATGGGGACGGCATGAGCACGCTGCGGATGGCGGCCGTGGCCGCCGAGTTCGGCCGCGACCTGGAGGAGGACTTCGCGATCGCCGAACGGCTGATCAAGGAGGCCGGTGAGCAGGGCGTACGGCTTCTCGCGCTGCCGGAGGCGTGCCTGGGCGGCTATCTGCTCAGCCTGGACGACGACAGCGAACTCGACGAGGGCCCGCCCGCGCTCGCCCTCGACGGCCCGGAGATCCGCCGACTGGCCGCCCTGGCCGGGGAGTTGACGGTCGTGGCGGGATACTGCGAGGCCGCCGGGGACGGACGGCAGTACAACAGCGTCGTCTGCGTCACCGGTGACGGCGTCCTCGGCAACCACCGCAAGGTCCACCAGCCGCTCAGCGAGGACGCGAGCTACGCCTCCGGGGACCGTTTCCACGCCTTCGACACACCGGTCGGTCGGCTCGGGATGATGATCTGCTACGACAAGGCGTTCCCGGAGTCGGCGCGAGCTTTGGCGCTGGACGGCGCCGAGATCGGGGTGTGCGTGTCGGCCTGGCCGGGTGCGCGCACGAAGGCGAGCGCCGATCTCGAACAGGACCGCTGGAAGCGGCGTTTCGACCTGTTCGACCGGGCCCGCGCGCTGGAGAACCAGATCGTGTGGCTGTCCGCGAACCAGTCGGGCACGTTCGGGTCGCTACGCTTCGTCGGCAGTGCCAAGGTCGTCGACCCGGGCGGTGAGATCCTCGCCGACACGGGCGTGACCTCCGGCATCGCCGTCGCCGAACTCGACGTCGCACAGGCCCTGGAGACCGCCCGCCGGTCGATGGGGCACCTGCGCGACCGGCGGCCCGAGACCTACGGACCAGCCCCGGGAGCAGTCACCGCATGAGCACCATCCGGATCGCGGCCGCGGCCGCCCACTTCGGCCGCGACCTGGAGTTCGACCTGGCCCGCGTCGCCAAACTCATCGACGACGCCCGCGGCAACGGCGCCGGCCTGCTGGTCCTGCCGGACGCCACCCTCGGCGGCTACCTCGCCGACCTGCGCCATCCCGACCCCCAGACGCTCCCCCCGGCCCTCAAGCCGGACGACCCGCTGATCCTCCAAGTCGCCCGGCTGGCCGCCGAGATGGTGGTCTGTGTCGGCTACTGCGAGGACGGCGGAACCGAGCGCTACAACGCCGCCGTGTGCGTCAGCGGCGACGGCATCCTCGGCCGGCACCGCAAGGTCCACCTCCCGGCGGGCGAGGTCACCGCGTACACCGCAGGGGACCGCTTCGACGCCTTCGACACCCCGGTCGGCCGCCTCGGCATGCTCATCGACTACGACAAGACCTTCCCCGAGTCGGCCCGCTCGCTGGCCCTGGACGGCGCCGAGATCCTCGCCTGCCTCTCCGCCTGGCCCACCAGCATCACCAACCGCGCCCCGCGTATGGCCCAGGACCGCCAGGCCCGCCTCTTCGACCTGTACGACCAGTCGCGCGCCGCCGAGAACCAGGTCGTCCTGGCCTCCTCCAACCAGACCGGCGCGATGGGCGGCATGCGCTTCCTCGGCCAGGCCAAGGTGGTCGGCCCGGGCGGCGACATCCTCGCCCGCACCTGGTCCAAGGCCGGGCTCGCCGTCGCCGAGATCGACGTCGCCGCCGAGACCGACCGCGCCCGCCGTGTCCTGCGCCACCTCGACGAGCGCCGCCCCGACGCCTACCGGGAGTCCCGTACGTGAAGATCGCCCTGCTCAGCTACTCCACCAAGCCGCGGGGCGGGGTCGTCCACACCCTCGCCCTCGCGGAGGCCCTCGCGGCCCTGGGCGAGGACGTCACGGTGTGGACCCTGGGCCGGGGCGGCGACGCGGGCTTCTTCCGCCCGGTGCACCCGGCGGTCCGCGTCCGGATCGTCCCGTTCCCCGACGGCCCTCCGGGGGAAACCGTCGGCGAACGCATCCTCCGCTCCATCGCCACCCTCCACACCGCCTTCGACCCCACGCCCTACGACGTCGTCCACGCCCAGGACTGCATCAGCGCCAACGCGGCCGGCCGCTGCGTCCGCACGGTCCACCACGTCGACCACTTCACCACTCCCGAACTGGCCGCCTGCCACGAGCGCGCGATCGTCGAGCCGTACGCACACATCTGCGTGTCGGAGGCGGTCGCCGCGGAGTTGGCGGTCGGCTGGGGCATCGAGGCCCAGGTCATTCCCAACGGCGTGGCCTACGACCGTTTCGCCACCGCCGACCCGGCCGCACAGGCGAGTTGGCGCTCCCGCCTCGGCCCGTACATCCTCACCGTCGGCGGCATCGAACCCCGCAAGGGCTCACTGGACCTCCTGGAGGCCTACGCCCTGCTGCGCACCGCCCGTCCCGACGTGCGGCTGGTGATCGCGGGCGGGGAGACGCTCTTCGACTACCGGGACTACCGAGCGGGGTGGGAGTCACGGGCCGCCGATCTCGCCGTAGAACCGGTGGTGTTGGGGCAGGTGGCAGAGGACGAGTTGCCGTCGCTGGTCGCCGGGGCGGGCGCGTTCGCGTTCCCGTCTCTCAAGGAGGGTTTCGGTCTTGCCGCCATGGAGGCGTTGGCGGCGGGCGTCCCGTTGGTGGTGCGGGATCTGCCCGTGCTGCGTGAGGTGTTCGGTGGGGCCGCTCAATTCGCCACCACGCCACAGGACTTGGCCACCGAGCTCGGTCATGCCCTAGCGGTCGAGGACCCAGACCGCGTCGCCGCCGGGCGTGCCCTCGCCGCCCGCCACACCTGGGACGCGGCGGCGCGCAGTCATCTCGACTTCTATCGCTCCCTGAGCCCTCCCGAGTGAACAACCCCCGACAACACGGGCGTTGACACCTCACCCGATCCGCGTCACGGTGAGGGCCCGTCGTGACCGGAGGTCGTCCATGGCTCCGTTATCAACGCCCCCGTCCGATGCCGGCCTCGTCGAGCGGGTGCGGGCGATCCAACCTCTCCTCCGCGAGCACGCGTTGCGCACCGAGCAGGAGAGAAGGGTGACGGGGGAAGTGATGGCGGCGTTGACAGAAGCCGGGGTCTACCGGATGAACGTCCCCCGGCGGTACGGGGGTTACCAGAGTCCGCTGAGTACGCAGGTCGAGGTGTTGAGCGAGATCGCCGCCGGGTGCGGTTCGACCGGGTTCATGGCACTGATCCAGGCCGGTTGTTCGTACATCGCCGCGCTCTTCTCCGACGAGGCCCAGGACGAGATCTTCACCGGTCCGGACGTGCGGGTGGGCGGCACGCTCATCCCGGATGCCCTCGCGGTCGCGACGAGCGGCGGCTATGTCGTCAACGGCACGTCGGCCTTCGCCACCGGCTGTCAGTACGCCGACTGGCATCTGCTGACGGCCCGGGTCGAGTCCGCAGGCGGTCCGCCCGAGCTGCTGTGGACCGCCGTACCGATGTCCGATCTGGAGATCCTCGACGACTGGTACGTCTCGGGGTTGGCGGGGAGCGGCAGCAACAGCGTCGTCGCGCGGAACGTGTTCGTACCGGCTCACCGGGTGCTGCCCGTAGGGCCTTTGCTGCGCGGCCACGTGGCCTCCAAGACCAACGCCGAGGACCCCTTCTACCGGATGCCGGTGCTGCTGCTGTTCTGTGCCTGGACGGCGCCGAACGCGCTGGGTCTGGCCCGGGCGGCCCTCGCGGAGTTCACCGAGCGGATCCACCATCGGGGTATCACGTACACGTTCCACGAGCGGCAGTACGAGGCGGGCGTCACGCATCTGCAGATCGCCGAGGCGGCGATGAAGATCTCCTGTGCCGAGTTGCTGGCCCGGGAGTTCGTCGCCCGGATCGAGGCCGGCCCCGAGAACGGCGAGCCGTACACACAGGCGGACCGGGCCAGGATCCGGGCGCAGAACGGCTATGCGGCGCGGCTGTGCAAGGAGGCCGTGGACCTCATCGCCTCCGCGTCCGGGGCGTCCTCCCTCCACCGGGAGGTCCCCGTCCAGCGTGCGGTGCGTGACCTGCAAGCGCTCAACCTGCATTCCTTCGTCAACCCCACCACGAACCTGGAGCTGTACGGCCGGGTGCTGTCCGGGCTCGACGCGGGCACGCCGTTCCTCTGAGCAGGCCGAGAGCTTCAGCCCAAGGACGCCAACCAGGCCTCGGTGTCGGCGGGTTGGGCGAACCGGTGTGTGGTGAGCGGTACGAAGCGCGGGTCGCTGGTACGGCTCTCGATCTCGCGGCGCCGGCCCGCGTGCTGGGACCAGGCCCACC
The DNA here is from genome assembly GCF_044457795.1 of Streptomyces sp. NPDC050528. Classification (NCBI taxonomy): domain Bacteria; kingdom Bacillati; phylum Actinomycetota; class Actinomycetes; order Kitasatosporales; family Streptomycetaceae; genus Streptomyces; species Streptomyces sp. NPDC050528. The sequence goes on from NZ_JBITHH010000009.1 coordinate 426,879, forward strand.
AGGCCGGGTGTTCCCGGCTCAACCAGCCCGCCCACGTTTCCCTGTTTCCCCCGAAGATGCTCTCGCGGGTGACCGTGCGCCGGAGTGACCGGCGCAGCACGCGCGGCATGATCACGCGTCTCGGGTAGTCCAGCCAGAGGACCGTGTCGGCCTTCTCCCAGAGCAGGTCGCGGACTTCGGGCGAGCCGATCGAGTCGATGATCCAGCGGGGTGCGGAGGTGAGGCGCAGGACGTCGTCGGTCAGGCCTTCGTTGACCGTCCAGTTGGGACCGGTGAAGTAGAGGGCGTCCATCTCGTGGTACGGCACGCCGAGCCGCTCGCCGACCGTCCGGGCGAGTGTCGACTTGCCCGCGCCTGTCGCCCCGACCACCAAGATCCGTTCCATCCCGGCACCTTAACTACGATGTGCGGTGCCCGCCGATCATTAACAGGAGCCCCGCCATGAGCAGTCCGCGCCACGCCCACGCCTCCCTCGACGGGCTGGTGACAGGCGACGCCTTCGGTGACGGCTGGTTCACGCGGTCCGACGAGGACGCCGAGGAGTTGTGGGCCGCGCGGGAGCTGCGCCCGGCGCCGTGGCTGTGGACGGACGACTCGGCCATGGCGTTCGTCCTGTTCGCCCATCTGATGGCTCATGGCGAGGTCCAACCGGACGCCCTGGCAGGGGAGTTCGCCGCCGAGTACGCGCGGGACCCCAGCCGGGGCTACGGCCCGTCCATGCACGGCATCCTGCGCCGCATCGGCGACGGCGAGGACTGGCAGGCCGTCACCACCGGGCAGTTCGGCGGTCAGGGGTCCTACGGCAACGGCGCCGCGATGCGGGTGGCACCGCTGGGGGCCTGGTTCCGGGACGACTTGGCGGTCGCCGCCGAACAGGCCCGGCTGTCCGCGCTGACCACCCACGCTCACCCGGAAGCCGTCGCGGGTGCGGTGGCCGTGGCGGTCGCCGCCGCGCTGGCGGCCGCCGGTGCGGGTCAACAGGCCCCGCCCCGGGCCGAGTTCCTGCGCGAGGTCGCCTCACACGTGCCGGACGGCGACGTCCGTTCCGGCCTGTTGGTCGCCGCGAACTTCTCCGCGCGGACGTCGGTACGGCACGCGGCGTCCGTCCTGGGCTCGGGGACTCTGATCTCCGCTCCGGACACCGTGCCGTTCGCCCTGTGGTCCGCCGCGGGTCAACTGGACGATCTGCCCGAGGCGTTGTGGCAGACCGTGGCCGGGTGGGGCGACCGGGACACGACCTGCGCGATCGCGGGCGGTGTGGTCGCGGCCCGCACGGGCACGGGCGGCGTCCCGTCCGCGTGGCGGGAGGCACGCGAGGCGATCCCCGACTGGAGCGGCTGGACCGGACAGGTCAGTCCGTCCCAGTGACCCGGCGTCGGCCGGTGACCTTCGAGGCGGGGAGACGTCCGGCCTTCGAGGTGCCGGTGAGGGTGTCGCCCTCGACGGTGACCGCGAAGGTCAGGTTCAGCCGCAGCGGCTTGGTGACCGCCTGTCTCCAGGTGATGCGGTCGCCGTCGACGACGATGTCGCGGAGGGGGACCTCCTCGCCCGCACCGTGCGCGACTCCGGTGAACTCGGCGCCGTCCCGGCTCAGTTCGAGGACGGGCTTGATGCGGCCGACGGGTGTGGCGATGGTCAGGTCCCAGACGCCTTCGATGGGCATGAGTGATTCCTTCTTGTGGTGGGGGGGCGGTCACAGGGCGGCAGGCGTCGGACCCTGGGCCCGCCAGGTGGTGCCCCGGCGTTCGTGTGCGAAGAGTTCCTCCACGACGTGGGCGATCCGCGGACCGATCTCCCGCTCCAGGAGGTAGAGGCCCAAGTCGAGCCCGGAGGTGACGCCGGCGCCGGTGACCAGGTCGCCGTCGTCGACGACGCGGGCGTGGACGGCGTTGACACCCGTGGCTTCGAGCATGTCCAGGCCCAGGTGATGGGTGGTGGCGTTGCGACCCTCGATGAGCCCGGCCATGGCAAGGACCAGCGAGCCGCCGCACAGCGCGGCGACAGTGATCCGCGGGCTGTCCAGCGCGGCCTTCAGCAGACCCGGCAGTTCGGTGGTCAGGGTGCGGCCGAGCAGCACGGGGATGAACTCGTCCTGCTGCCACGCCGGTTCACCGCCGGCGTCGATGTCGGGCACCTCGCCCGGCTCCCCCACCCGCCCGGAAGCCCCCGGTACGAGGACGAGCCCGGAGCGCGCCGGGTCGAGCGTTGCGGTGGCCCGCAACTTCAGGCCACCGGTACCGCTCACCACCTCCCGGGGCCCTTCGGCCGAGACCAGTTCCACGGTGACCGCGCCACCGGACGCGGTACCACCGGCGTACAGAACCTCATAGGGAGCGACCACGTCGAGCGGGTCGAATCCGTCGAACAGAACAATCTGGACGTGCATGTGGCGTCTTCCGTGAGAGAGGGTGCCGGCGTTCGCCGGCCTCTCCCTCGACCGTAGGAGGGGGTGCGGAAGGCAACCAGGGGGTGCGGTGACAGAGGTCGACGGGATCTCGCCACGCGTCGAAGGCGCCGGTCAGCCTCCCGAACCGACGGCCGCGTCGGCGTCGCGGGCAGGCTCGATACGTCGTAGCTCGACCGCCGTGACCGCAAAGGCCAGGGGCCCCGGCAGCAGCAGGGCGAGCAGCGGCAGCATCCACAGGAACGCGACGCACAGTCCGACCGCCGTCGCGATCAGGGCGCAGCCCACCGGGTCCGCCATCGAGCGGGTCACGGCCCGGTTCAGGGCCGGGATCCAACCGTGTGCCACCTCCGGATCGGCGGCGCCGCGCAGGGCGACGACGAGCCCGGCCACCGCGACGGCGATCAGCGCCCAGGACATCGGACGGGCGCCGGGGAGGCCCGCCCCCGCAAGCGCCAGGTCGAGGACGACCAGGGCCACCGCCGCGAACACGGTCACGCCCGCCAGCAGCACACGGCGGAGTCCCTGGGCGCGGAACTCGGCGACGTACTCCCCCATGGTCACCGGCCGGTCCTCGCGGATCGACCGGCGCAGGACCGCGCAGGCCGCGGCGAACGCCGTAGGAGCCGTGATCAGGGGGAGGGAGGCGACCGCTGCGGCCAGGCCGACGGCGAGCATGTCGGCGAAGAGGGTGAAGCGGGGGCCGAACAGCTCGCCGGGTTCCCGGCGTTGGGGTGCGAGGGAACTCATCGGGTCAGCCCTTCAGTCCGGAGGTCGCCATGCCCTCCACCAGGTAGCGCTGGAAGGCGAAGAAGAACAGCACGATGGGCACGATCGAGATCACCGACATCGCGAACATCGGGCCGTAGGCGGAGGTGCTGGACTGGTCGACGAAGTTGCGCAGGGCCAGGGTGATCGTGAACTTCTCCGGGTCGAAGAGGTAGATCAGCTGGGTGAAGAAGTCGTTCCAGCTCCAGATGAAGGTGAAGATCGCGGTGGTGATCAGGGCCGGGCGGGTCAGCGGGAGGACCACCGACCAGAAGATGCGGAACGGTCCGCAGCCGTCGATGCGGGCGGCCTCGTCCAGTTCGCGGGGCAGGCCGCGCATGAACTGGACGATGAGGAAGACGAAAAAGGCCTCCGTGGCAAGGAACTTGGGCAGGATCAGCGGCCAATAGGTGTCCACCATGCCGAGTTTGTTGAAGATGATGTACTGCGGGATCAGTACGGCGTGGTGCGGCAGCATCATCGTGGCGATCATGAAGCCGAACATCGGGCCTCGCATCCGGAACCGCAGCCGGGCGAAGGCGTAGGCGGCGAGGGAGCAGGAGACGACGTTCCCGATGACCGAACCGACGCTGATCAGCAGGGAGTTGAGGAGCAGGCGGGAGATCGAGACGCCGCTGATTCCGTCCAGGGCGGTGGTGTAGTTCGACCACTCGATGTGACTCGGCAGCAGTTTGAGGCTGGTGAGGACCTCGTTCGCCGGCTTCAGCGAGGTGGCGAGGAGCCAGACCAACGGGTAGAGCAGGACGAGGAGTACGGCCACCAGGCCGACGTGTTTCGCGATCGCCGCGGCGCGAGTGCGGCCGGCGGCGGTCTTGAGGCCGGCGGCGCTCTTCAAGTCGGGCACGGTCGTGGCCATCAGGCCCCCTCGTTGGCGTAGAAGACCCAGGAGCGCGAGGTCCTGAAGAGGACGAGCGTGACCGCGCCGATGGCCAGGAGCAGGACCCAGGCCATGGCGGAGGCGTAGCCCATGTGCGAGGCGGTGAAGCCTCGTTCGTAGAGGTAGAGCGTGTAGAACTCGGTCGAGTCGGCCGGTCCGCCGTTGCCGCCGCTGATCGCGAAGGCGGGGGTGAAGACCTGGAAGGACTGGATGGTCTCCAGGACGAGGTTGAAGAAGACCACCGGGGACAGCATGGGCAGGGTCACGGACACGAACCGGCGCCACTTGCCCGCGCCGTCGAGTGCGGCGGCCTCGTACAGGTCGGCCGGGATCTGCTGGAGCCCGGCGAGGAAGATGACCATCGGGGCGCCGAACTGCCAGGCGGAGAGCAGCGCGACGACGAACACCGCGAGGTGCGGGTCCGAGACCCAGCCGCCGGTGTGGATGCCGATGGAGGACAGCAGTTCGTCGACGGTGCCGCCGTCGTTGTAGAGCGCCCGCCACACCAGCGCGACCGCCATGCTCGCGCCGAGCAGTGACGGGGCGTAGAAGGCCGAGCGGTAAAAGCCTTTGGCCTTGCGGGTGTTGCTGAGCAGCAGGGCGACGCCGAGGGCGATGGCGAGTTTGAGGGGGACGGCGACCACGACGTAGAGGAGGGTGGTGCCGACCGAGCGCCAGTACCTCGGGTCCGCGGTGAACATGTCGCTGTAGTTGCGCAGTCCGACCCACTTGGGCGGGTCGAAGAGGTTGTAGTCGGTGAACGACAGGTACAGCGACACGGCCATGGGGGCGAGTGTCAGGAGGACGACTCCGAGGATCCATGGCGTGAGGAAGATGTAGGCGGGGCCGCCGCGTTGACCGCGCTTGCGGTGTTCCGGTGGTGTCGCGGTGGCGGGTGCGGTGCGGGGCGGTGGGGTTGCCGTGGTGGTCATCGCAGCTCCCGCTTCGCCTCGGCGACGTACTCCTCGGCGGCGCCGCGCGGGCTCTCCATGCCGTAGGAGACGCGCTGGTAGTCGCGGGTGAAGGAGACCTGGAGGACGACGTCGCCGCGGGGCGGTGCCATGGGTGGGGCCGAGGTGCCGTGGGCGGCGATGGTGCGGCCGTAGTCGTAGACCTCTTTCTCCGGGCCGGTCAGGCCCTTGCCTATCTCCTCGGCGATCTTCTCGTTGGGGGGTGTGGAGCGGGTGACGCCGAGGATCTTGCCGGCGGCGGGGTCGTTGAGCAGGAAGTCGATCAACTCGGCCGCCTCCTTGGGGTGTTGGGTCCCGGCGCCCGCGCCGATGAGCATGGTCGGCTTGAAGTACTGGCCCACCTTGCCGTCGGTCGTGGGGACGGGCGCGAAGTGGACCTGGTCGCCGAGCAGGGGCGGGTAGCCGAGGAAGGGGGCGTCCCAGTTGAAGTCGGTCGCGGCCAGGCCGCGTCCCATCGGGGTGTCCTCGACGGGGCCGCCGACCTGGGCGGTGTCCCTGGCCGTCGAGACGATGCCCGCGCGGCGCAGCTTGTCGGTGAAGGTCCAGAAGTCGGTCAAGTCGTCGGCGGTGAAGCCGAGTCGGTGCTCGGAGGCGTACAACTCCTTGCCCCTGCCGCGCAACCAGGTCTCGAAGGCGTCCTCGTTCACGCCGAGGTCCGAAAGGCCGGTGTAGGCATGCCCGTTGGGGCCCTTCATGCCGAGCGCGCTGATCTTCCTGCCGGCATCCGCCCAGTCGTCCCAGGTCCAGCCCGGCTCGGGTGTCGCGACTCCGGCCTTCTTGAAGACGGCGGCGTCGTAGACGATGCCGGTCGTGCCCTTGCCCATGGGGAGGGCGTACTGCTTGTCGTCGTAGACGCCGGTGCGGGTCAGGGTCTTGTCGAAGTCGGCCGTCCGGAGCGTGCCGTTCCTGACGTAGGGGCCGAGGTCGAGGAGGGTTCCGCTGCCCGCGTACTGGGATATCTGGCGGTAGTCGAGCTGGGCCACGTCGGGGAGGTCGCCGCCCGCCGCCTGGGTGGCGAGCTTCTGCACGTACGCCGGGTAGCCGGCGAAGGAGGTGCGGACCGTGATGTTCGGGTGGCGTTTCTCGAAGAGGGCCACGGCGGCGTTGGTGCGTTGCGCACGGTCGTCGTTGCCCCACCAGGCGAAGGTGAGTGTCACTTTCCCGCCTGCCGCCGTGCTCGCTCCGCCCCCGTCGGAACAGCCGGCGAGAAGGGGGGCGAACAGGGCGCCCGCAGCGGCGCCGAGGACAGCTCGTCTCCGGAAACTGGGTGGCGTCATGGCGATGCCTCCTGAGTGGGGCGTGGACATCGTTGTCTGAGGTCAGGAGTTGTTGCACCGTCCGGCGAAGGGTGGGGGGAACGGACGGACGGCAGGGCACGAGAGCACGACCGATCGGGCCGCGTCGGATGAACGGCGGGGGTATGGCAAGCGCTTTCGCCTGCAGAGAACCTAGGTCCCGTCCGTCCGGTCGGTCAACGGTCCTGCATCATGTTTGTTCGGACATGGGGCGCGCGTACGCAGGTCGGTACGGTGCCGTGCCGCGCGTGCGCAAGTCGGTACGGGGAGGTGCCGCGCGCCCCGCTCGCCCCTAGGCGGGACCGACCCCCGCGGGCAAGGCCTGCCGGGCCACCTCGACGAGCCGCTCCCGCACGAGCTCCATGCACAGCCGCATGTTCTTGTCCGCGATGTCGTTGTCCGGGATGCGGCACGCGAACTGCAGGCCCTCGTGGACCCGCGTCACCCACGCGCACACCTGGTCGCCGTACGACACCCGGATCAGTCCGTACGCCTTCAGCTCCTGCCAGCGCTCCGAACCGGGCAGGGCGCGCGAGTCGACGTAGGAGACGATCGAGTACAGGTCGGGGGACGTGGGCCGGAAGTCGGCGCCCAGCAGGCGCAGGACGCGGGCGATGGGCATGCGGGCCAGCGGACGGTTCTCGCGGAGGGTGGCGCGGACCATGCGCAGGGCGTGGTCGAAGTCGGTGGCGTGCTGGACGGGGATCTCGATCGGAGCGCCGCCCACGTACCAGCCGACCGAGTCGGCCCAGCGCGACTTGGCCCGGGTGTGGAAGGGAACGACGGTGCGGTACACGTCGAGGCCGCTGATCTCGCGGGCGGCGAGGGCGACGGCCGCCAGGATGCCGACGAGGCTTCCGCCGTGGGGACGGCAGTACGCCTCGAAGGCCGCGGCGTCGGTTTCGTCGACGAGCATCTCCTGGAGGAACTTCTGGGTGGGCAGCGGGCCTTCGGGGTCGAGGCCGAGGTCGACGGGGAAGTTCGGCAGTTTGCCGTCGCAGCGGGCGATGAACTCGCGCCAGCGGGAGACGACGGTGTGCGTGTCGTCGATCTGGTCGGCGTCCGTGCGCTCGCCCGCGCAGAAGTCGATGTAACTGGCGACGGGCGCCGACTCGACGTCCTTCCCGGCGAGGCCGGCCGCGTACAGCTCGTGCACCTCGCCCGCGATGCGGTGGAGGGAGTAGGCGTCGACGTTGCTGTGGTCGAAGGCGAGGTACACGCTCGTGCCGTCGTCGCGGACGACCGCCGCGAAGAGGAAGTTGGGCCAGGTGAGCGCGTCGGCCGCCACATCGAAACGGTCCTGCATGTACCGGGTGAGCGTCACCGCGTCCGCGAAATCGCCCACGTCCTCGCGGTGCAGGGCCACCGCGTCGGCGTCCAGGGTGAAGCGGCGCATCTCGTCACCGGCCCAGCGGAAGCCGCTGCGCAGCGTCTCGTGCCGGAGCATCCAGGACCGCAACGCGCTTTGCAGGACGTCGAGTTCGATCCGGCCCGGCATGTCGAAGGCGGTGCCGAGCCAGGTCGGCACGAACAGCCCGTCCTCGCGGACCGTGCGCGCCGTCCGGATGTGGGACTCCTGCACGTACGCCGGTGGCCGCGCGTCGTCCGGGAGCGCCCGCGCCGCTCCTACGGCCGTCGGGTGCAGCGTCCACTCGACGAGTCGGCCGGGCCGGATCTCGCACCGTTGAAGGTCACTCATGCGCACAGGGCTCTCCGTTCGCCTGCCCACGGGAGGCCGCCGGGCACCACTGTCGATCCACGCCTCCATGCCGCTCGGGCACCGCTCACTGCATGAGGAGATCAACGATCGGATATTCGGAAAGCAACGCTGTGAACAGGCTTGCTGATCAGTTCACTTCAGTCCGTGCGGTGGAGCCGCGCCGCGAGGTGGTGTTGCAGCGGTTGTCCCACGGCTTCCAGGTCGTGGGTGAAGGCGAGTGTGGCTTCGTCGGTCAGGGTGTAGCGGCGGCGGGTGGCGGTGACGTTCTTGGCGGTGGGGGTGAGGGCGATCTCGTGGGTGGTCAGGTCGATCGTGCCGTCGGCGGCGGTTCCGGTGAGGATCTCCGCGATGCCGGTGGGCTGGGTGATGAGTGCCTCGACCCGGCCGTCGGGTTGCAGGCGCCACCAGCCGCTCTCGCGGGCGGCCGGGCGGAGTGGTGTGCCGTCGGCGTTAAGGATCCAGGCGCGGGCCTCGTAGTGCAGGAAGGGGCGGCCGTCGTGGGTGAAGGTGACGTCCTGGGCGTAGGTGAAGTCGCCGTCGATGGTGGGGTATTCGCCCTTGCCCTGGCCTTGCCAGTTGCCCAGGAGGGCGAGGACCGGGGTGAGGAGGGGGTGGGGTGCGGGTTGCTCGTCGGGGTGGTGGGCGTCGGGGTATGGGGGGTTGGGCACGGGGGCGCTCCTGGTGTTGATGCGTGAGTCGGTGCGCAGCCTAGGCGCTCCGCTGGTAGTAGCCCGATATGCCGTCGTTTGGCTGCCGCGCCGTTGTGGCTGGGCGCGCAGTTCCCCGCGCCCCTTACAGGGCGCCGCAGTTGACCCGGAATCCACCTGCTACGAAGTTTTTGCTAACTCGCGGGGACCCCATGAACCGGGTCCCACCTGCGTGGAGTCCCCTTTGTCCAGCTGAACTCGTGGTCGGTAATCGTGAGTTCACCCGGCTTCCCTTCCACCGCGTTCTACGCGCGTGGTGTCATGCACCTGCCCGCCACCCCCCACGTGGGCATCAACTCGACTAGGAGTCACGCATGTTGAGGACGTTCCTCGGCCGCGCGGGTGTCGCGCTGGCAGCCGGCGCCACGCTCTTCGTCACGGCTGTCCCCGCCAACGCCGCGACGTACACCGCCTTCGCCTTCTCGCAGGCGGGCACCACTCAGCCGACCATCTACGACTTCATCAACTCGGCCACCTCCTCGCTCGACATGACGATGTACGAGCTGGAGGACACCACGGCCGTCAACGACCTGATCGCCCTGGAGAAGAAGGGCGTCACCGTACGCGTGGTCCTGGACCGCGCGCACCAGTCCGCCAACAGCTCGGCGTACACGGCGCTGACGAACGCGGGCGTGGGTGTCGTGTGGTCGCCGTCCAGCTTCGTCTACACGCACCAGAAGACGATCACCGTGGATGCCACCAAGTCCCTTGTCCTGACCGGCAACCTGACCTCGCAGTACTACTCGACCGGCCGGGACTACGGCGTCTTCACCGACGACACCCGTGATGTCGCCGCGATCGAGAAGGTGTTCAACGCGGACTACGCCGGCACCTCGATCACCCCGACCGACGGCGACCATCTGCTCTGGTCCCCCACCGACTCCCGCGCCCGGCTGCTGACCGTGATCAACGCGGCCACCACGACCCTGGACGTCGAGGAGCTGGAGTTCAGCGACAGCACGGTGGTCAACGCGATCGTGGCCAGAGCGAAGGCGGGTGTGACCGTGCGGGTGGTGCTGGAGACCCCGGGCGACTACTCCAGCGAGGTGTCCGCGATCAAGGCGGCGGGCGGCACGGTCGTCGGGTACTCCGACCCCGACGGCTTCTACATCCACGCCAAGGCCATGGTCGCCGACTACGGTCTGTCCACCCAGGAGGTGGAGGCGGGTTCGATGAACATCAGCAGCAACTCGCTCTCCAACAACAGGGAGTTGGGCATCATCCTCACCGGCACGGGAGTGGCCCAGTCCGTCGCCACCACCATCGAGACCACGTTCAAGAGCGACTACGCGGGCGGTACCGCCGCCTAGGGCTTGCGTGTGCCGTCGGTCGGCTCCGGGGTCGGGGGCCTCGGAGTCTGCCGTACGGCGCGCAGGGCGAGGGCGAGTTCGGTGATGCCTCGGGGGTCGGTGAGGGAGCGGCCCGTGTGTTCGGTGATGCGGCGCAGGCGGGTGCGGACGGTGTTGGGGTGGACGTAGAGCTTCTTGGCGGCCTCCTCGGCGGAGCCGCCGCAGGCGAACCAGACGTCCAACGTGTCGAGCAACAGGGCGCGTTCGTCGGCGGGCAGGGCCTCGACGGGGCCGAGGACCTTGGTGGCGACGCGGGCCATGACGTCGGGGGCGCCGGCGGTGGCGACCGCGAGCGGTGAGTCGTCGAAGACGGTCACGGCGGTGCTGCCGGCGTCGCCGCCGCGCAGGGCGACCTTGGCGAAGCGCAGGGCGTCGCCGGTGCGGTTGAGGTCGTCGTAGGAGGGACTCACGCCCACGCGTCGTTCGGCGTGGTCCCGCAACGCCTCGACCAGGTCGGGCAGGTCGCGCGGGGTGCGCAGGTGCACGATGCCCAGTTCGAGGTCGGGGCGCAGTCGCCAGGCGGACCGGATGCCGCGCCGGGTGAGCACGGCCGCGATGTCCGGCAGGGCCCGCCGGCCGATCCGCGGCACCTCCGCGGCGACCACGGTGAACGGACCGTCGCGCGGCACGCGCAGCACCTCCGCCGCGGACCAGACGGCGTCGGCGTCCATGCTCCGGCCCTCCAGCAGGGCCTCCACCAGTGCCGAGCGTTCCTGGTCGCCGGCGAGGAGCCGTTGGGCCACCGCGTCGTGGTATCCGGAGACCATGGCCTCGGTGATGCCGTCCTGGATCTCCCACATGGCGGTGGCGGCCGCGACCAGAACGTCGTTGCCCACCAAGGCGGTTGTGGTGGCCTCGGCGACCACGACCTCCCAGAAGTACTTCACTCCGACGCGGTACGCCGTCATCACGGTGGGCAGCGGCACGTTCTGCCGGGCGCGTCGGCGGCCGATGTCGGCGGCGGCCTCGGTGTCCAGCGGCACCTGTCCGGTGAGCGCCTGGAGCGCGTTGCTCACATGGGTCCGGCAGGCCTCCTCCAGGTCCTCCTCGGGTACCGCGTCGTAGTGGTACTCCCGTGAGCCGGTGCGGATCCGCGCCGCCATCTCCTTCGCCAGTTCCCCGACGCGGTCGAGCAGCACGGTCGCGAGGGCTCGGATCTCCTTGTCGACCAATGTCTTCTCCGGCTCACTGATCAGAAGGGCTCGTTCTACGGTACCGCCGGGCCCGCGGACCGCGCCGTGGCACCGGACGACATCGCCTCCAGGGCGGCGCGGAGCGCGGCGCGCGAGGTGATGCCGAGCTTGGGGTACAGCCGGTGCAGATGGGAGCCGACCGTGCGGTGGGAGAGGAACAGCCGCTCGCCGATCTGCCGGTTGGTGAGGCCGACGGCGGCCAACTCTGCGATCTGCCGTTCCTGCACGGTCAGCGCGGCCGCCGGTGCGGCGGGTCCGCTGGGGGTGACGACGCCGGTGGCGCGCAGTTCGTTGCGGGCCCGCTGGGCCATGGCCGTCGCGCCGATCCGGTCGAAGGTTTCGAGGGCCGCGCTCAGATAGCGGCGGGCGTGGTGGTCGCGGGTGCGGCGCAGCCACTGTCCGTAGGCGAGCTGGATGCGCGCGTGTTCCCACGGCCACCGGGCCGCGTGGGGCAGGGCGAGGGCCGCTTCGAACAGGGGTCCGGCGCCGTGCTCGTCGGCGGCCACGGCCTCGGCTCCGGCGCAGATCAGCGCGGTGCGTGAGGAGATCCGCCGGATGCCCGCCGTCCGCGCGGCGGCGACCTGCTCGCGGGCCTCGTCGATACGGCCGGTGCGGACCGCCGCCTCGACCAGGTTCAGGACGAGCCACCGGCCCGGGATGCCGGCGTTCGGCGCGCCGGAGGGATCGATCCGGCCCACTTGGACGTAGGCCTCCTCGTAGTCGCCCTGTCCCATGGCCGCGAGGTGGCGGGCCGCGCGGGCGTAAGCCTCCGTGACCTCGATACCGCGGGGCGCGGCCCAGGTGGTGGCCTCCTCGCTGCGGGTCCGAGCGAGGTCCGCGTCGCCGCGCAGTGCCGCGCCCGATGCCAGCAGGGCCCGGATCTGCCGCCCCCAGAAGCGGTAGCCGTGGGCCGCCGCCAGCTCCAGCCCCTCCTGTGCCAGGCGTTCGCCCTCGTCCCACCGGCCGTGGACGTAGGAGTCGTGGCAGAGCAGCATCAACGCGGGGACGACCATGGCGATCGCGCCGCCGTCCCGCTCCCGTTCGATCATGCGGGCGACCACGTACCGGTGGTCCGACAGGGCGTCCATCGCGACCGCGGCGAAGGCCAGGGGGATCAGTTCCCAGGGTGCCGGGTCGGCGGGCAGCTGCGCGAAGGCGTCGGCAAGGCCCTTGCGCACCGCGTCGGAGGCGGTGGTGGGGTCGACGTACGCCTCGTAGCACAGCCTGATCGATGTCATCGCGGTCGGTTCGAACCGGTCCAGCGCGGTCTTGAGGAGCTGCCACGGCTCGGGGCGCAGCGCGTAGAGGCTGACGAGCAGCAGCGCGTACAGGGTGCCGTAGTGGTGCCAGTCGTCGGCCGTGGCGGTGGCAGCGTTGTCGTCGAGCGCCCGGGTCAGCAGGCGGTGGGCGGCGTCGATGTCGCCCTCGTCGTGGGTGAGGAGGTGGGCGGTGGCGGCGAAGGCGAGTCCGGTCGGTGTGCCGTCGCCGTGTCCGGCGTCGGCCAACAGCCTTGGTACGTGGTCGAGTTGGCCGGTGAACGTCGCGAGGTAGGCGGCCTCGACCAGGCGGCGGGAGCGGTCGCCCGGGTGCGGGCTGAGTTCACCGGCCCGGACGAGCGCGGCCACGGCGGCGGACGCGGCACCGCGCGGCCGGTCGGAGAGGCCCGGCTCGCCGTGCCGCCAGGCGGCCAGGGCCGTTTCGTCCAGCGCCCGGGCCAGCGTCTCGTCGGGCCCGGTCGCGGCCTCGGCCAGGTGCCACGCCCGACGCTCGGGTACGTCGGTCAGGGCGGCGGCGAGGGCGAGGTGGGCGCGACGGCGTTCGCCGGGGCACGCCAAGTGCACGATCGCGGCCCGGGTCAGCCGATGACGAAAGGTGATGCGGTCGGCGCGCGCGTCGACCTGGAGCAGATCCGCTTCCCGCGCCGGGGCGAGGGCATCGGAGCCCTCGGCCTCCCCAGCGGCCCGCCGGATCACGGCCCGGCCGATCCCGGGGTCAAGTGCGGCCATGAGAAGGGCAGTTCGGGTCGGCGCGGGCAGTCCTCCGACGGCAGAGGCGAAGGCCGCCTCCAGTCGCCCGGACAGGGGCAGGAGCGCGGGAAGCGGGAGGTGACCCGAGCGCTGCCGACTGCTCAGTTCCTTCGGCAACTCCCGCAGCGCGAGCGGGTTCCCCGCAGCCTCGGCCAGCACCCGCCGCCGTACCGACGGCCCCAACTCGGGCCATCGGCCGTCCAGTAACTCGACCGCCTCCGGCTCGGCCAACGGCTCGATCTCCCGCACGGCCAGGTCGAGTTGGCCGCACATACCGTCCCCCCGGGTCCGTGCGGCACCCAGGAAACCGATCGGGTGGCCGCCGATCCTGCGGACGACGAAACCCAGCGCGGTCGCGCTGGCCCGGTCCATCCCCGGCACATCGTCGGCGACCATCAACAACGGCCGTTCGACGGCGACTTCGCCGAGCAGGGCGAGTACCGCGGTCGCTGCGGCCAGCGGATCCGGCGGCAGCCCCGGCGCCAGACCGAAGATCCGGTCGACCACGTCACGGTGGTGACCCGCGAGCCGCTCGGCGTGCCGGCGCAGGGGGTACAGCAACTGATGGAGCGCCGAGTAGTCCATCTCGGCCTCGAACTCCGCGGCGGAGGCACGCAGTACCCGCGTTCCGGCCGCCACGGCCCGTGCCGCGGCGACATCCAGCAGCGCGGTCTTCCCCACCCCGGGGCCGCCACGCAGCAGCAGGCCGGGGCGATCCGCGTCGCACCCGGCCGAGAGCGAGTCGATCAGCTCCAGCTCGGCCGCGCGACCGACCAAGTCAGCTCCAGGCCGTGAGGTCACCGACTTCCCTCCATCAAATTGCTTGCCGAAAGAAATATATCGAATCGGCGAGAGGAATGGTGTGTGTTGTCCCCTCTACGGCAAGATCGTCGCTGATCGAAGCACGCTGGTCGATGTTCCCGGTCACAGCATTCGGAGCCGACGGCAGTGGCCGCCCACACGGCCACGTCGACGTCACCGGAACCGCCGCAGGGGGCGATGGAGCGGGAGACGGCACCGCGCCGTTCCGACCCGCCAAAAAGCAGCAGGCCGTGGGTGGTGCCCCACGACCCGCTGCCCCGGCCGTCCGTCCGGCCGCCGCACCGACAGGCGCGTCAGGAACCCAAGCCGCTGCGCGGCCGCCGTGGAGGCGGGAAAATGGGCCCGTGTCCGTCCGGAACGCCGGTTTCACTGTGATGCCTGTGAGCTCGCGCGTCAGGATGGCGTGTGGGGACCCCTGACAGGGACCGTCGATTGTTGCAGCAGCACGCGGACCAGACTCTTCAGCCCTGTGGTTCCTCCGGACGGCGCGCACAGTCGGCGTTGACCAGGGAGGGTTCATGGACGTACTGCACGAGCGGTGCGCCGCACTCGACATCGGCAAGAAGGATCTCAAGGCGTGCGTCCGCACCCCGAATCCGAGCGGGCGGCGCTCGCGGCGGCAGGAGATCCGTACGTTCGCGACCATGACCAACGCTCTGCTGGAGCTGCGGGACTGGCTGGTCGCCGAACAGGTCACCCTGGTGGTGATGGAGGCAACGGGCGACTACTGGCGGCCGGTGTTCTACCTGCTGGAGGACTGCCTGAACGTGATCCTGGTCAACGCCGCGCACGCCAAGGGCCTGCCCGGACGCAAGACCGACGTCGCCGACAGCCAGTGGCTGTGCCAGCTGGGCGAATGCGGCCTGCTCAAAGCCTCTTTCGTACCGCCGGAGCCCATTCGTCATCTGCGCGACCTCACCCGCTACCGCACCAGCCTCACCATGGAGCGGTCCCGGGAGGCCCAGCGGCTGGAGAAGGAGCTGGAGGACGCGGGCATCAAGCTCTCCAGCGTGGCCACCGACATCCTCGGCGTCTCTGGACGGGCCATGCTCACCGCGCTCATCGACGGCGAACGCGACGTCCACACCCTGGCCCAGATGGCCAAGGCCCGTATGCGCCCCAAGATCCCTGTTCTGGTGGAGGCCCTGACCGGCAACTTCGGCGAACACCACGCCTTCCTGTGCCGACTGCACCTGGAGCGGATCGACCACCTCACCGAGACCATCGCAGAGTTGTCGGCACGGATCGAGGAGGAGATGCTCCCTTTCGCCCACCAACTGGAGTTGCTTGAAACCATCCCCGGCGTCGGCCGGGCCACCGCAGAGGCCGTCATCGCCGAGACCGGCGGCGACATGGGCCGCTTCCGCACCGCCGGCCACCTCGCCTCGTGGGCCGGGGTCTGCCCCGGCCACCACGAATCCGCCGGGAAACACAAATCCGGCAGACGACGCCACGGCAACCGCTGGCTCAACGCCGCACTGGGAACCGCCTCGATGGCCGCCTCGCGCACCAAGGAGAAGACCTACCTCGGCGCCCGCTATCACCGGCTCGTACCCCGCCTCGGCAAGAAGAAAGCCCTGGTCGCCCTCGAACACTCCCTGCTGACCGCCGTCTGGCACATGCTCACCGACAACGTCCCCTATACCGACCTCGGCGGCGACTACTACGCCAAGTACGACCCCGAGCGCGCCATGCGTCGCCTCACCCGACAGGCCAACGCCCTCGGATACACCGTCCGCTTCGACTCCATCGAGGCCCCATGAACACACCCCACCAGTCACCTCGTTGACCAGTACTCATCCTTCATTTTCGGACCAGAGGCCCACGGCTACTGCGCTGCCTCGGCCGCTTCGTCCGCCTCGACCCGCGCCAGCACCGCGTCCAGCGTGGCGTACTCGGCCTCCTCCACGGCCGCGATGGCGAACTCGACGGCGTCGGCGGCGTAGTCCTCGGCGTCGTCGGCCGCGTGCCCGAGACGCTTCGCGTCGCGCTCGGCCTTGCGGTCCTCCAGCTTTGTGCGGACCGCGCCGACGTGGTCCTGCCAGGAGGTCTGTACCTGGTCCCAGCTTCCGGTGACGTTCGCCTTGGCCCGCCGGCCGCTCGACTGCAGCCGCTGCGCGCCCTGTTCGGCCTTGTCCTTGGCGTCGGCCACCGCGGCGGACAGCTTCTGCCGGTCCTCCGCGACACTCGCGGCCACGGTGCGCTGGGCATCCTGGGCCTTCTGGGACAGCTCGGCGAGACGGCCGGCGGGGCCGTCCGAGGTGGCGTTCTTCTGCGGCGTCGGGTCCGACATGGTGATCCCTTCCTTGGCGGATACGTCCTGCTCGATGACGCGGGGTACCGGGGTACACGCCTCAACTGCCCGTCACTCTCCCGTCGCGCCGCCCCGGCCCGCTTGGGTCAATCGACTCAATGGACGGCCTACGGCTGCGCAATGCGGCCTCGCCCGCAGTCGGTTGACCCAAGGAAGCCGCCCGGCCCCTCCCTACGCTGAGGGACGTCTCTCGTGAGCAGCGGATCAAGGAGTGCCCGTGCCCCCTGGAACCAATGGGTTGGACATACGACTGCCGAACGAGCAGGCCGTGCTCGCGCGGATGCGCGGAACCCAGGACCGGATCGCCGACGCGATCACCACCTTCGCCGGGACCATGCAGTTCGTGTATCTGCACGCGCTGTGGTTCGCGGTCTGGATCACCTTCAACGAGGGCCTGTTCGGCCCGTCCGCGATCTGGGACCCCTACCCGTTCGGACTGCTGACGATGATCGTCAGCCTGGAGGCGATCTTCCTGTCGACCTTCGTGATGGTGAGCCAGAACCGCCAGGCGATCCGCGAGAAGGTCCGCGCCGACCTCGACTTCGAGACCAACATCCGCTCCGAGGTGTGGTCGGCCCACATGGGCCATGTCCTCGGGATCAGCGCCGAGCAGGTCGAGCAGGACGTACGGACACTCCTCGCGCAGAACCGGGCGAAGATGAACGACTCCGAGCCGATACCGACCGCCCATCGGTCAATCGACTGAAGCCGTGACGCAGCCCCGGCGGCGACGATGCTCCGCACCGGATCGACCCGTCACCGGGAGGAAGCGTCATGATCTCTCGCCATCGCCCCTTCATCGCCTACTGGGAGTGGCAGCAGCACGCCCTCTGCCGGGGCATGGACAGTTCCGTCTTCTTCTCCCCGCCCGGCGAGCGCGGCACCGCGAAACGGGCGCGGGAGAAGAAGGCCCGGGCCGTCTGCGGGAGCTGCCCCGTGATCGAGGTCTGCGCCCGGATCGCGATGAACGGCCCCGAGTCGTACGGCGTGTGGGGCGGCCTGTCGGAAGGCGAACGCAACGCGCTTCGACGGCCGCCCAGGCGAAGGCGCAGGTGACTCCGGGCCCGCCCCTCATCCGGCCGTCGGGCTGTCCTCACCTGGCGGCTTCAACAACGGGGCCAGCTCGCTGCGGGAGGTGATCCCGAGCTTCGGGAAGGCCCGGTACAGATGGGCCGCGACCGTACGGTGGGACAGGTACAGCCGTTCCGCGATCTCCCTGTTGGAGAGCCCCTCCGCCGCCAGTTGCGCGATCAACGTCTCCTGGGGCGACAGGAGTTCGGCGAGGGACGGCACCGGATGGTCGGCTCCCCGCACCGCGTTGTGCCCCGCCCAGTCGGAGGCTCCGACGAGGTCGAAGGCGGTCCGCGCCGAGAGCAGCAGGGTGCGGGACCGGGCGGCCTGGCGGTGGCGTCGCAGCCACTGTCCGTACGCGTGCTCGGTGCGCGCCTTGACCAGGGGCCAACGGGACAGATCCTGGCCCAACGCGGCCGCGTACAGCTCCTCGGCCGCCGCGTCACAGGCGAACACGGCTCGTGCGTACGGCAGTTGGACGTGCAGCAACGGCGCCGGAGTCACTCGTCCGGCCTCCTCCACGGCCGCAAGGATGCGCGCGGCTTCCTGACGGTTACCGCCCCGATCGGCCGCCACGACGAACGGCATCAGCGCGGCGAAGCCCTGCCGTCGCAGACTCTCGGGCGACTGGTCGAGAAGGGGCCGCATTTCGTCGTACGCCTCGGTGTACCGCCCCTCCCCCAGCCGTGCCAGGCCACGCGCGAGGCGGAGCGTCGGGACGAGATCGGCGCGCTGCCAGGCGGCCACCGTGTCGGCCAACTCCTGTGCGCGCACGGCCTGTCCGCGCAGTGCGGCGGCGATCGCGTCCGTGGCGGCGAGTGCGGCGACCATCGCCGGCTGCCGGGTCTCGGCGACGATCCGGCGTGCCTCTTCGGCGAGTTGGACGGCACGCGGCCAGTCCCCGAGCAGGAGCAGGTCGGCGGCTTGGGTGAGGAGGGTCTCCGTCAGCAGGCCAAGTCGGCCCTGTTCGCGGAGGATTGGTGCTGCGCGGCCCAGCAGGTCGACGGCGCGGACTGGGTCGCCGGTCTCGTGCGCGGCCATGCCGAGCAGCCGTAGTCCATCGGCGTCGGGACGGCGCCGGATCGTCTCGTGCGAGGGCAGCCGGTCGGCCAACGCCCGGCCGTGGCGCACCGGTTCGGTGAGGGCCAGGGCCGCGAGGTGGCGTGGGTCGTTCGTGGCGGTGAGCCGCTCGGCGGCCTTGACGACCTCGGCACGCGCGGCAGGGTCGGCGGCGGTCCGGTGCGCGTGGAGTGCCGCGCTCAGCAGCAAGTCGAGGGCCAGGTCGGGGTCGGCCGCCGTCAACTCGCCGATGTCCGGCGGCACTTGTGTCCGTGCCGGACCGGGCTGCGGCTCCGCGTCCGAGAGCTCCCGCAGCCACCATGCCTTCGCCCGGTCCGTCGCGCCGAGTTGCTGATGTCCCGCCGCCTCGATCAGCGAGTGGGTCAGGCGGATGCGGCCGAGGCCGTACGCGTACTCGGCGGCGGCCAGCAAGCGGTGGCCCCGGGTGGCCGAGTCCGTGGTGAGCTGCGCCGAGCGTTCGAGGGCCCAGATCGCCGCGACCACTCCGTGCCGCCGGAGCAACGAGGCGTGGACGTCGGCCAGTTCGTCCGCGAGCTCGTCGTCGGGGCCGTTGACGGACTGGGCGCGATGCCAGGTGCGCCGGTCGGGGTGTGCGGCCAGTACCTGCGCCAGGGCAGCGTCGGCGGCCTGTCGGCGGGGCTGCATCTCCGCCTCCAACACCGCGAAACGCACCACCGGATGCCGGAAACGCAGGCTCGTCCTGTCGAGTCGGATCAGCGAGGCTCCGACCGCGCTGTCCAGCACGTCCACCGCGACCGAGCGCCCGGCGAGGACGGAGGCGGCCGCCAGGATCTCCGAGAGGTCTCCGACCTGGTCGACGGCCGCGACCAGCAGGGCGTCCCGCGCCTGGTCCGACAGGTGGCCGAGCCCGGCCGCGAACGCCGACGCCAACGCGTCGTTCACCGGCAGGTGCGTCCACGAACCCGGTGCCCCCAACGGGCGCCAGGCCGTGGGGAGTTCGACGAGTGCGAGCGGGTTGCCGTGCGCCTCGCCGAGGATGCGCTCCCGGACGGCGGGCGGCAGCGCGGCCGCGTGACGGGCCAGCAGCTGTCGCGCCGAGGGCTCGTCCAGCACCGGCACGTCCAGGACGGGAACGCCCGGCAGGGGGCGTCCGGTACGGAGGGCCGCGAGGACCACGATCGGGTTGTCGTTCGCCCTGCGGGCCAGGAACGCCAGCACCTCCCGGGTGGGCCCGTCGAGCCGCTGCACGTCGTCGGCGATCAGCACCACGGGCCGCTCGGCCGCTGCCGCCGTGAGCAGATTGAACGCGGCCAGGGCCACCCGCAGGGTCTCGGGCAGTGGTCCGGGGCCGCCGTCGAGCGCCGACCGCAGGGTGCCGCCCTGTCCCGCCGTCAGGGACTCCGTCGTGTCGAGCACCGGCCGGAGCACCGCGCGCAGTCCGCTGAAGGGCGTGTCGTCGCTGCCCCCTGCCACCTCCAGCAGCCGCCATCCCGCCGTCCGGGCGCGCTCCGCCGCGGCTCGCAGCAACGCGGACTTGCCGACGCCGGGACCGCCCTGCAGTGCGAGGGCGCCACCGGCGGTGGGCAGCCTCCCCAGCAGTTCGTACAGGACCCTCACCTGCCGGTCGCGGCCGAGGAGCCCGGCTCCGTACACGCCTCTCCCCAGACTTCCAGGACGCTCCATGTCTTCACCAGCGGAATCGTAGGAGAACCCGCACGGCGGGGCTTCGGTCATGTGACCGCGCCCTGAACTGCACGGCGGCACCGCCCGGCCAATCCAGCGTACGACTCCCTGGTACGGCGACTCGTCACACGTAGCCCCGCCGCTGCACGAAGCTCAGGGCCAGCGCACCCAGGGGGACGTTCAGCCAGAACGTCAGCAGCCGGTACACGAGCACCGCCGAAGTCGCCGCCCCGGCCGCCACACCGAGCGCCGTCAGACCCGCGATGAGCCCCGCTTCCAACGCCCCGAGACCGCCCGGTACCGGAGCCGCGTTGGCGATCAGCCGGGCCGCCATGTACGCGGCGCCGACCTGGATGAAGGGCAGCCCGCCGCCCAGCGCGTGCAGGCTCATGGCGAGGCCGACGACCTGGACGAGCGGCAGGCCGAGGGCGCCGACGACGCCCACGACGATCTTGGCCGGTTCGGTGGCGAGCCCGGCGATGGTCGATCCGGCGGCGCGCAGGAACGGCCACACCTTGTCGTGCAGGAAGCGGCGGCCCGGCGGCGTGAAGCCGAGCAGACCCCCGGCGGCGAGCACCAGGGCGATGGCCCACAGCACATACCGCCCGGCGGACAGGTCCAGATGCACTCCAGCATGACCGCGGCCCGCCCAGGCGAAGAACACCGCGGCGACGACGGTGTTGGAGAGTGCGCCCGCCAGGCTCTGCAGCCCGACGGAGGCCGTGGCGGCCCCCGTCTCGATCCCCGTCTTCTGCAGATAGCGCAGGTTGAGCGCCATGCCGCCCACATTGCTCGGGGTGATCCGGTTGAGGAACGAGCTGGCGAACTGCACCTGATAGGTGGGGCCGAACGGCAACCGGTCCGGGATGGTGCCCAGTTGGAGACAGGTCGAGAACGCCTGCGAGAGGAAGGTGATGGGCAGTATCGCGAGGATCCACCACCAGTTCGCGTCCCGCAGCGCGTCGAGGGCCGCCGGTGCGTTGGCCAACTGCGGGAGCACCAGGTGGAGTACGAGGAAGGCGCCCGCCAGTCCCAGGGCGCTCTTCCACGTGAACCGCGCCAGATGCGCCAGGGGAACTGCCTTGGCACCACTGGCAGTTGAGACCTCGGCGGCGAGATCCCGCAGCAGACTGGGACGGCCGCCGGCGCGCAGCGTCCGCCGTCCGGCCTTCTCCCTGACCGCCCGCGCCCGTGCCTGGTCGTAGTGGGCGACCGCGCGCCGCGCGGGTCCCATCAGCGCGAGCGGCTGGAGGTACGGCAGCGCGGTGGCGAGCAGCTCCGGCCCCAGCCCGGCCAGCGCGCACGCGGTGGCGCGTTGAGGGCCGATCCGTACGGCGGTCGTGGCCAGGAGTTCGGCGATGTCGGCGCCGAGCATGTCGGGCGGGGCGTTGAGCCGGCCGCGCGCGAACGCGGAGAGCCGGCTCTCGCCGTCCGGTTCGACGAGGATGTGCTCGGGGCGCAACTCACCGTGTCCCAGCCGGTGTTCCTGGAGTCGGGCCACGGAGGTCCACACCCCGGTGAGGAGCTGATCGGTCAACTCCTCGTCCCGCACAGCGGACAGAGCCCGGGAGTCCCGGTCGACCGTCGCCACCAGCGCGCCGCCGCCGGTCACCGGGTACGCCATCACCGGCTCGTCCACCCGGGCGCCGGTGCGGGCCGCGAAGACGAGCATCAGGAGCTCGTGCTCGGCGGCTCCGAGCGGCAACTGGGCGGTGGCGTCGGCCGGATGGCGCAGCAGCGTCCGCCGGGCGAGCCGGTGGAAGAGGTCACGGTTGTGGTCCTCGGCGGCGAGCACCCGCACCGCCAGCCGTGAACCGGCGGTGGTCACAGCGCGGTAGACGGTCCCCTCCCCCACCCGCTGTTCCTCCAGGGGCAGTTCACTCAGCCTCGCGACCGAGATCCCGGAGTCGGCGAGGGCGTCGGCGACCGCCTGTATTGGCGGGCGGTCGGCAGGGGCTCCGGCCAGCAGCAGGACGGCCGACCCGGCGGCGCCGCCCACGGCGAGTGCGGCGAAGGCGTCCAGCGGAACGATCGCGGCGGCCGCGACACTCAGGGCGCCGCAGCCGACGGCCAGGAACCACAGCGCCCGCCGCTGACGCGCGCCCAGCCACGGCCCCGCCGCGACGACCGCCGCCGCGCAGGCCGCCAGGTACACGGCCGACGGCCAGCCCGCCTGGACCAAGCCGTCCCGGCCTTCCAGCACCTCCGGCCACGCGTCCGGTCTCCCCCGCACCAACGCCAGGTGCGTGAGCGTCCACGCGCCCAGCGCACCGAGCGCCGCCGCGGGCAGGACCCGTAGAACAGGCTCGGTCCGTCGCCGTACGCACCACACCGCCAAGGCGGCGACCGGGGCGAGCAGGGCCACGGCCTGGACCGTTCCGACGAGGGCGTCCCGCAGGGCCGGGGGCAGTGCGGTCGCCGTGGTGAGGAGGCCCTGTTGGGCCGCGCGGACGAAGTCGCGGGTGGCGACGGCCAGGAGGACCGTCACGACGAGGGCGGCCAGGGACACCAGCAGGCGCCAGAGATCGACCGCCCGCCGGACCGTCCGCGGCGGCGGTTCGTCGATCACCGGAGCCGAGGTCGGCGGGCTGTCACGGCCGTCGATCCCACTGATCACGTCGGCTCCTTGTCGACAGGCCGTAGGCCGGGAGGCACCGATGCTCGCGTCTCGACTCGCCCCGCGCATCGGTCGGATGACCGCACGGGTTTCTGTGCCGACGGTGAAGGAGTAAGGAAGTAGCGGATGCAGTCGTATGACAGATCGCGGCGGGAAGGCGCGACTCTAGCCTTCCTGGCGAACCACGGCCTCGGGCGAAGAACGAGGCGACACCCTCGTCTGTGGAAGGTGACCATGTTCACTTCACCCAACGTGCTCCTCTGGCGCGGTCTGCTGGCCGTCGCCCTCGGCGTGGTCTCCGTCGCATGGCCCGGCATCACGGTCGGCGCCTTCGTCATCCTGTTCGCCGTGTACGCGTTCATGACCGCGGCGACGGACAGCGCCCGCGCCTTCGCCGGCGACCGGGTCGGGCCGGTCCTCGGCTGGCTGCTGCTCGCCGGGCTCTCGTTGGCGGCCGGCGTGGTCGCGCTGGCCTGGCCCGGCATCACGGCGCTCGCGCTCACGATCTGGATCGCCGCGTGGGCGCTGACCACCGGCGCCATGGAAATAGCCCTCGCCTTCCAGCGCGACGAGACGGCGGGAGAGCGCACCCTGTACCTCCTGACCGGCGCGGTATCGATCGTATTCGCGTTCTCCCTGTTCGTCCGCCCGGACATCGGCGCGGTCTCCCTCGCCACCGTCTTCGGCCTGTTCAGCCTCGTCTACGGCGTCTCGGCGGTCTTCGCCTCGTTCGAGGAGCGGCGCCGCCGTTCCGCCGCGAACCGGGGCGAGCCGGCCCGCGTGTGAAAGGTCGACGGAACGGGGGTGGTTCCGGACACGCTCCTCGTGTCCGGGACCACCCCCGTTCCTGCTACAACTCCCGCGCGCCGGCGCTCAGTCGAACTTCTCGACGACCGTCTCGAACTGCCGGACCATCGCCGACAGCGACCGGCCGTCGAGATGGTCCATGACCCGCTTGCGGGCGCTCGCCAGGTGGACCGGATACGCGGCCTGAAGCCGCTTCATCCCTTCCGGGGTGAGGGTCGCGACATTGCCCCGCGCGTCCCCTTCGTAGCGGCGCTTGACGACCTGGCCGCGGCTCTGCAGCGCGTCCACGACACGGGTGATACGGCTGGCCGAGAGCGCGGTCGCCGCGGCGAGGTCCGCCATGCGGAGCTCCTGGTTCTCGGCCTCGGACAGGCTCATCAGGACGACGTACTCGGTGAGTGTCAGTCCCGTGGACCGCAGCAGATCGTCGTCGAGCGAGCGCGGCAGCGCGACGATGACACGCATCAGGGCACGCCAGAAACGCTCTTCCTGGGCGGTCAGGGCAGCATCCTCGGCGGTCATCCTCGCAGGTTAGCGTGCTCAAGCAAGGAATCTCAACCGACGGCACCTCGCAGCGGGCGAGGTGCCGCACGGCGTTGCCGCGGCCCGGTTCGAGAAGTTCGCCGCCGCGTCCCTTCCGCTATGCGTCCAGCCGGCGTACGTCCGTGACGCTGTAGGACATCGACGCGCGGAAACCGGCGCCGGTGCGTACGGGAGCCAGGTCCGCCAGCTCCTCGCCCCTGGCCGGGAACAGGGCGATGTCGCCGGTGCCGGTCCACACGTCGGCGAGTTGCCGGTCGTTGAACTCGGCCATCACCAACTCGTGGACGGCGGGCTTGTCGTACTGGCCGGAGACCAGGCGCGGGAAGTGCCGGAGGTTGACCGTGGGGCGTGCGAACAGCGCGGCCGGGTCGGGCGCCGGCTGCTCCAGCGTCACCCTGGCCTCGGCGAGGGTGTGTCCGGCCGCCGACACGGACGCGCCGAAGCGTCCGCCGGGTGCGAGGGTCGGTGACGCGCTGCCGGGCGCGGCGAAGACGCGGGTCTGGTGGACCGCGCCCAGTTTCTTCGGGAAGCCCTGTACCCAACCGCGGGCCAGGGCAAGGTCGTTGTCGACGTAGATGTACGGGCACCACGACACGGGCTCGTCCCGCCAGTGGGCGTCCACCAGGACCATGAACTCGCGGTACTGGCTGCGCACCGGGTCGAGGTACTCGTCGTGCTCCGCGGAGAACTGCCAGTCGATGAACAGCGCCACCGCGCGTCCGTCGGAGTCCGGGTCCGGGGTCAGTCCCTCGGGGAGTGTCGCCTCGGCGGCTGCCGGATCCGTCCAGAACTCGACGCCGACGATGTCTCCGGCGTAGTGCCACGGCGGGGCGGAGGCGAGGTTCGCCTCTCCGCGCGGTGACAGCGGGTAGGTGTAGCCCTGGAGCATGGGTGCCTCCTCGGAAGAGGTCGAGCCGGAACAGCACCATGTTTCGGCAGGGGGACCGGGTCCGGCTTGCGTCACATGACTGCTTCTCCGTACACGGAGGTCGGTTCGCGGCACTCGCAGCACGGCCGGCACGGGGAGTGGAGCGGACCGGCCACCGCCCGCAGCTCCTCGGCCAGCCGGTGCACCAGGGCCGGATCGAGCTGGTCCATGACGCGTCGGCGGGCACTGGCGAGATGTGCCGGATAGGCGCCCAGCAGCCGTTGCCGCCCGGCTTCGGTGAGGACGGCCACGCTCCCCCGGGCGTCCGTCGCGTGCGGCCGTTTGACCACCAGGCCTTGCGTTCGGAGGGCCTCCACGAGCCGGGTGACGCGGCTCGCGGACAGGGACGTGGCGGCGGCCAGGTCGCTCATGCGCAGGCGGTTGCCGTCCGCCTCGGAGAGGTGCATCAGCACGATGTACTGCGTGAGCGACAGCCCCGTGGCACGCAGCAGGTCCTCGTCGAGCGCCCGGGGCAGCGCGACCAGCAGTCTCTGGAGCGAACGCCACAGACGCTCCTCCGCGCTGGTCAGAGGCTCCGACGCCGGTGGGCCGACGCGGTTCTGTGCCTGCGGCATCTCCTTCGCCCTCCTCTCCGAGGCTCCTGGTAGGACACTGAACCACATTTATCGCTTGCTTGACAAAGCATTTTCCGGAGGGCGAAGATACTTGCCCAAGCAAGAAACCGAGAGGAAATCCCGATGTCCACCAAGATCGCGGTTATCTATTACTCATCGACGGGCACCGTGCACGAGTTGGCGGAGTCGGTGGCCGAGGGCGCCCGCAAGGAGGGTGCGGAGGTACGGCTTCTGCGTGTGTCCGAACTCGCTCCCGAGGAGGCCGTCGCCGCCAACGACGCGTGGTCGGCGCACGCGGCGGCCACCAAGGAGATCCCGGTGGCGACCGGCGCCGACGTCGAGTGGGCCGACGCCGTCATCTTCGGCAGTCCGACCCGGTTCGGCAATATCGCCAGCCAGTTGAAGCAGTTCATCGACACGCTCGGCGGGCTGTGGGCGCAGGGCAAGCTGGCCGACAAGATCTACAGCGGCTTCACGGCCACGGCCACCGCGCACGGCGGCCAGGAGTCCACGCTGCTCGCCCTCTACAACTCCGTCCACCACTTCGGCGGCATCATCGTCACCCCGGGCTACACCGACCCGGTGAAGTTCGCCGACGGCAACCCCTACGGCACCAGCCATGTCAACGGTCAGGGAGCGATCCCCGTCGACGACACCGCTCGGGCCGCCGCCCTCTATCAGGGCAAGCGCGTGGCCGCCGTCACCGCGCAGTTCAAGGGCGCGTAGCAGCAGGGCAGTTGGATGCCGGCGGTCGCCTCGGGGCGGTCGCCGGCTTCCGGTTGTCCGCTGTTCAGGCCTCGCCCCGGCGCGCGAGCCACGCCTTCTCCTCGCCGGGCTCGGGCAGCACCCGACCGCCCTCGACGGCGGACCGGGCGGGGCTGTCCTCGATCACCACCATGACGTGGTTCTCCTCGACTCCGGTCACGCGTACGGCCGCTGCGGACAACTCCAGCGCCAGTCGCGTCGTGTCCTCCTGCGGATGCCCCCGTCGCGCCCAGCCCGTGATGATCAGCGGCGCACCCGGCACCCCGCCCGCGAAGACGTTCTCCCGCGGCGGCTCGGAGAAGATCACGTTGACGTAGGCCGGAGGCACGTGGTTGACCGCCGCGTGGATCCGGGTGATCTCGGCCGCGAGCGCAGCCTTCGACTCGCCGGTCAGCGTGCCCTGCGGGGCGGTGCAGGTGTAGACGGGCATGTCGGCTCCTCACGATGTGGGGACGCGCCGAACGGGTGGCACCGGCATCACGGTGCCACCCGTGGGCGCGTCACGGCTTCCGCCGTCCGACCCAGGTCGCCACTGCACGCGGACCTTCGGCGCCGGCCGCGTGCCGCCTCGCGGGCGCCAAGTGTCAGAAGGGCAGCTCCCGTTGGTCACTGGTGGCGTTGATCCAGATGACGTCGGTGAAGTCGGCGAGGCTGTCGGGGCCCGTACGCCCCCAGCCGCTGTCGCGTACGCCGCCCATCGGGGCGTGGATCTCGTCGTTCACCGTGGGCGAGTTGACGTTGACGATGCCGTGCTGCAGCGTCGGCGCGAGTTCGAAACCGCGGTAGGTGTCGCCGGTGAGGATCGACGAAGTGAGGCCGTACAGCGTCCTGTTGGCGGCCCGGACCGCGTCCTCGGCGGTGTCGACCGGCTCGACGACGACGAGCGGGCCGAAGGTCTCCTCGTTGGAGACGGTCGCGTCGTACGGGACGTCCGTCAGGATGGTGGGCTGGTACACCAGCCCCTCGTACGTGCCGCCGGTGTGCAGCTTGGCGCCCTTCGCGACGGCTTCCTTCACCCGGCCGTCCACCAGGTCCACCGCCGCCTGGGTGACGAGCGGGCCGATGATCGTGGTCGGGTCCAGCGGGTCCCCCGACGGCAGCGTCTTCGTGCGCGCGACGAACTTCTCCAGGAACTCGTCGTAGATGGAGCGCTGGACGATGATCTTGCGGGTGTTGAGGCAGATCTGCCCCTGGTGGAAGAAGGCGCCGAAGGTGGCGGCGCGGACCGCGTAGTCCATGTCGACGTCGTCGAGGATGATCGTGGGGTTGTAGCCGCCCAGTTCGAGGACCGTCCGCTTCAGCGTGCGGCCCGCGCGTTCCGCCAGCAGCCGCGCGGTGTTGACGCCGCCGATGAGGTTGATCACGCGGACGTCCGGGCTGGCGAAGAACTCGTCGGCGATGGCCGCCGCACCGCCGGGCGCGTGGGTGACGACGTTGACGACGCCGGGCGGGAAGCCCGCCTCCTCGGCTATCTCCGCGACCATCAGTCCCGCTGATATGGGCGCGAACTCCGACGGTTTGACGACGACCGTGTTGCCCGCGGCGAGCGGGTTGAGCACGGCCCGCCACGACAGGATGTTGGCGCCGTTCCACGGGGTGAAGCTCGCCACGACACCCAACGGGCGGCGCACGCCCACGGAATGGGTGGTGGGGACGTTCGACTGCAGGACCTCACCCTTGGGCAGGAAGACCCAGTTGGCCGCCTGCTCCAAGGTCGCGGCGACGCCCTCCTGCTGGAAGGTGGAGAACGGGATGGTACTGCCGGTCTCGCGGGCCAGGATCTCGGCGATCTCCTTGCTGCGGCGCCGTACGATCTCGGCCGCCCGGAAGAACAGCTTCGCCTTCTCGGCCGGCGCGAGCGCGGCCCAGGCCGGGAACGCCTCGGCCGCGGCCTCGATCGCGATCCGGGCCTCCGCCGCCCCCGCGTCGGCGACCCGGGCGAAGACCTCCCCCGTATAGGGCTCGTAGTCCTCGAACACCGCTCCGCCCGCGGCCTCCCGCCACTGTCCTCCGGCGTAGTACTTCCGTGCGGGTACCTCGGTCACGACCCATCAACTCCCATATCTATTTGCTTGCGTTGGCAAGTAGAGTTGACTCTCCACCGACGGGGTTGTCAAGCGCCAACCAGCCCGGCAGCGAGGGCAATTACCCCTCCCGCAACCGGCTCCGCACCACTCCCCACCCGCCTTGACATGCCCTCCCTTCGCCGCAATGCTTGCCGACGAAAGCAATAACTTCGGGTGGGAGACCGCGATGACCACAAGCACCCCGGACGACCAGGGCGACGCGCTGCGCACCGAGTTGGAGGGCGCCGCGTTCCAGGCGGATCCGCACGCGGTGCTACGGCGGTTGACCGGTTCGGGAGCCGCGCACCGCTGCGAACCTGCCGGTGCGCCACCGCAGTTGATGGTCACGGGATACGAGGCGGCCCGCCAAGTCCTCACCGACCCCCGCGTCTCCAAGCGGAGCGAGCGCGCGGGGCTTGAGCCGGGCTGGCTGATGAGCGGTGCCCGGGACGAGGTCGGGATCGACTACATGCTGACCGTGGACCCACCCGATCACACCCGCCTCCGCAAACTGGTGACCCGCGCCTTCACCCCCCAGCAGATCGAGGCGCTACGACCCCGCACGCAGGAACTCGCGGGCCGGTTCGCGGACGACGTACTCGCCCTGGACACACCGGAGTTGGCCGAGGGTTTCGCCGCTCGTGTCCCCATCGCCGTGATCTGCGAACTGCTCGGCGTACCGCTGGACGACTGGGACAGGTTCCGCTGGGCCTCGGAACAGATCGTGTCCCCGCTCGCCGGCAGCGACCGCGAGGAGGCGTACGTCTGGATGAGCGGGTATCTGGCGGAGCTGATCGCGGCCAAGCGGGCCGATCCCGGACAGGATCTGCTGAGCGCACTGGCCAATGACACCGTCGAAGACAGGCTCTCCGACCCGGAGTTGGTCGGCATGGCCTTCCTCCTGCTGATCGCCGGGTACGAGACGACCGCCCACCTCATCGGGGCAGTACTCCTCGGACTCGCCCAACAGCCGGACCTGTTCAAGGCGTTGCGCAACGACCCCGCCCTTGTACCAGCGGCAGTGGAGGAGTTCCTCCGCCTGGACGGGCCGGTGCTCACGGCGACCGAGCGCTTTGCCACCGAGGACATGCTGGTGGGTGACGTGCCGGTCCGGCGGGGCGACATGCTGCTGGTGTCCCTCGCCGCGGCCGACCGCGACCCGGCCCGTTTCGAGGATCCGGACTCCTTCCGCCTCGGGCGGTCGGCGGGCCACGTCGCCTTCGGCCACGGCGTCCACCACTGCCTGGGGGCGCCGCTGGCGAGGATGGAGGCCGCGGTCGCGATCACCGCGATGCTGGAGCGCGTCGAGAGTCTCGAACTGGCCGTGGACGCGGCCGACTTGGAGTGGGCGCCGGGTCTGTTGATGCACGGGGTACGGCGGCTTCCCGTGTCGGTCGTGGTCGTCGGGAGCCCGAACTCCATTTGATGTCACGGGACTTGATGCCGGGGGACTTCCTCGCATCCTTCAGTCCTGGCGACGGACCTCGATGAGCAGCGCCTGCTCGGGGTTGAGGGTGGGCATGGGCAGACCGGCGGTCGCCAGCACCGAGCCGGGCAGCGTCAGCCAGTCCTCCTGCGCGGCCGTCAGCCACGCGGGCGGTGCGATCTGGTGGAAGGAGGGCAGGCCGAGTTCGGTGCGCACCCGGAGTTGGTAGCGGGCATCGGGGTTCAGGCCCGGAAAACGCGTCCGGCCGGACTGCCCTTCGGGCGAAGTGGCCACTCTCGCCCAGGAGTACAGCGCCCGTGAGCCGTCCTGGGCCACGACTCCGTGCAGGAGACAGGCCTGGTCCTCCAGGTCGGCGCGGACCGTACGACCGCTGTGCAACAGGGGGCGCAGTTCGCGGTACAGGGCGCTCCAGGCGGTCAGTCTGGTCAGCTCTTCCTCCGAGCACTCGGCGAGATCCTGCTCGATGCCCGCGTGGCCGAAGAGGGCGGTGATCAGGCGGAACGTGTCCGAGGTGACGCGTCCGGTGGTGTGGCTGCGCGCGGCGCCGACATGGGTGCCGACGAGTTCGGGCGGGAGGAGTTGGACGGTCCAGCTCTGGATCGCCTGGCGTTCCACGGGGTCGTTGCAGTCCGAGGGCCACACGCGGTCGGTGCGGTCGAGTACGCCGAGGTCGGCTCGGCCGCCGCCGCTCGCGCAGCTCTCGATCTCCAGTCCGGGGTGCCGTTGCTTGACCGCGTCCAGCAGTCGGTACAGGGCCTCGACCTGGGCATGGCCTGCGGGACGATCATCCAAAGTGCGTACGGCTTCGAGGAGTTCGCGGTTGTGGTCCCACTTGAGGAAGGCGATGTCGTAGCTTCCGACGAGTGCGTCGAGTGACTTCAGTAGATAGTCGAAGACCTCGGGGCGGGAGAGGTCCAGGACGTGCTGATGGCGGGCGGTCGGGCCGAGGCCGGCTGCGGGGCCGAGGATCCAGTCGGGGTGGGTGCGGGCCAGGTGGGAGTCGAGGTTGACCATCTCCGGCTCCACCCAGAGGCCGAAGTCCATGCCCAGCGACCGGACATGGTCGGCGAGCGGGCTGAGTCCGTCGGGCCAGACGGTCGGGTCGGCGAGCCAGTCGCCGAGGCCCGCCGTGTCGGCGCGACGCCCGCTGAACCAGCCGTCGTCGAGCACGAACCGCTCGACTCCCACGGCGGCGGCCCGCTCGGCCAGAGCGCGCAGCCGGTCGAGGTCGTGGTCGAAGTACACGCCCTCCCAGCTGTTGAGCACCAACGGACGCGAGCCGCGCGGGTGTTGGGGTCGTGCGCGCAGATGCCGGTGGAAGCGGTCGGCGATGCCGTCCAGGCCGTTCGGCGACCAGGCGAAGTGGCAGCGCGGGGTGCGGTAGGTGTCGCGGGGTGCCAGGCGGATCTCGCCCGCGCGGAGGAGTTCGCCACCGCCGAGCGCGGAGGCGTGGACGCCTGCTCCTTCCGGGAGTTGCTCGACGAGGTAACGCTGGTCGCCGCTCCATGCGACGTGTACGGCCCAGACCTCGCCGGCGCCGAATCCGAAGCCCGGTACGCCCACCGTGAGGAGGTGCGGCGAGTCGACGCCGGGTTTTCCGCGTCGTACGTCACGTACGTGGGCGCCGTGGTGCAGCGGGTGGCGTTGCGGGGAGCGTTCGCGGCTCCACTTCCCGGTGAAGTCCAGGATCTCGGTGGCCCGGCGCGGGAGAGGCAGCAGAGTCAGGGCGCCTGCGAGGTCGTAAGGCGTCGAATTGGCGTTGTCCGTGCGGGAGATGAGGGCTTCGGCGGTGAGGATGCCGTGGGGGTCCAGGGTGTAGGTGAGGGTGATGTCCAGGGCGGCGGCCGCGTCGGTGAGGTGCAGTTCGAGTACGCCGCCGCCTTCCGGGTCCGTGCGATGGGTGACGCCCGCGAGGGTCGGGCGGGGCGCGGTGGCGGTGCCCGCCTGGTGGCCGTGGTGGGCCGGGGTGCCGGACCAGCCGTCGGCCTCGGTGGGCCAGACGGTGAAGCGGCGGGGGATGTCGGGGGCGTTGTTGAGGATCGCGGGTTCGGCGGTCAGGCTCAGGGCGGTCAGGTCGTCGGGGCTGAGGTCGCCCAGGTCGGCGCCCCAGTGCAGGACGCGGGGCACCGGTTCGGTGAGCTCCACGGCGAGGCACGTGCCGGCCGCGCGCAGGCTGACGATGCACGAGGGGGTCGCGGGCATGCAGTCTCTTTTCGGGGAGGGCGGCGGGACGCGCCGTAAGGGCCATGTCCCGCCGGGGAGACGGCTGTTACTTCTGGGTGAGGATGCTCTTGGTCTTGGATTGCATGTCGGCGAAGACGCTGTCGTTCTTCTGTCCGCCGAAGTAGCCCTCGATCAGTGGCTCGATCGCGTCCTGCAGGGCCGCGCCGTTGCGGAAGTCCGGTGACGGGTAGAGCTCCTTGTTCTTCAGCATGTCGGTGAAGACCGAGAGGTCGACGCCCTGTGCCTTGAGGGCCTTGGCGGAGGCGTCCATCGAGGCGGGGATGGACGGGAAGAAGGTGCCGGTCGCCGACGCCTTGGTCTGGCAGGCCTCGGAGCCCATGTAGGAGACCCACTTCCAGGCCAGGTCGGGGTTCTTGGTGCCCGCCCAGATGGTGTTGCCGTTGGAGTTGCTGAGGACGGCGCGGGTCTTGTTGTCGGGCCCGAGGACCGTGGGGGCGATGCCGACCTTGATGTCGGGGATCTTGGCGAAGGTGGACGCCGTCCACGAACCGCCGGTCTCCATCGCGACCTTGCCCGAGGAGAGGAGGTCGACGTCGGAGACGGTATTGGTGAACGTGCCGATCTTGGGGGCGTATCCCTTCGCCACCAGCGTGCGGATCCAGTCCATGGTCTTCACCAGGCGCGGGTCGTCGTAGTTCAACTGGGTGGGCCAGTTGGCCTTGTTGCCGAGCCGCCAGCCCGTCGTGGAGACGAAGGAGCTCCAAGTCGTCTGGCCCAGGAAGTCCTTGGCGGCCAGCTGACCGAAGCCGTAGGTCTTGATGTTCGCCTTGTCGAAGCCGGGCTGGTCACCGCGGCGGCCCTTCGAGTCGACGGTCAGGTGGGCGATCATCTTGCCGATCGTGCCGCCGTTGTCGGGGTTCCAGTTGAGGTTCTGGACGTCCTTGGTGGTGTAGCCGGCCTTGGTGAGCATGTCGGTGTTGTAGTAGAGGCCGGTGGCGGCCCAGTCCAGGGGCAGGCCGTACTGGTGGCCGTCGGTGTACTTCCACGAGTCGACGCCGACGGAGAACCGCGACAGGTCGAACTTGTCCTTCTTGATGTAGTCGTCCAGCGACAGGAGTTGGTGCTGGTCGGCGTACTGCGGGAAGAACTGGACGCTGTTCTGGAACGCGTCGGGAGCCTTGCCGGCGACGAAGCCGGCGGTGAGCTTGGTGAAGTAGTCGGTGACGCCGTACTGGGAGATCTTCACCGTGACGCCCGGGTTGGCCTTCTCGAAGTCCGTGGCGCAGACCTTGTAGGCGGCCGCCTGCTTGTCGTCCCAGGTCCACCAGTTCAGGGTCGAAGAGCCGGAACTGCTGCTGGAGTTGGAGGAGCAGGCGGACACGAGGGCCGTCAGAGTGAGCGCGGCTCCGAGTGCCACGGCCTTGCGAACTCTCATGGTTCCTTCTTTCACTGGTCACTTGAGGCTTTCGCCGGTCACTGGAGGCTGTCGCTGCCGAACTGGAGGCCCTCGCCGGTCACTTGAGGCCGGAGAAGCCGATGGAGTTGACGATGCGTTTGCCGAAGGCGAGGAAGAGCAGCAGCATCGGCAGCGCCGCGATGAGGGCGGCGGCCATCAACCCGGCCCAGTCGGGGGCGGCTTGGGGCGAGGACTGCTTGAAGACGCCGAGGGCGAGGGTGAGGGGCTGGACGCTCTGGTCGTTGGCGATCAGCAGCGGCCAGAAGTAGTCGTTCCAGGCGTTGACGAACATCAGCAGCGACACGGTGGCGATCGGCGCGGACGTCATCGGCAGGATGATCCGGAAGAAGATCCGCAGCGGGCCGGCGCCGTCGATGATGGCGGCCTCCTCGACCTCGCTGCTGAGGCCGAGCATGAACTGCCGCAGGAAGAACAGCGTGAAGGCCTGGAACAGGCCGCCGGGGAGGATGAGTCCGGCAAAGGTGTCGGTGAGTCCGAGGTCCTTCACGAGGACGAAGTTGGGCAGCAGCGTGAACACGCTGGGCACCATCAGGGCGCTGATCAGGATGTTGAACACCAGGTCGCGGCCACGCCAGTGCAACCGGGAGAAGGCGTAGGCGGCGGCCGCCGAGATCAGCACGATCAGCGCCGTCTGCACGGACGCGTAGATCACCGAGTTGCGCAGGTAGAGCGCGAAGTCGAGGGAGGCGCCGGAGCCGCCCTGCGCCTGGGCCGACGCGGTGGAGGCGATGCCCAGGGCCCGCTCGAAGGCGCCCCAGGTGAAGCCGACCGGCAGGAGCGAGGACGGGTGGGTCGCCAGTTTGTAGTTGTTGGACAGCGCAGTACGCAGGATCCAGTAGAACGGGAAGAGCGTGACGAGGACGATGACGCCGAGGTAGATCCAGGCGACGGCCCTGCCGGGTGAGAATCTGCGGGCGGTGTTCCGGGTCGGGCGGCGCGGGGCGGCCGCCGGGCCGGGTGCGATGGTGACAGCCATGGGGGCGGCCTCCTTCAGTTCAGGTCGGATTCGTTGGCGCGGGCGAGCCGCAGCTGGGTGAAGGTGACCGCGATGAGCAGGGCGAACAGGGCGAGCGACATGGTGGCGGCGTAGCCGAAGTCGAACTGCCGGAAGGCCTTGTCGTAGATGTACATCTGCAGCACGTTCGAGGCGTTGGCCGGTCCGCCCTTGGTGGTGACCTGCACGATGTCGAACACCTGGAAGGAGTTGATCACCGTCAGGACGACGACCATGATGAGGATCGGCCGCAGCAGGGGCACCGTGAGCCGGCGGAACATCTGCGCCTCGCTCGCGCCGTCGACCCGGCCCGCCTCGTAGATCGTCGATGGAATGGTCTGCAGGCCGGCGAAGATCAGCAGGGCGTAGTAGCCCATCCACTTCCAGACGCTGATCGCGGCAAGCGAGGGGATCGCCCATCCCCCGCTGCCGAAGAACAGGATGGAGTGGCCGGTCAGGTGCTTGAGGGCGATGTTGACGATGCCGAGGGTCGGGTCGAGCATCCACTGCCACACCAGGGCGGCGATGACGTTGGAGATCAGGAACGGCAGCAGGATCACCCCGCGCAGGACCGACGACCGGGTCACGCGGTGCAGTACGACCGCGGTCACGAGGGAGATCGCCGTGCCGAAGACGACGGACAGCAGGACGAAGTAGACGGTGACAAGGAGCGAGTGCCAGAAGACGTCGTCCCCGAACAGCTCCCGGAAGTTGGCCAGTCCGACCCACTGCGGCGGGGTCAGGACGTGGAAGTCGGTGAAGCTGAGGTAGATGCCGCGCAGGGTCGGATAGGCGTAGAAGGTCGCGAAGCCGACCACGGCGGGCAGGATGAGCAGCAGGGCGACCGGCAGGTCCCGGCGTCGGGCAGCCGCCGACCTGGTGGCGCCGGCGCGCCGTGTCTTCCTGGCCGGTCCCTTGCCCGGTGAGACGGCCGTGGTGGCCACCGCGCCCGGCTCACCGGACCGCGGTTTCACCGGCGTTGCGTGGTTGCCCTGTGATGTGACCACCACAGCACCCTCCTTCGTGCGTTGCGTGTCCAACTGGTGGAGCGTCGGGCGTGGTTCAGACGGTGATCTTGTCGATGTCGGGCGCGTAGTCGGTCGCGTTGCCGAAGCGGAGGGTGTTGTCCCCGGCCTTCAGCGACACCGGGACGGTGAGCGACTGCGGGGCACCCCAGTCGTTGTCGTTGGTGCCGGGCACCGGGATCTGGAGGGTGGTGTCGCCAACGGTCAGGTCGATGACGCGACTTGAGTCGCCGTCCACGTAGTCCAGCTTCAGCAGATACGTGCCGTCCTTCGGCGCGCTGACGTGGTTGATCGCCACCTCACCGCCACCGAGATTGCCGACCTTCTGCCCGCCGGAGCAGCCGTCGCAGCCCGCGACCGTGGCGTTGCCGGTGAGCGTGTTGCCGGACGCTTCGGCCTCGTAGGCGCTGGGTCCGCCAGCCGCGGGCGTGGTGACCCCAACTGCCTTACTGGGAGACGACGTTCGGCCTTGGGCATCACGGGCTACGACCGTGAAGGTGTGCGCGTTGGCCGCGCTCAGCCCCGTGACGGTGGCCGTGGTACCGGTGCTGGTGGTCACCGGCCGGCCGTCGGCGTAGACGGTGTAGCGGCTGACGGGTGAGGCGCCGGTGTTCACCTTGTCCCAGGCCAGCGAGACGCTCGTCGACGTGGCGGCGGTGCCGTGGACGCCCAGCGGAGTACCGGGGTTGGCGCCCTGCCGGCTCGGCGTGAAGGTGAAGAGCCGCGAACCGTGCGCCGGCAGACTCTCCGTCAGGTGCCCGGATACGCGACCGAGGTTCTTGTGCTGCCACAGGTCACGGACGGTTGCCGTTCCGCCGATGCCCAAGTCCGCGAAGTCCGCGGTGACATCGGCGGCCTTGGCGCCCAGGTTGAACAGCGCGACGGTGTAACTGCCGTCGGGATTACGGGAGTACCAGGTCTGCTGGTTGGTGGTCTGACTGACGGGCCGCGCGGGATGACCGGCTTGGTCTACGGCGATGACCTCGTCGTTGGTGAGCAACTTCAGCCCGTACGCGTCGAGTTTGGTGAGGTCGTCGCCCGAGTAGAGCGGCGCCGACTCGATGGCCCACAGGGTCGCGTAGCTCTGCCGCTCGGCCTCGGTGAGACCGTCCATGGCGCCGACTCCGACGTTCAGGGAGTCGAGGTTGTTCCAGTGTCCGGGTCCGGCGTCGTCGATCCACTGCACGACGTCGTTCCAGCGCACCTTCAGGGAGTTGTCCCAGGTCACCAGTGTGTTGCAGTAGCACTCGACGTCGGTGTCGATGCGCCAGCCGTTGGAGTTGGCCTTCCAGGTCGCCGCCTGCGTGTGGCTCAGCGACCAGGACAGTGTCAACTGGACGGCACGGCCGGTCTGTTGGAGCGCGGTGTGCCAGGCCTTCACGTCCGAGGTGTTGTCGTGGTCGGCGCCTCCCTGCGCCGAGCCCGGACCCACCCCGTCGACCTTCAGGAAGTCCACGCCCCAGCCCGCCAGTTGGTCGGCGAGGGAGTCGATGTACTTCTGCGCGCAGGGGTTGGTGAAGTCCATCTTGTACGCGGAGTTCCACCCGTTGGTCTTGCGCAGGTCGGGATAGACGATGTCCGAGGTGGTGCAGCCGGGGGCGTTGTGGATCGCGGTCGTCCCGTCGCCGTACGCGGCGGGGTCGAGGCCGACTGCCAGGTACAGCCCGAACTTGAGGCCCTTGTGGTGGAGGTAGTCGCCCAGGGACTTCATGCCGTGCGGGAACGTGGTGGTGTTCGGCTTCGGCCGGGCGTACTGGTCGAAGCCGTTCACCCACCCCGCGTCCACGTTGATGTACTCGTAGCCGTGGGACTTGAGCTTCGAGGCGACCACGTCCGCCTGCTGCTTGACGTGCGCCTCGGTGAGCCAACCGACCCCGCCGTAGCCGGGATAGCTGGTCGCCTCCAGGCTCCAACTGCTCCACCCCATGTACGGCTTGGCGGCGAGAACGGCTTGCTGGTGGCCCGTGCTCGTCGGCGCGGGGGACGAGTCCGCCGCCGACGCGGCGGTGGGTGCCGCGAGGGACACCATGAGTGCGGTGGCGGCCAGGACGGACAGGTGTCGGAGGCGGGCACCGCCCGTACGGAGTCTGTGGCGTACGGCGGATACGGGTCCTGCTGGACGAGCCATGTGTTTACTCCATCTCGGCGCGAAAAGGCACGGCGGGGCCCTGGGAAGGACCGGAAGGTGCCCCTTGCACGGTCAGCCGCATGGGGAATGGGTGAGTGGGCGTTTGAATCCGCCCAAGTGGCTGTAAGGCAACGCCCGTTGGAGAGCGCGGCACGCGATGACTTGTGCGGCCGGTCGAGGAGGAAACCGGCCGCCACCTGCGTCGGTGGACGTCCCATCCACCTGTCGTGAGGTGCCGCGAATGTAGCCAGGCTTTTCTTCCAGCGTCAACATAGTGCGCAGCGCGAATCATCGACATTCGTGGAAGGAATGGAGCAGGATTCGGGCGATGAGCGAGAAAGACGGACACAGGCGGGTGCCGTCCTTCTTCTATCTTCTTTTCCAAGGGAAATGTATGGTCGCCGCATGACGCTCGCCGATCAGCCACCCGCGGCCGCTCTGCTCTTCCAGACCCTGCTGGCCCACGGCCCGCTCACGCGCGCCGAGATCGGGCGCCGTACCGGTCTGTCGCCCGGCGCGGTCACGAAGGTGGCCACTCCCCTGCTGACCGACGGCTGGATCAGCGAGCTGGGCCGCTCGACCGAGCGCACCCAGGGCCGGCCGGCCACGCTGATGACGGTGCGCGGCGAGCGCGCCCGCTTCGTGGGCGTGAAGATCACCGGCGACGAACTCATCGGCGCGCTGACCGACTTGACCGCCCGGACCCTGGCCACCGCGCGGGCCGTCCTCGGTTCACGTGACGTCGGTACGGTCGTCCTGGCCGTCGCCCGGCTCGTCGACCAGCTGAACGCGCAGGCGGCACCGCACGCGCCGGGTGCCCTGCACGGCATCGGCGTCACGATCTCCGGGGACGTCGACGGCCAGACCGGGACCGTCCAGTACTCCCCCTTCCTGAACTGGCGCCGCGTACCCCTGGCCCAACTTGTCCAGACGGCAACGGACTTGCCGACCGTCATCGAGAACGACGTCCGCGCCCTGACCGTCGCCGAGCAGTGGTTCGGCGTCGGGGTCGGGCTGTCCTCCTTCGCCCTGGTCACCGTCGGCGCGGGCATCGGCTGCGGTATCTCCATCGGGGGCCGGGTCGTCTCCGGCGCCCACGGTGTCTCGGGAGAGGTCGGTCACCTGCCCGTGGGCGGCACGGACCGCGTGTGCACCTGCGGCAACACCGGCTGCGTCGAAGCGGTCGCCTCCACCCAGGCCATCACGGACCAGGCCCGCCGGGCGACGGGCGACCCGACGCTGACGATGGACGGCGCGGTCCGCCTCGCCCACGCCGGCAACGCCGACGTCCGCGCGGTCTTCGCCCGCGCGGGCCACGCCCTGGGCCTGGCACTGGCGTCGGTGGCCAACCTCATCGGACCGGAACGCATCATCATCTCCGGTGAGGGCGTGGCCACTTACGACCTCTACGAGGACCAGATCCGCACCACCTTCGCCGCCCGAGCCTTCGGCGCCGCGGCCGACTGCGACCTCGTCGTCAGACCCCTCCCCTTCGAGGAGTGGGCCCGCGGAGGCGCCGCCGTCGCCGCGCAGCACGTGTTCGCGCCCGCCAAATAGCCCACGCCCACAGCGAGTTGCTCTCTTTCACACCCGTCACGAAAGCGCATGCCATGCTGAAGGCCTTCTCCGACCAAAACCTCCGCGATGTCCGCGTCCCACCCGGAACCCTCCGCTACGACCACCCCGCCACCCGCTGGTTCGAAGCCCTCCCCATCGGCAACGGCCGTCTGGGCGGGATGATTTACGGCGGCACGGACCGGGAGCGGATACAGCTCTCGGAGTCGACGGCATGGTCCGGCGGCCCGTCCCCGGCAGACCTCGACCCGACCGCTCGTCAGCAGGTCCCGCGCATCCGCGAACTCCTCTTCGCGGGCGACCACGCCGAAGCCCAGCGACTCGCCGCCGAACATCTCCCGGGCAGGGCAAGCTCGTTCGGGACCAACCTGCCCCTCCCTGAATTCCAACTCGCCTTCCCTGAAGGGGCTCAGCCCCAGGACTACCGGCGAACACTGGACCTGGACACGGGCCTCGTCACGGTCACCTACGTACAGGACGAAGTCCGCTTCACCCGCGAGGTGTTCGCCACCAACCCGCACGGCCTGATAGCGATCCGCCTCACTACGGACCGCCCCGGAACGCTGGCTTTCGCCCTCTCTATCCGGGACGGCATACTCCCCGGCGAGACGACCACCACGGACTCGTACGTCGGCTTCAGCGGCCATGCGTACGAGAGCCTGCACAGCGACGGACAGCAGGGTGTCGCCCTGGAGATCCGCGCTCACCTCGAAGCCGAGGGTGGAACCGTGCACCGCACGGGCGATGCGCTTCGGCTGGTGGGCGCCGACAGCGCGATCGTCTACATCGTCGTAGGAACCGACTGGGCAGCAGGGGACCCGCTTGCGCACGCGGAATCGCTGCTGTCCGCAGGTCTGGAAGCCGGTTACGAGACCGTCCGGGCGGCGCACATCGCGGACCATCAGGCGCTGATGCGACGGGTCTCGCTGGATCTCGGACCGGCCGCACCCGACGTCGCGGCCCTGCCCACCGACACGCGCCGCGAGCGGCTCGCCTCCGGGAAGGCCGACGACGAACTCATCGCGCTCTACTTCCAGTTCGGCCGTTACCTGACGATGGCCGGCTCCCGCGCCAACTCCCCGCTGCCGCTGGCCTTGCAAGGGCTCTGGAACGACGGCCTGGCCAGCAGCGCGCCCTGGACGAACGACTTCCACCTCGACATCAACACCCAACAGAACTACTGGGCAGCCGAGTCGACCAACCTGGCCGAGTGCCACGAGCCGCTGTTCGGGCTGTTGGAGAAGCTGGCGGACCAAGGCCGGGCAACCGCCGGGGAGTTGTACGGCGCGCCGGGCTGGGTCGCCCACACGGTGACCAACGCGTGGGGGTACACGGCACCCGGTTCCGGCATCGGCTGGGGCATGAACGTGACCGGCGGGGCGTGGCTCGCCCTCCAGTTGTGGGAGCACTTCGAGTACGGCCGTGACGAGACGTTCCTCCGGGAGCGCGCGTATCCGATCCTGCGCGGGGCCGCCGAGTTCCTCCTCGGCTACGCGGTCGAGGAACCGGAGCACGGTCTGCTCGTCACCGGGCCGTCGGAGTCCCCGGAGAACTGGTATCTCGCGCCCGACGGCAGCCGATGTTCGGTGTCGATGGGGGCCACCGTGGACCGCGTGTTCATGGAGGCGGTTCTGCGGATCTGCGCGGAGAGCGCCGAACTCCTGGGTGTCGACGCCGAGTTGAGGACCAGGATCGAGGCCGCGCGCCGCAGGCTGCCGCCGCTCCGTATCGGGCGGCACGGGCAGGTGCGGGAGTGGCTGCACGACTACGAGGAGGCCGAGCCGAGCCATCGGCACACCTCGCATCTCAGCGCGCTGTTCCCGGAGCACCAGATCACGCCGCGCGACACACCGGACCTCGCGCGCGCCGCCGAGGTCACCATCGAACGGAGGCAACAGGCCCCGGGCTGGGAACAGACCGAGTGGGTCGAGGCCAACTTCACCGTCTACTACGCCCGTCTCCTCAACGGCGACGCGGCCCTGAAGCACCTCACCAGCCTGATCGCGGACGCCAGTGAGGCGAACCTGATGTCGTTCTCCGCCGGCGGGGTGGCGGGCGCTGCGCAGAACATCTACTCCTTCGACGGCAACTCCGGCGGCACGGCGGGAGTCGCCGAGATGCTGCTCCAGTCGGACGGCAAGGACGTAGAACTGCTGCCCGCGCTGCCCTCCGACTGGCCGGACGGGAGCGTGTGCGGGCTGCGTGCCCGGGGCGGTCTCACCGTGGATATCCGTTGGCGCGACGGGGAGTTGGACGTCGCCACGATCCGTGCGTCACGAGCTACGGACGTACGACTGCGCTACGGCGCCGATCTCCTCGAAGTCCGGCTCGCCGAGGGAGAGACGCTTGCCCTCGGTGTCGGCTGAGGGCAAGCGTCGGTGAGCGGGTCACTGGGCGATCTGGCCGCCGTCGACGAGGAGGGTCTGGCCGGTCATGGCGGTCGCGTCGAGGGCGACGAACGCGACGGCGGCCGCGATCTCCTCGGCCTCCAGCAGGCGGCCCATCGGGATCTGCTCGATCCACTGCGTCATGCGCCGCGGGTCGTCCATCCCCACCGTGTCGAGGATCGGCGTGCGGGTCCGGCCCGGCGCGACCGCGTTGACCCGGACGCCGTACCGCGCCCACTCGACCGCGAGCGAGCGCGCCAGCTGGGAGACGCCGGCTTTCGCGACGTCATAGGCGACGTGGTACTCGGGGTTGGAGCCGATGAAGGCGGCGATGGAGGAGATGTTCACGATCGAGCCGGACCGCCGGCTCACGAAGTGCCGGCCGAACTCCCGGCTGGCCACGAAGGTGCCGGTCAGGTCGACGTCGAGGACGCGGTGCCAGACCTCGTCCGTCACGTCGAGGGCGTCGTCCTCGTGGGCGATGCCGGCGTTGTTGACCAGGACGTCGACGCGGTCGAAGCGTCGTACGACCTCCCCCGCGACGCCCGCCACGGCCCGGGGGTCGGAGACGTCCAGGGGCAGGAACTCGCCGCCGACCTCCTTGGCGACGGCGGTGCCGGTCTCGGTGTTGCGGTCGGTGACGACGACCCGTACGCCACGGGCGGCGAGGGCCACGGCGATGGCGCGCCCGATCCCCTGGCCCGCGCCGGTGACGACGGCCACGCGCTCCTCGGTACGCCTCGGGGGCGACTCGGTCATCTCGTTCCTTCCGTCGATGGTGGGGCGGGGGTCTCAGAGGGTCCTGGACGAGCCCACTCCGGGGATCTGCCACCGCACCCGCGCGGCCGGATCGATCGCCGTCGAGGCACCGGGGGCTTGCGGACGCTCCATGAGCCCCTCGCGTACGACGCTGCGCTCGACGAAGGCTTCCTGCGTCCAGGGGATGAACTCGACCAGGGGCGGCACCTCGGAGAGGACGGTGCCGACCAGGTGCTGGTGCACCTGCATCATGTCGCCGGCGTGCGGCGCGAACCGCAGACCCCGTGCCGCCGCGTGCGCCGCGATCTGCAGGAACTCGGTGACGCCGCCGACCCGGGTGACGTCGGCCTGGACGACGCGGATGGCGTCGGCGGCCATGAAGGAGGCGAACTGGTGGTAGGAGTAGATGCTTTCGCCGGCCGCGACGTCCAGGCGTGTCGACGACTGGAGGCGGGCGTGGGCCTGGAGGTCGTCGGCGTGGACCGGCTCCTCGACCCAGTCCATCGCCGATTCCTCCAGGACCGGCATGATCTGGTTCGCCGTCGACAGGTCCCAGCGCTGGTTGGCGTCACACATCAGGGTCACGTCGTCGCCGAGCGCCCGTCGGACCGCGCGGACGCGGCGGGCGTCCTCGCGCCAGTCGGAGCGCCCCACCTTGATCTTCACCCGGGACCAGCCGTGGTCGACCAACGAGGTGAGATCGCGGACCAGTTCGGAGTCGGTGAGGTTGAGCCAGCCGCCGTCGGTGTTGTACGCCTCGACGCTCTCCTGGGTGCCGCCGAGCAGCCGCCACAGGGGCATGCCGGCCCGCTGTGCGGCGAGGTCCCACAGGGCGATGTCGACCATGGCGAGGGCCATGTGGACGACGCCGGCCCGGCCGATCCAGTGCGTGGGCAGCCAGTACAGGCGTTTCCAGGTGCCCAGGATGTCCTCGGACGAGGTGTCCAGGAGGGCGTCGGCATAGTAGGAGAGGATCACGTCGGAGAGGAGTTCGGGAGCGCAGTGGACGCCGGAGATCCCCGTCCCGACCAGGCCGTCGGCGGTGCGGATCTCGACCACGGGCACCGTCCAGTGCGCCATGGCGGCCGTGGAGTCGGCGATGGGCCGCTTCAGGGGCACGGCGAGGGCGTAGGTCTCCACGGAGGTGATCACGGCACCGTCGTCGCCGCGAAGAAGGTCCGCTCCGTGCGCGGACAGCAGCCCGCGGGCGGTGCCGAAAGAAGTCTGATCGGTCATTGTTCCAGTCGGCCATGATCGCCGGAACTCGTCAACAGCGAAATACGAATACACCTGATCTGCCGCGCAGATGACGTGCCGTCAGCGAGAATTCCGGACCGACGGTGGTCCGACCGCGAGGAGAGGAGGTTCGGTCAATGACGCTCGAACTGGCCTGGTTGCGTACCTGGGTCGAGGTCGTGGATACCGGCGGTTTCACCAGAGCGGCCGAAAAGCTGCATTTGTCGCAACCGCGCGTCTCGGCGCACATCGCGAATCTGGAACGCGAACTCGGCTGTCTGCTCATCGAACGTCGTATCCGGCCGCTCACCCTCACCGACGACGGCCGCGCTCTGCTGGCCCGGGCGCGATCGGTACTCGCCGCCGCCGACGAATTGGTCACCGCGCGCCAGACCGACCGGGGCGATATCTCCGGAACCGTGACGGTCGCGAGTTTCGCCAGCGGGAGTTCGGAATTCCTCCCGGCGGTCATCACCGCGTTGCAGAAAGAACATCCGCGGATCCGGGTGGCGGTCCTGGACGGCGACGCGGGCTTCATCGAGGCCGCGCTGTCCGAGCGCCGGGTCTCGGTGGCCCTGCGCC
Organism: Streptomyces sp. NPDC050528; assembly: GCF_044457795.1. Lineage (NCBI taxonomy): Bacteria > Bacillati > Actinomycetota > Actinomycetes > Kitasatosporales > Streptomycetaceae > Streptomyces > Streptomyces sp. NPDC050528. Next base: position 471,237 of record NZ_JBITHH010000009.1, read on the forward strand.
CGGTCCGGCCCGAACCGCACGACCACGGCTTCACCATGCGTCCGCTGTGGCGGGAACCCTTCGTCATGCTCGCCCCGACCGGCCATCCACTGCTCAAGAAGAGCGAGATCGAACTGTCCGACTTCGCGGACCAACGCGTCATCACGATCGGCGATCCCCTCGCCAATACGGTCGTCGGATACGAGGCCGAGGTCGAGTTGAGCATCAAGGACCTGGTCGCGCCCTCCGGAACCGTCTCCCACCAGCCGACCACTCTCGGCGCGATGGTCCGCGCCGGACACGGAATCGGCATCATCAACTATCTCGGCGCGGTGATGATTCTGCGCGAGGGAATGGAAATGCGCCCCATTCAACATCTCAACCGCTATCGGGACGTGGGAATCTGGTGGCACTCACAACGCCCCTTGGGCGCCGCCGCCCGAGCGTTCATCCGAGCGGTCGCGAAGGCACCCAGACCTGAAGGTACGACAGCGGTTCCACCGGTGTGAGGTATCTGTGGCCCATTCGCGGAACAAATACCCGGCATCCGTGAATCAGCGTTGACGATCGCGGGTGACCGGGGCGAGGTTGAGGGAAAACGAGGGCAGAGGGAATGGAGTCGCGATGGCCGATGTCCGCACGTACACGAATCTCGAAGTGGCAGTACGGAATGACACCTCGGACGTGGGTGAGGGGCCGGTGTTCGATCCTCGCACCGGGCATCTCCTCTGGGTCGACATCTACGGCCACAGGATTTATCAAGACAACCTGTCCATGGGTCGACAGACCGTCACAGACGTCGGCACGATGGTCGGCGCGGTCGCACCGCGCGCGACGCACGACGGTTTCGCCGTCGCGGTGGCGGACGGCTTCGGCTACGTCACCGGCGACGGTCTGACGCTGGTCGACCCGGTCCTCCCCGAGCCGAACCTGCGCATGAACGACGGCAAGGTGGACTCCCGCGGCAGGTTCTGGGCCGGCAGCAACGACATGGAGTTCGCACCGGGCCAGGGCCGACTGCACCGGTGGGACGGCGACGGCCCGAGCGTCGTCGCCGCGGACGGCCTCGTCCTGCCGAACGGCCTCGGCTGGAACGCCGAGGACACCCTCATGTACCTCGCCGACAGCTACGCCAACCTCCTGTACCGCGCGGACTTCCACGCCGAGCCGGGAGAACTCGGCCGCCTGGAGGTGCTGACGAAGACCGAGGGAGTCGGCGTCCCCGACGGCCTCGCCGTCGACGTGGAGGGCTGCTTCTGGGTGGCCATGCACGGCGGGCGCGAAGTCCGGCGCTACGACCCGACAGGCCGTGTCGTCGGGCTCGTACCGGTGCCCGTGCTCCAGCCGACGAGTTGCGCCTTCGGTGCGGACGGCCGCCTGTTCATCACCTCCGCGCGAAACGGCCTGTCCGCCGAGGAGTTGGCCAACTCCCCGTTGTCCGGTTCCGTGTTCGTCGTCGACACCGGGACGGCGGGGGTACCGGTGCGACCCTTCCGCGCCTGACCCATCTCCTCCCTTTCTGATCCAACTCCCCTTGGGGGACCGCGCATTCGTATTCCGGATGACGGACCATCGATAACCGTCTTTCCCCTGCGCGGTGTTGGCGTCCTACGGTCGATCACGTGAACCGTGAACGTCGTGACTCACTGGGACCAGCGGCCATCGTCAGACCGCTGGTGCCTCGTCCCGAAGCGGACGACATAGGGCTACTCCTCGACGATGCGCCACGCGGAACGCCCCTCGAACTCACCGACGGCACGAGACCGGCCGCCGAGGACATCGCCGCCGGACACAAGGTCGCGCTGCACGACATCCCGAAGGGCACACCGGTCCGCAAGTACGGCGAGGTCATCGGCGTGGCCCTGGCCGACATCCCGGCGGGCGGACACGTCCACGTGCACAACCTGGGAGTTGGCCGGTGGGAGGAGCCGACCGCGAGGCCGTCACCAAAGCGCACCCCGCCGACTCAAGTCTCCCCCACCCGCGACCACTTCCTCGGATACCGCCGCCCAGACGGACGCGCGGCCACCCGGAACTACCTCGTCGTCGTCCCGACCGTGAACTGCTCCGCCACGGTGGCCCGGATGATCGCCCTGCGCGCCGACGCCCTCCACAAGGGAACACCGGGCCTCGACGGCGTCATCGCGCTCCCGCACGACCTCGGCTGCGGAATGGCGGAGGGCACTGCGGGCGACGTCATCCTGCGACGTACTCTGCGCGGCTACCTCGGCCACGCCAATGTCGCGGGCGCCCTGCTGATCAGCCTCGGTTGCGAGGTGAACCAGCCGGAGAACCTCCTCCGTGAAAGCGACGACAGGGGTGTCGAAACACTCGCCATCCAGCAACTCGGCGGCACCGCAGCCACGTTGAACACCGCACTAGACCGCATCGCCGACCTGGTCTCCCGCATCACGCAGGCGCACCGCGTCCCCATCCCCCTCTCCGAACTCACCCTCGGCCTCCAATGCGGCGGCAGCGACGCCTACTCCGGACTCACCGCCAACCCCACACTCGGCGTGGCGGCCGACCTCCTCGCCGCGGCCGGCGGCAAGGTCGTACTCGGCGAGACCCCGGAGATCTACGGCGCCCACCACCTCCTGCGGGACAGGGCGACGACCCCGGAGACAGCGGCCCGCATCGACCAACTCATCGCCTGGTGGCAGGAGTACACGGCGACCAACGGCGCGACCCTCGACAACAATCCATCGCGCGGAAACCGGGCCGGCGGCATCACCACCATCTGGGAGAAGTCCCTGGGCGCGGTCCTCAAGTCCGGCACCAACCCGCTGAACGACGTCGTCGGATACGCGGAACCGATCACCGCACCGGGCCTCACCTTCATGGACACCCCCGGCTACGACCCCGTGTCGGCCACCGGCATGGTCGCAGGCGGCGCCAACCTGCTCGCCTTCACCACCGGCCGCGGCTCACTGTTCGGCTCCCGGCCCGTCCCCTGCCTCAAGATCAGCACCACCAGCGGGCTGTACGAGCGGATGCGCGGCGACATCGACTTCGACGCCGGGCCCGCGATGAGCCACGCCGACCAACTCACGTACGGAACCGCCCTGTTCGAGGCCCTCGTGGACATGGCCTCCGGTACGGAGAGCAAGTCCGAGGCGCTGGGGTTCGGGACGGAGGAGATCGTCCCCTGGCGCATGGGAGCGGTCCTGTGACGGTCAGCCGCGCTCTCGGTACAGGTCGCGCAGCAGGGCGATCTCGGCCCCGTGGTGCAGGACTTCCTGGTTGACCCACCACACGATGTCGATGAACGGCTCCTCCGCATCACTGCCGTGCGGATACGTGCAGTACCCCACGGTGTCGAGCGCGGTCTCGTCGACGCTGAGCAGTGCCTTCCGCCAGGCAACCGCACCGGCGTCGAAGGCATCGACCGCACCGACGGCATCGCCGCTGACGGAGTAGTCGTCCCGGGTCAACGAACGGCTGCCGGCCGTGTGGTCGGCGCGAAGGGTCAGCAACTCGGCGAGATGGCTCAGGCGCCACGCGATGGTGGTGAAGGGCGGCGGCCAGGGATGCGGATACGCGGCGGTGTCACGCCCCCAATCACCCTGTCCCGTCAGGGCGGTTGCCCGCGCTCCCGGACCGTCCGTCCGCCGTCGCACCGACCAGCAGTCCTGCACCGGTTCCCAGAAGTACTCCGCGTCGGTCATGGGCACGACCCGGGTGTCCGTCCCGTCGCCGCTGTCCATGACGGGCCCTGCCATCCGGCTGGAGAGACGTTCGCGCGCGAAGTCGAACTGGTCGAGCAGCGGAACCAGCCGAGGTGGGATCACTGGGCACTCCTGAGACAAGGCGGTCGGGCTTCGACACGGCGGTCCATCGACCCGGCAACCTAACAGCGTGCCTGCCCCGCCGCCTCTCAAATACGGGGTGCGGGCACCCAGCCGCTACTCGGTGCGGGCGCGCACTCGACTACTCGGTACGGGCCCGCAGTCGCCGCAGCATCCGGGCGTCCTCGAACCCGACCGACCGCGCGGCCGCGTCGATCGTGGCCCCGTGGCTGATGAGGTGCTCGGCGCGTTCGAGGCGCAGGGTCTGCTGATAGCGCAGCGGGGTGAGTCCGGTGGCCCGGCTGAAGAGGCGGGTGAGGGTGCGTTCGCTGACGCCGACCGCCGAGGCGAGGGCGGGCAGGGGAAGCGCCTCGTCGAAGCGCGTGTCGATGAGGTCCTGGGCGCGGTGCACGGTGTCGTCGAGGTGGGAGCGGTGCCGGAGCATCGCGCTGGACTGTGACTCGTGGCCGTTGCGGCGGGCGTAGACGACCATGTCCCGGGCGATCTGCGCGGCCACGGCGGGACCGTGCCGGGTGGCGACGAGGTGCAGGGCGAGGTCGATGCCGCTGGCGATGCCGGCCGAGGTGACGATCCGGTCGTCGGTGGTGAACAGGACGTCGCGGACGACCGTCGCCTTCGGGTGGCGCAGGGCGAGTTCGTCCTGGACGTCGTGGTGGGTGGTGCAGTGGCGGCCGTCGAGGAGTCCGGCCCGGCCGAGCGCGTCGGCTCCGGCGCAGACGCTGGTCACCGTTCCGCCCCGGGCGTGGTGGTCCCGGAGTGCCCGCAGCGTCGTAGCACCGATGGCGGGTGCGTCGGCCAGCGTGACGGCACGCCATCCCGGCACGACGATCAGGTCCTCGGGACCGAGCTCGGGCCAGTCGAGCCCGGCCGTCAGCGGCAGCCCCTGGGCGCTGGTGACCTCGGGCTGCTCGGCGACGTAGGAGAGCGTGTACGGGTGTCCGAAGTCGGCGGCCGTGGAGAAGACCTGCGCGGGGCCTGCCAGGTCCAGCAGGTGGACTCCGGGGACCAGGAAGAAGACGACGTGGCTCACGATCCGGTCATCATGCCTGATGTGCGGCGGCGGCTTCCAGTTCGTCGACCGTCGCGATGGTGGCGAAGCGGCCGGCGAGGGCGTACTCGGTGCGGCGGATGATCTCGTCGGCGGGGAGGGTGCGGGGGTCGGCGAGGAGTTCGGCCACGGTCTGGTCGGCGGGGGCGTCGCGGTGCGGGATGGGGTTGGTGGCGGTCGCGTCGGTGACGAAGGTGACCCCGTAGCCGAAGTCGCTCGCGACGCGGGTGGTGGTCTCGACGCACTGCTCGGTGCGGATGCCGCAGACGGTGAGCTCGCGGACGCCGTGCTCGGTGAGGAGTTGCTGCAGGTTAGTGGTGGTGAAGGCGTTGTGCGAGGTCTTGTGGAGGAGCGGTTCGCCCTCCGCGCGCTCCAGTCCGTCGATGAGCCGCACGTGGCCGAGGGCCGGGTCGAAGACGTCACCGCTGCCGGGCTCGGAGTGCAACACCCACACGACGAGGTCACCGGCCCGGCGGGCGAGCCGGACCAGACGGTTCGCCTGTTCGGCGATCTTCGGGTCGGAGATGGTCTCCCACAGCGGGCGGGCGCGGAAGGATTCCTGGACGTCGATGACGATCAGTGCTCGGGTCATGTCCCAAGACTGCGCCGTGCGGGCGGGATGGCGACAGGCCGCATCGGGTCCGGGACCGGACCGATTCGGTCACCGGATTGAGTGACCCGTCGCACTCAAAGCCGGTGACCAGGGCGAGCGACCTGCCTCACCCCGGTCACCGGACCGAACCGCCCGCGCCGCCCCGCCTACCTCAGCTCGACGAGCAGGTCACCGCCCTCCACCTGCTGAATACGGTTGATGGCGAGGCGGGACACTCGCCCGGACTTCGGCGCGGTGATCGACGCCTCCATCTTCATGGCCTCGATCGTGGCGACGGTGGCACCGGCCTCCACCTCGTCGCCCTCCTCGACCGAGAGGGTGACCACACCCGCGAACGGGGCAGCCACATGGCCGGAGTTGGCGCGGTCCGCCTTCTCGGTGACGGGGACGTCGGAGGCGGCGGCGGTGTCACGGACCTGGATCGGCCGGAGTTGACCGTTCAGCGCGGACATCACCGTACGCAGCCCGCGTTCGTCGGCCTCGCCCACGGCCTCCAGCTCGATCAGGAGACGGACGCCCGGCTCCAGGTCGACCGTGTACTCCTTGCCGGGGCGGATGCCGTAGAAGAAGTCCTTGCTGTCGAGGACGCTGGTGTCGCCGTAGGTCTGGCGGTGGGTCTCGAACTCGCGGGTCGGGCCGGGGAACAGCAGGCGGTTGAGGGTGGCGCGGCGGTCCTTGTCGAGGGCCGTGCGGTCCTCGGCGCTCAGTTCCTGTACGGGCTTGGGGGCGGCGCGGCCCTGGAGCGCCTTGGTGCGGAACGGCTCGGGCCAGCCGCCGGGCGGGGTGCCCAACTCGCCGCGCAGGAAGCCGATCACGGAGTCCGGGATGTCGTAGCGGTCGGGGGACGCCTCGAAGTCGGCGGGGCTCACTCCGGCGCCGACCAGGTGCAGGGCGAGGTCGCCGACGACCTTCGACGACGGGGTGACCTTCACCAGGTGGCCGAGGATGCGGTCGGCGGCGGCGTACATCGCCTCGATGTCCTCGAACCGGTCGCCGAGGCCGAGGGCAATGGCCTGGGTGCGCAGGTTGGAGAGCTGTCCGCCGGGGATCTCGTGGTGGTAGACGCGGCCGGTGGGCGAGGCGAGGCCCGCCTCGAAGGGGGCGTAGATCTTGCGGACGCTCTCCCAGTACGGTTCCAGGTCGCCGATGGCCTGGAGGTCGAGGCCGGTGGGGCGCTCGGAGTAGTCGGTCGCGGCGACGATCGCGGAGAGGGACGGCTGCGAGGTCGTACCCGCCATGGAGGCCACCGCGCCGTCGACAGCGTCCGCGCCGGCCTGGATCGCGGCGAGGTAGGTGGCGAGCTGGCCGCCCGCCGTGTCGTGCGTGTGCAGGTGGACCGGCAGGCCGAACTCGCGGCGCAGCGCCGACACGAGCGTCGCGGCGGCGGGTGCTCGCAGCAGGCCCGCCATGTCCTTGACGGCCAGGACGTGTGCGCCCGCTTCTACGATCTGTTCCGCGAGCCGGAGATAGTAATCCAGCGTGTACAGGCGCTCGTTGGGGTCGGACAGGTCCGAGGTGTAGCAGAGGGCGACCTCGGCGATCGACGTTCCCGTGGCCCGTACGGCGTCGATGGCCGGGCGCATCTGGCCCACGTCGTTCAGCGCGTCGAAGATGCGGAAGATGTCGATGCCGGTGGCGGCGGCCTCCTGGACGAAGGCGTCGGTCACCTGGGTCGGGTACGGCGTGTAGCCGACGGTGTTGCGGCCGCGCAGCAGCATCTGGAGGCAGATGTTGGGGACGGCCTCGCGCAGGGCGGCCAGCCGGTCCCAGGGGTCCTCGGCGAGGAAGCGCAGCGCGACGTCGTAGGTGGCGCCGCCCCAGCACTCCAGGGAGAGCAGTTGGGGCACGGTGTGGGCGACGACCGGGGCGACCGCGAGGAGGTCCTTGGTGCGGACGCGGGTGGCGAGGAGCGACTGGTGGGCGTCGCGGAAGGTGGTGTCGGTGACGCCGATCGTGGGCGACTCGCGCAGGTGGCGGGCGAAGCCCTCGGGGCCGAGTTCGGCGAGCAACTGCCGGGAACCAGCCGGGGGTTCGGTGTTCGGGACCGGCGGCAGCTTGGTGGTCGGGTCGATCAGGTCGGGGCGTTCGCCGTGCGGCTTGTTGACCGTGACGTCGGCCAGGTAGGTGAGCAACTTGGTGCCGCGGTCGGCCGATTGACGGGCCGTCAGCAACTGCGGGCGCTGCTCGATGAACGACGTGGTGATCCGTCCGGCCTGGAAGTCCGGGTCGTCCAACACCGCTTGCAGGAAGGGGATGTTGGTGGCCACACCCCGGATCCGGAACTCGGCGACGGCGCGCCGGGCGCGGTTGACGGCGGTGGTGAAGTCCCTTCCCCGGCAGGTGAGTTTGACCAGCATGGAGTCGAAGTGCGCGCTGATCTCCGTACCCGCGTGGGTGGTTCCGCCGTCGAGTCGGATGCCGGAGCCGCCGGGCGAGCGGTAGGCGCTGATCCGGCCGGTGTCCGGGCGGAAGCCGTTGGCGGGGTCCTCGGTGGTGATCCGGCACTGAAGTGCGGCGCCGTGCAGGGTGACCGTCTCCTGGGACAGACCCAGGTCGGCGAGGGTCTCCCCCGAGGCGATCCGCAACTGCGCCTGCACGAGGTCGACGTCGGTGACCTCCTCGGTGACCGTGTGCTCGACCTGGATGCGCGGGTTCATCTCGATGAAGACGTGGTTGCCGGCCGGGTCGAGGAGGAACTCGACGGTTCCCGCGTTGCGGTAGCCGATCTCGCGGGCGAAGCGGACCGCGTCGGCGCAGATCCGGTCGCGCAGTTCGGGGGCGAGGTTGGGCGCGGGGGCCAGCTCGACGACCTTCTGGTGCCGGCGTTGCAGCGAGCAGTCGCGCTCGAAGAGGTGGATGACGTTGCCCTCGCCGTCGGCGAGAATCTGCACTTCGATGTGCCGGGGGTCGACGACGGCCTTCTCCAGGAATACCGTGGCGTCGCCGAAGGCGGACATGGCCTCGCGGGCGGCGGCCTCGATGGACTCGCGCAGGGCGGCCGGGTCCTCGACGCGGCGCATCCCGCGTCCGCCACCGCCGGCGACCGCCTTCACGAACACCGGGAAGCCGATCTCCTCGGCCGCGCGGACCAGTTCGTCGACGTCGGTGGAGGGCGCCGAGGAGCCGAGCACCGGGACGCCGGCCGCGCGGGCGGCGGCGATCGCCGTGGCCTTGTTGCCGGTCATCTCCAGGATGTGGGCACTGGGACCGACGAAGGTGATGCCCGCCTCCTCGCAGGCGCGGGCGAGTTCGGGGTTCTCGGAGAGGAACCCGTAGCCCGGATAGACCGCGTCCGCTCCCGCCCGCTGGGCCGCGCGGACGATCTCCTCGACGGAGAGATAGGCGCGGACCGGATGCCCGGGCTGGCCGATCTCGTAGGCCTCGTCGGCCTTGAGCCGGTGCAGCGAATTGCGGTCCTCGTGCGGGAAGACCGCGACCGTTCGCGCGCCCAGCTCATAGCCGGCGCGGAACGCCCTGATCGCGATCTCTCCACGGTTGGCGACCAGCACCTTGCGGAACATTCCCGATCCCTTCAGCCTGCCGATGACGTGCACCATGGTGTCGGCGCCGCCCCTGTAACGCCATGTGAGCCGGGACACTAGTCGCAAACGTGTCGCGTCGAGCGCTCCGCCGGGCCGCCGGTAAAGAAATCGTATGGTCTAGTCCAAAGTGGGCTTTGGTCCAGTCCAATCCATTGACGTGGCCGCGACAGAGCCAGAAGCTGGGCGCCTCCCCCATCCCCACCGGAGGCACAACGTGACACGTCTTCGTGCATGTCTGGTCGCGGCGGCCGCCGTCACGACCGCCGCCGCGGGCACGACCGCGCTGGTCGCGACCAACGCCCAGGGCGCCACCGACGCGGCCACCGCGCTCAGCAACCGCTGGTACGCCGCGGCCCCCTATCTGATGCCGACGGACAACAACCCGCCGGACGCGGGCGCCATCATGGACGCCACCGGCCTCAAGGCCTTCCAGCTCGCCTTCGTCCTCGCCCCCAACGGCGGCGGCTGCACCCCCACCTGGGGCGGCACCTCACCGGTCTCCTCGGACACCGCCGTCCAGTCGGTCATCAACACGATCCGCGCCAAGGGCGGCGACGTCTCCGTCTCCATCGGCGGCTACGGCGGCACCAAGCTCGGCCAGGCCTGCGCCGACCCGGCCTCGACGGCCGCGGCGTACCAGCAGGTGATCACCAAGTACGGCCTGCACGCGATCGACTTCGACCTGGAGGAGCCGGAGTACGAGAACACCGCGGCCATCCACAACGAGATCGGCGCGGCCAAGATCCTCCAGCAGAACAACGCGGGCCTGTACGTCTCCGTCACCACGGCCGGTACGGCGGACGGCACCGGCTGGTTCGGCAAGCAGATGTTGTTGGAAGCAAAGTCGCAGGGCTTCACGCCGAACAACTTCTCCATCATGCCGTTCGACGGTGGCTTCAACGGCGCGGCCTCGCAGACCAGCGCGCTCACCAACTTCAACTCCATCCTGCAGTCCACGTTCGGCTGGGACCAGGCGACCGCGTACGCCCACGAGGGCTTCTCGGGCATGAACGGGCGCAGCGACACCGGCGAGTACTTCACCCAGGCGGACTTCCAGACCGTCCTGAACTACGCCACCAGCCACAACATGGACCGCTTCACGTTCTGGTCCCTCAACCGCGACCGCCAGTGCAGCCCGGTCGACAACGGCGGTACGACGTCCGGGACCTGCTCCAGCGTGGCGCAGAACGCGTGGGACTTCGCGAAGTACTCGGTGCAGTTCGCGGGCGTCACCCCGCCGACCTCGACACCCACGCCGACCCCGACTCCGACGCCCACCCCCGGCGGTACGTGCAAGACGGCGTGGAGTTCCACGGCCGTCTACACGCAGGGCAACGAGGTGTCGTACGGCAACCACAACTGGGTCGCCAAGTGGTGGACCCAGAACGAGGTGCCCGGTGCCTCCCAGTGGGGCCCCTGGCAGGACGAGGGCTCCTGCTGATCCGGCGGGATCAGTAGGACGTGGACCGCGACGCCAAGTGGGCCTTGAACAGGCGTACTTGGCGTCGCGGTCCGCCACGGCACGCTTCCGGCACGTCCGACTTCCTCGCTATCCCAGGATGTTGACCGCTCGCGCGACGACCAGGACGACGATCACCACGGAGACCGTGGACTGGCCCATCATCAGCATCTTGGCCCAGCGGGACAGCGGCATCACGTCGGTCGGGCTGAAGGCCGTGGAGTTGGTGAAGGCCAGGTACAGGTAGTCCAGGAACACCGGTTCCCAGTCCTGCGGCGCGGTCTCCGGGCTCTGCATCTGGACGAAGAGGAAGTCGGCGTACTGCCGGTGTCCCATGACCCGCGCCATCGGCCCGCCCCGGTCCCACTCCCAGTACCAGAGGGCGAACACGATGACGTTCGTCAGCCAGATGGCCCCGCCGGTGAGCAGCAGCGGCCCGGCGTCCAGCCGCTCGGTGCCCTTGACCAGGCCCGCCACCAACCGGACAGCCGACCAGCTGTTGGCCAGGCTGATCACCCCCGTCAGGACCAGGCTCGGCCAGCGCAGCCACCGCGTGCCGGGCTCGATCCGCCGGGGATTGGCGACGAACAGGCCGACCATCAGGGCGAGTTCGAGGGCCGGCAGCAGCCAGTACGGCTGGAAGGCGAGCCGGTGCGGCAGCATCAGCTGCAGGAAGACCGCCACCAGGATCACGGCGGACACCGCCAACCGCGTCTCACCACGCGTCACCCGGCGCCACGCGGGCACCACATCACGCCTGCTGTCCTCCAGCAGCCGCTCGACCCTGGCCAAGCGGCTCTCGGAGTCGCCCCTACCGTCCGTACCGTCCGTCATGGCACCGATTGTCCCCGGCCGGGAACCGATCGCCCCACTCGCCCCACCCTGCGGGCCCGCGGATGTTCCGGCCGGTCGCGGTCAGCCCCGCAGCGGTTCCGCCAGCCGCCCCAACAGCCCGGCGACCAGGGCGGTCTGCGCGGGCACGGTATCGGGGTAGATGAACTCCCCCTGCGCATGTGCCCCGTCGCCGACCGCGCCCATCCCGCACAGCACCGGCAGCCCGAGCGCGGCGACGAAGTTGGCGTCACTGGCACCGCCTACGGCCGTGTCGCGCAATCCGTCACGCCCCTGCTCACGGGCGACCTCGCGGGCGAGGTGGAGCAGCGGGGCGGAGGCCGCGTTGAGGGTCATCGGGGGCCGGTTCCAGGCATGGTCGATGTCGATACGGACGCGTGGGTCGCTGACCTCGATGGCGTCCAACTCCTCGTCCACCCGGGCCTGTTCGGCCGCGCTGCTGACCCGGATGTCGACCCCGGCGGTGGCCTGCCCGGCGACGACGTTGATGGCCGAACCTCCCTTGAACAGCCCGGTGTTGATGGTGGTGCCCTTGTCGGGTGCGGCGACCTTCGCGGCGGCGACCACGAACTCGGACAGCGCGGTGATCGCGCTCGCCCCGTCCTGCGGCGCGAGCCCGGCGTGCGATTCGACACCGGTGGCGGTGACGTGGAAGATCCCGGTGCCCTTGCGGGCGGTCTTCACCGCGCCGTGCGCACTCGGCTCAAGGACCAGCGTGACATCGACCTTCTGCGCGACCGCCTCGATCACCGGCCGCGAGGACAGCGAACCGATCTCCTCGTCACCGTTGAAGAGGAAGGTGACGGTGGGCAGCGCCGCACCGCTCTCCCGGGCCAGCTTCAGCGCCCAAATCCCTTGCGCCAGACCGGTCTTCATGTCGAAGATGCCGGGCCCGCTCACCTTCTCCCGCCCGTCCTCGGCCGCCGCCGGCTGCTCCCATCCGGCGAGGGTCCCGGTCGGCCATACGGTGTCGTAGTGCCCGACAAGCGCGACATGCCCGGCACCGGTACCGCCGTAGGTCAGCGTGAGGGTGTCACCGCACTCACCCCCGGGGTGACGCTCCTCGTGGTCGGGCACGCCGAGCCGCCGGACGGTCAGCTCGCGCAGCAGGTCCAGGCCGCTCGCGAGGCCGGGGAGGTCGTAGCTGCCGGTCTCGTGGCGGACGAGGGTCAGGATGTCCTCGACGATCTGCGAAGAGACCTCCTGGGCGCGGGCGGTGAGGGCGGCGGGTGCGGGTGACGCGGTCATGATCTGCCTTCTCGTACGACGGTGGGGACGCGGGTTCAGCTGATGCCGAGCGGGATGCCCAGCAGGTACCAGGCCACGAAGAACGCGACCCAGACCACCCACACGACGGCGGCGATCGGGATCGTGAAGGAGGCCAGGGTGCCGATGCCGGCGGACTTGCGATACCGCTGGATGAAGCCCAGGGCCATGACGAAGTAGGGGCTCATCGGGGTCACGCAGTTGGTGACCGAGTCGGCGACGCGGTAGACGGCCTGGGTGGTCTCGGGCTCGATGCCGATGAGCATCAGCATGGGGACGAGGACCGGCGCGGCCAGGGCCCACAGGGCGGAGCCGCTGGTGATGACGAGGTTCATGAAGGTGATCAGTACGGCGATGCCGACGAGCACGGTCCAGCCGTGCAGGTGCAGGTCGCGCAGGGTCTCGGCGCCCTTGACCGCGAGGATGTCGCCGATGTTCGTCCACTTGAAGTAGGCGAGGAACTGGGCGATCGCGAAGAACAGGACCAGGATCGGCGCCATGGAGCGGGTGCCGTCGACCATCGCGCCGATGCTGTCGCGGGCGGCGGTGAAGGTGCCGGTCATCCGGCCGTAGACGGTGCCGAGCACGGCGAAGAAGACGCCGAGGACGAGTGCCATGCCGCCGATCAGCGGGGAGTTGACGATGCCGCCGCCCTCGCCGCGCAGGGGTGAGGACGAGGGGACCATCGCCGCCGCGAGGAACGCGAGAAAGCCGACGGCGACCAGGCCGGTCGTGCGCAGGGCGCGCCGCTGCCGGTCGGTGACCTCGATCTCCGCCAGTTCCTCGGCGCCCAGCGCGGCGACCGGCTCGTCGGGTTCCAGGTCGGAGCGGCGGGCGAGGACCTTGTCGACGACGAGGGTGATCACCAGCGCGACCAGGACGGACGAGCCGAGGCCGAAGAAGTAGTTGGCGACCGGGGTGACGACGTAGTGCGCGTCAATGGTGTGGGCGGCGGCCGTGGAGATACCGGACAGCAGGACGTCGGTGGTGGTGAGCGACGGTGAGGCGTCGTACCCGGCGGCGATCGAGACGTAGGCGACGACACAGCCGAGGACCGGGCTGCGGCCGGCCGCGCGGAAGACCAGGGCGCCGAGCGGGATGAGGGTGACGTAGGCGGCGTCGCCGGCAACGTGGCTGACCATGGCCGTCATCGACAGGGCGAAGGTGAGGTACTTGCCCGGGACGCGCGCGACCATGCGGCGCAGCAGGGCGGAGAAGAGTCCGCTCTTCTCGGCGACGGCGATGCCGAACATCACCGTGAGGATGGTGGCCAGCGGCGGGAAGGCCGCGTAGTTGTCGACGGCTCCCTCGACGGCCATGGTGAGGCCGTCCTTGCTGAGCAGGTTCTGCACCTTGATGGTCTCGTGCGTGCCGGGGTGCGGGGCACTGAGGCCGGTCGCGGACAGGACGGCGCTGAGGACGGCGACGATTCCCGCGAGGATCCAGAACAGCCAGAAGGGGTTGGGGAGTCGGTTGCCGACCTTCTCGATCGCCGTCAGGCCGCGGAACGCGGTGCGCAGGACTCTCGACTGGGGCTCCGTGGACGGAGGCTGAGGTTGAGCGGAGGTGACACTCATCGGTACCTCTTGGCGCGATGGGGGGATGTTCCTGCGAACAATGGCATCCAGATGAGAGATTCTCTATATCTTGGAAGTAACAGTGGGATTAAACAGCACCTTAGAGTGAGGCCATGACCCGTCCTCTCCTCGACGAGCTCGACCGGCGCCTCATCGGCGCGCTGCACCTGGCGCCCCGGGCCACCTGGGACGACATCGGCGAGATCCTGGCCGCCGACGCCAGCACGCTCAAACGCCGTTACGACCGCCTGCACGAGGCACGCATGGTGCGCGTGATCGGGCAGGCCGACTGGGGCATCCACTCCACGGCGATGCCCGTCCACGTCTTCCTGGACATCACCGGCGAGACCCCGCTCGCGGTCCTGCACCGGCTCCGCGATCTGCCCCACCTCCAGCTGCTGGCGCAGATCTCGGGCGACTACCCGCTCTACGCCGTCGTGCACGCCCCGTCCGAGGCGGCGACCAGCGAGGCCATCGACCGGATGTTCTCCGTGCCCGGCGTCCGACGCGTCAACGCCCTGCCCGCGCTCAGCACACTGCGGCGGGGCATCACCTGGGACCCGCAGTTCCTCACCGACACCGAGCGCGCCGACCTGCTGAAGCTGACCGGCTCCCGCCCCGAGGGCACGGCGACCGCGACGCCCCCGGCGAAGCCGCTCAGCGAGGCCGAGCGGAGTGTCGTGGCCCAGCTGCTCCAGGACGGCCGCGCGTCCGCCGCGAGCATCGCCCGCACCGCCGACCTGGCCACCTCCACCGCGCACCGCGTGGTCCGCCGGGTCCTGGACGAGGGCTGGGTCAAGCCGCGCCTGGAGATCGTGTCGGAGTGGCTCGGCTTCCGGACCGCGTTCATCCTCCGGCTGCGGGTGGCGCCGGGCGCGACCCCCGAAGTGATGCGCCGCATCGACCAGTTGCCCCAGACGCGGCTCGCCGCCCACGTGGCCAGCGACATGTCCGTCCTCGCCACCGGCCTGGTCGCCGACCGCTCCGCCCTGGCGCTGTTCGTCGACGACGAACTGGCAAGGATCCCCGGCCTCCTGGGCGTCAGCGTCGCCGTGATGCTCGCCGAGCCCCGCCGCTACTGGCTGGACCGCGAACTGACCACCGGCCTCGGCACGTTCCACGCACCCACCCTGCTGTGAGCAAGAGGCGGGGGGCCCCCCCCCCCCGCGGGGGGGGGGCCCCCCCCCCCCCCCCACACAAACCACAAACCCCCCCCCCCCCCCCCGGCCCCCCGGGGGGGGGCCCCCCCCCGCGGGGGGGGGGCGCGCCCCCCGCCGCCCTCGACTCACAAGCTCCGTAAGGTCAGCCGGTGCCGAAGGCCCCCGTGCTGTACGCGCACTCCGTGTAGATGTAGCCCGACCTGAGCGTGGCCGTGTCCGAGGCCGGTGTCGCGGTGGAACTGTCGGGACGGTGCACGAAGTAGGTCGTGCCGGTCGGCAGACTGATCGTCTTCTGCGGGTAGTTCTTGCCGGAGCTGCACGGCTTGAAGCCCTTGAGCAGGGTGGTGGTGAGGGAGTACGACGTGCAACTCCCGCAGCCCTTCAGGGTGAAGCTGCCGGTCACCGGCCCGGTGTACAGGACGGTGATGTCGTCCGGGCTGTCGTTCTTGACGGTGACGGAGATGCTGCCGCCGGACGCGGTCGTCGGCAGCTTCTTGCCCGCGGCCGGGACCGTCTGCGCCACCTCGGCGGCGATGGCGATCTTCTTGGCACGGGCCCGGTTCTTGTCGTGCGTGTTGTTCTTCACGAAGTCGTTCATCGTGGTGAGCGCCGAGTCGAAGTCGCCGTCCTTGTACTGGAAGACACCGCACTGATAGGCGCCGGAATCGGCGTGGCTGGTCGCCTGTCGCGCGTCCGCGCTCAACGCGTCGGCCACACCCGTCTGTTCGCCCTCCAGGCTTCCGATCTGGGTGGAGAGAGTCTCCAAGTCCTGGACCGCCGTGCAGGGTTGGCTGCCGGTGACGCCCTTCACCCCGGTGGCGACGGCCGACTTGACGGCCGGCTCGACCTGACGCGCCTGGGACGACTCCGGGAACGTGGCCAGCAGATCACCGAAACTCGTCGACCAGTCCGCGCGTTGGGCGGCAAGACCGGCGGAGCCGCACTCGTACAGCGAGGTCGCCAGCCGCTCGTCCGGCCAGGTGGTCAGCGTGCCCAGTTCCTTCTTGCCGATAGTGCCGGGAACGGTCCGCAGATACTTCAACTCGGGTATCGCGTTGCAGTAGTTCTTCTGCGCGTAGGCGCCGGCGACCGTCGAGTAGAAGGTCTTCAGCCGGTCGGGCACCTTGTCGGCCGCCCGCGAACCGGAGTGGGCGCTGCTGAGGTCGTCGTACACGGCCAGCGCCTGGCGGTAGTGCGGCTCGGCCGCGGAGAACGTCGACTGCCCCGAGTCCGCGACGAGTTGGTCCGCCTTGTCCAACCGGTCGAGGAGCATCTGCTGGGTCGCCTCGTCGCGCGCGTTGTCGTAGAGGACGACTCCCCCGGCGGGTACGGCGAGCAGGACCAGGCCCAGCACGACCGCGACCGGGGTGGGCGAGGGCCAGGCCAGGCGGGTGCGCAGGCCCACCAACGCACCGTGGACGGCGGCGAGTACGAGGAACACGACGTACAGGGTGACGAGGACGCCGGAGACGCCGTCCGGGTCGGCGGGCAGGGCCACCAGAAGGAGCACGACGGTCGCGACCCAGCACACGGCCATGAGCAGCCAGCGGCGCATCAGCGCGTAACCGAGCCCGAGACCACTGAGGTTGAGGAGGCCGACCGCGACGGATCTGAGTCGGTCCGGCGGGGCGGGCGGTGGGGACGACGGCATCGGCGGCACGACGAACCCCTGGACAGAGCCGTACTGATTCTCGGACATGATGTTCCCCCCGTTCAACAATGCCCCCGTTACCGTGACTTGTCAGTGTACGGTCGGGTTCACCGTCAGGACAGTGGGATCCTCGTGGCCCCTCCGCCGCGCAGTACGCGGGACAGGCCGAGGGCCGCCGTCCGTACCGCCGGGGCGAGTTGGGCGGGCCGGAAGCGGGTGCGCGGTACGGCGACGGAGAGGGCGGCGACCGCGGTGTCGCCGGCGAACACCGGGGCCGCGATGCAGCTCACCTCCAAGGCGGCCTCCTGTTCCTCGTAGGAGAGGCCGGAGACCTGGATCTTCTCCAGGGTCATGCGCAGCCGGGCCGGGTCGGTGATCGAGTGCGGGGTGAGGCTCGGCAGCGGGCGGGACAGCACCTCCTCGGTCAACTCGGCGCCGGAGAAGGCGAGTAGGGCCTTGCCGACGGCCGTACAGGTGAGGGGCAGGCTGCCGCCGATGCGGGAGGGCAGCCGCAGCGCCTCGTGGCCGTGGATGCGTTCGAGGTAGACCACCTCCATGCCCTCGCGGACGCCGAGGTGGATGGTCTCGCGGGTGGCCTCGAAGAGGTCCTGGAGGAAGGGCAGGGCCGTCTCGCGCAGATCGCGCCGGTGCGGCACCAGCGAGCCCAGTTCGAACAGCTTCGCGCCGAGCAGATAGCGCGGGCCCGAGCGCTCCAGCCAGCCCAGCCGGACGAGGTCGGCGGCCAGCCGGTGGACCGTGGGCTTGGGCAGTCCGGTGTGCTCGGAAAGTTCCGACAGGCGGTACGGTCCGCCGTTCGGACTGAAGCAGTCCAGGATGAGCGCGGCCTTCTCCAGCATGCTGCCGCTCGCGTTGTTCCGTGTCACGGAACAAACATTGTCCCTTCGCGGGGATGCTGTCTATACCGGGATGCGTACTACCTGTACCTCTCGCCCAGACCCGTACCGCTCCCCCCGGAGGTAACCCGTGCCCACCGTGCCCGACGGCGCCCGTCCGGACCCCGTGTCCCCGGCCGTGGTCAAGGCCGCCGACCTGCTGGCGGAGGCCACCCGTACCGGGGTCGCCTGCCCGCCGGTGCGTGAGTTCCTCGACGGCGGCGATCTGGAGACCGCCTACGCCGTGCAGCAGCTGAACGTCCGGCGCGGTCTGGACGCCGGCCGCCGCATCGTCGGCCGCAAGATCGGCCTGACCTCCCCCGCCGTACAGCGCCAACTCGGCGTGGATCAGCCGGACTTCGGCGCGCTGTTCGCGGACATGGCGGTGCCGGACGGCGGCGAGGTACCCGTCGGGCGCCTGCTCCAGCCGAAGGTGGAGGCCGAGGTCGCGCTGGTCCTCGGCCGGGACCTGCCGGAGCGCGAGTGCACGATCGTCGACGTGCTGCGCGCGGTGGACTTCGCGCTGCCCGCGCTGGAGATCGTCGACAGCCGGGTGCGGAACTGGGAGATCTCCCTCGTCGACACCGTCGCCGACAACGCCTCCTGCGGCCTGTACGTCCTGGGCGCCACGCCCGTACCGCTGACCGCCGTGGACCTGCGCACGGTCACGATGACCATGACCCGGGGCGGCGAGACCGTCTCCGAGGGCACCGGCGCCGACTGCCTCGGCAGCCCCCTCACCGCCGCCGTCTGGCTGGCCTCGGCCCTCGCCGAGCGGGGCGACCCGCTGCGCGCGGGCGACCTCGTGCTGACCGGCGCCCTGGGCCCGATGACCCCGGCCGCCCCGGGCGACGCCTTCGAGGCCCACATCTCGGACCTGGGCTCGGTACGGGTCCGCTTCGCGACCGACGCCACGGAAGGGGACGCCAAGTGACCACGAAGGTCGCCATCATCGGCTCCGGCAACATAGGCACGGACCTCCTGATCAAGGTCCTGCGCCTGTCGGAGACCCTGGAGATCGCCGCCCTGGCCGGCATCGACCCGGACTCCGACGGCCTGGCCCGCGCCCGCCGCCTCAAGGTCGCCACCACCCACGAGGGCGTCGAAGGACTCGTCAAGCTGGACGAGTTCGCCGACGTCGACATCGTCTTCGACGCCACCTCGGCCGGCGCCCACCGCCACCACGAAGAGGTCCTACGGCCCCTGGGCCGCACCCTCGTCGACCTCACCCCGGCCGCCCTCGGCCCGTACGTCGTCCCGCCGGTCAACGGCGACGCCCACCTCGACGCCCCGAACGTCAACATGGTCACCTGCGGCGGCCAGGCCACGATCCCGATCGTCGCCGCCGTGGGCGCGGTCTCGCCGGTCCACTACGGCGAGATCGTCGCGTCCATCGCCTCGCGCTCGGCGGGCCCGGGCACCCGCGCGAACATCGACGAGTTCACCGAAACCACGTCCTCCGCCGTCGAGAAGGTCGGCGGCGCGGCACGCGGCAAGGCGATCATCGTCCTCAACCCCGCCGAACCCCCGCTGATCATGCGGGACACCGTGCACTGCCTGGTCTCCGACTGCGCGACCGAGGCGGTCACGGCGTCCGTCGAGGAGATGGTCGGCCGCGTCCAGGCGTACGTGCCGGGCTACCGCCTCAAGCAGAAGGTCCAGTTCGACAAGGTGGCCGCCGACGACCCGCTGCGCACCCTCGCGCCGGGCGCGGGCGAACTGCTGAAGGTGTCGGTGTTCCTGGAGGTCGAGGGCGCCGCCCACTACCTCCCCGCCTATGCCGGGAACCTCGACATCATGACCTCGGCCGCGCTGCGCACCGCGGAACGCATGGCCGGCCGCATCGGCAAGGAGGCAGCCAAGTGACCCCGTCCCTCTACGTCCAGGACGTCACGCTCCGGGACGGCATGCACGCCGTACGCCACCGCTACACCGTCGGCCAGGCCAGCGCGATCGCCGCAGCCCTGGACGCTGCCGGAGTGGCGGCCATCGAGATCGCGCACGGCGATGGCCTGTCGGGCTCCAGCATCAACTACGGCGTCGGCGCCCACACCGACTGGGAGTGGATCGAGGCCGTCACCGGCGCCGTACAACAGGCCGTCCCCACAACGCTGTTGCTGCCCGGCATCGGAACCGTCCACGACCTCAAGCAGGCCCACGCGCTGGGCATCCGCTCGGTGCGGGTCGCCACGCACTGCACCGAGGCCGACATCTCCGCCCAACACATCGCCGCCGCGCGGGAGTTGGGCATGGACGTCGCCGGGTTCCTGATGATGTCCCACATGGCCGAGCCCGCCGAACTCGCCCGCCAGGCCAAGCTGATGGAGTCCTACGGCGCGCACTGCGTCTATGTCACCGACTCCGGGGGCCGGTTGACGATGGACGGGGTCCGCGACCGCTTCCGCGCGTACCGCGAAGTCCTCTCCCCGGAGACCGAGTTGGGCATCCACGCCCACCACAACCTCGCCCTCGGCGTGGCCAACACGGTCGTCGCGGTGGAGGGCGGCGCGATCCGCGTCGACGCCTCCCTCGCGGGCCAGGGCGCGGGAGCGGGCAACTGTCCGCTGGAGGCGTTCGTCGCGGTCGCCGACCTGATGGGCTGGAAGCACGGCTGCGACCTGTTCCCGCTCATGGACGCGGCCGACGATCTCGTACGACCGTTGCAGGACCGCGAGGTGCGGGTGGACCGCGAGACCCTCAGCCTCGGCTACGCGGGCGTGTACTCCAGCTTCCTGCGCCACGCCGAGACCGCGGCCGAACGCTACGGCCTCGACACGCGCAGCATCCTGGTCGAGGCCGGGCGCCGGGCGATGGTCGGCGGCCAGGAGGACATGATCACCGACATCGCGCTGGACCTCGTGGCGCGGGCCGAAAGCTGATCTCCGTCAGGGGCTGATGTCCATGCTCTGCGTGCCGATGACCGACAGCAGCCGGAGGGCGCTCTCGGACGGTGAGCCGGGGACGGTCGTGTAGATCACGACCCGTTGGTCGCGGTCGGTGATGTCGAGGACGTCGCAGTTGACGGTGACCGGGCCGACCATCGGATGCTGGAAAGTCTTGCAGAAGGTGGGCGCGGCGGCCACGTCGTGGGAGTTCCACAGCTCGCCGAACTCCTCGCTCCCGGCGAGGAGTTCGGCCACCAGGTCGGTCAGTTCCGGGTCGTCGGGGTAGCGGGCGGCGGTGGCCCGCAGGTCGTGGGCGGCCCGGCGGGCGAACTCGTCGGTGTCCGACACTCCGTACAGCCGCCGTCCGTTCGGATGCGGCCCGAGAAACACCCGGCGCACCAGGTTGCGGTCGCGCCGGGGAAGTGCCGAGAAGTCCTCCATGAGGGCGGCCGCGAGATCGTTCCAGGCGATCACCTCGTGAGTCGCGGACAACACGAACGCGGCGGCCTGCGGCAGCCGGTGCACCAGGTCGAGGATGCTCTGCCGCACCTCGCGCGAGGGACCGGGCGGCGGGCCCGGCGGCACGCCCGCGAGGTGATGGAGGTGGTCGCGCTCGGCGTCCGTCAGGCGCAGGGCGCGGGCCAGCCCGGCCAGTACCTCGCGCGACGGATGCGGGCCGCGCGCCTGCTCCAGCCGGGTGTAGTACTCGGTCGAGATGAACGCCAGCTGCGCCGCCTCCTCGCGGCGCAGCCCCGGGGTACGGCGGCGCGGTCCCGCGGGCAGCCCCACCTCGGCGGGGGTGATCCGCTCACGCCTGCTGCGCAGGAAGTCGCCAAGTTCTCGTCGGTCCACTCCCCCAGTGTGTACAGGTGTCGGCGCGTGCATCCAGGTACTGCCGGTGCCTGGATCAGCATCACCGGTCGGCGCAGGCTCGCTGCCATGACCAACACACCCACTTTCCCCTCCCTCGGCCTGCTCTCCGGCAAGGTCGCCTTCGTCACCGGCGCCGGACGCGGAATCGGCGCAGCAGCGGCGCGACTGTTCGCCCGGGAAGGCGCTCAGGTTCTGCTGGCGGCCCGGACGGAGGCCCAGCTGAAGACAGTCACCGAGGAGATCCGCGAAGCGGGCGGTACCGCGGACTACGTGGTCTGCGACCTGGCCGACGCGACCAGCGTGCGCGCGGCCGTCGACCGGACCGTGGACCTGTACGGCCGCCTCGACGTGGCCTTCAACAACGGCGCCACGATCCAACGCCCGGGACCCATGGACGAGTTGCCGGAGAGCGACTTCGACCACGTCTACGACGTGAACCTCAAGGGCGTCTGGCTGGCGATGGTCGCCCAGGTCGCCGCGATCCGGGCCACCGCGGGAACCGGCGCCATCGTCAACAACTCTTCCGTCGGCAGCCTGATGGGCAACCCCGAACTGCCCGCCTACGGTGCGATGAAGCGCGCGGTCAACAGCCTCACGGAGTCGGCCGCCGTCACGTACGGCCCGGAGGGCATCCGCGTCAACGCCATCGCCCCGGGCGGCACGCTGACCGAGATGATCCGGACCTGGGAAGCGGACTCTCCCGGTCTCCTGGAACGCATTACACACACTCCGCTGGGGCGCATGGCCGACCCCGACGAGATCGCCCAGGCCGCGGCCTGGCTGCTCAGCGACCGCGCGTCCTTCGTGACCGGCACGGTCCTGCGGGTCGACGGCGGCGCGCGGGCCTGAGCGTCCGTCGCCACTAGACGGCGGGCTCCCGGCGGTTGTGGCGGCGGATGATCAGCCACGTTATCCAGCCGACGCCGATGATGAACCCGAAGCTGATGATGCGGTAGAGCACGACCGTGGCGATCGCCGTACTGGTCGCGACACCGCCCGTGACCAGTCCGAGAATCAGCGCGCTGTCGATGAGGCCGAGGCCGCCCGGGATGATCGTGAGGGTCCCGGCGGCCATGCCCGCGCAGAAGGCGAGCAGCAGTTGGGCGCTGCTGATCTGCGTGTCGCTGACGGCGTGGAAGCAGAGCCACAGACAGCCCGCGTCCAGCAGCCAGTTGAGTACGGCGAAGACGGCGGCGGCGACCGCGTGCCAGGGTTCGAGCCGGGCCGTACGGAGCTGCTCGACGAAGCCGCGGATGCGGTCCAGGCCCTGGGTCTCCGGAAGGTGCCGCAGCCGGTTGACCCTGGCCAGTGCGGCGCGGGTGGCCGGTTCGACCTTCTCGGGGTGGCGGGTGATGCGCCGGATGCCGACGGTGAGCAGCAGCACGGCCAGGCCGAGAGTGACGAGGCTGTGCCACTGGAGGCTGCCGTCGGAGGCGATCGCGGAGATCGCGGTGACGACGGCCAGGGCCGCAGCGGAGAGCAGGCCGGACAGCGCGATGCACCAGGAGGCGATGGCCGGGGTGGCTCCGAAGCGGCGCATCTGCTGGTAGTTGAAGTGCGTGGAGAAGGCCGGGCCGCCCGGCAGGGTGACGCTCAGCGAGTGGGCGGCGTAGGCGAGGGCGACGTGCTTTTGGATCGGCACGATCACCCCGGCCGAGCGCAGGAGCCGGCGTTGCATGCGCGCGTAGCAGCCCATGGCGGCCACTTCGGCGACGAGCGCGACGGCGAACCAGTTCAGCCGGGGTGCGCGCAGCTGTGACAGGGCGGAGGCCAACGACGGCCAGCCCAGCACCAGTTCGGTGGTGAACAGCGCGAGCAGGACCGTGATCACCACCGGGCGCAGCCAGCGTCGGATGTGACGCGGGGCCGCGTCGGCCGGTTCGGTGGCGGTGGTGTCCGGAGCGTGCACAGGCAGGACCGTCGATTTCGTGAAGTGAGCTTCAGCCGTCGGCGTTGCCGGCACCGCTCAATGCGGGAACGGCGTCCTCCGAGCGGACGAGGGAGCGGGCGCCGAGGCGGAACTGTGCCAGTTTATCCACGATGGTCCGACCGACCGGCGTGTGCCCCCAGATACTGATGCCCTGATGGGTGCCGGGCTCCCAGGTCGCCTCGTCCACGACGACGGGATTCCAGCCGACCTCCCACTCGAAACCCGACGGAGTACGGGCGTAGTACGACAGCTCCTTGTCATTGGTGTGCTGCCCGACGGACAGCGCCATGTCAAAGCCGAGTTCGCACACACGCTGGTAACTCCGCGCCAGGTCGTCGAGCCCGGCCGCCTGGATGTTGAGGTGCTGGACGCGGGTGCGGACCGGGTCGACGGGCAGCCCGCCCACGGCGGCGACCGCGACGGAATGGTGCCGCTCGTTGACCCGCAGGAAGCGGATCTTGAGCTTGACGCCGCTGATGGTCTCCTCGATGCAGTCCGTCAGCCGGGCGTCGAAGACCGTGTGGAAGTACCCCCGCACCTGGGTGGGCTTGGTGGACGTGATCGCGACATGGCCCATCCCGGAGTCGCCGGTCACGAACCCGG
Source organism: Streptomyces sp. NPDC050528 (assembly GCF_044457795.1). Classification (NCBI taxonomy): domain Bacteria; kingdom Bacillati; phylum Actinomycetota; class Actinomycetes; order Kitasatosporales; family Streptomycetaceae; genus Streptomyces; species Streptomyces sp. NPDC050528. The sequence continues at coordinate 495,377 of NZ_JBITHH010000009.1, forward strand.
AGGCCAGCATGCGCAACGGCTCGGCGGACCGCACGGGAGTCGTGTAGATCTCCTGCGCGATGCCCTTGGGCCCGGGAAAACGCACGAACCGCTCGACTCCGCGCAACGCGGCCTCCTCGGCGGTCCCCGCGACGACCGGGACGCCGTGGGCCCGCACCCGGGCCTCGATCCGCTCGAAGGCGCCATGGTCGTCGACCTGCCACCCGGTCGCTACGACGTCCTCGGCCGGCCCGCGCCGCACCAGGAACCGGCACTCCTGCTCGTCGAGGCGGAACCGCATCAGCCCGGTGTCGAGGTCGTCGTGGTGCATCCCGATGGCGTCGGTGCCGAAGCGGCGCCAGTCTGCGAACCGCTCGGTCTCGATGACGATGTAGCCGAGGTGGACCGAGCCGAAGACGGAGGCGGTGCGGGGTGCGCTGGACGGGCTCATCGCCGCCCCGCCAGGAAGTCGGCGCACACCCGGTTGAACAGTTCGGCGCGCTCCCACTGCACCCAATGCCCGGTGTTGGCCACCCGGTAGAGGTCGCAGTTGGGCATCCTGTCGGCCAACAGAGCACCTCCGGAAGGCCTGTTGACCTTGTCCGCCGCACCCCACAGCACCAGCGTCGGCACCGGCAGCCGCGACAGCCGCCGATCCCGGGTGAAGTCCGTCTTCCACAGCGTGCGCAGGGCATCCCGCCCGGACGGCCGCCGCAACGGCGGGGCGGCGACCACCTCGGGATCGATGCTGGCCGCGTAGCGCGCGTCGATGACGGCGTCCGGCACCTCGGCCGCGTTGAAGACGAGGTAGGTGCGGATGAACTTCTCCAGCTTCAGCCGCGAAGGCCCCTCCCCGGAGTAGTAGTTGAGCAGGCTGTTGAGCCCGGGGGTGGGCAGGGCACGGGTGGTGCCGATACCGCCGGGCCCCATCAGGACCATGCGGTCGACCCGCTCCGGGGTGTCCAGGGCCAGCCGCAGCGCGCAGGCGCCGCCGTAGGAGTTGCCGACCAAGTGGGCCTTGTCCAACCCGAGTTGGTCCATCAGTCCACGGATGCCGTCGGCCAGGTACCCGAAGGGGTCTGCGCCGTCGATGCCCTTGGTGCTGCGCCCGTAGCCGGGCAGGTCGGGCACGATGACCCGGTACTCCTTGGCCAACTCCTCGATGTTGCGGGAGTAGTTGGAGACACCCGAGGCGCCGGGTCCGCCACCGTGCAGCAGCAGTACGGACGGCCCCTCCCCCAGCTCGGCAACGAAGATCTTCTTGCCGGCGATGTCGAGCAGGGACTCCTGCATCGACGGAGGGGGAGGCGATGCGGTGCGCTTGGTCATGCTGGATTCCTCACTGCGTGGTCGAGGCGGTCGTGCACGGCGTCAGGGTGAATCCGGCCGGGGGCGGCGGGAGTTGGGCCCCGGCGCGGGCAGCGGCGTAGACGTACGCGTCCGGGCGCAGGGCGAGCGTGGCCGCCCGGTGCTCGGTCAGCCAGGGCAGCAGCACGCCGTCGCTGTCGACGAGGGTGCCCTCGGCGGGACGGGATCCGGCGGGCGTGACGGTCAGCGAGGCAACGCCCAGGCGTTCCCAGGCGGGTTGGGGCGTGGGCGATCCGGCGTGCAGGAGCAGCCAGCGGCCGCCGAGCGCGTCGTCCAGGCGGACCCGCTCCCCGTCCTGTCCGGTCACCCAGGGCTGCGGAAGCTGATGCCCGGAGGCCTTGGTGCGCGGGCGTGCCTGGAGACCGTCGGCGTAGTGGGCGACGGGTATCCAGTTGGAGTCCTGCAGCCACTTGCCGAAGCCCCGTATCCGGTTGAGCGGGCGCAGGACCGCGTCGCGCAACCGGGCTGCCGCGGGCCGCCGTTCGGTGATGATCCGGCCGACGAACACCGCCCGCCGGGTCACCTCCTTGACGTGCGGCTTGCGTTCGGCCTCGTAGGAGTCGAGGGCCGTGTCGGGTAGTTCGCCGCGCAGTACGGCGGCCAGTTTCCAGCACAGGTTGGCCGCGTCGCGGACGCCTGCGGCCATGCCCTGGCCGATCCAGGGCGGCATCGCGTGGGCCGCGTCACCGGCGAGGAAGACGCGGCCCACCCGGAAGCGGGCGGCAAAGCGCACATGGTGGCTGTAGACGGTGGCCCGCAGAACCTTGACGTTGTCCCGGCCGATCCCGTAGCGGGACACCAGCTCGTACACCGCGTCGTCGCTGGTCAGTCGGCGTTCGTCGTCACCCGGGAGGATCGGGAACTCCCAGCGGTGATGGCCCAGCGGTGTCGGGCAGTCCACGGCCGGCCGGGCCGGATCGCAGCGGAAGCGCAGCCGGTCGTGGTCCGGCCACGGCTTGAGCATCTCGGTGTCGATGACGACCCAGCGGTCCTCGTACGTCCGTCCCTCGTAGCCCACGTTGAGCTGCGCGCGGGTGAGGCTGGAGCCGCCGTCGGCGGCGATGACGTAGGAGGCACGCAGGCGTCGTACGGAGTCGTCGGCGGTGGCGAGCACCGTCAACTCGACGCTGTCCGGCCCCTGTTGGACCCGCAGGCACTCGTGGCGGAGCAGGATCTCCACGTTCGGGTAGCGGTCGACGCCGTCGCGCAGGACGCGTTCCAGGGCGGGCTGGTAGATGAACATCTGCGGTGGGTGCCCGTGGCCGCGCGGGGTCGGGTGCGCGGTGAGGAAGGCGCGACCGCGGGCGTCCACGAAGTCGACGGGGCGTTCCGGGAGCATGTCGAGCTTGAGCCGTTCCGCCAGGCCGACGCGCTGCCAGATGCGGACGACCTCCTCGTCGGTGGAGATGGCCCGGGCCCGGGTGAAGATCTCGGCGTCGCGCTCCAGCACGACGACCCGCAGGCCCAGCGCGCCCAGGAGGTTCGCGGCGGTGACTCCCGTGGGGCCGTAGCCGATCACCGCCACGTCGTAGACGCCGTCCTCGGCGCGGGCTCGAACTCCGTTCACCGGGCTGCCACTTCGTCGCCTCTGCCGTACCGGTTCTTGAAGAGTTCCTTCGCGCTCCCGGAGTTGATCGCGTCGAGCCGGCCGGGCTCGAAGCCGTCGTAGCCGTCGAGGAGGGAGTCGAGGATTCCGCCGCTCTCCTCGGGGGCGAAGGGGAAGTCGCTGCCGTAGAGGATGTGTCCGGGTGCGGCGAAGGCCAGCAGGGAGGGCAGGGCGGCCGGGGTGGAGGACAGCGCGGTATCGAAGTAGAAGCGCTGGAGGTCGGTGAGGATGCCGAGGGGTGTGGTGCCGGGGTTGAACTGGGCACCGGCGGTGAACCGCCAGGCGGCGTACGGCAGGAAGCCGCCCGCATGGGAGAGGATCACCTTCATCCGGGTGTGCCGGCTCATCACGCCGTTGAGCGTCATGTGCACCGCGGTGCGCGTGGTGTCGAACGGGAAGTCCAGCAGCGGGCTGGGCATGCCGTCGAGCATGGGTATCGGCGGTGCGGTGGGGTGGACGAAGACCACGGCGGCACGGGCGTCCAACTCGGCCCAGAGCGGCGCGAATTCCTTGTCGCCGAGGTAGCGGCCGTGGATGTTGGACATCAACACCACGCCGTCCGCGTGCAGTTCGTCCAGTGCGTACGCCGTCTCGGCGAGCGCGCCGTCCACGTCGGGCAGCGGGACGCTGGCGAAGAAGCCGAAGCGGTCGGGGTGGTCCTTGGCCAGTTCCGCGCTGTATTCGTTGACGGTTCGGGTGATCGCGCGGGACTCCGTGTCGTCGCCGAAGTGGGTGCCCGGCGAGCTGATCGAGAGGATGCCGGTGGCTATGGACCGGCGGTCCATCATCTCGAGCGCGCTCTCTGCGTCCCAGGCGGGCGTGGGCCAGCCGCCGGCCGTCATTTCATGACGGTCCATCAACTTCCGGTAGGCGGGCGGGAGGAGGTGCTGGTGGACGTCGATGCGGTACGGGGTGGACATGTTCTCTCGCTTCCTCGTCTTCGGGCGGGCCTGCCAATGGGCGGTGAGTGTCGAGGAGTTCAGACGGAGTCGGCGTGCTCCTGCTCGCGACCTGTCTCCGCCGCCGCCTCCTTCGACTCGGGCACATTCGTGGCTCGGCGCCCTGGCAGGACCGCGAGGACGATCAGCGTGCCGGCGGCCATGATGATCCCGCCGACCAGGCTGGTCTGCGCGACACCGTGGGCGAAGGCCTCGTGCACGGCGTCGACCAGGGCCTGTGCCTGCTGGGGTCCCGCGGAGGGTGTCTTCGCGATCTGCTGGGCGACCGCCAGCCCGCCGCCCACCGAGTCCCTGGCGGTGTCCAGCGCGGCGGCGGGAAGGTGGCCGCCGACCAGGTCGGTCAGCTTGTCCTTGTAGGTGGTGCCCAGCAGCGAGCCCAGGATGGCGATGCCGAGGGAACCGCCCAGTTCAAGCGCGGTGTCGTTGGCGCCGCCGCCGACACCCAGCTCGTTCTCGGGGAAGGAGCCCATGATCGTGTCCGTGGCCGGGGAGACGCTCAGCCCGATCGAGAAGCCCAGCAGCATCATCGTGGGCAGGAAGTCGACGTAGGTGGAGGCCTTGTCAACCTGGGTGAGCAGGAGGACGCCGACCGTGCCGAGCACCATGCCGGTCACGACCATCGGCTTCATGCCCAGCTTGGGAGTCAGCCGCCCGGTGACCACGGCGCCGAGGAACACGGCACCGGCCAGCGGCAGCAGTCGTACACCCGTCTCCAACGCGTCGTAGCCGAGGACGAATTGAAGGAACTGCGTGGCGTAGTAGATCGCGCCGAACGTGCCGAAGAAGAAGAACAGGACCGCCAGCATCGAGCCGCTGAAGGAGCGCTGCGCGAACTTGCGGACGTCGAGCATGGGGTGCGGGTGACGCAACTCCCAGGCCACGAAGGCAGGTACGCCGACGGCGGCGACGACGGCCGCGGTGACCGGACCCGCGCCCCAGCCGAAGTGCGGGCCCTCGATGATCGCGTAGACCAGGCTGCCGACCGAGACGATCGAGAGCAGACCTCCCACGTAGTCGATACGGCCCATCTTCTCCGCCTTGGACGGCGGGACGAGGACGAGGGCGCCGACGACCGCGGCGAGGGCGATGGGCACGTTGATCAGGAACGTGGAGCCCCAGGCGTGGTCCTCCAGCAGCCAGCCGGCGACCAGCGGGCCGAGGGCGATGGCGAGCCCCGAGGTCGCGGTCCAGGCCGTGATGGCCCGCGCCCGCTCACGCTTCGGGAAGATCGCGACCAGCAGGGACAGCGTGGCCGGCATCACCACCGCCGCGCCCACACCCATGACCGCGCGGGCCGCGATGACCAGCCCGGTCTCGTGGACCAGGCTGCCCGTCACCGATCCCGCGGCGAAGATCACCAGGCCGACGAGGAGCGCGCCACGACGGCTGTACTTGTCACCGATCGCGCCCAGCACGAGCATCAGCGCGGCGTACGGGACGGTGTAGCCGTCGATGACCCACTGGAGATCACTGCTGCTCAGGCCCAGGTCCGCGGTCATGTCGGGGGCGGCCACGATCAGCGAGGTGTTCGCCATGACCACGATCAGCAGGCTCAGACAGAGCACGATCAGGGCGGACCAGCGCCGTGCGTACGGCCCGGTCATCTTGTCGACGGGTGTGGTGACGAAGAGCGGCATCGGGGACTCCAGGACGGCATTAATTGCTCACTGATGTGCAGGATAATTTATTGCTCACTGATGTGCAGGATAATTTATTGCTCACTGATGTGCAAATATGCCGAGGCAGGTCGGCCCTCCTAGGTTCACCGCCTGCGACCGTCCCACCGAAGGAGACCCCGTGCACGAGCCCTACGAGCCCTACGAGCCCTGGGATGCGCTCCGCCCGGCCCGCGGGAACCGGCGCCCGGTCGTCATCGCCGTCGGCGCACTCCTCGCGCTGCTCCTCGCGGCCGTCGCCGTCGACCGCTTCGCGACAGCGCGGGTGGAGTCCCGTACGGCCGAGGCGTTCCAGGAGGGCATGCGCACACCGTCCGCGCCGGAGGTCCACGTGCGGGGCTTCCCCGTGCTGACACAGCTGGCCTCCGGCACCCTGCGGCACGTCGACATCACCGCGCACGACCTACCGGCGAGCGACACCACCGGTCCCTTCCCGGTGAGCGAACTCGCCCTACGGCTCAAGGAGTTGAGGAGGTCCGACGACGACACGGAGGCGCTGGCCCGCTCGGCGGAAGCGACCGCGCTCCTGTCCTACCCGGACGTGTCCGACGCCCTGGGACTGGAGATCTCCCGGGGCAGCCGGCCCGGCCAGGTCCACGCGACCGTCCCCCTGCCCACCGGCGGCCATGCCACGGTGACGACGACCGTCTCGGTCCTGTCCGGCAACCGCATCGCCTTCAGGGACTTCCAGGTCACAGGCGGTGTGCTGCCCGAACTGGGGCGAGCCGCGCTCACCACGGTCTTCGAGCGGCCGATCCAGCTCCGCAACATCCCGCAGGGCCTGCGCCTGCGCTCGATCACCACGACAGACGCCGGGCTCAGCGCCCGGCTGTCGGGCGAGTCGGTCACCTTCCGAGCCGACGACGCTTCACGCATCAACTCGCGGTACAGCGGCGCCTGATGCTCAGTCGTCCGCGACGGCCCCGCCCGTGGGCGCGACCTCGTCCACCACGACCCGCGCCTGCTTCTCCGGCACCCCGGCCGCGATGAGCGAGGCGACCGCCGCATGTGTCCCGTCGTCCTCCAGCTCCCCGGAGTTGACCTCTTCGAGCAGGGCGATCGCCATGGCTTCGAGTCCGGCGCTCAGCACGACGGCCGGAAGCTGGGTGTGGAAGACGCCGTCGCGCTGGCCCCGGTCCAGGATGGCGGTGGACGCGCGGCGGGCCGGTGACAGGATCTCGGTGACACGCTCCACGCCCAGGTCGCGCCGGGCCAGCGCCAGGAGGAGCCGGTAGCGGTCGCCCACGGTCCACATCGACAGCACGAAGCGCGCGTACGACCGCTCGGCCGACTCCGGCTCCGCACCGGACGCACCCGACGGCGCCGGATCGGCGGGCAACGCGGCCCGCAGGGCCTCCGACGCCTCCTCGGCCAGCGCCTCCAGCAGCGCCTCCCGCCCGGGGAAGTGCCCGAACAGCGTGCGCCGTACGACACCGGAGGCGCGCGCGAGCTCCTCCAGGGTGATGTCCGGGTTCAGGCCGAGCTCCCGGCGGGCCGTGGCCAGGATGCGTTCCCGGTTGGAGCGCGCGTTGCTTCGCTGGGGGACTCGGGCCGGGGGCTTGGTCACGGACAACCTCGGTGAAGTGCGGGAGCTACGGAGCGGTGGGGCGAGCGGTACGTCCAGTCTGGCACGCACCCTCGCCCCGGGGCGGCGCGGCACCGCGGGCGGCGGCCGGCCTCCCCGCCGTCCTCAGTAGTAGGCGCGCAGATAGCGGTCGAGCCGGGACCGGGCGTTGTCCACGCTCAGCCCGAGCGCCGTGCCGAGCGCCTCGCCCGGCACATCGTCGGCCTGTGTCCCGTACGCCGCTTCCTTGCCGACCCGGGCGGCCATGCGCTCCAGCATGGCCACCGCCTTCAGCGCGGCCACCGGCGCCGTGTCCGCGAGCGCGTCGAGCCGCGCATCCAACTGCTCCATCAGATCGGAGAGTTCCTCCGGCAGCGGGACCGTCCGGCGTTCGACCGCGTGGATGTGTTCCCACCACTCGTCGTAGGCGTCGGAGGTGTCCAGGTCGTCCAGGTCGTGGTCCTCGACCTGGTCCCAGTCGATGGGATGACCGTCCCCGCGCCACCCGCACGCGCAGGAGGCCCGCCAGGCGGCCGCCTTGGGCCGGCCCATCCAGCCGTTGTAGGCCCACCACTCACGGGTCTCGAACATGGAACTGCCGCTGCCCACATCGATGTACACGGACTTCGGCTCACTGCCGTCGGCGAGGACCGCCCCCACGATGCCCTCGTGGGACTCCCCGAACTCCTCACTCCGCCACGCCACAACTCCCCCTTCCGGCAACCCCGCGACGGCCGGGGGGGGGGGGGGGGGGGGGGGGCGGCCCCCCGCCGGCGGGGGGGGCCCCCCCCCCCCCACCCCCGGGGGGGGGGGGGCCCAACCCCCCCCCGGT
>NZ_JBITHH010000010.1:0-449271 GCF_044457795.1 Streptomyces sp. NPDC050528
CCGCACCCACTCCGCGCTCGTCAGATCACCCCGCCCCATGCCGAGACCAACGAGCCGGCAACCCGACAGTCACATGATCCGCCGGACAGAACCTAAGGGGTGGGGGACTGCGCGTTGTTTGCGGGTGCGCGTGCGCTGTGGCTGGTCGCGCAGTTCCCCGCGCCCCTAAAAGACTCAGGTCAGTAGAGAGGCGAGCCTGCGCCATGCCTCTCGGGGGAGGTCTTCGCGGGAGCTGGCGTCCACCACCTGTAGGGCTACGTGGTCCGCGCCCGCCGTCAGGAAGGCGTCGATCTTTGCGCGGATCGAGGAGTCCTTGCCCCATGCGAAGACCGCGTCCACCAAGCGGTCGCTGCCGCCGTTCGCCAGGTCGGACTCGGTGAAGCCGTTGCGGAGGAAGTTGTTGGTGTAGTTGGGGAGGGTCAGGTACATGGACAGGTAGTCGCGGGCCAGGGTGCGGGCTCGGGTCGGGTCCGTTTCCAGGACTACCTTCAACTCCGGGGCCAGGAGCGGGGTTTCGCCCAGGATCGTGCGGGCCTTGGCCGTGTGCTCCGGTGTCACCAGGTACGGGATCGAGCCGGCCGAGCGGTCGCGGGCCAGTTCCAGGGTCTTCGGGCCCAGGGCGGCCAGGAGGCGGCGGTCGGCGGGGACTCCGGCGGTGTCCAGGGCGTCCAGGTAGGTCACCAGTGCCGAGTACGGGCGGCGGTACTGGTCCGCCAGCTTGGCGTGGCTCACCCCGAGGCCGAGCAGGAAGCGGCCGGGGTGGGCCGCCTCCAACTCCGCGAAGTCCGCGGCGCTTTCGGCCGCGTCGTACTGCCAGATGCTCTGGATGCTGGTGCCGACGGCGAGCGTCGAGGTCGCCTCGATGAGCGGTACGGCGTGCCGGGCGGCGCTGCTGCCGCCCAACCAGACCGCGCCGTAGCCGAGTTGCTCCAGCTCCGCCGCGGCCTCCGCCAACTCGCCGCGCCGGGACGGGTCTTCCGAGCGCAGGCCCACGCTCCAGATGCCGTACCGGCCGACCGTTTCCCTCAGCTTCTTCGGCGTATCGCTGCTCATCGCTGCTGTTCCTTCCGCTGGCCGGCCGTCTGTACCTGTGGACAGTGCCAACCGGGGGCGGGTCCTGCTTAATCCCGTCGTTCAATCCCGTCGTTCGTCGTCCAGGAACTGCTCCAGCGCCGCCACCACGAACCGGTGATCCTGGAGTTGCGGCAGACCGCTCACCGTCACCGTGCCGATCACGCCGACGCCCTCGACCCTGATCGGGAACGAGCCGCCGTGGGCCGCGTACTCGTCGGGGTCCAGGCGGGAGGAGTCCTCGAAGGTGGTGCCCTTGGCGCGGTAGCGGGTGCCGACCAAGTAGGAGGCCGCGCCGAAGCGTTCGACGACCTTGCGCTTACGGTCGATCCACGCGTCGTTGTCCGGAACCGAGCCCGGCAGTGCCGCGTGGAAGAGCTGCTGGCCGCCGCGCCGGATGTCGATGGCGACCGGGGCCTGGCTCTCGCGGGCCCGTTCCACGAGGAGGGAACCCAGGGCCCACGCGTCGTCGTAGGTGAAGCGCTGGAACACCAAGTGCCGTTCCTGCGCTTCGAGTTCCTCCACCGTGGGGGTGATCTCGGGGGCGATCCGCTGGGTGATCGAGGGCTTGTGCTGGGTCACAGGGTCACCGTCACTCCGTCGCGGGCGCTGCGGCGCGCGGCTTCCAGTACGTCGAGGGCGGCGGCCGCCTCCAGGGCGGTCACCGGGTTGGGGGCGCCGTCGCGGAGGGCGGCGGCGACGGCCGCGTAGTACGCGGGGTAGTCGCCGGGGAGGGTCGGCTCGGGGCGGCCACCGCCGGTGAGAGGGGACTCGCCGGCGCCTACACGGCCGTAGAGCGACTCGGGTTCCTGGCCCCAAGTGGCGGATGTGCCGGGGCGCCTGCCGTCGCGCAGGTCGGCCTCCTGGGGGTCGAGGCCGTACTTGACGTAGCCCGCCTTGGAGCCCAACACGCGGAAACGCGGGCCGAGTTGGGCGGTCGTCGCGGAGACGTACAGGTGTGAGCGGACGCCGTTCGTGTGGGTCAGGGCGAAGAACGTGTCGTCGTCCGTCTCCGCGCCCGGGCGGCGGATGTCCGACTCGGCGTACACGGAGGTGGCGGGGCCGAAGAGGGCCAGGGCCTGGTCCACGACGTGGCTGCCGAGGTCGTAGAGGAGACCTCCGATCTCTGCCGGGTCGCCGGACTCGCGCCAGCCGCCCTTGGGCTGCGGGCGCCAGCGCTCGAACCGTGACTCGAAGCGCCAGACGTCGCCCAGCTCGCCCTCGGCCAGCAGCTTGTGCAGGGTCAGGAAGTCGTTGTCCCAGCGGCGGTTCTGGAAGACCGAGAGGAGGAGGGAGTGTTCCTCGGCGAGGGCCGCCAGGTCGCGGGCCTCGGCGGCGGTGCCGGCGATCGGCTTGTCCACGACGACCGGGAGGCCGGCCTTGAGGGCGGTCGTCGCGAGCGCGACGTGCGTCTTGTTCGGGGACGCGATGACGATCAGGTCCAACTCGTCGGCGCGGGCGAACAGTTCGTCGGGGGTCGCGGCCGTGCGGACGTCCGGGAACTCCGCGCGGGCCTGTTCCTGCCGCTCGGGGTTCGAGGTGACGACCGTGTCGAGGGTCAGGCCCTCGGTGGCGGCGATCAGCGGGGCGTGGAAGACGGAGCCCGCGAGGCCGTAGCCCACGAGGCCGACGCGGAGAGGTGTGCGAGTGGTGCGTCCAGTCATGCCCTCCACTTTCGCAACGCTGTTGCCAAAGTGCAAGTGGTGGGGACAATGGGGGTGTGGACAACAGTGCGCGGGGTGGGAGCGGAGCCCGGACGACGGGGGTGGGCCGGGGTGTGGCGGCGGCCCGGGGTGTAGGGGCGGGTGCGGGTGTGGGTGCCGTGGGGGCGAATCTGCTTGCCGTGCGGAGTCATAACGCCGCGTTGGTGCTCGATCTGCTGCGGACGGCCGGTGTGGAGGGGATCAGCCGGCTCGAACTCGCCGAGCGCACCGGGCTCACCCCGCAGGCCGTCAGCAAGATCACCGCCCGGTTGCGGGACTCCGGGCTCGCCGCGGAGGCGGGGCGGCGCGCGTCCACCGGCGGCAAGCCGCGCACGGTTCTGCGGTTGGTGCCGGAGGCCGGGCATGCGGTGGGGGTGCATCTGGACCGGGACGAGTTGCGGGTGGTGCTGGTGGATCTCACGGGGGCGGTGGTGGGGGAGCGGGGCGCGCCGTTGGATTTGGGGGCGGGGGCCGGGGTTGTTGTGGAGGCGGTTGCCCGGGAGGTCGAGATGGTGGTGGGGGGAGTGGGGGTATCGGCCGGGGGCGGGGTCGGGGGCGGCTCGCAGGTTGCCGGTGCGGAGGCTGGCGATGTGGCTGCCGTGGGCATTGAGCGCCCTCCCGCTGATCCCGTGCGCCCCTCCAACTCGCCGTCCGCAACGCCCCGTTCCCTCGCCGACGCTCACCTGCTCGGGGTCGGCGTGGCCCTCCCCGGGCCCCTCGATCACGCCCACGGGATCCTGCACCGGGTCACCGGGTTTCCCGAGTGGGACGGGTTTCCGTTGCGGGACGCGCTCGCCCGGCGGCTCGGGGTGCCCGTCGTCGTCGACAAGGACACGAACGCCGCCGCGTTGGGGCTGGCCGTGGCCGGGGAGGGCGGGTCCTTCGCCTATCTGCATCTCGGGACCGGGCTCGGTGCCGGGCTGGTGATCGGTGGGGGTGTGCACCGGGGGGCGCGGACCGGGGCCGGGGAGTTCGGGCACCAGGTGATCCAGCTGGACGGGCCACCCTGCGACTGCGGGAACCGGGGCTGTATCGAGGCCCTGTGCCTGGCCGCCGTAGCGCGCGGCGACCTCGATGAAGCGGCGCGGGTGCTCGGTGCCGGCGCCGCGAATCTCGTGGGCCTGCTCGACATCGACCTCGTGCTGCTGGGCGGCCGCACCGTCGCAGCCGACCCGGAACCCTTCGTACGCGGAGTCGCCACCGTCCTCGACGAACGCGCCCGGCGCGAAGGCGCCCGCGAGGCTGCCGTACCCGTACGGGTCGCTCCCGGCGGGGCGCGGGGTGTTGCCGAGGGGGCGGCGCAGCTGCTGCTGGGGCCGCTGTTCGGACGGGCGGACGGGTAGCCGGGCCGTCGGGGGGCCGGAGAAGCGGGGGCGGAAGTGGTCCGGAGAGGCGAGGGGGGCAAGTGGTCCGGAGAGGCCTGGCCCTTCCCCCGGATCTGCGACACGTCCGCCGAACAGACCTCCCCCCGCCCCCGTTCGAGGCATTCGCGCCCCGCGCTCGGCACGGCACCCTCGATCGGCGGCCCCCGTCCGGCACGCTCATGTGCTTATGCGACTGCCCCTGAGACCGCGCACCCCACTGCGCACACCCCTGTCCCTCTGCCTCGCCGCAGCCGCCCCCCTCCTCATCACCGCCGCGCCACCGTCCCAGGCGGCAGCCCGCGCCGCCGCTCCCGCCCACGTAACGGCCGCCGCCCCCGCCTGCGCCGCCCCCGACGCCCGTAGCTTCCCCCTCACCACCCGCATCCACGACGGTCCCGACACCTACACGGCCGGTGGCGGCTACGGCACCTGGTATCTCGATCTCACCAACACCACCGCCCGCCGCTGCACCGCGATCCACCCGGTCGTCGTCCTCGTCGACCAACAGCGCGCTCTGAAACCGTCCCAGCCCAAGCTGGAGTTCTATGACGGCACCCGCCCGCGCCCCTACCCGGTCCACTTCGAGAAGACCGACGAGGCCGAACTCGTCGGCGTCTTCGACGACGGCTTCCCGGGTTTCACCGTCGACCCCGGCAAGACCCTCACGGTGAAGGTGCGCCTCGCCCTCGCCCCGGACGCCGTCGCGAACGAGATCACCGCCGACGCGGCCGTCGTACAACGGCATGCCGACGACGGGGACTGGATCGGTCAGTCCAACGACTACCGCTTCGACGTCGAGCCCGCCGACCCCACCGCCCCGGTCACGTCCACGGCCACCTCCGCCCCGTCCACCGAACCCTCGCCCCCGGCCGACGGGGACCTCTCGTTCACCGACGAACTCGCCCGCACCGGCATCGGCACCGAACATCTCGTCCTCGCCGCCACGTCCGTCCTCCTCGTCACCACCGGCGCCCTGCTGGTGTCCCGGAGGCGGCGCTAGCGCGGGGCGCCGCTTCTGCGACGATCTACGCGTGGACTACCCGAACGACCAGGCTCCCGGCGCCCCCGTCCGCTCCGGCATCCCGGAGCACGGCCGCATCCCCAAGTACTACGCGGTCAAGGCTCAAATCGCCGTGCTCGTCGACGAGTTGGGGGAGGGCAGCCTGATCCCCACCGAGCGCGACCTCTCCGAGCGGTACGAGGTCGCCCGCGAGACCGTGCGGCAGGCGCTGCGCGAACTCGTGCTGGAGGGCAGGCTGCGCCGGCAGGGGCGCGGCACGGTCGTCGCGGGTCCCAAGCTGGAACAGCCGCTGTCCCTGGCCAGCTACACCGAGGGCGTACGGCGGCAGGGGCGCACCCCGGGCCGCAGCCTCGTCACGCTCGACCGGTTCCCCTGCACCGACGCCCTCGCCGCCGAGACCGGACTGACCCGGGGCGAACCCGTCTGGCACCTGGAGCGCGTCCTGCTCGCCGACGACGAGCGCGTCGGCCTCGAAAGCACCTACGTCTCCGTCGCCCGAGTCCCGCAACTCGACACGGACTTCGAGCCCGATTCCTCCTTCTACGGCTACCTCAACGCGCGCGGCATCCACTTCGGCGACGCCGACGAACGCATCGAGACCGTGCTCGCCACCCCCCGCGAGGCCCTCCTCATCGGCACCCCGCCCGCCCTTCCGATGCTGCTGATCCACCGGGTGTCGAGGGACACGGAGGGGCAGCCGCTGGAACGCGTCCGGGGCCTGTACCGGGGCGACCGCTTCTCCTTCACCACGCACCACAGCGGCTGAACCCACCTCTGCCGCAGCACCGTCATTTATCACGGATAGATAACGGGTCTAGCCCAAACGTGATGGGTCGTTCACGCTTTCGTTGGGAGCCGGACCTTTCCGGTTCCCGGATCCCGAGGAGCGTGGCCGTCGTGAGAGTGACAGTCGTCGGAGGCGGCGTGGTGGGCACCATGCACGCCTGGCAAGCAGTGGAACGCGGCCATGAGGTCGTACAGATCGAGCGCGAGGCGGAGGCTCGCGGCGCTTCGTTGCGCAACTTCGGGCAGATCTGGGTGAGTGGCCGCGCGGGCGGGGAAGAGCTCGAAACCGCCCTGCGCGCACGGGAGTTGTGGGAGGAGATCGGGGCCCGCGTCCCGGCGCTCGGCTTCCGGGCCAACGGGTCGCTGACCCCGGTCAGGGGCGACCGCGAACTCGCCGTCGCCGAGGCCGCCGTAGCCCGTGAGGACTCGGCCGCGCGCGGCTACAAGCTCCTCACCCCCGGCGAGGCCCGTGCCGTGAACCCCGCTCTGCGCGGCGACTTCACCGCCGCCCTGTACTGCGAGCGCGACGCGGCCGTCGAACCCCGTACCGCCCAACTCGCCCTGCGCGCCGAACTGTCGAAGTCCCCGAACTACACCTTCCTGCCGGGCCGCGAGGTCCGCGAGGTGATCGGCGAGCACGCGGTACGCGACGACCACGGCGACGTGCACGCCTCCGACGTGGTCGTACTGTGCACCGGCGCCTGGCTCGGCGGGCTCGTCCGCGAACTCGCCGGACCCGAACTCCCCGTCCGCCGCGTCCGGTTGCAGATGATGCAGACCGACCCGCTCGGCGAACCGCTCACCACGTCGATCGCCGACGCGGACAGCTTCCGCTACTACCCCGCCTACCGAGGCCAGGCCCTCGACCAACTCAACGCCGAACAGCCACAGTTGCCGACCCCGGCCGCGCACGCCATGCAACTCCTCATGGTGCAGCGCGCCGACGGCGGACTGACCATCGGCGACACCCACGAGTACGAGCACCCCTTCGCCTTCGACACCACCGAGGCGCCCTACGACCATCTCGCCGAGGTCGTCGAGTCGTTCCTCGGGCGCCCCCTCCCGAAGATCCGCCGCCGCTGGGCCGGCGTGTACGCGCAGTGCACCGACCCCGCCCGCGTCGTCCACCGCCAACAGGTGCGCGACGGCGTGTGGTTGGTGACCGGACCGGGCGGGCGCGGCATGACCTGCTCCCCGGCGATCGCCGAGACCACCGCGAACGAACTGGACTGGTGACCACCCCCATGACCTCCCTGATGAACCCCACGACACCCGACATCCGTCTCGTCGTCCTCGACATGGCCGGCACGACCGTCGCCGACGGCGGCCTGGTCGAGGCGGCGTTCGCCGCGGCCGCCCGGCACCTGGGTGCGGAACCGGCCGACATGCTCGACTACGTCCGCGCCACCATGGGCGAGTCCAAGATCTCCGTCTTCCGCCATCTCTTCGGCGACGAGACCAAGGCCCAGGACGCCAACAAGGCCTTCGAAGCGGCGTACGCCGATCTCGTCGACGGCGGTCGTGTCGCCGCCCTGCCGGGCGCCCGCGAGACCATCGAGACCCTCAAGTCCCAAGGCCGTACGGTCGTGTTGACCACCGGCTTCGCCCGCACCACCCAGGACGCGATCCTGGCCGCGCTCGGCTGGCAGGACCTCGCGGACCTCACACTGTGCCCCGCCGACGCGGGTGGCCGGGGGCGCCCCTACCCGGACATGGTGCTGACTGCCTTTCTGCGTACGTCAGTTGCCGACGACGTACGGCAGGTCGCCGTCGTCGGTGACACCTCGTACGACATGCTCAGCGGGGTTCGGGCGGGGGCGGGGCTGGTTGCCGGTGTGCTGACCGGTGCGCACGGCGCGGACGCGTTGCGGGCGGCGGGGGCGGGTCAAGTCCTCGCTGGCGTAGGCCAGTTGCCCGGAGCCCTCGCATGACGAACGGCATCCGCTTCGACTCCGTCACCGTCGCCTACGACGGCATGGTCGTCCTTGACGCCCTCGATCTCACCGTCGAACCCGGTGAGGTCATGGCGCTCCTCGGGCCGTCCGGGTCCGGCAAGACCACCGCGTTGCGGGCGGTCGCCGGGTTTGTGCGGCCGGTGTCGGGGCGGGTGTTCCTCGGTGGGCGGGATGTCACCGACCTGCCGCCGTATCGGCGGGGGGTCGGGATGGTCGTGCAGCAGTATGCGCTGTTCCCGCACTTGCGCGTCGAGGACAACGTGGCGTTCGGGCTCAAGGCGCAGAAGGTGCCGCGTGGGGAGATCCGGGCGAGGGTTTCCGAGGCGCTGGAGATGGTCGGTATGGGGGAGTATGCGCAGCGCCATCCGCGGGAGTTGTCCGGTGGGCAGCAGCAACGCGTGGCGATTGCGCGGGCGTTGGCCATCCGGCCCGGGGTTCTTCTTCTGGACGAGCCGCTCTCCGCGCTTGACGCGCAGCTGCGGTCCGGGATGTTGGGTGAACTTGCCCGACTGCACCGGGAGTTGCCGGATGTCTCGATCCTCTACGTCACCCATGACCAGGTTGAGGCGCTGACTCTGGCCGATCGGATTGCCGTGATGGATCGGGCTCGGCTTCAGGAGTGTGGGTCGCCTCGGGAGTTGTACCGGGCGCCCAAGAGTGAGTTCACGGCGGGGTTTGTCGGGAGCGCGAATTTGTTGCCGGTGACTGTGGGGGAGCGGGGGGTGTTCTTTGGGGAGCGGCGGGTTGAGGTGCGGGGGGTTGTTTCCGGCGGGGAGGCGACCTTGTGTGTACGGCCGCATCTCGTCGGGCTGGGGGAGGGGCCCAATCAACTCGCCGGTGTCGTACGGGAGATCCAGTGGCGCGGGGCCACTCATCGGCTTTACGTCGATGTGGATGGGCGGCGGGTCATGGCTGACGTGCCGGAGCTGAAGAAGCCGCCTGTGTATGGGGATGCGGTGACGTTGCATTTCGCGCCGGAGGATGCGGTGTTGCTGTCTGCTGGAGTTGGCGATGAGTGAGGTTGTTCGTTGGGTGCGGGCCGGTGGGGGCTGGTCGCGCCCACGCGGCGGTAGCCGCAAATCAAATACAGCCCCGCGCCCCTTGGGTATCGTCCTGGCGCCTGTTGCATTGCTCGGGGTGTTCTTTCTCTACCCACTCGCCCTTGTTGTTCAGCAGTCCTTTCAGCCCGACAACGACGGGACGTCCTTCCAGCCCTACGCCGACGTCTTCTCCTCGGAGTTGTTCCGTACCGCCCTCTGGACCACCGTCTGGATCGCCGTCGTCTCGACCATCGGGTGTCTGGTCCTCGGGTTCGTGCTGGCACTGATCATCGCCTTTGTCCCCTTTCCCGGAGCCAGGACGGTCGCCCGCTTCATCGACGTCTACCTCTCCTTCCCCTCCTTCCTGATCACGCTCGCCCTGCTCTTCATCTACGGCACCACCGGCATCGTCGGGTCGTTCCAGTTCCTCGCGACGCCCTGGGGTGTGCTGCTCGCGGAGGTCACCTACTTCACGCCGTTTGTGATGCGGCCGTTGCTCGCCGCGTTCTCGCAGTTGGACACCGCGCAG
The DNA here is from genome assembly GCF_044457795.1 of Streptomyces sp. NPDC050528. NCBI lineage: Bacteria > Bacillati > Actinomycetota > Actinomycetes > Kitasatosporales > Streptomycetaceae > Streptomyces > Streptomyces sp. NPDC050528. The sequence continues at coordinate 9,470 of NZ_JBITHH010000010.1, forward strand.
TTGGAGGCGGCTTCGAGTCTCGGAGCCAAGGCGCCCCGGATCATCCGGCAGGTCATCCTGCCGGAGGCGCTCCCCGCGCTTGCCGCCGGCGGAAGCCTCGTGCTCGTCCTCTGTCTCAACGAGTTCGGGATCGTGCTGTTCACCGGCGCGAAAGGGGTCACGACCCTCCCCATGCTCGTCTACAGCAAGGCGATCCTGGAGTCGGACTACCCGGGCGCGTGTGTGGTCGCCGTCGTCAACGTCCTTATTTCCGTGGGGCTTTACGGGCTCTACCGGGTGGTGAGCCGTCGTGTTGGTGCATAGCCGCAAGGCGAAGTGGGCCGTGTGGCTGGTCTTCGCCGTGCTTTTCCTGCCCCTCTTCGCGCTGCCCCTCCTCGTCGTCCTCGGGGCGTCCTTCGCCACGAACTGGTCCGGTGTCCTGCCCTCAGGTTTCACCACCTCCCACTACTCCGCCGCCACCCGGGGTGAGGCCCTCCAGGCGCTCACCACCAGCCTGGTCACCGCTCTCACCGCGAGTTTGCTGGCGCTCGGCATCGGGACCTGGGCCGCGCTTGCCGCCGCCGGGCTCAAGAAGCGTCAACGCCGGGTGATGGACGCCCTGTTCGTGCTGCCGGTGGCCGTGCCCTCCGTCGTGGTGGGGCTCGCGATCCTCGTCGCGTTCTCCAAGCCGCCGATGCTGCTCAACGGCACCCGGTGGATCGTGATCCTCGCCCACACCGTGCTCGTGACCGCCTTCGCCTACCAGTCCGTGTCCGCCGCGATCGTCCGGCTCGACCCGGCCTACGAACAGGCCGCCGCCTCTCTCGGCGCCCGGCCGCTGTACGTCCTGTGGCGGATCCGGCTGCCGTTGCTGATGCCGGCGCTCACCGCCGCCGTAGGGCTCTGTTTCGCCCTGTCCATGGGCGAGTTGAGCGCCACGATGATGCTCTATCCGCCCGACTGGACCACGCTTCCGGTCCTCATCTACTCGGCCACCGACCGCGGCGCCCTCTTCGCCGGGTCCGCGCTCGCCGTGGTCCTGATGGCGGCGACCTTGCTCGTCCTGCTCGTCGTCTCGCGCGTCCGCAATCGGGCCGCGTACCGCTGATCCGCAAGTACAGCCTCAACTGACCTCACCACGCCAGGAGTTGGCCTCGCCATGCCCAGAAACGCACTCAAGATCGCCGTAGCCGTCTCGCTCTGTGCCACCCCGCTGCTCACCGCGTGCGGCGGCACCTCCGCCGCCTCCGATGCCAAGGTCGTCACCGTCTACAGCGCCGACGGGCTCAAGGGCGAGAACGGTGACGGCTGGTACGACCAGGTCTTCAAGGACTTCCAGAAGCAGACCGGGATCGAGGTCAAGTACGTCGAGGGCGGCTCCGGCGAGATGGTGCAGCGTGCCGTCCGTGAGAAGAGCAACCCGCAGGCGGATGTGCTCGTGACCCTGCCGCCGTTCATCCAACAGGCCGACAGCAAGGGGCTGTTGCAGAAGTACAGCCCGGCCGGAGCCGACCAGGTGAGCGGTGGCGACAAGGCCGCCGACGGGACCTGGACGTCCGTCGTCAACAACTACTTCGGGTTCGTCTACAACAAGAAGCAGCTCGGCCAAGCGCCCACCACCTGGGACGAGTTGCTCGACAGCAAGTACAAGAACAAGCTCCAGTACTCCACGCCCGGAGTCGCCGGTGACGGAACCGCCGTACTGATCAAGGCGATTCACGACTTCGGTGGCAAGGACGCGGCCCTCGCCTATCTGAAGAAGCTGCAGTCCAACAACGTCGGCCCCTCCGCCTCCACCGGCAAGCTCGCGCCCAAGGTCGACAAGGGGGAACTCCTCGTCGCCAACGGCGATGTGCAGATGAACTACGCCCAGTCCAAGACCATGCCGAACCTCGGCATCTGGTTCCCGGCGAAGCAGGGCGGCAAGCCCACCACCTTCGCGCTGCCGTACGCGGCCGGGCTCGTCACCAAGGCCCCGCACAGCGCCAACGGCAGGAAGCTGCTCGACTTCATGCTCGGCCTCAAGGCCCAGCAGCAGGTCAGCTCGGTCGGCGGCGGCTTCAGCGCCCGTCAGGACGTCAAGGCCACCGACGCCAACGCCACCGCCCTGACCAAGCTCATGACCGGCGTCGAGATCTTCCAGCCGGACTGGACCGACATCGACAAGAACCTGACGTCGTACGTCGAGGACTGGCAGTCGGCGACCGGCAGTTGAGTCTCAGATCAGGTCGACCAGGTCCGCGATGGATTCCACGACCGTCGTGGGGCGGTACGGATAGCGCTCCACATCGCCCCTCGTCGTCAGGCCGGTGAGCACGAGGAACGTCTCCATCCCGGCCTCCAGTCCGGCCAGGACGTCCGTGTCCATGCGGTCGCCGATCATGGCGCTGGTCTCCGAGTGCGCGCCGATGGTGTTCAGCGCCGACCGCATCATCAGCGGGTTCGGCTTGCCGACGAAGTAGGGCTCCTTGCCGGTCGCCTTGGTGATCAGCGCGGCCACCGACCCGGTGGCCGGCAGGGCGCCCTCGGGCGAGGGGCCGGTGTTGTCGGGGTTCGTCGCGATGAACCGGGCGCCGTCGTTGATCAGCCGGATCGCCTTGGTCAGGGCCTCGAAGGAGTACGTCCGGGTCTCGCCCAGGATCACGAAGTCGGGGTCCGAGTCGGTCAGCACGTAGCCCGCGTCGTGCAGTGCCGTGGTCAGGCCGGCCTCGCCGATCACATACGCGGTGCCGCCGGGGTGCTGGTTGTCCAGGAAGGCGGCGGTGGCCAGGGCCGAGGTCCAGATGTTCTCCACCGGGACGTCGAGACCGATCCGGTTGAGGCGGGCGTGCAGGTCGCGCGCGGTGTAGATCGAGTTGTTGGTGAGGACCAGGAACGGGCGTCCCTTTTCGCGCAGCGTCTTGATGAACGCGTCCGCGCCGGGCACCGGGACGCCCTCGTGCATCAGCACCCCGTCCATGTCGGTGAGCCACGATTCGATGGGCTTGCGCTCTGTCATGGGTGGGCACTCCTGCGGTACGCGGACATGAGGTGGCATGTGCGGTGACCATGCTATGCACCTTCCGTCGGCGTCCCCCATACGGAGCAGCCGGGCGTGGCTGAGGATGCGGGTGCCCGGTCCGAGGAGGAGTCTCCAGATATCTGGAGGTTCACGATGGGTTCACTGAAAGTCACACTCTGTGCGGGTGTCGCGGTGGTCCTCGCGGCGCTCACCCCGACGGCGTACGCGGCGGACGGAGGCGGTGTCACGGTGACCCCAGCCTCCCCGGCCCCCGGCGCCGACGTCGCGCTCAGGATCAGCGGCTGTGCCGGTACGACGGGCTCGGCCGCGTCCGCCGCGTTCGTCGCCGACGCCAAACTCGTCGGCACGGCCGGCACCCTCGCCGGTGAGACCCGGGTCCGCACCTCGCTGGAGCCGGGCAGCTACGACGTGAAGATCACCTGCGGGAGCGTGACGGTGAAGGGCGCGATCAAGGTCGTGGCGGATGCGTCCCAGGCGCCGTCCGGGCTGCCGTCCGCGGCTGCCTCGCCGGTGTCTCCCGTTCACGCGGGTGGTGGGGGTACGGCGCACCTCGCGGCCGTGGACGCGCGGGCGGCCGGGCCCGGGACCGCGCACGCGGTGGTGGGGCTCCTGCTGGCCGGTGTCGCCGCGACGGCCGTGGCGCTGCGCAGCGCCCGCCGGAGCCGCAGGGCGGGCTGACCGTCATGTTCGATCACGACCGGCCCGTCGAGCACGGGCGTTCCGCCGGTACCGGGCGGCTGCTGACCGGGGTCGCGTGGGCCGTGCTGCTGCTCGGGCTCTGGCTGTGGGGGCAGGACCTGACCGACATCCGGCAGGGCATATCCGCACCGGCGACCGGTGACATGGCGGCCGTCGGACGGCCCCCGGAGGCCGAACTCCCGCCCGCCGCCAAGCCGTTGGGCAACGCGCTGCCCCAGCGCATCGACATCCCCCAACTCGCCGTCCAGGCACCGGTGGTGGCCCGCGGCCTCGACGCGCAGGGCGCGATCGACCCACCGCCGTTCGACCAGGCGGGCGTGGTCGGCTGGTACGGGAGTGGAGTACGACCGGGGGCCGCGGGCACCGCCCTGATGGTCGGGCACGTCGACACCGAGACCCGGCCCGCCGTCTTCTACAAGCTCAGCACGCTCCGCCCGGGCGGCACGATCCGCGTGATCCGCGACGACGGCAAGGTCGCCGAGTTCACCGTCGACGACGTCCGCGTCCTGACCCGCGCCCACTTCGACGCCCAACAGGCCTACGGCACCCGGCAGTCGGGCCGCGCCGAACTCCGCCTGATCACCTGCGGCGGCACCTTCGACCGCGCCAGCCGCAGCTACACCGCGAACGTGATCGTGTCCGCCTACCTCACCGGCACCGGACTGTGACAACCGGGCCCGGCCGACGACCTGCTCCCCCCTTGAAGCCGCCGACCGGGCTGGTCCTCAACCGCACGCGCACGGGCTGCGGGAGTAACCCGGCGAACAGCGCGGGAGGTCTGGAAAACCAGTGGTGGAAGGTGTGCTCTTGGCCGGGGGCCGGGGCCGTTGAGAAAGACTCTAGAACGAATGGGCGTCCGGGCCTAGAGGGCGAATAACGCCATGTCTCACAACAGTTGCTCTCTGTCATATGCACTGGTCACTGTCGATCCACCAAGTCCCGTACGGACCTACGGACTTGGGCGCGGTACGACGTCGGCCACGCCTCCCTCGACCACCGCCCGCGCCACGTGGTCCAGCGGTATGCGGCGCCGCCGCGCATGCCCGCGCAGCGCGATGAACGCCTCGTCGGTACCGACCTGCCAGCGTTCGGCGAGCATCCCCTTGGCCTGCTCGATCCGCACCCGGCTCGATAACGCCTCCTGCAACTGCCCGGCCAGGCACCGGGATTGGGCGTAGGCGCGGTGATTCTCCAGCCCCAGGGCGACGGCGTCGGCGAGCGCCTGCGCGACCACCAGCTCCGAACGCCCGCTCTCGGACTCCCCGTTGGGCGGCGTCGGCACGAACACATTGAGCGCGCCGAGCAGAACGTCCCCCCGGCGCACCGGCACCGCGAAGGTCGCCACGATGCCGTGCCGCAGGGCCCGTTCGGTGAACTCCGGCCAGCGGGCGGCCGCATGGGCCACGCTGATCGCCACCGGCGGAACGGGCCGCCCGGAGCCGTAGCTCTCCAGGCACGGCCCACCACCGCGCTGCGCCTCCAGCAGTTCGAGCGCCATTTCCTCCCGGCACCCGCTCCCGGCCAGCGACACCGCGCGCCCGCCGTCGATCAGCATGATCCCGGCCGCCCGGGCGGACAGCAGCTCCACGCAGTGATCGGAGAGCCGTCGCAGATAGTCCCCGGTGTCGAAGGTCTCCGTCAGCGTGTCGGCGGCCTCCACCAGCGCCGCGGCGAGCCGGCCCTCGCGGGACGTGTGGTGCATGACGGCCACCTTCCCCTGCCCCCGGACAGAGCCCGCCGGACAGACCCTAGGCAGCGCGTCTACCCCGAGGGGCGGAGGTGTAACAGCCGTCCGACAACACCGCGGGCGTTCTCGTGGGCGGCACGCCGCGTATGTCACGATTGACCCTTGGATCGGTACAGCCAAGGGGGAGTTGGATGTACGGCAGCCAGGGGACCCCGGTCCCCTTCGGCACACGGACGTCGGCGCTGGTCCTGGGGGCGGCCCTGCTGATGGCGGGGTGCTCCTCCTCGGGGGACGGGGACAAGAAGCCCGACGTGAACGCGAAGATCACTCAGCAGGCCGAGGGAGCCGACCCGATCTGGGTCAACCCGGACACCAACGCGGCCCGCCAGCTGGCCACTTACGTCAAGGCCGGCAAGACGGCCGACGCCGAGCAGATCAGAAAGATCGCCGAACAGCCGACCGGCGAGTGGATCGGCGCGGAGAACCCGAAGGCGGAGGCCCAGGGCTTCACCGAGGCCGCCGACCGGGCCGGCCGCACCGCACTCCTGGTCCTCTACAACATCCCGCACCGCGACTGCGGCCAGTACTCCCAGGGCGGAGCGGGCGACGGCGACGCGTACCGCCGGTGGATCGACGCGGTGGCACAGGGCATCGCGGACCGCTCGGCCACCGTGATCCTGGAACCGGACGCACTCCTGCACCTGGTGGACGGCTGCACCCCCGCCCAGTTCCAGGCCGAGCGCTACGACCTGCTCGCCTACGCGATCACCGAGCTCAAGTCCCTGAAGAACACGAAGGTCTACCTGGACGCCGGGAACGCGGGCTGGGGCCACCCGGACGAGATCTACCAGCCCCTCCAACGAGCGGGCATCACCAAGGCCGACGGCTTCGCGGTCAACGTCTCCAACTTCTACTCGACCCAGGACTCCATCGCCTACGGCAAACAGCTCTCGTCAAAGACCGGCAACAAACACTTCGTCATCGACACCAGCCGCAACGGCAACGGACCGTATACGGACGGCGACGCGGACGAGAACTGGTGCAACCCGCCGGGCCGGGCGTTGGGCGAAACCCCGACCACGAAGACCGCGGACCCGTTGGTGGACGCGTACTTGTGGATCAAACGCCCGGGGGAGTCGGACGGCGAGTGCAAGGGCGGCCCCAAGGCGGGCCAGTGGTGGCCGAGTTACGCGCTGAAGCTGGCCAAGTCCTCCCACCACTGAGGTCGGTCGGATCGCTGACGAGACGTCCGGCCGACCGCGTCTACGGGTGTGTGTCCGTGATCGCGATGACCTTGTCGAGGTGGTCCAGGGCGCCTTGCAGGTCGTCGACCTTGGCCTGGATGCGCTCGCGCTCGGCTCGCAGCATGGCTCGTTGCTCGGCGTCGGTGTGCCCGGAGTCGAAGCACGGCAGGAGTTCGGTGATCCTCCGGCTGGTGAGGCCGGCGGCGTACATCTGCTGGACGAAGCGGACCAGGGAGATGGCGTCCTGCCGGTACAGGCGCTGGCCGGACGGGCTGCGTTCCGCGACGAGCAGCCCTTGCTGCTCGTAGTAGCGCACGGCGCGCACGGAGACGCCGGCACCTCGTGCCACCTCGCCGATGCGGATCAACCGCTCGGCCGCGGCCACTGCGACAGTCATGGTGATTCCTCTCACCCCTGGCCCTGACGGCCGGCACTTGCCCCTGACGTTGGTGTCAGGTTTTAGCGTAACGGCCATGGACATCAACAACTCCGTCGCCCTTGTCACCGGAGCCAACCGCGGCCTGGGCCGCGCCTTCGCCCAGCGCCTGCTCGAACGGGGCGCCCGCAAGGTCTACGCGACGGCCCGCCGACCGGAGACCGTGGACCTCCCCGGGGTCGAGGTGCTGCCCCTCGACATCGCCGATCCCGCAGCCGTGCGGGCCGCCGCCGAGGCCGCCCCGGACGTCTCGCTGCTCATCAACAACGCGGGGATCCAGACGGGGACCAATCTGGTGACCGGTTCGCTGGACGCGGTGCGGCACGAGCTGGAGACCAACATGTTCGGCCACCTGGGAATGATCCGGGAGTTCGCGCCGGCGCTCGCCGGGAACGGCGGGGGCGCGATCGTCAACGTGCTCTCCGCCATGTCGTGGTTCGGGGGCCAGGGCGCCAATGCCTACCACCTGACCAAGGCCGCCGCCTGGGCCATGACCAACGGCGTCCGCCTGGAACTCGCCGAGCAGGGCACGCTCGTCACAGCGGTACACCTCGGCCTGGCCGACACCGACATGGCGGCGGGCTGGCCCGTGGCCAAGATCGCGCCGTCGGACCTGGCCGACGCGGTGCTCGACGGTGTCGAGGCGGGCTCCGCCGAGGTCCTCGCCGACCAGTGGAGCCGGGACATCAAGTCCCGACTGCCGCTGACGCCGGAGGAGTTCAACGCCGCGATGGACCGCGCCCTGGCGGCGCTGATGGCGGCCTGAGGAACCCCTCAGGCCGCACGGACTCCGGTCGGCCGGCCAAGGCGACCGCTACGGCACCTTCACCCAGAGCGCCTTGCTCGGCGTCCCCAGATCATCGTCCACGAACAGCATGTACCACCCGGACTGCACCAGGTTCTTGTCCTTGGGCACCGTCACCGTGACCTTGTTCCCGGCCGTCTTGAAGTCCAGCGCGATGGACCGCTGATCGACATCCGTGACATGCGTGGACGCACTGGGCCGAATCAACCGCACCTTCTTGATCGAAGAAGCATGCGCCGAGGTGAACGTCCCCGAGGCCCCCCGAGCAATGGACTTTGGCCCCCCGGAAATATCCGGCCGGGAATCCCGGTAAAGATACGGAGGCGTGTAGATCTCGATCCGCTGCTCAAAAACTCCCGGCTTCGTGTTCGCCTTGTCCGCATACAACGGATTCGACCCGAAGAACATCACCCGACCGTCCGGCAACAGAATCGACCCGGAGTGGTAGTTCCGCCCCACCAGCGGATCGGCGACCTCCTCGAAGGTGTTGGTGTCGGGGTGGTAGAGCCGAGCCTGCAGAATGTCGGAGTCACTGCGCCCCCGATAGTCCTCGGACCCACCCGACACCAGCACCGTGTCATCCGGCAGAATCGAGGTCTGCGGATACCGGGTCCCCTTCTCCAGCGAGGGCCCGTCCACGAACTTGGGATGCGCGTCCTTCAGATCGACGAGCCGGGTCTTGTTGGTGGACAACTTCGACTCACCGACACCCCCGCCCCCGATGACCATGTACTTCTCGTCCTGAGCCGGCGCCAGCAACACCGTCGCCGAGGTCTCCAACATGTTCGGATCACTGAGCCCCGGCACCTTGGTGAACGCGTTGGTGTCGACGTCCCAAATCCCGGGATCCCGCCCCACGTTGGCCGGCCCGTACCCCGCATTGGACCCCGAGTAGAACAACTTCCCGTTCTCCATCAGGAACAGCGCCGGATACGTGGGGAACTGCCGCTTGGTCTTCGTGTACGTCCACTTCTTGGTCGCCGGATCGAAGACCTCGTTCTTCCCCGGCACCAACTGCCCGATGTCATCGAGCCCGGAGACACTGAGCACTTTCCCATCGCTCAGAGTCGTCAGCGTCGGATACCACCGGGCTTCGTTCATCGGGTCGACCTTGATGTACTTCTCGGCGACCGGGTCGAACTCGTACGCGTTCTTGATCCCCTCGAAGTCCCGCTTGTCCAGCCCGAACTTGTTCCCGATGCCATACGTGTTGCGCTCGTCCGCACCGGTCAACCCCTGGATCCGGTAGTTGTCCTGCGCCCCGGTCTCGTACGTGACGCCTTCCTTCGGCGCCTCGACGACGACCCGGGCGTAACCGGGGTTGTTCCGCAGGAACTTGCCGGTGCTCTTGTCGAACACCTTGGTCGCGCGCGGGATCAGCACCGAGTCCGTCGACACGAACGACTTGCCGTTCGCCTTCCCCGTGAACTTCGTGCCCTGGGGCAACGTCATCGGTTTGTCGGGATTCTCGTTGTAGAGAATCATGACGCCACCGGCTTTCTTGACGTCACCCTTCAGCTTCTCGTACTTCTTCGTGCCGCCCGCGATGAGGATGTTCCCGTTGGCGAGTTGGGTGTGCCCCGTGCAGAACAGGTCGGCCGGAGTCGGGATCTTCTTGATGGTCCCCTTCACCGGGTCCCAGATCCGCGACTCGAACTTCTTCGCGTTGAAGTTGTCCTGATTGTTCCCCGAGCCCGCGACGAGCAGCACCTTCCCGGTGTGCAGGAGCACCGCGTGAATGGTGTCCTGCCGGTACTCCTTGGGGAACTGGATGATGTCCCAGTGGCCGTTGTCGGCCTTGTACTCGGGCTTGTTGATGACGTACTGGTGGTATCTCTCGGTCCCGAATCTGTACAGCCAGGGCCCGTTCATCCCGGCCAGGGCGATGACGACCACCGTGCTGATCGCGAGTCGACGGGCACGGCGCCGGCCGGCTTCCTTCATTCCTTACGACCCCCCGCCCCACCGAGCGCGATCTGCATGGTCTGCTCACCCGTGCCGCCGGAGGCCGCCCAACTGGGCTTCTGCTGCGGGGAATGCGGGCCGTGCGGAGCGTGCTGGCCATGCGGAGCCTGAGCGACCGGCTGCGGCTGTGGCGGCGGAACGGCGTCCTCCGGCTCGACAGCCGGAAACACAGGAGGCCGCTTCCTCTCCTGCCGCAGCATGTACCGCCATGCCAGGATCGGCGACGCGGTGATCAGCAGGGCGAACGTCGCCCAGGTGATCATCGCCGGATGGGAGTGCCCGTTCTCGAACCCCGCCATCAGCGATCCGCCGAAGATCAGGATGAAGAACCAGTGCACCCGGAACGTCCCGAACAACGTGTCCGGGCTGGCCGAGTCGCCCTTGGGCGTGACCACGAACCTGCTCTTGCGCCGCAGTACGGCGTCCAGCAGCGAGCGCGCGTAGATCGGCGCCGACAGCGCGGACATCACCATGCCCGCGACCCCGCCCGACCCCTCCGGCTCGTGCGGCGAGACGTTGTGCCGCCGGTTCCAGATGTACAGCCCGATCTGCAGCGCGGACGCGTTGCCGTAGAGCATCAGCCACACCGTCGGGTCGATGTTCACACCCGATGCGCCCAGGCCCAGGAACAGCGCACAACTCAGCGCCGCCAGTATCCAGTTGAGGGCCGACATCGGGTAGAAGATGATCATCATGGTGTAGTTGAAGAGCTTGCCCGGAGGCATCGAGAAGAAGCCCTTCCAGTACTGCTTGAGGATCGTCTCGTACGTCCCGCGCGACCACCGGAGTTGCTGCGTGAAGAAGTCCGTCCAGGCGCTGGGCCCTTCGCCGACCGCGAGCACGTCCGGCGTGTAGACCGACTTCCACTTCTTGCCGGTGGCCGGGTTCTTGGCCCGGTGCATCTCGAAGCCGGTGGCCATGTCCTCGGTGATCGAGTCGTACAGGCCGCCGATCTGCTGAAGTGCCTTGATCCGTACGGCGTTTGACGTGCCGACGAACATCGGCGAGCCATAGCGGTTGCCGGCCCGCTGGATCAGGGCGTGGAACAGGAACTGCTGCGACTCGGCGGCCTTGGTGACCGGGCCCTCGTAATTGCCGTACACCTGGGGGCCGATGACGAATCCGACGTCCGGGTCGCGGAAGAAACCGAGCATCCGCTCCAGGTAGTTGGGCAGCGGCACGTGGTCGGTGTCGACGGAGGCGAAGTAGTCGTACTCGTCGCCGTGCGCCTCCAGCCAGGCGTTGTAGTTGCCGTGCTTGGTCTTGGCGCGGTGCGCGCCCTTGGGGCGGTTCCACTTCTCGACTCCCTTGCGGGTGAAGTGGTGTACGCCGAGCCGCCCGCAGACGGCCTTGACCTCGGGGTCGTCGCCCTCGTCGAGCAGCCACACGTGCAACAGGCCCCGGTGGCGCAGCCGTACGGCCGCCTCCAGGGTCCTGGTGACCATCTCCAGGGGCTCCTTGCCGGGCACGAACGTCGTGATGAACGCGACGCGGGTGCCCATCTCGGGGACCACCGGGACCGGGTCGCGGGCGACGAGCGTGGCGTGCGCGTTGGACAGCACGTTCATGCAGCGGAAGAACTCGATCAGACCGATCGCGACCAGCATCACGATGTCCAGCGCGGGCAGGAAGTCGTAGGCGGGATAGTCGCGTTGGGTCCAGTGCTCGGGCTGCATCAGCCAGCCCAGCAGGATCAGGGAGAGCAGCGGTGCCGCGCTCAGCATCAGGGCGGCGCGGACGCGGTGCGTCTCCTGCGACAGCAGCGAGCGGTACTGGACCTTGTACGGCCGGTCCGGGGCGGGCTGGGTGAGGGGTCCCGCCAGGCGGCTGTAGTGCTCGTAGTCGTATCTCGGAAGTGTGCTCTTGATTCTGCGGAGACTGCCGGTCCGGTGTTGTCCCGGGACTCTGAGTTCGGTGGTTTGTGTTGGTGACGGGTCGAAGTTCTGCCGGGCGCCCGTCGGCGTCGACGTCATGAGTCATCCCCCCAACACGCGGAAAAGCGCGTGTCTGTGTTGTCTCGGCCGCCCGTCGGCGTCCCCCTCGACTCACGACGGGCGTGTCAGTGGTGGCCACAGTCACCACACAGTCCACTCACAGAGATGTGCGACTGCGACCGTCCGGTTGCGAGATGCCCCCTCCGACATCTGTTCCTGGGCGGGGCCCCTCCTCCCCGCGAAACCGCGCGACCGGTTCCGTACGTACCCCCTCAACTGCCGTGTACCGGCAGTATCTTCAAAACCAGGGTTCTACGGTGCTCAGCTTGATCGCAAGACACGAAACGCGGTGTTTACCGGTCATACGCGTTCATTGGGGCGCGTGTGGGGATCATGTGGAGCCGTTGTGGACAGTCTTGTGCGCACGTTGTCGAAGTGTTCTCTTATGGCGTTCTCGGCGCGTTTCGCATCCCCGGACCGGACCGCGTCGAGGATCGCCCGGTGCTGGCGGCAGGTGACCCCGGGGTCCTGCGGGCCGGCCGCGAGATCGGTGTGGACGCGGTGGAAGGCGTCCCAGAACGCCTCCAGGACCTCGCTCAGCAGCGCGTTGTCCAGGCCCCGGTAGAGGGTGGCGTGGAAGGCGCGGTCGGTGGCCGCCAGCCCGACGCCTTCGGCCGCCTCCCGCTCCATCTGCCGTACCAGCGCGTCGAGTTCGGCGAGATCCCGCTCGGGCAGCCGCCCCGCGAGCCGGGCGACGAGCCCCGACTCCACCGCCTCCCGCAGTTCGAGCAGTTGCAGCAGACTGTCCTCGCCGCGGTAGTGCCCCACGACCGTACGGAACGCGAGCCCCTCGACCATCGGCGCGAGCGACATCGGGCCGACGTACGTCCCGAACCCGTGCCGGATCTCGACGATCCCCATCGCCTGCAGCGCCTTGAGCGCCTCGCGCACCGAGTTCCGGCTCGCACCGAGAAACACCATCAGCTCGGGCTCGGTCGGCAGCGGGGCCCCGGAGGACAGCCGACGGTCGAGGATGAGCTGCTTGATCCGCTCCTGCAGGTCACGGGCTGTCATGGCCAGAGGGTATCCGGCCAAACGGGGGCTGAGCCGCGTTCCGCCCGCACGGATGTTCCGCCCATGCGAAAGGCCCCCCGCAGTGCGGAGGGCCTCGCTGTCTGTGCGCCGCCAGGGACTCGAACCCCGGACCCGCTGATTAAGAGTCAGCTGCTCTAACCAACTGAGCTAGCGGCGCGCGTGTTGACCTGCACAACTCTACCGGACGCTCAGGGGTGCTCCCGACCACCCCCGGACCGGTGCCGGTCGGGCCCTGTACATCATTCGGACCGTCAACATGCGAGTCCGGAAGACAGTTGAGAAGCTGGCGGATGTGCATGAGCGCGGATATTTCCACCTGGAGTGTGAGGGGCGTCGCATGGAGACTCCGGTATTCGAGGAATTCGATCCCGCGAGCGATTGCGACTGCCCTGGATGTGCTGACCGGCGGCGCCTCCAGCCGCATTCCCCGACCGGCCGCACCGGCGGCCACCCCGCCGCCCAGCGGGCTCTCTTCGTGGCGGCCGCCGCGTCCGCCGCCCTCGCCGCCGGGCACACCGCACCGGCCGCCGCCACCGCGCACGCTCCGGCCCGGCCCGGTGTTCCCGCAGGTGACACGGGCGACGAGCCCGCGACCCCGCAGGGCGGCAAGGCCCCGCTGCACGGCCCGAGCGGCAAACCGGCGAAGCCGGCCGGCGCGGTCAAGGCGCCCACGACCACCCGCGCGGAGATCATCAACCGGGCCAAGACCTGGATCGCGGCCCAGGTGCCGTACAGCATGAACGCGTACTGGTCGGACGGTTACCGGCAGGACTGCTCGGGGTTCGTCTCGATGGCCTGGGGACTGCCGGGCAACGAATGGACCGGAAGTCTCGACCAGTACGGGGTGCGTATTACCAAGGACGAACTGGAGCCCGGCGACATTCTCCTGTTCCACAATCTCGCGAACCCCGAGAAAGGCTCGCACGTCGTCATTTTCGGCGGCTGGACCGACTACACGCACACCTACTACATCGCCCTGGAGGAGACCCCCTCGCACGCCCGCCGCCAGTCCACGCCGTACGCGTACTGGAGCCACTCGGACAGCTATGTGCCGTACCGCTACAAGGGCGTGACGGGCGGTACGGAAGGGGTGACACCCGTGACCCCGGTGACCCCGGTGGACGCGGGCAAGGCGAACACGCCGTACCCGGGAGCGGCGTCTTTCGGCCCCGGCGCCAACAACCAGTACGTCACCCAGCTCGGCACGATGCTCGTCGCCCGGGGCGCCGGGGCGTACTACACCTCGGGTCCCGGCCCGCGCTGGTCGGACGCGGACCGGCGGGCCACCCAGGCCTTCCAGCTCGCCCAGGGCTGGACCGGCGCGGACGCGGACGGCCTGCCCGGCCCGCAGACCTGGCAACTGCTCGTCACCGGCAAGGGCAAGAACGTCGGCGGCACGGTGCCCGTGGGCGCGGCGGGCCCGCCCGCACCCTCCTCGCACGGCGTCCCCGGCTTCCCGGGCAAGGCCATGTTCCGCCTCGGCGCGAACAACAAGTACGTCACCGAGCTGGGGAAGCAGCTGGTCAAGAAGGGCTTCGGCAAGTACTACACGACCGGCCCGGGACCGCGCTGGGGCGAGCCGGACCGGCGCAACGTCGAGGCATTCCAGCGCGCCCAGGGCTGGCGCGGCGGCGCGGCGGACGGCTACCCGGGCCCGGAGACCTGGCGCCGCCTCTTCTCGTGACCGACGAACAACCACGCTCATCACCCCGCTCATCCCCACCCGTTGTGACGCATCTGGCGCGGAGGCTGGAGGCACCTATGAGTACGACGACCACTTCACAGACGCCCGAGAACGAGGGCCCGCCCGAGGGACCGACCCGTCCCGCGCGGCTCATCCAGAACGAGGCGACCACCGAGATCCCCGTCCACCTGCTGTTCCGCGACGACCCCGACCCGGTCTCGGTCCCGCTCAAGCCGGCCGTCGTCGCGCGCCGCCAGGGCACCGGCGAACAGCCCCGCTTCCGCCGCCCGGTCCCGGCCAAGCCGCGCCCGGCCCCGGAGGTCGACCCCGACCTGGTGGAACGCCCCGCCCGGGTCCTGCCCGGCACGGCGGGCGTGCTCGCCGGTTCCTGCGGCCTGGCCGGCTGCCTCGCCACCTCGTGGTGGGCGGGCCTCCTGCCCCCGCTCGCGACCGAGGCCCTACGACTGCCGTTCTACGCCGGTGCCGGACTCGGTCCCGCGCAGTGGGCCGCGTACGCCGGGGCCGGCGCGCTGGGTCTGTTCGGCTTCGGGGGGCTGGCCCGGGGCCGTACCGGACGGGCCTGGGTGCTGGGCCTGTTCGGCCGGTACCGGGGGACCGTCCGGCGCACCGGGCTGATGTGGGTCAACCCGTTGCTGCTGCGCCGCCGGGTCGACGTACGGCTGCGGCACTGGCGCAGTGAGCCGATGCCGGGGGCCGACGCGAACGGGGTCGCGCTGCGGGTCGTGACGCTGGTGGTGTGGCGGGTGCGGGACACCGCGCGGGCCACGCTCGGGGTCGAGGACCACGAGACGTATCTGCGCGAGTGCGTGGAGGCGGCGCTGGCCCGGGTGCCGGTCGAGCCGCCGGGCGGAGGCGCGAAGGGCGCGGCCGACCTGGCCGTCGACGCGCTGACCCGGCTGGTCGCGGCGGACGCGGCGCCGGTCGGCATCGAGGTGTTCTCGGTACGGCCGGTGCGGGTCGAGTACGCCCCGGAAGTGGCCGCCGCGATGACCCGCCGCCGTATCGCCGCGCTGGACGCGCAGCAGCGGGCGACCATGCTCACCTCGGTCGTCGACTCCGTGGAGGACACGGTGACGCGGCTGACCATGCGGGGTCTGGTGGAGCTGGACGACTACGAACGCCGGGCGCTGGTCAAGGACTTGACGGTCGCGTTCTGCTCGGGGCGGGGGGAAGCCGCGCCGTGAGCGGTATGGACACGGTCAAGTAAGGGCAATAATCTGGGACTTGGTCTAGACCTGCACGGCTCACGGAACTCCCCACACGTTTCCCAGGAGCGGCAGCATGCGCAAAAAGACCAAGTGGTACGCCGCCGTGCTCGGGCTCACCACGGCCGGGGCCATCGTGCTCTCGTCCGGGGCCGCGAGCAGCCACGGCTACACCGACCTCCCCATCAGCAGGCAGAAGCTCTGTGCCAACGGCACGGTGACGAACTGCGGTGACATCCAGTACGAGCCGCAGAGCGTCGAGGGCCCCAAGGGCTTCCCGGCGGCCGGCCCCGCCGACGGCCAGATCTGCAACGGCGGAATCAGCCGCTTCGCCCAACTCGGCGCGCCGAAGACCCCGTCGGGCGCCGCGTGGCCGACGACCAAGGTGACGGGTGGTCAGTCGTACACGTTCCGCTGGCAGTTCACGGCGATCCACGCGACGACGGACTTCAAGTACTACGTCACCAAGGCGGGTTGGAACCAGAGCCACAACCTGGCCCGCTCGGACCTCAACACCACCCCGTTCCTCACCGTCCCCTACAACGGCCAGCGCCCCTCGTCGTCCACCATCTCCCACACCGGCACGCTCCCGTCCGGCCTCTCCGGCCACCACGTGATCGTCGCCGTGTGGACGATCGCGGACACGACCAACGCGTTCTACTCCTGCTCGGACGTCACGTTCTGAGCGGGTGGCTCCGCGCGTGAAGTTCTGAGCATTGCTTGAGACAGTCCGGCATCCCCCGGGGGTAGGTTCCCTCCACCAAGCGGTACTTGACCTCGGGGGACACCATGGACGCCATGTTCTACGCCATACCCGTACTCATCATCGTCGTGCTGCTGTGCGCCGCGGTCGCGGTGGTCCGCCGCGCGCGGGCGACGAGCCGTGCCTGGAGCAGCGGCCTGACGGCCGAGGCCCGCTGTCTGCGGACGTACACGACGACCAGCGGCGGCGGGGAGACCCGGGTGACGACGAGGCTCAACCACGTCTACGAGTTCACGACGCGCGAGGGCCGCGCCGTCCGGTTCGAGGAGCAGGGCGGGTCGGGGACGGTCGTGGAGGGCGACATCGTCACCGCGTACTACACGGCGGACCACCCCGAGCGGGCCACCGCCCAGGCCCCGGCCCGCGGGAAGCTCATGGCGGGGACGGGTGCCGCGCTGGTGTTCTTCGGCGTGTTCATCGCCTTCTGCGTCGGGTTCATCATCGTGACCCACGAGTCGTTCTCGACGGCCGGCGACCTGATGACCCCGTAGCCCCTCCACATCTGACGGTACGTCAACTACCGTGCGCCCTCATGGAGTCCAGCAGGCGTACCGTCGCGGAACTCGTGCAGGCACGGTGGGGCGACCACCGCCCGGGCCTGTGGTGCGGGCAACAGATGCTCACCCACCACGAGACGGCGTCCGGCGCGGCAGCCAGAGCGGCGTTGCTGACCGACCTGCTCCCACCCGGCGCCGAGCCCCACGTGGGCGTCCTGCTCGACAACACCCCTGAATATCCCCTGTGGTTGAGCGCGGCGGCCCTCGCGGGCGCGGCCGTCGCCGGCATCAACCCCACCCGCCGAGGTCCCGAACTGGCCCGCGACATCCAGCACACCGAGTGCCGGATCCTGGTCACGGAACGCACCCACCTCCAGCTCCTCGAAGACCTTCAACTTCCCGGCGTACGCCTGCTGGTGACGGACACTCAGGCCTACGACGACCTGCTCGCCCCGTACGCGGACACGCACCCGTCCGCCTTCTCCCACGCCACCCCCGACGACCGCATCCTGCTCTACTTCACCTCCGGTTCCACCGGCGCCCCGAAGGCCGCGATCTGCACGCAGGGTCGGTTGGCGGCAGCGGGACGCTCACTGGTCGACAGCTTCGGAGTCCTCCCCGACGACGTGCACTACATCTGCATGCCGATGTTCCACGGCAACGCGGTGATCGCCGACTGGGCACCGGCGTTGGCGGCCGGGGCGGGGGTGGCGCTGCGGCGGCGGTTCTCGGCGTCGGGGTTCCTGGCGGACGTACGGGCGTACGGGGCCACGTACTTCACGTATGTCGGCCGTGCCGTGCAGTACGTGCTGGCCACCGAGGAGCGCGCCGACGACCGGGACAACCCGCTGCGGATGGGCTTCGGCACCGAGGCGGGGGCGGTGGACGCGGCGGCGTTCGAGCGGCGGTTCGGGGTGCGGCTGGTGGAGGGGTACGGGTCCTCGGAGGGCGGGGCGGCGGTGCAGTGGTCGCCGGGGACACCGTCGGGAGCGGTCGGGCGGGCGGCGCCCGGGCTCGCCGTACTCGATCCGGAGACGCGGACGGAGTGCCCGCCGGCGGCCTTCGACTCGGCCGGTCGGCTGCTCAACGGAGAAGAGGCGATAGGGGAGTTGGTGAACCGCGGCGCCAACCCCTTCGAGGGGTACTGGCGCAATCCCGAGGCCGACGCCGAGCGCCGCCGCGCGGGCTGGTACTGGACCGGCGACCTCTTCTACCGCGACACCGACGGCTACCTCTACTTCGCCGGCCGCACCGACGACCGTCTCCGCGTCGACAGCGAGAACCTCGCCGCCGCGATGATCGAGAACATCCTCGCCCGCTACGAGGGCGCCGACGCCGTGGCGGTCTACGCGGTACCGGACCCGGTCACCGGCGACCAGGTCATGGCCACGATCGCCGGCCGCTTCGACCCGCTCGACTTCGCCGAATTCCTGCTGGCCCAGCCGGACTTGGGGACGAAGATGGCACCCCGGTTCGTGCGGGTGGTGGAGCGGATGCCGGTGACGGCCACCAACAAGATCCATCGGGCGGGGCTGCGGCGGGAGGGGGTCGTGTGTGCCGATCCGGTGTGGTGGCGGGCGCCGGGGGAGGCGGCGTACCGGAGGCTGACTCCCGAGGACGCCGAAGGGCCCCTCGTCGCAACGAGGGGCCCTTCACAGGTGCGCCGTCAGGGACTCGACATCAGGGAATGATCACCGCTGCGACGACGTCAGCGCACGGTGCAGGATGTCGTCCTGGCGTACGACGCCGGCCGGGACCCGGGACGCGATCGTCTCGATGAGCCGGCGCCGGTCCGGTTTCGAGACGAAGGTCAGCGTCGCCTCCGCCCGGCCGGCGCTTCGTCGTTTGAGGACCAGGAACAGGTGCACATTGCGCGACTCGATCGCCACCGTGCCGATCTCGTCCCACCCGAGGCGCTTGGTCCGGAAGGCCCGGCGTACGGCGATTCCCTGCTCCCCGACGACCATCACGCTCAGCCGCGTGACGACGAAGGGAAGGAGCAGCGCGCACAGCCCGAAGACCGCCCAGCCGGTCCTGCCGAAGACGACGTCGCCGCCGATCACGATGCGCGGTACGACCAGGAACAGCAGGATCGGACTGAACGCCATGAGCATCCGGTACGGTGACGGCCTGATCGACAGGTGTCCGGTCATGTCAACCACCGCCGCAGATCTTGCGGAGGTTCTCCAAGGTCTTCTCGACCGGCGCACCTCGCGTCCCCAGACGTATGGCCTTGGCGGCCTTGCCCACTACGGCTGTTCCGACGACATCCCCGGTCAGGTAACGGATGGCGTTGCCGCACGAATGCCCGGCGCGGTACTTGTCGCAGCCGTCGATGACCAGAAGCGCCTGGGAAGCGATCATCACGCCTGCGCTGAGGGCCGCGAGAGGCCCCGTCACCACGTCGCAGACCGCGCAGACAATGCTGACGACGGTGAATACGCCGGCGGCAGCCGTGGACCAACTGTTGATCTGGTTGAGGACGTCGGCGTGCTTGTGGACGAACCCGGTGATGCTGCCCCACCCGAACAGCCCTGTCGGGTCGACCCCGTTGAGCGGGTTGCCGTCGACGTAGCAGTACGGGCTGAGCGTCTGCTGCACCGCGGGGTCGACGGTGAGGAACTGGGCGGTGGCCGGGTCGTAGTAGCGGGCCCGCAGGTAGACGAAGCCGGTCTCGGCGTCGGTGTACTGGCCGGTGTACTGCAGGGGCGTGGAGGCCGTGCCGGTGTGGCCGGTCACGGTCCCGTACGGCGAGTACGCGTAGGTGCCGGTGACGGCTCCGGCGGAGCTGGTGAGGGCCCGGGTGGAGCCGAGCTGGTCGTGGAAGTAGTACTGGGCGGTGGTGCCGGTGATCTGCTCCACCGGGAGTCCGGTGGGGCCGTAGAGGTAGGCCGCAGTGCCGTCCGAGAGGAGGGCCGGCGTGTCCTCGGAGTCCCAACTGAAGGCGGTCGTCGTGCCGTTGACCGTCTTCGAGGCCCGCAGCCCGCTGCCGTCGTAGGTGTAGGCGGCGGTTGTCGCCGAGGAGGCGACGCCGGTGAGCTCGTCGGCCTGGTCGTAGCTGTAGGTGGTGGAGGCCGCGCCCGTGGTCGCCTTGGTCCGGTTGCCCTGGGTGTCGTAGGCGTACGTCGTGGCGCCGGTGGGCGCGCTCGCGCAGGACGGGCTGCTCGGCATCGTGCCGGTGGTGGACCAGCACAGCTGGTCGGCCGCGTCGAACGCCTGGCCAGTGCCGCCGACCTGCACCGGGTTGTCGGCCGCGTCGTAGGCGAACGACGTGGTGGTCGACCCCGTGGTCGAGGACTTCACCTGGTCCAGGGAGGTGTACTGGTACGACTGGCCGGTGTCGCCGGCGAGTTGGCCCGCGTTGTCCCTGGTGTAAGTGAGGGACGCCAGCGTGGTGCTGCCGCTGGTCAGGGTGTCGGCGGTGGCCTGGTCGGCGGTGTTGAACGTGGTGGTCGCGACCGTGCCGTTGGGGTAGGTGGTGGTCCTCCACTGACCGTCGGCGTTGTAACCGAAGGCCGTGGACTGGCTGTTCCAGTCCTGAAGGGCCGTCAGGCGGTTGGCCTTGTCGAAGGTCCGGGTGGCCGTCCGGGTCGTGGTGCCGGGGTAACTGACCGAAGTCTCATTGCTGTTGGCGTCGAAGCCGTAGCCGGTCGTCGCGCCCGAGCCGCTGGTCTGCGTCACGAGTT
This sequence comes from Streptomyces sp. NPDC050528, assembly GCF_044457795.1. NCBI lineage: Bacteria > Bacillati > Actinomycetota > Actinomycetes > Kitasatosporales > Streptomycetaceae > Streptomyces > Streptomyces sp. NPDC050528. Next base: position 30,192 of record NZ_JBITHH010000010.1, read on the forward strand.
CGCCGAAGGTGTCGTAGCTCCAGCTGCTGGTGCCGGTGCCGTCGGTCATGCCGGTGCGGCGGCCCATCGCGTCGTAGCCGATGCCGGTGACGTTCGGCGTGGTGCCGTCCGAGTAGCTGATGGAGGCGGTGTTGCCGGCCGGGTCGTAGGTGTAGGTGGTGACCCGGTTCGCCGGGTCGGTGACGGTGAGTAGATCGCCCGCCGCGTCGTACACCGAGGTGGTGGTGCGGCCAGCGGGGTCGGTGCTGGTGGTCTGGCGGCCCTGGGCGTCGTAGCCGTAGTTCGTGGCGTTGCCCGCGCCGTCGGTGGTTCTGCTGGTGGTGCCGTCGGGGTTGTAGGCGATCTTCTGGACGGTGGCGTCGGGACGGGTCACGGTGGTGCGGCGGTCGGCGGCGTCGTAACCGTAGGTGGTCTTCCTGGCGTTGGCGTCGGTGGCCGAGACCTGGTCGCCGTCCGCGTCGTAGACGGCGGCGGTGGTGTGGCCGAGCGGGTCGGTGGTGCCGGTCCGGTTGTCCCAGGCGTCGTAGGTATAGGTCGTGCAGCCGGTGGCCGGTGGGGTGCAGCCGGGTACGGTGCCCGCGGCGGTGCCGATCGGGGAGACCGTCGAGGTGAGCACGCCGCGTGAAGTGTCGTAGCCGTACTGGGTCTTGTCGCCCTCGGCGTCGGTGGCGCTGGTGACGTCGCCCGCCGTGTCGTAGGTGGCGTGGCTGGTGTTGCCGCGGGCGTCGACGGTGCGGGTGGCGTCGCCGGGGTGGGCGGTGTCGTCGTAGTTGACGGCGGTGGTGCGGGCGGCCGCGCTTTCGTCGACGGGCTGCGTGGTGGTGCTGGTGAGCAGGCCGTAGTCGTCGCCCCCGGCGGCGATGTGCCCGGTCTCGTCGTAGGCGTAGTCGGTGCGCAGGCCGTCCGGGGTGATGGTGGTGGTGAGGTTGTCGCTGTCGTCGTAGGCGTGGGTGGTGGTGAAGCCGCGGGCGTCGCTCGCGGAGATCTGGTTGCCGTGGTCGTCGTAGGCGAAGGTCTGCAGGTTGCCGTTGGGGTCGCTGATGGAGGTGACGCCGAGGCTGACCGGGTCGTAGGTGTAGTTCCAGGTGCCGGCGTCGGAGGTGCCGTAGCCCTTGGTCTCGGAGGTGAGCAGGCCCTCGGCGTAGGTGTCCAGCGTCTTGTGCCCGGACGGGTCGGTGACCAGGGTCTGCCCGTCGGTGAGACCTGTGCCGCTGTCGGGGCCGTAGGTGAAGGTCGTGGCGTGGCCGAGCGGGTCGGTCTGGGTGAGGACGCGCTCCGAGCTGTCGTACGTCATCGCGGTGACCGGCGCCGGGGTGGCCGTGCTGCCGTAGTTGTCCGGCGAGCGCATCGAGGCCATCAAGTGCGCTGCCGTGTAGGTGAATTGGGTGTGGTCGTCGTCCAGCAGCGACGGGCTCCGGGTGCTGCCCGCGCCGTAGACGTCGGTCAGGTCGCCGTTGCTGTCGTATCCGTACGTGACCTTGCGTCCGGCGGAGTCGGCGAGCGCGGTGATGTGGGTTCCGGTCCAGGTCAGGGTGTAGACGCGGCCGCCGGGGTCGGTGATCGTGTGCAGGTTGCCGGAGCTGTCGTAGGCCAGGGTCGTGGCGTAGGGCGGGACCGCCTTGCTGCCGACCAGGTCGGTTTCGGAGATCAGGTGTCCGGTGGCCGCGTCGAAGGTGAAGACGTCTTTCGAGGTGCGGGTGAAGACGTAGTCCGAACCGTCCTTGACCAGGGTGGCGTCATAGCGTGGCGCGCTCGGCGCGTACGTACCCGAGGTGTCGTCGAAAGTGACCTGGGAGCCGTCTTCCTGATGAACCGTCACATCGCCGCTGGTGCTGTCGGTGGTCGCGCTCAGGTTGTACGAGTCCGTCCAGCCCCAGCCGAAGGGGCCGTTGACGGCGAGGGACGCGTTGGGTCCGGTGGAGCTGGCCAGCGCGGAGGCGTAGGTGCGGGTGAAGTCCAGCGGCATGCCGCGGCCCGGCGTCGACAGGTCGGTGAAGGTGTCACCGAAGGCGCCGGTGCTGGTGTCGACCGGGTCACCGGCCGTCCGCTTGGCGCAACCGCACTGGATCCAGGCCGGGTTGCTGCCCTTGGGGGCGTCCTTGATGCCGGGCGGGCCACCGATGGGCTCACCCGGGGTGCCGCCTTCGGGGATGAAGGAGACCGCGTCGTAGGCGACGTCGTAGTCGGCGTAGTTGATGTTGCCGGAGCCGGTGATGTCGCTCTTGTTGGTGAGCTTGACGGTGGCGCCGTTCTCCATCGCGAAGGTGCCGATGGTGACCCACTGCTCCGAGCCCCAGTCCTGGTTCACCCGGATCTTCCAGGGGCTCACCCCGCCGCCGGGATTGATCGTGTAGACGACGTTGGTGGCGCTGGCGGCGGTCGACGGGAAGTGCAGCTTGATCTTGTAGTACTGAAGCTTGGGAAGAGCCGGGGTCCAGGTACCGGTGTTGATCTCGGCCGGGTTGGAGCCGTCCTCGGTGTGGGTGAACAGCGTGTGGCCGCCGAAGCCGACCCCGAGCTGGTGGGTGTCGAGCGCGCCGATCGGATCACCGGCGCTGTTGGTTCCGTAGGAGTACGAAAACGTGCCGCCCTGCGACCAGTTGGACGATCCGCAGCCGACCAGGTTCAGCGGTGGCTGGCTCTGCGACTCGTCGACGATGATCGGCGCGCCGTGGCCCTCGTCATGGACATGGGCGGTGTCCAGGGAGCAGGAGGGCGGATGCGCGTGCGGCTGGACGAGCGCCGGTTCGCCGGAGCCGGCGGCCGCGGTGTAACTGCTGGTGGCGCAGGTCGTGGCGCAGTCGGAGACGAAGGTGACCGGCTGGTGCCACCAGCACTCGGAGTCCGACAGGGTGCAGTACTTGGCGTTCGTGGCGCCGGTGGAGTCGCAGAGGTTGTCGCTGGTGCAGAAGGCGTCGACCGGCGGGATCTGCAGCCAGCTCTTGCCGCCGTGGTAGTCCGGCGTGGTGTACGCGGGCGCGTTGAAGCGCAGGATCGGGCTGCCCATCCAGCCCATGATGCGTTCCTGGTAGGGCCAGCTCGCCGGGTGCGAGGCGTCGGCGTAGGAGTCGCGCAGATAGGGGGCACGGGTGGGCGGGTAGTCGGGGTTGCGGGGGTTGTTGGCCCAGCCGAGGCCCCAGGTGCCGTCGGGTCCGGTGCAGGTGGCGCTCGGGGTGCAGCCGGTGGTGTTGCCGAACGCGGCGGTCGGCTGCACGCCGGAGTTGTACGCCCAGGCGGCGAGGTACCAGTTCTCCAGGTACTTCGGGTCGCCGCCGTTGACGGTGATCCCGGCGTCGTAGAGCTGGTTCCAGGTGTGCTCCAGGATCTGCAGCCCGGCGGCCAGGTTCTCCTGGTAGTCCACCGCGATCTTCCACTGGCCGTGCACCGAGTAGGTGGTGTCACCGGTGGACATGCCGGTGGTGACCTGGCCGAGGCCGTAGCCGCAGTCCGCCTTCGAGTAGTCCATCGAGGTGATCAGACCGCCCGCGCCGTAGTAGTCGGCGACCAGCGCGCCACCGGGAATGCCGGGCAGGGCATGCCAGGACGCCTGGCTGTAGTTGGACTCCTGCGCCACGATCGCCTCGTACACCGAACGCGGCACCGAGTCCCAGGTGTCGGACGACGGGTGCTCCAGGGCGATCTTCGCGAAGTCGCCGTTGGGGGAGTACGACGCCAGGCCGAGGTTGGCGTAGCCGGCGGGCCGCGCGTACGACGAGCCGGTGAGCAGCCCCTGTTCGGCCATCTGTATCGCCCAGGTCACCTGCGCGGTGCCGGGCTGCATCACCTGCTTGTCCTCGGCGAGCCGGTCCACCGCGCACTTCGGGGTGGTGGTGGCCGCGGTGACGGCCTTGGTGGTGGCGGCCGTGGTGGTGGCTGTGGTGGCGGCCGTGGTGGTGCTTGAGGACACCAGTGCGGAGCGCTGCGCGGACCGCGAGGCGGCGGTGTCGCCGCTGCCGCCGCTACCGGCGGAAGCCGTCGGCACGGCATTCGGCAGCGTGGTCGCGGAGCGTTTGGTCGACTTCGCGGCGGACCGCTTCAGCAGCTTCCCGCTCCGGGTCGCCAGGACCAGCGGCGCGGACTGCGGCGTCCTGCTCCCGGCGCCCGTCACCGCCCCACCGTCCAGCGACACATTCGTCGCCCCGTACGGCAACGGGCCGGTGCCGATCCTCCGGACCCCGGATCCCGAGGTCACCCGGGTGGCGCCGACGGCGAGCGCGTGGCCCGCCCGGCCCTGCATCAACTGCAGGGACGCGTGCGCCCCTTCACCCAGCGTGGACAGTTTCCCGGACCGCTCCCGCATGATCAGCGAGGACTTGTCCGCGGCCCGTTGCAGCGCGAAGTCGACGCCGCCGCCGGCCGCCGGGCGCAGGTCGTAGGGGACGCCGCCGGTGTTCGCCAGCCGCACCGGACGCCCGGCCGTGCCGCCCTGCTCGGGTATCCGCACCAGGCCGGTCCCCATCACGCCCACCGGGCCGTCGGCGGTGGGGACCACCGAGGTCAGCTGACCGTCCACCGTGGTGGTGTGCTCGACCTTCCCGGTCGGCAGATCCACCGACAGGACCTGGGTGGTGCGCTGGTTGTCACCGGGGTTGACGGTGAACTCCGCGGCGTCGGCGGTACCGCAGCCCGGTGAGTGGTACTTCAGGGCGACCCCGGAGGCGACCGGCTTCACCGCACCGGTGCCGAGGTTCACCGAAAAGGCGAATGCCCCGTGGTCCCGGGCCGCGGCTATGTTCACCGACGACGCCGGCAGAACTGTCACCGCGGCGAATTTCCCGTCGCCGGAGACGCACTGATAACCCGTCCAGGCCGAGTCGTCGATGTCGGCGGGCCGCAATACGGCCATTTCCCGCCAGGTGTATCCGCTGCCGCCGGTGGCCACGTCGACGTGGTAACCCGCACCGTCGCCCCAGCCGTTGACCATCACGTCCGCCGCGGGGCCGGCGGCGTCCTCGGGCGACGCGGACGTCGTGATCGTGGCCGCGGTTGCCGCTGCCTTCCCGGACCCGGCCGGGGTGCTCGCGGTCGCCACGGCCGCCACGGCCGGAGAGACGGTCCCCGCCATCACCATCGCCACCGAGACCAGGACCACGCCTGGTGCAACCCGCCCTGGAGCAAGGCGCGTTGGTGTGATCAACTTCGGCACGACCAGCTTCGGCGCGACCAGCTTCGGCCATCTTCGTGATCGAGTCACCCGACCCACCCCCGTCCCCCGTGCGCCCCCTGCCGGGGCAGCACCCACGCCGGCCCCCGTCCCCCGATGGCCCGTCGAGCCAACGCGAACGGAGGCAAACGCCACAGACGGTATCCCCGGAGAATCAAAGCGGGAGCAATGCGATCTCCATGAAGATTCACGGAATGCAAATTCCCTCAAAAGGCCGCCCAAACCATGAAGTTCGTCATGGTCAACACGCACGTCGAATGGGCGTCGAATGGGCGTCGAACATGCGGTATGTCTAAGTTGTGTGGCCTGGGCAAGTGATTAGTCGAAATCTATGAATTCCATCGATTATTTCCCCGGCGATCCGCCAGGGTATGGGGCCCCAAGCTGCTTGACCGTGGTGGTGGACCCGCCCGGTGCCAGTACCGTGCGGCCATGGCAAGCAAGCGGCAGCCGTACTGGCGCACCATGGGGACCCCGACGACCCTCGTGCTCTACCGAACCGTCGACGCCTGGCGGTACGCGATCTACTTCACCCAACCGTCGGGCGTCGCCGACGGCGCTCTCAAGGATCCCGCGCCCTCGTCCGAGCCCGATAGCGCGCAGGCTGCCTGCCACAAGGCGGCCGAAGAACTCACGCACAGGCGGCTGGAGGTCCTCTGGCGCGAGTCCGATCAACCGGACTGGTGGACGGGCACCGTCACCGGCGCCGATCCCTGTCCACCTGCCTGACCGGATCAGCGCGTCCACCGCGCAGCCGGACGCCGGCGCCGTTGGCCCCTCGCCGGCACCCACCCCCGAAAACGACCAAGGGCACCCTCCCAATAAGAAGGATGCCCTCGATCACATACTGTGCGCCGCCAGGGACTCGAACCCCGGACCCGCTGATTAAGAGTCAGCTGCTCTAACCAACTGAGCTAGCGGCGCATGACTTACGCCTTCCGCTGGATCTGAGTCTCGCGGAGGGCGACAAGAAAAATACTACCTGGTCCGGAGGGGTGCTTCGGACCAGGGTCGGGGCGGCCGCGCTCCCCGATACCGCGTCTTCGTCTAGATGGCCAGGGAGAGCAGGACCGGGCCCGCCTCGCGGTTCAGTGTGTCCGCCGCCTGGCGCAGGCGGTGGGCGTGTTCCACCGGGAGGGAGAGGGCCAGGCAGCCCACCGAGGCGCCGGCCGTGATCGGGACCGCCGCGCAGACCGTGCCCACCGCGTACTCCTGGAGGTCCAGGTGGGGGACGGTCGGCGGCTGGGCCTCCAGGCGGGAGAGGAGGAGCCGGTCGCTGGTGATCGTGCGTGAGGTGAGGCGGGCCATCTTGTGGCGGGAGAGATGGTCGCGCCGGCCGTTGTGGTCGAGCTGGCCCAGCAGGCTCTTGCCGAGCGCCGTCGCGTGCGCGGAGACGCGGAAGTCGACCCACTCGTTCACCGCCGGGGTGGTGGGCCCGGCCGCGTACTGGGTGATCGTGACCTCGCCGTCGACGTACCGGCTGACGTAGACCGCCGCGCCCAGCGAGTCGCGCAGCCGGTCCAGTGTCCGCTGGATCTGCTCGCGCACCGCCTGTTCCCGGCCGGCCGCGGAGCCGAGCCGGCTCAGGGACTCGCCGGTGATGTACGCGCCGTCGGTGAGCTGCTCGACGTAGCCCTCGCGGCGCAGGGTCCGCAGCAGTATCGTCAGGCGCTCGGTGCCGAGGGCGGTGACGCGGGCGAGTTCGGTGTCCGTGACACCGGTGGAGTGCCCGGCGACTGTCTCCAGGATGCGCAGGGCGTCCTGTACCGATTGGTAGGGAGCGGTCGGCTCGTGCATCAGCGCCACGGTGTTTCTCCCTGCGCTCGCTTTTTGGGCCGTGATACCGGACAGCGAATCTTCTCCACGATAGCTGTCAAACGGCCGATGTGGTGCGGGTGTTGGCGAGAATATGGCCTTGCCTATGCCCTCCCAACTGCGGTGCGAGCCTTTTGGCATATTCCTTTGGCATGCCACGTGGCGTAGACCTTGGGTGTTCGATTGCTCACTGGTCGTAGTTGAATAATTGTCAAAGAATGGCGCCGAGAAATTCGCGGGTCCGTTCTTGTTCCGGATCGCCGAAGATCCGCTCCGGCGGGCCCGATTCGATGACCTTTCCGGAGTCGAACATCAGGACTTGATCCGAAATGTCACGGGCGAAATTCATCTCGTGGGTCACACAGAGCATCGTGATGTCGGTGGTGCGGGCGATGTCGCGCAGCACGTCGAGCACGCCCGCGACCAACTCCGGGTCGAGCGCCGAGGTCACCTCGTCCAGCAGGAGCACCTGCGGGCGCATCGCCAGCGCCCGCGCGATCGCGACGCGCTGCTGCTGGCCGCCGGAGAGCTGGGTCGGGCGGGCGCCGGCCTTGTCGGCGAGGCCGACCAGGTCGAGCAACTCCAGGGCGCGCGCCTCCGCTTCCTCCTTGGGCAGGCCCAGGACGGTGACCGGCGCCTCGGTGACATTGCGCAGCACGGTCATGTTCGGGAAGAGGTTGAACTGCTGGAACACCATCCCGATCTTCTTGCGGATCTCCCGGACCTGCTTCTCGGGCGCGGGGAAGAGCTGCTCCCCGTCGACGGTGATCGTGCCCTCGTCCGGCTTGGTCAGGGTCATCAGCAGCCGCAGGATCGTGGTCTTGCCCGACCCGGACGGACCGATCAGGGTGACGTGCTTGCCGGACTCCACGGAGAAGTCGAGGTCGTCGAGCACGGTGTTGGACCCGAAGCGCTTGGTGACGTGGTCCAGGCGGATCAACTCGCTGCCGTCCACCGGGGGGTTGGCGTTGGCGTCGGTCTCTGTCGTCAGGGGTGTGTCAGCGGACAAGGCGTCGCTCCAGGGCTCGGATCAGCAGGGAGGCGGGATAGGAGATGAGGATGAAGGCCACGCCGATCACGGTGATGGGCTCGGTGAACTGGTAGTGCTGCTGGGAGAACAGCCGGGCCTGGCCCATCAGTTCGAGCACGGTGATCACCATGAGGATCGGGGTGTCCTTGAGCATCGCGATCACGTAGTTGCCGAGCGCCGGGACCACCCGGCGGATCGCCTGCGGCAGGATCACGGCCGTCCAGGTCCGGCGCACCGGCAGGTTCAGCGCGGTCGCCGCCTCCCACTGGCCGACGGGCACCGCCTCGATGCCAGCGCGGTAGACCTGCATCGTGTACGTCGAGTAGTGCAGCCCGATCGCGAAGACACCGGTGGTCAGCGCGGAGAACGTCAGGCCCCACTCGGGCAACACGTAGAACAGGAAGAACAGTTGGACCAGCAGCGGGGTGTCCCGGACGAACTCGGTGACGACCCCGACCGGCCAGCGCACCCAGCGCGACGGCGTCCGCATCAGCAGCGCCCACACCAGCCCGAGGACGAACGAGATCAGCGATCCGAAGACCAGGATCTGCAGGGTGACTTTCAGGCCGTCCCAGAAGAACGGCATGAACTCGCTCACGGCGTTCCAGTCCCACTTCATCAGATCTGCGCTCCGATCCCTGTGGTCTGGGCACGCTTCAGTTCACGCGCGGCCCGGTCGGTACCGGCCTCCTTGCCGATCCCCGCCTTCAGCTTCTTCTCCAGCCCGCGCATCAGCCGGGTGAGCGTGAACGCGATCACGAAGTAGATCAGCAGGATGTACGTGTAGATCTCAGCGCTCTGCTGGAGCGCGAGCCGCACCAGGTTGGCGCTGAAGGTGAGGTCGCCCATGCCCATGACCGACACCAGGGCGGTGCCCTTGAGCAGTTCGATCAGCAGGTTGCAGAAGGACGGGATCATCTCGGGTATCGCCTGCGGCAGCAGGATCAGCCGCATCCGCTGCCAGGGCGTGAAGCTGAGCGCGACCCCGCCCTCCTGCTGCGCCGGGTCGACCGCGTTGAGGGCGCCGCGCACGATCTCCGTGCCGTACGCGCCGTAGGTCAGGCCCAACGCGAGCGTGCCCGCCCACAGCGGGACCAGCTGCCAGCCGAAGGCGACCGGGAGCACGAAGAACACCCAGAAGATCATGACCAGGGCGGAGGTGCCGCGGAACACCTCGGTGTAGAAACCGGCGAGGAAGCGCACGATCCACAGCCGGTGGGTGCGGGCGATGCCGACGACGAAGGCCACGACGGTCGCCAACAGCGCGCTGAGGACGAGGAGTTGGACGGTGGTCCAGATCCCCTTGAGGACGAGTTCCCAGAGGCCTGACGTCATCCGCTGCAGAGCTCCTTCGCGGTGAGGTTCGTCATCTCGGCCTTGCTGAACCCGAAGGGCCGCAGGATCCGGTACAACTCCCCGCTCTTCTTGAGCTTGTGCAGCTCGACGTTGAAGGCGTCGCGCAGCTTCGTCTCGGTCGGCCGGAACGCGAAGGCGCCCCCGTCGATGCGCGGTTTCCCGTCGACGAGCGGGGCGAACGGCGTGGTCGACTCGGCCTTGGCGGAGTTCTTCACGACCGCGCGCGTGGTGAGCGCCGTACCGGCGAAGACGTCGACTCGCCCTGCTTCTACGGCATTCAGCCCCGCGACCTGGTCCGGGACGATCAGGATGTCGCTCTGCTTGTACCCGGCGCTGACGGCGTGCTGGATCTGCGCGTACCCGGTGCCGGTGGCGAACTTCGCCTTCTTCGCGACGACGTCCTTGTAGGTGTGCAGCCCCTTCGGGTTGCCCTTGCGGACGACGAACGAGTCGAGCACCTGGTAGTCGGGGTCGGCGAAGATGACCTGCTGACAGCGGTCCGGGTTCACGTACATGCCGGCGGCCACGACGTCGAACTGCTGCGAGTTCAGGCCCGGGATGAGCGAGCCGAACTCGGTGGGCACGGGCTGGATGTTGTCGACGCCGAGCCGCTGGAAGATGACCTTCGCCAACGCCGGTGCCTCACCGGTCAGTTGGCCTTGCTTGTCGATGTAACCGAACGGGATCTCACCCGCGATCCCCAGCCGTACGACGCCCTGCGCCTTCAGCCGGTCGAGCAGATCACCGCCGCTCGTGGTCGACGCGGTGGCCACACGGCTGCAGCCGGCCGCGCCCAGCGCACCTGCCGCCGCCACCCCGGCGAGCAGTGCCCGACGGGTGTGACCCGGCGTGTGACCGGATGTGTGTCTGTCGTTCCCAATTGGTGGAGCCATGGGCGCGCAGCTACCCGACCGCTCCCGGGTTATGCACCCTGGAAGACATGACGGATCACTTCATCGAGGTCTCACTCGCAAAGCGGAACGTCCACTGCCGGGCAAAACTGCTGGTGGAACGCGCCCCGCTGACCTGCGCGGCCATCTGGGACGCACTCCCGCTAATCGGCGACGTCTACCACGCCAAGTACGCCCGCAACGAGATCTACGCCCTTTTCCCGCCATTCGCAGAAACGGAACCCCCGCTGGAAAACCCCACAGTCACCCCCATACCGGGCGATCTCTGCTATTTCGCCTTCGCCGGCACGGAACTCGGCACGAAGGCCTACGGCTACGACCGCGAGGTCCGCGCCGGCACGACGGTCGTCGACCTGGCCCTGTTCTACGAACGCAACAACCTCCTCCTCAACGGTGACGTGGGCTGGGTGCCCGGCATCGTCTGGGGCCAGGTGGTCGAGGGCCTGGAGGAGATGGCGGAGGCCTGCAACGACCTGTGGCGGTCGGGGGCGGCGGGGGAGAGCCTCAGCTTCCGGAGGGCCTGACCCCGGAATCCTCGGCGCCCAACAGCGCGTGCGCCGCCCGCAGCACCAGATCGTCCCGGTGCCGTGCGCCCACGATCTGCAACCCGATCGGCAGCCCGTCGCCGTCGTTCCCCACGGGGACGGTGGCGGCGGGCTGCTGGGTGAGGTTGAAGGGGTACGTGAAGGGGGTCCAGCCCGTCCAGCGGCGGTACCCGGAGCCCTTCGGGACCTCAACTCCCGCCTCGAACGCGGTGATCGGGAGCGTCGGCGTCACGAGGAGGTCGTAGCGCTCGTGGAACTGGCCCATCCTGCGGCCGAGTTCCATACGGGCGTCCACCGCCGCCAGATAGTCCAGCGCGGAGAAGCCCGCTCCCGTCGCGCAGATCTCCCGTAGCCCCGGGTCGAGCAACTCCCTTTGCTGCGGGGTGAGTTTCTGGGTCACCCGGGCCGCGCCGCTGAACCACAGGGTGTGGAAGGCGTCCACCGGGTCGCTGAAGTCGGGGTCGGTCTCCTCGACGTACGCACCGAGGGAGGCCAGCCGCTCAACGCCCCGCCGTACCGCCGCCGCGACCGCCGGACGCACCGCGACCTGGCCGCCGAGGGACGGGGAGTACGCGATCCGCAGGCCCTGTATGCCGTCCGCGAGCGCCTCCGTGAAGGAGCCCCGCGCGCGGTCGAGGCCCGACCAGTCGCGGGCGTCCGGTACCCCGATCACGTCCAGCAGCAGCGCCGCGTCCGCCGCGTCCCGGGTCATCGGGCCGACGTGCGACAGCGTGCCGAACGCGCTCGCCGGGTACAGCGGCACCCTGCCGTACGTCGGCTTCAGGCCGAAGATGCCGCAGAAGGACGCGGGGATACGGACACTGCCGCCGCCGTCTGTACCGAGCGACAAGGGCCCCGCGCCGAGGGCAACGGCCGCCGCGCTCCCGCCACTTGAGCCACCCGCTGTGCGCGAGGGGTCGTGCGGGTTGCGCGTGATCCCGGAGAGCGGGGAGTCCGTGACGCCCTTCCAGCCGAACTCCGGGGTCGTCGTCTTGCCGATGAACACCGCGCCGTGTTCCCGGAGTCTGGCCACCGAGGGCGCGTCCTCGTCCCAACTACCCTGCTCGGCAATGGTCTTGGAGCCGCGCAGGGTCGGCGCGCCGCGCTGGAGCAGGATGTCCTTGACCGTGACCGGCACCCCGTCCAGGAGTCCGGACGGCTCCCCGCGCTGCCAGCGTTCCGCGGACTCGGTGGCCCGCGCCAACGCGCCTTCCGCGTCGAGCCGTACGAAAGCGTTCACGGCGGGCTGGATCTCCTCGGCCCGTTCGAGGGTGGCGCGGGTCGCGTCGACGGGACTGAACTCCCTTCTGCGGTAGCCGTCGAGGAGTTCCACGGCGGTCAGCTCGGTGAGTTCGGTCGTCATCCGGCCCTCCAGAGTGGGGAGTTCAGTGCCCCGGTACGTACCCACGCTTCTTGTCGACCACGTTCGGCAGCGGCTTTCCCGCCTCCCATCTCTCGTACGCCGCGACGAACTGCGTGCCGAGTTCGTCCCGCCAGCCGACCGTGTCGCCGCTCATGTGCGGGGAGATGATCAGCCCGGGGACGTGCCACAACGGGCTGTCGGGGGTGAGGGGTTCGGCCTCGAAGACGTCGAGGGCGGCACCCGCGATCCAGTGCTTCGTCAGCGCCTCGGCGAGCGCGTTTTCTACGACGAGTTGGCCCCGGCCCACATTGATGAAGCGCGCCGAGGGCTGCATGCAGCCGAAGCGGCGGGCGTCGAACATGCCCCGGGTGTCGTCGGTGAGCGGGGCCGCCGAGATCACCCAGTCGGCGCGGGCCATCAGCCGGTCGAGTTCGCCGGGGCCGTGGATGCCGGTGCGCGGGGTGCGGCCGACGAGCGCGGTCGTCACGCCAAGTGCCTTGAGGGTACGGACGATTGCCCGCCCGATGGGCCCGGACCCGACCACGCAGGCGCGGGTTCCGGCCACGCGCTGCGCCTCGCGGTGCCGCCAGATCTGCTGCCGCTGGAGGTCCAGCGTCCTGGGCAGATCCTTGGCCATCGCGAGGACGAGGGCGGCGACGTACTCGGCGATCGGCTGGTCGAAGACGCCCCGCGCGTTCGTCACCACCGTGTCGGAGTCGGCGAGTTCGGGGCACATCAGGTGGTCCACGCCCGCGCTGGCGGTGTGCACCCAGCGCGGCCGGGGACCCTCACCCGGCCAGGCGGAGCGCACCGCGTGCGAGGCGAAGTCCCACACCAACAGGACGTCGGCGGACGGCAGTTGCTCAGCGAGGGTCGACTCGTCGGCGTGCTCGACGCGCACCCGGCCGGTGAGCTTGCCGAGCCGGGGCAGCGGGTCGGCGTCCAGGACGAGAAGGGTGGGCAGGGCAGGGGGAGTTGCGGTCATGCGAAGCCGTTTCTCGCGAGAGGTACAGCGTGAGGCACGGCGGGGGCACCGAGCGCGGCCGTCTGACATGCACGGATTGACCACGCTCGCACTCGAACCTACCTTCGTCAACACGGACGCCCGCACGGACCGTTGTCACCCCGTTTCTCTTGGTGAGGCCGGTGTAGCCATGCATGTTTCCTTCCTGGGCGGACCCCGCCCGCAGCGCGGTGTCGGTGTCGTCGCCCCCTTCGACTTCGCGCTGGACCGCGAGTTGTGGCGCTGGGTCCCCGACGACATCTCGCTGCACCTCACGCGGACGCCGTTCGTGCCCGTCGAGGTGAGCCTCGACCTGGCCCGGCTCGTCAGCGAGCACGAGACGCTCCACGACGCGGTCCGCACGCTGAACGCGGTCGCCCCCGAGGTCGTCGCGTACGCCTGCACCTCCGGCAGCTTCGTCGGCGGGGTCGCCGGGGAGCGCGCGATGTGCGAGGCGATGACCCGGGCCGGCGAGGTCCCGTCCCTGACCACCTCGGGCGCCCTGCTGGCCGCCCTCACCGAACTCGGCGCCCGCCGCATCGCCCTGGTCACCCCCTACACCGTGTCCGTCACCCAGTCCCTGGAGGAGTACCTCGCCGAGGCTGGCGTCGAGGTCACCGGCCGCGCCTTCATGGGCCTGACCCGGCACATCTGGAAGGTGCCGTACCGCGACGTCGTCGACATGGCCCGCCAGGCCGTCAAGGGCGAGGCCGACGCGCTCTTCATCAGCTGCACCAACCTCCCGACGTACGACGTGATCCCCCAACTGGAGGCGGAACTGCGCATACCGGTCGTATCGGCCAACCAGGTCACGATGTGGGCAGCGCTGCGCCGACTGGGTACGCGTGCCGTGGGCCCCTATCAGGCGCTGCTGGACGAATCGGCGCGCCGCCAGGGGCCGGTACTGCCGGAAGAACACCAGGAAGGCTGGTCATGACCGCACTCGGATTCCTCTACCCGGGCCACTCCGCCGAGGACGACTACCCGCGCATGGAACAGCTCCTCGGCAGCGACGTCCGCCTCGACGTGGTCCACACGGACATCGGCGAGGACGCACACCGCGTGGACGCGCTCCTGAAGATGGGCTCCCCCGAGCGGCTCACGGCAGGCGTCGAACAACTCCGCATGTCCGGCGCCGAGGCCGTCGTCTGGGCCTGCACCAGCGGCAGTTTCGTCTACGGCTGGGAGGGCGCCCACGACCAGATCCGCGCCCTCGCCCGGTCCGCGGGCCTGCCCGCGTCGTCGACGTCCTTCGCCTTCGTCCACGCGGCGAAGGAACTGGGGGTGCGCCGGGTGGCCGTAGGGGCCACGTATCCGGACGACGTGGCCGCCCTCTTCGCCGACTTCCTGCGCGCCGGGGGAGTGGAACCGGTCACGGTCCGCGCCTCCGGCATCATCACCGCCGCCGAGGTCGGCACCTGGGGCTACGACGAGGTCCTCGCCCTGGCCCGCGCGGTGGACGGTCCGGACGCCGAGGCGGTCCTCCTCCCGGACACGGCCCTGCACACGGCGGCCCACATCCCCGACCTGGAGAAGGAACTGGGCAAGCCGGTCCTCACGGCCAACCAGGTCACCGTCTGGGAGGCCTTGCGGCTGGCGGACCGCAAGGTCAACGCGCCTGATCTGGGGGCGCTGTTCACGAGGGAGCCGATCGTGCAGGCGGACTGACCTGCCCGCCACGCCCCTCAGCCGGCCCGCTTCAACAGCCTCTCCAGCCGTTCCAGCAGAGCCAGTACCTCCTCGGGCGCGTCGGTGGCCGCCGCGAGGGCCGGGGCGATCGGCGCCTCGCGGACCGTCTTCATGCGTGGGGACGGTTCGGGGCTGGGGCGGAGCAGGGTGCGGCGGCCGTCCGCCGGGTCGGGCTCGGTGACGAGCGCTTCGGCGGAGCGCAGCCGGGAGACGCAGTTGGAGACCTGGCTCTGCACCAGGCCGGTGCGCCGGGCGACCTCGGTGACCGTGGTGCCGGGGTGGTCGCGGATGTCGGCGGCGACGATCAGCACCGTACGGGTGCTGGTGGGGTGGTCGCCGATGCCCTCGGCGGGGATGGCGGACTCCGCGATCTTCTGCAGGCGGACACCCAGCAGGAACAGGTCGTCGACGTTCATGGACCCATATATATCAGAAAGAGATGCATCTCATCTTGATGCATCTAGATCTGATGGATATGTTTCTCGTCATGACACGGATGACAGGCACGACGAAGGCGGGCACAGCGAAGGCAGGCGCGCCGAAGCTGCGCGGAAACCCCTGGGCCGTCCTGGCCACGCTCTCCCTCGGGTTCTTCATGACCCTCCTCGACATGACGATCGTCAACATCGCGATCCCCGACGTGATGCGCTCCCTGCACGCCGGCCTCGACCAGGTGATGTGGATGGTCAGCGGCTACACCCTTGTCCTCGCCGCCCTCCTGGTGACCGCCGCCCGACTCGGCGACATGAAGGGCCAGCGCACCCTGTTCGCCGCCGGAACCGCCCTGTTCACCCTGGCCAGCGCGGCCTGCGGCCTGGCCACCGGGCCTACGACGCTCATCGCGGCCAGGGTGGTACAAGGCCTCGGCGCGGCCCTGCTCACCCCGCAGACCATGGCGCTGATCGTCGCCACCTTCCCCGCCGCCCGGCGCGGTACCGCACTCGGGATCTGGGGCTCGGTCGCCGGCGTGGCCACCCTCTCCGGCCCCACCCTCGGCGGGCTCATCGTCAGCACGGTCGGCTGGCGCTGGGTGTTCTTCGTCAACATCCCCGTCGGCCTGCTGGTCCTGGCCCTCACCTTCCGCTGGGTACCCGACCTGCGCACCGGCCGCGCCCACCGCCTCGACGTCCCCGGCGTCCTGCTCTCCGGCGCCGCCCTGACCGGCCTCACCTTCGCCCTGATGGAAGGCGACCGCTACTCCTGGAACCCCGGGATCTGGACCCTGGCCGCCTGCTCCCTGGGCCTCGGTGCCCTCTTCCTCCGCCACCAGGCCCAGCGCCAGGACGCCGAACCCCTCATCCCCTTCGCCCTGTTCACGGACCGCGGCTTCACCGTCATGACCGTCCTGATGGGCACGATCGGCGCCGCCCTGATCGGCGCGGTCCTCCCGCTCGGCCTCTTCCTCCAGCAGCAACTGGGCCTCAGCGCGATCCACGCGGGCCTCGCGCTCGCGCCCTCCCCGCTCGTCTCCCTGCTCGTCTCGCCGTACGCGGGCCGTCTCGGTGACCGGATCGGCGGGCGGCGCGTCCTCCTCGCCGGTCTCCTCTCCTTCGGTACGGGCCTCACCGCGGCGATCCTCCTGACGACCCCGGACACCCACGCCCTGACCCTCACCGCACCCCTGATGCTCATGGGCCTCGGCACCGGCTGCATGATCGCCCCGCTCTCCACCGAGGCCATGCGCAACGTCCCGCCGCAGCTGGCCGGAGCGGCCTCGGGTGTCAACAACACGGTCCGGCAACTGGGTTCGGTCCTCGGGGCAGCCGCTACGGCGGCCCTGATGGCGGTCGGTTCCACACCGCTGGCCGGCCTTCACCTGGCGATGGCGCTCCCGGTGACCCTGCTCGCGATCGCGGCCGGCGTCCTCGTGCTGCCCTCGCGCCGCCGGCCGACACACGGACCCACCCCCGGGAATAAAGCGGAGACAGCCTCCTGTTAGCCCGGGAAGGACACCGCACAGCTCACAACAGGAGGCACCCACCGTGGCGGCAGACGACGAGGTCCGGGGCACGACCGACGAGATCAGGGGTACGGCACAGGGCACTGCCCCCGTCCCCCTCTCCGTACTGGACCTGGTGACCGTGGGCGCCGGCCGCACCGCCACCGAGGCGCTGCGCACCAGCGTGAAGATCGCCAAGCTCGCCGAGTCGCGCGGCTTCCACCGCTACTGGGTCGCCGAGCACCACTCGATGCCGGGCGTCGCCTCCTCCTCGCCCGCCGTGATCCTGGCCCACCTCGCCGCCCACACGGACCGCATCCGTCTCGGCTCGGGCGGCGTCATGCTCCCGAACCACGCGCCGCTCGTCATCGCGGAACAGTTCGGCACCCTTGAGGCGCTCGCCCCGAACCGCGTCGACCTGGGCCTCGGCCGCGCCCCCGGCACCGACGGCGCCACCGCCGCAGCCCTGCGCCGCACCGACCGCCTCAACGAAGGCGCCGACGACTTCCCCGAGCAACTCGCCGAACTCACCCGCTTCTTGGACGACGACTTCCCCTCCGGCCACCCCTACGCCCGCATCCACGCGGTCCCGGGCCCGATCCAGTCGACGTCACCCGGCGGCGTCCAGTCCCCGCACCGCCCGCCGGTCTGGCTGCTGGGCTCCTCCGGCTTCAGCGCCCGGCTCGCCGGCATGCTCGGGCTACCGTTCGCCTTCGCCCACCACTTCTCCGCGCAGAACACGATCCCGGCGCTCGACCTCTACCGCGAGTCCTTCCGCCCGAGCGCGGTGCTCGACGCGCCGTACGCCCTGATCGGTGTCTCCGCCCTCGCCACCGACGACGAGAAGGACGCCCGCCGCCAGGTGCTGGCCGCCGCCCTCAACATGGTCCGGCTGCGCACCGGCCGCCCGGGCCTCGTGCCCACCCCCGAAGAGGCCGAGGCGTACGAATTCAGCCCCATGGAGCGGGAGTTCATCACCTCCTGGAACGCCAACGTCATCCACGGCACGGTGGACGAGGTCCGCTCCGGACTCGACGACCTCCAGAAGCGCACGGGCGCCGACGAGTTGATGCTCACGTCCCACGCCCACAACGGCGACCTGCGCCTGCGCTCGTACGAACTGATCGCGGACGCCTACGGGTTGACGGTGGGTCAGGAAGCCTGATTGCAGGCCTTCGTCCCCAGCAGCTCGGAGATACGATCCGGCGCCACCGGGCGGGAGTACAGCCACCCCTGTCCGGTGTCGCAGCCGATACGGCGCAGCCGGGATGCCTGTGCCGAGGTCTCGACGCACTCGGCGGTCACCGACAGGCCCAGCCGGTGGGCGAGTTGGATCATCGCCTCGACGATGACCTCGTCCGCCGGGTTCGGCGCGACGCCCTCGCCCTCGTACTGGAAACCGCGCACGAACGAACCGTCCAACTTCAGGACGGAGACCGGCAGTCGGCTCAGATACGCCAGGTTCGAGTAGCCGGTGCCGAAGTCGTCGATCGCGATGTGCACACCCATGTCGCTCAGCGCCTGGAGCGCCTGCAACGGCCGCCCCGCCGACCCCATCACCGCGGACTCGGTCAGCTCCAACTGGAGCAGATGCGGGGCGAGTCCGGTCTCGGCGAGGGTCTCCGCCACGTCCGCGACCAGATCCGAGTCCCACACCTGGCGTACGGCCACGTTGACGCTCACGAAGATCGGCGGCTCGTCCGGGTGGTCCAACTGCCAACGGCGGGCCTGGCGGCAGGCGGTGACCAGGACCCAGCGGCCGAGCTGCACGATCGAGCCGTCCTCCTCGGCCAGTCCGATGAACCGATTCGGCGTCAGCATGCCGAACTGCGGGTGGTTCCAGCGCACCAACGCCTCGACCCCGCGCAGCCGTCCGTTCTCCATCCCCACCAACGGCTGGTATTCCAGGGTGAATTCACCCCGCTCGATGGCCGGACGGAGCGTGGAGGCCAGTGCCTGGCGGGTCATGCGGTGCGCGTTGCGCTCCGGATCGAACAGCGTCCAGCGGGACTTGCCGTCCGCCTTCGCCCAGTACAGCGTCGTGTCGGCGGCCTGCATCAGCCCGGTGGCCGTCGTACCGGACGCGTGTCGCTCGACCACCCCGATCGACGCCGACAACGACAGCCGCTGCCCGGACAGATCGAACGGCGCCTGCAAGGCCTTCAGCACCGACTCGGCGAGCTCGGCCAGTTGATCGGTCCCGGTCGAGTCCTCGACGAGCAGCGCGAACTCGTCCCCGCCCAGCCGCGCCACCAGCGGCGAACTCGCCCGCGCGTAACCGGCCTCGTCCGCACACCGCGTCAACCGCTCCGCCACGGCCGCCAACAGCCGGTCGCCGACGCGGTGTCCGAGGGTGTCGTTGACCGCCTTGAAGCCGTCCAGGTCCAGATAGCACAGGCCGATCCGCCCGGTACCGCCCTGCTCGTACGACTCCGCCTCCAGCGCGGCCGAGAGCCGCTCGAAGAACAGGGTGCGGTTGGGCAGCCGGGTCACCGGGTCGTGCATCTCCAAGTGCCGTAGCCGCGCCTGGAGTTCACGGCGGGCGCTGATGTCGGTGAGCGACAGCAGCACACCGTGCTCCTCGGCGGGCAGCGGCGCCACGGTCACCTGCACCCACAGCACATGCCCGTCGGGGTGCTTGACCCGGCGGGTGCAGCTCAGCTTGGCCTGCCGGCCGCGCAGCACCTCGCGATAGGCGTGCCAGGTCCGCGCGTCCGACTTCAGATCCATCAACTCGGCCGCGACCAGCCCGGTCAGCGCGGCCCCGGGCTTGCCGAGCAGCGCGCCGAACGTGTCGTTGGCGCTGACGACCAGACCGTCGCGGTCCACGACGGCCATCGCGAGCGGGGCCGCGGAGAAGGCGGACCCGAACCGGCCGCCTTCGAAGGACTCCAGGGACCCGGGGGACTGATGGGACTCGTGAGAATCCGGGAACCCGGTGGAATCGGGGACATCGGTACGAGGCGATGCCTCGCCCTTACTCTCTGTGACGGCTGGCCGGATGAGGTCTGCCGCGGGCGCCGGCCCTTCGGACGTTCCGCTCACCGCTCGCTCCCGCAGTGCACTCGATCTTCGGATGGGTCTCGTCGGGATGGCCGACCGGGTGGGGGGCCGCCGTGCCGTGTCCGTGCAGGAAAGTGTGCCGATCATAGAGGTTGGCCCCCGGCCCTTCCAGCCACTGTCCAGTGTCCCGGAACAACGGCCCATTCCGGCAGATCGTTTCCGCCCGCACCTGGACGGATTCTTCAAATGGCCGACCACATGTGACGTTCCGTGAGTGTTTCCGGATGTGCGCCCGGGCGTGTCTCAGCCGTCCCGGGCGTCCCTCTCACCCTTCTGGTGCAGATAAACAGGGCGTACCCCAACAAACCATCACAGGCTGGGTGTCGGTGTCCCGTGAACCCGCTCCCGGAGGTCCAACGTGCCGTGTCAGCTCCCCCTCAAGGGGCTCTCCCGTACGGCGCTCAAGGGGCTCGCCCGGTGGCGGACGCGACCCGGACTGCGCGGCACCGCGGCCGTGTTCACCACGATGTCTGCGCTCGCCGCGACCTCGATCATGTCCAGCCAGTCGGTCGCCGAGCCGTTCTCGACCACACCCTGCGCCCTCAAGCGCACCGACGCCCACCACTCCGAGGGCCTGGACACCTGGAACACCGCCTACCCGCGCCCCACCCGCGCGCTCAACGCGGTGATGGTCTTCCTCTCCTTCCCCGACGCGACCCCGCGGACCACCCCCGCCGAACTCGCCGCCGACCACTTCCCGGCCACCACCCGCTTCTACGAACGCGCCTCCTACGGCAGATTCACGCTCCGCCCGCACCCGCTGCGGAACTGGATCCGCATGCCGCACGCGTCGACGTCGTACGCCATACAGCGCGACTGGAACCCGGCGAACCGCGCCGCGTACCTCCGTGACGCGCTCGCCGCCGCCGATCCCGAGGTCGACTTCTCGCGCTACGACATCGTCTACTTCGTGGCCGATCCGGACGCGCCCGGTGTCGACTCGGACGCGACGAAGGTCGTCAACCTGGACACCCCGCTGCGGGCCGACGGCACGGACATCCGACGGGTTGTCACGGTGTTCGAGAAGCATCCGCCGGACCGACTGGTCCTCGCCCACGAGACGGGCCATGTCTTCGACCTCCCCGACCTCTACCACCGGCCGGTGGACGGCAAGGGCGACTGGGACACGTACGTCGGCGACTGGGATCTGATGGGCAGCCAATTCGGCTTGTCTCCCGACCTGTTCGCGTGGCACAAGTGGAAGCTGGGCTGGCTGGATCCGCGCCAGGTGGTGTGCGTCCGGGGGACCGCGCCGAAGCGGCTGACCCTGGAACCCGTGGCCGCCGGACCCGGCACCGCCGCGGCCGGCAGCGCGGCCGGATCGCCGGCGTTCGGACTCGGCCTCGGCGCCAAGCTCGCGGTCGTCCGCACCGGGACCGACAGCGCGCTGGCCTTCGAGGCGCGCAGCCCCGTCGGCAACGACAGCACGGCCTGCAAACAGGGCATCCTCGTCTACCGGGTGCGCGACGGCGCCGCCTCCGGCAACGGCCCGATCGAGGTCGTCGACGCCCACCCGCACACCGAGGCCTGCTGGGAGACCTCCGTCTACCCGCCCCTCGCCGACGCCCCGGTCTCCCTCGGCGAGAGCTTCACCGTGCCCGGCGACAACGTCAAGGTCGACGTGGAGGGGCGGACGGCTTCGGGGGCGTGGACGGTGACCATCACGCCGAGTGGGGCGGGGGACTGATCCGGAACGCCGGACACGTCAAAGGGCCCCTCGTTCTCACGAGGGGCCCTTCACAGGTGCGCCGCCAGGGACTCGAACCCCGGACCCGCTGATTAAGAGTCAGCTGCTCTAACCAACTGAGCTAGCGGCGCCTGCTGACGTCGTAGACCTTAGCATCCTGATCCGGGGGAGGAAAAATCGATATGCGTACGGCGGTCCGGGCCGCCCGCACGGCCGCCCAGAGCAGGATTTCGGCCCCGGGAAGCCAAGGCCGACGGGTGTCCGGAGCGACCAGCCAGCGCGAGTCGAACGGGGGCTGCGCGGCCCCGCCGACCAGCGCCGGGACGGTCACCGCGTCGCCCCTGCCGTGACACAGCAATGGCGGAACCGACCCCGTACGACCGCACTCGCCGGGGTCGGTGCCCCACTCCTCCCAGCCCAGCAGCGACGGCAGCCGCTGGGCCGTACCGGGACTGGCGAACAGGAGCATCCGTCCCCGGTATGTGGCCACCGGTCCGGAGCCGGGCCCCTCCTCCCACAAGCGGTCGACCATACGGCGGCCGAAGACCGCCGGGGCGTTCACGACGTCGAAGGCGGAGCCGCAGGGCAGGACGACCGGGGCGTCCGGCCGTTCCTTCCAGAGGGCGAGGGTGCTGCGCGGATACGTTCCTGCCGAGGCGAGCCAGGCGGCACCGTCCGAGGTGACGCCCGCGATGTCGAAGCGGTCGGCGAAGGGCTCATCCTGTGTGCGGCTCATGTCCCCTAGATCTACCGGGCGTGAGCGCTCGCTCTCTGAGGGTTGCCAGAAATCGGGACAGGAGGGGGCGGGAGGGAGTATCTTGCCCGACCGGCATATGCCAGAAGTTCTTTCTGGTGACGGGTGGGACGGGGTGGGATGCGCGGGAGCGGTGGGACCCGAGCAATGCGCTTCCCGAGCAATGCGCTTCCCGAGCAACGAGCTTCCCGAGATACGAGCTGCCCGAGATCACACCGGGTCGACGGCCCCGCTGTCCCGGCCCTCGGTGCCGCGCAGCAGATCGCGCCCGAACTCGACCATCTTCTTCGCGTAGTCCTCGGTCCACGCGGCCAGCTCGGCGATGTCCGCCGGCGTCAGCCGGTCGAACCGGCGCGGATCGGCGAGCTGGGCCGCCGCGATCGCCTGGAACTCCACCGCACGGTCGGTCGCGGCCCGGAACGCGTGGGTCAGCTCCGTCGCCCGGGCCAGCAGGGCGCGGGGGTCGTCTATCGACTCCAAGTCGAAGAAGTGCTCCGGGTCCTCGGCCGCCTGCGCGGGCTCGAAGAGCAGGGGCGCGGGGCGTAGCCGCGATTCGTTGCGACGCGGCGTGTGCTCCGCCATGTCTTCTCCTCCTCGTACGTCACGGATGACCCGCCTCACGAGCCGGACCACCGTCCATTGTCCCCCGGCGGCGCAAGGGGCCCCCGGCATACTCCCGAGGCACCGATCCCGCACCGCATGAGTGGCTGCCCAGCAGCCGGCCCCGGTATTCATCACGCCGCAGGTCGGACTTCAAGGAGCCGCAGGTCAGGGTCTCCAGACCACCCGGTGTTCCGCGAGATGTGCGAGCACCGCGTGATTCGCCTCCCACCCGTCAGGGCTGTTTCCTTCGGCCGCCTCCGGCGGCGTTCCGGACTCCGTCCGGCGGACCGGCGTGCCGGTCACGGTCTCCAGACCACCCGGTGTTCGGCGAGATGCGCCAGCACCGCGTGATTTGCCTCCCACCCGTCAGGAAACTTCACCGTCACCCCCAGCTGTACCGGCTCCGTCGACGGGTGGTCGTCCAGGAGGTCGGTCACGCCCGCTCGGCAGATCACGATGCACGCGTGCCGGTGCCGGGAGGCAAGCACGCACAACCGGCCCGTCTCCAAGTGGAACGCTGTCGCGTCGGGGCGGCCGGAGAGGGGGTGGAGGACCACTGTGACGTCGAACTCCCGTCCCTGGAGCCGGTTCGCCGTGTCCACGGTCACGTCCGTCACGCCCAGCTCCGCGAGCGCCGCGCGGACCGCCGCCGCCTGGTCCCGGTGCGCGGTGCCCACCGCGATGCGGTCGGCGGTCAGGGGAGTGGGGTCGGGTGAGCGTTCGGACGTGGCCGCGCCGCCCCGGTCTAGCAGGCGTCGTACGACCGCCGCCACCGCCCGTACCGCCTCCGGGTCCGTACGAGGGGTGTGGCGGGCGGGAAGTTCCAGCAGGCCCCAACCCGACTCGGCGGCCTCGTCGATGACCCGGTCCGGGCCCGAACCGTCCGACGGGACACCGAAGTTGAGCCGCCGGTCCCCGTGGTCCGTGCCGCTGCGGAAGCGCGTGTACGGGTAGAACGCGTCCGACACGAGGGGCGCTGCCGATGCCGGGAGCCGCCACGACACCGGCAGGCGGTGCTGCGGGAGTTCGGGGTTGTGGGCGAGCAGGGTCGTCACTGCCGAGGCCGAGGGGTCGTAGGACAGGCCCGCCCACTGCTCCGCGCCCACGATCGCGAACGGGTCCAACTGCCCCGGGTCGCCCACGAACAGCGCCCGCTCGAACAGCCCGGCCACGGCCAGCAGCGAGTCCGAGCGCATCTGGTACGCCTCGTCGACGATCGCGTGCCGCCACGGCTCGTCGACCTTCACGTGCGCCCACTTCGCCGCCGTCGAGATGACGACCGGGAGGCCCGCGAGCTCGCCCGCCTTCGCCGACTTCCGTACGTTCGGCAGGTCGTCCAGCGCCTTGTCGTACGGGTCGGCGTCACTGCTGTGGAGGCGGCCGACCGGCAGCTCGCCGTTCTTCTCGGCGAGCCGTACGACGAGGTCGTCGACCTGGGCGTTGGTCTGTGCGACCACCATCAACGGGCGCCCCGCGTCGGCCAGTTCGAGTGCCGCGCGGACGACGAGCGTGGATTTGCCGGCGCCCGGCGGGGAGTCGACGACGACACCGCGAGCCGTGCCGTGGAGCGTGTCGTGGAGGATCGCGTCGGTGGCGCGGCCGGCCTCGGCACCGGGGTCGAACACGGTCTCGGCGCTCACAGGACGTCCTCCTCGGTCACCGCGTCGGCGGCCTCCTGCACTGCGCTCTCCTCACCCGGCGGACCCCCGTGCGTCCACGGTGTCTCCTCCTGGTCGGGCAACTTCGCGCCGCCCCGCTGCTCGTGCTCGAACAACGTGAAGCAGATCCGGTCGCCCTTCTCCGGCAGCGAGCCGGTCTCCGGTTCCTTGCCGCGTCCCATCTTGTCGACGACCCGCAGCACGATGAGGGCGCCCTCTTCCTCGTGGCCCACGAACTCCGCCGACTGCGGCTTCCCGCCGAGCGAGCGGAACACCTTCGCCCGCTCCCCGAGATGCGGCCGGTCGTCCGTGCGGACGGTCACCAGCGGGCGCGGGCGGGGGCTCTTGCCCTCGCTGTACGCCATGACGACATCGATGACCTCGCCCGCGAACGCCTCCCCGGCGAGCCGCCGCCCGGCCATCACCAGCGGGTCGTCCAGGGCCTCCTGGGCGTCCAGGCGGGCCTGTTCGCGCTCGCGCGTGGCGAGCTTGTTGGCCGCGGTGACCGCGTCGTCGCGGCGCGGCTGCGGGGGTTCACCGGCGACGATCCGGTCCCGGTGACCGGTGAACGACCAGCGGTCCCGGGTCCACCGGTCGACGGCGTGCGCGCCCTCCGGCAACGCCCGCAACAGGTCGAGCCCGTGCCACACCGCGTCCCAGGTCGGACGGGTGATGCTCTCGACGAGGGACCTGATCTCCCGCTCGGCGGCGGTGAGTTCACCGAGCCGGTCGTCGGCCTCCAGGCCGTCCTCGGCGGCGGCGAGGGCGGTACGGGCGCGGTCGTAGCGCTCGATGGCGGGGGCGAGCAGCTTGTTGTCGAACGCCGGGTCGGTGGCCGGGCCGGCCGGCGGGCACATCAACTGGCCCCGCGCGTCCCGCCGTAGCTCCGCGTCGAGCGCGGCCTCGGCGCCGGAGACGCCGGCCGGCGGGTCGATCCAGGCGAGCAGCGCGCCCAAGTGCTGGTCCTCCAGGCTGGATTGACCGGTGGCCCAGTGCCGGCCCAGCACCTCGGTGAGCGCGAGCAGCAGCGCGGAACCGGGCACCCGGGCCCGCTCCCCGTAGTGCGTCAGCCAGCGCCCGAGCAACGGCACGTGGGGTGGCGCGGGGTGCGGGGTCTCCGGGTCCTGCTCGGCGGTCCGGCGAAAGCGCATGGAACGGCCCAGGAGTCGTACGAGGTCGATGCCCGCGCGGCTCGGCACGATCAACTGCGGTGCGTCCGCGCACAGTTCGACCTCGACCTTGACCCGCTTGCCGGTCTCCGGATCGGTCTCGTTCCGCTCGGCGGCCTCGACGTCGTCCGCGAACGTGTCGATGTACGGCAGGACCACGTCCGCGAGTTCGGCGAGAAACGCGAACCTGAGGTCACGGTCGCGTGGTTGCGGTACGACGAGCAGCCGCGGCGCGTCCCGGTCCGTACCGACTAGCGCGCCGAGGGGCGCGCCCGCCTCACCGGCGGTGGTGAGCGGCACGAGGACGAGGGGGCGCTCGGACAGATGCCGGTGCAGGACGGTGGCCGAGGGTTGGGCGCGGCCGGTACTGACGGCTTCGAGGCGGGCGAGGGTGGTGATCAGTGACATACGGCGCCCTCCGGCTCGGCGTCCAGGATTCCCTGTCGGCCTTGCGGCTCCTCCGGGTGGTGCGCCAGTGCCTCGGCCCGCAGCTCCGCCGCCCTGCGCAGGGCGGCCACCGCCGGGTCGTCCGGGTCGCCGGACTCGCCGTGGGCCGCCGCCAGGACCTCGTCGACCGTGGTCAGGTCGCCGAGTTCGGCGCGGAGGGAGCGGCCGAGGGTGGTGACGGCGCCGGAGGTGCGGGAGTGGTCGCGGCAGTGGAAGGCCAGCTCGCAGGCGGCCAGGCACTCGGGGGCGTAGGCCGCCGGGACCGACTCGACCGCGGCGGTCAGCTCGGCGGATGGGCGGTCGGGGGCGAAGCAGGTGCCCTCGGGGAGGGTGTCGGCGATGTCCTCGATGCGGGTGAGGCGGGCCAACTGGCGGCCGGTGACCGCGCGTTGCTTGCGGACGTCGACGGCGGACACGGTGGGCAGGTTCGAGAAGTCCTTCGGGCAGACCAGGAGGATGCGGTGGCGGACCCGGGGAGCGGGGTCCAGCTTGGCCGCGACCTCTTCCAGCGCCAGCACGTACACCGCCGACTGGCGGGCCGCCGCACCGACCTTCGCCGGGTCCGCCGAACCGTCCAGCATCGGGAAGGACTTGATCTCGACGACCGTCCAACTCCCGTCCGGGTGCACGACCACCGCGTCCGGCTCCAGGAACGCGGGCGAACCCGCCACGTCCAGGGCCAGCATCGGATGGTCGAGCAGAGTCCAGGCGGCGGCCTCGGTGGCCTCGCGCAGCGCCAGCGCCGTACGCGCCGCGCGCCCCTCGGGGCCGATCGCGTCCAGCCTGGGCACCTGCGCGCGGGTCGGCGGCTCGGCGCCCGGGTCCAGCTTCTCGTGCACCAGGCGCAGCAGCTCCGCGCCGCCGTCCGCCTTGACCCGGGCCTCGAACGCGTTGCCCCGCATGAAGGCGAACTGGGACTGCCCGAAGGCCGACGGCGAGCCGAGCGCGTCGGCCAGCACCGCCTTGTTCACCCCCGCGCCGTCCAGGATCGCCCGCCGCTTGCACCCCGGGTTCGCGGCCAGGGCCGCGAGGGCGCGCGCGTCCAGCGCCTTGGCCGGGACGTCCGGGCCGCGCAGCTCAGCGAGCCGTTGCCGGAGCGCCGTCCCCCGCGTCCGTGGGGGAGGCACCCGGCTCGGCTCCGGTACCGAGCTGTGACTCGCGCTGCCGTGGAATTCGCTCACCCGCCGAAGTCTGGCATCCGCCACTGACAATTGAGGTTTCTGAGCCACGAGAGGCATCACGAGAGCCGTCACGAGAAGCATCACGGGAGATGCCGGCGGCGGCGTCGCGCGACCGCGCCGCGACGAGCGAGCCGCGCCCCTCGAACCGCACCCTGATCCGGTCCGCGGCCTGCATCACCTTCGGCGCCAGCAGATACCCGAGCCCCATCACGAACACACCCGCGACCGCGTCGAGGAGATAGTGGTTCGCTGTGCCCATGACCACGATCGCCGTCAGCAGCGGATAGGCGACCCCGACGACCTTGGTCAGCCGGGTCCCGCCGTGACGCCACAGCATCACACCGCACCACAGCGCCCACCCGCAGTGCAGGCTCGGCATCGCCGCGTACTGGTTCGTCATGCCGCCCAGGCCGCGCGGCGCGCTCGCGTCGCCGCCCCACCAGCCGTACGAGCTGTACTTGGCCATGGTGTCCACGAAGCCGTAGTCCGGGGAGAGCAGCCGGGGCGGGCAGGTCGGGAGCAGGGTGAAGCCGATCAGGCCGATGAACGTGGACGTCATCAGCCAGGTGCGGGCCGCGCGGTAGACCTGCGCGCGTGACCTGAACAGCCAGATCAGGATCGCGGGGGTGATCAGGTAGTGCAGCGACGCATACCAGAAGTCCGCCGGGATGCCGAGCCACGCCTCGCGCGTGAACAGGCGGTTGAGCGGGTGCTCGGCGTTGATGTGCAGGACCTTCTCGATCCGCAGGATCGCCAGTCCGTGGTCCACGGCGCTCGCCGTGTCACCCCTGGCCAGCAGTCGGCCCGCCGAGTACGAGGCGTACACCATGAGGATCAGCGGCAGCTCGGTCCACCAGCGCAGCCGGCTTCGCCGGTCCGCCTCGATGCCTGGTGTCTCGGTCTGCGGCATCCGATCGCCCTCCCCCTTCTGTACTGGTGCGCTGCCCGTGGTCCGGCTTCCCGGTAGCCCGGTCGGAACACTTTACGGCGTATGTGCGCGCCCTGTTTCGAGCGCCCCCGGACCTCAAAGACGCAGAGATCGCCCCTCGGGTTGCCCCTGTCCAGGGTGCGCGATGATGGAACGACCCGCCTCTCGTTTCTTCCGGAAAGGTCCCTCATGGCACCGCGCATCCTGTTGGCCCGGCACGGACAGACCGAATGGTCGCTGTCCGGGAAGCACACCGGCAGGACGGACATCCCGCTCCTCGAAGAGGGCCGACGCGGCGCCAAGGTCCTCGGTGAACGACTCCACCGGCCCCCCTTCGACGGCCTCCCCGGGGTGGAGGTCCGCACCAGCCCCCTGGCACGCGCGCGTGAGACCTGCGAACTGGCCGGCTTCGGCGACCGCGCGACCACCTGGGACACGCTCATGGAATGGGACTACGGCGCCTACGAGGGCATGACCCCGGACGAGATCCGCTCCATACGCCCCGACTGGCTGATCTGGCGCGACGGCGTCCCCGAAGGGGAGACCCTCACCGAGATCACCGCCCGCGCGGACGAGGTCGTCACCTGGGCCCGCGCCGAAGACCGCGACGTCCTGGTCTTCGCCCACGGCCACATCCTGCGCTCGATCGGCGCGCGCTGGCTGGGCCTGCCGATCGACTTCGCGGCGCGGATACGGCTCAATCCGACGTCCCTGTCAGTCCTGGGCTGGGCGTACGGGGACCCGGCGATCGAGAGCTGGAACGACGTGGGACATCTGGCCGTGTAGTTCGGCTGCGGGCCCGGTGGGGGCTGGTCGCGCCCACGCGGCGGAGCCGCATATCGACACAGCCCCGCGCCCCTAAAAGCCAAAGCCCTTGCAGCTAGGCTGCTGTTCTGGGCTGGCCTGAGTGCCTCTCCAGGAAGGTCGATACGCCCGACGCCCTCTTGTGAGGGAGCAGCACCCGAGCCGTCCCCGCCAACATCGTCTGAATCCGCGACGACTGCACCAGATCCAAAAGATCAAGCACCCGCATCCCCGCAGTAGCCGCCTCATCAGGACGCCCGCCCCGCGCGAGATCATCCGCCAGCTCAGCCATGTACAGCGCGATGTTCCGAGTGAAATGCGGATCCTGAAGATGCGCCGCACGCCGCGCATGCCGCGCGGCCCGAGGCCAGTCCCCCAGAGTGGACCAGCACTGCGCCTCAAGCCCCTCCAGTTCGGCCTCTCCGTAGAAGCTCATCCACTCGGGGTCGGCGTCCGAGTGCCCCCGCTCGAAGAGCGCCTGCGCCCGGGCCAGCGCCTGCTCGCACCCGGTGCGATCCGCGAGCCCCGCCCAACCGCCCGCCTCGCGCAGCGCGAGCAGCGACATCAGACGGGCCGAACCCAGCGGGCGTCCGACACGCTGCGCGGCCTGCGCGGCACGCACCGCCTCGCGCGGGCGTCCGGCGTCCCGCGCGAGGAACGCCGTATTGCAGAAGGCGTGTGCCTCCAGGCCGGCGTCCCCGGTCATCCGGGCGGTCGCGAGCGCCTCCGCGTAGTGCGAGCGGGCGTCGTCGAAGCGGCCGGAGTCGTGGGCCAACCAGCCCACGGAGATGGCGAGTTCACCCGCTCCGGAGTGCAGTCTCTCGGCGACGGCCTGCCGGGTGGTGCCCGCGTCGAGCAGGGCGTAGGCGGCGCGCAGCGGGGCCGCCGCGCGCCGGTAGAGGCCGTCGGCGCCGTGCCGGTCGTCGAGCAGCCGGATTCTGCGGACGGCCTCTTCCAGGGCGCCCGCCTCGCTCGTACCGGGGCGGCGGACGGAACGTTCCGTTGCCACGGCGTCCAGGGTGAGCCCCAGGGGGCCCAGTGTGCCGGCGGCCACCGTGACGGTGCCGCCCCTCATGAATGCGCGACGCAGCACGTCGCTCTCCTCGTGGTTCTCGTGCGTGTCGTACGGGTCCTGTGTGTCATACGGCTCGTACACGTCCCCCGTCTCACTCGTTCCGGCCGCCTCATCCGTGATGAAGGCCGGGCTCGTGAGGTGTGCGGGGGGCGTGTCCTCGGCGGTGCGCGCCCCGCGTCCGCGTACGGACGAGCGGGGCGCGAAGCCGAGGTCGGCGAGCGTGCGGCCGGGGAACATGTGCAGGAACACCCGTTCGTACGCGTAGTTGGGGCAACGGATCTCACCGGCCTCGACCCGGCCGACGTAGCGCGCGTCGCAGCTCACCCGCTCGCCGATCTCCCGCGCGGACCGGCGTACGGCCGCGGCGAACTCCGCCGGTGAGCGCTGTCCGCGCAGCCGCCGGAAGGCGAGATTGGGTCTCGGTGGTTGGGGGAACGGGGACGGGGTCACCATTGACGACGCCATGGCCGGGTCCTCTCGTGCGAACCGTCGAACCATGCCGGATTCAGGGTGACTTGTTGAGTGACGCCCTGTTTCCAGCGGGCAAGAACGTACCTGCTGTGCACGACCCGCCACGCAGGGTTTGGCTACAAACCGGATATCTCATCCGCGATCTGCCATGAACTGCCATCCTTTGCGGCTGACTTGTGCCGTAGCCGTTGACGCTTCAACGCGTTGAACCCCATGGACCCGGGAGCCACCCGACTCCCGACCCGCTCGTCCAAGGAGGGGTTCCGTGGTGGAGACCGGGATGGAGACCAGGCAGAGCGTCGATCCTCGAATGCCGAGCGCGGAGTGCAGTGCGCCACCGTTTGTGGACTCGGCCTGCGACCTGGTGACGGTGCCGACGCGGCAAGGCCTGGAGGCGGTCGACATCCTGCGGCGCGGTGCGTGTGACGGGGTCGGTCCCGTCCTGCACGACGACGGTGACGACACCCTCGGCTTCCTGGTTCCGCCGGGTACGGCGGCGGCGTGGGATCTGCCGGGCAGCACGTGTACGGAGACCAACGGCAGGGGGCTACGGCTCGCCCCCGACCCCGAGCCGCCGGTGGAGGGCTCCGACTGGCTGCTGCCCCCTGGGGATGCCGACCTTGCGACCGACCCGGAGGTCCTGCGGGCCGCGCTGGGTGAGGCGGCTCGGTTGATCGAGGCGGCGGACGGGTGTCGGTGAGTTCCTTGGGAAGGGTTGTCGCGAATCTGGCGGCCGGTGGGGGCTGGTCGCGCAGTTCCCCGCGCCCCTAAAAGCTGATGCCACCCGGGGCTTAAAGGCCGAACGCGCCGGACCAACCCCGCCCGCCGATAATGGGCCAATGGGAAAGTCCAGGAGTAGTACCCGGCGAGGCGGTGCCGGCGCCCCCGAAGCCGTCGTCGAAGCCGTCGACGGTGGGCTCGCCGAGCTGATACCCGACCGGGAACGCGCGCGTGCCTGGACCCTGCTGATCGACGGGGCGCCGCAGTCGTACGTCGATCTCGACGACCCCGCGTATCTGTCCTTCGAGTACCAGCGGCGGCTCGGGCACGTCATCGACCTCGTCGCGCCCACCGGGAAGCCCATCCACGCCGTGCACCTCGGCGGCGGGGCCCTCACGCTCGCCCGGTATGTCGCCGCCACCCGCCCCCGATCCACCCAGCAGGTCGTCGAGTTCGATCCCGCGCTCGTCCAACTGGTCCGGCGGGAGCTGCCGTTGGACCCGAACGCGCGGATCCGGGTGCGGTCTACCGACGCCCGTGCGGGGCTCGCGAAGGTGCCGGACGGGTGGGCCGATCTCGTCGTGGCGGATGTCTTCAGCGGAGCCCGTACGCCCGCCCACCTCACCTCCACCGAGTTCCTCGACGAGGTGCGCCGCGCGCTCAAGCCCGGTGGCTGCTACGCCGCGAACCTCGCCGACGGGCCCCCGCTCGCGCATCTCCGGGGCCAGATCGCCACCGTGGCCGCCCGGTTCGCGGAACGCGCGCTGATCGCCGACCCGACCGTGCTGCGCGGCAAGCGGTTCGGCAACGCGGTGCTCGTCGCCTCCGACCACCCGCTGCCGCTCGCCGAGTTGACCCGGCGCGCCGCCTCCGACCCGCACCCGGGCCGGGTCCAACACGGCCGCGAACTCACCGACTTCACCGGCGGAGCCGTACCCGTGACGGACGCCGCGGCGGTCGCCTCACCGGCACCGCCCCCGTCCGTGTTCCGCTAAGCAGCCACCCGGGTAAGCAGCCACCCGGGTCTAGTAGTTACCGACATCCACCCGCGGCGCCCCGTCGTGCCACGTGCAGATCACCGACACCTTGTCCGTGCCCTTGGTGAACTCCACCCGGAGCCACGAGTCCGTCTTCCACACCTGCATCGACCAGCCCGTACCCGGCGTCGCCGACACGAGCGACACATAGGCCGGCGCGGTGTCGAGTTGGAGCACCACCCGCCCGCCGTCCGTGGCGTAACTCTTGACCTGGCCGGAGGGGGAGGTGCTGGGGGACGGGCTCGTGGTCGCCGTCTTCGTGGGGCTCGGGCTGGGGCTGCGGGTCGGGGTCGGGGTGCTCGACGGGCTCGGTGAGGACTCGGCGCGAACCGGTGCCGAGGACGGCGGCTGGGCCGCCTGCGCGCTCGCGCCGGCCGCCGTGATGGGCAGGGCGCGCGGCGGGTCGTAGGCCGTGCCGGTCATGACCGTGTGGACGCCCCACCAGGACAGCGTGACGGCCGCGCCGGTGGCGAGCGACCAGGCCAGCACGTGTACGAATCCGTTGACGAGTCCTCTGGGCAGCGTGGGCATCGCGGCCATACTGCCTCACGCGCCCCACAGGTGTCCCGTCGATGTCCCACCGGTTGTCCACAGGCGGGGAGTTGTCCACAGGCCCGGATACGGGTCGCCCGCATGGCGTACGGTGCGGCGCATGGCAAGTGTGCTCGTGGTCGAGGACGACCAGTTCGTGCGCTCGGCCCTCATCCGGCATCTGACCGATGCCGCGCACACGGTGCGCAGTGTCGGGACGGCCCTTGAGGCCCTGCGCGAGGTCGCCCATTTCCGTTTCGACGTGGTCATCCTGGACCTCGGACTGCCCGACCTGGACGGGTCCGAGGCGCTGAAGATGCTGCGCGGGATCACGGACGTCCCCGTGATCATCGCCACCGCCCGGGACGACGAGAGCGAGATCGTCCGGTTGCTCAACGCGGGCGCGGACGACTACCTCACCAAGCCCTTCTCGGTCGACCATCTGTCCGCGCGCATGTCCGCTGTTCTACGGCGCTCCCGTGCCACCACCGGCGAGGCGCCCCCGTCGACCGTCATCCGCGTCGGCGGCCTCACCGTCGATCCGCTGCGCCGCCAGGCCGAGCTGGACGGGGTCCGACTCGACCTCACCCGGCGGGAGTTCGACCTTCTCGCCTTCCTCGCGGGGCGTCCCGGTGTCGTTGTACCGCGCAAAGAACTCCTCGCCGAGGTGTGGCAGCAGTCGTACGGCGACGACCAGACCATCGACGTCCATCTGTCGTGGCTGCGAAGGAAGTTGGGGGAGACGGCGGCCCGGCCGCGCTATCTGCACACCCTGCGCGGTGTCGGCGTGAAGCTGGAGCCACCGGGAGCGGAGTCGCTGCGATGAGGTGGGCGCTGGTCAGGGTCTGTCTGGCGATCGCGGCGATGGTCGTCGTCGCCTTCGCGGTGCCGCTGGGCCTGGTCATCAAGGAGATGGCCCGCGACCGCGCCTTCTCGAACGCCGAGCGGGAGGCCGCCGCCGTCGCCCCCGCGCTGTCCATCACCACGGACCGGGACCAACTGGAGAAGGTCGTCGCCTCGGCGGGCGCGGACTCCGGGATGGCCGTCCACATACCGGCGGGGGAGGGGAAGGCCGCCCTCGACATCGGGCTGCAGCGCGCCGCCGGCAAGGACATCGCCACCGTACGGAAGCTGGGCCGCGCCTCCACCACCGAGGTGCCCGGCGGCTCCGTCCTGCTCCAGCCGGTCGCGCTCAGCTCCGGCGAGATATCCGTCGTCGAGGTCTACGTCCCGGAGTCCGAGGTCAGCAACGGTGTCGGGACTGCCTGGGCGGTGCTCGCCGGGGTCGGCATCGCGCTGATCGTCGGGTCCGTCGCGGTCGCCGACCGGCTGGGCGTACGGATGGTGCAGCCCGCGCAGCGCCTCGTCGAGGGCGCGCACGAACTGGGGGAGGGGAAGCTGGGGTCGCGGGTGCCCGAGGAAGGGCCGACCGAACTGCGGCTGGCGGCGGTCGCGTTCAACTCCATGGCCGACCAGGTCGTCCAACTGCTGGCGAACGAGCGGGAGTTGGCGGCCGATCTGTCGCACCGGCTGCGGACGCCGCTCACCGTGCTGCGGCTCAACGCGGCCTCGCTCGGGGACGGGCCCGCCGCCGAGCAGACGCGGACCGCCGTCGCGCAGTTGGAGAAGGAGGTCGACACGATCATCCGGACCGCGCGCGAGGCCAAGCCGCAGACCGTGGCGGCCGGGCCCGGCGCCGGGTGCGACGCGGCCGAGGTGGTGCGCGAGCGGATGCGGTTCTGGTCCGCGCTCGCCGAGGACGAGGGGCGGAAAGTGCGGGTGGCCGGGGTGGAGCGGCCGGTGCGGATACCCGTCGCCCGCGCGGATCTGGTCGCCGCGCTGGACGCCCTGCTCGGCAACGTGTTCCGGCACACCCCCGAGGGCACAGCCTTCGCGGTCGACGTGCACAACAGCGAGGACGCGGTGATCGTGCTCGTCTCGGACGCGGGCTCCGGCATCCGCGACCCCGAGGCGGCGATGGCCCGCGGGCGCGGCTCCGGCAGCGCGGGGTCGACCGGGCTCGGGCTGGACATCGTGCGCCGGCTCGCCGAGGCGACCGGCGGGGACGTCCGCATCGGCTCCTCGATGCTCGGCGGCACCGAGGTGCGGATCTGGATCCAGCTGGACGGGCGCGAGCCGGAGCGCAAGGGCCATCGAGGAGCCGTACGACGGCGTCGGCGCGGGAAATTGGTCTCTACCTTTAACCGTTCCCGATCCCTCCCTTAAGCGCACCCTAAGATCGCCAACCCCCGCCCGGATCAGGGTATTTGCCCGGTTCCGGATCGCTAGCGTGCTGCCGCACCCCACCCCCGTACGGCGAAAGCAGGCACGCGATGAGCACGCACCGGCGCAGGATCAGCAAGAGGAACAAGGTGATCGGCGGAGCGGTCGCCGCCGCGGTCGTCGGTGGCGGCGCGATCATGCTGACCGGCATCGCCCAGGCGGCGAGCGTCGGCGCGGCCTACACGAGAACCAGCGAGTGGTCGACGGGGTACACCGCGCAGTACGTCGTCACGAACACGACCGGTGCCAGGGAGAAGGACTGGACGCTGCAGTTCGACCTGCCGTCGGGATCGAAGCTCAGCTCGCTGTGGAACGCCGAGTCGAGCGTGAGCGGGCAGCGCGTCACCGTGACGCCGCCGAAGTGGGACACGGACGGTCTCGCGGCCGGCGAGTCGGTCACCGTCGGCTTCGTGGTCAACGGCACGGGCCAGCCGACCAGTTGTCTCATCGACAACGCCAAGTGCTCGACGGACGGCACCGCGACCCCCGAGCCGACCGGCCGCCCGACGACCTCGTCGCCGACGCCCACGCCGACCGCGACGCCCACGGCCACCTCCAAGCCCACGGCCACTGCCACCCCCACCCCCACCCCCACCGCCTCCCCGACCCAGAGCACCGGCACGACGGCGGGCGCGGGCGGCTTCGCCCCGTACGTCGACACCTCCCTTTACCCGGCCTTCGACCTCCTCGCCAACGTCACCGCGACCGGCGTGAAGAACTACAACCTCGCCTTCATCACCGACGGCGGCGGCTGCACCCCGAAGTGGGGCGGGGTCTCGGACCTCGGCAGCGACGGCGTGGCCTCCCAGATCGGCGCGCTGCGCGCCAAGGGCGGTGACGTGCGGGTGTCCTTCGGCGGCGCGTCCGGCTCGGAGCTGGCGACGACGTGCGGTTCGGCGAGCGCGCTGGCGACGGCGTACGGGAAGGTCGTGGACGCGTACAGCCTCACCAAGGTCGACTTCGACGTCGAGGGCGGCGCGCTGCCCAACACGGCGGCGAACACGATCCGCGCCCAGGCGATAGCCAAGCTCCAGCAGCAGCACCCGAACCTCGACGTCTCCTACACGCTCCCCGTGATGCCCGAGGGGCTGACCCAGGACGGCGTGAACCTGTTGTCCAATGCCAAGTCCAACGGCGTCAAGATCAACACGGTCAACATCATGGCGATGGATTACGGACCGGCGTACTCCGGAAATATGGGAACGTACTCACAGCAAGCGGCTACTGCGACACAAGCCCAAGTCAAGAGCGTTCTCGGGCTCTCGGATGCCGCCGCATGGAAAGCGGTTGCAGTGACGCCGATGATCGGCGTGAACGACGTGTCATCGGAGGTCTTCACGGTCGAGGACGCGAACGGGTTGGCGGCGTTCGCGAAGGCGAAGGGTCTGGGCGGGCTTTCGATGTGGTCCGCGACCCGCGACAAGCAGTGCCCCGGCGGCGCCAAGCCCAGCGCGGACGCGACCTGCAGTTCGGTCGTCCAGGCCCCGTCCGCCTTCATGAAGGCCTTCTCCGCCTTCCAGTAGGCGTCTCATGGACCTCACAGACCCCACGCGCACCCTGTGAGCTCATCCCCCTCGGAGCGGACGTGTGGCCACTCGGCCGCACGTTCGCTCCTTTTGCTCGTGAGTGTCGATTACGTTTCGACAAATGAAGGCGGCGGGTGTTGACGCATGACCAGACATAGGACTGTTATTACGCCACCGTGTTTGGTCGCGTTGGTTTCTGGTCGGTTACGACGACCTGGGGCGTGGCGCATTCCGGCCGAACCCTGTCCGTCAGGAGCCGTTCATGCCCGACTTCTCCCTCCCCGCCGCCAGTCGCCGCTCCGTCCTGCGCGGCATAGGCGGCGCTGCCGTGCTCGGCGCCGGGATACCCCTGCTGAGCGCGTGCGGCAGCAGCGGTAGCTCGTCCGACCCGAAGACCGTCACCGTCGGCTCCAACGCGTCCGACGCGGTGCCGAAGAAGGCGTTCGCGAGCGTCTACGCGGACTTCAAGAAGACGTCCGGCATCACCGTCAAGGTCAACACGAAGGACCACAACACCTTCCAGGAGCAGATCAACTCCTACCTCCAGGGCACGCCGGACGACGTGTTCAACTGGTTCGCCGGGTACCGCATGCAGTTCTTCGCCGCCAAGAAGCTCGCCACGGCCATCGACGACGTCTGGGCGAAGATCGGGGACAACTTCCCCGACGCGATGAAGCAGCTCAGCAAGGGCGAGGACGGCAAGTACTACTTCGTGCCGATGACCACGTACCCGTGGGCGATCTTCTACCGCAAGAGCGTCTTCACGGCGAAGGGCTACACCGTCCCCACCACCTGGGACGAACTGGTCGCCCTCTGCAAGAAGATGAAGAGCGACGGCCTGGTCCCGATCGCCTTCGGCGACAAGGACGCCTGGCCGGCGATGGGCACCTTCGACCAGATCAACTTCCGCCTCAACGGCTACGACTTCCACAAGTCCCTGATGGCGGGCAAGGAGGCGTGGACCGACCCGAAGGTCAAGGCCGTCTTCGACCACTGGGCCGAGCTCCTCCCGTACCACCAGGACGGATTCATGGGCCGCACCTGGCAGGACGCGGCGCAGGGCGTGGTGTCGAAGAAGTCCGGCATGTACCTCCTGGGCTCCTTCGTGGCCCAGCAGTTCACCGTCAAGGCCGACCTCGACGACCTCGACTTCTTCGCCTTCCCGGAGATCAACTCCGCGTACGGCCAGGACACCGTCGAGGCGCCCACCGACGGCTACATGGTCAGCAAGGCCCCGAAGAACCACGCCGGTGTCGTCAAGCTCCTGGAGTACCTGGGCACCCCGGCGGCCGAGCAGCTCTACCTCAAGACCGACCCGAGCGTGGTGGCCGCCTCCAGCAAGGCCGACACCTCCGCGTACTCGCCGCTGCAGAAGAAGGCGTTCGACATGATCGGCGCCGCCAAGAACCTCACCCAGTTCATGGACCGCGACTCGCGCCCCGACTTCACCTCGACGGTGATGCAGCCCGGACTGCAGAAGTTCCTCCAGAACCCCAAGGGCATCGACAGTCTGCTGACGTCGATCGAGCGCCAGAAGAAGACGATCTTCGCCTCCTCATGATCTCCGAGACGACTACGACGAGCCCGGAGGCGGACGCCGTTCCGCCTCCGGGCCCCGCGCCCGAGAACAAGCGGGTCCCGCAGGGCGCCAAGCGCCTGCTGACCCGCCGTGACCGCATCACGCTCGCCTTCATGGCGGGCGTGCCGACGATCCTGCACGTGGCCCTGGTCTGGGTCACCGCCCTCGCCTCGATCCTCCTGGCCTTCACGTCCTGGGACGGCATCGGCTTCAGCGCCATCAAGTGGGTGGGGCTGGCCAACTTCAAGGAGCTGTTCAACGACAACCCGCAGTTCTGGCCCGCACTCGAGCACAACATCATCTGGTTCGTCGTGCTCATCCTGCTGCCGACCCCCTTCGGCCTGTTCCTGGCCGTCCAGCTGGACAAGAACATCCGGTTCAGCCGCATCTACCAGACCGCGTTCTTCCTGCCGGTCGTGATGTCGCTGGCGGTCACCGGATTCGTCTGGCAGCTCATCTACAACCCCGACACCGGCCTGATCAACAGCCTCATCGGGGCCAACAAGCCCGGCCACTACATCGACTGGATCGGCGACCCCAAGCTCAACCTGTGGGCCGTCCTGATCGCCGCGTCCTGGCGGCACGCGGGCTACATGATGATCCTGTACCTGGCCGGCCTGAAGGGCGTGGACCCGTCCCTGCGGGAGGCCTCCGCGCTGGACGGCGCGAACGAGTGGCAGACGTTCAAGAACGTCATCTTCCCGACCCTGCGCCCCACCAACACGGTCGTCCTGGTCGTCACGATCATCGAGTCGCTGCGCGCCTTCGACCTGGTGTGGGTCTTCAACAAGGGCGCCCAGGGCACCGAGTTGCTGTCGATCCTGATCACCAACAACATCATCGGCGAGTCCAGCCGGATCGGTTACGGGTCGGCGATCGCCGTCGTCCTGCTGGTCATCTCCCTCGTGGTCATCATCCCGTACCTGATCTCGACCTTCCGGAAGGAGCGGCGCGCATGACGACCCCCACCGCCGCACTCGGCGTGAAGCAGCGCACCCCGCTCCGCCCGGCCCGGGTCCTGCTGCACACGTTCCTCATCGTGACCTCGCTGGCCTGGCTCGCCCCACTCCTGTGGGCGGTCTACGCGGCCCTGCGCCCGTACTCGGAGACCAGCAACAAGGGGTACGTCTCCTGGCCGGACACGCTGAACCTCGACAACTTCAAGAACGCGTTCCAGCAGTCCGACATGATCCACTACTTCGTCAACACACTGATCATCGCGGTCCCGGCCGTGCTGCTCACGCTGCTGCTGGCGTCGATGGTCGCGTTCTACGTCAGCCGGTTCGACTTCCGGCTCAACATCTTCCTGCTGCTGGTCTTCACGGCCGGCAACCTGCTGCCCCAGCAGGTCATCATCACCCCGCTGTACCGCATGTACCTGCTCATCGACCTGCCCGGCATCACGATGAGCGGCAAGCTCTACGACTCCGCGCTGGGCCTGGTCCTCATCCACGTGGCGTTCCAATCGGGCTTCTGCGCCTTCGTGTTGAGCAACTACATGCGGATGCTGCCGCACGAACTGACCGAGGCGGCGCTGGTCGACGGCGCGTCGGTGTGGCGGATGTACTGGCAGATCGTGCTGCCCCTGTGCAAGCCGGCGATGGCGGCCCTGGCCACGTTGCTCTCCATCTGGATCTACAACGACTTCTTCTGGGCGATCGTGCTGATCTCGACCGGCGAGAACATGCCGATCACCTCCGCCCTGAACAACCTCTCCGGCCAGTACTTCACCGACCCCAATCTGGTCGCCGCGGGCGCCCTGCTCACCGCGATCCCCACGCTGATCGTGTACTTCGCACTCCAGCGCCAGTTCGTCAGCGGCCTCACGCTGGGCGCCAACAAGGGCTGACGCACCGGCCGTAGAGCCCTCCGGAAGCGAGGCACCGCGTACGGCCACCCCTTCACCCCGCTCACTGGTACCCCGGTACCAGTGACCAGCGGGGTTTGTCACCCGCGGGCCCACGGTGCCCTGTGCGGCCGCTCCTAGCCTCGAAGCAGTGACCCGGCCGGACGCCGGGCCGGGCGGAAGCGGGGAGCGGCACAGTGATCGAAGTTCGCGGGCTGACCAAGCGGTACGGGGACAGGACGGCGGTGGACGACCTGAGTTTCACCGCCCCGCCCGGACAGGTCACCGGGTTCCTCGGGCCCAACGGCGCGGGCAAGTCCACCACCATGCGCATGATCGTGGGCCTGGACGCGCCGACCAGCGGCACGGCCTTGGTCAACGGCAGGCCCTATGCCCAACACCGCGCGCCCTTGCAGGAGTTGGGGGTGCTGCTGGAGGCGAAGGCGGTGCATCCGGGCCGTAGCGCGTTCCACCACCTCATGGCGTTGGCGTACACCCATGGTGTGCCGCGTCGACGGGTGGAGGAGGTCATCGACCTGGCGGGTCTGCACGACGTGGCGCACAAACGGGTCGGGGCGTTCTCGCTGGGGATGGGGCAGCGGCTGGGCATCGCCGCCGCGCTCCTCGGTGACCCGGCAGTCGTCATGCTCGACGAGCCGGTCAACGGGCTCGACCCCGAAGGCGTGCGCTGGGTACGGGAGTTGCTGCGCGGGCTGGCCGCCGAAGGCCGCACGGTGATGCTGTCCTCGCATCTGATGAGCGAGATGGCGCAGACCGCCGACCGTCTCGTGGTCGTCGGCCGGGGCCGGCTGCTGGCCGAGACGACCGTCGGCGCGCTGGTGGAGCGGTCGGCGGACAAGGGAGTACGGGTGGCCACCGGCGAGCCCGCGCGGCTGCGCTCGCTGCTGGCCGCACCCGGCGTCACCGTCACCTCCACGGGCGCCGAGCGGCTGGTCGTCTCCGGCCTGGACACCCGGCGGATCGGACAGCTCGCCGCCGAGCACCGGGTACCGCTGTACGAACTGGTCACCGAGTCGGTGTCGTTGGAGGAGGCGTTCATGAACCTCACCCGGGATGCGGTGGAGTACCACAGCAGCGACGCGCGGAGGGCCGCCTGATGACCGCGAGCACCCTCACCGCCACCCCACCGGTGTACCGCGTGACCGGCCGCCGGGTGGTCCGCTCCGAGTGGTCCAAGTTCTGGTCGCTGCGCTCCAGTTGGATCACGCTGGGGGTGGCCGTGCTGTTCCTGGTGATGATCGGGGTGATCGCCGCCGCTCTCTACACTCCGGACGGTCCGTTGGGCGGCAAGGACGCGGCGTCCGGTGCCGCGCTGACCCTGGCCCTGGCCGGCACCAACCTCGCGGCCCTGGCCGTCGGCGCGCTCGGCGTCCTGCTCTCGGCCGGCGAGTACAGCACGGGCATGGTCCGCTCGACGTTCGCCGCCGTACCGGGCCGGCTGCCCGTCCTGTGGGCGAAGTGCGCGGTCTACGGCCCGATCGCGTTCGTCACGACCACCCTCGGCGCCCTGGTCTCCTTCCTGCTCGGGAGCGCCGCCCTGCACGGCGAGCGGATCGCGCTGTCCCTCGGGGACGCCGGGGTCCTCCGGTGCCTGCTGGGCGCGGGCGTGTACCTGGGCCTGGTCGGTGTGTACGGCGTGACGGTCGGCCTGATCGTGCGCAACAACGCCGGGGGCATCGCGATCCTCGCCGGTGCGGTGCTCGTCCTGCCCGGCCTGACCGGGCTGCTGCCCAGCTCCCTGGGGGACACCGTCAGCCGCTATCTGCCCAGCAACGCCGGCCAGTCGGTGATGACCCTGCACGAGTCGAGCGACTCCCTGGTCAGTCCCGGCGCGGGTTTGACGGCGTTGTTGGTGTGGGCCGTACTGCTGCTGGCAGGTGCCGCCTACCGGTTGCGTCGCAGTGACGTCTGAGGTCGCGTCCGCGAGGATGGAGCCGATGGACGACAGGACGACGGCACGGTCGGCCCGGGCAGGGGCGACCGCGCCCTCGCCCGGGCCGCAAGGCGTCCGCCCCGGGTCGGACGCCGTCTGGGCGCACCCCGTGATGCGGCTGCTGCTGCGGGTGCTGGGCCGGCTGCGGACGGCGGACCGGCGACGTCCGTGGCTCCTCGACACCGCCGTGGTGGTCCTGCTCGCCGCCGCCGCGCCGCCGGACCTGCTCGTGCACGGCCCCGGTCACCCCGTGTCCCGCCCGGTGGGGGCCGGCCTGCCCGTCGGTGTGGTGCTGGCCATCGCGGCCGTGCTCGTCGTCCCCCTGTGGTGGCGCCGCCGCAATCCCGCCGCGGTCTACGGCGTCTGCCTCCTCGTCTGCCCGGTCATGTGGTCGCTGGGCCTGGGGCCCGCGGCCGCCGCCGTGCTGCTGATCGCCCTGTTCGACCTGGCTCTGCACGCTTCGCCCCGGGCGATCTGCTGGGCGCTGCCGGTGACCGTGGCGGGCTGGGTGCTGATCGTGCTCACCGTGATCCCGGTGGCCGGACCGGCGGCCTTCCTGATCCTGTCCACCGGGACGGGCATCGGAGCCGTCGCCCTGGGCCTGACCCTGCGGATCAGCCGGCTGTACCTGTCCGCGCTGCGGGAACGGGCGGCGCGGCTGGAGGTCGAGCGGGACCAGCGCGTCCGGCTGACGGCGGCGGCCGAGCGTGCCCGGATCGCCCGCGAGATGCACGACATCGTCGGCCACAACCTGTCGGTCATGGTCAACCTCGCCGACGGCGCCGCCGTACTCACCGCCCGCGACCCCGGCCGGACCGAGCAGGCGCTCCATCTCATCGGCGACACCGGCCGGCAGGCGATGGACGAACTCCGGCGCGTACTGGGGGTGTTGCGCGAGTCCCCGGAGCGGGAGGACACCTCACGGTCCCCGCAACCCGGTGTCTCGGACCTGGACACCCTGCTCGACCGGGTGCGCGCGGCCGGGCTGCCCGTGGCCTACCGCACCGTCGGCCCGGTCGACGCGCTGGGCCGGGGCGTGCAGCTCACGGTGTTCCGCGTGGTGCAGGAAGCGTTGACCAACACCCTCAAACACGTCGGCCCCGGCGCCACCGCCGACGTCACGCTCACGGTCGAGGACAGCAGGCTCCGCGTGCGGGTCACCGACACCGGTTCACCGGCGTACGAACGGTCCGCGGCTCCCCGCAAGGACACCGGGCACGGCCTGGTCGGCATCCGCCAACGGGCCGCGCTCTACGGTGGCACCGTCACCCTCGGCCCGCGCGCCGACGGCCGGGGCTGGATCGTAGAAGTCCTGTTGGACCTGT
Organism: Streptomyces sp. NPDC050528; assembly: GCF_044457795.1. Taxonomy (NCBI): domain Bacteria; kingdom Bacillati; phylum Actinomycetota; class Actinomycetes; order Kitasatosporales; family Streptomycetaceae; genus Streptomyces; species Streptomyces sp. NPDC050528. Next base: position 73,648 of record NZ_JBITHH010000010.1, read on the forward strand.
CCGCCCCGGCCACATCAGGAGAGCCCACGCCATGACCACCGTCCTGATCGCCGACGACCAGCCGCTGCCCCGCATGGGCTTCCGGATGCTGCTCGACGGCTCGCCCGGCGTGAGCGTCGTCGGCGAGGCCGACAACGGCGCGCAGGCCGTCCGGATGGCGGCCGAGCTGCGCCCCGATGTGGTCCTGATGGACGTACGGATGCCGGGTCTCGACGGCATCGAGGCGACCCGGCGGATCGTGGCGGCGGGCGGGCGTACCCGGGTGCTCATCCTGACCACCTTCGACCTCGACGAGTACGCCTACGCAGGCCTGCGCGCCGGGGCCGGCGGCTTCCTGCTCAAGGACGTCAGGCCGGCGGAACTCCTCGCCGGGATCCAGGCGGTCGCGACCGGTGACGCGGTCGTCTCCCCGCAGTTGACCCGCAGACTGCTCGACGCCCACGCGCACGACGTCCTGGCGCCCGAGGCCGAACCGCGCACGGACCCACGGATCAGCACGCTCACCGACCGCGAGCACGAGGTGCTCGTCGCCGTCGGCAAGGGCTGGACCAACGCCGAGATCGCCGAACGCCTCGTACTCACGGAGTCCACCGTCAAGAAACACGTGGGCCGGGTCATGGCCAAGATCGGCGCCCGCGACCGTATCCAGGCAGTGATCATCGCCTACGACGCGGGACTGGTCACGCCCCGGCCCTGAGGGTGTGGGTGGGTTACCGGTGGCTGCTCTTCCTGTACAGCTTCAGCGGCACCCGGCTGATGATCGAGTCGAGGGACGAGCCGTTCCGCCCGTCGGCCCAGGTGACGTAGGCGTAGCCGCCGGCGAGGGTGATGCCCGACCAGCGGTCACCGGGAGGGCCCATCTCCCCGACGGGCTCGGTGACTTGGTTGACCTGCACCGGGTCGCTGAACGAGCGTCCGTGGTCGAAGGAGACGACCGAGAACGCGTCGCCCGTGGTGGTCCGCCACATGACCCCCAGGTCGCCGTCGGCGCCGAAGTCGATCGCCGGCCGCTGGGCGTTCGGGGTGGCGATCGTCGCCGGGCCGGTCCAGGTCCGGCCGGCGTCCGGGGTGACGTAGACGTCCAGGGTGTCGGAGTCCCGGGGCACCATGACGGCGAACCGGCCGCGGTGCGAGGGGTCGGCCGCCACCCACGGGACGGGATCGGCGGCCGCGCCCAGACCCGGCGTCGGCACGAGAGAACCGGTGCCCGCCGCGACGGGGGCGCCCTGGCCGTCCTTGACCGTGGTGTTCGTCCACGTTCTGCCGTCGTCGTGGCTGACATGGAAGTTCACCGGCGCGCCCGCTTCCTGGGAGGCGGACACGAGGATCCCGCCGTACACGGCGATCTCGCGTCCCGGGTAGCCGCACACGAGCGGGATGCCCGGCGCCACCTCGATGCAGGGCATCGGGCCTGGGATCACCCGCGAGTCGGCGCTGAAGGTCTTGCCGCCGTCGGCGCTGACGGAGACCGCGCTCGGGTACTCCCAGGCCGCACCGGCGACCGCGTAGACCTTGCCGGTCGCGGCGTCCACCCGCATTTTCGGGGCGCCCCCGAGGAGCAACGGCGTGGACACCGGGTCGGTCCAAGTCCGGCCGCCGTCCGTCGACTTGGCGACCTGGTTGTGGTTCACCAGGTTCGCGGCCAGGCCGGAGCTGACCTGGTTGTTGTCCACGTACACGGTGCCCTTCGCGTCGAACTGCACGCTCGGCTCACCGCACTTGGGCGCCGCGGTGCCCAGCGGCCAGGCGACCTGGGTCCAGGTGTCGCCCCTGTCGTTGGAGTAGGCGAGGAAGCAGCCGCCGTCGACCGGCTCCAGGCCCGGTGACGGCGGGAAGATCGTCGAGACGAACACCAGGTTCTTCGGGTTCCTCGGATTGACGGCGACCGTCGGCTGGCCCTCTTTGGTGGCCGGCATGTTCGTGACGTCGACTTCGTGAACCGAGCTGTGGCCGACGGCACTTGGCGCGGCCACGGCGGCGGACGCCTCGCAGAGCAGGAACAGTGCGGAGAGTGCCGCCGTGCTCAATCTCGCGGACGGACTTCTGAACAGCACCATGGGGAACGATCCTCCATGCTCATGGGTCGGGTCCGGCCGGTGACGGTCACCGGTGGTGCCGGATTCCCGCACCAGGCTAGGAACGCCCATGGCCGTGTCCGTGGGACCGCCGGACACCATCGGTTCCACCGGGTGGGACCGCGGTACCACTGCCCAACTGCACTGAGAATCAAGGGTGGTTGAGGTATCCGCCGGTGGCCTGTGGCGATCCCCTGGCGATCCCGTTCAGAAGCCCCCCGGGCCGCCGAAGCCCCCGAACCCACCGGGTCCGCCCGGCCCGCCGCCGAACAGCCCGCCGTGCGGCCCGTGATGGTGGAAGCCGTCGAACAGCGCGTCCGCGAGCAGCATGCCCCCGACCCCGGCGGCACCCGCGACGAGCGCGGTCTTCCACCAAGGGGTGCTGTACCAACCCCCGGCCATGGAACGGCCGTTGACGACCCCGCCCGGGTAGTAGTACGGCGTGCTCGCGCCGGGCTGTGCGGAGGCGGTGTACGTCTGCCCGCCCACCGTGACCTGACCGCCGGCACCCTGCGCGCGCAACTCCGGCCCCGGGTCAAGTCCCAGCGCACTACGGGCCGTTCGGATGTGATGCAGCCCCTCGATGGCGGTCTGCGTCACGAGCCCGTACTGCATCGGCGAGTAGGCGACGGCGAGTTGACCCTCGGCGGCCCGATGCCGCTCGGCCGCGTCGGCGAGGGCCTGCCGGGCGGCGGTGCTGTTCCCGGCGTCCAGCGTCGACAGACTCCCGCCCAGCCGCTCCACCCAGCGGGTCGCCTCGGCACCGGCGTCGGCGTCGTAGGCCTGCGCAGCGGAACCGGAGGTGTAGCCGCTCCCGCCGAACCGCGAACTCCCGCCCCCCGCCTGCCTCTTGCCGAAGGCGACCGCCCCGCCGACGATCAGGGCCAGCAGCACCAACACGACCAAAAACATGACGTCCTCCCGTCTGTGCCGGGATCGGATCACCCCGTACAAGGAGATGAGACCCCGTGGCCCTGAGAGGCCGCTGGACGGTGTCTGAGGGGTGGCTGTGAGTGCGGGCGGGAGTGTCGGTTCCCTCAGCGGCGCAGCGCCCCCACGACGCCTTCCACGGACCCCAATACCTCACCGCTCCGCACGAGTTCGGCGATGTGCTCGATGTCCGTGTGGAAGACCCGGTCCTCGTCGACGGTCGGTACGGTCTCCCGGATGCGGGCCCGCAGCGCGTTTGCCGCCGGTGACGGCGAGAGCGGTGCGAGCAGGTCCAGGGCCTGGGCGGCGCACATCAGCTCGATGGCTATGACGTAGGCGAGCTTGCGGGCCGCGCGGTAGGCCTTCAGGGCCGCCGAGTAGGCGTTGCCGACGGTGTCTTCCTGGTTGGCGGAGGTGGTGACGTTGTCGGCGGAGGCGGGGACGGCCAGGCCGCGCAGTTCCATGGTGAGCGCGGCGGCCGTGTACTGGGCGATCATGTAGCCGCTGTTCAGGCCCGGTTCGCGGACCAGGAAGGCCGGCAGCTCACTGAACCTGCTGTTGACCATACGGTCGGTACGGCGTTCGGAGACCTTGGCGAGGACCGTCATCGCGTTGACCATGGTGTCGGCCTGGATCCCGACGTACGTGCTGTCGCAGTTCGCCCCGCTCAGCGCGACCCCGTCCTCGCCCTCGGGGTGGATGACCGGGTTGTCGCCCACCGAGTGCAACTCCTCGACGATGACCTCCCGCGCCTGCGCCAGCGCCCGCTTCGCACCGCCGTGCATCTGCGGAACGGCCCGCAGGGAGAGGCTGTCCTGGAGCCGGTGGTCGAGGAACTCCGTGCTGATCGCGCTGGATTCCGTCAGCCGCCGCAGGTTCTCGGCGACCGCGGCCTGCTCGGGGTGCCGCTTCCGCTCCTGGATCCGGGCGTCGTAGGCGCGGACCGTGCCCTTGAGCGCCTGCACCGACAGACTCGCGGCCACGTCGGCCGTGGTCGCCGCGACCTCGGCGTCATGGGCGGCGAGGACGGCTATCGCGGTGACCGAGTGGGTCCCGTTGGTGAGCGACAGGCCTTCCTTGCAGGCGAGTCGGGTCGGCCGCTCGCCGATCCGGGCCAACGCCTCGGCGCCGGGCAGGAGTTGGTCGCCGTACCAGGCCCGGCCCTCGCCCAGCAGTACGAGCGCCATGTGCGCCTCGGGGGCGAGGTAGCCGACGGAACCCTCGCCGGGGACGTGTGGGGTGACCCCGGCGTTGAGCATCCGCCGGATCAGCTCCAGGGTCTCGAACCGGATGCCGGAGAACCCTTCGCCGAGCCCGACCAGCTCCATCAGCGCGATGGCCCGGACGACCTCGACGGGCAACGGCTCCCCGACCGACACGGCGTGCGACCGCACGATGTTGCGCTGCAACCGCTCGGCGTCCGCCGGGGCGATGACCTCGGTGACGTTGTCGCCGAAGCCGGTGGTGACGCCGTAGACCAGGCGGTTCTCGGCGAGGAAGCGTTCGACCAGCGCGCGTGACTTCCGCACCCGGTCGGCATAGACCGCGTCGAACTCGACCCGGGCGCCATGACGGGCGACCGCGACGAACTGCTCGACGGTGATCGGCTCCCGGCCCAGGGTGACGGCCACGGACATCTCCTCGCGCTTGACGTGTATCCATTCACTTGCGGATCGAATGAATCACTCTATTTAGCGCGTGGCAAGGGCCGTCTCATGGAAGCGCCGAGGCGCGGCACGCCCCCCATGGCATGCCGCGCCTCGCCCCCGTCCCCCGGTTCCCCCGTTGGTCAGGCGCCCTCCGCCGAGGGCAGCGTGCCCGTGCGGGCCGCCTCGCCGTACCACCGGGCGCTCGACTTCGGTGTGCGGGCCAGGGTCGCGTAGTCGACGTACACCGCGCCGAACCGCTTCTCGTAGCCGTACGCCCACTCGAAGTTGTCCATCAGGGACCACAGGTAGTAGCCGCGCACGTCCGCGCCGTCCGCGATCGCGCGCCGCACCGCCGAGAGGTGGCCGTGGAGGTAGGCGATCCGCTCCGGGTCGTGGACCTTGCCGTCCGGGTCGGGCTTGTCGTCGTAGGCGGCGCCGTTCTCCGTGACGTACAGCGGCAGTCCCGGCGCTTCCCGCGTGTAGCGCAGGATCAGGTCGTAGAGGCCCGTCGGGTCGATCGTCCAGCCCATCTCCGTGCGCTCACCGGGGGTCTGGAGGAACGCGACGTCGTCCGCGCCCGGCCAGGGGGAGTGCGCGCTCGCGCCGTGTCCGTCGGCGCGCGGGGCCGGGCCGGTCGGTTCCGCCGCCGCCACCAGTGCCGGGGTGTAGTAGTTCAACCCCAGGGCGTCCAACGGCTGGTGAATGAGCGTCAGATCGCCGTCGTGGACGTACGACCAGTCCGTGATCGACCGTGTCGCGTCGAGCAGCGACTGCGGATACGACCCGTGCAGCATCGGCCCGTGGAACACCCCGTTGGCCAGGTCGTCGATCTTCCGGGCCGCCGCCAGGTCCGCCGGGGACTGTGAAGCGGGCCTGACCACCGAGGAGTTGAGGCTCACCGCGATCGAATTGCGGGCCGGCATGGACGCCCGCAGGGCCGAAGTCGCCAGCCCGTGCGCCAAGTTGAGGTGGTGCGCGGCCTTGAGCGAGGCCGCCGGGTCCGTACGGCCCGGCGCGTGCACCCCCGAGCCGTAGCCCAGAAAGGCGCTGCACCAGGGCTCGTTGAGCGTGATCCACTGCTCCACGCGGTCGCCGAGCGCCTCGCCCATGATCTGCGCGTACTCGGCGAAGCGGTACGCCGTGTCGCGCTCCGGCCAGCCGCCCGCGTCCTCCAACTCCTGCGGCAGATCCCAGTGGTAGAGGGTGACCGCCGGCTTGATGCCGACCGCCAGCAGCTCGTCGACCAGCCGGCGGTAGAAGTCCAGGCCCACCTGGACCGCCGGGCCCCGGCCGGTCGGCTGCACCCGCGGCCAGGAGACCGAGAAGCGGTACGCCGTCAGGCCCAGGTCCGCCATCAGCGCCACGTCGTCGCGGTAGCGGTGGTAGTGGTCGACAGCGATGTCACCGTGCTCACCACCGGCCGTACGGCCCGGCGTATGACTGAACGTGTCCCAGATCGAGGGCGTACGGCCGCCCTCCCGCACCGCCCCCTCGATCTGGTACGCGGAGGTCGCCGCACCCCAGAGGAAGGCCGGCGGAAAGGTCACGGAGGTCACGGGGGTCACGGAGGTAAGGGGCTCAGGCATGGAAGCGCTCCCATAGTGGAGGAGAGGGGGCCGGGAGGCCGGGGCCGCGCCGCCCCGGCTCCCCGACGGACGTAGGGGACAAGCGAGATGAAGGAGGTGACGAACCGTCAGCCCTTGACCGCGCCCTGCATGATCCCGCCCACGATCTGCTTGCCGAAGAGAAGGAAGGCGATCAGCAGCGGCAGCGTGCCGAGCAGCGCACCCGCCATGATCACCGACTGGTCGGGGATGTAGCCGGTGCCGAGGGAGTTCAGGGCGACCTGGACGGTGGGGTTCTGCTGGTTGAGGGCGATGATCGGCCACAGGAAGTCGTTCCACGCCATCACGAAGGTGAGCAGGCCGAGGACCGCCATCGCGGGGCGCGCCGCCGGGAAGACCACGTGCCACACCACCCGCAGACTGCTCGCGCCGTCCACTCTCGCCGCCTCGATCAGTTCGGTCGGCAGCGCCTGCACGAGGTACTGGCGCATGAAGAACGTACCGAAGGCGCTGACCAGGGTCGGCAGGATGACCGTCTGCAGATGGTTCGACCAGTGCAGGTCAGCCATCCACAAGTACAGTGGTACGACGGCCAGTTGGGGCGGGATCATCATCGTGCCGATGGTCAGCAGGAGCAGCGTGCTGGAGAACCTGAACTTCAGTTTGGCGAAGGCGAAGCCCGCCAGGGTGGAGAACAGGACCGTGCCGATGGTGATCGAGCCCGCGACGATCGTGGAGTTGAACATCGCGGTGCCCATGCCGGCCTGGTCCCAGGCCGCCTGGAGGTTCTTGAACAGGTTCGCCCCGAACCACAGCGGCGGCGGGGTTTCCGCCAGCCGCGTGTTGGTCCGCGAGGCGGCGATCGCCGTCCACACCAGCGGGGCCAGCGAGACCAGAGCGAAGACCACCAGGACGACGTAGGTCAGCGGGCCCGCGTGCATCTGCTTGCCCGCGCCCATCACCCGGCGGCGCGGGGCGCGTCCCGTCCGCACCGGCACCTGATCCTGAGGGAGCGTCAATTCACTTGTCGTCATTGGGACTTCCTCAGCCGTCGGGTGAACAGCAGGTTGATCGCGGCGACGATCAGCAGGATCAGGAACATCGACCAGGCGATCGCTGACGCCTTGCCGAGGTTGCCGATGATCCAGCCCTGGTCGTACATGTACAGACCGAGCGTCTGGTACTGGTGCTCGGAGCCGCCCTTCGAACCGCTCACCCCGCCGAACAGCAGCGGCTCGCCGAAGAGTTGGGTCGCGCCGATGGTGGAGACGACCACCGTGAAGAGGATGGTCGGGCGCAGCTGAGGGATCGTCACATGGCGGAACTGCTGCCAGCGGTTGGCGCCGTCGATCGCCGCCGACTCGTACAGGTCGCCCGGGATCGCCTGCATCGCCGCCAGATAGATCAGCGCGTTGTAACCCGTCCACCGCCAGATCACGATCGACGACACCGCGAACTGCGAACCCCACGTGGATTCACGCCAGTTGACGGGATCCACGCCGACGAAGCCCAGCAGCCAGTTGACCATCCCGCCGTCCCACGAGTACAGCAGCGTGAAGACGAGCGTCGCCGCGGCCACCGAGGTGGCGTACGGAGTAAGCATCACGACCCGCCACACGGTCGAGCCGCGCAGCCGGTAGTTGAGCAGATGCGCGATCCCGATCGCCATCAACAGCTGCGGCACGGTGGAGATCAGCCCGATGGTGAACGTGTTCTTCAGGGCGTTCCAGAAGAAGTCCGACGACAGCAGGTTCCGGTAATTGTCCAGCCCCGCCCATGTTTTGTGGTCCAGCGACGACAACTGCACGTTGTGCAGCGAGTACCAGGCCGTGTAGAGGAGCGGGATGAGGCCGAAGGCCCCGAAGATGATGAAGAACGGGGAGATGAACGCGTACGGCGCCGCCTTCATGTCCCAGCGGTACAACCGGCTCCGCCACGAACTCGGGCCGGGCGCCGGCGTACCGCGACCGCCGGCGCCGCGGGCCGCGCCCGGCTGGTCGCCGGGCGCGGCGCCGGAGCCCGGCGCGGGGTGTGCGAGGGCCTGCTTGGAGCTGCTCACTGCCCGAGCACGTCCTTGATCTCCTTGGTGGCGGCGCTCCATCCCTGGTCCGGGGTCTTGCCCTTCTGCTCCACCTGGAGGATGCCGACGTCAGTGATCGCGGTGCCGATCGGCTGGTCCTTGATGCCGAAGGTCTGCACCGGGATGGTCTTCGCCGAGTCGGAGAAGATCTGGGTGATCGGCGCGTTCGAGAAGTAGGCCGTGGTGTCGGCGGCCGGCTTCAGGTTCGGGTACGCCGACGGGGTCGACGGGAAGCTCGCCTGCTTGGCGAACACCTTCTCCTGCTGCGCGGGCGCGGTCAGCCACTTCGCCAGCGCCACGGCGTCGGCCTGGTGCTTGGTCGCCGTGGGAACGCCCAGGAACGAACCGCCCCAGTTGGCCGCGGTCGGCGCGGCCGCCACGTCCCAGTTGCCCTTGCCGGAGGCGCCCGACTTCTGCTCGATGTAGCCGATCATCCAGGCGGGGCAGGCCACCGTCGCGAAGCTCGCGTTGGCGAAGCCCTGGTCCCAGGTCGGGTCGAACTGCTTCAGCTTCGCCGACATGTTGCTGGTCGCGACCTCCATCGCCGCGTTCCAAGCCGCCTTCACACCGGTCGACTTGTCCCAGATGACGTTGCCGTCCTTGTCGTAGTACCGCTGGCTCTCGCCGCCGATGGCCGCGTTGTAGACGGACGACGCGGAGTCCACGAACTTGGTGCCCTTGGGCGCCTTCTTCATGTAGTCCTTGCCGACGTCCGCGTACTTCGCCCAGTCGCCCTTCCACAGATTGGCGAGCTGGGTGCGGTCGGTGGGCAGACCGGCCTTCTTGAAGAGGTCCTTGCGGTAGCAGATCGCCATCGGGCCGGTGTCGGTGCCGAGCCCGATCTGCTTGCCGTCCTTGGTGGTGGCCTGGGCGTTCTTCCAGGGCAGCCACTGGGACTTGTCGACGTCCTTGCCGAGGTCGACGAACTTGTCGGCCTGCGTCTGCACGGCCTCGGTGATGTTGCCGACCTCGATGGCCTGGATGTCGTCGGTGCCCGAACCGGCCTGGAGCCGGGTGAGGACCTTCGGCCAGTACACGTCGGTACGGGTGGTGACGTCCTCCTTGATGGTGATGTTCGGGTGGAGCTTCATGTACTCGTCGTACAGACCGGCCTGCTTGTAGCCGAAGACGCCGAAGGTACCGACGGTCAGCGTGGTCTTGCCCTTGGAAGTGCCGCCGCTCGAATTCGACGAGGTGTCGTTCGAGTCACTGGAGCAGCCGGCCAGCACCCCTGTGGTCAGGGCGGCGACGGCCGCGAGGGCCATCAGCCGATGGGACCGTCGGGTACTCGTACGCATTGCGTCCTCCTGTTGCCTGACGTGCCGACCCCCCGGCCAACTGCATTGTTGGGCCCGTTAGTTCACGCTGCGGCTCGGGCGGGGAACGTGCGGGATGTGTATGTGTCAGGTACCGTGGGAGCGCTCCCACCGGTGATGTGTTGAAGAGTCGTCGGTTCGCGCGGGGGTGTCAAGGGAGCGGACGCGGAGAGATGCGTTCAGTTATTCGTCTGTTAGCTAACGGTGGGGGAGGCGGCGATTCGGCCGGAGGCGGGGCTCCGCACGCCCCTCTTCCCTGATCAGGACTGTTACATTCCAGGCCAACGGGTGGGTCGACAGGAGGCGGAGCCAATGGCAGGCCACGGAGCGCGGAGCCGGAGTGGCGGCCGTCCGACCCTGGAGGAGGTCGCGGCGCGCGCCGGTGTGGGCCGCGGCACGGTCTCCCGGGTGATCAACGGCTCGCCAAGAGTCAGCGACGCGACCCGCGCGGCGGTGGAGGCGGCGGTGGCGGAGTTGGGCTACGTCCCCAACACGGCCGCCCGCGCGCTCGCCGCGAACCGCACCGACGCCATCGCCCTGGTCGTCCCCGAGCCGGAGACCCGCTTCTTCGCGGAGCCGTACTTCTCGGACATGCTCAAGGGCGTAGGAGCCGAACTCTCGGAAACCGAGATGCAGTTGCTGCTGATCTTCGCGGGCAGCGACCGCGAACGGCAGCGCCTGGCCCAGTACTTGGCCGCACACCGGGTGGACGGCGTCCTGCTGGTCTCGGTCCACGCGGACGACCCACTCCCGGACCTGCTGGCCCAGTTGGAGATCCCCGCGGTGATCAGCGGCCCGCGCTCGGCGGCGGAAACGCTGACGTCGGTCGACTCGGACAACTACGGCGGCGCGCGTTCCGCCGTGGAACACCTGCTGTCCCGAGGCCGCACCCGCATCGCGCACATCACCGGCCGCTTGGACGTCTACGGCGCCCAGCGCCGCGTCGACGGATACCGCGAGGCGCTCCTCGACGCCGGCCACGAGGTGGACGAACACCTCATCCAGCCGGGCGACTTCACGGAGGAGGGCGGCCGCCGGGCGATGAAGGAACTGCTGGCCCGCCGCCCGGACGTGGACGCGGTCTTCGCCGGCTCGGACGTGATGGCGGCGGGCGCCCGCCAGGTCCTCCGCGAGGAGGGCCGCGTGATCCCCGACGACGTGGCCCTCGTCGGCTACGACGACTCGGCCATCGCCCGCCACATGGACCCGCCCCTCACGAGTGTCCGCCAGCCGATCGAGGAAATGGGCCGCTCGATGATCGACCTGTTGCTGACGGAAATCGCGGACCGCCGCCCGGCCACGTCCCGGGGTCTGGAACGCCGACAGGCGGTACTGGCAACGGAGTTGGTGACGCGGGCGTCGTCGTGAGGGGGCGGCTCACCAGGTGTCCGGCGGCGGCCGCCGACGAGCCTCTCGTGCGGCCGACCGGCTGTTGGTGACCAGCCAGATCACACCGAGGATCACGGCTCCGGCCGCCCAGAGGAAGATGACGAGCCCGGCGCCGATGGCCGTACCGACGTCGTTCGCGTCCTGGCACGCCTGCTGAGCTCCACAGTCGTCGCCGGCGCCGGAGGCCGCGTTGACCCCGGCGATGAGCCAGACCAGCATCACCACGTTGAACGCCAGGATCAGCCAGGTCAGCGGGCGCCATCGGGGGAATCGGCGATGCCGCCGGGGGGCCGACCGGGCGGAAGGCTGCGGGCTCGACCACCCTTGATGCGGATTCGACCACCCTTGATGCTGATGGTTCGCCATGGTGAGCCTCCCAGGTCGGTAAACGGCTCATAGCGTGACGATACGCCCATATCGACGGGTGTGTACGGTGTCCCGGCTTGCGTTGCGCACCCCATGATCATCACCCGATCAGGCGCGGGGCCGCCGTAGGAGAACCGTGTGGTGGTCCGAGTCCTCCAGGTGCCCCAAGTCCGCCTCGGTGGGCGGTGGTTCGGGGGCGGCGCGCAGGCCGGCGAACGGGTTGCGCCAGAAGCGGGAGCGGGAGGTGCGCCAGTTGTGGTGCAGGGCGAGGACGCGCAGGGCGAAGGCGAGTGTGGCGGCGGCCGGGGCCGTCCACTCGTTCAGGAGCTGGAGGTGGTGCAGGACGGCGACGCTGCCGGCGCCGACCAGGGCGGGGAGCGCGTACAGGTCCCGGTTGGCACGCAGCAGCGGCGGGATCTCCATCGCGAGGACGCTGCTGATGAGCCCGCCCCCGACGGCGGTGGCGAAGCCCAGGGTGGTGGCGGCCTCCGGGTTCATCCCGTACGCGAACGCCTTCGTCGCGCCGGTGACGCTGAACAGGCCCAGGGCCGCCGCGTCGAAGAGGTCGAACGCCCGCTCGTGATGCTGCAGGCGCGCGCCGTAGAAGACCACCAGGCCGCCGATGACCGGCGCGCAGAAATACCCGGGATCACTGAACGCCACGGGCCGTACGCCTATCACCAGATCCCGGAAAACCCCGCCGCCGAGACCGACGGCTTCCGAGAGCATCACCACGCCGAAAATGTCGAAGTCCTTTCGGACCCCCAGAAAGGCACCCGATAACGCGAAGGCCAGGATGCCGATCAGATTCATCACATACTGCACGACGCTTATCACGCCTTCGAACGACATCCGCGCACTCCTGTCCTTGCGGCACCGTCCGCGTGCGTGATGCGTCAACTCGCTGACACACAGCGAAAGTTACCCATGAGTTTCACCCGGGTGAACCAGCCGTGGCTGCCGGTGGCCCCATCACTCCAGAACCCGGAAACATTCGTGGATATCTTGGCCGATGAGCCGCTCCGCGGTTACCAATCGACCCCGTGACGGCCTGTGAGTAACGTAACCGGAGTTGTAGACAACCGACTTGGGCCCTGGAACCGTTGTTGCCTTTCCGACCTTCGGGAGGTCCGAGAAGCTGATGCCCATGACTCCCCATCCCCTCCTGGCCGTTGACGGGATCCCGGCGACCGAGCCGTACCTCCGCACGGTGGGCATGGTCTTCCGCGCCTTCCGCGAACAGGACTCCGGATGCGTCTCGTACGGCGTCCAACTCCGGGACGGCGAACGCTGGTTCGTGAAGGAGGCGACAACTCCCGCCGCCCAGAGCTCACTTGACAGCGCCTGGGCCTTCCACCGGGCCGTACGGCACCCGGCGATCGTCCCGCAGCTCCACCGCATCGCCGTGACGGACAGCGGCCGCACGGCGGCCGTCATGCCCTGGCACGACGGCGAGTCCCTCTACGGCCCCGCCCGCACCCGCTTCCGCGCCCTGCCCCTCGCCTCGGTCCTCCGCGCGGTCGACCGCGTCCTGGACGCCCACCTCGCGGTGGAGGCCGCGGGACTGGTGGCGGTCGATCTCTACGACGGCGCGTTCCTCTACGACTTCGGCGCCGACGTCCTCCACCTCATCGACCTCGACGAGTACCGCCCCGGCCCCTTCGTCCTCCAGGACGACCGCCTCCCGGGCTCGGCCCGTTTCATGGCCCCCGAGGAGTGGCACCGCGGCGCCCGCATCGACATCCGCACGACGGTCTACGCCCTCGCCCGCACCGCCCGCCTCCTCCTCGACGCCGGCGAGGACGAGCGCGCGTGGCGGGGTACGGCGGGCCAACTCGCCGTACTGGCAAGAGCGACCCGCACCGATCCCGCCGAACGGCACGCCGGCGTACGGGAGTTCACGGACGCGTGGCGCGCCGCCACCTGATCTCACCGTCCTGCCACTGGCCGGTCGGCGTGAGGCCCGCCGCCGTAGCGACCGCTGCGGATGCCCGATGATCCGGGTGGATGTGCGCCACGACCGTAGCGACCGCCTGCTTGTCGAGCCACACCACCAGCCCCTGAGCCGCCTCGCTCGCCAGGCCTCGGCCCTGCCAGGCTTCTCCGACCACCCAGGCGATCTCGGCCTCGGACCCGGTCACGGTGGCCTGGACGGTGCCCGTGAGTCGGGAGTCGGTGCGCAGGCGGAGGACCCAGTTGAGCCAGGCGACCGCCGGATCCGGGGAGCCGGCGACCAGGCGCTCGTAGCGAGCGCGAAGGGCGGCGGGAGTGAGGGGAGCCCCGCCGGTGAAGGTGTGGAGGGCGGGGGAGGAGAGGACCGCCGCCATTTCCTCCGCGTGCGCCGCGCTCAGGGGGATCAGATCCAGGCGGGCGGTGCTGATGAGTTGGGCGTGCATCGCAGACAGGTCCATTGCGGGCGGGCTCCCGTTGCCGGAAAACGAATCAGCGTGAGTGACGGGACTTCAACCCAATCCTTCTGTTGTTCAACTCCTGTAGTGCAGGCTGCCATTGATGCGGAGATGGCACGGTACCGGGTCGAGGCATGGACGCGAAGGGACCGCGGCCGCCGCGAGACGACTGGGCACGTTGTGGATGTAAAGCGTCGTGCCCGCGCCCGAGGGCGACATCTTGGGCACGTCTCTCGTCTCTTCGTCCCGCATCGGCCTGTCGCAGCTCGCGCAGATCTTCACCCGCGAACCTCCTTGCGCCAGAGGGCGAACCAGGCCCGGTACAGCGCGAGATCAGCCGGGCGTATTCGATCCGGTATCACGGGGGCGTGGCGATGATCGTGCACGTTGCCGACGTCGAGCGGCTCATCAGCCACCACGCGGACATCGATCTGCGCTGGGGACGGCTCCGCTTCGGGATCACGACGCACGATGCCGGGCACAAGCTGACCGCTGCCGACTTCGACCTGGCGCAACGCATCGACGGCATCGCTGCGGCGCACGGAGCCGAGCCGCTCGACGACCGACCCCGGACACGACGAAGCGGCCCCGCCGTCCCCCGGATGAATTCCAGGGCCTCTCTCCTCACGGGTAGGGAGATCCAGTGCCCGGCCGGAGGCGGACTGTCCTCGTCGAGTTCCATCGGGATCTGACCACTCTTGCGCCGGACGCCGGAGTCGCACAAAGCGGGGAGACCGCGGGCTTCGCGTACGGAGCCCCAGGGACCCCGGGTCGCGAGAGCGTCAGCCGTTCGCGGACTCCCCGGCGCCGAACTGCCCCTGGGCTGAACGCCGGTGGGGCCTTGGCGGTGCGCTTGCGCGGGCGCGTCCCGCGTTCAGGCCGCGGCATGGAAGACGTACGCCGTCATCGGGGCGGTGACCGGCCCCGGGCCCAGCCGTGCCGTCATCTCCTCGATGACGGTGGCCCGGACAGCCTGTCCGTCACCGCGCTCCTCAACGGCCGCGCGCACCGGTGTCCCGGTGAGGTACCCGGTGGCAAGGTCGGCGGTCGACGCGGCCTGGCCCTGAAGCGTCAGCTCCTGCTCGTCCTCGACGGCGAACCCGGCGGCCGCCAGATCAGCCGCCACGACAGCGGGGTCGGCGTAGCCGTGCGGAACCGTCTGGAAGAACCGTGGCGGGTCGACCGGAAAGGCCCGCTCCAGCCCAGCCTGCAGCGCGACTTCGAAGGCGTGCGTCCTGAGCGGGCCCCAGGTGTTGAACAGGAATCGGCCGCCCGGGGCCAGCACCCGGTGGATCTCGGTGAAGGCCTCGACGCGGTCGGGGAAGAACATCACACCGAACTGGCAGACCACCAGGTCGAAGCCTCCGTCCGGGAACGGCAGTTGCTGCGCGTCGGCCTGCCGCCATACCGCGCCCGGAGCCCGGGTCGACCCGAAAGCGACCATGGTCTCGTTCAGGTCGGTGGCCGTCACCTCGGCCGAGGGTGTCGCTGCGAGCAGGTCCGCTGTCAACACGCCAGTCCCTGCGGCGAGTTCGAGGATTCGCCGCGGGTGGAGTGCCGCCGCCCGGGCGGCCAGGTCCTCGGCGAACGGCCGGAAGACCACCGGCACGAGGTACTGCTCATAGGCCGCCGGCATGGATTCGGACCATCGCTGGTCGGCATTGATTCCTGTCACCCTCGTGACGGTAGCGCCGCGTCAGGAAACCTCTTCCTTGCCGCGCCGCCGTGCACCCTGGAGCTGGACCCACCCGACAAAGCGGCAGGGCAAACGCTCCCTGACACGGCACTGGACGCATGAAAGAGCCCTCGATCTCCACGCAGGAGATCGAGGGCTCAGCGAAAAGGCTCCTGAAAAGCCGCGAGAAAACGAATCAGCCGGTGACCTCGTTTCCGAAGTCACCGGCTGATTACTCAGGGTGAGTGACGGGACTTGAACCCGCGACTTCCTGGACCACAACCAGGTGCTCTACCAGCTGAGCTACACCCACCATGCCCGGTCGTTCACTCTGTAAGTTTCCGACCGGCCGAGAAAAAGTGTACAGGGTCCGAAGGGGTGCTCGCGCACGCCTTTTACGAGGTGGGCAGGACGTGCTTCGCGGCGATCGTGCGGGCCGTCTCCGAGTCGGGGCCGGGCTGCGGGACGAAGATCGCCTCGCGGTAGTAGCGCAGTTCGGCGATGGACTCGCGGATGTCGGCGAGGGCGCGGTGGTTGCCCTTCTTCTCGGGGCTGTTGAAGTACGCGCGGGGGTACCAGCGGCGCGCCAGCTCCTTCACCGAGGACACGTCCACGATGCGGTAGTGGAGGTACTCCTCCAGCGTCGGCATGTCACGGAGCAGGAAACCGCGGTCGGTGCCGACCGAGTTGCCGCACAGGGGGGCCTTGCCCGGCTCCTTGACGTGCTCCCGGATGTACGCCAGGACCAGCTCCTCGGCGTCGGCCAGCGTCGTACCGCCGGCCAGCTCGTCGAGCAGCCCGGATGCGGTGTGCATCTGGCGTACTACGTCCGGCATCGTCTCCAGCGCCTGGTCCGGCGGGCGGATGACGATGTCCACCCCTTCGCCGAGCACGTTCAGCTCGGAGTCGGTGACGAGGGCGGCCACCTCGATGAGAGCGTCGTCTGACAGCGAGAGGCCGGTCATCTCGCAGTCGATCCACACCATGCGATCGTTCATGTGTCTAACCTTAAGGTGCGTGCCGCCCGGCTGAGCCGACCGTGCGCTGACCTTGTGCCCCCGGTACATGCGAAAACCCCCGGAGATCTCCTGCGAGAGACCTCCGGGGGCGTGCTGTCGCTACGTCGCGCTCCGCTGGCCGGGCAGACTCGCGGCCCGGCTTGTGGCGTACGCCTCACGGCCGTTCTCCGCGGCGGAGCCCGACGCGGACGCTGTCGCCGACAGCGCGCTCGCCGCCGCACGACGCGACTGCATCGGCACCGGGCCGTCCGGGTGCAGCGCGGGCGGCAGCCCGGCCGGACCCAGGGACGCCGGACCGCCGGGCTGACCCGGAGCGCCGTCGCCGTCCACCTGCTTGTCGCCCTGCGGCCTGCGGGCCCGGTACGCGGCCCGGTAGGCGGCGGGCGACGAGCCCAACTGGCGCCGGAAATGGCCGCGCAGAGCCACCGGCGAGCGGAAGCCGCAGCGACCCGCGACCTCGTCCACCGAGTAGTCCGACGTCTCCAGCAGACGCTGTGCCTGGAGCACCCGCTGCGTGATCAGCCACTGCAGGGGAGCGCTCCCGGTGAGCGAGCGGAAGCGGCGGTCGAACGTACGCCTGCTCATGTACGCGCGTGCCGCCAGCGTCTCCACGTCGAACTGTTCGTGGAGGTGCTCCAGCGCCCAGGCGACGACCTCCGCGAGCGGGTCGGCGCCGATCTCCTCTGGTAAAGACCGATCGAGGTAGCGCTCCTGACCGCCGCTTCGGCGCGGGGGGACCACCAGGCGCCGGGCGAGCGCGCCGGCCGCCTCGTTGCCGTGGTCCGTCCGCACGATGTGGAGACAGAGATCGATTCCGGCCGCCGTACCGGCGGACGTCAGCACGTCACCGTCGTCGACGAAGAGTTCCCTCGGATCCACGTGCACCGACGGATAGCGCTTGGCCAGCGTCGGCGCGTACATCCAATGGGTGGTCGCGGGACGGCCGTCCAGCAGGCCCGCCGCGGCCAGCACGAAGGCGCCGGTGCACAGGCCGACGATGCGGGCCCCTTCTTCGTGCGCCCGGCGGATCGCGTCGAGTGCTTCCTCCGGCGGCGGCGAGGTGATCGACCGCCAGGCCGGCACGACAACGGTGCCCGCCCGTGAGATCGCCTCCAGGCCGTGCGGTGTGGTGAGTTCCAGCCCGCCGGTCGTGCGCAGCGGTCCTTCTTCGCCACCGCACACAAGAAGGCGGTAGCGCGGAACTCCGGCGTCCTGCCGGTCGATTCCGAACACCGACAGCGGTATGGAACTCTCGAAGATGGGGCCGCCGCTGAACAGCAGCACCGCGACGATCTCCTTGCGGCGTCGCCCGGAAAGCTTCCGGGCCGCGGCTTCCGGCGCGGCAGTGGAGTCGTGGCTCATACTGCTAAGCCCCCCTCGGTGGTCGCGGCTCCTCGGTTGTGTCGCTCCTGCACGTTTCCCCTCGGTCCTGCACGAGTCCCCCGCCGTAAGACGTCAAGATCGAATCTACTGTGTCGCGTGGTGCCGGGGTGACCAGTTCGGCAACCGGCACATTGTCGACATGGCAACTTGGCGTGAAGCATTCGATCACGAAGCGTTGCACTCGTGGGCCGTGCAGGGAAGTGCGCCTCGTCGTAGTGGCCAATCCCCGTAGGGTGCGCAAGGCCCCCCAGACCCTTTCGGTGCAGGTGGAACGGGGGTTGGGGGGTGGTTCGGACAACAGATGCACGGTAGCCGGAAGTTGGCTGAAAAGCGTCGGGCGCGTGCGCGGAAACCGGTCAGTCGACCGGTGTACTTCCCCCGGCGTGCCGCCCGCCCCTGTGCGCCCCCGCCGGGGCCCGGTGGCGGTGGCCGCGGTGCGAGGAGTGTTCTTCGGCCAGTGGCGGTGTCTGCTCCTCGGGCAGCAGTCGGGCCGCGCCCTGTTCGGACCGGCGCAGCAGCACCCGGCAGGCGGCGGTGACGGCCGCGAGGCCCAGGGCCGTACCGGTGGCGCCGGCGAACGAGGTGCCGTACCAGAGGAGGACCACGGGGACGAGGACACAGCTGAAGACCGCCCAGCGGACCACGTCGGTCGTGCTGTCGTGACGGGGGTTCGGCTCGGAGGTCGTGCGGTGTCCGGACATGGCGTGCTCCCTGGGGCGGCTGCTCGTCGCCGGTTCGACGCGGCGGGGGCTCGCCCGGTTCAACGCGTGTTCGATGCGTCGGTCACTGTAGGGCAGTCCATCGCAGTCCATGGAGGGACATGGGCTGCGATGGATAAGTGAATCCTGTGCAAACCGCCTGTACGGGGCAGCAACCATTGCGTTACGGGCGCCCCCTCGTGCATGCTCCGGGGAACTCCGCCGGAGCATGTGCGGGATATGGGCTAAGGAGGAGTGCCGCCGTACCCTTGGGGGTATGGGGTTGGGAAGATGATTCCCGGACACAGCTCCGCCGCATCCTGTTGTCCCCTCCCAAGAGGATCAAAAAGCCGAGACACCCATGGCCGGTCACGAATCTTTCGAACCAGCGGACCGCAAGCGCCCCGTCGCCGATCCCACGGCGGCCGAGCCCCTGGCGGCGGAACAGCCACGTCATTCCTGCGATCCAGCCTTCAAGCACGGCGTGGTCGTCGGCTTCGACGGCTCCACGTCCAGTGAGCGTGCCCTCGCCTACGCGATCGGCATGGCCCATCGCTCGGGCTCGGGTCTCGTCATCGTCCACGTCGCCAACCGGCTGCCCACCACGGTGTGGGCCGGCTGCGAGCCACCGGTCTTCGTCGATGTGCCGGACCACCGCACCGAGGTGCTGGGTCTGGAGCTGGCGTGCGCCGAGTACTTGGCGGAAGTGCCCTGGATTCTCGTCGAGCGTGGTGGCGACATCTGCCACGAACTCGAAGAGGTGGGACGGGAGTACGAGGCGGACGCGATCGTCGTGGGCTCGACCCACGGCATCGTCGGGCGCATCTTCGGCTCCGTCGCGGGGCGGCTCGCCAAGCGGGCGCAGCGGCCGGTCATCGTCATTCCCTGACGGGTAGTCCGAGTTCTTCCCTGACGCGCGGTCAGAACTTGTCGGTCTGCCCTGATTTCCTGCTGTGCAGAGGTGTTTGTGTCCTTGTGAAGGGCATATATCGGTCACACCGCACAACCGCACATGCATGAAGGGAGCCCGCCGTGGACAATGACGTCTCTGCGGGAAGCACCACCTCGATCGTCGGCCGACTCGCCCTGGGAATCACCCTGTTGGCCTTCGGGCTCGGGTACACGAATGTCATCAACGGGGTCTCTACAGCTGACGCCGTGTCAATCGCCCACTACGTGGGCGGAGTTGCCCTCTTCGTCGTCGGACTGCTCGCGTTCCGCGACGGCGACACGGTCTCCGGTACGGCGTTCTCGGCGTTCGGGGCGCTCTGGTTCACCTGGGCCGTGAGTGCGGGTGGCTCCGCCTCGGACAACGCGGCGGGGTTGTTCCTGGTCCTCTTCGCCCTGGTCGCCCTCTCCGTGACTCTTGCCGGAGGGGATCAACTCACCCAGGGGACCTACGGGTTGTTCTTCGTGTCCCTCGTGCTGCTTGCGATTGCTCAGTTCGCCGGGAATGACGGGCTGGGCAAGGTCGGGGGGTGGTTCGGTGTCGCTGCGGGGGCCGTTGCCTGGTACTCGGCGACTGCGGCGTTGGCTCACTGGCCAACTGTGCTTCCACGGCGGGCTGCTGGTCGGGGCGTGACGGCGACAGGCTGATCGGCAGCTGAGAGGACCCCCACGTGTTTGAGGCAACACGTGGGGGTCCTATTTGTTTCGTTGGCCGCTGCGGGTGCGCGGGGGCTGGTCGCGCAGTTCCCCGCGCCCCTAAAACCCCTACTCGACCGTGACTGATTTGGCGAGGTTCCTGGGCTTGTCGATGTCCCGCCCCAGCGCCAACGCCGTGTGGTACGCCAGGAGTTGGAGCGGGATCCCCATCAGGATGGGATCGAGCTCGTCCTCGTTCTTCGGGACGACGATCGTCTGGTCAGCCTTCTCCTGGTGCTGGTGGGCCACCGCGAGGATGCGGCCGCTGCGGGCCTTGATCTCCTCCAGGGCCGCGCGGTTCTTCTCCAGGAGGTCGTCGTCGGGGACGATCGCGACCGTGGGGAGGGCTGGCTCGATCAGGGCCAGGGGGCCGTGCTTCAGCTCCGAGGCGGGGTAGGCCTCGGCGTGGATGTACGAGACCTCCTTGAGCTTCAAAGAAGCTTCGCGGGCCACCGGGTAGCCGCGGACCCGGCCGATGAAGAGCATCGAGTGGGCCTCGGCGTATTCGGCGGCCAGCTTCTTGATCTCCTCCTCCTGGTCCAGGATCTCGGTGATCTGGGCCGGGAGCTTGCGCAGGCCCTCGATGATGCGCTTGCCGTCGCGGACCGAGAGGTCGCGGGTGCGGCCGAGGTGGAGCGCCAACAGGGCGAACGCCACTGTGGTGTTGGTGAAGCACTTGGTCGAGACGACGCAGACCTCGGGGCCGGCGTGCACGTACATGCCGCCGTCCGCCTCGCGGGCGATCGCCGAGCCGACGACGTTGACCACGCCGAGGACACGGGCGCCCTTGCGCTTCAGCTCCTGGACCGCCGCCAGGACGTCGTACGTCTCGCCCGACTGGGAGACCGCGATGTAGAGGGTGTCGGGGTCCACGACCGCGTTGCGGTAGCGGAACTCCGAAGCCGGCTCGGCGTCCGCGGGGATGCGGGCCAGCTCCTCGATCATCTGGGCGCCGATCATGCCCGCGTGGTACGAGGTGCCGCAGCCGAGGATCTTGACGCGGCGGATCTGGCGGGCCTCGCGGGCGTCCAGGTTCAGGCCGCCGAGGTGCACGGTGGAGAAGCGGTCGTCGATGCGGCCGCGCAGGACGCGGTCCACGGCGTCGGCCTGCTCGAAGATCTCCTTGTGCATGTAGGTGTCGTGGCCGCCCATGTCGTAGGAGGCGGCCTCCCACTCGACGGTGGTCGGCTCGGACGTGGTGCGGGTGCCCTCGGTCGTGTATGTCCGGAAGTCGTCGGCCTTGAGGGTGGCCATCTCGCCGTCGTCCAGGGTCACTATCTGACGCGTGTGGGTCACGAGTGCGGCGATGTCCGAGGCGACGAACATCTCCTTCTCGCCGATGCCGAGGACCACCGGGGAGCCGTTTCGAGCCACCACGATGCGGTCGGGGAAGTCGGCGTGCAGAACGGCGATGCCGTACGTCCCCTCGATCACCCGGAGGGCGTCGCGGACCTTGTCCTCGAGCTTCTCGTGCTGCGAGCGGGCGATGAGGTGGGTGAGGACCTCGGTGTCGGTCTCGGAGAGGAACTCGACGCCGTCCGCTTCCAGCTTCTTCCGGAGGTCCGACGCGTTGTCGATGATGCCGTTGTGGACGACGGCGACCTTGCTGTCGGCCGACATGTGCGGGTGGGCGTTCACGTCGGACGGGGCGCCGTGCGTGGCCCAGCGGGTGTGGGCGATTCCGGTGGTGCCCTTGAAGCGTGCCGGGACCTTCGCCTCCAGGTCACGGACCCGGCCCTTGGCCTTGACCATCTTCAGGCCGGCCGTCTTGGGGGTCGTCACGACGATGCCCGCCGAGTCGTAGCCGCGGTACTCCAGCCGCTGCAGGCCCTCCAGCAGAAGGGGAGCAACGTCACGCCTGCCGATGTATCCGACAATTCCGCACATGTATGGGTATTCCTAGCCGTAGACGATCCGGCGCAGCTGTCGGAGCGTCAGCTCCGGCGGGGCCACGGCCCGGTATTTCAGGTCCGCCTCGATCCGGTCGAAGATCGTCGCGTTGACCAGGCCCTGGGCCTGGAGCTCGCGGTGGCGGCGACGGACGTAGTCCTCGGTCGTCTCGTCGAAGTAGGCGAGCACGTCCTGGATCACCCGCAGTGCCTCGCCCCGGTTGAGGGTCGTGGAGCGCGTCAGATGATCAACGAGTTCGTCGTGCACCCGGTTGATCCTGGGGTACCGAAGGGCGGTTTGCAAGAATCCTGCCCGATATCGGGCAACGGCCTGTTGAAAGTCTTATGGGGCTCTGTTCGTAAGCTGTCCATCCTGTGTCTTGCGCACCGTTGCTCATGTCGACGAGTTTCAGACGCCATGGACATTCCTCGTATGGGAGTACCCGCGGAGCTCGCTGAGCGCATGAGCATGGCGGAACAGCACGAATACCTGCGCGCGAGATTCTCGCGGCGCACGATGGTCAGAGGCGGTGCCGTGACCCTCGGCGCCATCGCGGGCGGCGTGTTCGTACCGGGCGCGGTCGCCCAGGCGGCCGTCCCCAGCCAGGCTTCCGCCACCTACGCCTCCACCTCCGGTGAGTCTGTCGACGGGGCCCTCGTCTCCCCGTTCGGCCGCCACCTCGCGTTCGGCAACGACCCGAGCACGGAGGTGACGGTCTCCTGGCAGGTTCCGACCAACGTCAAGAAACCGTTCGTCCGGATCGGCGCGCACCCCTGGGACCTCTCCCGCAAGATCGAGGCCGAGGTGCGCACGCTGTACACCCCGGCGGGCGTCGGCGCGAGCGGCGACCACACCCAGTACTACCTGCACGCCAAGCTGACCCACCTGCGCCCGGGCAAGACGTACTACTACGGCGTCGGCCACGCGGGCTTCGACCCGGCCGAGGCCCACCTGCTCGGCACGCTGGGCACCTTCACCACCGCCCCCGACCACAAGAAGGCGTTCACCTTCACGGCCTTCGGCGACGAGGGCGTCGGCTACCACGGCCTGGCCAACAACAGCCTGCTGCTCGGCCAGAACCCGGCCTTCCACCTGCACGCCGGCGACATCTGCTACGCCGACCCGGCGGGCGCCGGCCAGACCACCGACACCGGCTTCGACTCGCGTACGTGGGACCAGTTCCTCGCGCAGACGGAGTCGGTCGCCAAGTCCGTGCCGTGGATGCCCGCCTACGGCAACCACGACATGGAGGCCTGGTACTCGCCCAACGGCTACGGCGGCGAGGACGCCCGCTGGAACCTGCCGGACAACGGCCCCGACAAGGCGAACCTGCCGGGCGTCTACTCCTTCGTCTACGGCAACACGGCGGTCATCTCGCTGGACGCCAACGACGTGTCCTTCGAGATCCCGGCCAACCTCGGCATCTCCGGCGGCACCCAGACCAAGTGGCTGGAGGCGCAGCTCAAGAAGTACCGCGCCGCCCACGACATCGACTTCGTCGTGATCTTCTTCCACCACTGCGCGTACTGCACCTCCACCGCGCACTCCTCGGAGGGGGGAGTGCGCAACGAGTGGGTGCCGCTGTTCGAGAAGTACACGGTGGACCTGGTCATCAACGGCCACAACCACCAGTACGAGCGCACCGACGTCATCAAGAAGAACGCGGTCGTCAAGAAGCTGCCGATCGGCGGCACGGCGTACCCGGAGACCGAGGGTGTCGTCTACGTGACGGCGGGCGCGGCCGGCCGCAGCCTGTACGCGTTCTCCGCCCCGGACTCCTACGAGGGGCACGTCGCCGACCTCGACTCGGTCGCCGCCTTCGTCAACACGAAGGACGGCAAGGTCAACGAGACGGTCGCGTGGTCGCGCGTCCGCTACCTCAACTACTCGTTCCTGCGCGTCGACGTGCAGCCCGCCTCGAAGGGCCGTACGACGACCCTGACGGTCCGCGGCATAGCCGAGACCGGCGCCGAGATCGACCGCTTCACCGTGGCCCGCAAGGCCAAGTAGCAAGCGTCGTACGCCCTGAAGGCAGGGCGTAGGCGGCACCGCAGGCGGTCCTCAGCTGACGGATGGTCACATCCGTTTGAGGACCGCCTGTTTGGCCATCGCGAACTCCTCGTCCGTGAGCACCCCGTCCCGGTGCAGCTCCCCGAGTTCCCGCAACCGCCGCAGCAGCGCGTCGTGGCCGTCCTCCGCCGCGGCACCCAACTGCCGTACGGGCTCGGGCTGTTCGGGTCGTACGTCCGTCTCGGCGGCCGGGTGCGGGAGGCGCGCCTGTACGGCCGCGGCGACCAGGGCCATCAGCGGGTCCTTCTTGAAGCCCCACAGCTCGACGGAGTTGGGGTCGTACTTGGGCGGAGCCTTGGTCGGCGCGTTGCGCACCGAGAAGCGGATGTAGCCGTTCTCGAGACCGGCCGAGGGGCGCCACTCCACGCCGACGAGGTCCGTGACGGCGAGGGTGCGGGCGCCGGCGGCGGACTTGGCGTCCTCGGTCTTCCAGTTCCACTCCAGCCGGACGCGCTCGCCGTCGAAGCTCGCCGTGCCGTCCCCGGCGGACACCGAGAGCGGTACGGCGGGGCCCGGCAGCAGGTACTCGTCCACCGGGTCGGCCGGGACCTGGTCGAGCAGCAGGGCGCTGCGGACCTCGTCCACGAAGTACTCGGCGACGCCGTACCGGTCCGATTCGACGGGGAGTTGATAGGGGTCGTCGCCCTCGGTGAGCCGGCCGCCGGTGGCGTGCAGCAGGGGGTCGGCGCCGTCGCGCAGCCGCAGTCTCAGCCGCCCCGATCTGCGGCCCTGCTCGAAGGAGACGCCCGCCAACGCGCCCAGCGGGACGACGAGTTCGCCCAGTGTCTTGCGGAACAGGCCGACGTTCTTGTCCCGCCCGGGAGTCAGCCGCAGGGCGTCGCCGTCGAAGATCCAGGTGCCGTCCTTCTGGATGATTTCCGCCATGGGAGGGATTCTTCCACCGGTCAGGCGACAGAATGGTCTGTACCTGTCCGGGCTCAAGGGAAGTTCAAAGGAAGGGACCGCTCGTGAGACGCCTTGTGAGACAGCGCCACAGAACGACCCGCCTCCTCGGTTCGCTGCTGCTCGTCGCCGCCGCGAGCGTGTCCGTCGTCGGCGCCGCACCCGCTGCCGCGCCCGCCACCGCAACCCCGCTGGGCCGGGTGGTCCCGGCACCCGCCAAGGTCACCCCCGCGGGCCACCCGTACCGGATCACGAGCGCCACCCGGATCCGCGTCGACGACACCCGTGAGTCACGCCGGATCGGCGCGTACCTCGCGGGCATCCTGCGCCCCTCCACCGGCTACCGGCTGCCCATCACCTCGCACGGCAAGGGCGGCATCCAACTCCGCCTGACCAAGGGCACGTTCGGCGCCGAGGGCTACCGGCTCGACAGCACGCCCTCCGGTGTCACCATCACCGCGAGCAGGCCCGCCGGACTCTTCCACGGCGTCCAGACCCTGCGCCAACTCCTGCCCGCCGCAGTCGAGAAGACCTCCCGGCAGCCCGGCCCCTGGCAGATCGCGGGCGGCACCATCGAGGACTCCCCGCGCTACGCCTACCGCGGTGCGATGCTCGACGTCTCCCGGCACTTCTTCACCGTCGCCCAAGTCAAGCACTACATCGACGAGTTGGCGCTCTACAAGATCAACACCCTGCACCTGCACCTCAGCGACGACCAGGGCTGGCGCATCGCCATCAACTCCTGGCCCCGCCTGGCGACTTACGGCGGCTCGACCGAGGTCGGCGGCGGCACCGGCGGCTACTACACGAAGGACGACTACAAGGAGATCGTCCGCTACGCCTCCTCGCGCTACCTGGAAGTGGTCCCCGAGATCGACATGCCGGGCCACACGAACGCGGCCCTCGCCTCCTACGCCGACCTGAACTGCGACGGCGTCGCGCCCCCGCTCTACACGGGCACGGACGTCGGCTTCAGCTCGCTGTGCGTCGGCAAGGATCTCACCTACCGCTTCGTGGACGACGTGATCCGCGAACTGGCCGCGCTCACCCCGGGCCGCTACCTCCACATCGGCGGCGACGAGGCGCACTCCACCAGCCATGAGGACTACGTCAAGTTCATGGACCGGGTGCAGCCGATCGTCACCAAGTACGGCAAGACGGTGATCGCCTGGCACCAGATCACCGGCGCCCACCCGGTGAAGGGCGCGCTCGCCCAGTACTGGGGTCTCGACGACACCGACGCCGCCGAGAAGGCGCAGGTCGCCGAGGCCGCGAAGAACGGCACCGGGCTGATCCTCTCGCCCGCCGACCGGGTCTACCTCGACATGAAGTACACCGAGGACACCCCGCTCGGCCAGGACTGGGCCGGGCTCGTCGAGGTCAAGCGGTCCTACGACTGGGACCCGGGCAACTACCTTCCTGGGGCGCCGAGTTCGGCGATCAAGGGCGTCGAGGCGCCGCTGTGGTCGGAGACGATCGTGACCGGCGCGAACATCGACTACATGGCCTTCCCGAGGCTCCCGGGCGTGGCCGAGCTGGGCTGGTCGCCGGCCTCGACGCACGACTGGGACACGTACAAGGTGCGGCTCGCGGCGCAGGCTCCGAGGTGGGACGCGCTGGGGATCGACTACTACCGGTCGCCCCAAGTTCCTTGGCCCGCACAGTAGTTGAGCAGTATCTGTACATGGGGCGGGCACCCCGGGGGACCGTACCCCGGGGTGCCCGCCTGCTTGTGGGGTCAGAACCCGGCGATCGGGTTCTTCAGGGTGCCGATGAGCTGGAGCGCGCCGGCCGGGTCCGCCAGGTCCACCATCTGCTTGTTGTCGCGCAGTTGGAGACGGTTGAGGCAGGACAGCGAGAACTCGGGCGCGAACATGTCGTACTGCCGGAACTTGTCGGCGAGTTCGGGCGCCGCGTCCTGGTACTCGCGGGTGACGTCCGCGACCGTACGCCAGAAGTCGTCCTCCTCCAGGACGCCCTCGGCGGCCAGGTTGGCGGCGAGGAAGCGGAAGAAGCAGTCGAAGACGTCGGTGAAGATCGAGAGCAGTTTCTTGTCCTCGGGGACCTCGACGCGCAGCCGCTCGACCGTCGGCGGCAGCACCGCGTCCGGGTCCATGACGGCGATCTCCTCGGCGATGTCCTTGTAGATCGCGCGCTCGACGACACCGTCCTTCAGGACGAGGATGACGTTCTCGCCGTGCGGCATGAACACCAGGTCGTAGGCGTAGAAGCTGTGCAGCAACGGGGTGAAGTACGCCCGCAGATAGCGCCGCAGCCACTCCACCGGGGCCAGCCCCGACCGCTCGATCAGCGCGCCGGCGAAGGACGCGCCCTCGTGGTCGAGGTGCACCAGCGAGGCCATCGTTGCGAGGGACTCGCCGTCCTGGAGCGAGGAGACCGGGCTCTCGCGCCACAGCGCGGCGAGCATTTTGCGGTACGGCGAGTAGCGGTCGGTCGCGGCCTCGTACTCCAGGTGGCGGTAGCCGACGGCGGCCTGCTCGCGGATGATCGACAGGCCGGTGGACTTCAACACCGGGTCGTTGTCGATGAGTTGGGCGAGCCAGTCGTTGATCGCCGGGGTGGCCTCCATGTAGGCGGCCGAAAGTCCGCGCATGAAGCCCATGTTGATGACGGACAGGGCCGTCTTCACGTAGTGCTTCTCGGGGTGGGACTTGTTGAAGAAGGTCCGGATGGACTGCTGGGCGAGGTACTCGTCGTCGCCCTCGCCGAGGCACACGAGGTGACCGCGGGCGATCTCGGCGGCGAAGGTGACGCTGAGCTTGTTCCACCACTGCCAGGGGTGGACGGGGATGAGGAGGTAGTTGTCGGGGTCGAGACCCCGGTCGACGAGAGTGAGCCCGAACCGCTCGACCGTCTCGGCGCCCAACTCCCGCCGTATGAACGACTCGTACTCGATGCCGACGCCCGCGGTGAAGGCGGCCCGTGAGCGGTGCGCGGCCAACCACACCAGCCGGACCGGGCTCGCGGTCTCGGGGGCGTACGAGAGGTACTCGTGGATGCCGAAGCCGAGCCGGCCGTTGTTGGCGACGAAGCAGGGGTGGCCCTCGGTCATCCCCGTCTCGATGGCCTGGAAGTCGCTCTTCACCAGCTCGGCGACCGGGATCTGCGGCTTGGTGAGCTTGTAGCAGGTGCCGGAGAGGGTGGAGGAGATCTCCTCCAGGTAGACCGGCAGGATCTCCTCGCTCAGTCCGAGCGCCTGCTTCAGCTCGATGAAGAAGTCCAGGGCGGCGAGGGGGAGTTCGGCGCCGTCGCGGTGTCGGGTGATCGAGTCGGCGTCGACCTGCCAGTGGTCGAGGGCGTGCCGGGTGGCGGTGAACCGGTAGCGGGTCAGACCGTCGTCGCTGCGGACGACGTACAAGTCGCCGTCCTGCTGGGAGAGTTCGGGCGTGATCAGTCGCTCGTGCGCGAACTCGGCGAGGGCCTTGCGGATGAGGAGGCGGTTGGCCTTCTCCCAGCGCTCGGGGGAGAGGTGGGCGACGGCGTCGGCGAGGCTCATGCGGACACCGCCGTAGCCGCAGTCGCCGTCACGAACTGTTCCCGTGTGCAGAAGCTCAACAAGGCTTTCTTCTCCGGCTTTTGGATCTCGCGCTCGGGCACGAACCCGACCGCCTCGTTCAGGGCGTGGACGGCGGTGTTGGACACGTCCGGTTCCACGACGACGCGTTCGACGGCCGGGTCCTCGAAGAGGCGGGCCATCACGGCGGTGATCACCGCGCGGGTGAAGCCGTGGACGGGGGTCTCGGTGGCCGGCGTCAGGAAGTGCATGCCGACGTCACCTGGCAACGGCTCGTACAGGCCCACCAGTTCGCGATGACGGGGGTCGTAGTACTCCATCAGGAAGACGGGGACACCGTCCCGCAGCCCGAGCAGCGCGTGCTGGTGCTCGTCGGCCGCGATCTCCATGTAGGCGCGCTCGACGTCCTCCAGTTTCGCGTCCTGCATCATCCAGAACGCGGCCTTGGGGTGCGTGAGCCACCGGTGCAGCAACTCGGCGTCCTGGAGCGGGTCGAGGGGGCGGAAGGTGAAGGTGTCTGTGGTGGCGAGGGTGCTCATACTGCGAACTCCTGGAACGCGATGGTCTGTTCGACCGGGTAGTACTCGGTGCCGAGCAGCTCACGGATGATGTACGAGTTGCGGTACGCGCCCATGCCCAGGTCGGGGGACGTGATGCTGTGCGCGTGGACGCCGGCGTTCTGGAGGAAGACGCCCCGGCCTGTGCTGTCGATCGAGTAGTTGCGCGCGATGTCGAAGTTGCCTCGCGAGTCGTAGCGCAGCCGCTCGTGGACCGGCTTGAGGAACTCCGGCTCGGCGTACTTGTAGCCGGTGGCGAGGATCAGGCCCTGGGAGCGCAGGGTGTAGTCCTTCTCCTGCTCCTCCTGGCGCAGCCCCAGCTCGTACACGCCCTCGCGGTAAGTGGCGCTGTCCAGCGAGGAGTTGGTGAGCAGTCGGGTGGGGACGGGGCCGCCGACCTTCTTCTGGTAGAGCAGGTCGAAGATCTCGTTGACGAGGTCGCCGTCGATGCCCTTGAAGAGGCCCTTCTGCTCGGCCGTGAGGCGGTAGCGGGTCTGCTCCGGCAGGGCATGGAAGTAGTCGATGTACTCCGGGGAGGTCATCTCCAGTGTGAGTTTCGTGTACTCCAGCGGGAAGAAGCGCGGCGAGCGCGTGACCCAGTTCAACTCGTAGCCGTGGACGTCGATTTCACTCAGCAGGTCGTAGTAGATCTCGGCGGCGGACTGCCCGCTGCCGACCAGCGTGATCGACTCCTTGGCCTGCAACTCCGCTTTGTGCTGCACATAGCGGGAGTTGTGGATGAAGTCGCCGCCCAACCCCGCGACGGCTTCCGGGAGATACGGCGGGGTGCCGGTGCCCAGGACGAGATGCCGGGCGCGGAACACGTCACCGGATTCGGTCCGGACGACGTAGACCTCGACGTCGTCCTCGTACGTCACCTCGGTGACCGTCGTGCCGAAGCGCACGTTGGTGAGTTTGTCGGCGGCCCAGCGGCAGTAGTCGTCGTACTCGACGCGCAGCGGGTAGAAGTTCTCGCGGATGTAGAAGGGGTACAGACGCCCCTTCTCCTTCAGGTAGTTGAGGAAGGAGTACGGCGAGGTCGGGTCGGCCAGCGTGACCAGGTCCGACATGAACGGGGTCTGGAGGTGGGCGCCGTCGAGGAACATGCCGGCGTGCCACTCGAAGGCGGGCTTCGAGTCCAGGAAGATTCCGTCGAGTTCGACGATCGGCTCGGTGAGGCAGGCGAGGCCGAGGTTGAAGGGCCCGAGCCCGATGCCCACGAAGTCGTAGGTCTTGGTGGCGGGTTCAGGAAGCGCGGTCAAGGGAGTCTCCCAGGTACTGCTCGGCGTGGCCGGCGATCAGGTCGAGGACGGCGGCGATGTCGTCGACCGTCGTCTCGGGGTTGAG
This sequence comes from Streptomyces sp. NPDC050528, assembly GCF_044457795.1. Classification (NCBI taxonomy): domain Bacteria; kingdom Bacillati; phylum Actinomycetota; class Actinomycetes; order Kitasatosporales; family Streptomycetaceae; genus Streptomyces; species Streptomyces sp. NPDC050528. The sequence goes on from NZ_JBITHH010000010.1 coordinate 104,147, forward strand.
CAGGGTGAACTTCAGGTAGTGGCGGCCCGCGACCTTGGTGCCCGCGACCACCGCGTCACCGGAGGCGAACAGGGCCTTGCGGGCATACAGGTTGGCGCGGTCGATCTCGGCCGGGTCGGTGACGGCGGCGGGGATGTAGCGGTAGACGAGGGTGGAGAGCGAGGGCTCGACGACGACGTCGAACCGGGGGTCGGAGGCGAGCAGCTTCCACCCCTCCACGGCCAAGTCGCAGACTTCGTCGAAGAGTTGGCCGATGCCGTCGGCGCCCATCACGCGCAGCGTCATCCACAGCTTGAGCGCGTCGAAGCGGCGGGTGGTCTGCAGGGACTTGTCGACCTGGTTGGGGATGCGCTCCTGGACCATGCGGCGCGGGTTGAGGTACTCCGCGTGGTAGGTCGCGTGGCGCAGGGTGTCGGCGTCGCGGACCAGCAGGGCGGACGAACTCACCGGCTGGAAGAAGGACTTGTGGTAGTCGACGGTGACCGAGTCGGCGCGCTCGATGCCGTCGATCCGGCTCCGGTGCTTCAGCGAGGCGAGCAGTCCGCAGCCGTAGGCCGCGTCGACGTGCATCCACACCCCGAACTGCTCGCACAGGGCGGCGACTTCGGGCAGCGGGTCGATGGAGCCGAAGTCGGTGGTGCCGGCGGTGGCGACGACGGCCATGGGGACGAGCCCTGCGCTCTTGCAGCGCTCCAACTCACGGGCGAGGGCGACGGTCTGCATCCGCTTGTCGGCACCGACGGGTATCGACACGACGGAGTCCTGCCCGAGGCCCAGCAGTTTCGCGGACTTCTTCACGCTGAAGTGGCTGATCTCGGAGGCGAAGATACGCAGCTTGGCGAGACTGTCGGTCTTCGCCTCCTCACGGGCCAGCAGCAGCGCCTGGAGGTTGGACTGGCTGCCGCCGGAGGTGAACACCCCGTCCGCGTGCGGCCCGAGGCCGATCCGCTCGTTCGTCCAGTCGATCAGTTTCCGCTCGATGAGGGTGCCGCCGGCCGACTGGTCCCAGGTGTCCAGGGAGGAGTTGACGGCAGAGAGCACCGCCTCGCCGAGCACGGCCGGGATGACGACCGGGCAGTTGAGGTGGGCGAGGTAGCGCGGGTGGTGGAAGTAGATCGCGTCACGCAGATAGACCTCGTCCAGCTCGTCCAGCACCGCGGCGGTGTCGTGGAGCGGGCGGTCGAGGTCGATCCGGTCGATGAGGGGGGAGAGGGCGTCGACCGTGACGCCGGTGAACGGCCGTTCCGTGGTGGCGAGTTTGGCCGCCACCCGCTCCACGCCTTCCGTCACGGAGCGGCGGTAGTGCTCCGCAGTCGTGTCATTGAGCAGGTGCGAGCGCATGTGGGGGTCCTCCGGTGGGGAAGTCCGTGCGGGACAGGTGAGCGGCGGGGTTCCGCAACATCAACTTAGGTAAGCCTAACCTAACTTAATGTCCGCGAAACCCGCCGCTCCCGTGACAGCCGTCACTCACGCCCCAGCTGCCCCTCGCACCGTCACCCGGCGTCGCGCAACTGCTCCTCGCTGAGCCCCTGCCGCCAGTACCCGACAAAGGTCACCCGCCGCCGGTCGAACCCACGCTCACCCACGAAGTGCCGCCGCAACGCCTTCACTTGACCGGACTCGCCCGCGATCCACACGTACGGCCGCTCGGCAGACGGCAGTTGGGCATCCCGAAGGGCGCCGAGGGCCATGGGGGACCCCTCGACGCCCTGGCTCTCCCGCACCAGCCAGGTCACCTCGGCATCGGCGTCGGTGACCAAGTCCTGGATGTCCCCGGGGTGTTGGACTTCGAGCCACGCCCGCGCGCGAATGCCGGCCGGCAGGTTTTCGAGGATGGCGGACGCGGCCGGTACGGCGGTCTCGTCCCCCCACAGGACGACGAGATCGGCATCCTCCGGCGGACGGAACCGGATCGCGCGATTGTCCGCGATCGCGGGTCCGAGCAGCACGACCCGATCACCGGCGGAGGCGAGGGAGGCCCAACGGGAAGCGGGCCCGGCGGGTTCGTGCAACACGAAGTCGATGTCGATCTCGCTCGTGCTGCCTTGGGTGTCGCGGCGCAGGGCGCGCAGAGTGTACGAGCGCATCACGGCCCGTACGTCGTCCGGCAGTTCACGCCACCCCTGCCACCACCCGTCCCCTAGCTCATACGGCACGGCGGGCTCCAGCTGCCCCGGCTGAGGGAGGAACAACGACAGGGACTGATCACACCCGTCGGAGAAGAAATACGCCAGATCATCCCCACCGAAGGAGACCCGAACAAGAGACGGCCCAAGCCGCTCCGTCCGCACAACCTGGAGCGAGAAGAAACGGAACGGGGCGGCAACGGCCGTAGTCATGAGGGGGGTTCCTTAGAAGAAGCGTGAGGCTGCCTACCTAAAGGGGCGCGGGGAACTGCGCGACCAGCCACACACGGCCCGCAGTTCCCCACAAAGCGAAACCACCCCAGATTCAGCTGACCTTCTTCGCACTCTCGATCGCCTTCGCCAGACTCTCCACCATCGGCACACACTTGTCGTACGACAGAATCGGCTCAGGCGACCGCGAGATGACCTGCCCCGCCTTCACCGCCGGCAGAGCCTTCCACGTGGCCTCGGTGATGTCCGCGGGCTGAATCGTCGCGGACCGGTCGTCCATCATGATGATGTCCGCCGGGTACTTGTCCGCGTTCTCCCAGCTGAGGTTCTCGTACCAGCCACCGCTCGCCTTGAGCGCGGCAGCGGACGGCTCGACGAAGTTCACGCCGAGCGCCTTGTAGTACTCCAGGTCGACGGAGAGATTGGACCCGGAGACGTAGAACACCGTGTCCGCCGCCGAACCGGCCAGCACCTTGATCTCGGGGCGCGCCTTGGCCGCCTTGCGCAGCCGCTCCGAGGCCGCCTCGAAACGCTTCTTGGCGTCGGTGACCGTCGCGGCCGTCATGTCCGCGCCCAGCGACTCGGCCAGCTCCCACATCCGCTGGAGCGGCGTGGTGAGCTGGCGGTCGTACATGGAGACGGCGGCGCTCGGCGCCAGCTTGGCGATCTTGTCCTTGGACTCCTCGGGGACGTACCAGAGGGTCCCGGCGGCGTCGAACGTGGTGGTGAGGAGGACGTCGGGGGCGAGGGCCGCGTACTTCTCGATGTTGAACTGGCCCCAGGTGTTGCCGAGGATCGTGACCTTGCTGATGTCCATGTCGCCGGCCTGGACGTCGGGCTTGCCGTTCTTCAGCTTGGTCGGGCCGAAGACGCCCTTCACGGAGATGCCGTAGTCGTGGAGCGCGGCGCCGACACCGACGAACGCGACGATGTTCGCGGGGATCTTGTCGAGCTTCACCGTGGAGCCGCGGTCGTCCTTGAAGGTCCAGGGGCCGGACTTCTGCGCGGCCGCCGTCTCCTTGTCCGAGCCACCGCTTTTCGCGTCGTCGTCGCCGCAGGCCGCGAGCACGGCACCGAGGCCGAGGGCGCCGCCCGCGGCGAGGATGCCGCGGCGGGAGAGGTGGGTGGCACGGGCGTTGGACATGTGTGGCTGCTTTCGAACAGGGCGGAGCGCCCGCCGGACAATTCGAAGGTAGGTTAGCCTAACCTCACTCGATGTCCAGTGGCCGGGTGGCCGCCATCCAACGGCCCGGCCCCCCGGCCGTGTTCGACTCCGGGTCCAACTCCCGTCAGGCGGCGGCCCGTTGACGGCGGGCCAGCGCCTCGGCCGCGTCGCGGCGCCGGGTGCCCAGGACGTCCACGGGAGCCCCCGCGCCCTTGCCGGGCTCGTCGCTCCACCCGCGCAGGGTGCGGGCCACCTCGGCCAGCCGCGGATCGCCCGGGCGTACGTCGACGTAGAACAGCGCCTCGTCGGGTCTGCGGTCGTCGCCGCCCCAGCGGACGACGCCCGCCAGCTCGGCCAGGATGTCCCGGATCACCAGGAGTTGGTCCGGGAAGAAGCCGCCGCGTGCGCCGAACGGATAGGAGCCGGGGCGGATCCGCACCGCGGTGCCCGAGGCGAGGTTCGACTCTGCGAGGCCCTTGCGCACCTTCGACGGCGCGCTCCATCCGGCCACGTCACCGGCTCTGAGCGCGTCGACCTCGTAGTGGAAGCGGCGGACCACGTGCACGAGCACCGTCTCGACGTCTCCGAGGCGCACCCGGACCCCGGCGAGGGGGGTGCCGACGACGGGCCGGGTCCACACGGTGCCGCCGGCGTCCGCGACCCGCTCCATCTCCCAGCCGTTCTTCGAGGGCCGGCCGGTGAACACCCGGCGCTGTTCGGCGCGATGGCGGTCCAGGGCGTCCTGGACCAAGGCGGGGTCGAGCGCGGGCGGCGACGGCACGGGGCCGGCGGCGAGGGCCTGCGGGGCCGAGGTGACGGTCAGTGCGGTGGCGCCGGCGAGCAGCGCGGCCCGCTTCAGGGCGGTACGACGCGAGAGAGACACGATCGGAAGGCTTTCTGTCAGGGCCGAGGGATCTCGGCGTACATCAGCGGGTCGATCTCGAACGCGACCGTCGGGGCGAGGAGTGCCACCGCGGCGATGAACGCGTACCAGCGGCGGTGGACGTTGACGGCCTGCGTGACCAGGTAGTTCACGAACGCGCACAGCAACAGGAAGGGCAGCGTGATCAGGACCGTCGCCGCGATGTCGGGACCCATCCCGTCGTCGGTCTCCGTCGGGGCCGGCGCCGGCGCCCACCCGTGCTCGGGGAGCACCCACACCTCCAGCAGCCGCCACGGCTGCTGGAGCGCCCCGTTCCCGAGGTAGCCGAGGAACAGGTTGAGTCCCGCGGCCAGGGCCACGGTGGCCGCGTGCCGCGCCCGGGGTGAGCGCACCACGGCCAGATATGTCGTGTCCCCGCCCGTGTCGCCCATGCCGCTCTTGCCCATGTCCGTCGCTCCCGGCTGTCAGATCCCCGGGACGCTGTCACCCCGGGTGATGGCGTTGTACGTCTCGAAGACCCCGTACACCCGCAACCGCTTCGCCGCCTCGGTCTCGGCGTTCGCGTTGTCGCCCTGGTAGTACTTCAGGATCGCGAAGATGTCCTCGGGGCTGGAATCCAGCGCCGGGCGTCGCACACCGTACTTCGCGGCATGGTACCGGTGCACGTACGGGACCTGGCGGATGTTGAACTCGGGGTTCTCATTGAGGAGTTGCCAGATCAGCCAGAGGTCGGCGTCGCTGTCGGGGTTGCGGATGTTCGCGTCGAGCACCTCCTCCTGGATCGCCCGGTTGCGGGCGTTGATGGCGGTGGCGGCGAAGATCTGGCCCGGGCCGGTGCTGGAGTCCGGCTTGATGAAGGGATCCAGTCCGGGCGGCGGACTGTCCAGGCCCTGGTGGTAGGCGCGGACCCCCAGGTCGCCCATGTAGTCCGCGAAGGTGGTGTAGTGCCGGGTCTCCCAGAACACCGGGACCTGGATGAGGGCCTTGCGCATCTTCAGGGTGCGGGCCATGCCGGTGATCAGGTCGTCGTTGGCCATGACCAGGTCGAAGGCGTCCTTGACCGACCACTTGTTGCCGGTCGACGTCTCCGGGATCGGCGGCTCCAGGGTGAGGAGCGTCTGGCGCAGCTCGGTCAGCAGCGCCTCGTGCACCTCCGTCGGCAGCTCCAGGTCCAGCCGCAGTTCGGCGGGGAGCGGGTCGTCGAAGGTGCCCGCGCCGATGTCGAGGCCGGAGGCGATGTTGTGGTCGATCTCGATCGCCCCGTCGCCGGACCCGATGGTCCGCGTGACGATCTGGTCGTAGGCCCAGTTGGCGGGCATCGGATAGCCGAGGTTGCCGGAGAAGCCGGAGGACATGTCGGACACGAAGGAAGCGGTCGCGTAACCGGCGTCCGAGACGCGCGAGCACACGTTGCGCGGGCCGTACACGCCGACCCGGAACGGGTTGTCCAGCCGGGCCAGTTCGGCGTCGACGGCCTGGAAGTACGGCAGGACGAACGAGGTGACCTCGGCGTCGACGGCGTCGTAGTCCACGGCGAAGAAGATCCGCACCCCGTGCCGGAAGCCGTGCTTGACCGCCTGTGCCACCGCCGTCCGCGCGTCGGCGGTCCCCTGTGAGGGGCTGAAGTGGTCGGCGGAGCGGGCGTAGGTCTGGAAGATCGGGAAGCAGCGCAGGCCGTTGTCGGCGATCGTCTTCAGCTCGCCCGGCTGGATCTCCTTCTGGGGGAGTGAGGTCGTCGACGGGTTGTAGAGGTAACGGCCCACGTACGAGATGCCGTTGGCCTTCAGCGTCGCCGCCCTGGCCGGCGTGATCGCGGTGACACCGTCGCAGGCCTCGCCCCGGCGGGTCTGGTCGCCGTAGGAGATCAGCAGGGAGGCCCAGGTCTGGTAGTCGCCGAGGCCGGTCACCGGGAGTTTGACGAAGCCCTGGAACTCCCGTACCCGGGCCGCGAGTTCGCTGGTGTAGGAGCTCTGGAACGGTACGCCCGACCGCTTGTTGAAGATCATGGCGGCCGTGAACAGCTGTACCCAGGTGCCGCTGGAGCCCACCGACAGCGTGTGGTCCTTCAGGCCCGCCTGGGTGCCGGGGCCGAACACGCCGTTGGCGGTGCCGTCGGCCAGGCCCAGTTCGTACTGGATGGCGTAGATCATCGACTTGGCTACGTCACGCGAGTAGTGGCCGTCGCAGGGGACGACGAAGTAGTCCGCCCGGTTCACATAGCGGCCGTTGAGCCACTGCTGGATCTCCCGGACGGCGTCCGAGCCGCCGTTGACGGTGACGTAGGCATCCATGTTGAGCAGGCCCTTGAAGACCTTCGGCACCAGGTCGGAACCCGGATAGGCCCCGGAGACACCCATGTTGGCCTTCAGCTGGGCCACCGAGGAGGCGACCCGGTCGCTGTAGAGACCGTCGATGGCGCCACCGTCGTAGCCCTTGCAGTACAGCGCGGACTGGATGATCCGGACGAAGTCGGCGGACGGGGCCGTGCCGGAGTTGATCCTCGGGTGCTTCGACTGGAGGGTGGAGAGCGTGGTCGGGCCGAAGCTGTTCGACACCGGGGAGATGCCGAGTTCCCACTGGAGAGCGCGCGTCAGGGCGTACATGACGGGCCATGCGGTCTGCCCGTTCTCCTCCACCGTCATTCCGATGCGGGCCCCGTACACGGAGTTGACGAACTTCTGGGCTCTCAGGACCATCTCGTCGGCCATCTGGGGCGGCTCCTCATTCGCTGGGGCGGGGTTCGCCGGACGAACGCTAGATAGCCAACAGGCCTGAGAACAGGGGGATTTGACGTTCTGGCGCAATGCCGCCAGAAGCATTGGCAGCGCTTTCTTCCGATGTCAGGATCCAATCCCGCCATAACCGGAGGAGAGAGATATGCGCGCCTTCACCGCGGCCCTGACCGCATCGGTCGCCGCCGGATTCCTGCTGTTCACGGGCGCCCCGGCACAGGCCGACGGGTTCGACGACGAGAACATCCAGGGGGCCTGTCAGGGAAACAGCAGTTTCCGGTTCAGGCTGTATTACAACTCCGGTACCGCGGGGGCGTACCGGGACATCAGATACGCGGTCGGCAACTTCGGATCCGTGCCCCTCACCGCCGGCGGAAACTACTCCCTCAAATACTGTGCGGGAACCGGCGCCGGAGCCGGCCAGGACATCAAGAACAATGCCGCCTCCGCGCGCAACAGCCATACGTCCTACGGCGCTTGCGTGTATTTCAGCAGTTGGTACAACGGGGCGATGGACTCCCTGCAGCCGGCCGTTCCGACGCCGGTGAGCAAGAACCTGGTGAACACGTACAACGAGAACGCCTCGTTCCAGTGGTGCTGAGAACGATCCTGGCCCGGGGCGCGGCCGCGTGGCCGCGCCCCGTCCTGGCCCTCGCGGTGGCCCTGCCGCTGCTGGCAGGCTGCGGACAGGACGAACGGGAGAGCGCGCCCGCGGGGAGAACCGGGGCCGCCGCCCCCGCGAACCCGGCCACCTGGGTGCTCCCGCTCCAGGCGTATCTGCCGGACCCGGAGCAGGAGGACCTCCTCTTCGACGCCCTGGAGCAGGCGAAGTCCGTGTGCATGAAGCGATTCGGCTTCGACTACCGGCCGGCCGAACCCCTGCCGGACATGGGCCCGGACACCCTCACCGACCTCCGCTACGGCATCCACGACCGGAACGTCGCCGCGACCTACGGATACAAGCCCGCCGGCGACATGACCGCCTACCAGGAGGAGACCCGGCGGCTGCTGGAGGCGTCCGAGCTCGGCCCCGAGGAGGAGGCCGCCATGACCGGACAGCGGGACGGCTCGGCCACCGGCGGGAGCTTTCCCGAGGGCGGCTGCGGCGGGGAGGCGTACCGCCGCGTCCACGGCTCCCTGGACCCCGCCTCCACCCTCGCCATGGACCTGAGCAACGAGGCGTACGCGAAGGCGCAGCGGAGCGAGCGCGTGCGCAGCGTCTTCCGGTCCTGGTCGGCGTGCATGGCCGACAGCGGCTACACCTACGACGAGCCGATGGACGCCCCGAACGACCCGAGGTTCGCCGCCTCCACCGCCGACCCCGAAGAAGTGGCCACCGCCCTCGCGGACTTGGCGTGCCGGGAGAAGTCGAAGGTGGCCGAGGTCTGGTTCGACGAGGAGGCCGGGCTGCAACGGCGGCTGGCGGAGCGGCACATACAGGAACTCAAGAAGGCGGGTCAGGCGCTCGAAGCGGCACTGAAGGCCGCGGCCCGCACAACAGGGTCCGGATCCTGAGGAGTTGGCGGGGATGAACGACGGTACGACGGCCGGACCCGCCCGGCACCGGCGGTGGCTGGTGGCGACGGTGGCACTCTCGGTGCTGCTCATCGGCGCGGGGGTCGCCGCCGCCCAGCTGATCCGCTCGCCGGCCCAGGCCGCGGCGGAGACCGCGCCACCCGAACCGGACGTCCTCACCGCTCCGGTGGAACACCGGGTGCTCAAGGACACGATCGTCCTACGGGGCACGGTGCGGGCCGGCCAGACGGTCGAGGTGGCCCCGCAGAGCGCGGGCGGCGACGGAGCGGGCGCCCCGGTGGTCACCAGGGTCCCGGTGAAGGCGGGCCAGCGCGTCCTCGACGGCCAGGTGGTGCTGGAGGTCTCGGGCCGCCCGGTGTTCGTACTGCCGGGCGCCATCCCCGTGTACCGCGACCTCAGGCCCGGTGCCGAGGGCCGGGACGTGGCGCAGTTGCAGTCCGCCCTGCGCGGCCTCGGCCACGACACGGGCGGTGACGCGAAGGACGCCTTCGGCGAGGGCACGAAGGCGGCACTGGCCCGCCACTACGCCTCGATCGGCTACGACCCCCGACAGTCCGAGACCGACGCCACGGACCGGCTCGCCACCGCGCGCGCGGCGGTACGGGCGGCGGAGCGCGCCTTGCAGGACGTGGAGGGGCTTGTCGGTGGCGGAGGCGAATCGGGGGACGGTGGCGGGCAGTTGACGGGCGGGGGAGGTCAGTCGGCGGGTGGCAGCGGTCAGTTGGCCGGTGGTGGGAGCGAATCGGCGGGCGGCAGCGGTCAGTTGGCCAGCGGTGGAAGTCAGTCGGCCAACAGTGGAGGTCAATCGGCGTACGGCGGCGGGCAGTTGGCTGACGCCGGAGGTTCGTCGGTCGGTGGAGGCCAGTCGGCGGACAGCGACGGTCGGTTGGCTGACGCCGGGGACCAGTCGACCGGTGCCGGGGACCGGGCGGCAGCCGCCGGGGACCAGCCGACCGGTGCCGGGGACCAGTCGACCGGCGCCGAGGAGCAGCCGACCGACGCCGGTGTCGCCCGGCAGCGGGCCGTGCAGGATCTTGCCGCCGCGCGCACCGAACTCGCCGCGGCGCAGGCCGAGTCGGGGCCGATGCTGCCCATGGACGAGGTGGTCTTCGTGCGGGGATTCCCGGCCTTCGTCGACTCGGTCACCGCGACGGTGGGTGCGCGGGTGTCGGGCTCCGTGCTCCGGCTCTCGGCCGGTGAACCGGTCGTCCAGGGTTATCTGCAGGAGCACCAGCGGCAGTTGGTCGACACCGGGCAGCCGGTACGGATCCTGGCGGAGCTCAGCGGTGCGGAGACCGGGGCGGTGGTGGCCTCGGTGGCCGACGTACCGGAGTCGGGGAAGACCGCGGACGGGGCGGACACCGAGGGCGCGGACCCGCCGCCGGCCGGCTCCTACCGGCTGACGGTCAAGCCGGACAAGGCACTTGGTGCCGGCACGACGGGGCAGGGCGTGAGGTTGACCATCGAGTCGGCCTCGACCGAGGGCCGCGCCCTGGTGGTGCCGGTCACCGCCGTGTCCGCCGGGGCCGACAGCCGGACCTCCGTCACCGTGCTCGAAGCCGACGGCGGCCGCAGACGGGTCGAGGTCCGGGTCGACACCCAGGGCGACGGCCAGGTCGCCGTTGTCCCGGTCGGCGCCCGGGCCGCGCTGCGCCCCGGGGAACAGGTGATCGTCGGGCTGCGCGGCACCGGCGGCCTGCGATGAGATGGCTCCCGCACCGCGCGAGGCCGCTGCCGGAACCGCCGGTCACCGACGAGCCGGTGCTGAACTTCCGTGCCGTGGCCCGCACTTACCCCGGTCCGCCGCCGGTGACGGCCCTGCGGCCCGCGAGCCTGACGGTGCGCCGGGGAGACTTCGTCACCGTGTCCGGCCCCTCCGGCTCCGGGAAGTCGACCTTCCTCAACATCGCCGGCCTGCTCGACGTACCCACGCAGGGCCGGTATCTCCTCGACGGCATCGACGTCGGCCGCCTCACCGACGCCGAACGCGCCGCCGTACGGGGACGGCGCATCGGTTTCGTCTTCCAGTCCTTCCACCTCATGCCCCACCGAAGCGCCCTGGAGAACGTCGAGTTGGGCATGGTGTACGCCGGTGTCCCGCGCCGGGAGCGGACCGACCGGGCGCGGGACGCGCTGGACGCCGTGGGCCTCGGCCATCGGCCTACGGCCCTGCCCGGCCGGCTCTCCGGCGGCGAGCGGCAACGGGTGGCGATCGCGCGGGCCCTGGCGGTGCGCCCGGCGCTGCTGCTGTGCGACGAGCCCACCGGCAATCTCGACAGCGCCACGGCCGACGCCGTACTGGCGCTGCTGGACGAGCTCAACGACCGGGGCATGACGCTCGTGGTGATCACCCACGATCCGGCCGTCGCCGCCCGTGGAACGCGCCGTATCACCATCCGGGACGGCGCCCTGAGCGAACCCGCGCCGGCCGCGGCCGGGTGAGGAGGCTGCATGAGCAGACCCGAAGGACCGCGCGGCACCGGCGTCCCGCCCTCCGTGCTGCGGCTGCGCGACCTCTGCGCGGAGGCAGCGGCGGGCATCCTGCAGCGCCCGGCGCGGTCCCTGCTGACCGCCGTCGGCACTGTTCTCGGTGTCGGAAGTTTCGTCGCGGTGCTCGGGCTGACGGCCACGGCGTCCTCGCAGATCGACAACCGCTTCAGCGAACTGAGCGCCACCGAGGTGACGGTGGAGGACAACGCAGGGCAGCGGGACGAGTTCGTGGACATCGCCTTCCCCGCGGACGCCGACCGGCGGATCGAGCGGCTGAACGGCGTCGAGCACGCGGGCGTGTACTTCACCGTCAGGCTGCCGGCCGACGTCATGGTCAGCGCCTCGCCGAGGTCGGACGCCACCGGCCCCACCTCGCGCACCACGGTCGTGGCGGCCTCGCCGGGCGCTCTGGCGGCGGCGGTTCCGAGCCTCGTCGAGGGGCGCGTGTACGACGACTTCGCCGAACGGACGGCCGCACCGGTGGCCGTGCTCGGTGCCGGGGTGGCCGGCCGGCTCGGCATCACCACGCTGGAGAACGCGCCCGCCGTCTTCATCGGCGGGGAGGCCTTCACCGTGGTGGGCATCGTGGGCGATGTGCGGAGAAAGGCCGATCTCCTGCTCTCCGTCGTCGTGCCGAGGTGGACGGCGGAGCGGGTCTGGGGGACGGCGACCGCCTCGGAGCCCCGGATGCTGATCTCCACCCGGCTCGGTGCGGCCCACCAGATCGCCGACGAGGCCGCGCTCGCCCTGCGCCCCGACCACCCGGAGTACTTCCGGACCATCGCCCCGCCGGACCCCGGGCAGCTGCGCTCGACGGTGGGATCCGACCTCGACCAGCTGTTCCTGCTCCTCGCGGCGCTCTGTCTGGTCATCGGGACCGTCGGGATCGCCAACACCACCCTGGTGGCGGTGCTGGAGCGCAGGCAGGAGATCGGACTGCGCAGGGCGCTCGGGGCGCGTGGCCGGCATGTCGCCGCGCAGTTCCTCGCCGAGTCCGGGGTCCTCGGCGCGCTCGGCGGGCTGCTGGGCACTGCCCTCGGCACGGTCACGGTGGTCGGTGTGGCGGTCGTACGGGAGTGGACGCCCATCGTCCATCCCGCGACCGCGGCGGCGGCTCCGGCGGTCGGTCTCGTCACCGGCCTGCTGGCCGGCCTCTACCCGGCGATCAGGGCATCACGCGTCGAACCCGCGGAGTCCCTACGGCAGTGACGCGTTCCTTCCGCCGCGAGGTCTGGCGTAATGCCGCCACTTTGCACGTGTGTGCTTTGGGGAGTTTTTACTCAGTATTGATGAGGCTATGGGTAAACCCGCAAGGTTAGGGTGGCCTAAGAGCTGTAAGGGATTCCGTAACCGGGGGGTTGCTTTGAGCGTCGTGTCACTGGAACGTGCGGCGGATCTCGACCACATGGACATCGTGATCATCCGCCTGCTCTACCGGGGTCTGGGCGATGCCGCCATCGGCCGTCGACTGGGCATCGGGCACCGGACGGTGCAGCGGCGGGTGCAACGGGTGATGGACCGCTGGAACGTCGTGGGACGGGTCGCCCTGGGCGCCAGAGCGCAGCAGTTGGGTCTGCTGGGCGGCCCCGTACCCCGCTCCGCGCGGACGCCGGGCTCCTGAGCCCGAGCGGACGGCGTCGTCGCACTTTGGCTTTCAACCACCTTGTCCCGCCCCTCCGTTGTGATCATGCTCGTGCCTAGCAAGCTCGGCGCACTGGTGTTCGGCGACCTGCGGAGGTGGAGTGGCTACCACGATGGATGCGACGGACGTGGAAGAGGTCGTACGGAGCGACGCGGCCCTGCTGGAGGACGACCTGGCCGAGTTCCTCGACACGCTCACCGCCCCCGCGCGGGAGGCGGCCGGCTCCGTCTACGACACGGCCCTGCGCCGCGCCCTGTACGAACCGGTCGCCGACGCGCTCGGCTCGAAGGTGGGCCAGCAGGCACTGTCGCCCACACCCGGGGCACCCGGCGGCCGGGCCCCGCTGCGGCCCTCGATGGTGTACTGGGCGTACCGCAACTACCGGGGATTCCCCGAGGAGTTGGAGAACACCGCCGACCTCGCGGTGATCCGCCGTACGGCAGTTGCCGTAAGGATTCTGCTGAAGGCCGCGGTCGCCCTCGACGACATCCAGGACGGCAGCGAGGTCCGCTACGGCGAAGCCGCCCTGCACGCCACCCACGGCACCCCGCTCGCCCTCAACACCGGCGCCTGGCTGATCATGTCCGCGCTCCGGCACGCGGCCGACCCCGCCGTCGTGGACAGCCTGGTGCGCGCGGTCGGCAACGGCTTCACCGGACAGGCCGTCGACCTGTCCTCGCGTACGGCGCTCACGCGGGCCGAGTTGCTGGCCGCGCCGCGCGCCGCGCGGATCGACTTCTGGGAGTCCACGGCCGCCCTGAAGACCGGGACCCTGTTCTGGATGCCGCTCGACGCGGCGGTCGCGGGGCTGCGCGTGGTCGAGGACGACCGGCTCGCCCTGGACGGCGCGATGCGTCAACTGGGCCTCGCCAGCCAGCTGTTCAACGACCTGACCGACTTCGTGCCCGAACTCGGCGGCGCCAACACGCACGAGGACTTCGACGGCCTGGGCAACCGGGTCTTCCTGGAACTCCTCGACGAGGACGGCGACGTACCGCCCGCCGAGGACTTCAAACCGTACGTTCTCGGTCACCCGAAACTGGAGGGCACGCTCCTCGCGCTCGCCGAGGAGGCCGTGGCCCTGAAGCGCGCCGCGAAGGACGCCGTGCACGGCGTGTGCCGCTCCGAGCGCAGCGCCGCCTACTTCGACGTGACGATCGAACGCAAGGGCCACCTCATCGACCGTCTGCTCGCGACGGTCCGGCAGCGGAGCGGCGTATGACGGACGGGCTGAGCGGACGCCTGAGGAACAGCACCCGCGCCCGTCACCAGGCCCTGGAGACCACCGGGTTCGCCACCGCGATGCTCGCCGGCACCCTCCCGCTGGACCGTTACGTCGGCCAACTCGCCGCCTACCGCGTGGTGTTGGAGGCGCTGGAGGGCGAACTCACTCGTGTCACCTGCCCGTCCGTCGCCTCGGTGTGGTCACCCGACCTCGTGAAGCTGCCCCTCGTCGAACGCGACCTGCACCACTTCGCCAACCGGGGCACGGCCCCCGAACCCGGCCCGGCCGCCGCGGAGTTCGCCCAGGAGATACACCGCACCGCCGCCACGGAACCCCGCGAACTCCTAGGCATCCTCTACGTGTTGGAGGGCTCCACCCTCGGCGCGATGTTCCTGTACCGGTACGTCACCGAGGCGTACCGGCTCACGGACGGGAACGGAGCCGCGTACTACGGCAGCGGCGACCGCACCCGCTGGGCGGCCTTCACCGAGCGCCTCGACCGCACGCTCGGCGAACCAGCCGTACAGGAACGGGTGGTGGCCGCCGCCGAACGGGCCTACCGCCATGTCGCCCTGATCTCGGGGGAGTTGTCGGTGGGGCTGGACAGTCCGGCGGCGGTCTAGCGTGCTCTCAGCCCGCGAGGCCCAACTCGCGGGCGATCAGCATCCGTTGGACCTCGCTGGTGCCCTCGCCGATCTCCAGGATCTTGGAGTCCCGCCACATGCGGGCCACCGGGTACTCGTTCATGAAGCCGTAGCCGCCGTGCACCTGGGTGGCGTCACGCGCGTTGTCCACGGCGATCGTGGAGGAGTACAGCTTGGCGAGGGCCGCCTCCTTCTTGAAGGGCTCGCCGGCGACCAGGCGGGAGGCCGCGTCGCGCCAGGACAGCCGTGAGGTGTGGGCCTTCATCTCCATGTCGGCGATCTTGAACTGGATGGCCTGGTTGGCGCCGATCGGCCGCCCGAACGCGTGCCGTTCCTTGGCGTACTTCACCGACTCGTCGACACAGCCCTGCGCGAGACCGGTCGCGAGCGCCGCGATGGCGATCCGGCCCTCGTCCAGGATGCGCAGGAACTGGGCGTAGCCGCGGCCGAGTTCACCGAGCAGGTTCGCCGCCGGGACCCGCACGTCCGCGAAGGACAGCTCACGGGTGTCCGAGGCGTTCCAGCCGACCTTCGAGTACGGCGCCGCGACCGTGAAGCCGGGCGTCCCGGACGGCACGATGATCGCGGAGATCAGCGGCTTGCCGTCGGGCTTGCGGCCGGTGACCGCGGTGACCGTCACCAGACCGGTGATGTCCGTACCGGAGTTGGTGATGAAGCACTTCGACCCGTTGATCACCCACTCGTCGGTGTCCGGGTCCAGCCGGGCCGTCGTCCGGGTCGCCCCCGCGTCGGAGCCGCCGTCCGGCTCGGTCAGCCCGAAGGCGCCGAGGATCTCGCCGGAGCACAGCCGGGGCAGCCACTCGGCCTTCTGGGCGTCGGTGCCGAAGAGGTGGATGGGCATCGCGCCCAGCGAGACACCCGCCTCCAGGGTGATGGCGACCGAGGAGTCGACCCGGGCCAGCTCCTCAAGGACCAGGCCGAGGGCCAGATAGTCGCCGCCCATCCCGCCGTACTCCTCGGGGAACGGCAGCCCGAACAGACCCATGCGGCCCATCTCGCGGACGATCTCGTACGGGAACTCGTGCCGCTCGTAGAAGTCGCCGATCTTCGGCGCGACGACATCGTGCGCGAACTCCTCGACCGTACGGCGGAGTTCTTCCAGCTCGGGGGAGAGACGGTGGTCCATGGCGGTCACTGCTCCTTGTGGGGCTGCGCTGTTGTACCGAGGGCGCGGACGGTGCGGGACGGGCTGGGTCGGCCCAGTTGTTCGGCCATCCACACGCTGGTGGCGGTGAGACGGGCGAGGTCGACTCCGGTGTCGATGCCGAGACCCTGGAGCATCCACACGAGGTCTTCGGTGGCGAGGTTGCCGGTCGCGGACTTGGCGAACGGGCAGCCGCCGAGGCCGCCGGCGGAGGCGTCCACGGTGGTGACGCCGTGCTGGAGGGCGGCCAGGGTGTTGGAGAGGGCCTGGCCGTAGGTGTCGTGGAAGTGCACGCCCAACACGTCGGTGGGGACGCGCTGTTCGTTGAGCGCGGCGAGAAGTTCCAGCACATGCCCGGGGGTTGCCACACCGATCGTGTCGCCGAGGCTCAGCTCGTCGCAGCCCATGTCGACCAACTCCCGGCAGACACGCACCACTTGGGCGATGGGAACCGCGCCCTCCCAGGGGTCGCCGAAGCACATGGAGACATAGCCGCGCACATGGGCGCCCTCGTCCTTGGCGCGGGCCACGACCGGGGCGAACACGGCCAGCGACTCGTCGACCGTGCGGTTGAGGTTGGCCTTGGCGAAGGACTCGGTGGCGCTGGCGAAGACGGCGACACGGGTCGCCTTCAGGTCCAGGGCCCGGTCGAGCCCGCGGCCGTTCGGCACCAAGACCGGCAGGTGCACGCCCGGCAGATCACGCACGAGCGGGAACAACTGCTCGGCGTCGGCCAGTTGGGGCACCCACTTGGGGTGCACGAAGCTGGTCGCCTCGATCGTGGTCAGCCCCGCGTCGGCCAACCGCCGCACGAACTCGGCCTTCACCTCCGTGGGCACGGTCGCCTTCTCGTTCTGCAGCCCGTCCCGCGCCCCCACCTCGTGGATACGCACCCGGGCGGGCAGATCGGGGGCCGGTACGACCATCGGGAGTGCCGCTGGTCCGGTTGCGGCTGGTCCGGTTGTCCCTGCTCCGGTTGTCACTGGTCCTCCTCCACGGGGGTGACGACCGCCAGCACCTGGTCCATGGCGACCGTCGCGCCCGGCGTCACATCGAGTTCGGCGACGGTGCCGGCGTGCGGCGCGGAGACGACGTGCTCCATCTTCATGGCCTCCACCACCAACAGGCTCTGCCCTGCGGTCACTTGATCCCCTACGGCGACCTTCACCACGGTCACCGTCCCCGGCATCGGCGCGGTCAGCGAACCGGCTCCGGACCGGTCGGCCCCACTCAGCGAGGCGGCCACCGGATCGTGGTCCCGTACCTGCCACGCGTCCCCGTCCCGGCCCAGCCAGTCACCGGCCCGGCGGAAGGTGTGCCGCACCCCGTCGAGCGTGACGGCGACCTGATCGGCGGTGACGGTGTGGCTGCCGCGCGGGACGTACTCCACGGGCTCGTCCACCTTCAGATGGAACCCGACCGGCTTCGGCGTACCGCCCAGCCGCCACCCGTCCGGCACGGAGAAGGGATCGGTCCACCCGTCGTTCTTCGGACGGAGAGCCTCCAACCGTACGGCGGCCGCCGCCTCGTACACCTCCGGGGGGACCCCGTCCGGGATGAGGGAGTCCGCCTCCCGCTCGACGAGCCCGGTGTCCAACTCGCCCGCCACGACCGCCGGATGGGCCAGCAGACGCCGTAGGAAACCGGCGTTGGTCGGCACGCCCAGGGTGACCGTGTCCGCGAGGGCGGCCCGGAGTTTCCTGAGCGCGGTCGCGCGGTCGGGGCCGTAGGCGATGACCTTGGAGAGCATCGGGTCGTAGAGGCTGCCGACCTCGGTGCCTTCGGAGAGGCCGGAGTCGGTGCGGATGCCGTCGCCCTGGGGTTCGTGGAGTTGGACCACCGTGCCGCCGGAGGGGAGGAACCCGCGCGCGGGGTCTTCCGCACAGATGCGCGCCTCTACGGCGTGCCCGGTGAGCGTGATGTCGTCCTGCGCGAAAGGCAGTCGCTCGCCCGCCGCCACCCGCAGCTGCCACTCCACCAGGTCGAGCCCGGTCACCAACTCCGTTACCGGGTGCTCCACTTGGAGGCGGGTGTTCATCTCCATGAAGTAGTACGACGACGGGTCGTTGCCTGGCACGATGAACTCGACCGTGCCCGCGCCCGCGTACCCGCACGAGCGGGCGGCCTGGACCGCAGCCTCGCCCATCGCCGTGCGGGTGCCGGAGTCGAGGAGGACGCTAGGGGCCTCCTCGACGACCTTCTGGTGGCGGCGCTGCAAGGAGCACTCGCGTTCGCCGAGGTGGACGACGTTGCCGTGGGCGTCGGCCAGGACCTGGATCTCGATGTGGCGGGGGCGGTCGACCCAGCGCTCGACCAGGAGGGTGTCGTCGCCGAAGGAGGCGCGGGCCTCGCGGCGGGCGGCGGCGATCTCCTCCTCAAGGAGGGTGAGGTCGCGGACGAGGCGCATGCCCTTGCCGCCACCGCCGGCCGAGGGTTTGAGGAGTACGGGTGCACCCAACTCATGGGCTGCCTTGGCGAGTTCGGGGTCGCGCCCGCCGGGGACGACCGGGACACCGGCCGCCTCCACGGTCTCCTTGGCGCGGATCTTGTCGCCCATGAGGGCGATCGCGTCGGCCGGGGGACCGATGAAGACGAGCCCGGCGTCGGCGCACGCGCGCGCGAAGGCCGCGTTCTCGGCGAGGAAGCCGTAGCCCGGGTGCACGGCCTGCGCGCCGGAGCGGGCCGCCGCCTCCAGCAGCCGCTCCACCGACAGATAGCTCTCGGCGGCCGGCGCCGGACCGAGCCGTACCGCCGTGTCGGCCTCGCGCACGTGCCGGGCGTCCGCGTCGGCGTCGGAGAAGACGGCCACCGAGCGCACGCCGAGCGAGCGCAGGGTGCGGATGACGCGGACCGCGATCTCGCCCCGGTTGGCGACGAGGACCGTGTCGAACATCGCGGGTGTCTCGGGGACCTCGGGCGTCTCGAATGTGTTGTCGACCATCTCGGGCATCCTCATCACATCCGGAAGACGCCGAACTGGGGGTCTCCCAGGGGCGCGTTGGCACAGGCGGTCAGGGCGAGACCCAGCACCTGGCGGGTCTCCATCGGGTCGATGACCCCGTCGTCCCAGAGGCGGGCGGTGGCGTAGTAGGCGTTGCCCTGGCGCTCGTACTGCTGCCGGATGGGGTCTTTGAAGGCGTCCTCGTCCTCGGCGGCCCACTCCTCCCCGCGCGCCTCCAACTGGTCCCGCTTCACGGTCGCGAGGACCGACGCGGCCTGCTCGCCGCCCATGACGGAGATCTTGGCGCCGGGCCACATCCACAGGAAGCGGGGGGAGTACGCCCGGCCGCACATCGAGTAGTTGCCCGCGCCGTACGAGCCGCCGACCACCACCGTCAGCTTCGGCACGCGCGCGCAGGCGACGGCGGTGACCATCTTGGCGCCGTGCTTGGCGATGCCGCCCGCTTCGTAGTCCTTGCCGACCATGAACCCCGAGATGTTCTGGAGGAACACCAAGGGGATGCCGCGCTGGTCGCACAGTTCGATGAAGTGGGCGCCCTTCTGGGCGGATTCGGAGAACAGGATGCCGTTGTTGGCGACGATGCCGACCGGGTGACCATGGATGCGGGCGAAGCCGGTGACGAGGGTCTGCCCGAACTCCGCCTTGAACTCGGCGAAGCGCGAGCCGTCGACCACGCGCGCGATGATCTCCCGTACGTCGTAGGGGGTACGGGAGTCGACGGGGACGGCGCCGTAGATCCCGTACGGGTCGACCTTGGGCTCGACGGCCTCGGTGACCTCCCAGGGGAGCGGCCCGCGCGCGGGAAGTGTGGCAGCGATGGTGCGGACGATCCGCAACGCGTGCCCGTCGTCCTCCGCGAGGTGGTCGGTGACACCTGACACGCGTGCGTGGACGTCGCCGCCGCCCAGTTCCTCGGCGGTGACGACTTCACCGGTGGCGGCCTTCACGAGGGGAGGCCCGCCGAGGAAGATGGTCCCTTGATTCCGGACGATGACGGCTTCGTCGCTCATGGCAGGGACGTAGGCGCCCCCGGCGGTACACGACCCCAGCACGGCCGCGATCTGCGGAATCCCGGCCCCCGACATCCGGGCCTGGTTGTAGAAGATCCGCCCGAAGTGCTCGCGGTCCGGGAACACCTCGTCCTGCATGGGCAGAAACGCGCCCCCGGAGTCGACGAGATAGATACAGGGAAGACGATTCTCGAGGGCGATCTCCTGGGCGCGCAGATGCTTCTTCACGGTCATCGGGTAGTAGGTCCCGCCCTTGACCGTGGCGTCGTTGGCGACGATCACGCACTCGCGCCCGCTCACCCGCCCGATGCCGGCGATGACACCGGCGGCCGGGGCGGCGCCGTCGTACATCCCGTCGGCGGCCAGCGGGGCCAGCTCCAGGAAGGGCGAGCCGGGGTCGAGCAGCGTGTCCACGCGGTCACGGGGGAGCAGCTTGCCGCGCGCGGTGTGCCGTTCCCGGGCCCGCTCACCCCCGCCGAGCCGGGCCGCGGCCAGCTTGGTGCGCAGCTCCTCGCCCAGCGCGCGGTGCGCCGCCTCGTTGGCCCGCCACGCCTCCGACGCGGGGTCCGCCGCGCTGGTCAGCTCCGGTGCCTCTTGCATTCTGTGGGTCCCCTCGCACAGCGATCGGCTGCTCTCGACCGTTAATGAGCGTTAACCATTTCCTTCAGGTTAACGACCGCTAACCTCCCTGTCTAGAATTGCTCCCATGACCACGAGAACCGACGCCCCCACCCGCCGCGAGCAGATCCTCAAGGAGGCCGCGCGGCTCTTCGCCGAGCGGGGTTTCCACGGCGTCGGGGTCGACGAGATAGGCGCGGCGGTCGGCATCAGCGGCCCCGGCCTGTACCGCCACTTCCCGGGCAAGGACGCGATGCTCGCCGAGCTCCTGGTCGGCATCAGCGGCCAGCTCCTCACGGGCGCGAAGCGCCGCCTGGCGGAGGCGGAGGGTGTGACCTCCTCGGAACTCCTCCTCGACTCCCTCATCGAGGGCCACATCGACTTCGCCCTGGACGACCGCCCCCTGATCACCCTCCACGACCGCGAACTGGACCGCCTCCGCGACACCGACCGCAAGTTGGTGCGCCAACTCCAGCGCCAGTACGTGGAGTTGTGGGTGGAGGTAGTCCGGGAGGTATACCCGGACCTGACCGAACCCAGCGCACGGTCGGCGGTGCACTCGGTGTTCGGCCTGCTGAACTCGACCCCGCACCTGGGGCGGGCGGGGTCGTTGCCCGGGCGGGGGGCGACGGCAGAGTTGCTGCACCGGATGGCGAGGGGGGCGTTCGGGGCGGCGGCGTCGGCGGGGTGACGGCAGCGGATCCGGGCCGGGGCCGGGACCCGCGAACCGAAGGCCGACGAACGAGAGAGGGGAGCCGCAAGCCGCAAGCCGAAGGCTGGAGGCTGGAGGCGCGAAGCCGAAAACCGGAGGTCAAGGGCTGAGGGCCGGAGACCGGAAGCCGAAGGCGCGAAGCCGAAAACCGGTGGCCAAGGGCCGAGGGCCGGAGACCGGAAACCCTTCGGGCAAAGACCGGGCAAGCCGCGGATCGGCTGCGGTCGGCGGACGCAGGCGCGGCTGGCGACGCGGGCACGGGCAAGCCACCTCCGGGGTCCGGGGCGGAGCCCCGTGTCGGGACAGCTTGGCCTACCGAGTCGGGCGGGTGGGTGGGCAAGCAGGTCGGTGAGCGAGACACGGCGTGACGAGCGTTACGTGCTGGTTCCGCTGGACGCTCCCCCTACTCGCCGGTACCGTGATGTTCTGAGCAAGCGCTTAGACATGCGTCAGGTATCCATGCGGAGGTGGCGGCGGTGCGCCGTACTGTGTTCAACGAGGACCACGAGGCGTTCCGGGAGACCCTGCGGGCCTTCATCGAGGCCGAGGTCGTCCCCGTCTACGACGAGTGGTTCGCCGCCGGCCAGGCGCCGCGCGAGTTCTACTACAAGCTCGCCGAGCTCGGCGTCTTCGGCATCCGCGTGGACGAGGAGTACGGCGGCGCGGGCATCGACTCGTACAAGTTCGAGGCCGTCCTCTACGAGGAGACCGCCCGCGCGGGCGTGTCCTTCGGCGGCTCCGGCGTTCACGTGCTGCTCGGCCTGCCGTACATCAAGCTGCTCGCCAACGACGAGCAGAAGAAGAAGTACCTGCCGAAGTTCGTCTCCGGCGAGGAGATGTGGGCCATCGCGATGACCGAGCCGGGCACCGGCTCCGACCTCGCGGGCATGAAGACCACCGCCAAGCTCTCCGAGGACGGCACGCACTACGTCCTCAACGGCGCCAAGACCTTCATCACCGGCGGTGTGCACGCCGACCGTATGATCGTCTGCGCCCGCACCGCCCCGTCCACCAAGGAGGACCGCCGCCACGGCATCTCCCTCTTCGTGGTGGACACCAAGGCCGAGGGCTACTCGGTCGGCCGCAAGCTCGACAAGCTCGGCCTGAAGACCTCCGACACCGCCGAGCTGGCGTTCGTCGACGTGAAGGTCCCGGTCGAGGACCTCCTCGGCGAGGAGAACAAGGGCTTCTACTACCTCGGCCACAACCTCGCCTCCGAGCGCTGGGGCATCGCGTTCGGCGCGTACGCGCAGGCCAAGGCCGCCGTCCGCTTCGCGAAGCAGTACGTGCAGGACCGGATCGTCTTCGGCCAGCCCGTCGCCGCGTTCCAGAACACCAAGTTCGAACTGGCCGCCTGCCAGGCCGAGGTGGACGCGGCCGAGGCCGTCGTGGACCGCGCGACGGAGGCCCTGGACGCCGGTGAGCTGACCCCCGCCGAGGCGGCCAGCGCGAAGCTGTTCACCACCGAGGTCGCGCACCGCGTGATCGACCGCTGCCTCCAGCTGCACGGCGGCTACGGCTTCATGAACGAGTACCCGATCGCCCGCCTGTACGCGGACAACCGCGTCAACCGCATCTACGGCGGCACCAGCGAGATCATGAAGACGATCATCGCGAAGGACATGGGCCTGTAAGCAGGCTCCAGGTCACGGACGAGCGGGATCCAGGTCAAGGGCCTCGGCAGGCCCCAGGACACGGACCCGTAAGGTCCCGGAAATTACTGGCCAGTAGAAAAGACTCCATGAGTCAGGCACTTCAGTCCCTCCTCGATCTGCTCGACCTTGAGCAGATCGAGGAGAACATCTTCCGCGGCCGGTCCCAGGCCGCCGTCGTCCCCCGCGTCTTCGGCGGACAGGTGGCGGCCCAGGCCCTCGTCGCCGCCGGGCGCACGGTCCCCGAGGACCGCCTCGCCCACTCCCTGCACGCGTACTTCCTGCGCCCCGGCGACCCCGGCGCCCCCATCGTCTACACCGTCGAGCGCATGAACGACGGCCGCTCCTTCAGCGCCCGCCGCACCGTCGCCGTCCAGCACGGACAGCCGATCTTCGCCCTGTCCGCGTCCTTCCAGAAACACGAGGACGGCTTCGAGCACCAGACCCCCATGCCGGCCGCCCCCGACCCGGTCACCCTCCCCACCTCAGCGGAACGGCTCAGCGGCTACGACCACCTCGCCCCCGAGGTCGTCGAGAAGTTCCTCGAAGCCCGCGAGGCGATCGACCTGCGCTACGTGGACGAGCCGCCGTACGGCCGGTTCGGCACCCCGCGCGAACCGCACTCCCAGGTCTGGTTCCGCACCAACGGCAAACTCGCCGACGACCCGCTCCTCCACGTAGTACTCGCGACGTACGTCTCCGACATGACCCTCCTCGACTCGATCCTCCTCGCGCACGGCCGAGGCGGCTGGGCCGTAGGAGACGTCGTAGGCGCGTCCCTCGACCACGCGATGTGGTTCCACCGGCCGTTCCGTGCGGACGAATGGCTGCTCTACGACCAGGAGTCGCCCTCGGCGTCCGGCGGGCGCGGGCTCGGGCAGGCCCGGATCTACACGCAGGACGGCGACTTGGCGATCTCCGTCATTCAGGAGGGCGTGGTCCGGGTTCCTCGGGAACACTGAGGACATGACAGAAACAGAGGAGGGTGACGGTGGCGGCGAGTCCACCGTCACCGTGATCGTCGCGGCCGTCGCCAACCTGGGCATCGCGCTCGCCAAGGCGGTCGCCGGCGTCATCAGCGGCTCCAGCGCGATGCTGTCGGAGGCCGCGCACTCCGTCGCCGACACCGTCACCGAACTCCTCCTTCTCACCGCCCTCAAACGCAGCGAGAAACCCGCCGACGAGGAACACCCCCTCGGCTACGGCCCCGAGCGCTACATCTGGGCGATGCTCGCCGCCGTCGCCACCTTCGTCGGCGGCGCGGTCTTCTCGATCTACGACGGCATCCACACCCTCGTCGCCGGCGAGGACCTCGGCAACCCGCTCGTCTCGTACATCGTGCTCGGCGTCGCCTTCCTCCTGGAGGGCTACTCCCTGCGGACGGGCGTACGCCAGGCGCGCGGCGAGGCGGCCCGCTTCGACGCCGGCTTCAAGCGCTACCTCCGCTACACCCCCGACACCGCCGTGAAGGCCGTAGTACTTGAGGACTCCGCCGCCCTCGTCGGCCTGGTCCTCGCGGCCGGCGGCCTCCTCGGCGGCCAGCTCACGGGCTCCGGCGTCTGGGACGGCCTCGCCTCGCTCTGCATCGGCGCCCTGCTGCTCTACGTCGCCTGGGTGCTGGGCCGCTCCAACGCCGAACTCCTCATCGGCCGCCCCCTCCCCAAGGCGATGCGCGACCGTATCCGCGAGGAGCTGCTCGGGGTCGAACACATCGAAGCCGTACTGGAGTTGACGACTCTCGTGCAGGGCCCGCGCGAGGCACTCGTCGCCGCGAAGGTCGACTTCCGGGACGTGTCGACGGCCGCGCAGATCGAATGGGCCTGCGAACAGGCCGAGCAGCGGCTGCGGGAGGCGTTCCCGTCGGTGAACCGGGTCTATCTGGACCCGACACCGGGGTACGCGCAGCGCCGGGCCGAAGGGCTCAATCCCTGGCCCTGACAAGGGAGTTGGGCCGATTCGAGGTCGTCGAGCCAGGAGCCCGGCCGAGTCGGACGCTCAGGACGACAGCCCGGCCTCCGCGAGCAGATACGCGGTCATCGGGTCGTAGTGCCGGGGACTGACGACGTGGTCGTCGAGCGGGACCGCGACCTGGACGGTCCCCTCCGACTCGGCGAGGAAGAGCGCCGGGTCGTTGCAGTCGGCGTACCCGACGGAGTCGACGCCGTGCCGGCCCGCGTAACCCGCCCAGCCGTGGTCGGCGACGACCAGGTCGGGCAGCGGGCGGCCCTCGCGCTCCAGGGCGGTGAGGATCGCCTTCATCGGCTCACCGGAGTGCGTGTGCCACAGCGTCGCGCCGTGCTCCAGGACGGCCACGTCCGCGAACTGCATGACGTACCCCTCCTCCGTCTGCAGCCCCTCCGGGATCACCACGATCTCGCAGCCGGCCGTGCGCAGGGCGGCGGCCGTGGCCCTGTGCACATCCAGCAGACCGCCCGGGTGACCGGTCGCGAAGAGCACCCGCTGCTCCCCGGCGGCGGCCTTGCGCAACCGCGCCGCCAGCCGGTCGAGACCCTCGACCGTCAGCTCCGGGTCGATGGTGTCCTGGCCGTAGCGGTACTCGGGATCGTCGTTCACACCGACCCGCTCCGCCATCACCGCGAGCACGTCCTGCTCGTCCGTCCAACGGTTGCCGAGCTCCAGGCCGAGCCAGTAGTGGCGGTCGCCGTTCGCGAGCTTGCGGTAGTGGGAGAGGTTGTTCTCGCGGGGCGTGGCCACATCGCCCGCGATACGGGTCTTCACAAGGTGGTCGACAAGCTCGGCGCGGCTGGGGGTCCCGGGTATCGGCATGGTCCCCATTGTGGAGCAGAGAGATGTGCGCGTGCCCGACGTCCCGAACGCTGGGATGTGGATCACTCGCCGACGACCCGGGTGGCTCGCTCACAGATGACGCAGCCCGAACCACAACTCCATCCGTACGTCCGGATCGTCCAGGTCCGTCTCCAGCAGCGCCGCGCACCGCGCGATCCGCTGCCGCACGGTGTTCCGGTGCACGGCCAGCGCGACCGCCGTACGGTCCCAACTCCCGTGCAGCGAAAGCCAGGTGCGCAGGGTCTCGGTGAGCGCGGGGTGCGCGCCGAGCGGGGCCAGCAGAGTACGGGCGTGCGCCTCGGCCTCGTCGTGCGGTACGAGTGCGTCGAGCCCGGCACGGCCGGCGGAGCCGTGTCGTACCAGAGGGGTACGGGTAGCACGGGCACGGGCCAGGGCACGGGTCGCCTGGGTGTCGGCGGCGGACCAGTCCTCCGGAGCGACGGGGGCGCTGACCCCCAGGGTCCAGCCGGGTTGCGGGGCGGGTTCGCGATCACCGGGGACCAGTACCCGTACGACGTCCGGCGCCAGGTCGATCAGCGCGGAACCGAGGGCGGCGCCGAGCGCGGAGGCGGCGACGGGGTCGGGGGCACGGTTGGCTCCGGCGTCGGGCGCTGCGTGTACGACGACCCACCGGTCCCCGCCGAGCAGCGACGCGACGTCCTCCGGCGGGGCGCCCAGCAGCAGCCGTACGAGCGCCGACGAACGGTCCGCTCCCGTGCGGCTCTGGTGTTCGCCGGTGAGGAGAGAGAGGAGCACGGCGGCGACGGAGGCGATCGTGTGGTCGCCGGGGGCGCGCTGCGGGGCGGCGACCCCTAGGACGAAACCCTGACCGGTACCGAGGGCGTAGGCCGCGAGGTGGATGCCGAGGACGGTGTCGGTGGCGGAGGTGGGGGCGGGGCGGTTCGGGGGTGTGGGGTCGGCGGGGGTGGAGGTGGAAGTGGAGACAGGGGCGGAGGTAGGGGACGTAGGGGATGAGGCGGGAGCGGCAGGGGGCCGGACCACCCGCGCCAGCTTCGCCAACGCCTCCCGCACCTCCCCGGCGCTCGCCTCCGCGTCTCCCGCCCCCGTCGAGCCCGCCCTGCGTCCCGACTCCGCCCCCGTCGCTTCAGCTGCCCCAACTCCCCGCCCCGCTCCGGCGATCTCCGTCCCGTCCGGCCCGTACAGCACCGCGCGGCCGCTGACCCGCTGGGCGAGCTGTCGTAGGACCGAAGGGAGCGGATCGGGGCGGGAGGCCGCTGCCGCCAGGCTCTGCTGGGCCTCGGTGACGCGGCGGAGTTCGGCGAGGCGGGCCTGGGCCATCAGTTGCCAGACCGCTCGGGCGACGCGGGAGAAGGGGGTGGGCGGGGGGACTTCCAGTAGGGGGAGGTCGTAGTGGTCGCAGGCCGCGACCAGGGCGCGCGGCACGGTGTCGTGGACCGGTGCGACGCCGAAGCCGAGGGCCACGCCGCCCGCCTCGACGATCCGGGCGACGTAGTCGTCGAAGTACGTGCCCGAGCCGGCCGCGTCGCTGATGTGGACGCCCGCCGTCAGCAGCAGCTCGCCGCCCAGCAGGTACGGATAGGGGTCCGGCATCTCCGACGTGTGCGCCCAGTGGATCGCGACGTCGGGGTCGGACGGCCCGGCGATCTGCCGCAGCCCCAGGTCCTCGCGGGCCAGGAGGGCGGAGAGGAGCACGGGTGGGGTGGGCGGTGCGGACGGAACCGTGAGGTCCGGCATGGTGGACGTTTCCTCCATCGCCTCGGGCTCGGATGGATGAAACGTACACTTCGCAGCCGCTTTCCGGCCACCTAGGGTCAGTCGCGAAGCAAGCCCCCCGAGACACCGGGAACCCCTAGACCCCGGGGACGACCCCTAGAGCGCGCGAAGGAGGCCCCGTATGGCCGTCGACTACACCGTGATCGTCGTCTACCTGGCCGGCATGCTGGCCATGGGCTGGTGGGGCATGCGCCGCGCCAAGTCGAAGAGCGACTTCCTGGTCGCGGGCCGCCGCCTGGGCCCGGTCATGTACTCCGGCACCATGGCCGCGATCGTTCTGGGCGGCGCGTCCACCATCGGCGGCGTCGGTCTCGGCTACCAGTACGGCCTGTCCGGCGCCTGGATGGTCTTCACCATCGGCCTCGGCCTGCTCGCCCTCTCCGTCTTCTTCTCCGCCCGCATCGCCCGCCTCAAGGTGTACACGGTGTCGGAGATGCTCGATCTCAGGTACGGCGGCCGCGCGGGGATCATCTCCGGCGTGGTCATGTGGGCCTACACCCTGATGCTGGCCGTCACCTCGACGATCGCCTACGCCACGATCTTCGACGTCCTCTTCGACATGAACCGCACCCTCGCGATCGTCCTCGGCGGCTCGATCGTCGTCGCGTACTCGACGCTGGGCGGCATGTGGTCGATCACGCTGACGGACATGGTGCAGTTCGTGGTGAAGACGATCGGAGTGTTGCTCCTTCTCCTGCCGATCGCGGTCGTCAAGGCGGGCGGCTTCGGCGAGATGAAGGCGAAGCTGCCCACGGAGTACTTCGACCCGCTGGGCATCGGCGGCGAGACGATCTTCACCTACGTCCTGATCTATACGTTCGGCATGCTCATCGGCCAGGACATCTGGCAGCGCGTGTTCACGGCGGGCAGCGACAGGACGGCCAAGTGGGGCGGCACGGTCGCGGGCACCTACTGCCTCGTCTACGCCGTCGCGGGCGCCGTCATCGGCACGGCGGCCAAGGTCCTCTACCCCAACCTCGGCAGCCCGGACGACGCCTTCGCGACCATCGTCAAGGACGAACTCCCGGTCGGCGTACGGGGGTTGGTGCTGGCCGCCGCCCTGGCCGCCGTGATGTCGACGTCGTCGGGCGCGCTGATCGCCTGCGCCACGGTGGCCAACAACGACATCTGGTCGCGGCTGCGGGGCGCCGTACGACGGGAGGAGGGTGCGGAGGACGAGGCGCACGACGAGGTCCGGGGCAACCGCGCCTTCATCCTCGTCATGGGCGTAGCGGTGATCGTCACGGCGATCGCGCTGAACAACGTCGTAGAGGCGCTGACCGTCGCCTACAACCTCCTCGTCGGCGGCCTCCTCGTCCCGATCCTCGGCGGCCTGTTGTGGAAGCGCGGCACCGCACAGGGCGCGCTCGCCTCCGTGATCGTCGGCGGCCTGGCGGTCGTCGGCCTGATGGCGACCTACGGCATCCTCGCCAACGAGCCTGTGTACTACGGCCTGTTGCTGTCCCTGGCCGCCTATGTGGCCGTCTCCCTCGCCACGCCGGCGACCGACGCGGCCGTACTCGCCGCGTGGCGGGACCGGCTCGCGGGGCGGGGTGCCCCCGAACGCGCGTCCGAGCCGGTCGCCGCCCACCAGTAAAGTCGTAGTCAGGCGTACAAACCCGCAGGAAAAATCCCATACGCGACGTAGCGTAGGAAAGAAGGCAGTGCCCATGACCAGCAACGAGACGCCCCGCGGCCCCGTCGACTCCTCGCGCGTCCCGCGGTTCGCCGGTCCCGCGACCTACGCCCGGCTGCCGCGGCTGGACGAGGTCGGTACCGCGGACGTGGCGGTGGTCGGGGTGCCGTTCGACGCCGGTGTCTCGTACCGGCCGGGTGCGCGCTTCGGCGGCAACGCGATCCGTGAGGCGTCCCGTCTCCTGCGGCCGTACAACCCGGCGCAGGACGCTTCCCCCTTCGCGCTGGCGCAGGTCGCGGACGCCGGGGACATCGCGGCGAACCCGTTCAACATCAACGAGGCCGTCGAGACCATCGAGGAGGCGGCGGACCAACTCCTCGACACCGGCGCGCGGTTGATGACCCTGGGTGGCGACCACACGATCGCGCTCCCGCTGCTGCGCTCGGTCGCGAAGAGGCACGGCCCGGTGGCGCTGCTGCACTTCGACGCCCATCTCGACACCTGGGACACGTACTTCGGGGCCGAGTACACCCATGGGACGCCGTTCCGCAGGGCAGTTGAGGAGGGCATCCTCGACACGGAGGCGCTCTCGCACGTCGGTATCCGCGGTCCGCTGTACGGCAAGCAGGACCTCAAGGACGACGAGAAGATGGGCTTCGGCATCGTCACGTCGGCGGACGTGTACCGCCGGGGCGCCGACGAGGTCGCCGACCAGCTGCGCCAGCGCATCGGCGACCGCCCCCTGTACATCTCCATCGACATCGACTGCCTCGACCCGGCCCACGCACCCGGCACCGGCACGCCCGAGGCCGGTGGCCTGACCTCCCGCGAACTTCTGGAGATCCTGCGCGGCCTGGCATCCTGCAACCTGGTGTCGGCGGACGTCGTCGAGGTGGCACCGGCGTACGACCACGCCGAGATCACGTCGGTGGCCGCGTCGCACACCGCGTACGACCTGATCACGATCATGTCCCGGCAGATCGCGGAGGGGCGCAACTCGTAACACCGGGCAGGTAATTGGTGACTCGTAGGGAGACAGAGAGCAAGTGACGCACGACCACGACCTGGAACTCCGCCCGACGGCCGCGCAGATCTCCGCCGCCCTGAACCCGCCCCCCGGGCGCAACGGCGGCGACCTGGTCGTGGAGACCCTGGCGGGCCTCGGCGCGACGACGGTCTTCGGCCTGCCGGGCCAGCACGCGCTGGGCATGTTCGACGCGCTGCGCCGTTCCGACCTGCGGTACATCGGCCTACGGGTGGAGAACAACGCCGGTTTCGCGGCGGACGCGTACGGCCGCATCACGGGCGAGGCGGCCCCGCTGCTCCTGTCGACGGGTCCGGGCGCGCTGACGTCACTGGCCGCGCTCCAGGAGGCGAGGGCGGCCTCGGCTCCCGTCCTGGCGATCAGCAGCCAGATCCCGACGGCGGGTCTGGGCGGTGGCAGGCACGGGTATTTGCATGAACTGCCCGACCAGTCCGCCTCGTTCAGGGGCGTGGTGAAGTCCGTCCACACGGTCCGCACCCAGTCGCAGATCCCGTCGGCGATCGCGGAGGCGTGGAAGTCGGCGCTGACGGCTCCGCACGGCCCGGTGTGGGTGGAGATCCCGCAGGATGTGTTGCTGGCCGAGACGTTGCTGCCGGTGGTGACGGCGGTGGACGCGACCCCGGAGGACCTGGTCCCGCGCCCCGAACTGACCGCCGTAGCAGCGGACTTGCTGTCGCGAGCAGCCCGCCCGGTGATCATCGCGGGCGGGGGAGTCGTACGGGCGGACGCGTCGAAGAAGCTGCGGCAACTGGCCGAGAAGCTCCAGGCCCCGGTGGTCACGACTCCTGGAGGCAAGGGCGCGTTCCCGTGGACGCACCCCCTGTCGCTCCAGTCCTGGCTGGAGGACCGCCATACGACGGACTTCCTGGAGGACGCGGACGTAGTACTGGTGGTCGGCTCGGGTCTGGGCGAACTCTCCTCGAACTACCACACGTTCGCCCCGCGCGGCCGCGTCATCCAGATCGAGGCGGACCTCGGCAAACTGGAGTCGAACCACCCGGCGTTGGGGATCCACGCGGACGCGTGGCACGGGTTGCAGGCGCTGCTGGAGACGGTGACGGAGCGCGCGGATCCGACGTCGGAGGAGCGGGTGGCCGAGCTGCTCGGCCGCGTGCGGGAGCGTATCGCCGCTCAGGAACTAACCCTGGAACAGGGTGTGTTGGAGTCGGTACGGAAGGCCCTACCGCCCAACTCCCCCTCCTTCTGGGACATGACGATCCTCGCCTACTGGGCCTGGTCCGCCTTCGACGCGAAGGGCCCCAACCACCTCCACTCCGCCCAGGGCGCGGGCGGCCTCGGCTACGGCTTCCCGGCGGCACTGGGCGCGGCTGCGGCGGACCCGACGCGTCCGGTGCTGGCGGTTTCGGGGGACGGTGGCGCCCTGTACTCGATCGCGGAACTGGCGACGGCCAAGCAGTACGACCTGAACGTCACGTGGCTCATCGTCGATGACGGGGGGTACGGCATCCTCCGCGAGTACATGACGGACGCGTTCGGCGAGGCCACGGCGACGGAGCTGACGCGACCGGACTACGTGGCGCTGGCGGAGTCGTTCGGGGTACGGGGGGTTCGTACGACTCCGGAGGCGCTGGAGGCGGACTTGGCGAAGGCGTTGGGGGAGCCGGGGCCTTCCGTGGTCGTACTGCCGGCCGTGTTGCGGATGTTCGCGGCTACGCATCTGGACTGACACCGGCGCGGAGATCTAGTCTCCGTGTGCATCTGTTGTTCGGGGGAAGTTACGGTGCTACAGCACGATGACAGTTGAATTACGCGTATACGTGAGTGACGGCAGGCAGTTGAACAGCCTGCGTGACTGGATGGCCGGGCACCCGGGGGTCCGGGTGGACGCCGTGGAACGCCCGTCGGAGCCCAACAGCCAGGGCACCGTATGGGACTTCCTGTCGGTGGTGTGCGCGGCCGGCGGCCCCATCGTGGCGGCGGTGAGCGCGCTGCAGATCTGGATCGGGGCCCAGACGACGGAGATCGAGGTCGAGGTCGGCGACCGGCGCTTCAAAGTGCGGGGCCGGAACGCCGAGGTCGTCCTGCGGCAGGTCATGGAAGCGGCCAAGTCGCTGGAGCCGTCGGCGGAGGCCCCGGATGACCCTGCGTGACGACATCGACTTCGATCGTTCACGCGCCATCCTGCTGGGAACGTCGAAGTACACAGCCGGATTCCAGGACCGCAGTCCCATGCCGGCTGCGCTCAGGAGTCTGGAAGAGATGCGCCGGGTACTGACCGGGCCCGGGGAATGGCCCGCCAAGCGCATCAAGACGTTCAAGGACGTGCGGGACAGCAGCAAACTGCAGCGTGACGTCGCCCAGTTGATCAGGGACGTCGACGACGTGCTGCTGTTCTACTACGTCGGCCACGGCCAGTTGCTGGCGGCCGCGAACGGCGGTCGGCACGAACTCGGACTCGCCCTGACCGACACGAGCGAAGAGCCCTCGCAGCGGGCTCTCACCTCGCTCCGGTTCCGTGACATGCGGGATCTGCTGGAAGGCAGCAAGGCGCGCACGAAGATCTTCATCCTCGACTGCTGCTGTGCGGGCATCGCCTCGCAGTTCGCCGAACCCGCCACCAGAGTCACCGACCACGATGACGGCGCCACCCCCTCGCGTGGCGCCGGCACCTACATCTGGGCGGCCTGCGGGCACACGCAGAAGACGTACTTCGAGCCGCAGCCCGAAGGCCTGACCTACTTCACCAAGTTCCTCGCCGAAGCGGTCCGCGAGGCGCATGGCGAGGAGTCGCTCGGAGCGAGTGTCGCCCAGCTCCACGACGATGTCAGGAGCCGGCTGCGCGGGGCGAGCATCCAGAACGTGAGCAACCCGCCGGTCCCCGACCTGTACTACAGCGGTCGGCCCGACCAGTTTCTGTTCGTGCGGGGCCAGGCCGCGGTCCGGGCCGGCAATGAGTTCCGCTTCGAGCCGCTGAAGGAGGGCGATCCCCGCAAGATCGGTCCCTACGTTCTCAGGGCACGCCTCGGAGAAGGGGGCGCCGGACGGGTCTTCCTGGCCTTCACTCCCGGGGGACAGCCGCTCGCTGTCAAGCTTCTGCACGCGGACCTGGCCCAGGACCGGGAGTTCGCCGACCGGTTCGCCCGGGAGGTCGATGTCGCCCAACGGGTGCTCAGCAGCCACGTCGCGCAACTGCTCCACGCCGATCCGAACGCGAGCGAACCCTGGCTGGCCAGCACCTACGTCTGCGGCCCGTCCCTGCTGGAACTGGTCAAGGAGGCCGGCCGACTGCCCAGCCCGGACATCATGCTGATCGCCTCGGGGATCGCCCGGGCCCTGGAGGCCATCCACGCGGTCGGCGCCATCCACCGCGACCTGAAGCCCGCCAACGTCATGCTGGACGAGACCGGCCCCAAGGTCATCGACTTCGGGATCGCCAAGTCCGTGCTGGACACGCGGATGACGCGTACGAACATGCAATTGGGCACCCCGGTCTACCGGTCCCCGGAACAGGCGACCGGCCGTCATCCGGTCACTGCCAAGTCGGACATCTTCACGCTGGGCGCCACGATCTACTACCTGGCCACGGGGAAGGAGGCCTTCGCGGCCGAGGACCCGCTCGGCATCATCAACCTCATCGCGAACGAGGAACCCGACCTGAGCACCCTGGACGAGGAGGTCCGGGATCTGGTGCGGCAGTGCCTGGCCAAGGACCCCGACCAACGGCCCACCGCGGCACGGGTGATCGAGATCTGCGCGGCCGCGACCGGGCCGGTCACGCCGGGCGCCTATCTGCCCGTGGAGAAGGCGGCGCCCGGCATCCACGCGCGGAACCAGTCGCTGCGCCGCCTCATGCAGACGGCCGAGGTCGGCAAGAGGCCCGCCGTGGTCCTGTCGCAGGAGCCCCCGCCCGTGCTGCCATCGCGCCAGCGTGCCGGCACGAAACCCGGCACCCCACCGCCGCCTGCGCCGCACACCCCACCGGAGTCGCGCCGCGGGCTCTGGGCCTTGGCCGCCCTGATCTGCGCGGTGCTGCTGATCTGGCTGCCCGGCCACTTCGCCACGGGCAGTTCCGGGGACGACAGCAAGGGCTCCACACAGCCGACGTCCGACATCGTCCCGTCCGGCACATCGGACTCGGACTCGGGCTCGACGACGGAAACCGACCCGCCGGACGATCCCACGACCGACCCCGCCGACACCCCGACACCCACCCCGAGCCCCACCCCGTCGAACGGGCTGGAGAACCCCCAGGTCGGTGACTGCTTCGCCAACGACGGGACGTACGCCGATCCGGACCTGCGGTCGACCGGCTGCATCAACGGAGTCTTCAAGGTGGAGCAGGTGCTGCACGGCACCTCGGACGCGACGAAGTGCTCCGACGTGGCGGACAGCGACTACAGCCTGGGCAGCACCTCCGCCGACCGTGTGCTCTGCCTCTCCTACCAGACTGCCGGTACCGGGTACCACGCACAGGTCGGGGACTGCGTCTACGGCCCCAACTCCGTGCAGAGCACCTGGTACAAGAGGAGCTGCGCCACCGGCAACTTCACCGTGAAGGCCCGGCTGACCGGCACGGACGACCCGACACGTTGCCGGTCGTACGCCAACGTCGAGGAGACCATCAAGACCACGACGCGGTGGAGCGAGATGAACGTCGTGCAGTGCCTCTCGATCAACTACCCCAACGCGGCCGGACGCGCCCCCGTGGGCTCCTGCTTGCTGATGACCGGTTCCGGCCAGAACACCGACTTCCAGAACGCCTCGTGCGCCACCGCCAACGTTGTGGTCACCGCCCGCATCGGCAAGCCCAACGACACCGCCTACTGCGGTTCCAATGGTTGGACGACGTGGGGGTCCGGCGATTTCCCGGCGATCGGCTACACCGTTTGTTTCAGGCGCAATTGAGCACTCGCAGGGGAACGTCGGTCGCCGCCCCGGGCTTGATGACGTGTCGGCACTTTCCGCAGGACGGGGCGTTGCCGAAGGTCTGTCTGAGCGGATGAACAGAAGGGTGTGTTCGTCAGCCAGGGCTGGAAGGCGGACGAGCGGCTCAAGAGGAAGTCCGGGTGGCCGGCCCGCTGCCGGACTACGAAGCCGTCGTACGGATTTCGCTTCGCGATCACCGTGGAGGAAGCCGTCCTCCGATACCGCCTCGGCGACGCGGGAGTCATCGGGCCAACTCGGACATCGAGCGGACGATGTGGCCCATCGAGTCCTTCACGTCCTCGGAGCGATCGAGGCCCTGCAGGGAACTTGTCACGGCCCGTCACGCCTGCTGGCAGACTTCCCGCCATGGGCGGACCTGAGGTTGGCGACGGTGGTCGATCCGTCGAAGTAGGCGTGACTTTCGGGTTGTTGGCCGCGTGGGCTGTGCATGATCTGGAGGAAGTGGTCACCGTGCCGGGGTGGGTCCCTGGGCGGGTTCCCGGGCTGCGGGAGCGGTTTCCGCGCGTCCCGGAGCGGGTGTGGCAGCGCCTGGAGGCTACCGACGGGCGGGAGTTCGCTACGGCCGTTGCCCTGATGGGCGGGGTCGTTGCGGCTGCCGCCGGCGATGGGCACCGTACCGGTGGGCGTTCCGGTTTTTATCAAGGGGCCCTGAACGGGTTCGGGCTGCATGCCCTGGTGCATCTGGGGCAGGCCGTTGTCGTTCGGGGATATACGCCCGGGGTGGTTACCTCGCCCCTCGTGGTCATTCCGTTCACGCTGTGGGCCCGCGGGCGGTTGCGGCGGGCCGGTGTTCTGCGCCCGACGCGACCGCGTGACGTGGTGCAGGGGCTCGCCCTCGCCGCGGTGGCCACGGGCGGGACGCATGTCGTGGCGCGGCGGTTCCTGCGCCGGGGGTGAACAGGGTCTCGGATCTGAAGGGAAGGAATGTTTGAACCACCCCTGAACCAGAGGGAGTTCCATGTGCTCGAAGGCGAGGACGACCGGTCGCGGCAACGGCCATGCCAGACGGCGTTGACCACGTAGGTCATCCCGATTGCCTTGTGATCCGCGTACGTACGCATCAGATGTTCGGCCTCGCGACGCCGAACAGATGACGTATCAACGGCCACCTTCCCCGAACAGGTTCTCGCCGGATCGAGCGACCAGGTCGGAAAGCCCGTCGAACATAGCCCTTGCCAGAACGGCCATCGCTTCCGAGTCCTCTCCCAAGGAGGATGAGAGACACAACGGGACGCCACGCGCGAATGTGGACCAGCGCTACTTCCTAGGGCGTACGTCCCTCCACCATAGGGAGCGTGTCGACCTCTGCGGGCTGGAACCAGCGGACCCAGTGCCCAGTGCCCAGTGCCCGAGAGGTTGACCGGCTCGCCCTCTCGTCCGGTGTGCCGGTAGTACTCGTCGTTTGCACCGCGTTCGACGCGGAGGGCGGGTGGCCGAGGTGCACGACATCGTGTTGGGCGCGGCGCCGTACATCTTGGAGTACGACTTCGCGGGCTGAGCGTGGCATACGGGGGAGTGGTGTTGAAAACTCGCGGCTTGAGAGTGGAGAGGAGCATCCTCTGGGTTTGCACCGCCAGTGTTGTCACTCAGGCAGACGCGCGTTCATGACGAAGGCAGCTGCACGGTTGGGGACCAGACGTGAGGCGCGGTGATGTCGGATGTGGAAGAAGTGACGCGTCGACACGAGTACTTCTGACGGGATGTCCGCCATTTGGAGTATCGTTCTGATGTCGGAGCGTTACTGCTCCAACACGGAAGTGATCTTGCCTGCGGGGACTTTCTCATGCTCGCGCGGCCGGCACTAGAGGAGCACAATCTCCCGTGGTACATGTTCACCCCCGCGTCACTCCTGTGCGGGCCATTGGCCTTTGCTTCCACTTGGTCAACAGTCACGGCGAGGCTGCCGCGCGGAAGCGGGGGTGGTGATCGGGATGGTGGGTCGCGATCTCAAGCCCTCGGATCACCCGAAGAAGGATGTGCGCCGAGTCCTGGAGAAGTGGGTTGCTCAGGGTTGGGCGCTACGCAAGGACGGCCACTGGGGCAAGCTGTACTGCCCGTGCGAGGGTGCGTGTACCACCATTCCGATCTCGGGGACTCCCCAGAACGAGAGTGCCCACGCGCGGAGGGTTGACCGCATGGCGTCTCGCTGCCCCCTCCCCCCGGACGCGTCGAACCGCAGCCTTACGGGGCGACCACGGGATTAGTCACAGGAAATTTTGTCCAAATTTGCCCCTGTTCATCTGTTGACGAATGTCAACAGGTCTGCGACCGTGGTGAGGGACTAGGGGGCCAACGATGGACTATGACTTCACCTTTGTCGTCTCAGGTGTAGATGTAGATGACCAGGCTGCTGTCGATGTGCTGCGTGATAGGTGCGATGCGCTACTGGCAAGGGCTGGCGGCGTTGATCTTTTGAGCATCACCAGTTCTGCAGACACGGCTGTAGAGGCAGCGCTGATAGCTGCATCAGCCGCACGGGCTGCGGTGCCGCAACTGCGTGTATGCCGACTGGATCGCGATCTCGTCGGGGTGCATGAGATCGCGGATCGGACAGGGCGTTCGCGGCAGAATGTCAGCCAGTGGATTGCGGGCGAGCGAAAAACTCAGGCAGGGGCTTTTCCCGCTGCTGAGGGAACTGTGGGGAGGTCCCAAGCCTGGCTCTGGAGTGAGGTCAACAGCTGGCTGGCCCTCCATGGGCTTGATGACGGAGCCGCCTATCCGACGCGCGCCGAGATGGCGGAGATCGACGTAGCCCTTACCAACTCGGTTTCGGTCACTCTGACCTTCACGTCTGCCGATACTCCTGGGTTTCAGGAGGGCCGGGACAGGGTGGTTGCCGAGCTGCGGAATAAGTACATCCCGGGGTTCATGACCTTCCTGTCGGGTTTCGACCGGACGACAGATGCCAGTGGGGCGCATGTCCTGGTTGTCGCGGATCCGGACGAGCCGGCCCGAGGCGTGATGGAGCGAGTCTCAAGCTTTGGTCACGACGTCATCCTGATAACTGCGACTGACCAATTCCTGGCCACGGTGCTGTCAACTCGTGCTCTTCTCGGTCCAAGAAAGATCGTCACTGTCCCGCAAAAGGCGACGGTCGCCGATTGGCTGCGCCTGGTGCAGGAGAACCCTCAGGCTGCGTTCGCTTTGGACAGCGCTGAGAGCGTCGACGAGGGCATGGCGCCTATTCAGCGACGTTTGGCAATTGCGGCGTAGTCCGTCAAACCGACGGATTTCGGCACATCAGGCCCAGGTCAGAGAGGTGCCTCTCTGACCTGGGCCTGAGTCGTACGGAGTGTTGGAGCTGTGCAGGCTGGCGGGTACGGCGACGGTATGGGTGACGCCGTCCTCGAAAGTCTGCGAGGTTGGAGCCTTCTGCTGGGACGAGGCTCAGGCCGACGAGCTGGGCTCCCCGCGGATCAAGGGGAGCCCAGCCCACCCGCACAGACCTACCAGATCGCCTCGACCCACTCCGGGTGGTCGATGAACGGGTTCCGGTTGTGCTGGTACGTGCTGTAGATGACCTCGTTGCGCTTCTCCTCGAAGGCGCTGGGCGGGTCCGCCTCGTTCCAGGCCTTGAGGACGGAGAGCTTGCCCATGTAGGGGTTGCTGCCGTTGCCGACCTTCTCGTTGGGCTCCAGGTCGGCGAAGCCGTCGTCGCCCTCGTAGCGCACGGCCATGTAGAGGATCATGCGGGCCACGTCGCCCCGGTCCGCCGCGCGCGGCGCGAAGGAGTCGGAGTCGACCGTGCTGCCGCCGCCGTTGGTGACCGCGCTGCCGCCGTTGTCGAAGTCCAGGTTGCCGCGGATGCTGTTGACCTGGACGTCCGCGGGACGCAGGTGGTGCAGGTCGGTGCCGGGACCGACCACCTCGCCGAAGTCGCCGTGGGACTTGGCCCAGGTGTGCTCGCGGTTCCAGTCGCCGACGTCGCCGCCGTTGAGGGACTTGGCGCGCGAGACACCGCTGTACAGCAGGATCACGTTGTTGCTGTTGTTCGGGTCCTGGTCGGTGACCTTCAGCGCGTCCCAGACCGCCGCGTACGAGATCTTCGTGACGTTGGCGCTGATGATCGTGTGCAGCGAGGACTTGAGGCTGGTGCCCGTCTTGCCGACCGCGTTCTTGTAGTACGTCGCGTCGTACGCCGTGGTCGTGGCCGAAGCGGGGGTCGCGGTCAGCGTCGGTGCGGTGAGGCCGATCAGAACGGCGGCGGTCGTCAACGCCACCGATTTCCAGCGGTGCATGCGCGTCGCAAGCATAAAGAGTGTCCCATCTACGCGGGTTGAATGGGGCGGCAAACGGGAGCGTGACATGTTCATGCGGTCGAGTAAATAAACGGGACGTGTCGATCCGGTGACCTGAAGCGACAATTTGCCCTGTGTCTACGCGAGTTGACAGTGCGGCGGGACAGGTTGGCATGCCAAAACTGCCCCCGACCTTGTGGTCGGGGGCAGTTGGCCGTTCGGCTGCGCCGGTGTCGGCTACGCCGGTGTCACCCGCGTCGGCGTCACTTCACGTCCGACGGGTCCAGCCGGTACAGCGTCGACGTGTTGGTCGTCGAGGTACCGGTCGTGGAGGTCGAAGAACTCGAACTCTTCTCCGTCGACGCGCTCTTGTCGTACGCGCTCTCCTTCACCGCCGTCGCGTTCTTCTGCACCCACGCGGTGATCTCGGTGTTCAGGGTGCTGTTGCCGCCCATCCCGCCGCCGCCGAGCTGGATGTAGTGCAACTCGCCCTTCTTCACCAGCTCCTTGAGCTTGGCGAGGGTCATCGCCTTGTCGGAGCCGGTGAAGCCCCACATGGAGATGACGGGCTTGTGGGTGCTGAGGATCAGCTGGCCCGCGCTCTGCGAATTCGACACCGCGAGCAGCCACTTGGCGCCGTCCTGGTGCTTCTCCAGGTACGAGATGAGCGCGCTGGACGTGGTGCCGCCCATGCCGCCACCGCCGCCGAAACCGCCGCGCGTGCCGGTGCCGCCGGGAGCCGTACCGGTGCCGGTGCCGCCCGGAGCCGTACCGCCGCCGGGGAACTCCCCAGTGGCACCGCCCTGTTGACCACCCGCCGTGCCACCGGTGCCGCCGGTCGGTGCCCCGCTCGGAGCCCCGCCGCCCTGCGGCACCTCACCCGTGCCGCCGCCACCCGGGGTCATCCCACCGGGAGCCGTGCCGCCGCCCGGCAGCTCGCCGCTCGCCGTGCCGCCGCCCTGCTGGGTGCCGCCCGGCATCTCGCCGCCGCCGGGGCCGCCGTTGCCGCCGCCGAAGCCGCCACGGCCGCCGCCGCCACCGGGGCCGCCCATGCCGCCGCCGGTCGACGGACCGGCCGTCGGGTTGGTGCCGCCCATGCCGCCGCCCGAACCGCTGGACGCCGCCGGGGTCACGGCGTACGCCGTCGGACCGGCGAGCGCCGCGATGATCGCCGCGACGATGGACGCGGTCAACAGCCGGGCTCGGTTGCCGGAACCCGTGCGGAAGACGAACAGGCCCACGATCGCGAGGACCATCAGCACGCCGACCGTCGGCCACAGCCAGGTGTTCCAGCCGGAGGCCCGGCGCAGGACGACGATCGCCCAGATCCCGGTGACCCCGAGACCGGCCGGCAGGACCCACGACCAGCGGGAGTCACCGCTGCGGAACGCGCGCCACAGCATCACGCCGCCGCCACCGCACAGGGCCGCGATGCCCGGCGCGAGCGCGGTCGTGTAGTACGGGTGCATCGTGCCCTGGGCCATGCTGAAGGTGACGTAGTGCAGCAGGGTCCAGCCGCCCCACATGACCAGCGCGGCGCGTGTCGCGTCGGTGCGCGGGGCGCGGCCGACCAGGACCAGGCCGGCGATCAGGGCGATGGCCGAGAAGGGGAGCAGCCAGGAGATCTGGCCGCCGAGGATGTCGTTGAACATACGGCCGAGACCCGCGGTGCCGGCGAACGTACCGCCGCCGCCACCCCCGCCCCCGCCGCCGTTGCCCTCGCCGCCGAACACGCGGCCGAAGCCGTCGTAGCCCATGATCAGGTCCCAGGCCGTGCCGTCGGTCGAGCCGCCGATGTACGGGCGGTCCGAGGCCGGGACGAGGGAGACGGCCGTGGCCCACCAGAAGCTGGAGACGGCCAACGCGACCGTGGCCAGGGCGAGTTGGACGACCTTCTTCTTCCAGCCGAGCTTCGACGCGAACAGGTACACGGCGAAGACGGCGGGCAGGGCGATGTAGCCCTGGAGGAGCTTGGTGTTGAACGCGAAGCCGAAGCAGACCGCGGAGCCGATCAGCGGCAGCAGTCGCTCGGTGCGCACGGCGCGCAGGCCGAGGGCCGCGCCCGCCACCATCAGCAGGACGAGGAGGGTGTCGGGGTTGTTGTCACGGTTGATGGCGACCGTGATGGGGGTGAGGGCGAGGACCAGCGCCGCGATCGTCGCGGCCACATGGCCGAAGTACCGCTTCACGGAGGTGTGCAGGATCCAGATCGTGCCGAGCGCGGCGGCGACCTCCGGCAGCATCATCTGCCAGGTGCCGAAGCCGAAGATCCGGCACGACAGGCCCATCACCATCAGGGAGAAGGGGGGCTTGTCGACCGTGATGAAGTTGCCGGCGTCCAGCGAGCCGAAGAACCAGGCCTTCCAGCTCTGCGTGCCGCTGTAGATGGCGCTGCTGTAGAAGCTGTTCAGGCTGGAGCCGGTCAGGTTCCAGGAGTACAGCACGGCCGCGAGGACCATGATCGCGACGAGCGCGGGCAGCGACCAGCGGGGCGCCTTCTCGGGCGGCGCGTCGGCGGACGGCGCCGGCGGCGGCCAGTCGGCGGACGCGGGGTCGGTGTGGGGGTACGGATCGGTGGCAGATGTCACCCACGCATCGTGCGAAAGCAGGGTGGGTGACTGCTGTGCCGTACCTGGCGGCCGGCTGTGAATTCGCAAAGGGAGGGGTAATGCGTCGCACAACCGTTCTCCAACCCGTACAACCTTTCACGCCTTCCTGTGAGTCAACTCATGCATGACTCAGTCTCATTGGACATCCCGCCGAGCCAGAACGGTGGCCGTCGGCGTGGGCGCCGGCCTCCTCATACCCGTGCTGGCCGCCGCGACGCCCGCTGCCGCGGCCACCCCGACGGTCAG
The DNA here is from genome assembly GCF_044457795.1 of Streptomyces sp. NPDC050528. Classification (NCBI taxonomy): domain Bacteria; kingdom Bacillati; phylum Actinomycetota; class Actinomycetes; order Kitasatosporales; family Streptomycetaceae; genus Streptomyces; species Streptomyces sp. NPDC050528. The sequence continues at coordinate 146,185 of NZ_JBITHH010000010.1, forward strand.
CTGTACGTCGGCCAAGGCGGGCCTCGCCGCCAAGCTGAAGAAGGACATCACCGCGGCCCTGGCGACCCGTAAGGGAACCGTCGCCGTAGGCCTCTACGACCGCACCACCAAGACCACCTGCACCCTGCGGGCGACGAGTGCCTACGACTCCGCCAGCACCGTCAAGGTCACCGTCCTCGCCACGCTGCTGTGGGACGCGAAGAAGCACAACCGCCTGCTGACGTCGCGCGAGACGACGCTCACCAAGGCCATGATCACCAAGTCGGACAACGACGCGACCTCCACCCTGTGGAAGCAGCTCGGCCTGACGAAGATCAAGGGCTTCCTGTCCGCCGCCGGCATGACCCAGACCAAGCCCGGCGCGAACAACTACTGGGGCCTGACCCAGGAGACGGTCACCGACGAGCAGAAGCTGCTCAAGCTGGTCACCGCCAAGAACACGGTGCTGAGCGACAACTCCCGTGCGTACATCCTGAAGTTGATGAACCAGGTCATCTCCAGCCAGCGCTGGGGCACCCCGTCCGGCGCCCCCTCCGGCGTCACCGTCCACGTCAAGAACGGCTGGCTGCAGCGCTCCACACACGGCTGGCGCGTCCACAGCCTGGGCACCTTCAACGGCGGCGGCCACGACTACATGATGTCCGTGCTCACCCAGGACAACAGCACGATGAGCTACGGCATCACCACGATCCAGGGTGTCGCCAAGGCGATCCACAAGGACCTCGCCTAAAGCCGGCCCCTGCTCACCTGTCCAAAGCCCCTGCTCAAGGGCATCGTTTTACTGCGCGGTCTCCCGCACGTCACCCACTCGTCCTACGGTGACGCCCATGCGCCTGAGAACCGTACTCGCGACCGCGACCGCCGGCCTGGCGGCGGCCACCTGCATCACCGCCGCCGGGCCCGCGAACGCCACCAACTCCTATACCGCCAATGCCTGTTCGTCCTCCGTCTCGATCGACCGCTTCTCCGACGCGCTCGACAAGACGACGTACGACGGCACCTTCGTCGGCAACTTCTCCGCGCTCGCCGTGGACAAGGACGGCTCGATCGCCGCGCTGGAGGACCGTTCCTCGCTGTTCAACCTGAACGCGAAGACGCTCCAGCCGGAGCGCGTCGTGCCGCTCGCCGACGAGAACGGCGCCGCGCTCGACTCCGAGGGCCTGGTCGTCGACCGTGACGGCACGCGCCTGATCACCTCCGAGACCGAGCCGTCGATCCGCCGCTACTCCCGCGACGGCAAGATCCTCGACCGCCTCCCGGTCCCGTCCTCGCTCCTCGTCGCCCCGGCCGGGCGTGCCTCCTCGAACCTGACCTTCGAGGGCCTGACCCTGCTGCCCGGCGGCCACACGCTCCTCGCGTCGATGGAGGCCCCGATCGCCGGGGACACCTCGGGCGCCGTCCGCTTCCAGACCTGGACCCGGACCAAGGGCGACCACTTCAAGCTGGCCGCGCAGTACGCGTACAAGCCGGACGCCTCCTTCCTCGGCGTCCCCGAGGTACAGGCCCTCCCCGACGGCCGCCTCCTCGTCCTGGAACGCGGCTTCACCAGCGGCGTGGGCAACACGGTCCGCCTCTACCTGGCCGACCCCCGCCACGCGACGAACACCAGCGACATCGACTACCTCACCGGCCAGCCCGGAGTCCACCTGATCAAAAAGACCCTCCTCGCGGACATCGCCGACTGCCCGTCCCTGGGCGCGACCGCGAAGCAGCCCCAGCCGAACCCCCTCCTCGACAACATCGAGGGCATGGTGATCACGGGGAGGGAGAAGGGCGCCTACAAGGTCCTCCTGGTGAGCGACGACAACCAGAACACGGTCCAGACGACCCGTTTCTACTACCTCCGGGTCCGTGCCTGACGGGTTCGCTTGCCGACGGTTTGTTGCGGAGGGATGAAATCCGCTCCGTTCCGCGTTGGTGCCTTCCGGAAGACCAGCAGATCAGGGGCGAACGGAAGGCACCGCGTGGCAGCGAAACAGGGGGAGACACCGGGGCAGACACAGGGCTGGGCAAGAAGGCTCGCCGGATACGCCTGGCGCTACCCCAAGGACGTCGTCCTCGCCCTCGGCGCCTCCCTGGCCGGCATGGCGGTCATGGCCGTGGTCCCCCTCGTGACGAAGGTGATCATCGACGACGTGATCACCGGCCACACCCGCTCCATGGCCCCGTGGGCCGCCGCCCTGATCGTCGCCGCCCTCCTCGTCTACGTCTCGACGTACATCCGGCGCTACTACGGCGGCCGCCTCGCCCTGGACGTCCAGCACGACCTCCGCACCGAGATGTACGGGACGATCACCCGCCTCGACGGCCGCCGCCAGGACGAGCTGTCCACCGGCCAGGTCGTAGGCCGCGCGACCAGCGACCTCCAGCTCATCCAGGGCCTGCTCTTCATGCTCCCGATGACCATCGGGAACGTCCTGCTCTTCGTGATCTCCCTCGCGATCATGGCCTGGCTGTCCCTGCCCCTGACCCTGATCGCCCTGGCCGTCGCCCCCGCCCTCGGCATCATCGCGAAGCGCAGCCGCAGCAAACTGCACCCCTCCACCTGGTACGCGCAGGCCCAGGCCGCCGCCGTGGCCGGTGTCGTCGACGGCGCCGTCAGCGGCGTACGCGTGGTGAAGGGCTTCGGCCAGGAGGACCAGGAGACGGGCAAGCTGCGCGAGGTAGGCCGCCGGCTCTACGCGGGCCGCCTCCGCACGATCCGCCAGAACGCCAAGTACACCCCCGCCCTCCAGGCCGTCCCCGCCCTCGGCCAGGTCGCGATGCTCGCGCTCGGCGGCTGGCTCGCGGTGCGCGGGCACATCACGCTCGGCACGTTCGTCGCGTTCTCCACCTACCTCGCCCAACTCGTCGGTCCGGTCCGCATGTTGGCCATGGTCCTCACGGTCGGCCAGCAGGCCCGCGCCGGCACCGAACGCGTCCTGGAGCTCATCGACACCGAGCCCTCGATGACGGACGGCACCAAGGAACTCCCCGCCGACGCCCCGGCCACGGTCGAGTTCGACGACGTCTCCTTCGGCTACGACCACGAGCGCCCCGTCCTGAACGGCCTCACCTTCGAGATCCGCCCCGGCGAGACGCTGGCGGTCGTAGGCTCGTCCGGCTCCGGAAAATCCACGGTCTCGCTGTTGCTGCCCCGCTTCTACGACGTCACCCACGGCGCCGTCCTCATCGGCGGCCACGACGTCCGCGAACTCACCCTCGACTCCCTGCGCGCCGCGATCGGCCTGGTCCCCGAGGACTCCTTCCTCTTCTCGGACACGGTCCGCAACAACATCGCCTACGGCCGCCCCGACGCGACCGACGAGCAGATCCTCACCGCCGCGCGCGCCGCCCAGGCCGACCGGTTCATCCAGGAACTCCCCGAGGGCTACGACACGACGGTCGGCGAGCACGGCCTCACCCTCTCCGGCGGCCAGCGCCAGCGCGTCGCCCTCGCCCGCGCGATCCTCACCGACCCGCGCCTGCTGGTCCTGGACGACGCGACCTCGGCGGTGGACTCACGCGTCGAGCACGAGATCCACGAGGCCCTCAAGCACGTCATGCAGGGCCGCACCACCCTCCTCATCGCACACCGCCGCTCCACCCTCAACCTCGCCGACCGCATCGCCGTCCTCGACGGGGGCCGCCTCGCCGACATCGGTACGCACGACGAACTCCAGGCGCGCTCACCCCTCTACCGCCGTCTCCTCACCGACCCCGACGAACTCGGCGGTGTCTCGCCCGGCCACGCCCTGCCCGCCGCCGAACCGGCCGAAGACACCTCCGTACGCGCGGAGTTGGAGGCGGAGTTCGACGCCGAGCGCGGGCTCACGCCCCGGCTGTGGACCGGTGACCGCGAGCCCAAGGACACCGCGCTGTCCGGGATGCCCGCGACCCCCGAACTCCTCGCCCAGGTCGACGCGTTGCCCCCGGCGACCGACGTCCCCGACATCGACGAGGCACGCGCGGTCCGGGCCGAGGACTCCTACGGCCTGCGCCGACTGCTGCGCGGTTTCGGCACCCCGCTGCTGATCAGCCTCGGCCTGGTCGCCGTGGACGCGAGCATGAGCCTGCTGCTGCCGATCATGATCCGGCACGGCATCGACCAGGGCGTCACCAAGATGGCGGTCGGCGCGATCTGGTCGGCGTCGATCCTGGCCCTGCTGGCGGTAGTTGTGCAGTGGGCGGCCCAGCGCGGCGAGACCCGCATGACGGGCCGTACCGGCGAACGGGTCCTCTACACCCTCCGCCTCAAGATCTTCGCCCAGCTCCAGCGCCTCGGACTCGACTACTACGAGCGGGAGTTGACGGGCCGGATCATGACGAGGATGACGACGGACGTGGACGCGCTGTCCACGTTCTTGCAGACGGGGCTGGTCACGGCCTTCGTCTCGGTCGTCACCTTCTTCGGCATCATGGTCGCCCTGCTGGTGATCGACGTACAGCTGGCGCTGGTCGTCTTCGCGACCCTGCCCCCGCTGGTCATCGCGACCTTCTTCTTCCGCCGGGCCAGCGTGAAGGCGTACGAACTCGCCCGTGAGCGCGTGTCGTTGGTCAACGCGGACCTCCAGGAGTCGGTGTCGGGGCTGCGGATCGTGCAGGCGTTCCGACGCGAGAAGGACGGCGGCCGGCGCTTCGCCGAGCGCAGCAGCAGCTACCGCGAGGCGCGTACCCGGGGCCAGTGGCTGATCTCGATCTACTTCCCCTTCGTACAGCTGCTGTCGTCGGTGGCGGCGGCGTCCGTACTGATCGCGGGCGCGGGCCGGGTGGACAACGCGACGCTCACGACAGGTGCGTTGGTCGCCTACCTGCTCTACATCGACCTGTTCTTCGCCCCGGTCCAGCAGCTCTCCCAGGTCTTCGACGGCTACCAGCAGGCGACCGTGTCCCTGGGCCGCATCCAGGAGTTGCTCCAGGAACCGACGTCGACACGAGAGGCCGAAGAACCCCTCGAAGTCCTCTCCCTCCGCGGCGACATCGCCTTCGAGGACGTGCACTTCGCCTACGGCTCCGCCGAAGAGGCAGATGCTGAAGAGGCCATCGGGGGAGTGCAGTTGAGCATCCCCGCCGGCCAGACGGTCGCCTTCGTCGGCGAGACGGGCGCGGGCAAGTCGACGCTCGTGAAACTGGTCGCCCGCTTCTACGACCCGACCGGCGGCCGGGTCACGGTCGACGGCACCGACCTCCGCGCCCTCGACATCACGTCGTACCGCCACCACCTGGGCGTCGTCCCCCAGGAGGCGTACCTCTTCCAGGGCACCATCCGCGACGCCATCGCCTACGGCCGCCCCGACGCCACCGACGCCGAGGTGGAGGCGGCGGCCCGCGCGGTCGGCGCCCACGAGATGATCGCGACGCTCGACGGCGGCTACCTCCACGAGGTGGCCGAGCGCGGCCGCAACCTCTCGGCGGGCCAACGCCAGCTGATCGCCCTGGCCCGCGCCGAACTGGTCGACCCCGACATCCTCCTCCTGGACGAGGCCACAGCGGCTCTGGACCTCGCCACAGAAGCCCAGGTCAACCAGGCCACCGACCGCCTAGCAGGCCGCCGCACCACCCTCGTCGTGGCCCACCGCCTGACAACGGCGGCCCGCGCGGACCGGGTCGTGGTGATGGACCACGGGACGGTCGTCGAGGACGGCACCCACGACGAGCTGCTCGCGCTCGGCGGGTACTACGCCGAGCTGTGGCGGAACTTCGTCGGGGCGCCCGAGACGGAGGAGCCGGTCGCCGCACCTCGCTGACCCTCGCGCAACCATGCGACGTACGTCTTGCGTCCGTACATCAGTACGCTGTTCGGCTGCTGTGGTGTGCGGGAGGGATGACTGTGGACATGGGTGCGCTACGACGGCGGGTGGCGCTCGGCATGGCCGTGCTCACGACGTCCGGACTGCTCGCGCTCGCGGCCCCCGGCACCGCGCAGGCGGCCGCGGTGTGTCCGGGGCGGGAGGTGGAGACGCTGCCCTTCTCGACCGGTACCGTCCACATCTTCCGCCGGGGTGACTACGTCTGCGCGTACACCGTCCCCAAGCACCCCGGCGCCAAGCGCACGATGTCGGTCAGCGTGCAGGCGCGCGGCAACCGGCCGGTCGTGGACAGGGGCCGGTACGCGCGCCGGGCCGGACCGGTCACCGTCCACGCCGGTCGCCGGTGTGTCCTGGTGAAGGGCTCGGTGGGCGGCGGGTCGGTCAGCTCGGGCTGGATCCTCTGCTGAGCCGGTCGCCGAACCGGTCGCCGAACCGCTGGTCAGCGACGTAAGCGCACAACCACCCCTGGTGTGACGGGAGTTGCTCCGATAGCTTCCCGTTCACAACTGCCTCACAGGGGAGACTGCATGCGCAAGGCGCTCAGATGGCTGCTGGCGCTCACCGTGCTCATAGGCACGCTGAGTACGGCCGGGGTGGCCACCGCCACCGCCGCCCAGGCCGGCCAGGCCGGTCGAACCAGTCAAACAGCAGACATCAAGGACCAGTTGCTGGCGATACCCGGCATGAGCCTGGTCGAGGAGAAGCCGTACACCGGCTACCGCTACTTCGTTCTGAACTACACCCAGCCGATCGACCACCGGCACCCGTCCAAGGGCACGTTCCAGCAGCGGATCACCGTGCTGCACAAGGACGTATCGCGCCCGACGGTCTTCTACACCAGCGGCTACAACGTCTCGACGAACCCCAGCCGCAGCGAACCGACCCGCATCGCGGACGCGAACCAAGTCTCCCTGGAATACCGTTACTTCACCCCGTCCCGCCCCGCCCCGGCCGACTGGTCCAAGCTCGACATCTGGCAGGCGGCCAGCGACCAGCACCGCGTCTTCAAGGCCCTCAAGCCGATCTACACCAAGAACTGGATCGCCACCGGCGGCTCCAAGGGCGGTATGACGGCCACGTACTTCGAGCGGTTCTACCCGCGTGACATGGACGGCGTCGTCGCCTACGTCGCCCCCAACGACGTGGTGAACAACGAGGATTCGGCCTACGACCGCTTCTTCACGAAGGTCGGCACCAAGGAGTGCCGCGACCGCCTGGACGCCGTACAGCGCGAGGCGCTGGTGCGCAGGGAGTCGCTGGAGAAGAAGTACGCGGCGTACGCGGCCGAGAACGGCTTCACCTTCACCACCGTCGGCAGCCTGGACAAGGCCTACGAAGCCGTCGTCCTCGACTACGTCTGGGGCTTCTGGCAGTACAGCCTGCTCTCCGACTGCGACACCATCCCCGCGAACGCACAGGCCGCCACCGACGACGAGATCTGGACCTCGGTCGACACGATCTCCGGCTTCTCCTTCTACACGGACCAGGGCCTGGACCCGTACACCCCGTACTACTACCAGGCGGGCACCCAACTCGGCGCCCCCACCATCAAGTTCCCGTACATCGAGAAGAAGTACATCCGCTACGGCTACCAGTCGCCCCGCACCTTCGTCCCCCGCTCCATCCCGATGAAGTTCCAGCCGGGCGCGATGCGGGACGTGGACAGCTGGGTCCGCCACCACGCCGACCACATGCTCTTCGTCTACGGCCAGAACGACCCGTGGGGCGCCGAGCGCTTCGCCGTCGGCAAGGGCTCGAAGGACTCGTACGTCTTCACCGCGCCCGGCCTCAACCACGGCGCGAACGTCGCCGGCCTGACCGCCGACCAGAAGGCGCTCGCCACCGCCCGCATCCTCGCGTGGGCCGGCGTCCCGGCCACGACCACGGCACAGGCGAAGCCCCTCGCGCCGTACGACGCGAAGCTGGACCGGCAGGACGTCCAGCGCGAGCCGACGCTCCGACCGTAGGCAACGCCCTTACCGCGCCCGGCCGTTGACGGTCACCCGACTACACCGGCCGGGCGCAGCCCACGGGTTGCTCGCCGCCGAGCTGCACGTACAGGGCCGTCGACGCGGGGCAACTCGCGCGCCGGAGCACGGCCTTGACCACCTTGTACTGCGGCTTCTTCTGCCCCGAGCCGTCGCACGCCGTCTCCCGGACCTGCCCGCTGCCCGAGCCGTAGACACAGTCACCGACGATCGTGCGCGGCCCGCCCCCGCCACCCGGGTCGCCGGGGTGCGGCGGCTCCAGGTTCCGCATACAGGCGTAGCCCTTGGGTACGACACCGTCGCCGCCCGCGCCCGACGACCCCTGGGCGCTGATGTGCAGCACGAAGTCGGTGGTCGCCGGACAGACGGGACCGGCGCTCACATCACCGTCGTAGCGGGCGATGACCCGCGCGGCCGCCCGTTCACTCGTACACGGCACCTCGGTGAAACTCGTCGTGCCGAAGGAACTGCACTCGTCGACGGCGAGGAACACCGCGCCGTAGCCGGAGGGTTGGGTCGTCGCGGACGACGACGCGGCCGCCTTCTCGCCGAGCCGTCCGTCGCCCTCGCCCGATCCGGAACCGTGCGCGGCCTGGCAGCCCGTCGTCAGGGCGGCGAGCAGCACCGCACACACCACGCCCACGCACCATCGCTCACGCATCGATCCCCCCGACTGCCCCCGCCCAGCGTGACCCGCGACAGCGGGCGCACGCCAGACGTGCGGGGGGCTTTGGGCCAGTTGGCGGGGGTGGGGCGGGTGGGGAACGTACCCCTAGTACGACAGCCCGTGCCCTACGGGATACAGCACCTGCGTCGGGTCGTCCGCGCGCTGCACCGCGACCGGGAGCCTCCCGCGCGGCCTGACCCGGCCCGCGATCACCCGTGCCGCCGCCCGGAGTTCGACGTCGGTCCAGGAGTAGGACGCCAAGTAGGCGGACACGGCGGGCAGTTGGGCAACATCGTAGGGGTTGCGGACGGCGACGGCCACGACCGGCTTCCCGGTGGCGAGGAGTCGCTCGACGAGAGTCTTCTGCGCGTCGGCCGCCGTGACGTTGTAGGTCGCCACCACCACCGCGTCCGCCGCACCCGCCGCCGTCACGGCCTTGGCGACGGTCGCGGCGGAAGGCGCCGTACCGGTGGACAGGGCAGTCGCCGTGAACCCCGACTCGCCGAGGGCGGAGGCCAGTACACCGGTGGGTGGACCCGTAGTACCCGTGGGGGAGGCCGGATCGGCGCCGACCACCAGCACCTTCCCGTGCGTACGACGGGACAACGGCAGCAGTCCCGCCGAGTTGACCAGCAGGGTGGTGGTCCGCTCGGCGATGCGGTCGGCGGCGGCGAGATGAGCGGGGGTCCCGACCGTGCGGTCGACGCCCGCCCGGCTGACGTAGGCGTCCTCGAACAACCCCAGCCGTGCCTTCAGCCGCAGCACCCGCAGGATCGACTCGTCGAGCCGTGCCTCCGTCAACTCCCCGCCCCGCACGGCCTTGAGGACGGCGTTCCAGGCGACGTCCAGGGAGGGCGGGTTGAGGAGTTGGTCCACCCCGGCCTTCAGCGCGAGCACGGGCACCCTGTCGTCCCCGTACTTCTGGCGTACCCCCTCCATGCCCAGCGCGTCCGTGATCACGACGCCGTCGTAGCCGAGTTCGCCGCGCAGGACGCCGGTGACGATGGGGTGGGAGAGGGTGGCCGGGTCGCCGGAGTCGTCGAGGGCCGGGACCATGATGTGGGCGGTCATGATCGAGTCGATGCCCGCCTTGACGGCCGCGCGGAAGGGGACGGCGTCGAGCGCCTCCCACACCTCCCGGCTGTGCGTGATGACGGGAAACCCGAAGTGGCTGTCGACGGCGGTGTCGCCGTGCCCGGGGAAGTGCTTTGCGGTGGCGGCGACTTGGCTGCTCTGATACCCCTGCACCTCGGCGGCGACGAGGCCGGCCACCGCGTTCGGGTCGGCGCCGAAGGACCGTACGCCGATGACCGGGTTGGCCGGGTTGACGTTCACGTCGGCGTCGGGGGAGTAGTCCTGGTTGACGCCCATCGCGCGCAGCTCGGCGCCGGAGATCCGGCCGAGGGTACGGGCGTCGCCGCGGGAGCCGCCGGCGCCGATCGCCATCGCGCCCGGGAAGAGCGTCGCGGGCGCGCCGATACGGCAGACGATGCCGTGTTCCTGGTCGGTGGCGACCAGTACGGGCAGCCCTCGGGGTTGGCTCAGGGACGCCTTCTGGATGCCGTTGGAGAGATCGGCGATCTGGTGCGGGTCGCGGGTGTTGTGGGCCCAGGTGAAGTAGATGATGCCGCCGACGCGGTACTTGGCGATCAGCTCGGCGGCCGTGCGGACGCCGATCTCGCTCAGGTTGGCGTCGATGTCGGCCTGGTCGGGGGCGGTGGCGGAGTGGCCGTAGACCCGCATCACGAACAGCTGGCCGACCTTCTCCGGCAGCGTCATACGGGAGATCAGCGAGCGGAGTCGGGTGTCGTCGGCGTGGGCGGTACCGCCGACCGCCAGGGACGCGGTGACGCCCATGGTCGCGGCGAGAACGGTACGTCTGGAGGGCACGTGCGCTCCTTCCGGAGGTGTTCCACTTCGGATCATCGGATCCACTGAAGGAAACTTCCAAGACTTCACGAATATCCGGGAAGTTTCTGCCAGTCAAGGGAACGCACAGTACCCAGCGAGGGGGCCGCCATCGGCGCAGTTGGAGGGGGGCGCGCCGATGACGGCTTGCTGCCGGCCGCGGCACGGAGGAGAGGGTTTGTCAGCTTTCGCAGCCAGCAGCTAGGCCGACGCCGCACCGCGGAGACTCGTCCGACAGCATGCGGTTTGGACGAAGCGGAAGCGGTCCGGGTTCCCCGCTTCGGCCCGATCGCCGGAAGTTGGTGAACGTGTGCACAACGGGACGGATGCGGTCACGCACAGGAACGCGGGGGCGAACGGCGGTGGTCCATCCCGTGGACGTCCCGGCGGGGCGGCCGACCGCCGCCCGATCATGAGGGCATGCCCGTAGTCGACATCCCCGGTTCCAAGTCCATCACCGCCCGTGCGCTCTTCCTGGCGGCGGCCGCCGACGGCGTCACCACCCTCCGGCGCCCCCTCCGCTCGGACGACACCGAGGGCTTCGCCGAGGGCCTGACCCGGCTCGGCTACCGGGTCGGCCGGACCCCGGACGCCTGGCAGATCGACGGCCGCCCGCAGGGCCCGGCGGTCGCGGAGGCGGACGTGTACTGCCGCGACGGCGCGACGACGGCCCGCTTCCTCCCCACGCTGGCGGCGGCCGGGCACGGCAGCTTCCGCTTCGACGCGTCCCCGCAAATGCGCCGCCGCCCCCTCCTCCCCCTCACCCAGGCCCTGCGCGACCTCGGCGTCGACCTGCGCCACGAGGAGGCGGAGGGCCACCACCCGTTGCGCGTCGAGGCGTCGGGGGTGGAGGGCGGCGAGGTGGTCCTGGACGCGGGCCAGTCCTCGCAATACCTGACCGCGCTGCTCCTGCTGGGCCCCCTGACGAGGAAGGGACTCCGTGTCAGGGTCACGGACCTGGTCTCCGCGCCGTACGTCGAGATCACGATCGCGATGATGCGGGAGTTCGGCGTGGAGGTACGACGGGAGGGGGACGGCCGTGTGTACGTCGTCCCGCCGGGGGGCTACAGGGCCACCACCTACGGCATCGAACCGGACGCGTCCACCGCGAGCTACTTCTTCGCGGCGGCGGCCGTGACGGGTGGAGAGGTGACGGTCCCGGGGCTGGGCACGGGCGCGCTCCAGGGCGACCTGGGCTTCGTCGACGTTCTGCGCCGGATGGGCGCGGAGGTGGAGACGAGCGCGCAGGGCACCCGGGTGCGCGGCACGGGCGAGTTGCGCGGCCTCACCGTCAACATGCGCGACATCTCGGACACCATGCCGACCCTGGCCGCGATCGCCCCCTTCGCCTCCGGCCCGGTCCGCATCGAGGACGTCGGCAACACGAGGGTGAAGGAGTGCGACCGGTTGGAGGCCTGTGCGGAGGGTCTCCGACGGTTGGGCGTCGAGGTGGCGACCGGCCCGGACTGGATCGAGATCCGCCCGAGCGACGTGCCGGGGTCAACTCCCGTCACCGGCACGGAGATCAAGTCCTACGGCGACCACCGCATCGTCATGTCCTTCGCGGTGACCGGGCTCAGGGTGCCGGGTATTTCGTTCGACGACCCGGGGTGTGTACGGAAGACTTTCCCGGATTTCCATGAGGAATTCGCGGTGCTGCGGGAGCAGTTGCCGGCATGAGGGGGAGGGGACGAGCGTGGGTTTCGGCGTGGGGCTGGATCTGAAGGCGCCGGTTCTGGCAGGGGAGTTGGTGCGCCTGGAGCCGCTCGACCACCGGCACGCGGCCGAGCTGGCGGTGGCGGCGGAGGAGAACCGGGGTTCGTACGAGTTCACCTGGGTGCCGAGGGCGCACGAGGTGCGGGCCTACATCGATACCCAGTTGGGCACGGCCGCGACGGGCCGACTCGCGCCGTACGCCCAGGTGTTGACGGCCACGGGGAAGGCCGTCGGCGTCACGGCCTACTGGGAACCCCGCTCGTGGCTGACGGACGACCGACTCGACGCCGTGGAGGTCGGGTTCACCTGGCTGGCGGGTTCGGCGCAGGGCACGGGGGTGAACGCCGAGGCCAAACTCCTGCTGTTCCGGCACGCGTTCGAGGAATGGGGCGTGTCCCGGGTCGACCTGAAGACGGACGCCCGCAACGACCGCTCCCGCGCCGCGATCCAGAGCGTGGGCGCCCGCTTCGAGGGCGTACTGCGGAACTGGTCCCGGTCCTGGGCGCCGGGGGAGGAGGGCCGGTTGCGTGATTCCGCGATCTACTCGATCACGGCGGCGGAGTGGGGGGAGTGCAGGGCGGGGTTGGAGGCGCGGGTGCGGGCACGGCTGGCGCGGTACAACTCAGGCACGCATGACCCGAGTTGATCACAGACCTCGGCCGGCTGGACCGATCGGCCGGTGATCGGAAACCATCGCCCTCATGAACTCCTACCTCATCCTCCACGGCTGGCAGAATCACCGCCCGAAGGAGCACTGGCAGCACTGGCTGGCCGACCGGCTCGGTGAACTCGGCCACCATGTCGTCTACCCCCAGCTGCCCGACCCCGACGTCCCCGACCTGGACGTGTGGCTGGGTGAACTCGCGCGCTGCCTCGACGAGTTGAACGACAGCGGCGGCGCCGAGCGGGTCGTCCTCGCGCACAGTGCCTCGGTGCTGCTCTGGCTGCACGCCGTCGCCCGCGGGCAGGTGCGGGGCGGTGAGGCGGACCGGGTGCTGCTGGTCGGACCGCCTTCCGCTGCCGTGGTCGCGCAGTATCCGGAGGTCGCCGGATTCGCCCCGCCCGCACCCGGGTTCACCCTCCCGGGAGACGTCCGGCTGGTCGCCGGCGACGACGACCCGTACTGCCCGGAGAACGCCCGCATCGCCTACGGCGACCCGTTCGGCCTCCGCACCGAACTCATCCCGGGCGGGGGCCACTTGGACCTGGTCGCCGGGTACGGCTCGTGGCCCGCCGTGCTGGAGTGGTGCCTGGACGGGACGGCGCCGCTCACGGCCCGTCCGGCGTGACCCCTGCCCCGGCACGCAGTTCAGGCGTACTCGCCCCCACCCCCGCCACCGCCAGCACGCACAACAACCCGCCGGTGAACAGGGCCGTAGCCCCCGAACTCCAGCCCGCGACCAGGCCGCCGCGGAGGTTGCCGAGGTTGGGGCCCGCCTGGCCGACGATCTGTTCGGCGGCGGAGACGCGGCCGAGGAGGGCGTCCGGGGTGTGGGTCTGGATGATCGTGCTGCGGGAGACCACCGAGCAGGCGTCGGCGGCGCCGGCCAGCGCGAGGCAGCCGAGGCCCGCCCACGGGTTCGTCATCAGGCCGAAGGCCGCCAGCGCGACGCCCCACGTGCTCGCGCCGAGCAGCATCACCGGACCGGGACGGCCCAGCCGGGTGACGGTGCCGGAGAAGACGGACGCCGTGATGCCGCCGACCGAGATCGCCGACAGGAACAGGCCCAGGGTGCGCGGATCACCCCCGAAACGCTCGGAGTTGATCAGCGGGAACAGGCTGACCGGCATCGCCAGGACCGTCGCCGCCAGGTCGGTGAGCAGCGCGCCGCGCACCACCCGGTGGCCGGCCAGGAAGCGCAGGCCGTCCAGGACGCCGTGCAGTCCGCCGCGCGACGGCTCGCCCTCGGGCGGCAGCGCGGGCAGGCCGAAGGCGCCGTAGAAAGCGACGAGGAAGGTGAGCGCGTCGACCAGGTAACCGGCGCCGATGCCGGCCCAGCCGATCAGCAGGCCGCCGAGCGCGGGGCCGACGAGCATCATGGTCGTGAAGGACATGGTGTTGAGCGCGAGACCCGCCGCCACCTGGTCCTTCGGCAGCAGCCGGGGGATGAACACACCCGACGCCGGGCCGCCCACCGTGCCGAAGCCCGATTGGGCGGCGACCAGGAGGAGGATGCCGAGCACCGGGACGTGACCGGTGAAGCCCTGCACGGCGAGGAGCAGCGAACAGGCCGCCTGCGCAACGGTGTTGACGAGGTAGATGCGCCGCCGGTCACCCCGGTCCACCCACGAACCGGCGAACAGCCCGACGACCACCGTCGGCACCGCGCTCGCCAGCCCGACCGCGCCGGTCCAGACCGTGCTGCGGGTCATGTCCCAGACCTGGTACATGACGGTCACCGTGGTCATGAACGAGCCCAGCAGGGACACCGTCCGCCCGATCAACAGCCGCCGGAACACCGGGGACGTCCGCAACGGCCGTACGTCGATCAAGGTGTGGGTGAGAGCGGGGCTCATGAGGACACGGGCACGGCAGGGCGCGGGGCGGGGTGAGGAGGCACCGGGGGACCCTAAGCTGCGGCCCGTCGGCGCCGCCAGTCGTTTACGCGGAGTCGTTGAGCAGCCGCGCCAGATGATCGTGACCGGCGCCCAGCAGCTCCGGCAGCGGCGCGGCGGCCTCGTACCAGCGCTTCTCGTACTCCCAGCACAGCCAGCCGTCCCACTCGTGCCGGGCGAGCAGCTCGACGCACTCGGCGAGCGGGAGCACCCCGGCCCCGAGCGGCAGCGGGGTGGTGTCGTCGGCCGAGGCGATGTCCTTGACCTGCACGTATCCGAGATACGGCCCCAGCGCGGCGATCGTCTCCGACGGCTGCTCCCCGCCCAGCCAGGTGTGCATCACGTCCCACAGCGCACCGGCCTGCCGGTGCCCGACCGGGCCCAGCACGCGCAGCGCGTCCGCACCGGTCCGGTGCGAGTCGTGGGTCTCCAGCAGCACCCGTACGCCGAGATCGGCACCCCACTCCGCCGCCGTACCGAGCCGCCGCGCGGCCGTGGCGTCGGCCTCCCCGACGGGCTGCTCGGTACCGCCGCCGGGAAAGACGCGGATGAAGGGCGCGCCCAAGTCCCTTGCCAGTTCCAGGAGTTCACGGATCTCGGCGAGTACGGCGGCGTCGTCACCGGGAGCCGCCACCCGCGCATACCCTGCCAGGCCCAGGACTTCGACCCCGGCCGCCTTGAACTCGGCGACCACGTCGGCCCGTTGGGCGGCGTCGATGCCGGGGTGCACGGGCTCCTCCGGGTGCGCGCGCAGCTCGACGCCGTGGTAGCCGTGCGTGACGGCGAGGTCCAGTACGTCGGTCACGGGGAGGCCGGGGACACCGAGGGTGGAGAAGGCGAGCTTCATGCCACGGACCCTACTCGTCGCCGCTCATCGCTGCCCCTCATCGCTGCCGCTGGAGCAGGTCGAGCCGCCAGTCCTGGCCGACGAGATCCTGCCCGAAGGAGCGGTGCGGCTTCTCGGCGGTGAGCACGAAACCGTGCCGTTGATAGATACGGCGGGCGGCACCGAGGATGTCGTTGGTCCACAGCACGAGGTCGCGATAACCCACCCCGCGCGCGAACTCGACGACCGCCGCGACGAGTTGATCCCCGATCCGCAGCCCGCGCGCGTCCGGCTCGACGAGCAGCAACCGCAGCCGAGCGGTCCCCGGGGCGTCGTCCCGCACGCACATCACACACCCCACCGCCCGCCCGTCCAGCTCGGCGATCCACACCCGCTCCAGATGCGGATCGTGATCCTCGGCGAAATCGGCGACGATCCGTGCGACGAGCCCTTCGTAGTCGGCGTTGAAGCCGTACTCGGCGGCATACAGCGCCGCGTTCCGCTGCACGATCCAGCCCAGGTCACCGGGCCCGGGCTCCCGCAGCACGACATCCTCGGGCCGGAACCGCCGTACACCCTCCGTATCCTCCCCATCCTCCGCGTCCTCCGACAGGATGGCCCGTACGGTACGCAGCGCCTCGGCGAGCCGCGGCCGGTCGGCCTCAGGCACGGTCGCGAGCAGCGCCCCGACGGATTCGTCCGCCCGCTCGGCCAGCAGGTCGGCGGTCTCCCGCCCCCGCACGGTGAGCGTGACCTGCCGCCGCCGCGGATCCCGCTCCGAGGGCGCCCGCTCGACCAGCCCGTCCTGCTCGAACCGGTTCAGAATCCGGCTCAAGTACCCGGCGTCCAGCGAGAGTTCGGCACGGATATCGGCGGCGTCCGTACGCGGCGAGTGCGCGAGTTCGTACAGCACGCGGGACTCGGTGAGGGTGTACGGGGCGTAGAGGTGACGGCTGTAGTCGAGGGCGCCGATGACGTTCGTATAGAAGCGGTTGAAGGCGCGAATGTCCTGGACGGTCATGATCGATCCCCGGTGCTCGCTCAGGGTAGTTGACTCAGTCAGAGGTATTACGGGGTTGACCGTAGTACGGGGGAGGGGGGTGCGTCCATGGTTCGGCTGCGGGATGCCTACCGGGCCCGGGGTTTCCCGTTCGGCTCGCTCTCACGGGCCCGCGCTAGGTTGCCCGCCATGACCGAACTCGCCCTCGCCGCCTGGCCGCCCGCCCCGATCAAGACCGAACGGCTCGTACTCCGCGAGTCGGAACCCCGGGACCGCACGACGTTCATCGACCTGCTCGCCGCACCGGAGGTCCACACCTACCTCGGCGGCCCTCGACCGCGCGCCGAACTGGAACGCACGGCACCCGAGACACCCGGGCGGCGCCCCGGCTCCTTCGTGATCGATCGCGACGGGGCGATGATCGGCACGGTCATGCTCGACCCGCACGCGGACCGCCCGGGGCACGTCCGCCCGGACATCGGACGGACCGAACTCGGCTACCTGTTCCTGCCCCAGGCGTGGGGCTACGGGTACGCCGCCGAAGCGTGCGCGGCGGCACTCGCCTGGTTCGCCGAGGTCGCTCTCGGTGAGCCGGTGGTGCTCCGCACCCAGACCGCCAACGCCCGCTCGATGCGGCTGGCGGCGAAGCTGGGGTTCACGGAGGTGGAGCGGTACGAGGACTACGGCGCCGAGCAGTGGTTCGGCGTGTGGTCCTAGTCCCACCAGAACCGCCACTGATGCCGCCCCACCATCCCGTTCGCGTACTCGGGGAACGGCGTCGGCGGATCGTCCACGATGTTGTCGGCGGTCGACAGCACATGTTCCAGGGCGAGTTGCTCCGCGTGCGGGACATCAAGGGGCGGCCGGGCGACCGACACGGTCAGCGCACCTCCGAACCCCGACACGACCCGCGCCCCGAACCGCTCCTCCCAACTCCGCAACAACGCACACAGCAAGGGAAGCGGAGCCTCGGCCGCCCACCCGACGATCGCCGGCACATCGGCACTGCGCTGCGCGGGCACAAGGGCCAACTGGCAAGTGTGCACAAAGGGTTCGTCCCCCAGCAGATCCTCTACGGCCCGCTGCCCGGCCTCCGCCGCACTCACCCCGGCATTCGTGTCGGCCCCGCCCGCCGCGAGCCCCGGCCAGCTCTCGAACGGCGGCCCCGGATCGTGCGGCCAGGGCTCGAAGTCCTCCGGATCGTCGTCGTCCGGCAACACATCGGCCGACGGCGGATTCGACCAGTACGGCAACCGCCGACGCCGATACTCGACGAAGTCAGCCGCGAGCACGGCATCGAGCCGAACCGCGTCGACCTCACTCAAGTCCGTTGGCTGGTAGGGATCATCCCGCCAGCAGATGAACGGATACAGCCCCGTGACTTCGGCCGACTCCAGCAGCCGGGGCCACAACTCCACGAGATCCTCCGGCAGTTCGTCGGAGAACCACACCTCCACCTCCCCTCGCGACTCGAAGCGACCGGAGGGCAGGGGCAGTTCGTCAGGCAGGGCGAAAACCATGGCGTGACGATAAGGGGCGGCACTGACAATGGCGCCGGGGGAGTGGAACGGGGACGGACAGGATCCCGGTGTTTGCCGTCGGCCGTCTGTCAGGAGGTCGGTGGGCGCCTGGTCGTCGCGTCGGCTTCATCGGGGTTCGTCGCTTGCCCCGAGGAGTCTCCGTGGAGGTAGAGGTCGCGCAGGACACCGAGTTCGGCACCGTGGTGAGCGACTTCGTCCAGGGCGTGGAGGGCCAGGAGCAGGTAGCTCTCATGGCCGTAGGCGCCGGCGCGAGGGCCCATGGGCCGAAGGAGGCCGTCATCGCCGAGGGATGCGACGCGGGCCCGGAACTGGAGCGCGTCGTCGGCCAGCATCCGAATGCCCGCGGTGGCCGTGCCCGGCCAGAGATGCCGGTCCTCGCCCTCGGAGTCGTCCTCGAAGAAACGGCCGTAACCACGCAGGCAGTCCGCTCCGATGTGCCAGATCCGCCAGGCGATCGTCGTGAACGGCGCCGGAACGACATCACGCGCGGGCCGCGGGTCGGCGCGGAACATCCCCGTCCCGTCCGCCGACGCGCGGAGCGTCATGCACGAGGGAACGGGCTCCCAGAGGTATTCGGCGTCGGTGAGCCCGTCCAGGCGGGCCAGGATCCTGGAACACACCTCGTCGTACGTGGTGAGCAGGTCGCGGGTCACTGGGCCGGGCGAGATCATCGGCTCCTCCAGAGGCACCAACGGATACGGCGACCGTCGATCACCGCTGTGCGAGGACGGAGGACCCTACGGCGGCCGCAGGGCACAGCGTAGACCCGCCCGGCCCGCCGACAGGAGCCGTTCGGAGGCCCGAGGGGCCGGGGATCGCGGGCCGACTCACGCGGGTCGAACCCCGGCGCCGGTGCGGAAGGACCGGGTGGATCCCCGGGTCCGTTGCACGCGCCCGCTCGGCCGTGCTTGGCTCGCCCGATGAACCTTCTGCTGACGGCGAGCGGCCTGCGCAACGAGACCCTGCGGGACGCGCTGCGGGACATGCTGGGAAAGCCGTTCGGATCGGCGAACGTCGTGTACATCCCGACCGCGTCCGTCGCCGAGCCCGGCGACCACGGCTGGTTCGTCGCCGACATGAACCGCCTGCACGGCCTCGGCTGGCGGGAGTTCGACATCCTCGAACTGAACGGCCTGCCCCGCCAGTTGGTGCTCGACCGACTCCTCCACGCCGACGTCATCTACGTCGAGGGCGGCAACCACTACCACCTCGCCCGCAGCATCACCGGCAACGGCCTGGCGGACGGCTTCCTGGAGGCGCTGGAGAGCCGGGTCTATGTCGGAGTCAGCGCCGGCTCAATGATCTTCAGCCGCAACCTCACCGCACACTCGGCCGACGTCATCGGCGACACCGCGGACCTCCACCTCCTCGGCGCGACGACAGTGGAGCCACCGTTCGCCCTCTTCGACTGGTACCTCAAGCCCCACCTCTACTCACCCAACTTCCCCGAGCGGACCGACACCTGGGCCGACCACATCGTCGAACGGGCGGACTTCCCCCTGTACTTCATCGACGACGACACGGCGGTCCGCGTCAGGGACGGCAAGGTGGATGTCGTATCCGAGGGGCGGTGGCGGGTTCATCCGTGACGTGATGTGACGTGACGGGGGCGGGGGATTCCAGGCAGGGCAGGGCAGGGCGGGGCGGAGCAGGGCAGGGCCCGGAGTTTTCGGCCGCACAAAGGCCTGCGCCCGCGAGGTTGACGCGAGTGGTCGGCCTCGGGCGACCATGACGCATGACTCGCGCCCTGTCGACGCCGCCCGTCATCGCCCCCGGCCTGCTCGGTGGCTCTTCCCAACCCGTACTCCCCGTCCCCGGGGGCCTGTTGCTGCGCCCCTGGGAGGAAGCCGACGCACCGGCGTTCATGTCCGCTTACCGGGACGACGAGATCCGCCGCTGGCACACGCGTCGGCCGGCCACCGAGGCCCAGGTCCGGGAGTGGTTCGAGGCCTACCGCCGGGACTGGACCGACGAGAAGGGCGGCCACTGGGCGATCACCCGCGACGGCGTCGAGGTACTCGGCCGGATCGCACTGCGCGGTCTGGACTTCGACGACGGCACAGCCGGCGTGGCCTACTGGGTACTGCCCGCCGCCCGCGGCGCCGGTGTCGCCTCGCGCGGCCTTGGTGCGCTCACCGCCTGGGCCCTGGACGAAATCGGCTTCCACCGGCTGGAGTTGGACCACTCGACCCGCAACCTCGCCTCCTGCGGGGTCGCCACCAAGTCCGGCTACTTCCTGGAAGGCACCAAGCGCAGCGCCGCCGTACATGACGACGGCCGACACGACATGCATCTGCACGCCCGGGTCAGGGGCCGTTGAGGTCGGGCCGCGGACCGCGACGAGCGCGAGATCGCAGCGTGAGTGGTGCGGAACGCTGGTCTCCCGTCCCCCGCGCGCTTAACCTGCGGCCATGTGGGGGCAGGGATCTTCGTGGAACAAGAACAAGTGGAACAAGAACAAGGTGTCTCTCGCAGTGCAACGCCGTCGGCTCGACCGGCACACGCGCCGTTCGCGGCGAAGGCTGCCGCCCTCACCGGTGGAGCCCTTGTCCGCCCGTCGCCGTGTGCGGTTCGCGCTGGGGATCGTGGGCGCGGCATGGGCGGCAGTCGTCCTCGCGGACGCGGGGCTGATCCGGACCCATGTGGTGAAGGCGACGGACACCGGTATCGCCACCGGGGCCGGATTCGTCGCCGGAGTACTGGCGTTCCTGATCTGGTTCGGGGACGCGGGAACGCCGCACCTCTCCACCGTCGACGGGAGACACCTCGTGTCCGCCCGCACACTCACCGGTGTCCGCACGATCGAGCTGGACGCTCTGGCCAGTGTCCGCAGGTTCGCCATGCTCGGCCGATACGGCGGCACAGTCGACGAGTTGCACCTGCGGGACCGGCACGGGCTGCGCTTGGCGATCGACCGTGACACACGGGCGGAGGAATCCATACGCCGTGCCGTCGTGAGAGCGGATGCCCAACCGTCCGGCGCACCGGTCAGGGTGACCAGACACGCCCGTGGCCTCCTGGGCCTGGACCCACGATCGTCCGTTCCCCGCTTCGTGCACGTGCTCTTCGGCGTGTGGGCCACCCTTGCGACGCTCCTGCTGCCCGCGCTGGTCAGCTACACCGTCGCCTGCTCCTTGGCGGGAACCAGCGCATGGGCCTCGACACCGGGTCATTGACCGAACCCGCACCGGCACCCGACACCGACACCGAAACAAGGCCCCTGCGACAGGCCCCGGCAAAGACCCGCCCCGCCCGCTCAACTTCGAGACCCCGCCCTGCTTCCGAACCCCGCCTACTTCCGCGGCACCCCCGAAGACCCCCGAACCATCAACTCCCCCCGAACCGTGGCAATCCCTCCCGGCGGCGGCTCCTCCCGCCCCATGGCGATCCGCCCCGCCCGAGCCCCCGCCTCCGACAACGGCAACCGCACCGTCGTCAGCGAAGGCACCGCGTCCACACTGAACGGCAGATCGTCGAACCCGGCGACGGAGACGTCGTCCGGAATCCGGCGCCCCGACTCCCGCAGTGCCGCGCACGCCCCCACCGCGACGGAGTCGTTCGCCGCGACCACGGCCGTCAGCGACGGATCCCGCCGCAGCAGCTCCAGCGTGGCCTCGTACCCCGACCGCCGGTCGTAGCGCCCGTGCACAGTCCACCGCGGATCCTCTACGATCCCGTGCGCCGCCAGCGCCTCCCGGTGGCCCTCCAGCCGGTGCCGCGTCGTCGTCCGTTCCTCCGGCCCCGCGATGTACCCGAGCCGCCGATGCCCCAGCCCGATCAGGTGTTCCGTCAGCTCGCGCCCGCCCCCGCGGTTGTCGAAGGTCAGCGCGAATGCCCCCGTGTCCGGCGCCGGCGGCCGCCCGCACAGCACCACCCGCGTCCCGGCCTCCCCCAGCTTCCGCAGCTTCGCCGCGACGGCCGCCGCGTGCGGCGCGTTCTCCATCGCGCCCCCGGTCAGCACGACCGCCGCCGCCCGCTGTCGTTGCAGCAGTGTCAGGTATGTCAGCTCGCGCTCCGGGGAGCCGCCCGTGTTGCAGACCACCGCCAGCCGTTCGCCGCCCGCACGGCCCCCCGGCCCACCGATCTCCCCCTGGATCGCGCTCGCCATGATCCCGAAGAAGGGGTCGGCGATGTCGTTGACCAGGATGCCGACCAGGTCGGAGGTGGCCGCCGCCAGCGCGCTTGCGGGGCCGTTCAGGACGTAGTCGAGCTCGTCGACCGCCCGCAGCACCCGCTCCCGCGTGGTGGCCGCGACCGGATAGTTGCCGTTCAGTACGCGCGACACCGTCGCGGGGGAGACCTGGGCGCGGGCCGCCACGTCCGCCAGGGTCACCGTCATGTTGTTCGTCCTCCGGTCGCGCATCTTCGGTCGCGCATCTTGTCGTACGCCGTTGTACACAGGCTGCTCAGTCGTACACAGGCCGCCCAAAGGAAGCCCCCGTCCGAGCAGACGATAAGGCCATCCACCCCGGTTGTTCGCCCCCTCGAACAACTCGACCCCATCACGGTCTTGTACAGACCAGTGGGCAAAGGCTAGCTTCTGCATATATAGAAAGCGCTTGCTGCATTCTTGAGACGTACGTGGAAACGTGCGTGGACGAAGGGAAACACGTGACACGCAAGACGGTGCGTATCGCCATGAACGGCGTGACCGGGCGCATGGGCTACCGACAGCACCTCGTCCGCTCGATCCTCGCACTGCGCGAGCAGGGTGGTCTAGACCTCGGTGACGGTACGGTCCTGTGGCCGGAACCGATCCTCGTCGGCCGCCGCGAGCACGCGCTGAAGGCGCTTGCCGAGCAGCACGGGCTGGACCCGGCGAACGTCTCCACGGACGTCGACGCGGTCCTCGCCGACCCGACCGTCGAGATCTACTTCGACGCCCAGGTCACCTCGGCCCGCGAGGAGGCGCTCAAGAAGGCGATCGCGGCCGGGAAGCACATCTACACCGAGAAGCCGACGGCCACCGACTTCGAGGGCGCCCTCGAACTGGCCCGCCTCGCCGACACCGCCGGCATCAAGCACGGCGTCGTCCAGGACAAGCTGTTCCTCCCCGGCCTGCTGAAGCTCAAGCGCCTCATCGACGGCGGCTTCTTCGGCCGGATCCTGTCCATCCGGGGTGAGTTCGGCTACTGGGTCTTCGAGGGCGACTGGCAGAGTGCCCAGCGCCCGTCGTGGAACTACCGCTCGGAGGACGGCGGCGGCATCGTCGTCGACATGTTCCCGCACTGGGAGTACGTCCTCCACGAGCTGTTCGGCCGCGTCAAGTCCGTCCAGGCCATCGCCACCACCCACATCCCGCAGCGCTGGGACGAGAACGGCAAGCCCTACGACGCCACCGCCGACGACGCCGCCTACGGCATCTTCGAGCTCGACAGCGGCGCCATCGCCCAGATCAACTCCTCCTGGGCCGTCCGCGTCAACCGCGACGAACTCGTCGAGTTCCAGGTCGACGGGACGGAGGGCTCGGCCGTCGCCGGTCTGCGCAACTGCCGCGCCCAGCACCGCAGTTCCACCCCCAAGCCGGTCTGGAACCCGGACCTCCCCGCCACCGAGGTCTTCCGCGACCAGTGGCAGGAAGTCCCCGACAACACCGACTTCGACAACGGCTTCAAGGCCCAGTGGGAGCTGTTCCTCCGCCACGTCTACGCCGACGCCCCCTACCACTGGGACCTCCTGGCCGGCGCCCGCGGTGTCCAACTCGCCGAGCTGGGCCTGAAGTCGTCCGCCGAGGGCCGCCGTTTCGACGTTCCGGAGATCACCCTGTGACCATCCAACTCCCGGACAGCAGCGGGGCATTGCGGGCGTACGAGCCCCGCCAGGAACCCCTCGCCGTCACCTCCGGCACCCCCTTCACCTCTCGTACGGTGTTCTCGGCGGCCCATGTCGTCGCCGACCCCTTCGCCGACACGAGCCCCGACTCGGCCGCCGCCGTCGACTGGGACGCCACCCTCGCCTTCCGCCGCCACCTCTGGTCGCACGGCCTCGGTGTCGCCGAGGCGATGGACACCGCCCAGCGCGGCATGGGCCTGGACTGGGCGGGCGCGGCCGAGCTGATCCGCCGAAGCGCCGCCGAGGCCAAGGCGGTTGGCGGCCGGATCGCGTGCGGTGTCGGCACCGACCAGCTCACCGGCCCGGCGTCCCTGGCGGACGTACAGGCCGCGTACGAGGAGCAGTTGGCGCTCGTCGAGGCGTCGGGCGCGCAGGCCATCCTGATGGCGTCCCGCGCGCTCGCGGCCGTAGCCAAGGGGCCTGAGGACTACCTGGAGGTCTACGGCCACCTGCTCCGTCAGGCGTCCGAACCGGTCGTCCTGCACTGGCTGGGCCCCATGTTCGACCCGGCACTTGAGGGTTACTGGGGCTCGTCCGACCTGGACGCGGCCACCGACACGTTCCTCGAAGTCATCGCGGCCCACCCCGACAAGGTGGACGGCATCAAGGTGTCGCTCCTGGAGGCTCAGCGGGAGATCGACATCCGGCGCCGACTGCCGCAGGGTGTGCGGTGCTACACCGGCGACGACTTCAACTACCCCGAGCTGATCGCGGGCGACGACCAGGGCTTCAGTCACGCCCTGCTCGGCATCTTCGACCCGCTCGGCCCGCTGGCGGCGGAGGCGGTCCGCGTCCTGGACACCGGGAACACGGCGGGCTTCCGCCAACTCCTCGACCCGACAGTCGAGTTGTCCCGTCACCTCTTCCAGACCCCCACCCGCTTCTACAAGACCGGCGTGGTGTTCCTGGCCTGGCTCGCGGGCCACCAGACGCACTTCACCATGGTCGGCGGACTCCAGTCCGCCCGCTCCCTCCCGCACTTCGCCCGCGCCTACGAACTCGCCGACGGCCTGGGCCTGTTCCCCGACCCGAAGCTCGCCGAGGAACGGATGAAGAACCTGCTCGCCCTGTACGGAGTGACCCAGTGAGCAACCCCGACCTCTCCCGCTTCTCCATCAACCAGATGACGGTGAAGCAGCTCGCCATGCCCGAACTGGTCGACGCCTGCCTGGAGTTGGGCGTCCCCGGCGTCGGGCTGTGGCGCGAGCCCGTCCAGTCGTACGGCGTGGAGGCGACCGCGAAGCTGGTCCGCGACGCGGGGCTCACGGTGACAACGTTGTGCAGGGGCGGCTTCTTCACCGCGCTCGACCCGGCCGAACGCGCCCGCGCCCTGGACGACAACCGCCGCGCCGTGGACGAGGCGGCCGTGCTCGGCACGGACACCCTCGTCCTCGTCTCCGGCGGTCTGCCCGTCGGCTCCAAGGACCTGCACGGCGCGCGGGAGCGGATCGCCGACGCGCTGGGGGAGTTGGGGCCCTACGCCGAGGAGCGGGGCGTACGGCTGGCCATCGAGCCGTTGCACCCGATGTTCGCCTCCGACCGCTGCGTGGTCTCGACGCTCGCCCAGGCCCTCGACCTCGCGGAGCGGTTCCCCGCTCAGCAGGTCGGGGTCACGGTGGACACGTACCACATCTGGTGGGACGACCGGGCGCCCGAGCAGATCGCCCGGGCGGGTGCGGGCGGCCGTATCCACACCTTCCAACTCGCCGACTGGACAACGCCGTTGCCCGAGGGCGTGCTCAACGGCCGTGGGCAGATCGGGGACGGTGCGATCGACATGCGGGAGTGGAAGTCGTATGTCGAGGCGGCCGGTTACGACGGCCCCATCGAGGTGGAGCTGTTCAACGACGGGCTGTGGGCGCGGGACGGGCGGGAGGTGCTGGCGGAGACGGCCGCGAGGTTCGTGGAACACGTCATCCGCTGAGCGTCCGGTGCAGTGCGGCGAGGCCGTCCGCGTAGATGCCGTGGAAGAGGGCGATGGCCTCGTCGTCGCTGATGCCGTCCGGTGTGAAGGTGCCGGACCACTCCACCCGGGCGGTGTCCTGCCCGGGTGTCTCGCGCACCGTGAGGGTGGAGACGTAGCCGGTGACGGGGAAGGGCGCCTGGACGATCGAGTAGGTGTAGGTGCGGGCCTTGTCGTCAAAGGCTTCCAGGCGCTCGACGATCACGCCGCCGTCCTCGTTCCGGAGGCTGCGGACGCGTCCGCCGTCGCCGAGTTCGCTGGCGGGGATGTAGGGGAGCCAGTCGGGCAGTGAGTCGAAGCCGCCGATGAGCTGCCAGACGCGGTCGGGCGAGGCGGGTATGTCGAGGGACGCGGTGGTCGTGGCCACGGGATCCTCCTGGGGGCGTAGGGGGTGTAGGGGTGATGGGTCAGACGGTGGTGGGTACGGGGGCGTCCTGCGCTATCAGCCCCTCCGCGCGCAGATCCGTCCAGAACGCGGCCGGGATCGGCTCGGCGAGAGCGGCCAGGTCCTCGGCGATGCGGCTGGGCCTGGTGGCGCCGGGGATCACGGCTGCCGTCGCCGGATGGGCGAGGGAGAACTGCAGCGCGGCGGACTTGATGCCGACCCCGTGCCGCCGGGTGAGCGCCTTGATCCGCGCCACCTTGTCGATGATGTGCGCGGGCGCCTGCTGGTACTCGAAGTGCGTTCCGCCGGCGAGGATGCCCGAGCTGTAGGGGCCGCCGACCACGATGTCGACGTCCTGCGCGGCGGCGTCCGGCAGCAGGCGCTGCAGGGCGCGGTCGTGGTCGAGGAGGGTGTAGCGGCCGGCGAGGAGGAAGGCGTCGGGCTGCGGCTCGTCCAGGTCGAGGGTCAGCTCCAGCGGCTCCACGCGGTTCACGCCCAGGCCCCAGGCCTTGATGACGCCCTCCTCGCGCAGCTTCCGCAGGGCCCGGAACGCGCCGGTGCGGGCGGTCTCGTAGGCGGCCAGCCACTCGTCGCCGTAGAAGTCCTGGGCGACGTCGTGCACCCACACGATGTCGAGGCGGTCCGTCCGCAGGCGCTTGAGGCTGTCCTCGACGGAGCGGAGGGTGGCGTCGGCGGTGTAGTCGTTGACCATCTTGTTCGGACGGCCGTGTTCGAAGAGGCCGCCCTTCTCGCCGAGGTCGCGTGCGGCCGGGTCCTCGATCTCGTCGAGGATGACGCGGCCGACCTTCGTGCTGAGGACGAACTCGTCGCGGGGGTGCTGCGCGAGTACGTCACCGAGCCGGATCTCGGAGAGTCCCGCGCCGTAGAAGGGAGCGGTGTCGAAGTAGCGGATGCCCTGGTCCCAGGCGGCTTCGACGGTGGCCGCGGCCTCCTCGTCGGGGATGGCGCGGAACATGTTGCCGAGCGGCGCGGTGCCGAAGCCGAGGGCGCCGGGCAGGAGGGACTTGATGCTCATGGGGGGATCCTTGCGATGGCGATGAGTACCGATGAGTACCGAGGGATGGCGATGAGTGCCGAGAGGTGGCTATGAGTGCCGAGAGATGGTGATTCCGGCTTATTCATCCGTGAATGCGCGATCCGTCGGTCTTGCGTGTTCGAGGTTAGGATCCCTGGGTGAGACTGTCCAAGACTTGCTTGGACATACTTGAGTCCTCCGAGGTCCTACATGCTTGACCTGCGCCAACTCCGCTACTTCGTCGCCGTCGCCGAGACCGAACACGTCGGCCGGGCCGCCGAGCGGCTGCACATCTCCCAGTCGCCGCTCAGCCGGCAGATCGCCCAGCTGGAGAAGAACCTGGGCCTGACCCTTTTCGAACGCAGCCAGCAGCGCATCCGGCTGACCTCCGACGGCCGGGTCTTTCTGACCGAGGCGCGTGCCCTGCTCCGCCACGCGGACCGGCTGGAGAACCTCGGCCGGCGGCTCGGCCGCGGCGAGGAGGGCGGACTGTGCATCGGTTACGTGGCCGACGCCATGCACACGGGCGTCCTGCCCACCGCCCTGCGCACCCTGCGCGACCGGCGCCCGGGCATTCACGTCGCGCTGTACGACCAGGAGTCGGCCGAGCAGTTCGAGGGACTGCGCCAGCGCAGCCTCGACATCGCCCTCGTGCGCACGCCGCCGCCCGAGGAGGACCCGGACCTGGACGCGGCCCCTCTGCTGCGGGACCCGCTGCTGCTCGCGCTGCCCGCGGAGCATCCCCTCGCGGGGCGGGCGGAGTTGACCCCCGAGACCCTCGACGGGCAGCCGTGGATCGCGGTGGGCGACTCCCAGGACCCGGCCTGGCGCGACACGTTCGTCGCGTCGTGCGTGACCTCCGGCTTCACCCCGGACATCCGTCTGGACGCGGCCGATCCGCTCACCGCGCTGGGACTGGTCGCCTCCGGTCTCGGCCTCGCGCTCATCCAGAAGAGCATGATGCGCGGCACGACCGACGGCGTCGCGGTACGCGAACTGCCCTGGCACGGAGCGTCCGTCCAGCTGTGGGCGGCCTGGCACCGGGTCGATCTACGGCCGGTGGTCGCCTCGTTCCGCGAAACGGTCCTCGCGGGCCGGGGCGCCGCCTGACCGCGGGTGCGGCCGGAATGTGAGAGTCACCTTCACACAGCTCGTTTTTATAAATGCAGATCAGGGTCCGTGCGGTGCGCGCTATTCCTGTGACTAGCCTGTCGATTTAGGTTTTTCGGAGCTTTTCGGAACCGTATCTCCCCAGGTCATGTCTGTAGGATCGTGCTTGCCGCGGGGCCGGGATAAAGCCCGGAAGCGCGGCCTTCCGGGCTTTCTCTTGTATGAGAGAAGCCTGAGAGGTGCATAAGAGAAGTAATTCGAGAAACAAACAAGGAGTTAACTGTGAACGTGCGTATCGCCGCCGTCTCCGTGGCCTCCGCGGCGCTTGTCGCCGTCGGCGCCACCTCCGCCGTCGCCGCGCCCGCCCCGGCGGGCATCACCCTCAAGGCCAACCACAGCACCGTGAAGCTGGGCGACGTGGTCACCTTCACCGGCAAGACCACCGGCCTGAAGGAAGGCAGCAAGGTCACGCTGCAGGTCAAGAGCGGTGCGACGTGGAAGTCGCTGCCGGTGACCGCCAAGGTCAACCACAGCGCCTACAAGCTGACCGACAAGTTCCAGAAGAAGGGCGTCCAGGTCCTGCGCGTCAAGGACGGCGCCGCCGTGTCCAAGGGTGTCTCGGTCACCGTCCGCTGACGTCGGCCACCCCGCACTGACACACCCCTGAGCCCTGCCCCACCCCGTTCGATCCGGGGTGGGGCAGGAGGTCAGGAGTATGCCGTACCGAAAGCCCAACACCCGCACCGCGCGGGTTACTTCTTCTTTGCCGCCCGCTTGGTGAGCACCGTCAGCACCACCGGGACCAGCATCTCGACGACCCGTGCGACGGTCGCCGGCGGCAGCCCCGTCTTCTTGGCCACCGCGTTCGCCACCGGCCTGGCCGCCTTCGCCAGCACCCCGGCCATCAGCCCGCCGGTCGCGAATCCGCCCAGCGTGGCCACGCCCTGGAGCGGAGCCTCCTGAGGCGTCTCCACGGTCTCGGCGACCGCGGCCTCACCGGACAGCGCCGAGGCCGTCGTCCCGACGACCTCCCGCGCGCCCGCCTCGTCCGTGCCCAGCAGCCCCGCGATCTCCTGGACCTTGTCGTCGCCCAGCTCGTCGAGGACGGCGCCCTGGAAGGTCGTAGCAGAGTCTTCGCTCATGTCTGAAACGCTACGTCCGCCCCGTTTTATCGGCACCCGGAGGCCGTCGCGGAGGCGTCCCGAAGCCGTTCTGAAGAATTTTCAAGATGCCGTACAACCCTCTCCCCACCACGCCGGTCCTACTTGGCATCAGGACTCTTGGAGGGGGATCTGGGGGGATCACGAGGGGTTCTGATGCTGGAGGGGAAAACCCGAGGGGGCACGGTCGACGGACCGGGCCCCCTCGAATTTATGGTCTCCGAGGGCCTCTAGAAGAACACCCCGCACCGCAGCAGCACATTCGCGTACGGCCGCGCCTCGCCCGTCCGTACGATCAGCCGCGCGTCCGCCGACAGCTCCTTGAGCCGCTCGTGGGAGACGAGGTCCAGGCCGTCGGGGAAGCGTGCGTCGAGCAGGGCCGTGGCCGCGCGGTTGGCGCTCCGCACCTCGGTCGCCGCCGTCGCGCCCTCCACCACCAACTCGGCCAGCAGCCCGTCCAGCACCTCCGCGAACGACGGCACCCCGGCCCGGAACGCCAGGTCCACCACCCGGGGACCGACCGGGATCGGCATCCCGGCGTCGCACACCAGCACCCCGTCCCCGTGCCCCAACTCGGCCAGCGCGCCGGAGAGATGACGGTTGAGAATCCCTGCCTTCTTCACAGTGCGGCTACCTCGTCCGCCGTCGGGAAGGAGTCCTGGGCACCCTTACGGGTCACGGCCACCGCTCCCACCCGGGCCGCGTACGCCGCCGCCTCGGCCAGGTCGGAACCCGTGCCCAGCTTCCAGGCCAGCGCCGCGGTGAACGCGTCGCCCGCGCCCGTCGTGTCCACGGCGTCCACCTTCACGGACGGCACCCGGGTCACCCCGTCCTTGGACGCCACCAGCGCGCCCTCCGCGCCCAGCGTCACGACCACCGAACGCGGCCCCTTCGCCAGCAGGATCCGCGCCCAGTCCTCGGGCCGCTCGCTCACACACGCGTCCCCGAGGATCACCTTCGCCTCGTGCTCGTTGACGATCAACGGGTCGCAGGCGGCCAGGACTTCGGACGGGAGCGGCCGCGGCGGCGACGGGTTCAGCACGAACCGGCTGCCGTCCGCGAGACTCCGTACGACCTCTACGACCGTCTCCAGCGGGATCTCCAGCTGTACCGAGACCACCCGGGCGGCCTGGAAGAGGCACCCGGCGGCCTGGACGTCCACGGGGAACAGCCGTCCGTTGGCGCCAGGCGACACCACGATGCTGTTGTCGCCGGACGGGTCCACCGTGATCAGCGCGACCCCGGTCGGCGCACCGCCGACCAGCACGCCCACCGTGTCGACCCCGGCCGCCCGCTGCGAGTCGAGCAGCAGCCGGCCGTACGCGTCGTCGCCGACCCGGGCCAGCAGGACCGTACGGGCTCCCAGCCGGGCGGCGGCGACCGCCTGGTTGGCGCCCTTGCCGCCGGGGTGGACGGCCAGGTCGGAACCGAGGACCGTCTCGCCGGCGCCCGGCCGCCGCTCGACGCCGATCACGAGGTCGGCGTTGGCCGATCCCACGACCAGAAGGTCGTAGTCGTACATCAATTGACTCCCCACAGTGGTGACTTGGAGTGTTGATCCGGTCGTTGTCGGGCGATGGCTGTCAGCCGGTGAAACCGGCCACGTTCTCCTTGGTGACGACCTTGACCGGCACCTTCACCGTCGTCTCCACCTTCTTGCCCTGAGCGGCGCGCAGCGCGTTGTCCACGGCAATTTTGCCGAGTTGGCTGGGCTGTTGCGCCACGGACGCGTACAGCGTGCCCTGCTTCACGGCGGTCAGGCCGTCCGGCGTGCCGTCGAAGCCGACGACCGAGACCGATGTGCCGGCCTTGGAACCGAGCGCCTTGATCGCGCCGAGGGCCATCTCGTCGTTGGCGGCGATGACGCCCTGGACGTCGGGGTGCGCCTGGAGCAGGTTCGACATCACGTCGAGGCCCTTGGTGCGGTCGAAGTCGGCCGGCTGCTGGGCGACGACCTGGATGCCGGGGTAGGCCTTCAGCCCCTTGGCGAAGCCCTCGGCCCGCTCGCGCGCCGCCGAAGTACCCGCCTGGCCCTGGAGAATGACGATCTTGCCGGTGCCGCCGAGCTTCGTGGCGATGGTCTTGGCGGCGAGTTCACCGCCGACGACGTTGTCCGAGGCGACGAGCGTGTCCACGGCCGCCTTGTTGACGCCCCGGTCGACGGCGATGACCGGGATCTTCGCCTTGTCGGCGGCCTTCACGGAGTTGCTCGCCGCGTCCGAGTCCACCGGGTTGACGATGATCGCGCCGTAGTTCGAACTAGTGAAGTTCTGCAGCTGGTTGGCCTGTTGGGAGGCGTCGTTCTGGGCGTCCGTGACGGTCAGGTCCAGGCCCAGCTTCTTCGCCTCGGCCTGCGCGCCCGACCGGATCTGCACGAAGAACGGGTTGTTGAGCGTGGAGAGCGACAGACCGAGCTTGGGCTTGGCGGACGTGGAGGAGTCGTTGTGCAGGAAGGAGGTGGCACCGACGATCGCGATGGTGACGACGGCCGCGAGCGCGTAGGTGGTCGCCTGCTTGCCCTTGCTGCCACCGCCACCACCCGTACCGGAGGCGGGAGTTGCCCCCGCCTTGCGGCGCACGGTGTCGAGCAGGACCGCCAGCGCGATGACGACACCGATGACGACCTGCTGCCAAAAGGCGGACACGGAAAGGAGGTTGAGGCCGTTGCGCAGCACCGCGAGGATCAGCGCGCCGATGAGGGTGCCGGACGCCTTGCCGGTGCCGCCCGCGAGGGAGGCGCCGCCGATGACGACCGCGGCGATCGCGTCCAGCTCGTAACCGTCGGCGGCCTGCGGCTGCGCCGAGGAGAGCCGGGAGGCGAGGACGATGCCCGCGGCGGCGGCGAAGACACCCGACAGGGCGTAGATCGCGAGCTTCTGCTTGGAGACGCGCAACCCC
Source organism: Streptomyces sp. NPDC050528 (assembly GCF_044457795.1). Classification (NCBI taxonomy): domain Bacteria; kingdom Bacillati; phylum Actinomycetota; class Actinomycetes; order Kitasatosporales; family Streptomycetaceae; genus Streptomyces; species Streptomyces sp. NPDC050528. The sequence continues at coordinate 178,560 of NZ_JBITHH010000010.1, forward strand.
GAGAGGCGCGCGGCCTCTTCGTTGCCGCCGATCGCGTACATCGAGCGGCCGATGTACGTCCGCCCGAGGACGAAGGCGGCGATGAGCCCCATCACGATCATCACCAGGACCGGCACCGGCAGCCAGCCGCCGAGCGTGTCACCGAGGTGCGAGACCGAGTCCGGGAAGGCGATCGGGGAGCCCTGTGAGATCACCAGCGACAGACCGCGTGCCACCGACAGCATCGCCAACGTCGCGATGAACGGCGGGAGTTTGCCGTAGGCGATGAGGAAACCGTTGACCAGGCCGGCCGCGATACCCGTGGCGATCGCGAGGACGACGGCGAGGACGACCGGGACGCCGTGCTGCGTGGCGCTCCACGCGAGGACGGTGGCGGACAGGGCGGCCACCGAACCGACCGACAGGTCGATGCCCGCCGAGACGATCACGAAGGTGACGCCGAAGGCGAGGATGGCGGTCACGGCCGCCTGGACACCGACGTTGAGGAGGTTGTCGGTGGTCAGGAAGTCGCCGGACAGCGCCGACATGGCGATGACCAGGACGATGAGCGCGGTCAACGCGCCGTTGTCGAGCAGCAGTCGGCGGATTCCCGAGACGCCACTCGCGCCCGGCGTGCTCTTGAGCGTGTCAGTGGCCACGGTGGCCCTCCACAGCGGTAGTTGCTTGAGCGGTAGTCGCTTCGGTTGATGTGCCGGGTGTGCCGGGTGTGCTGACGGCGAGTGCCATCACGGAGTCCTGCGTGGCCTGTTCGGCGGACAGCTCGCCCGCGATACGCCCCTGGGCCATGACCAGCACCCGGTCGCTCATGCCGAGAACTTCGGGCAGATCGCTGGAGATCATGAGCACGGCGGCACCACCGGCGGTGAGCTGATTGATCAGCTGATAGATCTCGACCTTGGCGCCGACGTCGATACCGCGCGTCGGCTCGTCGAGGATCAGCACCTTGGTGTCGGCGAGCAGCCACTTGCCGATGACGACCTTCTGCTGGTTGCCGCCGGACAACGTCCGCACTTGCTGCCCGAGCCCGGCCATCCGCACGCCGAGCTGCTTCGCGATCCGCGCCGCAGCCTCGCGTTGCCCCTTGAGATCGACAAGCCCACCCTTGGTGGCGGCCCGCATGGTGACGAGCCCGAGGTTCTCCTCGACGGACTGGTCCAGGACGAGCCCCTGCCCCTTACGGTCCTCGGGCACGAGCCCGATCCCGGCAGCCATGGCCGCGTTGACGTCATGCTTGGGGATGAGCCCACCCGAGACGGTGACGGCACCCTGGTCGTACGGGTCGGCCCCGAAGACAGCCCGTACGACTTCGGTACGACCGGCCCCGACGAGCCCGGCGATGCCGACGACCTCACCGGCCCGCACCTCGAAGCTGATGTCGTGGAAGACCCCGTCCCGGGTGAGCCCCTCGACGGAGAGCAACGCGGCGCCGGCGTCCGGCCGTTCACGCGGATACTGCTGCTCGATGGACCGCCCGACCATGAGCCGTACGAGCTCGTCCTCGGGCGTGGAGGCAGGCACCTGCCCGACGGACTTCCCGTCCCGGATGACGGTGACGCGGTCCCCGAGGGCGGCGATCTCCTCAAGATGATGGGTGATGAAGACGATCCCGACCCCGTCCGCGCGCAGTTGACGCACGATCGCGAAGAGCTTCTCGACCTCTTCGGAGGTGAGCACGGCGGTCGGCTCGTCCATGATGAGCACGCGCGCGTGCAGGCTGAGGGCTTTGGCGATCTCGACCATCTGGAGCCGCGCGATACCGAGTTCACGGACGCGCGCGCGGGGAGAGACATTGACCCCCACCCGCTCCAGCAGAACGGCGGCATCGGCCTCCATCCGCTTCCGGTCGATCATCCCGAGCCGACGCGGCTGCCGCCCCAGAAAGATGTTCTCGGCGACCGTCAGATCGGGAACGAGGTTGAACTCCTGGTAGATGGTGGCGATCCCGAGCCGCGCGGAGTCCTGCGCGCTGTGGATACGCACCTCCTCGCCACCGACCACGATCCGGCCGCCGTCGGGCCGGTAGGCACCGGAGAGCATCTTGATGAGCGTGCTCTTGCCGGCACCGTTCTCACCGAGCAGCACATGGACCTCACCCCGACGCAGATCGAAGTCGACGCCGTCCAGCGCGACGACACCGGGGAAGGTCTTGCGGATGCCCTCGATGCGCAGCAACTCGTCCTGGTTGCTCACGACTTGCTCCTTCGAACGGGGGATGACGAGCGAACAGGGGATGACGAGGTTTCGGGCTCACCGGGCCCACCGGGTTCGCCGCACGAGCGGCGCACGACGAGCCTGGCGGGAAGGGTCACGGACTGCGGCGCCCGCCCCTCGATCCGGTCCACGAGCGCCCGTACGGCGGCCCGCCCGAGGTCTCCGGTCGGCTGGGCGATCGCGGTGATCGGCGGATCGGTGTGCACGAACCACCGGATGTCGTCGAACGCGGCCAGCGCGAGATCCTCCGGAACCCGAAGTCCACGCGCGCGTACGGCGTCCAGGGCACCCAGGGCCATCAGGTTGTCGGCGGCGAAGACGACCTCGGGCGGCTCGGCCAGATCGAGGAACCCTTCGGTCACCCGCCGCCCGCTCTCGACCTGGAAGTCGCCCTGCCCGATGTAGTCGTCGGGGAGGGGAATCCCGTACTCGCCGAGCGCGTCCCGGAAGGCGGCGACACGCTCGCTACCGGTGGTCGTGGCCGAAGGCCCCGCGATGATGGCGAGCCGGCGATGCCCGAGCCCGTGCAGATGCGCGACGAGATCCCGGATCGCGGCCCGCCCGTCGGCCCGCACGACGGGCACGTCCAGGCCGGGGATCCACCGGTCCACGAACACCATGGGCGTCCCGGCCCGCGCGGCGTCCAGCATGCCGGGGGAGCCGCCGTCGGTGGGGGAGACGAGCAGTCCGTCGATACGCCGGTCCAGCAGCGTCCGCACGTGGTGGTCCTGCAACTCCGGCCGCTCGTCGGCGTTCCCGATGATCACGCTGTACCCGAGCGCACGGGCCTCTTCCTCGACGGAACGGGCCAGCTCGGTGAAGTACGGGTTGAGCACGTCGCTGATGACCAGGCCGAGGGTGCGGGTCTGATCGGTGCGCAGCGAACGGGCGACGGCGTTCGGGCGATACCCCAGCGCCTCTACGGCGGCCAGCACACGCGTGCGCGCGTCGTCACTGACCGACGGATGGTCGTTCAGCACCCGCGACACCGTGGCCACGGAGACCCCGGCCTCGGCGGCGACGTTCTTGATGCTCGCCATCGCCGTTCCACCTCCTTGTGGAATCGATTACATGGAGGATTGGAATCGATTACATGCGAGTTAACAAGGGGGTGAGACCGAATTGTGATTTAGGGGGAGGGGGTGCGGTGGGTACGAGGGGCTACGAGTCGGATCCCGTCGTGGTGTGCCTCCCTGTGCAAGTTCGTGCAAGTTCCTCGCCTCCACCTGGCACTGGGCGCAAGATCGGGCACAGGTGATCCGACAACGCGTGGAGGCAGCGATGGCTCTGATCAAGCTCGGCCAGGACCCGGAGAGCCCCGACGGCAAGTCGCCCACCATCTACCTGGACGACGAGAAGGGGACCTATCTGGTGCAGGGATGGAAGGTGGCCGACGAGGGGCGGCGTACGCAGTTGGACCTGCCCGGTCACGAGGACGTGATCGAGATCCCGAAGCGCATGGTGCAGTTCTTCCCGGAGGTGAACGGCGGTGGCACAGCCGACTCTTGAGGACCGGCTGAGGCGCTGTGCCCGTTCTGCCGTCCACTTGGAGATGCGTGACGGGTATATGCGCTCCGACCCTCGGTTCGTCGCCTGGCTGAACGGCGTCCGTGACGACCCGGCGGACAGCGACCCGGAGCGTCGCCCATGGCTGCGACTCGTTGCCGACCTCGTGGCCCAGGGGGTGCAGGTACGGCGGGCCCGGATCGTGTCGGAGCCGGTGTCGGACTACATCAGGTTCGAGCACCACCTGACCGCCCCCAACCTGGAGGCCGGTGAACAAGTTCGCTGGCTACCGCGGCGCCGCGCGTCCGGCCTGGCCCTGCCCGGCAATGACTTCTGGCTCTTCGACGCCGACACGGTGGTCTTCCATCACTTTGCCGGCGATGGCGAACTCGCCCCGGATGACGAGGAGTTCACCGATGCCCCGGCGGTCGTGAAGCTGTGCGGGAGCGCCTTCGAGGCCGTTTGGGACCTGGCGGTGCCACACTCGGACTACCAACTCACCTGATCGACAATCCTCAGCGTGACGTCATCAAGTGTCCAGCAAGCACGTCAGGCCCTCGGTCGGCGTCTTCGCGAGATTCGCAAGGATGCCGGCCTCTCGGCGCGTGCACTGGCCCGGCTCGCAGACTGGCATGAGTCGAAGTGCTCGCGGTTGGAGAGGGGACACACACCACCGTCCGACGCGGACATCCGGACATATACAACGCTCTGCGAGGCTCAAGGTCAGACCGCAGACCTGATTGCCACGGCACGAGGTATCGAGGGTGCCTATGTCCAATGGCGGCGCATGGAGCGAGCGGGCCTGAAGCGCGTCCAGCAGTCCGTGGCGCCGCTGTTCGAGCGCACGCGCCGCTTCCGCGTCTACCAGTCCTGGGTGATTCCCGGCCTGCTCCAGTCGGCCGCATACACGCGTGCCGTGCTGAGCACCGTGGCCCGTCTCCGGGATGTGCCGGACGACGTCGAGGACGCGGTGACCGTCCGGATGGACCGACAGCGCGTCCTTCACTCCGGTGATCATCGATTCGCGATGCTCGTCGAGGAGTGGGTGCTGCGCACGGTCATCGGCGACAGCGAAACCATGGCCGGAGCGCTCGGCCATCTGATCTCTGTCGCGTCACTGCCCTCGGTCAGTCTGGGCGTGATCCCCCTGGGCACGCCGCGTGGAGCCGGATGGCCGGTGGAGTCGTTCACCGTGTACGACGACGTACAGGTCAACGTGGAACTCGTCTCTGCACACCTGACCGTCACGCAGCCCGGCGAGATCGCGGAATACACCAAGGCGTTCGCCGAACTCTCCGCCATCGCCGTTTACGGCACCCCGGCCAGGTCGCTCATCACGGCCGCCATCGACGACCTCACATGATCGCTGCGCAAGTCCATACAAGTTCGTAGCCCCAAAGGCGCCGCTGCCTTCAACCTGGCCCCATGGGCACAAAGCAGCAGCAGACGTATCCCGATCCGATTCCGGTAGAGCTGCCGACCGGCTTCAACGCTTGGCTGCTCGACTGCGTACCGGCCCCCGGTTGCAAGGTGTGCGCCGCGAACTGGAAGCAGCTCAACGCGGCGAAGGACGCCGAAGACATTACGAAGGCGGCGAGGCACGCGACGGAGATCCGAGACCACGCAAGTGGGGTGCACTGACGGGCATGCACATCGGACGGCGACGGCTCGACGCGGGCCCCGGTTGAGGAACCCCGCTCCCGGTCCGCCGAGTGCGCGACTGGGAACGACCGGTGACCTGCGTCCGGTGCCTGTCCTTCTCTCCCATGAACTCCCGCCCGGGACAAGGGCGGCGGCGGTCACCGATGGCCGCGTTCAGCCAACCAGGAAGGTGCAGCGACGCAGAACGGAACTGACCTGTACGCGCTCGACATTGCCGGCGCCTCATTCGCGAGGGCGTGCGGCGGCCCCTGCACCGAGGGGCGCGTGACCCTGGCCCGGATCGGTGCGGACGCCTGGGCGTTAGGCGACAGCAAGCGACTCGACGCGGAGCCGCTGAGGTTCACCACGGAGGAGTTGGACGCGGCCGGCATCGACCCGACGCGGTTCGGCCTGAACGTCTGATCCGCCCCTCGATGTCGGCCGGGCAGCCGGGCCCATCCCTCACCCTTGGGCCCGGCTGCCCGGCCGACTCTCCTCGAAACGGGACCAACTCGTGCACCACCACGCCTATTTGTGGACCGGCCCGAAGGCGAGCTTCGACAACGAGGCCCTACGGCGACCCCCGCACCCGGAGTTACCTCCCGCCGGAAGCAAGCCGGAACTGATCCAGCGCTACCGCGAAGTGGCGGCGGAGTTCCCGACGATGGATCTTCCCCCGCTGGAAACGGCGTACTGGCTCATCAAGCCCCGCTCGCTCGTGCGGGCCACATGGGACGAGGCGAAGGAAGCGGCGTCATGGCTCGGTGAACAACTCGCCCGGTACGCACCCCGGTTCGCCTCCGAAACGCAGCGCGACACCACCCATCTGATCCGCCTGGTGAACTCCGCTGCCGAGCGGCTGGAGTCGGGGGCGGACGTCTCACTCGGCTTCTACCTCGAACGCCCCGCGTATCTGTCCGTGTCCCTGGTGACGTGCTCCCCGAACCGTTCAAAGCCTGAACTGCGCTGCCCCGTGCGGTAGTTCGTCCAGCACATCACCTCAAGCGGCATCAAGCTCGCACCACACGAGCTTCCCCTGCTTGCCGTTCCGGGACAGCGGCTGCCAGCCCCACTGGTCGGCGCAGGCCCGGACGAGTGCGAGACCGCGGCCATCCTCCGAGTCGCCGAGTTTCTCCAACGCCCGTGGCGGCTCCGGCGGTTGGGGGTCTGCGTCCCACGCCCCGAGCCGCAGCACCCCCGCCGCCCAGCCCACCCGCAGGGCGGCGGGCCCCTCCGCATGCCGTACGGCGTTGGCGACCAACTCCGTCGCGAGGAGTTCGGCGGTATCGGCCAGCCGGATCAGACCGTGCACGGTGAGGATCAGGCGCAGGGTGCGGCGACTGACGGCGACGGCACGTAGGTCGTTGGGGATGTAGAGGCAGTACTCCCAGGGCGCGGGTGGGTTTTCGGGCATGCGTCAACTCCGGTTCGGTGATGGGGGTTTCGGAGAGCTGCGGGGTGCCGCGGGCGGTGGCTTGCCGCAGCCGTCCTGGCAGGACGGAGCGGTGCGCTTCCGGTGTCCCGGGATTTCCGCAGCGTGTGCGTCGCATCACTGACGGTAGGTCTATAACTTCATGTTCGGCAAGCGGATCGCGTAATCTGCCCCCGTAAGGAGTCGCGCACGCAAGCGCGTTGAGTCGAGGAGCGGCAGATGGCGCTGAGGCGCGAACCAACGGCTCGACAGATGCGTCTGGCTGTCGAACTGCGCAGACTCCGGGAGGCGGCAGGCCTCTCGGCCCGGGAGGCCGCGGGGTTGCTGGGAGTGGGTTCCGCCCAGATCAGCCATATCGAATCCGGCCTCGCGGGCGTGAGCGAGAAGCGCCTGCGCCGCCTTGCGTCCCACTACGTATGCACGGACGAGGCGTTCGTCGATGCCCTGGCCGCCCTCGCGACCGACCGGACACGCGGCTGGTGGGAGGACTACCGAGGGGCACTCCCCACACCGTTCCTCGACCTCGCCGAACTGGAGCACCATGCCACGTTCCTGCGAGAGGTCCAGTTCCTGTTCATTCCCGGCCCGCTTCAGACAGAGGGCTACGCTCGCGCCGTCTACGCCTACCGCGTCCCGGAACTCCCGGACGAGGAACTCGAGTCGCGCGTCCGCCATCGGATGCAGCGCAAGGTAATCCTCGAAGGCCCCAACCCCACCCCGTACGAGGTGGTCGTCCATGAGGCTGCGCTGCGCATCATGGTGGGAAATCGCGCCGCCTCACGAGCCCAACTCGCTTGCCTTGTCGAGATTTCCGAAGCCGACCACGTCACCGTGCGCGTCATCCCCTTCGAAATGGAGGCGTTCGCCGGCGCTGCGAGCGCCATGACTTATGCGGGAGGCCTCGTGCCCAAGCTGGACACCGTTGTACGCGATGCGCCCCACGGCGCGGCCTTCATCGACTCCGAAGCCCAACTGGGCGCCTTTCGAACGCTTTTCCGTAAAGTGGAGGCTGCATCGCTCGACCCTGAACGGTCGCGCGACTTTATCCACAGGTTGGCGAAGGAGCTGTGAGGCACCCCATGGGCACCCCCGACAACTGGAGGAAGTCGTCCTACTCGGGCCCCGGCGACGGCGACTCCTGTGTGGAGATCGCAAACGGCCTCACCCGAGTAGCGATACGCGACTCCAAGACCCCGGCCCGAGCCACCCTCACCTTCCCCGCCGAGGCATTCACCGCCTTCGTCGACGGGCTGGCCAAAGAGCTGTGAGGCACCCCGTGGACACCCGTGACCTCTGGCGCAAGTCGTCCTACTCCGGCGCGGGTGACGGTGACTCCTGCGTGGAGATCGCCAACCACCTCACCCGCATAGCGATACGCGACTCCAAGACCCCGACCCACGCCACCCTCACCTTCCTCACCCCCACCTTCACCACCTTCATAGAGGCCCTGAAGCCGCACCCCCACCCCTGACCACACCCCTGACCCCACCCCCCTGTCAGACCCACCCGCTACCGTCGACCCATGTCCAACCAGGCAGCAAAACCGGGGACCCCCAACGGCGAGCGAAACCTCGCCGTCCTCGAAGGCGTCCTGGAACGGATCACCTACGCCAACGAGGAGACGGGGTACACAGTCGCCCGCGTCGACACCGGCCGAGGCGGCGGCGATCTCCTCACCGTCGTAGGCGCGTTGCTCGGCGCCCAGGCCGGCGAGTCTCTCCGCCTGGAGGGCCGTTGGGGCTCGCACCCCCAATATGGCAAGCAGTTCACCGTGGAGAACTACACGACCCTCCTCCCCGCCACCATCCAGGGCATTCGCCGCTACCTCGGCTCAGGCCTCGTCAAAGGCATCGGCCCCGTCTTCGCCGACCGCATCACCCAGCACTTCGGCCTGGAGACGCTCCAGATCATCGAGGACGAGCCCAAGCGCCTCATCGAGGTCCCGGGGCTCGGCCCCAAACGCACCAAGAAGATCGCCGAGGCCTGGGAGGAGCAGAAGGCGATCAAGGAGGTCATGCTCTTCCTCCAGACCGTCGAGGTGTCCACGTCGATCGCGGTGCGCATCTACAAGAAGTACGGCGACGCGTCGATCTCCGTCGTCAAGAACCAGCCGTACCGCCTCGCCTCCGACGTCTGGGGTATTGGTTTCCTCACCGCCGACAAGATCGCCCAGTCCGTCGGCATCCCGCACGACAGCCCGGAGCGCGTCAAGGCAGGCCTCCAGTACGCCCTTTCGCAGGCCACCGACCAGGGCAACTGCTACCTCCCCGAAGAGCGGCTCATCGCCGACGCGGTGAAGCTCCTGCAAGTCGACACCGGGCTTGTCATCGAGTGCCTCGCCGAACTCGCCCTCCCGGACGAGGAGTCCGGCGACCCCGGGGTCGTACGCGAAAAGGTCCCCGGTCCCGACGGCAGCCCCGACCCCGTCACCGCCGTCTACCTCGTCCCCTTCCACCGCGCCGAACTCTCCCTCGCCGCCCAGCTCCGCCGCCTCCTGCACGCGGACGCGGACCGCATGCCCGGCTTCCACGACGTGGCCTGGGACAAGGCGCTCGGATGGCTGAAGGGGCGTACCGGCGTAGAGCTCGCGCCCGAGCAAGAGGCCGCCGTCAAGCTCGCCCTCACCAAGAAGGTCGCCGTCCTCACCGGCGGTCCCGGCTGCGGCAAATCCTTCACCGTGCGCTCGATCGTCGAACTGGCCCGAGCCAAGAAGGCCAAGGTCGTCCTCGCCGCCCCCACCGGCCGCGCCGCGAAACGCCTCGCCGAACTCACCGGCGCCGAGGCCTCAACTGTCCACCGCCTGCTGGAGTTGAAGCCCGGTGGCGACGCCGCCTACGACAAGGACCGTCCCCTGGACGCCGACCTGGTCGTGGTCGACGAAGCCTCCATGCTCGACCTCCTCCTCGCCAACAAACTCGTCAAAGCCGTACCCCCAGGAGCCCACCTCCTCTTCGTGGGCGACGTGGACCAACTCCCCAGCGTCGGCGCCGGCGAGGTGCTGCGCGATCTGCTGGCCGACGGGGGGCCGATCCCCGCCGTACGCCTCACGCGCGTGTTCCGTCAGGCCCAGCAGTCCGGCGTCATCACCAACGCGCACCGGATCAACTCCGGCCAACACCCGGTGACCGACGGCATGAAGGACTTCTTCCTCTTCGTCGAGGACGACACGGAGGAGGTCGGCCGGCTCACCGTCGATGTGGTGGCGCGGCGGATTCCGGCCAAGTTCGGGCTGGACCCGCGCCGGGACGTGCAGGTCCTCGCACCCATGCACCGGGGACCGGCGGGCGCGGGCAATCTCAACGGGCTGCTGCAACAGGCGATCACGCCCGGCCGGCCCGACGTCGCCGAGAAGCGGTTCGGCGGCCGGGTCTTCCGGGTCGGCGACAAGGTCACCCAGATCCGCAACAACTACGAGAAGGGCGAGAACGGCGTCTTCAACGGCACGGTCGGCGTCGTCACCTCACTCGACCCGGTGGACCAGCGCCTCACGGTGCTGACGGACGAGGACGAGGAGGTTCCGTACGAATTCGATGAACTGGACGAGCTGGCGCACGCGTACGCGGTGACCATTCACCGTTCGCAGGGCAGTGAATATCCGGCCGTCGTGATCCCGGTCACCACGAGCGCGTGGACGATGCTTCAGCGGAACCTGCTGTATACGGCCGTGACCCGGGCCAAACAGCTGGTCGTCCTCGTCGGTTCGCGGAAGGCGATCGGTCAGGCGGTCCGCACGGTGTCGGCGGGCAGACGCTGCACGGCACTGGACTTCAGGCTCTCGGGCCCGTGAGCACAGGCGTTCGGGGCCGCCGTAGGACTCATCACAAAAAATGATCGATCAAATGAGTCGGGAAGGTCACACAGCACTTCCAGATGCCGGGGTGGAGGGGGCAGGATGAGCAGGTTGGCGGCACTGAGTGCCGCCAATAGGCCCAATGGTCGACCCCGAGTGCACTCTCCTGCGCCAAATGGGGGATGGTAGAGACAGTCAGGGCAACCTCGAAGAAGAGGCACAACGTCGGTGAGGGATGACGTGAGCGACAACTCTGTAGTACTGCGGTACGGCGACGGCGAGTACACCTACCCGGTGATCGACAGCACCGTCGGCGACAAGGGCTTCGACATCGGGAAGCTCCGCGCCCAGACCGGTCTGGTGACGCTGGACAGCGGCTATGGGAACACCGCCGCCTATAAATCCGCCATCACCTACCTCGACGGTGAGCAGGGCATCCTCCGGTACCGCGGCTACCCGATCGAGCAGCTGGCCGAGCGCTCCACGTTCGTGGAGGTCGCCTACCTGCTCATCAACGGCGAGCTGCCGACCGTCGACGAGCTCACCGTGTTCAAGAACGACATCACGCAGCACACCCTGCTGCACGAGGACGTCAAGAACTTCTACAAGGGCTTCCCGCGCGACGCCCACCCGATGGCGATGCTGTCGTCGGTCGTCTCGGCGCTGTCCACCTTCTACCAGGACAGCCACAACCCGTTCGACGAGAAGCAGCGCAACCTCTCCACGATCCGGCTGCTCGCGAAGCTTCCGACGATCGCGGCGTACGCGTACAAGAAGTCGATCGGCCACCCGTTCGTCTACCCGCGCAACGACCTCGGCTACGTCGAGAACTTCCTGCGCATGACCTTCTCGGTCCCGGCGCAGGAGTACGACCTCGACCCGGTCGTCGTCTCCGCGCTCGACAAGCTGCTGATCCTGCACGCGGACCACGAGCAGAACTGTTCCACGTCCACGGTCCGCCTCGTCGGTTCGTCGCAGGCCAACATGTTCGCCTCGATCTCGGCCGGCATCAACGCGCTGTGGGGCCCGCTGCACGGCGGCGCCAACCAGTCCGTCCTGGAGATGCTGGAAGGCATCCAGGCCAACGGCGGCGATGTCGACTCCTTCATCCGCAAGGTGAAGAACAAGGAGGACGGCGTCCGCCTGATGGGCTTCGGCCACCGGGTGTACAAGTCCTTCGACCCGCGCGCGAAGATCATCAAGGCGGCGGCGCACGACGTCCTCTCGGCCCTCGGCAAGTCCGACGAGCTGCTGGACATCGCGCTGAAGCTGGAGGAGCACGCGCTCTCCGACGACTACTTCGTCTCGCGCAACCTCTACCCGAACGTCGACTTCTACACCGGCCTGATCTACCGGGCAATGGGCTTCCCGACCGAGATGTTCACGGTCCTGTTCGCCCTGGGCCGCCTCCCGGGCTGGATCGCCCAGTGGCACGAGATGATCAAGGAGCCGGGTTCTCGTATCGGGCGCCCGCGTCAGATTTACACGGGTGTCGTCGAGCGGGACTTCGTCCCGGTCGAGGGTCGCTGAAGCACTGCGACAAGAGCTCCGCTGGGTCCGTTGTTCGTTCACCGCGGGCCCGGTGGGGGCTGGTCGCGCAGTTCCCCGCGCCCCTAAAAAGCAGCGGTGCCCGGCGTCCCCAAGGCAACAGGGCGCTGCAGCACAGCAACAACTCCGGACCACAGCAAGATCGCGCCCCTTCAACCCCCTCGCCTAACGCGGCGAGTGAGCCGAAGGGGCGCGTCGTTGTCGAGAGGCCGAGCGCGCGGAGGCCCGAAGGGTCGAGCACGGTCGGCCTCTCGACAACGACTTCTGCGCCCCGGAGGCGAACCGAAGCCTTAAAAAAGAGAGGTGAAGGCGCCCTGCCGACGGTCCCCCCACGGGCCGGCGTACAGGGCGCCTTCCCATGTCCCGGTGCGGATTCCCCCCACGGGATCCGGCCGGGCGCCTTTGAGAAACCAGCGCCTGAATCGCTGTCGTACCGAAGCTCGATGGATCTGAGCTTCGTTGAGCAGAACGAGCAAAACTCCTCGTACTACTGGGTGTGGTGCCAGTGATGTGTGCGATCTGCCGGGACACCGCACGACGGGAGGGCCGCTCAAAGCTCCCCGGTGTACGTGTCCCGGCAACGCATCTCTGAGGAAGTCCCCCAAGACATCCTCAGATGCCAGTTCGCGCCCCCCAAGACGCTTGCTGACATCGTCAACTTAGACCTTCGAACCCCTTCGATGGTTACGTTCACACCACTGTGATCTGCGTCTCTTGCATATGTCCGTTAGATGCGCAAGAGCCCCGATGTCGTGGTCGGGACCCCAGCGTAAGGATGATGCGCGAGCCTTGTGAAGAGCTTATGTGAGGCCGTCGTCGGTCTCTAGAGGGACTCCTACTTCAGGTTCCCGTAACTCCCGGTAACTTTGCGGAACTTCAGCGAAATGTCCTGAGTCGCAGGCTGTTGGAGACCACGAAGACCGACGAGAAGGCCATCGCGGCGCCCGCGATCATGGGATTCAGCATGCCCGCAGCGGCCAACGGAAGCGCCGCCACGTTGTATCCAAAAGCCCACACGAGATTGCCCTTGATCGTGCTGAGCGTCCGCCGCGACAGCCGGATCGCGTCCGCGGCCACCCGCAGATCCCCGCGCACCAGCGTCAGATCGCTCGCCTCGATCGCCGCGTCCGTCCCGGTGCCCATCGCGAGCCCGAGATCGGCGGTGGCGAGCGCGGCGGCGTCGTTGACCCCGTCGCCGACCATCGCGACGCTCCGCCCCTCGCCCTGCAGCCGCCGTACGACAGCGACCTTGTCCTCGGGCAGCACCTCGGCGATGACGTCCCCGGGGGCGATCCCGACGGCGGCGGCCACGGCTTCGGCGACCGCGCGGTTGTCGCCGGTCAGGAGCACCGGAGTCAGCCCGAGGGCCCGCAGCTCCCGTACGGCCTCCGCGCTGGTCTCCTTCACCGCGTCGGCGACCGCGACGACTCCGCGAGCGGTTCCGTCCCAGCCGACCACCACGGCCGTACGTCCGCCGCTCTCGGCCTCGGACCTGGCGCGGGCCAACTCCTCCGGGAGATCGTCGTAGAGGCGCCCCACGGCCACCTCGCGGCCCTCCACGCGGCCGCGGACGCCGCGTCCGGGCACGTTCTCGAAGTGCTCGGCGGACGGCAGCGGTCCCACCCGCTCCTCCGCGCCCGCGGCGACGGCCCGCGCGACGGGGTGCTCGGAGGCGTGCTCCAGGGCGCCCGCGAGGCGCAGCAGCTCCCGCTCGTCGGTGCCGTCGGCGACGTAGACCTCCTGGAGGGTCATGCGGCCGGTGGTGATGGTGCCGGTCTTGTCGAGGACGACCGTGTCGACGCGGCGGGTGGACTCCAGGACCTCGGGGCCCTTGATCAGGATGCCGAGCTGGGCGCCGCGGCCGGTGCCGACCATGAGGGCGGTCGGGGTGGCCAGGCCCAGCGCGCACGGGCAGGCGATGATCAGCACGGCGACGGCCGCGGTGAACGCGGCGGCCACATCACCGGTGACCGCGAGCCACACCCCGAACGTGCCGACCGCGATCAACAGCACCACCGGCACGAAGACCCCGGAGATCCGGTCCGCGAGCCGCTGCACCTCGGCCTTGCCGTTCTGCGCGTCCTCCACCAGCCGCGCCATCCGCGCGAGTTGGGTGTCCGACCCGACCCGACTGGCTTCTACGACCAGTCGCCCGCCGGCGTTCACGGTCGCACCGGTGACCGTGTCACCCGGTGCCACGTCCACCGGTACCGACTCGCCGGTCAGCATCGACGCGTCGACCGCCGAGGCGCCCTCGACGACGGTGCCGTCGGTTGCGATCTTCTCCCCGGGCCGTACGACGAAACGGTCCCCGACCGCCAACTCGGCCACGGGGAGCCGTACTTCACGCCCGTTCCGCAGAACTGCCACGTCCTTGGCGCCCAGTTGCATGAGCGCGCGCAGGGCCGCGCCCGCACGGCGCTTCGAGCGGGCCTCCAGATAGCGGCCCAGCAGGATCAACGCGACGACTCCGGCGGCCACTTCGAGGTAGATCGTCGAGGCGCCGTCCGTACGCGAGACGGTGAGGCGGAACTCGTCGTGCATGCCGGTCATGCCCGCGTCGCCGAAGAACAGCGCCCACAGCGACCAGCCGAACGCGGCCAGCGTGCCGACCGAGACGAGGGTGTCCATGGTCGCGGCGCCGTGCCGCGCGTTGGTGAACGCGGCCTGGTGGAACGGGAGTCCGCCCCAGACGACGACCGGCGCGGCGAGGGTGAGCGCGAGCCACTGCCAGTTGTCGAACTGGAGGGCCGGGACCATCGAGAGCAGCACGACGGGCAGGGCGAGGAGCGCGGAGACGGTCAACCGCTCGCGCAGCGAGGCGAGTTCGGGATCGGGGGTGTCCTCCGTGGCTTCCGGCTCCGGCGGCGCGGGTTCCTCGGCGGTGTACCCGGTCTTCACCACGGTCGCGATGAGGTCGGCGACCTGGATGCCCGCCGGGTAGCTCACCTTCGCCTTCTCCGTCGCGTAGTTGACGGTGGCGGTGACGCCGTCCATGCGGTTGAGCTTCTTCTCGACGCGGGCCGCGCAGGAGGCGCAGGTCATCCCGCCGATGAGCAACTCGACCTCGGCGGCGGGGGGTTCGGGGGCCGCGGCTATGGGTGTCCCCGCGGTGGTACCGATGGTGGTGGTACTGGTCATGTCCGGACTCCAGACATCGGACCGGACCGCGCGGAGCCAGTATCAGCTGGTCGGCACGGCCCGGTCGAAGAACAGAAGTGTCGTACGGGTGCTGCTCGGGCTGACGCCGATACCGGTCAGGCCTGGCCGGCGAACTCGAAGCCCGCCTCGTCGACCGCCGCGCGCACCGCCTCGTCGTCGAGCGGGGCGGCGGAGACGACGGTGACCTCGCCGGTCGACGCGACGGCCTTCACCGAGGTGACGCCGGGCAGCCCCGAGATCTCGCCGGAGACGGAGCCCTCGCAGTGTCCGCAGCTCATCCCGGTCACCTTGTAGACGGTGGTGACGGAACCCTGGGTGTCGGTCTGGGCGGTCATGTCGTTCTCCTCGTGGAGGCGTGTGAGGTCGGAGTGGCCCACGGTGGCTCACTCTGTCCTCAGAGTATACCCCTAGGGGGTATTTCTCCAAGAGGGGTCGCGCCGGGCCAGCGACCGCACCCAGGCGATGCCGAGCAGGGCGACGATCACCATTCCGCCCACGGAGAACGTCGTGAAGAGATGCTCCTGCTGGTCGGTCGGCCTCGGGATGTACCCCTGGGCGAACAGCTGCTTGTCGAGGCCCGTGCCCGACAGCCGCGCGACCAGCCAGATCGCGATGCCGTGCGTCGAGTCCCACAGGGCGTGCAGCAAGGAGACGCCGAGATACGTGCCGACGACCGGGCCGGTGAAGCGGAAGCGCCCGTTCAGCTGCCGGTACGTCAGCAGGACGCCACCCGCGATCGCCGTCCACAGGCCGTGCCCGAAGGGGGCGAGGACCCCGCGCAGGATCTCGGTCTCCAGGAGTGCCCGCAGATCGATGCCCTTCGTGGAGACGGCCGCGTTGAAGGCATACCCGGCGCTCTCCAGGGCCGCGAACCCGAAGCCGACCGTCGCGCCCAGCACCAGCCCGGCGCGCATCCCGTGCAGCCGGGGCTGCCGGCGCAGCACGAACATCAGCGCCCCGAGCTTCACGGCCTCCTCGATGAGGCCGACGCCGACGAACATCCACAAGGAGGGGTGCAACAGGTAGTACTCCATCACCGAGGCGCCCAGCACCCCGAGCGTGCCGCCGGTCAGGAAGCAGCCCAGGATCACGCTGACGCCCAGGTCGCGCCCGTGCCGCTCGTACGCCCACAGGACGAAGGTCACCGGCACCAGGAAGCTGCCGAGCAGGATCAGCGTCGGCAGCAGGGTGGTGTTCTTCGTCGCGTACGTGACCAGCGCGGTCAGCACCCACAGCGCCAGCCCGCCGCCCAGACAGTGCTTCCACAGTCCGGTACGGATCTGGGGGTACGTCGGCGGCGGCTGCTGCGGCCCGGGGATACGGGCCCGGGGCGCACCGGGCGGCGGAGAGTAGGTCACGGCAAATCCCCTCGTACTCCTACAGGGCAGATTTACCGGCACTTTATGGTAGATACGCTCCATGTCGCAGTCCGGGACACTCGTCCTGATCATGACCATCGCCGTACTGGCGCCCCTGCTGGCCTACGCGATCGGCCGGTGGTTACCGGTCCCGCTGGTCATCTTCGAGATCCTGCTGGGCATCCTCGTCGGCCCGGACGTACTCGGCTGGGCGGGCGACGGACAGGTGATCGACACCCTCTCCAACCTCGGTCTGACGATGCTGATCTTCCTCGCCGGGTACGAGATCGAGTTCGACAAGATCCGCGGCGACACGCTCGAACGGTCGGTACGCGCGTGGCTGATCTCCCTGGCCGCGGGCCTGGCCCTTGCCACTGCCCTCTCCGGCTGGTCCAAGGGCGTCTACATCGGCACGGCCCTCACCAGCACCGCCCTCGGTACGGTCCTGCCGGTGCTGCGCGACGCCGGTGATCTGCACTCCCGCTTCGGTTCCGTGATGCTGGCGTTCGGCGCGGTGGGGGAGTTCGGCCCGATCATCGCGATGGCACTGCTGCTGAGCGGCCGCGCCCCGGGCCGTTCGACGGCAGTGCTCGCCGTGTTCGCCCTGCTCACGGCGGCGGCCGTGTGGTGGGCGATGCGCCCGCGTCCGCCGTGGTTCTCCCGGGTCATCGCCAGGACCCTCCACAGCAGCGGCCAGTTCGCCGTACGACTGGTGGTGCTGCTCCTCGCGGTCATGCTGGGTATCTCCGGCGCCCTCGGCCTCGACACCCTCCTCGGCGCCTTCGCCGCCGGCCTGATCACCCGCCTGGTGCTGCACGGCGCGGCTCCCGAGAGTGCGGATTCGGTCCTGGAGAAGGTCGAGGCGATGGGCTTCGGTTTCCTGGTGCCGGTGTTCTTCGTCGTCACCGGCATCGAATTCGACCTGGACGCCCTCCTGTCCGGGGGCCACGCCCTGCTGCTCCTCCCGGTGTTCCTGGCTCTCTTCCTCCTCGTCCGCGGCCTCCCGGTCTACGTCCTCGCCCCGCGCGATCTCGTACGACGGGACCGGCGCGCCCTCACGTTGTTCGCGTCCACCGCGCTGCCGCTGGTTGTCGCCATCACGACGATCGGGGTGGACGACAAGGTGCTGAAGCCGGCGGACGCGGCGGCGCTGGTGGGGGCGGCGATGGTGTCGGTGCTGGTCTTTCCGCTGGTTGCATTGAGGTTGCGGGGGGAGAGGGTTGAGGGGGAGGGGGCGGGTATGGGTTCGGAGTCGTGGTGAGGGGGATGGGATCGGTTCGCCTCGGACGGGCGGGGTAATGAGCGCCCGGAAGGGGCGCGGGGCTGTATCGACATGCGGCTCTGGCGCGCGGCACGACCAGCCACAATGGACCCGCAGACCGCAACGGCGATGGGAACGCAGATGAGAGCGGTGGTCTTCGACCAGTACGGAGAGCCGGCCAAGGTACGCGACGTACCCGACCCCCACCCCGCACCCCACGGAGTGGTCGTCCGGGTGGAAGCCACCGGCCTCTGCCGCAGCGACTGGCACGGCTGGCAGGGCCACGACCCGGACATCACCCTGCCCCACGTACCGGGACATGAACTCGCCGGTGTCATCGAGGCAGTTGGCGACAGGGTCACCGCCTGGCACCCCGGCGACCGAGTCACCGTCCCCTTCGTCTGCGCCTGCGGAACCTGCCCCACCTGCGCCGCGGGCGACCAGCAGATCTGCGAACGCCAGACCCAGCCCGGCTTCACCCACTGGGGTTCCTTCGCCCAGTACGTGTCGCTGGACCACGCCGACGTGAACCTCGTAGCCATGCCGGACGAGATGACCTTCACGACGGCGGCCTCCCTGGGCTGCCGGTTCGCGACGGCGTTCCGCGCGGTGGTGCAGCGGGGCAG
This sequence comes from Streptomyces sp. NPDC050528, assembly GCF_044457795.1. Lineage (NCBI taxonomy): Bacteria > Bacillati > Actinomycetota > Actinomycetes > Kitasatosporales > Streptomycetaceae > Streptomyces > Streptomyces sp. NPDC050528. Next base: position 197,095 of record NZ_JBITHH010000010.1, read on the forward strand.
GGTCGCACCGGGCGAGTGGGTCGCGGTGCACGGCTGCGGGGGAGTGGGCCTGTCGGCGGTGATGATCGCGGCGGCCTCCGGCGCCAGGGTCGTCGCGGTCGACATCTCACCCCAAGCGCTCGCGCTGGCAAGGAAGTTCGGGGCGACGGAGTGCGTGGACGGCACGCACACCCCGGACACGGCACGGGCGGTACGCGAACTGACCGGCGGCGGCGCCCACTTGTCCCTGGACGCCCTGGGCTCCCCGGCGACCTGCGCGGCCTCGGTGAACGGCCTGCGCCGCCGGGGCCGCCACATCCAGGTGGGCCTCCTCCCCTCCTCGTCCGGCACGACCCCGATCCCGATGGCCCGAGCGATCGCCCTGGAACTCGACCTCCTCGGCAGCCACGGCATGGCCGCGCACACCTACCCACCCATGCTGGAACTCGTCCGCTCAGGAGTACTCCGCCCCGACCTCCTGGCCACCACCACGATCACCCTGGACGAGACCCCGGCGGCGCTCGCCGCGATGGGTTCGGCGCCGGGGGCGGGGGTGACTGTCATCGAGCCGTGGAGGTGAGGGCGGTCCACCAAGAAATCGACGCGCGTGTGCACACACGGTGTTTCGGCGAGGGTGACCGGAGTCGTTGAACGGTGCGACCGGATCGGAGGGGCGTCGAACGGCGCGGGCCACGAACGGGTGCTGCTAGCTTCGCGTCCGTGATCGTGTATCCGCTGTGGCATGTCGGCCACCAGAACGAAGCCGGCGACGACGGCTCGACAGTGCACGTCGACGAGAGCGGCGTGTTCTGCGACGAGGCGGACGGTGACGACCTGAAGCTGCTCGGTATCTACTCGACTCTCGAACGGGCGGAAGAGCGGGTGCGTCAGGCTCGACTGCTGCCGGGCTTCCGTGACGAACCGGAGTGCTTCTACTTCGACGCCTGCGAACTCGACGAGGACGGTTGGACCGAGGGCTTCGTGCGGGTTCCGCCGGGCGAGTAGGCCCATGGGCCGAGACCCCACCCGGTGAGGTCGGGCGAGGTCGGGTGAGGTCGGGCGGAGCAGGGCACCGATCGCCGCCGGGACCCACGATCGCCTACACCCGCCCCCGGCTCCCCCGGGGCCGGCCCGTCCAACCGACGGACGTGACCGGCCCGGCCGAACCCGAAGTCGGGTCAGTCGTCCCTGCGCCCCCGGTTCCCCGGCCGGGAGGCCACCCACGCCCGGACCGTGTCGGCGTACCAGAACGGCTTGCCGCTCTCCACGTGGTCGGGCGGGGGCAGCAGGCCGTGCTTGCGGTAGGAGCGGACGGTGTCGGGCTGGACGCGGATGTGGGCCGCGATTTCCTTGTACGACCAGAGCCGTCGGTCGGTCATGAGTGCACCTCCCTGCGCGCGCCGCGGCGGCGGCCGGGGGCGGCCGTCGGGGGAGCCGTGCGCTGCGCTGGCGATCACAAAGCCTGTGCCCGGTGAACGACACGGCGTGAGGAAGGGGAAGTGCCTGTGTGCCGGGTGTGACGCAAGACCCGCGTACACGCGACATGTGTGACACGAGGGGGGCTTTTGTGACAGAGGTGACGCAAAGGCGCACGCGGGCGCAGTGGCGCGGCGCGTTGACTCCCGCCGAAAACCAGGACCGGTCCACCGGGGCGGCATGGCAAGCGGGTGGCACGGCGAGCCGGGCGGCGCAGCAAGGCGGGCGGCACAGCAAGGTGGGCCGGACCCGCTGCGCCGGGCCCGGCCCACCGGCTCCCCGCATCCCCCTGCGGCCGGTCGACCCACTGGAGGCCTGCGCGTCCTCAGGGATCAACCGGCCAGGCGCTCAGCCTGCATCAACGCGCCCTGCCGGTCTTGGAAAAATCCGCACTACGGCCCGGCGCGATCAACAGACTCGTCGCCTCACCCGTCATCCGGTCCCCGGCGGGCATCCCGGCCCGCGCCATCGCCGGACTCACCCGGGCCACCGCGAACTGCCCCGGCGTACACCCCGTCATCGCCCTGAACTCGCCGCTCAGATGCGCCTGGTCGTAGAACCCGCAGACCGCCGCCGTCTCCGCCTGGCTGCGGCCGGACGCGAGGAGTCGCCGGGCGCGCTGCAACCTCAGTACCCGTGCCGCCGCCTTGGGGCCGAGGCCGATCTGTTCCCGGAAGCGGTTCTCCAACTGCCTTACGCTCCAGCCCACTTCGTCCGCGAGCCGGGGCACCGGCACCGCGCCCCGGGTCCGCACCAGCTCGGACCAGGCCAGGACCACCCGCTCCGAACTCGGCGTACCGGCCGCCGACCATCGGGTCAACACGTCGTCCCGCAGCCCGAATCGAGCCTCCCAGGTCGGCAACGCGGCCAGCGCGGCGGCCAGTTCGCCGAGTCCGGTCCACTGGGAGCCGAGCGTGTGCGGGAGTTCATCAGGATCCACCACCCGGTCGGCAAGCTCGTGCTGAGCCGTACCGAACAACGTGAACGCGGCCCACGGCATCAACAACACCTCAACTCCCGCGAGCCGTCCACTGTGTTCACCGAGCGCCGCAGTCGTCGTAGGCCCACAGAACACGGATCCCAGCGTCGCCGTAGGCCGCCCCACCCGCGAGATCCGCACCGACCCCTCGAACCCGAGCAGCAACGTGGCCGCCCCGATCGGCGCCTCCAACCGAGCCCGAGGGCGTACGAGGTCCAGCCGCATCCCGCGATAACTGATCACCCCGGGCAGCAGGCGAGCATGGGGCGCCCCAATCGCGGTCTCCCATGACCCACCGACCCCGTACCCACGCCGGATGTGCAAGGCACCAACAGACATCCACTCATAGTCCTACGGGACGACAGCGCCGGTAAGGGGCGCGGGGCTGTATCGATGTGCGGCTCCGCCGCGTGGGCGCGAGCAACCACGACGGACCCGCACCCGACAAAAATGCAAGCCCTTACCCCCAACCCGCCCCGTCTCGTCCGAATGTCTGGACAAAACATTGACAGGGCTCGGCCACCGGGACTACAAACCGTGGAGAGCCGAAATAAAGGGGAAGTCGATGGCGTACGACCTGATCACCATGGGGCGGCTAGGGGTGGACCTCTATCCGCTGCAGACGGGCGTGCCGCTGCCCCAGGTGACGACCTTCGGGAAGTTCCTCGGGGGCTCGGCGGCGAACGTCGCGGTGGCTGCCGCCCGCCTGGGCCACGAGGTCGCCCTGGTCTCGCGCACCGGCGACGACCCCTTCGGCACCTACCTGCACGAGGCCCTCAAGGACTTCGGGGTGGACGACCGCTGGGTCACGCCGGTCGCCGCGTACCCGACCCCGGTGACGTTCTGCGAGATCTTCCCGCCGGACGACTTCCCCCTGTACTTCTACCGGCAGCCCAAGGCCCCGGATCTGGAGATCGACGCCCACGAGCTCGACCTGGACGCGATCCACGAGGCCCGTATCTTCTGGATCACCGGCACCGGCCTGAGCGAGGAGCCCAGCCGTACGGCCACGCTCGCGGCCCTCGCCCACCGCGCCAAGTCCGGTACGACGGTCTTCGACCTCGACTGGCGCCCCATGTTCTGGAAGGACCCGAGCGCGGCCCGCCCCTTCTACGAAGAGGCCCTGCGCCACACCACCGTCGCCGTCGGCAACCTCGACGAGGTGGAGGTCGCCACCGGCGTACGCGAACCGCATGCCGCCGCCCGCGCGCTGCTGGACGCCGGTGTCGAACTCGCCGTAGTCAAGCAGGGCCCCAAGGGCGTCCTGGCCGTGCACCGCGACGGCACGACCGCCGAGGTGCCCCCGCTCCCCGTGACCGTCCTCAACGGACTCGGCGCCGGTGACGCCTTCGGCGGCTCGCTCTGCCACGGCCTGCTGTCCGGCTGGGACCTGGAGAAGATCATGCGGCACGCCAACGCGGCCGGCGCGATCGTCGCCTCCCGCCTGGAGTGCTCCTCCGCGATGCCCACCGTCGCCGAGGTCGAGGGCGCGGTCGCCGCCGGAGCGGTCCTGTGAGGGCCGGCCGCGTGACGGGCGCCGAACACGAGCACGAACACGAGGGCGGCGACGGGCTCACCGACCCGTCGGGCTCCGCCGATCCCTCGCACCCCACCGACCCCTCACGCCCCTCCGGTCACGAGGGCGGCCCCGGCCCCCGCCCCTCCGGTCACGAGGGCGGCCCCGGCCCCCGCGTCGACATCTCCGAGCTCGTCCGCGTCCGCGCCCGGCACCCCGAGGCGATCGCCGAGGCCGCCGCCCGCCGCGTCCGGCGCCCGCTGCTCAACGACGCGGGCCGGCTGATGATCGTCGCCGCCGACCACCCGGCCCGCGGCGCGCTCGGCGTCGGCGACCACAAGCTCGCCATGGCCAACCGCGCCGAACTGCTCGAACGCCTCTGCCTCGCCCTCTCCCGGCCCGGAGTCGACGGCGTCCTCGCGACCGCCGACATCCTCGACGACCTCCTGCTCCTCGGCGCCCTCGACGGCAAGGTCGTCATGGGCTCGATGAACCGCGGCGGGCTGCAAGGCGCGAGCTTCGAACTCGACGACCGCTTCACCGGCCACCGCGCCGAGGACATCGAGCGTCTCAACTTCGACGCCGGCAAGCTGCTCCTGCGCATCGACTACGACGACCCGGGCTCCCTCACCACCCTGGAGTCCACCGCCCGCGCCATCGACGACATGGCCGCGCGTCAACTCCCGCTGTTCGTCGAGCCGTTCATCAGCCGCCGCACCGACGAGGGCAAGCTGAAGAACGACCTCTCCGCCGAGGCCGTCATCAAGTCCATCGCCATCTCCTCGGGCCTGGGCGGCACTTCGGCCTACACCTGGCTCAAGCTCCCGGTCACCGAGAACCCGGACGACATGGCCCAGGTCATGGAGACCTCCACCCTCCCCGCCGTGCTCCTCGGCGGGGAGGTCGGCGACGACCAGGACGGCGCCTACGAGAAGTGGCGCGGCGCCCTCCAACTCCCCACCGTGCGCGGCCTGGTGGTCGGCCGCTCGCTGCTCTACCCGGCGGACGGAGACGTCGCCGCCGCCGTGGACACCGCCGTAGGACTGCTGTGAGGGCCGGCTTATGACGACCGCCGGGCAGCAGCCGTACATCCCCGAGCTGTACGTCCCCAAGGGCTCGGCCGCCAACGCGCAGTACGCCGTGGACATCGACCCCAAGCGGGCCGGCTGGACCCACAGCAGTCTGCGGGTCGTCGAGCTGGAGCCGGGCGGGACACACCACTTCACCACCGGTGACAGCGAGTGGATCGTGCTTCCGCTCGGCGGGGGATGTACCGTGCGAATTGCGGACGAAGAGTTCCAACTCCTGGGCAGGGAAAGCGTGTTCGCCGGAGTCACCGACTTCGCGTACGTGCCCCGAGACGCCCAGGTCAAGATCGCCTCCGGCGCGGGAGGCCGCTTCGCCCTGGCAGGAGCGAAGTGCGAGCGACGACTCCCCGCTCGCTACGGCCCCGCGCCGGAGGTTCCGGTGGAACGACGCGGCGACGGCACCTGCCTTCGCCGCATCCGCAACTTCGCCTCGGCCGACGCCTTCGACTGCGACAAGCTGATCGCGGTCGAGGTGATCACCCCAGGCGGCAACTGGTCCTCGTACCCGCCCCACAAGCACGACGAACAACGGCCGGGCGAGGAAGCCGAGTTGGAGGAGATCTACTACTTCGAGATCGACGGCCCGAACGGTTTCGGCTATCAGCGCGTATTCCCCTCCCGTGAGGGCGGATCCGACGTCCTCGCGGAGGTCCGCTCCGGCGACGCCGTGCTCGTGCCCGATGGCTGGCACGGTCCGTCGATCGCCCAGCCGGGTCACGACATGTACTACCTGAACGTCATGGCGGGGCCGGGTGGAACGAGGGAGTGGCGGATCTGCTTCCACCCGGACCACGTTGAAAGCACAGGTGGTTACCGATGACCTCGACGACGAGGCTGACGGTCGCACAGGCACTCGTACGGTTCCTGTCCGTCCAGTACACCGAACGCGACGGCGTACGGCGGCGGTTGATCGACGCGACCTGGGGCATCTTCGGCCACGGCAACGTGGCCGGCCTCGGCCAGGCCCTCATCGAGTACGCCGATGAGATGCCCTACCACCAGGGCCGCAACGAACAGTCCATGGTCCACGCGGCAGTCGGCTACGCGCGCCAGTCGAATCGCCTGTCGGCACACGCCGTTACGACGTCCATCGGCCCCGGCGCCACCAACCTCGTCACCGGCGCCGCCCTCGCCACCATCAACCACCTCCCGGTCCTGCTCCTCCCCGGCGACACCTTCGCGACCCGCGTGGCCGACCCGGTGCTCCAGCAGCTCGAAGTCCCGTACGCGGGCGATGTGTCGGTCAACGACTGCCTGCGCCCGGTGTCGAAGTACTTCGACCGGATCACCCGCCCCGAGGCCCTGATCCCGGCGGCGCTCCAAGCCATGCGCGTACTCGCCGACCCGGTCGAGACCGGAGCCGTAACTCTCGCTCTCCCGCAGGACGTTCAGGCCGAGGCGTACGACTGGCCGGACGAGTTCTTCGCCGAACGCACCTGGCGCGTAAGGCGCCCGGCCGCCGACCCGGCCGAACTGGCCGAAGCGGTAAGGGCAGTTCGCGAGGCCAAGCGCCCCCTGATCATCGCGGGCGGCGGAGTCCACCACAGCCGAGCGGAGGCCGCCCTCGCGGAGTTCGCCGCCGCCACCGGCATCCCGGTCGCGTCCACCCAGGCCGGCAAGGGCTCCCTGAACCACGACCACCCCCAGGACGTCGGCGGCATCGGCCACACCGGCACCGCGACCGCCGACGAACTCGCCCGGCTGGCCGACCTGGTGATCGGCATCGGCACCCGGTACACCGACTTCACCACCGGCTCCCACACCCTCTTCGAACGCCCCGGCGTCCGCTTCCTCAACCTCAACATCGGTGCCTACGACGGCAACAAGCTCGCCGGTCAGCCGCTGATCGCGGACGCGCGGAGCGGACTCGCCGCGCTGGCAGGGGAGTTGGGCCAGGACGCCTACCGGGTCACCGAGTCGTACATCGCCGAGTACCGCGAGGACAAGGAGCGTTGGGAGCAACGCGTCGACGCCTGCTACGAGGCCGAGGAACCCGACGTACGGCCGACACAGCCCCAAGTCCTGGGCGCACTGGACGAGATCGTCGACGCGTCCGACATCCTCATCAACGCGGCGGGCTCGCTCCCCGGTGATCTGCACAAGCTGTGGCGGACGCGGTCGTTCGACCAGTACCACCTGGAGTACGGCTACTCCTGCATGGGCTACGAGATCCCGGCCGCGATCGGCGTGAAGCTGGCCGCGCCGGACCGGCCGGTGTGGGCGCTGGTCGGCGACGGCACGTATCTGATGATGCCGACGGAGATCGTGACCGCCGTACAGGAAGGCATCGCGATCAAGGTGCTGCTGATACAGAACCACGGGTACGCGTCGATAGGCGGCCTGTCGGAGTCGGTGGGCGGCGAGCGGTTCGGCACCGCGTACCGCCACCAGGCCGACGACGGCACCTACACCGGCGCCCCGCTGCCCGTCGATCTCGCCGCCAACGCGGCCAGTCTCGGGATGCGGGTGCTGCGCGCGAAGACCGTCAGCGACCTGCGTGAAGCGCTTGCCGTGGCGCGGGCGGCCGACACTCCCACATGTGTCTACGTGGAGACCGAAACCGCAGACACTGTGTCGGGCGCGCCTCCCGCGCAGGCCTGGTGGGATGTACCTGTGGCCGCGACCGCGACCCGATCGTCCGCGGTCAAGGCACGTGAGCTGTACGAACGGCACGTCTCCACCCGACGCCGCCATCTGTGAAGGAGCAACTGGGCATGACGAAGATCGTCAACCACTGGATCGGCGGCAAGACCGTCGAGGGCGCGTCGGGCACGTACGGGCCGGTCACCGACCCGGCGACCGGCGCGGTCACCACCAAGGTCGCCTTCGCGACCGTCGACGAGGTCGACGCGGCCGTAGCCGCCGCCAAGGACGCGTACGCGACCTGGGGCACCTCGTCCCTCGCCAAGCGGACCACGATCCTCTTCAAGTTCCGCGCGCTGCTCGACGCCAACCGCGACGCGATCGCCGAACTGATCACCGCCGAGCACGGCAAGGTGCACAGCGACGCGCTGGGCGAGGTCGCGCGCGGCCTGGAGATCGTCGACCTGGCGTGCGGGATCACCGTGCAGCTGAAGGGCGAGCTGTCGACCGAGGTCGCCAGCCGCGTCGACGTCTCCTCGATCCGCCAGCCGCTGGGCGTCGTCGCGGGCATCACGCCGTTCAACTTCCCGGCCATGGTGCCGATGTGGATGTTCCCGATCGCCATCGCGACCGGCAACACCTTCGTCCTCAAGCCCTCCGAGAAGGACCCGTCGGCGTCTTTGAAGATCGCCGAACTGCTGGCGGAGGCAGGCCTCCCCGACGGCGTCTTCAACGTCGTCAACGGCGACAAGGTGGCGGTGGACCGCCTCCTGGAGCACCCGGACGTGAAGGCGGTGTCGTTCGTCGGCTCGACCCCGATCGCCCGCTACATCCACACCACGGCGGCCGCGAACCACAAGCGCGTCCAGGCCCTGGGCGGCGCCAAGAACCACATGCTGGTCCTCCCGGACGCCGACCTCGACGCGGCGGCGGACGCGGCCGTGAGCGCGGCCTACGGTTCGGCCGGCGAGCGCTGCATGGCCATCTCGGCCGTCGTGGCGGTCGGTTCGATCGGCGACGAGCTGGTCGAGAAGATCCGCGAGCGCGCCGAGAAGATCAAGATCGGCCCCGGCAACGACCCCACCTCCGAGATGGGCCCGCTCATCACGAAGGTCCACCGCGACAAGGTGGCGTCCTACGTCACCGGCGCGGCGGCCGAGGGTGCGGAGGTCGTCCTCGACGGCACCGGCTACACGGTCGAGGGCTTCGAGGACGGCCACTGGATCGGCATCTCCCTCCTCGACAAGGTGCCGACGACGGCGAAGGCGTACCAGGACGAGATCTTCGGCCCGGTGCTGTGCGTCCTGCGCGTGGACACGTACGACGAGGGCGTGGCGCTGATCAACAGCTCCCCGTTCGGCAACGGCACCGCGATCTTCACCCGCGACGGCGGCGCGGCCCGCCGCTTCCAGCTGGAGATCGAGGCCGGCATGGTCGGCGTCAACGTCCCGATCCCCGTCCCGGTGGGCTACCACTCGTTCGGCGGCTGGAAGGACTCCCTCTTCGGGGACCACCACATCTACGGCAACGACGGCACGCACTTCTACACCCGCGGCAAGGTCGTCACCACCCGCTGGCCGGACCCGGCCGACGGCCCGTCGGGCGTGGACCTGGGCTTCCCGCGCAACCACTGATCAACACCGAGCAGCACCGAGTGGGGCCGTCCGTATCGCGGACGGCCCCATTTTTTCGCCTACGACGGCTGCGGTTCCCGCACCGAGTCGAACCGGGACCGCCACTGCGTCGAGATGCCGAATAAGCCACTCCATCCACTCTGGATCAACGAATTCCGTAGGTGAACACCCATTGACGTGACGGTTTCGTCAATGTTCCATCAGCGCGTGACCGACACCCTCTCCACCGCCGAAGCCGCCGAAGCCGCCGGAGCCGCCACAGCCGAGGCGCCGGACAGCTCCGAGCGCCCGCAGCAGTTGAAGCGTTCCATCGGCATCGTCGGCGGCACGCTCCTCACGCTCTCCTGCGTGACACCGGCGTCCACGCTCTTCGTGGTCGTCCCCGACCTGTTCGGCTCGCTCGGCACCGCGACCGCCCTCACGATCGCGATCGGCTCGGTCCTCTGCGTCGCCGTGGCGTTCTGCTACTCGGAGCTGGGCACCCTCATCCCCAGCGCGGGCGGCGAGTACGCGATGGTGTCGACACTGGCGGGCCGCCTGGCAGGCTGGCTGGTCTTCGTCCTGTCCCTCCTGGTCGTGATGATCGTCCCGCCGGTGATAGCGATGGGCACGGCGGACTACTTGGCCCCGATAGCGCACCTGAACCCGGCGATGACCGGCGCGGGCGTGATGCTCCTGGCCACGCTGGCAGGTCTGTTGGACCTGCGGGCCAACGCCTGGATCACGGGCATCTTCCTGGTCCTGGAGGTCATAGCGGCAGGAGTCGTAGCGCTGCTCGGCTTCACGCACAGCCAACGAGGCCTGGGCAGCCTGACGTCGATGCAGGTGGCGGGGACGGGCGGCCACACGGACACGGTGACCGCGATGCTGGTGGTGTCCGGCCTGGCGATAGCCCTCTTCGTCACGCAAGGCTTCTCGACGGCGGTCTACCTCTCCGAAGAACTGGAGAACCCCCGCCGCAACGTCGCCCGCACGGTCCTGGCCACCCTCGCGATCTCGACGGTGATCATCCTGGTCCCGGTGGTGGCGATCACGATGGGAGCATCGGACCTCTCGACCCTGACGGGCGGCGACATCAGCACCATGGTGACGGCGTGGTCCAACTCCGCGGTGGGCACCTTCGTCAGCCTCTGCGTAGCCCTGGCGATCATCAACGCCGGCATCGTCATGGTCATCCAGAACTCCCGAGTCCTCTTCGCCTCGGCCCGGGACAAGGCCTGGCCCGCCCCGGTCAACACCCTCTTCTCCAAACTCGGCCGCTTCGGCTCCCCTTGGGTGGCCACGCTCGCGGTAGGCGTCCCCGGCGCGGTCCTCTGCTTCGTCAACCTGGACACGTTGTACGGCGTGACAGGCGTCTCGGTGACCGGCATGTACCTGCTCGTCGCAGTAGCCGCCCTGCTCTCCCGCCGCGGATCCCACAGGCACACGCACGCGTGGCGCATGCCGTTGTGGCCCGCGATGCCGATCCTGCTGATCGCGGTCCTGGCCTACATCCTGACCCAGCAGGAGACGAGCTATCTCCTGTGGACGGGCGGGATCGTCGCCGTGGCCACCCTCTACTGGGCGCTCTACCTGCGCCCGCGCCGCGAGACCCGCTGGTTGGTGTCGATCCCGGAGGACCAGCAGGCGTAGACGAGTTCACCCGTCACCGTCACCCGTCACCCGTCACCGTCACCCATCGACTTCACTACGTGAAGTCCCACGTCACCACCCTGCACGACCCGTCGTCCTTGCCACCCGCGCTGCGGTAGGTGGCGAGGGCGACGTCGTTCCCGGTGTCGATGAGCACCCACATCCCGTAGCAGCCCCGCTCCCGCGCGAGCGCGTCGAGCCGCCGCACCAGCGCCCGCCCGATCCCCCTGCGCCGATACGGCTCCGCGACCGCGAGTTCGTACAGGAGCATCTCGGTGCCCTTGTCGGGGTGGACGGTCTCGACGCCGCTGACGAATCCGGCCACCGATTCCCCGTCGTACGCGAGGAAGAGATGGTGTCCGTCGGCGGTCAGGAAACGCTCGGCCCACTCGGTGCGGACGGGAGCGTCGAAGAGGTGCTCGGCCGCGGTGACTTCGGCGACGGTGGTCGCACGGCGGATCGCGGGACTGTCGATGCCGGTCATGGGACTTCGTACCACGGACGCGGTATGCGGGAAGGGGCCCGTACTCCCCGGGGAGGGCGGAGGTTCGGCCCGGAGGCTGCCTCGGTTGTCAGTCGCGGGCCGTACCGTTGAGGCATGGATCTTCGACTGCCCGCCCTGCGAGGGCTGCTGCGAGGGCCCCGGCGCCTGCTGGCCGCCGGGGCCGCCGTGGTCGTGCTCGCGGGCGCCGGTACCTGGACGGCGGTTGCCTCCGACGACCCGCCTCCGGTGCACCGCTCCGACCGCGTCATGGCCGTGGACGGAGTGCGCCTCGACACCTCCTACTTCACGTCCGGCGGCACCGGCCGCCGCCCCGCCGTCCTCCTGGCGCACGGCTTCGGCGGCAGCAAGGACGACGTACGAAAAGAGGCCGAGGACCTCGCCCGGGACGGCTACGCGGTACTCACCTGGTCCGCCCGCGGCTTCGGCAAGTCCACCGGCAAGATCGGCCTGAACGACCCGTCGGGCGAGGTCAAGGACGTATCGGAACTGATCGACTGGCTGGCGAAGCAACCTGACGTCGAACTGGACAAACCAGGCGACCCGCGCGTGGGCATGGCGGGAGGTTCCTACGGAGGCGCGATCTCCCTCCTCGCCGCCGGTTACGACGACCGGGTCGACGCGATCGCCCCGGCGATCACGTACTGGAACCTCGCGGACGCCCTGTTCCCGAACGGCGTCTTCAAGAAGCTCTGGGCCGGCATCTTCATCAACTCCGGTGGCGGCTGCGCCAAGTTCGAGCCCGCGCTGTGCCAGATGTACAACAGGGTCGCCGAGTCCGGAACACCGGACGCCCAGGCCCGCGCCCTCCTCGAAGCCCGCTCCCCGTCGGCCGTGGCCAAGCAGATCAACGTCCCGACGCTCCTCCTCCAGGGCCAGACCGACTCCCTCTTCCCGCTCGGCCAGGCCGACGCCGCCGCGAAGGCGATCCGCGCGAACGGCGCCCCCGTGGACGTCGACTGGATCGCCGGCGGCCATGACGGCGGCGACATGGAGACGAGCCGCGTCCAGGCACGCGTGACGTCCTGGTTCGACCGGTACCTGAAGGACGACAAGAACACCGACACCGGCCCCGCGTTCCGCGTCACCCGCACCGGAGGCGTCGACTCCACGGACGGCGCCGCCCTGTTGCGCGGCGCGAGCGGCAGCGCGTACCCCGGCCTGGAGAGCGACCCGCGCACGATCGCCCTGACCGGCCGTCGCGAACAGTCCTTCAGCAACCCGGCCGGCGCCAGCCCACCCGCCATCTCGGCCCTCCCCGGCCTGGGCAGCACAGGCGGCCTGTCCCAGCTCTCCTCCCTGGGCATCGGGGTCTCCCTCGACTTCCCCGGCCAGTACGCCGCGTTCGACTCGGCCCCCCTCACCACCGGCCTCCGCATCACCGGCTCGCCCACGGTCACCGTCCACGTCAAGTCGACGAGCGACGACGCCGTCCTCTTCGGCAAGGTCTACGACGTGGGCCCCGGCGGCACCCAACAGGTGCTCCCCTCCCAGCTGGTGACCCCCCTCAGGGTCGAGGGCGCCAAGTCCGGCAAGGACGTCACGATCACCCTCCCGGCCATCGACTACGACGTCCAGAGCGGCCACCACCTGCGCTTGGTCCTCGCTTCCACGGACCTCGGCTACGCCTCCCCGGCGGCCCCGGCGACGTACACCGTCACCCTGAAGAGCGACCTGAAGGTGCCGACGGCCCCCGGCGTCACGACGGCGGCGGCGACGCTCCCGTCCTGGGTGTGGTGGCTCCCGCTGGCCGGCGCGGCGATCGCCCTGGCCCTGCTGCTGACCGGCCGCAGGCGTACGGCATCGACGCCCCCCGACCCCACCCTTGCCGAAGTCCCGCTCCAGATAACCGACTTGAGCAAGCGGTACGCGAAGTCGGCGGACCGGTACGCGGTACGGGACCTGTCCTTCCGCGTCGAGAAGGGCCAGGTGCTCGGCCTCCTGGGCCCGAACGGCGCGGGCAAGACGACCACCCTGCGCATGCTGATGGGCCTGATCAAACCGGACGCCGGCGAGATCAGGGTCTTCGGCCACGCGATCCGCCCGGGTGCCCCCGTCCTCTCCAGGGTCGGCGCGTTCGTCGAGGGCGCGGGCTTCCTCCCGCACCTCTCCGGCCGCGAGAACCTGGAGCTGTACTGGCAGGCGACCGGACGGCCGCCCCAGGACGCCCACTTGGAGGAGGCCCTGGAGATCGCGGGCCTCGGCGACGCGCTCGCCCGCGCGGTCCGCACCTACTCCCAGGGCATGCGCCAGCGCCTCGCTATCGCCCAGGCCATGCTCGGCCTCCCCGACCTCCTCATCCTCGACGAACCGACCAACGGCCTCGACCCGCCCCAGATCCGCGAGATGCGCGAGGTGATGATCCGCTACGCGGAAGCGGGCCGCACCGTCATCGTCTCCAGCCACCTCCTCGCGGAGGTCGAGCAGTCCTGCACCCACCTGGTGGTCATGGACCGCGGCCGCCTCGTCCAGGCGGGCCCGGTCGCCGAGATCATCGGCTCCGGGGACACGCTCCTGGTAGGCCTCGCAACAGACATCCCGGAGCCCTTGGTGGAGAAAGTGGCGGCCCTGCCCGGGGTCGAGTCGGCAACACGAACAGACGGCGCTCTCCTGGTACGCCTGACGGCAGCGCCCCAAAGGGGCGCGGGGCTGCATCCATCAGCGGCTCCGCCGCAGAGCGCGCCCAGCCACGACGGCGCAGCAGACGAACAACTGCAAGCCGCCGCACACTCGGGCACCCTCGCAAACGTCACCCGCGAAACCGACGGCACTGAAACACTCACCGCCGCCCGCCTCCTCGTAGAGCTGGTCCGCCTGGAGGTCCCGGTCTCTTCCCTCGGCCCCCACCGCCGCCTCGAAGACGCCTTCCTCACCCTGATCGGAGGTTCCGCATGAGCACGCTCGCCGAGCCCGTCGAGGTGGCCTCCGGCTACCGGGCCGGCCGCACCCTGCCCCTACGGGTGGAGCTGGTCCGACAGTTGAAGCGGCGCCGCACACTGATCATGGGCGGCATCCTCGCCGCGCTGCCCTTCATCCTGGTCGCGGCCTTCGCGATCGGCGGCACCCCGGGCGAGCGCGGCTCCCAGGTCACGCTGATGGACACGGCCACCGCGTCCGGCGCCAACTTCGCCGCGGTGAACCTGTTCGTGTCGGCGGGCTTCCTGCTCGTCGTCCCGGTCGCCCTGTTCTGCGGGGACACGGTCGCCTCGGAGGCCAGCTGGTCCTCCCTGCGCTATCTGCTCGCGGCACCCGTACCGAGGGCCCGCCTCCTCTGGTCCAAGCTGATCGTCGGCCTGACCCTCAGCCTCGCCGCGATGATCCTGCTCCCGGTCGTCGCCCTCGCCGTCGGCACCGCCGCCTACGGCTGGGGCCCACTGGAGCTGCCCACCGGCGGCGCGATCGGCGCGGGCACGGCGGCCCAACGCCTGCTGGTGGTCGTGGCGTTCATCTTCGTGTCCCAACTGGTCACCGCCGGGCTCGCGTTCTGGCTCTCGACCAAGACCGACGCCCCCCTCGGCGCGGTCGGCGGCGCGGTCGGCCTGACCATCGTCGGCAACGTCCTGGACGCCGTCACCGCCCTCGGCCACTGGCGCGACTTCCTGCCCGCACACTGGCAGTTCGCCTGGGCGGACGCCGTCCAGCCCCATCCCGAGTGGTCCGGCATGATCCAGGGCACGGCGGTCTCCGTTACGTACGCCATCGTGCTGTTCGCCCTGGCCTTCCGGGGTTTCGCCCGCAAGGACATCGTGTCGTAGGTCACCGGAGGATCTCCCACCGGTCTCGACGGGCCATGATCGCGACCCCTTCGAGACGCTTCCGCAACTCCCCGTAACGCACATTCCCGCCCCCTCCGCCGTCACAGTCGCAGAAGCCGACGTCAACGGACCGAGGGGGCACGGGAGATGAAGACCCACCGCACACGAACCGGGCAGGAGCACGCCCACCACCGCACCCGGAAACCCCGGCGACTGCGCGCCACCGTCCTCGCCCTCACCGCTGCGAGCGGTCTGCTCCTCACCGCCTGCGGCGCGGGCAACGGCAGCCACTCCAACACCTCGAACGCGTCGAACCACACCGGATTCCCGGCCCCGGCCCCCGCCACCACCTCCGGCGGCGACAACAGCAGCGAACAGGACGGCGAACAGACCGGCACCCCCGCCGACAAGATCGCCCCGTCCCCCGACTACCTCTCCACCTTCGCCCTCGACGTCGACACCGCCTCCTACGGCTACGCCCGCCGCGTCCTCGCCGACGGCCACCTCCCCGACCCCTCCACCGTCCGCCCCGAGGAATTCGTCAACAGCTTCCGCCAGGACTACGACCGCCCCGACGGCAACGGCTTCACGGTCACCGTCGACGGCGCCCGCACCGACAGCTCCAACTGGTCCCTCGTCCGTGTGGGCCTGGCCACCCGCACCGCCGACTCCACCGACGAACGCCCGCCCGCCGCCCTGACATTCGTGATCGACGTCTCCGGTTCCATGAGCGAGACGGGCCGCCTGGACCTCGCCAAGAAGTCCCTCGACGAGATGACCGACCGACTCCGCGACGACGACTCGGTCGCGCTCGTCACCTTCAGCGACGAGGCCGAGACCGTCCTCCCGATGACCCGCCTCGACGGCCACCGCGGCCAAGTCCACGAAGCCATCGACGAGTTGGAGACCCAGTCCTCCACCAACCTCGGCGCCGGAGTCGAGACCGGCTACGCCACCGCCACCGAGGGCCTGCGCAAGGGCGCCACCAACCGCGTCGTCCTCATCTCCGACGGCCTCGCCAACACCGGTGACACCAACGCCGATTCGATCCTGGAGCGCATCGCGAACGAACGCCGCGACCACGGCATCACCCTCTTCGGCGTCGGCGTCGGCAGCGACTACGGCGACGCCCTGATGGAGAAACTCGCCGACAAGGGCGACGGCCACACCGCGTACGTCTCGGACGACGCCGACGCCCGCAAGGTCTTCGTCGACCAACTCCCGCAGAACATCGACCTCACCGCCCGCGACGCCAAGGCCCAGGTCGCCTTCGACCCCGAAACGGTCGCCCAGTTCCGCCTCATCGGCTACGAGGACCGCAAGGTCGCCGACGACGACTTCCGCAACGACAACGTCGACGGCGGCGAGATCGGCCCCGGCCACACCGTCACCGCTCTCTACGCCGTCCGTACCAGGCCCGGCGCCGACGGCCACCTCGCCACCGCGAGCGTCCGCTGGCTCGACCCCAACACCCGCGCCCCGCACGAGGATTCGGGCCAACTGGAGACCGACGCCCTGCACGACTCCCTGAACAGCGCCCCGACCACCTTCCAAGTCACCGCCGTGGCCGCCTACTTCGCCGACACCCTCCGCTCCGGCGAACTGCCCGGCAACCCGGGCCTCACCGAACTCGCCGCCCGCGCGCACGCGTTGGCGAAGAAAACGGAGGACAAGGACGTACGGCAACTGGCAGAGGCGATCGACGAGGCGCGCCGAATGAACTGAACCCACCGGAACCCCACTCAACCCGCCCGGCCCCATTGACCTTCCCCTACTTGCGAGTAAGTTGACGCCCCAGCCACCGTCTCACCGTCGACCGGGAGCAGTCGTCATGGGCGTACGCAAGGACTTGAAGCGGGCGCGGCAACGCACCGACCTGGCGGCCCGCACCCGGGTCGAACTCACCCGGGACGAGCGGGGCGTCGTACGAGAGGCGGGCACGCTGCCCCTCGCCGCGCGCCCGACGACCGGCAGCACCGCCGACCTCCCGTTCACCAACGCGGCGGAGGCCCCCGACACCGTGGTCCTCCGCCGCGAACAGGCCGGCACCTGGCACCCCGTCACCGCGACCGCCTTCGCCCGCGAAGTCACCGCCACCGCAAAGGGGTTGATGGCCGCAGGCCTCGAACCGGGCGGCCGGGTCGCGGTCATGTCCCGTACCCGCTACGAGTGGACGGTCCTCGACTTCGCGATCTGGGCGGCCGGCGGCCAGACGGTACCGATCTACGCCACCTCCTCCGCCGAGCAAGTGGAGTGGATCGTCAGGGACTCGGGCACCCGCTTCGTCATCACGGAGACCACCGAGAACACCGACACGGTCACCACCGGCACGGCCCGCCACCCCCAACCCCCGCGCGTCTGGCAGCTGGACGCCGGAGCCATGACCGAACTCGCCGCCCTGGGCGAGGAGTTGCCCGACGACGAGATCACCAAGCGCCGCGCCTCCCTCACCCCGGACACGATCGCGACGATCTGCTACACCTCCGGTACCACGGGCCGCCCCAAGGGCTGCGTCCTCACGCACGCCAACCTGCACGCCGAGGCCGCCAACCTGGTCGAGCTGCTGCACCCCCTCTTCACGGAGGTCACCGGCCAGGTCGCCTCGACGCTCCTCTTCCTCCCGCTCGCGCACATCATGGGCCGCACCCTCCAGATCGCCTGCCTGATGGCCCGCATCGAGATCGGCCACTGCCCGAGCATCAAGCCCGACGAACTCCGCCCGGCGCTAAGGGAGTTCAGGCCCACGTTCCTGGTCGGCGTGCCGTACCTCTTCGAGAAGATCCACGACGCCGGCCGCGCGACCGCCGAGAAGATGGGCCGCGCCGCCTCCTTCGACCGCGCCGACCGCATCGCCGTCCGCTTCGGCGAGGCCTACCTGAACAAGTTCCTCGGCACCGGCAAGGGCCCCGCCCCCGCCCTCTACGCCGCGTGGGCCCTCTACGACCTGCTGGTCTACCGCCGTATCCGCAAGGAACTAGGCGGCCGCCTCCGCTACGCGATCAGCGGCGGCTCCCCGCTCGACCGCGACCTCAACCTCTTCTTCTCCGCCGCCGGAATCATCGTCTACGAGGGCTACGGCCTCACCGAGACGACCGCCGCCGCCACCGTCGTCCCGCCCCTGCGCCCCCGCCCCGGCACGGTCGGCCTCCCGGTGCCCGGCACCACGATCCGCATCGCCGACGACGGCGAGGTGCTCGTCAAGGGCGGGGTGGTCTTCGGCGCGTACTGGAACAACCCGGCGGCCACCGACGCCGTACTGCAGGACGACTGGTTCGCGACCGGGGACCTGGGCGCGCTCGACGAGGACGGCTATCTCACCATCACCGGCCGCAAGAAGGACATCCTCGTCACCAACGGCGGCAAGAACGTCTCCCCGGCCGTCCTGGAGGACCGCCTGCGCAGCCGCGCCCCGGTCGGCCAGTGCCTGGTCGTCGGCGACAACCGCCCCTTCGTCGCCGCCCTGATCACCCTCGACCCCGAGGCCCTCGCCCACTGGCTCGCGGTCCGCAAACTCCCCGCCGACACCCCGCTCGCCGACCTCGTCGAGGACCCACGCCTGCGCGCCGACGTCCAGAAGGCCGTCGACCACGCCAACGAAGCCGTCTCCCGCGCCGAGTCCATCCGCGCCTTCGCCCTGATCGAGGGCGAGTTCACCGAGGACAACGGCCTCCTCACCCCGTCCCTGAAACTCAAACGGCACGTGGTGACGGCGGCCTATGCGGAGGACATCGAGGCCCTCTACGCGCGGCCCAAGCCGCAGCAATCGTAGGGGAGTTGGTGCTACGACACGGAAGAGCGGGCCGCCGAAGTGCTCGGCGGCCCGCTCTGTGGTGCGTGGTGCTGAGGTCAGCTGCCCACGGCGCCGTTGCCCGACAGGACCGGGATGTTGTCCAGGATGTGCGACAGCGGCTCGTCGCCCTTGGCCTGGGTCGAGTTCTCGGTGCACTGCTGGTTCTGCGGGGCCGAGAGGATCGGCACGTCCTGCAGAACGGTGACCGGAACGACGCCGACGATCGAGGCGAGGTTCGCCTTGACCGGCAGGCCGACACAGGGCTTGTTCAGGGTGCCCTGGACGAGGGAGAGCTGGGGGCTCATGTCGCCCTTGGTCTCCTGGTTGCCGTACTTCTGCACGGCGCCGTTGCCCTGAGTGGTGGTGACGCCGTCGTCGTTGCCGATGGCCATCGCCGGGGTGGCGACAGCGCCGGTGGCACCGGCGAGGGAGGCGGCAACAGCCGCGGTCGCCCACAGCTTCTTCATGTTCAAACCCTTTCGGAGGACGGACTCCCGTTGCGGAGCCGCGCGATGATCAACTGGGCGATGGCCGGTTTGGTTGCGGCCTTTGCCCTGAATGGAGCAATAAGTCGGCCCGCGTGCGGGCGAGTTGGCTGCCTCGCACGGGAGGTGGCGGGTGAACCGCGGCGGGTCGCTCGGCAGGGGCTGCTGTCCGCGGGGGACCAGCGGACGGGCCGCGCGCAGCTTCCCGAACTCCTCGGCCGCCGTCCGCACGTCCCGGCGAAGGCAAACCAACGGGCCGCCGAGAGAACGGCGGCCCGCTGAGATACGTCCGCGAGGTCAGCTGCCGGCGGAGCCGTTGCCCGACAGGACCGGGATGTTGTCCAGGATGTGCGACAGCGGCTCGTCGCCCTTGGCCTGGGTGGAGTTCTCGGTGCACTGCTGGTTCTGCGGCGCGGAGAGGATCGGCACGTCCTGCGCGACGGTGACCGGCACGAGGCCGACCAGCGAGGCCAGGTTCGCCTTGGCGGGCAGGCCGATGCAGGGCTTGTTCAGCGAGCCCTGGATGAGCGCCATCTGGGGGCTCATGTTGCCGTACGTGGCCTGGTTGCCGTAGACCTGCTCGGCGCCGTTGCCGTTCGTCGTGGTGACGCCGTTGTCGTTACCGATCGCCATCGCCGGGGCGGCGACGGCAGCCGAGGCTCCGACGACGGAAGCGGCGACAGCCGCAGCAGCCATAACCTTCTTGATCACTTGCGTGGTCCCTTCTGGAGTAACCCCGTCCACCGGAGCGACCTGAACAACTGGCGCCGGGCCGCATGGTTGCTCCGATTCACTCCAATGGCCCAGATGAATCCAACCGGGTGAAGACACGCAACCATTCCGGCCGGCCTCTGTTGATGGGGGAGCAGGAATTGTGTCTCTGCCAGGAAAGGACCGCAGAAATGCTCAAGAAGGCAATGGCTGCGACGGCTGTCGCGGCTTCCGTCGTCGGCGTCTCGGCGACGGCCGCCCCGCAGGCGCTGGCCATCGGCAACGACAACGGCGTCACCACGGTCAACGGGAACGGTGCCGAGCAGGCCTATGGCAACGCCAAGACGACCGGCGACATGAGCCCCCAGCTCGGGCTCGCCCAGGGTGACCTGAACAAGCTCTGTGTCGGTCTGCCGGCCAAGGTCAACGCGGCCTCGATCGTGGGCGTGCTGGTGCCGGTCACCGTCCTCCAGGACGTGCCGGTCCTCTCGGCCCCGCAGAACCAGCAGTGCACCGAGAACTCCACCCAGGCCAAGGGCGACGAGCCGCTGTCGCACCTCGCCGACAACATCCCGGTGCTGTCGGGCAACGGCGCGATCGGCAGCTGACCGACCGTCAATCACGCGACCAGGGCGGCCCGCCGGAAATTTCCGTGCGGGTCGCCCTGGTCGTTTTCACGCAGCTGCCCGCTTCCTGGCTCCCCTTGAAGAGAAGCGTTTCTGCGTTTGTGCGGCCATCGCGTCAATTCGGTGCGGACGATCGAGTGAATTGTCAGGTGACACGCGTTCTTGAGTTTCTTCCTGCGTCTATCCCTCGTTTTACAGGCTGCAGGTCATGGTGGGCATGACCGCAGAGAAGGGAACGTTCATGAAGAAGAGCGCTGCTGTTGTCGCTGGTGCGATCATGGCTCTCGGTATGGCCGCCCCGGCCTTCGCCGACGCCGGTGCCGAGGGTGCGGCTGTCGGTTCGCCGGGTGTCCTCTCGGGCAACGTGGTCCAGGTTCCCGTGCACATCCCCGTCAACGTGTGCGGCAACTCGATCGACGTGATCGGCCTGCTGAACCCGGCGTTCGGCAACACGTGCGTCAACGACTGACGACGTAGCACACCAGCCGTTCCGGCTGTGTCACGGCCGGCCTTGGACACGTTTCGTTCCAAGGCCGGCTTTTTTTCCCACTTCTTCAAGCAGGAAGACAACGAGATTGCGACAGACCCTGGGTAAGGGAATGGTCGCGGCGGCCGCCGCGACGAGCATTCTGTCCCTGTGCGGCAGCCCCGCCCTGGCCGATTCGTACACCGGCGGCGCTGCCAAGGATTCGCCGGGCGTCCTGTCCGGCAACAGCATCGATGTCCCGATCGACGCACCGGTCAACGCCTGTGGCAACACCGCCGACGGGGTGTCCGGGCTCAACCCGACGTTCGGCAACTCCTGTGCCGGCGGCAAGGAGGAGCACCGGCACAGCGGGCAACACCGGTGGGTGGAGCCGTCGTACGGGGACTCCGACGACGATTCGGGCGATGGCTACGGCGATGGCTACGGGTACGGCTCCGGTTACGGCCACGGCCACGAGTACGGCCACAACCACGGTTCCGGCCATGGCTACGGAGACGACTCGGGTTACGGGTCCGGCGATCACTCCGGTTACGGCTCCGGTGACTCGGGCCACGGCACTCCGGAGGACTGTGAGGAGACGCCGCCGCCTCCGCCCGGTGGACATCACCACACGCCGCCTCCGCCCGGCGGGCATCACCACACGCCGCCTCCGCCCGGTGGACATCACCACACTCCACCTCCGCCCGGTGGACATCACCACACTCCACCTCCGCCCGGCGGACACCACCACACGCCGCCTCCCCCTTCGGGTGGGCACCACACCCCGCCGCCCCCCACGGGCGGGCACCACACCCCGCCGCCTCCGCCCGGTGGGCACCACACCCCGCCCCCTCCTACGGGTGGGCACCACACCCCGCCGCCCCCCACCGGTGGGCACCACACGCCGCCCCCTCCCACCGGCGGCAACCACACCCCGCCCCCTCCCGCGGGCGGGCAGCACACGCCTCCGCCCACCGGTGGGGAGCACACTCCGCCGCCCGTTCTGGCGCACACCGGCAGTGAGGCCATGCTGGCCACGTCCGGTGTCAGTGCCGCGTTGATCGCGGGTGGCACGATCCTCTACCGACGAGGCCGGGCCGCGTCCCGTAGGTAATGCGCACGGGGTGCCGGACGTCACCGCCCGGCACACCCGCGCCGCCCGTGCCCTTAACGTCGTACGAAGGCCGGCACGCTCCGTCGGCCCGGTGCCGGGATCATCCCGCCGCGCGGCTCCGAGCGCAGCCGGCGTTCGACTCCCCGCACCAGCGCGCCCGCCGTGTACGTGGCGCCGTGCACGAAGCGCATCGCCGGGCCGAAGCCCGAGGCCGTCACCAGGCCCGCCATGAAGAGGCCCGGGTGCGAGGACTCGAAGTCCCGGCCGATGTCCGGGGAACCGTCGCCCACCGTGGCCAGTGATCCCCTCAACTCGCTTGAAAGCAGCCCGAGTCGGCCGGTCGTGGCCTTGAACCCCGTTGCCGCGATGACGTGTTCGGTGTCCAGGGAGCGCGTCCCGCCCGCCCGGCTCACCGTCTCCAGGCGGACCCCGCCCGGCACCACGTCGGCCGCCGCGACCTCGTGGCCGAGGAGCACCTCCACCGCCGGTTCGAACCGGTCCCGCACCCACCAAGCGCCCGCCGGGCCAAGGGCGTTGGCCGCGATCCTGGCCCGGGTCGACTCCGGGAGACGGCGGAAGAGGTCGGGGCGCTCGGAGTAGAACCAGTTGCGCCAGCCGGGGCCCAGGCCGCTGTGCGGGGAGCGGGCCGACTGCCACCACGGGCGCTCCCACGCGGGCGGCACGTCGTTCCAGAAGAGTTCGTCGGCGCGGGCCAACACCCTTACCCGCGTGCCCTGTTCGGCGAGCAGCGCGGCCGTCTCCAGTGCCGCCTGGCCGCCGCCGATCACCGTGACGTCCTTGCCGCGGAATTCGTCCAGCGCGCTGTGGTGGCTGCTGTGCGAGACGAGGGTGCGGCCCAACCCCTTGAGCGCGGACGGGATTTCGACGAACGGCATGACACCGACCGCGAGCGCGACGGTCCGGGCGTGCAGCACCGTGCCGTCGTCGGTCACCGCCTCGAAGCCGCCCGGCACCGGCGCGATCCGCTCCACCGTCCGCTCGTCCACCTCGGGCACGGCGTTGCGCGCGAACCACAGGCCGTAGTCGGCGAACATCTCGACCGGGATCGGCTCCCCGTGCCGGGACTCCACACCCTGGCCCGCGCAGTACACGTCGAGCGGCCAACGGCCCTCAGGGTCTGACAGGTTGGAGGCCCAGGGCTCCGACTTGAGGAACATGCCCCGGGGCATGTGGTCGCGCCAGGACGCCATCGGCCGGCCGAAGACGCGCAGGTTCAGCCCGGCGGCCGCGGCGTGGGACGCGATGGACAGGCCGTACGGGCCCGCGCCCACCACCAGCAGGTCGTACATCAGCAGCTGCTCGCTTTCTCGTCATCGCTCAACTCGGTCAACTTGGTCAACTCGGCCGGTCCGGCAGGCCCGTTGGGGTGACTCTCGCCCGCCTGGCGCACCACCCGCGCCTCCGCCGGACGCGCGGCCGGGGCCGTCCCGCCCAGCCGCTCCCGCACCTTGCGCAGCACATGCCGGCCCCACAGTCCCCACATCGCGCGGCCCGGCCCCGGGTCGTCCGGCGCGTGCCAGGCCAGCTCGCGTCCGCCGAGTGCCGGGCGCAGCGCGCTGAGCGGCGCGTAGTTCTCCACCACGAACGAACGTCCCGGCCGCGGTGCCCCGTCCGGCAGCGGACGGTGGGTCAGGTCGAGGTGCAGGGCGCGGACGACGTCCAGGCCCGCGGAGTCGGCGAAGAGCCGGAACTGGGCGCCGGGCCGCGGGTTGAAGTCGAGGAGGTGATAGCGGCCGGTCGAACCGCAGCGGCGGAAGTCCAGGTCGAAGATGCCGCGGTAGCCGAGCTCGGCGGTGAGGCGTTCGGCGAGCGCCTGCACCTGCGGGTTGGGCGTCCAGCGGCCCACCGCCGTCAGGCCCGCGCCGCGCGGCCAGGCCCGTTGCTTGCGGCCGGGGCCACCGCCGCGCACGGCGCCGGACCGGTCGGCGTACCCGTGGAAGAACCAGTCGCGGTCCGGGCCCGACGGCAGGAACGCCTGCAACAGCAGCTGGCTGCCCGCTTCCTCGGCGCGCAGGTACAACTCGCGCGCCTCCTGCGAGCTGTGCACCACCACCGTGCTGCGCAGCCCGGTCCCGGCCGGCACCAGCCAGGGCCGGCTCCACTTCGCGACCACCGGCAGCCCCAGTTGCCACGCGGCGCTCGCCGCCTGCGCCGGGCTCTCCGGGATCAGCGTCACCGGGTGCGGGATGTCCGCGCTCGCGCACACGGCGGCCAGTTCGGCCTTGTCGGCGACCCGTTCGGACAGCGCGCCGGGCTGCTGCGGCAGCAGATAGGAGGGCGCGAGTTCGTCGCCGAGCCGGCCCACCGCCACGGCGCTCGCGTCGTCCATCGGGATCAGTACGGCGGGACGCGCGATCCGCGCCGCGACCCGCCGCAGCGTGCTCGCGATCTCGGCGGGAGACGCGCCGGGCGACGGCGGCGGATGCATCTGACAGACAAAGCGGGAGCTGCGTACGGGACTTCCGGCGGAATCGGCGACCACATGCACCTCCACTCCCGCCCGGCCCAGCGAACGCACGGCCCCCAGCGTTCCGTGGTGAAAGGGATTCCGGTCGATCCGCAACAGAACTGCGGGGACACGGATGTCGAGCAGCGACACGGACTGTTTCCTTCGGTCGGTTCACCCACGCGGGCGACAAGGACACTCGAAAGCCTCAACGGCGGTGGCGTAATTCATATTCGTATGACTGAGTGTCAAAAAGAGGAAAGAGAAAACGAGAGTGGAGAGAGGAGCAGGCATGGCCCCACAGCAGCGACGGTCCCGCACCGGACGACTCGCCTTCATCGCGGCTACGGTCGCCGCGTCGGCGGCTTTCGCGTCGGGTCCCGGGTTCGCGGCGGGGGTGACGCGGATCACCGATCCGCCTGCTCCCGTCACCACCGCACCCGTCACCACCGCACCCGTCACCACCGCACCCGTCACCACCGCACCCGCGACCACCGCATCTCCGACCACCGTTTCCCCGACAACCGCACCCGCGCCCACCACGCCCACGGGTCCGGCCTTCGGTGCCTTCCTCGACTCCGGTGCCCGCGGGGTGGCCCGCATGGCCGCGCTGAGCAGCTGGTTGGGCGGGGCCGAACTGCGGGTCGGTCACACCTACCTGCCCGGCAACCACTGGAGCGACATCGAGGGCGCCCCCGGTCTCCTCGACGTCTGGGCGGACTGGCGCACCGAGAAGTCCGACCGGATGCTCGTCCTCAACGTGCCGATGCAGGAGCACAACGAGGACGGCGTCTCCGACTGGGAGGTGCGGCGGCTGCTCCAGCAGGGCGCGGCCGGTCAGTTCGATCAGCACTTCAAGGCCCTCGCCGAACGGCTGGTCGACCTGAAGGTGCCGGACACGGTGATCGTGCTCGGCTGGGAGATGAACGGCACCACGTACACCTCTCGTTGCGGGCCGGACCCGGAGGCCTGGAAGAAGTACTGGAACAGGATCGTCACCACGATGCGCTCGGTGCCGGGCCAGAAATTCCGGTTCGACTTCGATCCGAGCCGCGGCCGGGACGCCGTTCCCTGGACGCAGTGTTATCCGGGGGACGACACGGTCGACATCGTCGGAATGGATTCGTACGACCAGCCGTCCGGGCTGACGTTCGACGAACAGGTGAAAGAGCCCTACGGGCTTCAGGCACATGTGGACTTCGCCAAATCCCACGGCAAGCCCATTTCCTATCCTGAATGGGGACTCTTCCGAAACGGCGACAACGCGGAGTACATGAAGCGCATGCTCGCCTGGATGGACGAGCACAAGCCGCTGTACAACACGGTCACCGACTACTGCCCGCACGGTGTGTGGCAGTGCTCCCAGAACCCGAAGTCGTCCCAGGTCTACCGCTCGGTCCTGTTCGGCCGCACCGAGGACCCGACCCCGACCCCGACCGCACCCGTGACACCGACGACACCCACGCCCCCGGTCACCCCGGAGCCGACCAAGCCGACCGCGCCCACCACCCCGCCCACCCCGACGCACCCGGCCAACTGCTCGCCGGTCGAGCTGGGCGACTGGGTGGAGTACTGGCTCGGCGGGAAGCTGTGCGTGAAGTTCGACTGGTGGCAGCGCGACCGCTGAACCAGAGGTGGCGGCGGGCCGCTCAGGGTCCGTCGCCACCGCGTTCCTTCCACTTCCGCACGAGCACCTTGCCCCGCCGGCGCGCGGCGACATCGCAGACCACCGCCGACATCAACGGCGCCGTCCGCCGCCGCGCCAGCAACAGCCGCTGGTTGACGACCGGTTCGGGCCGCCAGTGATGCTTGTACGGCTCGTCCCCGCGCAACAGGCTGAGTGTGCGGGGCTCGTCGGCGCCGGTGTGCTCGGCACACGCGTCGAGCAGCATCACCGCCACATCCGCCTTCCGCTCTCGCAGCCGCGGATGCGCGCCGTAGAGATAACCCCCCGCGAGCCGCCGCGACAACAGCGTCAGATCTACGGCGACCACGTCCTCGTCGAGCCGGAACTCGGTGACGACGGCGTCCCCGGAGCGCACCATCGGCCCGACCGAGCGCACGAGGTGTTCGCAGAACCGGGTCTGGAGATGCTCGGACGTCACCTTCCGTCCCTGCCACTGGAGTTGGTGCAGCTCCAGCAGCCGCCGCAGCGCCGAGTCCACCCCGTCCGGCTGTACGACATGACGCTCCACGCCCAGTGCCGTCAGCTTGCGGAGTTTGGCGCGGACGCGCTGGGCCTTGGAGGAGGGGAGGCGGGCGACCAGGTCGGCCATCGGGACGGCCGGCAACTCCAGGCACAGCGAGTCGTGGACGCGGCGGCGCGGGCCGCGCCAGCGGTCGTAGACGCGCTCGACCGCGCCGCCGGGGCGCACCTCGCGGAAGTCGATCAGCGCGGTGCGGGCGGCGGACGTGAGGCCCTCGGTGAGCGCGGCGACGGCCGGGTCACCGTGGTCGTCGTCCAGCAGCACGTCGCCGTAGTCGGAGATCGCGCCGCCGAGCGGGACGAGGGAGGGCACCGGGCTGCGGACGAGCATCAGGGGTGCGGCGGCGACCAGTTCGCGGCCGTCGCGGACAACGAGCAGGCGCAGGCGGCCCGTTCGGCCGTACGACAGCCACCAGGAGTGCAGCCAGGCGTGGGACTGGAACGGGGTCGCCGCGCCGCACTTCTGGTACAACCGGCCCCAGGCCGGGGCGAGTTCGGCGAACTCCTGGGCGTCGGTGACGAGTTCGGTCGAGTACACCGGTGTCACAGGACGTCGGCCGCGGTGGCCGGGCTGGGGACGGAGGCGGGGCGGCCGGTCTCGTCGGTCGTACGGCGGGGGCGGACGAGCAGCAGCAGGCCGCCGAGCAGGCCGCCCGCGCTCGCGCCGACCAGGCCGGTCACCGCGGCCGAGGCCGAGGTGGGCGCGGTGGGCTTGATGGCGCGGGCGAAGGTCTGGAGTTCGACGTGGGTGTCGGCCTTCGCGTCGTTCGCGTGCACGGTGAGCGAGCGGGACACGGCGTTGGCCATGTCGGCGGCGAGGTCGGCGCGCGAGGAGGTGGCCGTGACGGCGACCATCGGCGCGTCCGGCGAGGTCGCCGTCTGCACGCTCGACTGCAGCGTCTTCACCGGCACACCGGCCCACACCTGCGCGTCCCCGAGCACCGCGAGCTGCGTGGCGACCCGGCCGTAGGCCTGCGCGAAACCGAGCGCGGTCGACGAGTCGGCCTTGTCGGTGGGGACGGCGATGACGTAGCTGGTGGCCGTGTACGTCGGGGTCTTGACGACGCCGTACGCGCCGCCGAGCAGACCGCCGGTCACGGCGCCGGCCGCGAGGAGGGTCCAGGCCGGGAGGGCTTTGGCGCGGCTGAGGGGGAGGTGCTGTCGGATCTCGGTCATGAGGAACTGGCTCCCTGGGGTGCGGGGGACGGCGACGAGGTGGAGACCGCGGCCGCGTACACGTCCATGAGGTGGGCGGCGCTGCGGGTGATGCAGTAGTGGTGGGCGGCGTCCGGGGCGGTGCGCGGGCGCGGGCCCTGCGCGCGGGCCGCCGCCAGCGCGCGGGCGAAGACCTCGGGACCGCCCTGCACACGCCGGGCGGCGGCCGCGGCCTGCGGGGGGAGGTCCTCGATGGCGGGGCAGGAGGCGTAGAGCACGGGCAGCCCGGACGCCAGTCCTTCTACGACCGCCAGGCCGAAGGCCTCCTCGGGTGACGGGGAGGCGAGCAGGTCCATGGCGGCGGTGAGGGAGGGCAGGTCGGGGCCTGGGGTGCCGTCGGGTGTGTAGGGGCGTTCGCCGGTGAACAGCACCCGGTCGGCGACCCCGTAGTCGTGGGCCGTACGGCGCAGGAGGTTCTCCTCGGTGCCGCCGCCGACCAGCAACAGCCAGTAGTCGTCCGGGAGTTGGGCGAGGGACCGGATCAGCACGTCGAAGCGTTTGCCTGCCGCGAGGCGGCCGATGCCGCCGACGACGTACGCGCCCTCGGGGAGGCCGAGGCGCTGGCGGGTGCGCAGGCGTTGGACCGGGTCGAAGCGGAAGCGGGCCAAGTCGATGCCGTTCGGGACGACTTCGATACGTGGGCCGGGTACGCCCCAGCGCTTCAGGCGTTCGGCGACCGTGGGGGACACGGCGACCGTGGAGCGGCCCAGGCGTTCGCTGGCGAGGTACAGGGCGCGGACCCCGGCGCTGAGGTCGCGGCCCTCCATCTGCGAGTCGCCCAGGGAGTGTTCGGTGGCGACGACCGCCTTCACGCCCGCGATCCTGGCGGCGAGCCGGCCGTAGACGCAGGCGCGGTAGAGGTGGGTGTGGACGAGGTCGTAGCGGCCGGTGCGGATGAGGCGGACCAGGCGGGGGAGGGCGGCGAGGTCGCGGTTGCCGGTCATGCCGAGGTGGAAGACGCGCACCCCGTCGGCGGTCAGACCGTCGGCGACCGCGCCCGGGTTGGTGAGCGTCACGACGTCGCAGTCGACCGGCAAGTGGCGGATGAGCAGGCGCAGTTGCTGCTCCGCGCCGCCGACGCCGAGGCCGGTGATGATGTGCAGGGCCTTCATGCGAGCCCCTCCACCGGGCGGCGGCGCAGGCGGTGCAGCCGGTACTTGAGGAAGAGGCGTACGGCGGTGTCGTTCTGGCCGATGTGGACGCGGGGGAGCGCGTGCGGGCCGTTGAGGTCGCCGGGATCGATGGCGCAGGCGTAGGCGTAACCGGCCTCGCGCACGGCGTCCATCGTGCGCGCGTCGATCGTGCCGTAGGGGTAACAGAAGCCGTCGACGGGGGAGTTGAGCAACTCCTGGAGCCGGGAACGGCTTTCGGTGACCTCGGCGTGCAGGGTGTCGTAGTCGGCCTTGGTGAGGTCGACGTGGGTGAGGCCGTGCGAGCCGATCTCCACGCCCTCGGCGGCCGCTTGGCGGATGCCGTCGGCGGTGAGGAGGGGCTTGCGGGGGCCCTGCGGGTCCCAGGCGTTGTCGCCGCCGAGGCGGCCGGGGAGGACGAAGAGGGTGGCGCCGCAGTCCCAACGGGCCAGCAGGGGAAGGGCGTTGGTGACGAAGTCGGCGTAGCCGTCGTCGAAGGTGAGACCGACCAGCCCCTGGCCCTCGCCCCGGGCGCGGGCGGCGAGCAGGTCGGCCATGGACACGCCCCGCAGACCGCGCCTGCGCAGCCAACTCAGCTGCTGGTCAAGGCGGTCGGGGGTGACCGTGATGCGGTAGGGGTCGTCGGAGCAGTCGCCCACGGAGTGGTACATCGCCACCCACGGGACCGGGCCCGTGGCGCGTCTGCCGGTGGTCGGGGAATCAACGGGAGCGGCCATGGATGAGCCTTCGTGTGACGGAGCGTACGGTTTCCAGTGCGGGTGCGAAGCCCTGGGCGCCCAGGGCCCAGCCGAGCAGGACGAAGACGACGGTGACGGTCGTGCAGCCGACGGCCAGACCGAGCAGCGGCGACGGCAGCGCGCGGGCCACGAACGCGCCCGCGATCGTCGCGACCACGGCCGCACGCACCGGCCGGCTCAGCTCGATCAGGACCTGCCGGGTGCGGAGCGGGACACTGCGCGGGCCCGATCCGTAGAGCAGGAGTACGGCGGTGACGGTGATGCCGGTGGCGTTGGCGACGGCGATGCCGATGACGCCCCAGGGGCCGACCGTCCAGGCGCCGATCCAGGTGGTCACGACGATGCCGGCGGCCATCGCGCCGACCGGGTACCAGGTGGGGCGGCCGGCCGAGAAGTAGGAGCGGACCAGGACGCCGACCAGGGTCTGGCCGAGCAGTCCGAGGGCGTACACGCGCATCACGCCGGCCGTGGCGGCGGTGTCGTGGGCGGTGAACGCGCCGCGCTGGAACAGGAGTTGGATGATCTGCGGGGCGCAGGCGATCACCGTGGCGGCGCCGAGCAGGACGAGGCAGGCGGCGAGGGCGAGGTCCCGCTCGACGCGGTTGCGGGCCTTCTCGGTGTCGCCCTCGGCCAGTGCCCGCGCGACCACCGGGAAGGTGACCGTGCAGAGCATCAGCGAGAGCACCATCGGCATCTGGGCGACCTTCTGCGCGTAGTTCAGGTGCGAGATGGCGCCGGCGGGGAGGTGCGAGGCGAGGAAACGCTCGATGAGGACCTGGGACTGGCGGCAGAGCGCGAAGAGCAGCACCGTGGCCATCAGGGCGAGGTTCATCGGGCGGGGTTCGGCGGGGCCGGTGTCCGCGTCCGGGGCGGTGGGCTTGTGGCTCCTCAACTGGCGCCACAGTGCGGGGAGTTGGGTCAGGACCATCAGGACACCGCCCGCTGCGACGCCGAGGGCCGCCGAGCGGACGCCCCAGTGGGCGCCGAAGGCGTACATCCCGGCGATGATGCCGATGTTGTACGCCACGTAGATCGCGGCCGGGGCGACGAAGCGGCGGTGCGCGCGGAGCGCCGCGCTGCAGTAGCCGGCCAGGCCGAAGCTGAGGACGCAGGTGGCGGTGAGGCGGGTGCAGCTGATGGCCAGGGCGGGGTTCGGTAGGCCGGGGGCCAGGGCTTCGACCAGGTAGGGGGCTGTGCCGATGAGGAGGGCCGAGACCGCGATGAACGCCAGCGTCAGGCGGGGGAGGGTGCTTGCCACCAGGGTGCGGACCGGGTCGCCTCGGGTGCCTTGGGCTCTGCGGGCGAGGGCCATGCTGAACGCGGGGATCAGGGCGAAGGCGAGGCCGTCTTCGATCAGGAGGGTGGCGGCGAATTCTGGGATGGTCCAGGCGACGAGGAAGGCGTCTGTTTCGCTGCCTGCGCCGAAGAGGCGGGCGAGGGATTGGTCTCTGGCCAGGCCTAGGAGGGAGCCGGTGATGGAGAGGACGGCGGTGATCAGTGCGGCTTTGGCCAGGAAGCCGCGGGAGTCTGGGGTGGGGGTGTGTTCGGGGGTGCGGGCCGGTGGCAGTAGGGGGGTGGTGTCGGTTGTTGTTCGGGTGCTGCGCCGTGGGGGCTGGTCGCGCAGTTCCCCGCGCCCCTTAAGGGGGTTGGTGTTGGGCTGTGTGTCGCGCTCCGCGGCGGAGCCGCTGATCGGTACAGCCCCGCGCCCCTTGAGGGGGTTGGTGTTGGCCTGTGTTGGAGGCTTCACCGTCATTGGGTCAGGGCCCCTTCGGCAGGTGCGCGTACCGGAGTCGCCACGCGCGGCTGCTCCTCCGCGTTTGCGCCTACCAGTGACCACCACGCCACTACCCCGAAGATCACCGCCGTCAGGACCGTTGACGGGCCGCCGATGTCTGCGTAGGCGAAGTCGATCAGTTGCCAGATCAGGAGGCCTGTGGAGATCAAGGCGCAGTCCAGGGACGGGAGTTGGGCGCGGTGCACCCGGAACAGGCCTCGCAGCGCGCACACCAGCAAGGCCAGCCAGCTGCCTGCCAGGGTGAGGAGGCCGAGCAGGCCCTGTTCGCTGAGGACCAGGAGGTACATGTTGTGGGGGGAGAGGAGGGGTTGCTTGAGGAAGGCCGCGCCTGCTCCCTCCGTGTCGCTGCCTGAGGACAAGGCCAACGAGGCGTTGCCGTCCCGGTGTTCGGGGAAGCCCTTCAAACCGACGCCGGTCAGCGGGTGTTCGCGCCACATCGCTGTTGCCGCCGCCCACATCGTGTAGCGATCGATCACCGACTGGTCGGGGGTGTCGGTGACTTGGGTGATGCTGTCGATGCGCTCCTGGAGCATCGCCGTACCTACTCCGAAGCCGCCTACCAGCACCACGGCCGCCGCCGTCACCGCCGCCGCCACCTTCAGGGCTCGGCGCAGGCCCGCCAGGGCCAGTTGCAGTGCGCAGGTCGCCGCCGTCGCGATCCACGCGCCCCGGCTGAAGGAGAGGGCCAGGGGGAGGAGGAGGGCGAGGGCGCAACACGCCGCAACTGCCCGCTGTCGTGCGTCATTTCGGCCCAAGGCCAGAGCCAGCGCGCAGATCAGGCCGAAGGACACCACCGTCGCCATGCCCATCACGTCGGTCGGGCCGAAGGTGCCCACCGCGCGGATGTCCTCGCCCTGGTACGAGGCGCCGGTCGCGGTGACGTACTGCTTGACGCCGATCGCCCCCTGCCACAGCGCGAGGGACACGAACGACCAGGCCAGGAGGCGGAAGTCGCGGCGGTCGCGGATCAGCAGTACCACCGCCGCCGGTACCAGTACGAAGATCTGCAGGTAGCGGCCCAGGCCGCTGAGGCCCGCGCCCGGTGAGGACGCGCCCATCGCGGCGATCGACAGGCCCAGGACCGGAAGTCCCATGACCGCTGCGGCAGTTGGGGTCAGGGGGCGGCTGCGGTCGCGGAGGAGCCGGATCGCGCAGTACAGCACCACGAGGCCGGAGACCGCGTCGGCCGGACCCGCGCCGCCCGCGCCCGGGGTGAGCGGCAGGCCGAGGAGGGCGATCACGGCGATGACCGGGAGGACGGGGGCGAACGTGTGGACTCGGCGCAGCACGGTCAGCTCCCCGTCGGACGTACGGGCAGGACAGGGGCGTTCAGGCGGGCTCGGTGGTTCACGGCTCAGCTCCCCGTCGGACGTACGAGCGCGGTCACCGTGCGGGCCAGGATGCAGATGTCCTGCCACAGCGACCAGTTGTCGATGTACGCGTTGTCGAACCGGCAGCGGTCCTCGATCGAGGTGTCGCCGCGCAGCCCGTGGATCTGGGCGAGGCCGGTGATGCCGGTCTGCATCCGGTGGCGGGCCGCGTAGCCGGGGTAGGTCTGGCTGAACTGGGCTACGAAGTAAGGGCGTTCGGGGCGTGGGCCGACCAGGCTCATGTCGCCGCGGAACACGTTCCAGAGCTGGAGCAGTTCGTCCAGCGAGGTCTGGCGCAGAAAGCGGCAGAAGCGGCTCATCTGCGGCTCGCGCGCGATGTTCCAGCGGGTCGCCGCCTCGTGCTCGTCGACCGGGCGGTGCGTGCGGAACTTCAGCAGAGTGAAGGGGCGGCCGTCCTTGCCGATGCGCTCCTGGCGGAAGACGACACCGCGTCCGTCGGTGAGACGCAGCACCACCGCGCACACCAGCAGCAGCGGGCTGACCAGGAGGAGCAGGGTGCCGGACGCCAGTACGTCCAGTGCCCGTTTGCCGAAGCTGCCCCGTCGGCGCGATCCCAACTCCAGCCGCCTGCAAGCGAATCCGGCGAGCTGGTCGCGCATCTCGTACGACGGGGAGTCCGCGTCGACCTCCCAGACCACGCAGCCCGATTCCGCCAACGCCCTCAGCAGCGGCCCGCGTTCGGACCGTACGGAGGGATGCACGGTGAGGACGGCCCGGACGCCGTTCTGGATGAGGGCGCGCTCGACCTCCTCGCCGGTGGTCAGGACGGGCAACCCCTCGGCGCCGTCCGGGTGTTCGGCCACGATGCCGATGGGTTCCACTCCGCACTTCGGGTGCCGTAGCACCGCCGCCGCCACGCGTTGCGCGGTCGTCGCCGGGCCGATCACCAGGGCGGTGCGGGGGCGGTTGAGGAGGGCCTTGCGGCGGCGTCGGTGCACCGCGCCTCGGGTCACGCAACTCGCCGCCGATTGAAGGGCGAAGCCCAGGAGCAGGGTGCGCGGGGAGAGGGCGCGGTCCGGGGCGTAGGCCGCCGTGAGGGTGCCGAGCGCGAGCCAGGCGACGGCGATCCGGCCGCAGACGGCGGGGAGTTCGTCGAGGACGCGGGGTACGGCCCGGGGCAGGTGCGGGCGCAGCAGTATCGAACCGGCGATCAACAGGGCGACCAGCAGGGGTCTGCGTTGGGTGCCGGTGAGGGCGAGGGCGCCCGCCACGGCGGCGGCGAGGTCCGCGGCGAGCAGTGGCAGCGGTGAGACCGGTCGCGCGGGCGGGCGGCGGACCGGGAACCGGAAACCGCCGCCGGTGCGGCGGGGGATGACCGAGACGTTCGAGAATCCGTGGTCCCGTGGCTGTCCGCCGGGGGAGGGGACGGTGCTTTCCGCAGTCACGAGTGGATGGACTCCCTGCACTCGGTGGGCACGACGGGTTTGCCGCCGAGGAGTTCGCGATACAGGCCCGCGATCGCCTCGGCGGTGTGCCGCACGTCGTGCGTGGACTGGACGTACCGGCGTCCCTGGTGGCCGAGGGACTCGCGCAGCAGCGGGTCGAGCAGCAGCTCGGCGATCGCCCCGGACAGCACCGCCGGGTTCTCGGCCGGGACCAGGCAGTGGGGTGCGAGAGCGGGCGGCAGGCTCTCGCGGGCGCCCGCGACATCGGTGACCACGACCGGTCGGGCGCAGGCCATCGCCTCCAGCGGGGCCAGCGCCATGCCCTCCCAGCGCGAGGGCAGGACCACCAGGTCGGCGGCCTGGTACCAGGGCACGGCATCGGCGACCGACCCCGCGAACAGGACGGAATCCGGGGCGAGTTGGCGCAGTGCGGCACGGTCGGGGCCGTCGCCGACGAGCACCAGACGGGCCTTCGGTACGCGCCGGACCACCTCGTCCCACGCCGTCAGCAGGACGTCCTGGCCCTTCTGCCGGCACAGCCGTCCGACGCAGACGACCAGGGGAGCCGCCGGGTCGACCCCGGCGAGCTGCTCGATGCCGGCCCGTACGGTGTCCACGGCCGCCGGGTGGAAGCGCTCGGTGTCGATGCCGTTGGGGATCACGCTCCAGCGGCCCCGGACCCCGGCCCGCACCCCGGTCGTACGCTCCGCCTCGCTCACGCACACCGTCCGGGTGGCCCAGCGCGTACCCCACCGCTCCCAGCCGGTCGCGAGCGTGGCAGTGACCCCGCCGACCGCCTCGAACGACCAGGCGTGCGGCTGGAACACGGTCGGGATCCGCCCCCGCACCGCGAGCCGCCCGGCGAGTCCGGCCTTCGCGCTGTGCGCGTGCACCAGATCGGGCCGCACCTCCGCGACCACCCGGGCGAGCCGCCGTACCTCGGAGACGAGCGTCGGACCCGGGGAGCGGGTCGCCTCCCACCGGCGTACGTCGGCGCCGAGCGCCCCGACCCCGTCCGCGAGGCTGCCGCCGGCGGGGCAGGCGACCGTGACGTGCAGGCCGGACGCGAGCTGGGCCCGCGTCAGATCCGTGACGACACGGGCGACCCCGGCGTCCACGGGCTGCGCGAGGTGCAGGACCCGTGGTCGAGCGTCGGTTGCTGGCTGGTGCATTGCGCGGTTTCCTCGCTCACGGGTGGCGCTCGGGACTGCGGGCGGGAACGCGCCTCACTGCTGGGCGTCGACGGCGACGAAGAGCGCCCCGAACCACGCCGCGTCCCGCTGGGAAACGAGCCGGAAGGCCAGCTGGTCACCGCCGGGACGCAGCGCCTTGCCGAGATCGAACACATCGGAGTCGTAGCCGAGGGTGTTCGCATACGCGGGCGCACGCTCCGAAGGCGCCGCCGCCGGGTCGCTGATCGTGGAATTCAGCACGTCGTCACGGGGGTTGGCGCCGTCACCGAGCGCGGTGGCGTTCGTACGACCGGTCGAGAGCGTGAGCGAATCCCCGGTGCGGCCGCGATCCCCGTTGTACGCCACCACGCCCGCGCGTCCCCCGGCGTGCGCGGGCACACGCACCCCGCGCACGCGGATCTCCGCGCCGGTACGGGAGTCCAGTGCGCCGAAGCCGTCCCACAACTCCAGCCGGCGCAGCGGCTCCTGTGGCTTCTCGTACGCGACGACGAGGGTCCAGCCGCCCCACGCGCCGGCCGCGGACTTGCCCATCGCGGTGTTGACCTGGGCCACGGTGTAGAGGCCCGAACCGCTCTCCCGGACCAGCTTGGTGACGTCCGCCGAGGCCTGGAACGCGTCCGCGCCGCCCGCCACCCGGTGCCCTACGACGCTGTCCGCGAGCACCGCCTTGTACTCGCCGCCGGGCTCCGCGATCAGCACCCGGCCGTTGTCCTTGGGCGGCTTCTGCTCGCCGACGCGGAGGTTGCCGCCCCAGTACAGGCGGGCGTACGTGGCCCGGGCGCCCTCGGGCAACCGGACCTCCGCGCGGGAGGAGTTGTAGGTGTTGGGGTCGCGGTCGACGTCCACGTAGAACATGTCGAAGTCGCCGTTGACCGCCGCCTGTCCCTCGCGTACGGCCGGGCAGGCGGCCGAGTCCTGGCGGCAGCTGATCGAGGTGTTGGCCGCGCGGACGATGCCGCCGTGCTGGAGCGCGTGGTAGCGCTGGGCGAAGGGGACGCGCTCCGCCTCGGCGGGCGGGGCGGATGCTCCGGAGGCGGCCGGGGCCCAGATCGTGACGAGGGCCAGAGCGCCCGTCGACGCCCGGCGCAGCAGCGGACCCAGGGAATTGCGCATGACCGGAGGTGCCCTTTCGGGAAGTACGGCCCCTATATGCGATTTGCTGGCTATAGGGGTACTTCGGGAGGTGCGCAACTCTAGTGGCTATCCGTATTAATCCGGCGAAACATGGCAAGTGTGTCGGAATGGTGAAGTTAGGCCCTCTGGGAGATCACCCCATTGGCGGCACAACCCCTGTGGGCGCCGCGCGTTGACACAGCGCCGGGCATCCCCGCCCGTCTGTTTGTTTCAACCCCAAGGAGCACCTCTCCATGTCGCGTATCGCGAAGGGCCTGGTCCTGACCTCCGTTGCCGCCGCCGCCATGGCGGGCACCGCCGGCATCGCCGCCGCCGACAGCGACGCGCACGGCGCGGCCGCCCACTCCCCGGGCGTGCTGTCCGGCAACGTCGTCCAGGTTCCGGTCCACATCCCGGTCAACGTCTGCGGCAACACCGTCAACGTCATCGGCCTGCTGAACCCGGCCTTCGGCAACACCTGCGTCAACGACTGACGTCCGCGCGCATCACTTCGTCCGGCCGTTCTCCCGTGGGGTCTCCACGGGGGGACGGCCGGTCGGCGTTCGGGGGTGTTGCCCCGAATGGGCGGTAGCGGTCCCGGCCCGGCGCTTCGGTCTTGACATGGCCCTCACCAGGCACGACGTCGACCGTACGGCTGACGGACGGTCACCCGGCGCGTCCGCCCGGTTGCAGGTGGTGGTGAGCGCTTTCACGGTGGGCTCAAGATCCGAAGCACCACCGAAAGGAATCACCCATGCGTGGTCTGCCCGCACGGCGCGTCGCGTCCTCCGTGCTCTGTGCCACTGTCCTGATCGGAATCGCCGGCCCCGCGGCCGTCGCGGCCGACAACGACTCGGCGCGGAAGCACGTCCACGCCGCGTCGAGCGCGCCGGTCCCCAACGCTGACGCACTGCTCGCCCCGGTCAAGAGCCTCGGCGACCTCGGCAGCGTGCTCACCCCCGTCACCGACCTGCTGACCCAGGCGCTCAAGGCCGACAACGGCCAGCTCTCCGCCGACCAGGCGAAGACGCTGGGCGACGCGGTCACCGCGGCCGTCGCCAAGATCACCGCGGCGGCACCGGCCGCTCCGGCGGTCCCCGCGGTTCCGGCAGCCCCTGCCGTGCCCGCGGTTCCGGCCGTGCCCGCGCTGCCCTCGCTCAAGAGCGCCGACGACTCCAAGGCCAAGGCGCCCGCCGACCTCGCCGGTGACGCGCTCGCCTCTCTGCAGAAGGCGGTCGCCACGCTGCTCGCGGCGGTCACCTCCGGCAATGTCGCCGGCGTCGTCCCGGCGGTCACCGGTGTGGTGACGGGCCTCGTCAACGTGGTCGCGGCCACGCTGCTCGGCGGCGGTCTGCCCGCACCGAGCCTGCCCGGTCTGCCCGCGCTGCCGGCGCTGCCGTCGACGTCCTCGCTCCCGGCGGTGCCCGCGGTTCCGGCGGTTCCGGGCGTCTGACGCGAGCAGCCGCAGAGGAGTCGTAGAGCAGTCGTAGAACGGTCGTCGGGTCGGTCCCTTTTCCGGGGGTCGGCCCGGCGGCCTTTTCGGTTGCACGGCCTTTTCATATGAGGATGGGAAACGCGGATGAGACACACGCTGCATTCGGGTGGGCAGCAGAAACTTTCTGCGCACGGGGTTTCCGCCCCGGCCGGAACTCGTTACACACGGCGACAGAATTCGCTCTGGTGACATGAGTTGCCGAAGAAAGGAACACGATGAAGTCCCTGAAGGCTGCCGCTGTCGTTGCCGGGTCCCTCGCCATCGCCGGTGCCGCCGCGCCCGCGTTCGCCTACAGCCCCGCCGACGTGACGCCCACCAGCCTCACCGGCGCCGTCAACACCCTCACCAGTGGTCAGCTCCAGCCCGCCGACGTGATGCCGCTGCAGCACCAGTCGGACGCGCTCGACACCGAGAACAAGGGCTCCGCGCTCAACACCGTCAAGGGTGCGACCGCCGCGCTGAACCAGCACAACCCGCTGCTCGGCGGTCTGCCGCTGCAGGGCTGAGTTTCTCCGGTGGTGTTCGAGGGGCGTCGCGAGGCGTCCCTCGTTCGTGTGGCGGGGCGCCCGCGCCATCGGCCGGACGGGTGAGAACGCGGCCGGTGGTCTTCCGGCCCGTCGATAAGGTCGCGCGGTGACCTCAACCTCAAGCGAAACGCGCCCCTTCCGCGTCGCCGACCTCGGCACCCTCGTCGTCCTGGCGTGGAGCGGCGAGGCCCCCGACGGGGACATGCCCTACCTCCTCGCCTACACCCTGGGCGACGCCGCGGACGGCCCCGAGGCCGCCACCGCCGCCGTGGAACGGCTGCTGACCGACAACGGGCTCCCGGTCGGCGGCAATGTCGTCGACGGCGCCTCCAAGCCCAGCCTGCCGATCACCATGCTCGTCGAGTCAGGGCAGGCCGTCCTCAACATGCCGCAGCTCAACGCCCAGTGCGTGCCGCCGCCCGAGTGGCTCGCGGCGGTCGGCGAACGCGGCTTCGCCTACCTGGTGTTCACCACCCGCCCCTGGCCCGAGGCCGAGCCGGGCAAGCCCGTCACCCCCGAGGCGCTGGCCGAGTTCGCCGGCTCCGAGGACACCCTGAACGCCGCCGCGCACATCATCCTGCCCGCCCGCAGCCTGCGCGGCTGACGACCCGACAGCGGGCGGGAATTGCCGGTTCCGGCCCGCTGACGGGGAGCAACTTCCGGCCCGCCGACGGGAATTCCGGAAAGCTGACTACTACGGCACTCGGGGGAATCTTGAACTGATGCCCTGCCCGGCCTCGTTACCCGGTCAGCACGCAGAGCCTCCGAATTCCGAAAGGGACCGCACTCCATGAAGTCGACCACCCGAGGAACCATCGCCGCCGTCCTCACGGCCGTGGCGGCCGCGGCCGGTGCCGCCGCCGCGACCCCCGCCGCCGCGGTTCCCGTGCCCGTGCCGCTGGAGGGTGCGGAGAGCGCCCTCGGCATGGAACTCCCCAAGCTGGGCGGGGAGATCCCGGTGCCCATGCCGGGCTCGCCCGAGGGCCCGCGGTACGTCGAGGGTCGGCTCATCCCGGAGCGGGCCGTGCCCCAACTCCCCGTCCACGGCGGCCTGCCCGGCCTCGGCCTGCGCGCACCGCTGCCGCACGTCCTCGGCGACGGCTTCGACCACGTCGGCGTCAGCGCCCCCGCCTCCGACCTGCGCACGATGGCCCCGGGCCTGGCCCTGGACGTCCCGCTGACCCCGCCCAACCCCGACAACTTCGGCCTCCCGGACCTGAAGGCGCCCCAACTGGGCGTCCTCGCCCCGGTGTTGCAGACCGTGCCCGGCGCCGACCTGGTCACGGGAGCGGGCCTGTAAGGCTGTAGCGCAGGAGCGGACACGGGCCCGGGTGGTGCGACCCGGGCCCTTCCGTGTGCCCGAGCCTTTCGGACGGTGACCGCAGGGGGCGCCGGACGGTTAGCCCCTCGAACGAGCCGTACCGGACGAGGGAGTTGGGCCATGAGCGTGAGCGTCGGTGGAGTACCCGTGGGCCGGGAGTCGGTCAGACCCGGGCCGGTGCGCAGGACGCGACGGGAGGCGCTGCGCGGGGTGTTCGGCGCCGCCCTCGCCGTCGCCCTGGTGCCCGTCGTCGCGGCCTCGCGGCCCACGCGCTCCGGCGAGGACCCCGGGGACACCGCCTTCGACGAGACGTACCGGGGCCGTCGTATCCACGGTGTGCTGAAGGACGGCTGGCAGGTCACGGTGGACGGCCGACCGCTGCATCTGATGCGGCGGGCCGACGGCACCTGGCTGAGCATGGTCGACCACTACCGCTCGTACCCGACGGCTCTGGAGGCGACCCGCGCTGCGGTCGACGAGCTGAGCCCCGGGCGGGAGTTGAGCGAGGCGAACGGTCCGATGCACATGGGGGGAGACCATGGCGTACACGCGTAAGGACGTCAGCACACTCACCGCCGCCGAGAAGCGGCGGTTCGTGGCGGCGCTGCTGGAGATCAAACGGCGGGGCGAGTACGACGAGTTCGTGCGCACCCACATCGAGTTCTTCGTGCCCGACGGGGAGTACGGACTGCGCTCGGCGCACATGGCGCCCTCCTTCCTGCCCTGGCACCGGCAGTTCCTGCTGGACCTGGAGCGGGCCCTGCGCCGGGTCGACTCCTCGGTGACGGTGCCCTACTGGGACTGGACGCGCGAACGCTCGGCGACCTCCACGCCCTGGACCAAGGACCTGCTCGGCGG
Organism: Streptomyces sp. NPDC050528; assembly: GCF_044457795.1. NCBI lineage: Bacteria > Bacillati > Actinomycetota > Actinomycetes > Kitasatosporales > Streptomycetaceae > Streptomyces > Streptomyces sp. NPDC050528. The sequence goes on from NZ_JBITHH010000010.1 coordinate 238,285, forward strand.
TACCGGGCGGCGCTCCGACCACCAGGTGACGACCGGGCCGTTCGCCTACGCGGCGGGCAAGTGGAAGATCACCGAGAACATCACCGACGAGCCGTACCTCACAAGGGACTTGGGCCGGGCCGGCGCCCCGATCGCGCTGCCGACGAAGAGCGACCTGGACGGGGCGCTCGCCGACCCCGTCTACGACATCTCGCCCTGGGACTCGACCTGCCGCACGGGGTTCCGCAACCGGCTCGAAGGGTGGGGCACCGGGTCCGGCAGCGCGTCCTGGCGCAATCACAACCGCGTCCACAAGTGGGTCGGGGGCGTGATGCTCGGCGGCGCCTCCGTCAACGACCCGGTCTTCTGGCTGCACCACGCCTTCATCGACCTGCAGTGGACGCGCTGGCAGAACAAGCACCGCGGCGCCCGCTATCTGCCCGCGAAGCCGCCGGGGGCGGGTGACGACCAGGAGGGCCGGGTCGTGGCACGGCAGGAGAGGCTGCCGCCGTGGGACGTGACGCCGGAGCAGCTGGAGGACGTCAGCGCGATCTACCGGTACGCCTGACCGGTCGTGGATGTGCGGACATGGGGAGAGCCCCGGCGCCTGAGGTGCCGGGGCTCTTCGCGTACGTCCGTCCGCGGGTGCGGTCGAAAGCGCGCGGTCGGATCAGTGGCCGTAGCCGTTGCCGCCGTAGCCCGGGCCGGGGTGGCCGGGGTGGCCGTGGCCGCTCACGTTGGCGCAGGTGTTGCCGAAGGCCGGGTTCAGCAGGCCGATCACGCTGATGGTGTTGCCGCAGACGTTGACCGGGATGTGGACCGGCACCTGCACGACGTTGCCCGACAGGACGCCGGGCGAACCGACGGCCGCACCCTGCGCGCCCGCGTCCGCCATGGCCAGGCCGGCGCCGCCGAGCGCCACAGCACCCGTGCCGAGGGCGACAACGGCCGCCTTCGCGATGCGAGACATCACGTTCTCCTTTGGTTCGATGAGTACGACGGCACGACTCGCCACCGCACTTGGAGTTCAACGCGGCGGCGCATGGCTGGTAACGGCGACAGCGCGGGGATCACCTTTTTGAACAGGACTTCGAGCGCCGGGAGCGGGTGTTCGGCGCCCGGAAATTCGGTGCCCGTGAGGGGTGGCCGCCCATTAGCCTCCGGTCATGGCAACCGACCAACTGTTCCGTCTGTTCGCCGAGCAGAACCGTGTGCGCGCCTTCGCGGCCGTGGCCCTGGGGGCCGAGACCTCCGAGCAGGTCGCCGAGGTGGCCGGCCTGACCCCGAAGGGCACGGCCGTCGCCCTGCTGCGGCTGCGCGAACAGGGCGTGGTGAAGACCATGGACGACGGCGAACTCCGCGTCGACTACGACCTGTTCAAGAAGCTGGCCCGCGAGAGCGCCGAGCCGGTCGAGGACGGCCCGGTCACCGGCGACGAGCACACCGACATGATCCTGCGGACCTTCGTCCGGGACGGCCGGCTGGTCCGGCTCCCCGCCCAGTGGACCCGCAAGCAGGTGGTGCTCCAGCACATCGCCGAGCAGACCTTCACGCCCGGCGTCGAGTACCCCGAGCGCACCGTCAACGAGAAGCTGCGCGCCTGGTGCGACGAGGGCGAGGTCGACCATGTGACGCTCCGGCGCTACCTGGTGGACCTCCACCACTTGCGCCGGAGCGAGGGAATCTACCGGCTGTCCACGACAGCGGCCTGACACGCGCCTTCGGCGTCAACTGCCGTACGGTGCGCGGTTTCTACGGCAGCTGTCGTACGGGCGAGCCCGCCAGGTAGGCCCGGATGTTCTCGACGGCCTGGCCGTAGTACGTCGTGTAGTTGGCCCGCGAGACGTAGCCGAGGTGTGGTGTCGCGAGCAGGCGGGGGGCCGTGCGGAGCGGGTGGCCGGCGGGGAGGGGCTCGGTGTCGAAGACGTCGAGGCCGGCGCCGGCGATGCGGCCCTCGTGCAGCGCGGTGAGCAGGGCGTCCTGGTCGACGATCGCCGCGCGCGAGGTGTTGATCAGATACGCCGTCGGCTTGAGGAGGGCGAGTTCGGCGGGGCCGAGGAGGCCGCGGGTGCGGTCGCCGAGGGCCAGGTGGACCGAGACGAAGTCGCTGTCCGTGAGCAACTCCTCCTTGGACGCGGCGAGTTGGACGCCCACCTCGTCCGCGCGCTCCTTGGTGAGATTCTGGCTCCACGCCGTGACGCGCATGCCGAAGGCCAGGCCCACCTGTGCGACCCGGCCGCCGATCTTGCCGAGGCCGAGCAGTCCGAGGGTACGGCCGTGCAGGTCGGCGCCGACCGTCCGCTGCCAAGGGCCGCCGTCGCGCAGGGAGTTGGCCTCCTCGACGATGCCGCGGGCGAGGCCGAGCAGCAGGGCCCAGGTGAGTTCGACGGGCGGGGTCGAGGAGCTGGCCGTGCCGCACACGGTGACGCCGTGCGCCTGCGCGGCGGCGTAGTCGATGACCGAGTTGCGCATCCCGGACGCGATCAGCAGCTTCAGGCGGGGGAGTTGAGCGAACAGCGAGGCGGGGAAGGGGACGCGTTCGCGCAGGGTGACGATGATGTCGGCGGTGGCGAGGGCGGCGGCCAACTCGCCCTCGTCGTCCAGGTGTTCACGCAGGCTCACGACCTCCACCGTGTCCTCGACCGGCGACCAGTCGGCGAGTTCGGTCGCCACGTTCTGATAGTCGTCGAGGACAACACAGCGCAGGGGCACGGCAGTTCCTTGGGTAGGTTCCCGGTGATCGTCCGGAACGCTACTCCTTGGCGAGCGAGAGCGAGTTGGCCGTCCGGGTCGGCTTCCCCAGGGCCCAGAAGAGGACGCCGAGGAGCATGAAGCCGATGAGCGGGACGAGTTCCGTCAGCAGGTACTGCCCGCGTTCGCCCTTGGTCCAGCCGTCTGGGGCGTAGTCGGCGCCGAACCAGTGGTCGCCCGCACCGGGTGCGACCAGCTGCACACTCGCGAACACGATGAGCGCGGTGAGCACCACGCTGAGCAGGATGGGGACGGGCGCCTTGTAGGGGCGGGGGACGTCCGGGGCCTTGTAGCGCAGGACCGCGAGGGCCGGGAAGATGCCCAAGTAGCTGACCAGCGTGGTCGATACGGCGAGACCGAGGACGGCGCCGAAGAGCTTGGCCGCGCTGCCGTTGGTGAGTTGGTGGGCCAGGACCAGGACCAGGGTGGAGACCAGGCCGCTGAGGATGTTGACCCGGACCGGCGTGCCGAAGCGGCTGGAGATGACGCCGAGGAAGCGGGGCGCGGCGCCGTCGTAGCCGGAGACGGCGAGGGCGCGGTCGGAGCCCATGACCCAGGTGACGCCGGAGGACAGCACCGTGAGGATGAACAGGACCGCGGCGATGTCCCCGAGCACCGTGCCGGCGCCGCTGCTGGTGACGCTGCCGTCGGCGGCCACGTCACCGCCGTAGACGGTGAAGACCTGGCGGATCGCGTCGAGGAAGCCGCCGAGGCCGGTGATGGCCTTGACCGGGAGGACGAGGAGGATGCCGAGGATGGGGAGGGCGTAGAGGAGTACGGCCAGGCCGGCGCTGCGGAAGATCGCGAAGGGGACGTCCTTCTGGGCGTCGGTCATCTCGTCGCCCGCGGTGTTGGGCAGTTCGAAGCCGACGTAGTTGAACATCAGGACGGGCACCAGGCCGACGAAGCCCGCGTACGTCGGGGAGAAGTCGCCGAGGCCGAAACCGTGCAGGCCGTGCTGGATGCCGTAGATGACGACCGTGATCGTGAACAGGCCGAGGAGGGCGAAGCGGCTCCAGGCGCCGATGGTGGGGATCCACTTGCCGACGTCGAAGGAGAGGATCGCGGCGAGGACGCCCACCCAGATGAAGACGAGGGCGAAGACGTAGAAGGCGGGGGTGCTCAGGTCCTTGCCGTCGTTGAAGAAGGTCGTGAACGCCGTGACGGCCGAGACGGCGAGGGTGCCGCCGAGCCAGACCGGGTTGGTGATCCAGTACAGGAAGTTGTTGACGGCGCCCGCGAGGCGGCCGAAGGCGCGGCTGGTCCAGATGTAGGGGCCGCCCTCCTCGGGGAACGCGGCGCCGAGTTCGGCGATCAGCAGCGCCGAGGGGATGAAGAACACCGCGGCCAGCACGATGAGCCAGGTGAACGCCTCGGCGCCGGAGGAGGCCACCGTGCCGATCGTGTCCACGCCGACGATCGTGCACAGGAGGAAGAACAGGATGTCGAAACGGCCGAAGTGCTTGCGCAGCTTCTCCCGTTCCGTCTGAGCGGCGGTCGGCGGGCCGGCCGGCCCGGAGTCGATCTGACCAGCGGCCACCGGGGCTCCTGCGGGGTAGTGGGGAGGGGACGGGGGTGGGGAAGGGGTGGGGAACGGCGGGATTCGGCCAATGATGGGTCGGGCTTGCCGAATCCCACAAGCGTTCGGGGCTAATTCTTGACCATTGCGTATCCATTCGGACGTAACGGAAACCGGGCCGAAACACGTCGGTCTACGCCTGTGTCACGCGGACGTCGCCGTCTCCGATGTGCGCTGCCAGGCGATGCGGGCGGAGAGTTCGAAGAGCTCGACGAGTTTTGGACGGGAACCGTCCTGGTTGAGGTGGCGGAACTCCGCGGAGAGGGTGATGGCGAGGCGTTCCGGCAGGCCGAGGCCCGGGTAGCGGTTCTCCGCTATGAGGAGCTGGGCCGCGTCGAGCGCGGTCCTGCCCTGGCCGTGGAGGAGGAGGGCCTGGTCGGCCAGGTCGTCGAGGTAGGCGATGTACGTGCGCAGGTCGTCGGGTGTCATCAGCGGGCCGTGGCCCGGGACGATCCACTCGGGGTCGAGCGCCAGGATGCGTTCGGCCGCCGCCGAGACGTGGTCGAGCGGGCCGGCCCAGTGGCAGGGATGGTCGCCGGAGAAGACGATGTCGCCCGCGAACACGACCCGTTGGTCGGGGAGATGGACGATCAGGTCGCCCTCGGTGTGGGCGGGGCCGACCTCGTGCAGTTCGACGGGGATCCGGCCGAGCGTCAGGTCGTGGCGGCCGCTGAAGGTTCTGGTGGGCGGTAAGACCTGTATCCCGGAGAAGTCGAACTTCCCGAAGTGGTGGCGGAAGTACCAGCCCAGCGGCCGGCCCGGATCACTGTCCCGCAGCAGGGTGTTCAGTTCCTGAGGTGTCGGTTCGACGCACTGGTGCCTGAGGGCCGCGTCGGTGGCGATGATCTCGGTCCCGGTGAGGCACTGGTTGCCCCAGGTGTGGTCACCGTTGGCGTGCGTCGCTACGACGATGCTCGGCGCGGTGTCTCCCGTCACGCGGTGGGCCGCGGCGAGGAAGGTCTCCGTGAGGGCGGGTGTGTACGGGGTGTCCACGAGGAGGGCCTCGCCGTCCGAGTGGACCAGGCCGCAGTTGGCCAGACCCCAGGTGTCCACGCCGTCGGGGGCCCACATGTGTACGCCGGGCGCTATCTGGCGGAGTTGGGCTGTGTCAGTCACGAGGCGGGATTCTCCCTGGAGGGATGTCTGGGCGGCAACGGGCTCTGCGCGGCGACGGGGCTCTGGGCGGCGACGGGGCTCTGCGCGGGCGCAGGAGTCTGCGTGGGCTCGGAGATCCTGGGCAGGCTCAGAAATTCTGCGCAGGCTCAGAGATTCCGCACGGGCTCGGCGACTTGTGTGGGCTCGAAGACGAGGAACAGGAATCGGGCACCCGGTGAGCCGAAGGGTTGTGCCGCGCACATCGTCACCGTCCCGAGCTGCGACGGTGTGTGCTGCTCGCAGCAGCGGTCCCTGCGGTCCTCTTCTCCCGCCGCGGGGACGTAGCCCGCGTGGCGCATCAGGCGCGTGTCGCCGTCGGGGTGGACGTAGGCGAGGTTGTGGTCGCGGTAGATGGGGCCCGCGACCGGGTCGTCGTTGACCTCCTGGTCCAGTTGCCGGAGGTCCTTGTTGTCGGGGTGCGAGGCCACGGCCGTGCGCAGTTGGGCCGCGACCGGCTCCGCCCACCGCTTCTCCCAGTGCACCAGGTGGTGCTCGCGGGCGTCTTCGCGCAGCAGCATCCAGCGGATCAGGTTCTGTTCCGGAAGGCGGGCGGGTTGGCCCGGGGCCTGCGGGAACATCCGTATGAAGTCGTCGTTGGCCGCCAGGACGTTCCAGGCCACGTCATTGGCGTAGCAGGGCTGGCCGGAGACCCGCTCGATCGCCTTCTGCCAGGCCGGGGCGACGCTGCTGCCCGCCAACGGGTCCATGGGGAAAGGGGGTTCGTAGCCCAGGGCGTAGACGTACAGGGCGGTGCGCTCGCGCTCCTCCATCTTCAGGGCCTGGGCGACGTTGTCCAGGAACTCCGCGGTGGGCGACGGCATTTCACCGCGCTCAAGGTCGGCGTAGGTGCGCTCGGAGACATATAAGAGCTGTGCCACCTGGGCCTGGGACAGACCTGTGGAACGGCGCCCCCGTCCGCTGCGCTGCGGCCACCCGAGTTCGGTCGGGTCGATCTGGCCCCGCTTCCAGCGCAGCAGTCTCTGCAGGGCTTCCTTGTTGTCCAACTCAGAACCTCTCTGGTGCTGACGGATGGGTGGCCAACTCAATTACCGGAGAAGCTCGTTCCTGAAAATCCCGAACCGGAAAAAACAGGTCCTGGTGCCCCGGGACGTCGACCCACGACAATCGCTCACCGGACCAGCCGCGTTGTGGGAGACGCGAGGTCCCCGACCGCGAGGGAGTTCGCGTGTTTCACCGGGCGACGGCCGAACTGCCGTACCGGCAGGGCGCCTTGGTGGTGCGCGTCCGTGTGCATGTCGCGTGCCGCACTGGTCCCTCTCGGCCTCGATGCCCACGAATTTTGTCATGTTCCATCATTCATCACCCACAGTGACGGCTCAACCGATCACGTCACAGTGGCGTATTGGCCAGTTTTCCCTCACCTACCGGCCCCTCACCTACCGGCCCCTCGGCATGGGCACCAGAAAGGCATCCTGTGTCCCGTTCAGTCCTGATCACCGGTGGCAGTCGCGGCATCGGCCTCGCCATCGCGCGTCGCCTCGCGGCCAACGGCGACCGTGTCGCCGTAACGCACCGGACGGGCGATCCGCCCGAGGGGCTGTTCGCGGTTCGGTGCGACATCACCGACACCGATCAGGTCGACGCGGCCTTCAAGGAGGTCGAGGCGGAGCACGGTCCGGTCGAGGTCCTGATCGCCAACGCGGGGATCGTCAAGGACCAACTCCTGCTGCGCATGTCCGAAGAGGACTTCACCTCGGTGATCGACACCAACCTGACCGGCGCCTTCCGCGTCGTCAAACGAGCCAGCCGGGGCATGCTGCGGGCCAAGAAGGGCCGCGTCGTGTTCATCTCCTCCGCCGTCGCCCTCCGGGGTGAGAGCGGACAGGCCAACTACGCGGCTTCCAAAGCGGGGTTGATCGGCCTGGCCCGCTCCATGGCCAGGGAACTCGGCGTCCGCGGGATCACGTTCAACGTGGTCGCGCCGGGGCTCACCGAGACCGCGATGAGCGAGAACCTCACGGAGGAGCAGCGCACGCACCTGGCGGGCCAGATACCCCTGGGGCGGCTCGCGAGCCCCGACGAGGTCGCCGCGGCCGTCGCCTTCCTGGCCTCCGAGGACGCCAGTTACATCACCGGTGCCGTGCTGCCCGTAGACGGGGGTGCCGGGATGGGGCATTAGCAGGTGGCGGTGCACCCAGCGCGTTCAGCCGTCCGTTGCCCTTCACTCACCGCCAAGGAGATTTGCGTATGCGCGCGCCAACTGAGCCGAACGTGCATCAGTTGACCGTCGAGGACTTCACCGATGAGGACGTGGCCGAATTCCACCGTCTGATGGGCGAGTTGCTGACCAAGTGCACGGCGGTGGGCCGGCAGCACGCGCCTGAAGGAACGTGGGTTCCGTCCGCCTCCGGCCTCTTCGACCAGATGGCCGAGTCCATGCAGCTGTTCGCCGACATCTCCCGCACCCTCAACCACACACGCGCCGGAATCCGCCGCATCGGGGGCAGGGCCCGCCTTCGGCTCTACGACCGGACGAGCGCCGGCGGCAGCGGCAGCGGCAGCGGCAGCGGCAGCGCCGGTACGGGGACGGGCGCCGGTACGCACAAGGGCTCCACCGGACCGGCCTGACAGAGGGCCCCAGTTGTTCTCGGATGCGCTTCGGCCTGCCGTCTCGGTGGCCGGGGCGTCGCCGGGAGCCCCGGCGGGGTCGGCCGATACGAGGGAGGTCGGCCGGCCCCGCGGTAATCCCCGAGCTTCCTCGGGGGACTCCTTCTTGGGGATTCCTTTGTTCACGCTTGGCCCGCGTCTGGTTGCTGATGGCAATCGCAACGTGTGACTCTTCCAAAGTTTGATCACTGAACTAGGGTGAACAGTCGCTCTGCGACGGGGACTTGATGGTGGATGAGCCAGGCGGAGCAGCGGGTACGCGCGACGGCACGGAGACGGCGGTAGGCGGGGACGCGCCTGCGTTGCCGCGGTCGCGGTTGGCGGACATCGCCGATCAGACGGTGATCCGTACGGGGGAGACGGAGACGGCGGAGCGGGCGGAGCCGGTGAGGACGGTGGGGGCGGGCATCGTCGTCCCGGGTTCGCCGGACGGCGGCGCGACTGCAAATCCCCCGGCTGATGGCGCCGTTGATGGCGATGGCGCCGTACACACCGATGGCGCCGTGGACACCGATGGCGCCGTGGACAACGATGACGCCGATGCCGAGGAAGCCGCGCGCGTGCAGGGCCGCCGGCGTCAATTCCTCGCCCAGCTGGGCGAGTTCCGGCGGTCCCAAGTCCTCGTGCCGATGGGCGTGTTGCCCGGTGCGGACCCCGTGGCCGAAGCGCCGTTGACGGTCGACATGGGCGGAGTGCGGTGGATCCTCGCGTTCACCGGGGAGGCCGCGCTGGCGCGGTACGCGCAGGCCCGCGGAGAAGGCGACCGGGAGTGGCGCTACCGGGGCGTCTGGGGTGCCGCTCTCCTGGATGCCGCCGTGCCGACGGTGGCCCAATCGGGCGTGCCCTGCGGGGTGTTGGTGGACGCGGCGGACGGCGAGCGGGGGCTCGTACTGCCGCCGGTCGTGGGCGTCGTACCGGAGGACGTGGCGGTGGACGAACCCGTGGACGGACCGGTGGACGGACCGGACGGGGAGACGAGGCGATGACGGACGCGATGTCGGACGGCGGCGGTACGAGTGCGGGCGGGGCGCCCGATCTGCAGGTCGTCGGGCTGGCGCTGATCGCCGACGGGATCAACAAGGCCCTTGGCGAGCTGGGGAAGTTGGGGTTCGCGGACAAGGTGGGCTGGTCGGGTGCGGGGCGTGGGTTCGACGACCTGGAGATGGACGGGCTGACGATCGGCGACGACGCCGTAGGAGCCGTCTTCCACTCGTTCTGCGAGCGCTGGCAGTGGGGTGTGCGATCGCTCGTCGCCGAGGGGAACCTCTTCGCGGAGTCGGTCGGTCTCGCCGCGGGGACGGAGTACCAGGCGGACCAGACCGTGAAGAACTCGCTCAAGGTCGGCCTGAACTCCCTGGAGGGCAACCCGTACGCCACCGAGGATCAGATCGAGAAGCAGAGCTGGGGTCAACTGGCCACGCCCGCCTGGCTGGACCCGGACTACAGCGCGAAGTCGTTCGAGGACGGTGCCACCGCCTCGGAGCAGACCCTCAAGGGCATGGTCCGTGACGTGGCGACGACGGACGTGGTCCCGGGTGTGGAGGCGGTGCCGACCGCGCTCGGCGTGGACCGGGACGACTACGACGCGGCGGTGAGCAAGGGGCTCGGCCTCAAGCCGGAGGGGCAGGGCTGATGTCGATCTGGAGCAAGTACGGCGGCAAGGCGCTGAGCGAGGGCAAGGGGCTCTTCGACGAGGCCAAGCGCGATGTGGGACAGGTCGTCGACAAGGGCGCCGACCTCACCGGCGACGTGCTCGACACGGTCGGTGCGCACGGGGCGGCGCAGACGGTGCGGGAGGGCGGGGACCAAATCGCCTCGTATCTCGGGGCGCCTGTCGCCGAGCGGCAACTGGGGCCGGACGCCCGGCCGGGCGACCTGATCCACGGCAAGCCGGCGACGATCCGGGAGAAGGCCAAGCACCTCCAGACGTTCGCCGTGGCCTTCGACGAGGTCGGCGTCGGCATGAAGACCGTGGACTCGGCGGGCTGGAAGGGCGAGGCGGCCGACACCTTCCGCGAGAAGTTCGCCCTGCACCCGACCAAGTGGCTGCAGGCGGGAGCGGCCTGCCAGGAGGCGGCCACGGCGCTCGACAGCCTTGCCGACACGGTCGAATGGGCGCAGAAGCAGGCGGAGGAGGCCATCCGCCTGTACAAGAAGGGCAAGTCCGCCTCGGACGCGTACAAGAAGCAGGTCGACGACTACAACCGCAAGGCGGAGGGCGGCACCGAGGACCCCGGCCCGCTGCCGCCCGACCAGGATCCCGGCGGGGCCGCGCTGCGGGAGGCGCAGGACGTCCTCGACGCGGCGCGCCGCCAGCGGAACTCGGTCGCCACCGCGACGGAGACCGCGCTGCGGGCCGCGCTCGCGCACGCCCCCAACGAGCCTTCCGTCGTAGACCAGTTGAAGCTGGACGGCGCGGATTTCCTGGAGGCCGGCTACGTCGACTCGACCCATGTCGTCGCCGGCGCGGTCAAGGGCACGGCCGGGATCCTGGACTTCGCCCGCAGCCTCAACCCGATGGACCCGTACAACCTCACGCATCCGGCCGCCTTCCTGCAGAACAAGGTGCAGTTGCTCGGCGGAGTGGTCAGCATGGCCACGCATCCCGAACGCGCCCTGAAATCGGGCTGGAACTCCTTCACCTCGGACCCGTTCAACTTCGCCGGGGAGCTGATTCCGCAGGCCGTCCTGGCCGTGGCCTCGGACGGCGCGGGCACCGCCGCGGAGGAGGGCATGCTCGCCGCCGACAGCACGCTCGCCGAGGAGGGCGCGCTCGCCGAGACCCCGGGCGCGGCCGAGAGCCAGTCCGCGGCGGAGGTGGAGTCGGGAGGCACGGACCCGGTCAACCTGGCCACCGGCCGGATGTACCTGTCCCAGACGGACGTGACGTTCCCCGGTTCGCTCCCGTTCGCGTTCAAGCGCCGGGTCGAGTCGGGCCGGCCGTACGGCCGTTGGTTCGGCCCCGCGTGGACGAGCACCGTGGACCAGCGGCTGGACGTCACCCCGGCCGGCGTCACGTTCGTCCACGAGGACGGGATGCGCCTGTTCTACCCGCATCCGGCACCCGGCCTGCCCGTCCTGCCCGAGCACGGCGCCCGCTGGCCGCTGAACCGGGAGGCGGACGGCTACACCGTCACCGATCCGGGGACCCGGCAGGTCTGGCACTTCGCGGACCGCGACGAAACGCTGGCCGAACTCGTCCAACTCGACGACGGCAACGGCAACTTCATCACCTTCGAGTACGACGGCGAGGGCGTCCCCTCGGCGATCGTCCACAGCGGCGGCTACCACCTGCGGATCGAGAGCGCCGACGGCCTGGTCACCGGCCTGCACCTGCTCGGCGCAGCCGAGGACGGCTCCGAACTCCCCCTGATCCGCTACGGATACACGGAAGGCAACCTCAGCGAGGTCGTCAACTCCTCGGGCCTGCCGCTGAGTTTCGCCTACGACATGTCCCACCGCGTCACGTCCTGGACTGACACGAACGGCCACGCGTACGCCTACGCGTACGACGACGCCCACCGCTGCACGGCGCAGGGCGGCTCCGAAGGCCATATGAGCCTCCGGCTGTCCTACGGCGCACGGGACCCGGAAACCGGCCTGCGCACCACGACGGCGACGAACGGGGACGGCGGCGTACGCCGGTACTTCGTCGACGACCTGCACCACATCGTCGCCGTCACGGACCCCGCCGGACACACCACGCGCTACACCCGGGACCGGTTCAACCGCCTGCTGTCCCGCACCGACGCCGTGGGACGCACGACGTCGTTCCGTTACGACGACGCCGGCAACCCGACCGAGATCAGCCGCCCGGACGGCCGCCGCACCGTCCTCTCCTATGACGACCGCGGACTCCTCACCCGCATCGTGGGCCCCGACGGAAGCATCGTCCGCCAGGAGTTCGACGAGCGCGGGAACCGCACGCTGGTCGCCGACTCGGCGGGCGGATCAACGCAGTTCACGTACGACGACTCCGGCCACCTGACGGCGCTGCGCGACCATCGCGGCCGCGAGACCCGCATCCGCTCCGACGCGGCCGGCCTGCCCGTCGAGGTGCGCGACCACGCGGGCAACGTCATGCGGTACGAGCGGGACGCGTTCGGCCGTATCAGCTCCGCCACCGACCCGTTGGGCCAGACCGGCGCCCTCGCCTGGTCCGTCGAGGGCAAGGTCACCCACCGCCGGCACCCGGACGGCACCGAGGAGAGCTGGACGTACGACGGCGAGGGAAACTGCCTCACCCACACCAACACCCTTGGCGCGACAACCCACTTCGAGTACTCCGCCTTCGACCTGCTGACCGCGCGCACCGAACCCGACGGCTCCCGCTACGAGTTCGCGTACGACAAGGACCTGCGGCTGACGAAAGTCACCAACCCCGATGGCCTGCGGTGGACTTACGCCTACGACGAGGTCGGACGACTGACCACCGAGACGGACTTCGGCGGCCGCGTCAGCCACTACTCCTACAACGCCGTCGGCGAGTTGACGTCCCGGACGAACGCACTCGGCCAGACCGTCTCCTTCGAGCACAACGCACTCGGGCAGGTCGTCCGCAAGAACGTCGACGGCGAAGTGATGACGTACGCCTACGACTTCACCGACGGGATGGCCCGGGCCGTCACCGCGCACACGGACCTGAGCCTTCTGCGCGACCGCCACGGACGCCTGCTCTCCGAGCGGCTCGACGGCCGCGAAGTCGCCTACCGCTACGACGAGTTCGGACAACTGACGGGCCGTACGACACCGTCGGGCGTCGAGAGTTCCTGGGAGTACGACGCCCTGGGCCAACTCCACCGGTTCACGGCGGACGGACGGGTCGTCGCCCTGGAGTACGACCGGGTCGGCCGCGAGGTCGGCCGCAGGTTCGACGGCTCCCTGAGCATCTCCCGGTCCTTCGACGCGATGAACCGGCTGACCTCGCAGGCGGTGGACCACCCGCTGGGCCGGCTCCAGTCGAGGTCCTACGAATACCGCGCGGACGGCAGCGTCACCAAGGTCCTCGACCAGCTGAACGGCGTCCGGGAGTACGAACTGGACCCGGTGGGCCGGGCGACCCGGGTCGGCGGGGACGGCTGGGCCGAGTCCTACGCGTACGACAGGACCGGCAACCAGATCGAAGCGCACTGGCCGACACGGCAGTTCGGCGACGACGGCTGCGGCGATCGCACGTACCAGGGCGCCGACCTCACCCACGCCGGCCGCATCCGCTACGAGCACGACGCGGCCGGCCGGGTCGTCCTCCGCCAGAAGACCCGGCTCTCCCGCAAGCCGGACACCTGGCGCTACACCTGGGACGCGGAGGACTGCCTCACCCAGGTCGTCACTCCCGACGGCACGACCTGGCGCTACCGCTACGACGCCCTGGGCAGACGCACCGCCAAACAGCGCCTCGCGGACAACGGCGTCGACGTCCTGGAACAGGTCGACTTCACCTGGGACGGCACCTGGCTGTGCGAACAGACGACCAGCTGGGGGAGTTCGAGCGACGCGGTCACCCTGACGTGGCATCTGCACGGCCCGGAGGCGGTCGCCCAGAGCGAACGCAGGATCACGGCCTCGACCTCCCAGGAGGAGATCGACGCCCGGTTCTTCGCCATCGTCTCCGATGTCTCGGGAGCACCCAGCGAACTGGTCGGGGAATCGGGCGACATCGCCTGGAGATCCCGGTCCACGCACTGGGGAAAACTGTCCTGGGCCGCGGAAAGCCGTGCGTATACGCCGCTGCGTTTTCCGGGACAGTACTTCGACACCGAGACCGGCCTGAACTACAACTACCTCCGGTACTACGACCCCGAGGTCGGCCGCTACGTCAGCCAGGACCCCCTCGGCCTGGCCCCGGCGGCGAATCCGGTCACTTATGTGGACCGGCCCCAGGTGTCCTGCGACCCGCTCGGCCTGGCCCCGCAGAAGTCACCGATTCCGCCCAAGCCGTATGAGACGCCGAATCTTTCGGAATTGGCGAAGCAGATCAATCCTGAGGGCGGGATGATGAACTGCACCTACGTCGGTGAATCGATGGATCGATATCTCGCGGGTGAGGGAATCAAGGCCGTGCCCGGGGATGTGGGAGGCTTGCAGTCCCTCGACCGGCTGCAGAGTGTGTACGGACGGAGTTTCGAGGACACCAAGTTCTGGGACATGGTGGATCATATTCGCAATTCAGGTGACGGTGCTCGCGGAATTGTGGCAGGAGACTCTCCCGTGCCAGGCCAGGGGGGTCACGTGTTCAATGTGGTGAACAGCCAGGGCAGGGTTCTTTTCGTCGACGGTCAGACGGGGTTCGTCGACCCGACCTACTTCAAGTCATTCAAGCTGATGAGGACGAATTGACGTATTCGATGGAAGAGGCGGAGCGGTTCGCCGCGGAATTCCTCCGGCGGTCGACCGCGAACTGGGACAACGAGGTCGCCTTGTTCGACGAGGACGAACTCAAGGCCCAGAAGGGCGATTTCTTCTACTTCGCTTTTCAGGGCGTGAAATATCTTGCCACCAGGGACGACAAGTACCGTCTCTACGGCCCGACGTATATTTCCGTCCACGGGGTGACCGGTGAATGCCGGTTCCTCAGCATCCAGGAATGCCTGTCGGTCGATCCGTTCAGCGGGCGGTAGTGCCCCGGCGGCGCCCCGAGCGTGCGGCGGGTGGCGAGGGGGTTTCGGGGCGGCGTCGCGGCTGGCGGGGCCGCCCGGGGTGTTCCGTGGTGACCCGTGAACGGCGGATTTGGTGCATCCGGATGAATCTCGCCCGGGGTGCGGGGGGCCCTGGAGGGTGAGGTGGGGCCGGGGCGGAGGCCGAGGGCCTCGTTGCCGAGCAGTGAAACGCTGAGCGCCCCCGGCAGGACTCGAACCTGCGGCCAAGCGCTTAGAAGGCGCCTGCTCTATCCACTGAGCTACGGGGGCCGGGTGTGTGGCCTCGGTCGTGGTGTGCCCGGGTGTGGGCCGGTCCGTGACGTTGCCGGGGACAAGGATAGGGCTCCCGGGTCCTTGTCCCTGTTGCTTCACCTGCGTGGCTCGATGTGGAGGTTCAGTGAAGCGGTCCTGATAATCGCAGGCAGGTACGAATCGTGCATCGCTTTTGGTGTCCGGCGCCACGGGTGTTGTGCACTCGTTATGCCTGGACTGTGCCCATGCCCCAGTCATCCCTTCCGTCCGTTGTGTTCTGTCGGCGCGCAGACATGCTCATATGCTTCAGAATTCCCCCAAAATTGGGCATTCTTCACATGTGGTGACCTTGGACGTACGGCCTCAGCTGCTCGACGCACTCTCCGCCCTGCGCGACCGTGTCGCCGCCGCACGCTTCCCGCTGCCCCTGGCGGGGGCTCCACGCGCGCGTGCCAATCGCGACGAACTGCTCGCCCAGCTCGACGACTATCTGGTGCCCCGCCTGAAAGAACCTGAAGCGCCCCTGCTGGCCGTGGTCGGCGGCTCCACGGGCGCGGGGAAGTCGACGCTCGTCAACTCCCTTGTCGGGCGCCGGGTCAGCGAGGCCGGCGTGCTGCGGCCGACGACCCGCACACCGGTGCTCGTCTGCCACCCGGAGGACCATCACTGGTTCAGCGGCATGCGGGTGCTGCCCGACCTCACGCGCGTGTGGGTGCCCCATCAGGACCCGGGGGACGAGTTGCTCCTCCCCGGTGAGGACGGCATGCGTGTGCTGCGGATCGAGACCGCCGACACGCTCCCGCGCGGGGTCGCCCTCCTGGACGCGCCCGACATCGACTCCCTCGTGGCCGACAACCGGGTGCTGGCCGCCGAACTCATCTGCGCCGCCGACATCTGGGTCATGGTCACCACCGCCGCCCGCTACGCCGACGCCGTGCCCTGGCATCTGCTGCGCACGGCCAAGGAGCACAACGCGACCCTGGTGACCGTCCTCGACCGGGTGCCCCACCAGGTGGTCTCCGAGGTCTCGCGACAGTACGGCGCCCTCCTGGCCAAGGCCGGCCTCGGCGACGTACCGCGCTTCACGGTGCCCGAACTGCCCGAATCCGCCTGGGGTGGGGGACTACTTCCGGCCAGTGCCGTGGCGACACTGCGGAGTTGGCTCGTCCAGCAGGCCCAGGACCCGGCCGCCCGGCACCAGTCCATGGCGCGCACGGCCTACGGCGTCCTCGACTCCCTCAAGTCACGGATGCCCGAACTGGCCAGCGCCGCCGCCGCCCAGTACGCCGCCGCGCTCCGGCTCACGGCCGCCGTCGACGGGGCGTACGACAGCGAGCACGCGCGTGTGCGGGGGCGGTTGCAGGCCGGGGCCGTGCTCGCCGGGGACGCGTTGAAGCGCTGGCGCGCCTTCCCGCTCGACTGCTCCGCCGGCGAACTGCTCGACGCCCTCGCGGAGAGCCTCGCCGCCCTCCTGCTGTGCGCCGTCACGGCCGCCGACGAGCGCGTCGACGACGCCTGGCGCCGCGAACCGGCCGCGGGCGCCCCCGAACTCACCGACCGCGACCCCTCGTTGGAGAGCGCCGAGCACCGCATCGGGATGGCCGTACGGCGGTGGCGGCGCGAGCTGGAGGAGTACGCGGAGGAGGAGGTGAGCGACCTCGACCGGAGCATCGCGCCCGATCCCGAGGTGGTCGCCGCCCTGGTCGCCACCGCGCTGCTCGGCGGCCGCAGGGCACGGTCCGCGGGCGAGGGGCTCGCCGAGCGGATCGGTGCCCACGGCGCGCTGCGGCTGCGCGACCGCGCCGGGCGGCTGCTCAACGAACATCTGGACCGGGTCGTGCACACCGAGCGCGAACGGCGGCTGGCCCCGCTCGACGCCCTCGACGTGCACCCCGAACCCCAGGCCGAACTCATCGCCGCGCTGTCCGTACTGCAGAAGGAGAGGTGACCGGTGACTGCCGTCACTGACCAGGACCACACGGACGAACACACGGACGAGACGGATCACGCCGATCACGCCGGGGACGCGGTCGCCGCCGACGACGAGCACCGCGAAATCGCCTCCTCCGTAGAGGGCGATTCAGGGGCAACTGCCGGTAACCGTCCCCCCGTAGACGACGCGGAGGAGGCGAGCACCCTGAGCGCCCTGAAGGACAACGACGACCACACGCGTGTGCCGGCCGACGCCGGCACCTCCAGGCGTACGGACAGCCGCATGGACAGCCGTACGGACTCACCGGCGTCCACGGACCCGACCGGCCCGGCGGATCCGGCCGACCCTGAGGACGGGGCGGGCTCCTGGGACGACGGGCTGATCGCGCGGCGGGTCAACGAGACCACCGCCGCGCAGCAGGCCGCCGCCATGGAGATCAGGGCCTCCCGCGCGCAGGCGCACAGCTCCCATGTCGCGCACGTCCCGGCCCCGTTGGCGTACGACGGGCCGCTACGGTCCCGTCTCGACGCGCTGCGGGAACTCGTGGGGCTCTCCCGCACCCGGCTCGACAGCGGGACCCTCGCGGAGGCGGGCCGGGTGCTCGACGAGGCGGCCGCGCGGCGCAGGCTCTCCGGGCAGCACACCGTGGTCGCCATCGCGGGCGCCACCGGCAGCGGCAAGTCGCAGCTCTTCAACGCCCTTGCCGGAGTGGCCATTTCGGAGACGGGCGTACGCCGGCCCACCACCGCCGCGCCCATCGCGTGCAGCTGGAGCGACGGCGCGGCCACCCTCATCGACCGGCTCGGCATCCCGGGACGGCTGCGCCGACGCCCGCTGCAGAGCGCCGAGATGGAGGCCCAGTTGCGCGGGCTCGTCCTGGTGGACCTGCCCGACCACGACTCGGCGGCCGTCGCGCACCGCGAGCAGGTGGACCGGGTGCTGGCACTCGTCGACGCGGTCATCTGGGTCGTCGACCCGGAGAAGTACGCCGACGCGATCCTCCATGAGCGCTATCTGCGGCCGATGGCGGGCCACGCCGAGGTCATGTTCGTCGTCCTCAACCAGATCGACCGCCTCCCCGGAGAGGCCGCCGACCAGGTCCTCGACGACCTGCGGCGACTGCTCGACGAGGACGGGATCGCCCTGGGGGAGTACGGCGAACCCGGCGCGACCGTGCTCTCCCTGTCCGCGCTCACCGGGGACGGCATCCCGGAACTGCGCGAGGTTCTGGGCCAGTTCGTGGGGGATCGTGGAGCCGCCGCACGGCGAATTTCGGCCGATGTCGACGCCGCCGCGTGGCGACTGCGGCCCGTCTACGCCACGGGGCGGCGCACCGGGCTCAGCGAGGAGGCGCGGGACGAGTTCGCCGCGCGGCTCGCGGACTCGGTCGGTGCCACCGCTGCGGGCGAGGCCGCCGAACGCGCCTGGCTGCGCAACGCCAACCGCGCCTGCGGCACACCCTGGCTGCGGCTGTGGCGCTGGTACAACGACCGCCGCGAACCCGTCACCGGCCGACTGCCGGTCCGCGCACAGGCGGACGAGGAGGCCACGGCACGCCAGCGCGTCGAGCAGGCGGTCCGCACGGTCGCCGACCGGGCCTCCGGCGGGCTCCCGGCGCCGTGGGCGTTGGCGGTGCGCGAGGCGGCCGTACGCGGGGCGCAGGGGTTGCCCGAGGCGCTGGACGAGTTGGCGGCGCGGGCCGGGCTGCCCGTGGGGCGGCCGCCGCGGCCGGGCTGGTGGCCCGCCGCCGTGCTGGCGCAGGCGTCCATGACGATCCTCCAAGTCGTCGGCGGGCTCTGGCTGGTGGGCCAGATCATCGGTTTCATGGCCCCGAACCTGGGCGTGCCGGTGCTGCTGATGGTGGCGGGCATCATCGGCGGCCCGCTCGTCGAGTGGAGCTGCCGGCTGGCGGCCCGAGGCCCCGCTCGGCGCTACGGCCTCGACGCCGAGCGGCGATTGCGGGAAGCCGCGGCCGGGTGTGGACGGGCGCGGGTACTCGATCCGTTGGCCGCGGAGCTGCTGCGGTACCGGGAGGTGCGGGAGCAGTACGGGCGGGTCACGGGGGCGGGCATCGGCGCCGGGTGAACCGAGGTCCGGACGTCGTTCGCTCGTCCGGGTGACGAGATTTTCCACAGGTGGGCGGGTGGTCCACAGGGCTCAGCGGGCCCGGCTCGGCGGAGGCAGTCTGACTGCAGCCGTACGGGACGGGCCCGTACGCGTTTCCGCTCGGCCCCGCGGGGCCGGGTCAGGGAGGGACACGCGATGAACGAGACGATGGTGTGCGCGGTCGGCAATGTGGCGACCCAGCCGATGTACCGGGACCTGGCGGCGGGACCGTCGGCGCGGTTCCGACTGGCGGTGACCGCGCGGTACTTCGACCGCGAGAAGAACGTGTGGACGGACGGCCACACCAACTTCTTCACGGTGTGGGCCAACCGCCAACTGGCCACGAACGTGGCGGCGTCGCTGTCGGTCGGCGACCCCGTCGTCGTCCAGGGCCGGCTGAAGGTGCGCACGGAAGTACGCGAGGGACAGCCGAGCTGGTCCTCGGCGGACATCGACGCGGTGGCGATCGGCCACGACCTGGCGCGCGGCACCTCGGCCTTCCGCCGGGCCAACAGGCAGGAGACGGCGGCCTCTCCGCCCCGGCCCGAGCCCAACTGGGAGACACCGGCCGGGGATTCGGCCGCCGACTCCGCGACCGACGCCGTCGCCGTTGCCGCGGACCAAGAGGTCTCCGACCAACAGCACGCGGAGCCCCTCGTGCTGACGTGATGTCAGTGAATGCCCCCGGCTGATCGAACTGCGGCTTATCGATGAATGCGCTCCGAATGACCCGGTGGATTTGTCGATAAGCCCTGCTCGCAGGCGATCTTGGGGATAACGATTCCGAGTCGGATCGGTTATCGGATCACCCGACTGGAGAAGGCGGTGCGCCCGCGTCCCTAGGATGCCGGGCATAGCTCGGGCACAGTTCCCGGCGCTTTGATTCTGCTGGTAGGACCGCACCCCCACGTCGACGGGTCCTGCTCGAAGGGGAATTCCGTGTCATCTGCGTTGTCTGTGTTTTCCGCGCTGTCCCTGCGCGGCCGAGGCGCCGTGCGCCTCGTCGCCGCGACCTGGGCGTGCGGACTCGTCGCCGCCGGAGTGCTGGCCGGTGCCGGCCCGGCCGTCGCCGACGAGACACCGCAGACCCAGGGCGGGGCGACGGCGACGATAGGCGGCCTCAAGACGTACGGCGCCGCCGTGCTCCACGAGGACGGTGCCGCCGATGTGCAGGTCTCCGCAGGCCTGTTCGAGATGTCCGTGGACGGCGGCGGCACCCTGCAGACGTACTGCGTCGACCTCCGCAACCCCACCCAGCGCGACGCCAAGTACCACGAGACCGCGTGGAGCGGCACCTCGCTGGGCGCCAACAAGAGTGCGGGCAAGATCAGTTGGATCCTGCAGCACTCCTACCCGCAGGTGAACGACCTCGCGGCGCTCTCCGCGAAGGCCGGCACCAAGGGCCTGACCGAGAGCGACGCGGCGGCCGGTACGCAGGTGGCCATCTGGCGTTACTCGGACGGCGCCGACGTCGACGCGGTCGACCCGCAGGCGGAGAAGCTCGCGGACTACCTGGAGAAGAGCGCGCGGAACGTGGCGGAGCCGGAGGCCTCGCTCACCCTCACCCCGCCCGCCGTCTCCGGTCACCCCGGTGAGCGGCTCGGCCCGGTGACCGTGCACACGAACGCGAGCGGGGTGACGGTGACGCCGCCCGCCGACGCCGCCACGAGCGGGGTGCGGATCGTCGACAAGGACGGCAAGGTCGTCACCTCCGCGGTGGACGGCAGCCAGGTGTTCTTCGACGTGCCCAAGGACGCGGCGGCCGGGTCGGGCGAGCTGACCGTGCAGGCCTCCACCACCGTGCCCGTCGGCCGGGCCTTCACCTCCGAGAGCAGAAGCCAGACACAGATCCTCGCCGGTTCCAGCGAGTCGACGGTCGCCGCGGTCGCGAGCGCGGACTGGGCCAAGACCGGTGCCATACCGGCACTGTCGGCACAGAAGAACTGCGCCGAGGGCGGCGTGGACGTCACCGCGGCCAACCAGGGCGACGCGACGTTCACCTTCGAGCTGCTGGGCGTCGAGCACGCCATCGACGCCGGGAAGTCCTCGACGGTGACGATCCCGCTCCAGGAGGACCAGGCGTACGACTTCACGATCACGGCGCCGAACGGCTACGAGAAGCGGTTCACCGGGGTCCTCGACTGCCGGACGCAGAGCGACGCGGGCGGTGACGTGACGCAAACGCTCAGCGAGCCCAGCCCGGCGACGGTGGGCGGCACCACCGTCGACACCAACCTCGCCGAGACGGGCGGCTCCGGCATCACCCCGATGATCACGGTCGTCGCCCTCGGCCTGGTAGGCATCGGCGCCACGACCCTGGTCCTACTGCGCGACCGCAAGCCCGGGCAGGGCTGAGAACACGGGCAGGGCTGAGAACACGGGCAGGGCTGAGAACACGGGCAGGGCTGAGAACACGGGCTCGGGTCGGCTGCGGCGCCGGTAACCGGCTGCGCCTCTCGGACTCGCCGCGGCTGTCGAAGCGCGGCGACCTCTCGCCCCCCTCGGCCACGCACGCCGAGCAGCCGCACCGCCCCCACTCGCCCTCCCGCGCACCCACCACCCGACCCACCCCGTCGGCTCACCGCACCCCCGCCCGGAACCCGTCCCCGAACCCCCAGCTCACAGCCCCCCGACCAAACGAGTTACCACCCAAGCCTGGTCCTCAGGCAAGATGGATACGTCTGCCCACTCCAGATTTCAAGCTGCCGGACGGTTTCTCTTGGCTGAGTACATCTACACCATGCGCAAGACGCGCAAGGCGCACGGCGACAAGGTCATCCTTGACGACGTGACGCTGAGCTTCCTGCCCGGCGCGAAGATCGGTGTGGTCGGGCCGAACGGTGCCGGTAAGTCCACCGTTCTCAAGATCATGGCGGGGCTTGAGCAGCCCTCGAACGGCGACGCCTTCCTGTCGCCCGGCTACAGCGTCGGCATGCTGCTCCAGGAGCCCCCGCTCGACGAGTCGAAGACGGTCCTGGAGAACGTGCAGGACGGCGCCGCCGAGATCATGGGCAAGCTCAAGCGCTTCAACGAGGTCGCCGAGCTGATGGCGACCGACTACTCGGACGCCCTGCTCGACGAGATGGGCAAGCTCCAGGAGGACCTGGACCACGCCAACGCGTGGGACCTCGACACCCAGCTGGAGCAGGCCATGGACGCCCTGGGCTGCCCGCCCGGCGACTGGCCCGTCACCAACCTCTCCGGTGGTGAGCGTCGCCGCGTAGCGCTCTGCAAGCTGCTGCTCGAAGCCCCCGACCTGCTGCTTCTCGACGAGCCCACCAACCACCTGGACGCCGAGTCCGTCCAGTGGCTGGAGCAGCACCTCGCGAAGTACCCCGGCACCGTCGTCGCCGTCACCCACGACCGGTACTTCCTGGACAACGTCGCCGAGTGGATCCTCGAACTCGACCGCGGCCGCGCCCACCCCTACGAGGGCAACTACTCCACCTACCTCGACAAGAAGGCCTCCCGCCTCAAGGTCGAGGGCCAGAAGGACGCCAAGCGCGCCAAGCGGCTGAAGGAGGAGCTGGACTGGGTCCGCTCCAACGCCAAGGGGCGCCAGGCCAAGTCCAAGGCGCGTCTGTCGCGCTACGAGGAGATGGCCGCCGAGGCGGACAAGATGCGGAAGCTGGACTTCGAGGAGATCCAGATCCCGCCGGGCCCGCGCCTGGGCTCCATCGTCGTCGAGGTCAGCAACCTCTCCAAGGCCTTCGGCGACAAGGTCCTCATCGACGACCTCTCCTTCACGCTCCCGCGCAACGGCATCGTCGGCGTCATCGGCCCGAACGGCGCCGGCAAGACGACCCTCTTCAAGATGATCCAGGGCCTGGAGACGCCGGACTCCGGTTCGATCAAGGTCGGCGACACCGTCAAGATCTCCTACGTCGACCAGAGCCGCGAGAACATCGACCCCAAGAAGTCGCTGTGGGCCGTCGTCTCGGACGAGCTGGACTACATCAACGTCGGCCAGGTCGAGATGCCGTCCCGCGCCTACGTCTCCGCGTTCGGCTTCAAGGGCCCCGACCAGCAGAAGCCGGCCGGCGTCCTCTCCGGCGGTGAGCGCAACCGCCTCAACCTCGCGCTCACCCTCAAGCAGGGCGGCAACCTGCTCCTCCTCGACGAACCGACGAACGACCTCGACGTCGAGACCCTCGGCTCGCTGGAGAACGCGCTGCTGGAGTTCCCCGGTGCGGCCGTGGTCGTCTCCCACGACCGGTGGTTCCTGGACCGGGTCGCGACGCACATCCTCGCCTACGAGGGTGACTCCAAGTGGTTCTGGTTCGAGGGCAACTTCGAGTCCTACGAGAAGAACAAGGTCGAGCGGCTCGGCCCGGACGCGGCCCGTCCGCACCGCGCCACCTACAAGAAGCTGACCCGGGGCTGATCTTCTTGCGCCACATCTACCGCTGCCCGCTGCGCTGGGCGGACATGGACGCGTACGGCCACGTGAACAACGTGGTCTTCCTCCGCTACCTGGAGGAAGCCCGTATCGACTTCCTGTTCCGCCCGGAGAAGGACTTCCAGCAGGGGTCGGTGGTGTCGCGCCACGAGATCGACTACAAACGCCAGCTCGTCCACCGCCACACCCCCGTGGACATCGAGCTGTGGATCACGGAGATCAGGGCGGCGTCCTTCACCATCGCCTACGAGGTGAAGGACGGCGACCTGGTCTACGTCCGCGCGTCGACGGTCGTCGTACCGTTCGACTTCGCGGCCCAGCGCCCGCGCCGGATCACCGACGCGGAACGGGAGTTCCTGGAGGAATACCGGGACGACGCCGAGGACGAGGCCGTCGCCGCATGACGGTCCTCCACCTCGCCGACGAAGGGGAGGCGGCGGACTTCGCGGCCTTCCTCTCCCGGCTGATCCACTACGACCGCGCCGCCGCCGTCCGCCTCCAGGCCGCCGGCACGGCACTCGCCGTCTTCGGCCGCCCCCCGTCCTTCGAGGTCCTCGCCATCCGCGCGGTACGCCTCGCCAAGCCCTACGAGAACGGTCTCGACGTCACGCTCGACGTGACCGTCTCCGCCGGTGAACTCCTGGAATCCCTCGACGAGTTGGCGGCTACGGCCACAGTCCCGGCCGCGGTGACCGGCCCCCCGTGGGCCGGGGTGTTGCCGCCCCGCGGCGGCTGGACCCCCGAGTCCGGCCTCCCGGGACCGCAGGCGCTGAGCGGGATGATCGCGGCCGGAGTCGCCGAATTCCGGTCCCGTGCACAGGAGTTGACCCCCGAGGGCCGTACGCGCACCGAACTCGACCGCATAGGGCGGGAGATCTGGTCCCGCACGGTCGGCGAGACCTCGCTTCCGGTGCGCGCCGTCCACGCGGCGCAATCACTCGGATTCCTGCGCCCCGGCGGGGAGTCGGGCCTCTTCTCGTCGGGCGCGTGGCTGCGCTTCCGCACCCCCTACGGCTCGATCGCCGTACGCAGGGCGGGACTTGGGGCGCTGGGCGTCAGCGTGCGCTGAGCGGCACGCCAACTCCCGTACCCCGTAAGGCGATCAGCCCGCCGTGTTCACCATCGAGGCGGCCGCGTACGTCAGGTAGTTCCACAGCGTGTGCTCGTGCTCCTCGGACAGCCCGAGTTCGTCGACGGCGACCCGCATGTGCTTCAGCCAGGCGTCGTGCGCGGCCTGGTCCACCTGGAACGGCGCGTGGCGCATGCGCAGGCGCGGGTGGCCGCGGTTGTCGCTGTACGTCGTCGGGCCGCCCCAGTACTGCATCAGGAAGAGGGCGAAGCGCTCCTCGGCCGGCCCCAGGTCCTCCTCCGGGTACATCGCCCTCAGCAGCGGGTCCTCGGCCACACCCTCGTAGAAACGGTGGACGAGCCGGCGGAAGGTCTCCTCCCCGCCGACCTGCTCGTAGAAGGTCTGCTCCTGAAGCGTGCCGCGCCGAATCTCTTTCACGCTCCCCATGGTCTCAGACCGGGCGACGGAGGACTTCGGACTTAGGACCGCTCGCCTCCCGGCCGCCACGGCAGGACAGTGGACGTATGGGCGCACACGCTCTCGACAAGGACCTGGACGCCGTCGCCGTCTCCGCGCGGGCGGAACTGGTGCGGGAGATCGGACTGAGCGGCGCCTGGGACACGGACCCCGGCTGGCGGGCGGTATTCGAGGCGGTGCCGCGGCACCTGTTCGTGCCCTACTACTACGCGGCCGCCGGCGACGGGAACGAGCGCCTCTGGAGGGACAGCCCCGACCCGCACACCCGGGAGCGCTGGCTGCGCGGGGTCTACGCCGACGTACCGCTCGCCACCCGGCTGCGCGACGGCGAACTGGTGTCGTCCAGCAGCCAGCCCTCCCTCATGGCACGGATGCTGACCGAGCTACGGGTGACGGACGGCGACCGGGTCCTGGAGATCGGCGCGGGCACGGGCTACAACGCGGCGTTGCTCGCGGAGCGGCTCGGCGACGACCAGGTAACGACCGTAGACCTGGAACCGGAGATCACCGACTCCGCCCGCACCCACCTGGCCGCCGCCGGTCACCACCCGACCGTCATCACCGCCGACGGCACCCGCGGAGCCCCCGAACACGCCCCCTACGACCGCATCATCGCCACCTGCGCCCTGACGACGATCCCACCGGCCTGGCTCGCCCAGTGCAACCCCGGCGCCCGCATTCTGGCCCCCCTGGCCACGGGCCTGATCACCCTCACCGTCCGGGACACGACCCACGCCGAGGGCACCTTCTTGAACACGGCCGCGTACTTCGTCCCCCTGCGCGGCACCGAGCCGTCCGTACAGGACGAGATCCCACACCGCCCCGGCGACCACGAACTACTCCGCTTCCTGCTCACCCTCACCCACGGCACGCTGGCTCCGCAGGACGCCCGTGATTTGTGGGAGCAAGAGGGCAGACCAGCCAGAGAGCGCTACGGAGTAACGGTCACGGGTGAGGAAGCGCGGGCATGGCTGGACGATCCGGAGAGCCCGTACACGTGGCCCCTCCGGTAACGACAACGCCCCTTTCAGGGGCGCGGGGCTGTGACATTAGCGGCTCCGCCGCGGGGCGCGACCAGCCACGACGGCGCAGCAGACGACGAACGACACATCTTTAGCCGCGTCGAACCGTGATCGTCGTCCACGCCCCCACATGCACCCGATCCCCATCCTGCAACGGCACCGGCACAAACGGCTGAATAGGCTCCTCGCCCCCATTGACCGTCGTACCGTTCGTCGAATTCTGATCGACAACGGCCCAACTGCCGTCCGGCTGCTGCACCAGCACCGCATGCTGATGCGAAACACCGGGATCCTCGGGCGGCACCGACAGATCGATGTCGGGAGACTCACCGGTGGAGTGCCGACGCCGGCCGATCGTGATCTGGTTACCGGTGAGCTGCCGCTGCTGCTCGGGCGAGTACGCGGGCAGGTTGAGCCCCGCCGCCTCCGGCCCCGACCGCTGCATCATCGCCATGAAGTACTCACGGTCCGGCCCGATCGTCGCCATCCACGTCGTCGGCTGCTGCTGATACGCCTGACGCGGCGGAGGCGGCGCCTGCGTCGAACCTGGCTGCGGATAGCCGTAGCCACCGCCACCCTGACCGGGACCACCAGGTCCACCGGGACCACCCGGAGAGCCGGGGGTCGGCGGGGAGATCACCCAGTCGTCGTCACCGCCGCCGAAGGGCGAGCCGCCCTGCTGCGGACGGGTCTCCTGCGGGAACCCGGGCGGGGCCGGCGGAGCGGACTGCTGGAAGGCCTGCGGGGCGCCGCTCGTCCCACCGGGACCACCGGGACCACCGGGACCCGCGGGCGGGGTCGGTCCGGGCGGCGGCGGAACCGGCCGCGACGGGTCGGGACCGAAGCCCGAGGGACCCTGCGGGTTCGACGGCTCGTTGCCGAACGGCCCGGGCGGGGCCTGCCGCTCGCCGCCGAAGGTGCCGGGGCGGCCGCCGCCGAACTCGTTCTGGCCGGGGCGCTCGTTGCCGAACTGGCCGCCGGGACCCGGGGGTTGCTCGTTGCCGAACGGACCGGGCTGGCCGGACGCCTCGTTGCCGAAGGGCGGGGGTGGGGGCGGACCGGAGGGATCGTTGCCGAACGGCCGCGGTGGGCCGGACGGGTCGTTGTTCCCGAAGGGCGCGGGACCGCCGCCCTGGCGCTCCCCACCGAAGCCCTGAGAGCCGCCGGGACCGCCGGGTCCACCTTGCCGCTCGTTCCCGAAACCTTGCGAGCCGGGGCCACCAGGGCCACCCTGCCGCTCGTTGCCGAAGCCCTGCGCGCCCTGTCCACCGGGTCCACCGGGACGCTCACTGCCAAAGCCCTGCGAACCCTGACCGCCGGGACCACCGGGACCGCCCGGACGCTCACCGCCGAAGCCCTGCGCACCGGGACCACCAGAACCGCCGGGCCCACCCTGCCGGTCATTGCCGAAGCCCTGCGACCCCGGACCCCCGGGTCCACCCGGACCACCCTGACCGCCGGGCCCACCTTGGCGTTCGCCACCGAAGCCCTGCTGACCGGGGCCGCCAGGACCCCCGGGTCCACCTTGCCGCTCGTTGCCGAAGCCCTGCGCGCCGGGACCACCTGGTCCACCGGGCCCGCCCTGCCGCTCGCCACCGAACGCACCGGGACCGTTCTGAGCCCCAGGTCCTCCAGGCCCACCGGGACCCCCAGGCGCACCGGACCGCCCCGTCGGTTCACTCCCGAACGGGGGTATGGGCTCCGCGGGCCGGTTCATCTGCGAGGGCCGCGAGCCCTGGTACTCGTAGGGGTCACCGCCGTACGACTGACCGGGACCGGGACCGGGCGGCGGGGGCTGCTGCTGGAAGCGGGCCGCCGGGCTCGGGCCGGGGCCGGGGCCCGAGGGGCGCGGCGCGGCCGGGGTGTACGAGGTCGCCGTATTCGTGAGGAAGTTCCACCGGCACTCCTCGCAGAACGGCGCACCGCCCTCGCGGGGCGTGCGGCACTGCGGGCAGAGCTCCGCCTCGGCGGACGCGTTCGGCCGGCCGCCGGGCGCGGGCGGCGGGAAGCCGTAGCCGCCGCCGGGGGGCGGGGGAGGGGGCGGGGGTACGGCACCGGCCATGCGGTGACCGCAGACCTCGCACCAGTCGTCGGAACCCGACTGGTGTCCGTTCGGGCAGGTCGGCATGTCGGCGCGTCCCCCTTTCGCACAGGGTCGTTCTGGGTCTCACGGAGTCGTGCTGGCTAGGTCACTTCTTTACACGAACAGTCTTTGTGGACCGTGTTTCGAGAGTCATCTCGTCGGCCTCCGCGACCTTCGCCTTCAGTCGCACAGTACCCGCCGCGGCATCGACCACGTCCACCACCTTCGCAAGCAGTTTCGCAGTATCCGCGTTTCCGGAGACGCTGGCGAGCTGAACGGCCCGTCCCAGTTTGGCCGTTGCTCCGTCGACATCTCCCGATTTGCGGAGATCGAGCCCTTGTTGGATGACTTGTGCCAGTTCCGCCTGGCCGGTGTAGTGCGCGACCTGGGGGTTGATCGACGTGGATGCGACCATGTCGTCGGTCCATACGGCCTTCACCAGGCCCTGGGCGCCCAGGTTTTGGGTGCTGCCGTCGGCCTGCGGGACGACCAGTGAGACCCGGGCCGCGAGCATCTCCTGGCCGATGCCTGCCTCGGGGACCTCGACGCACACGTGGTAGTCACGGGACTCGTCTCCCCAGGACCCCGTGGGGTAGTCCCCTGCGCGGGGCCCCGCCTCGGTGCGGCGGTCGGTCAACTCCTCGACCCGGGGCGCGACTTGCTTGACGAACTTGATGGCCGTGCCCACCGGCGTCCACAGCCGCAGCGCGACGTCCGCGACCTCCTTGCCCATCGCCGTCTCCATCATCTTCGTGAAGTCGGCGGCGAGATGGGCCGGGTCCGCGACGATGTCGGCGGTGCCGAGCAGCGCGGAGGCGATCCCTGTGACTTCTTTCACTTCCCAGTCGGTGCCGACGCCCCGCGCGTCACAGGTGAACCGTCCGGCGCAGGAGTCGAGCGCGGCCTTCAGGTCCTCCGGCGCCTCGTGCTCGTTGCGGCCGTCGGTCAGCACGATGCCGTGGCGTATGGAGACGTCCGCCGACGACAGCAGCCGGTCGGCCAGCCGCAGCCAGGTGCCGATCGCCGTACCGCCGCCCGCGCTCAGCTTGCGCAGCGCCTGCTTGGCCTGGTCGCGGGTGCGCGAGTCGGCGACCGCGAGCTTGCCGCCGCCCGGATAGACCTCCTTGGCGACATGCGTGCCGCCGATCACCGCGAAGTGCACGCCGTCGCGCAGGGTGTCGATCGCGGCGGCCGTGGCGTCGCGGGCGTTGCGCATCTTGGTCGGCGGGTAGTCCATCGACCCCGAACAGTCGACCATGATCGCCACGGCCGCGTCCGGGCCCTGACCGGCCGAGTAGAGATGGGGCGCCGCGACCGGGCTCCCGATGGTGCCGCCGCCGGTCGAGGTCACCGTGACGATCGCGTTGACCTCACGCCCGCCCTCCGGCAGGTACTCGTTCTGGTACACGTCGACCGAGAACTGTGGCACGTTCGACTTCGAGAAATTGGCCATGCCTGCTCTGATCCCCCTCAAGTACCCCACCTGGATGGGGCGATGACTATATGCGGACCGGTCCCCACCGGTCCGAGGCCGTCCCCGTTTGCGCGGCCTCAGCCGATTACTGCCCCCTGCGGCGGGGCCGGGAACGGCACGACGGCCACTGTTACGTTGTCGTGGCCCCCGCCGTCGAGCGCGTGGCCCACCAACACCTGGGCGCTGTGCAGCGGACGGAGAGCCGCGTCGACGGGAACGACCTCGGCCATCTCCTCGGCGGACTCCGCGTAGTTCCACAGTCCGTCGGTGCACACGATCACCACACCCGGCCGGTCCGGCTTGAACGAGGCGGTGTGCGGCTCCAGTTCGTACGCGTCCGCGCCGAGCCAGCCGGTGATCGCGTGGGCGCGCTCGTCGGCGTAGGCCTCCGCCTCGCTCATCAGGCCCGCGGCGACCATCTGCGCCGCCCACGAGTCGTCCTCGGTGAGCCGGGCCGGCGGTGAACTGCGGTCCACCGGGATCCAGTAGGCGCGGCTGTCGCCGACCCAGCCGACGACGAGGAGGGTCGGGGTGACGATCGAGCCGACCAGCGTGCAGGCCGGCGCGTTCTGGTGCGGGGCGTGCTCGCGGGCCGTGGCGGGTTCCTCCGCAAGGGAGTTGACCGCGTGCGAGGCCGCGATGATCGCCTCGTGCATCGCCGCCTGCGGATGCGTCCCCTGCGGCAGCGCGGCCAGCAACGCCTCGCCCGCCTGCCGCGAGGCCGCGAGCGAGGCCGCGTCGGGCCGCGTCGCCGACGACACCCCGTCACACACGACCGCGACCAGCGCGGGCGCCCCGTCGGGCAGCAGGCACTGTCCTACGGCGAAGGCGTCCTCGTTGCGATGGTGCCGCAGCCCGCGGTCGCTGACCGCCGCGAGCGGGCCCAACTCCTGTTCCATGTGGTCGCGTTCGCGGGGCTGGGCGTGCCCGCAGTTCTCGCAGTAGCCGTCCGGGTCCACCCGGCCCGAGCGGCAGGCCACGCACACCTTGACGCCCTCGCCCGCGGTCGGCGGATCGGCGGCGACCCGCGGGTCCGGCGCCTGCAAGGGGTACTCGTCGGGCTCCGGCGGCCGGTCGAACCGTACGCCCGTGGCCGGGGAGACCGGTGAACCGGTCGGCGGCAGCGGGGCGTTGGACGGCAGGGGGGTGCCGCCCGAGTCCGTGCCGGCCAGATCGGTGGGGAGGTGGACCGTCGGCGGGGTCTCGGCGCTCTCCGGCTGGGGCACCACGGGCCAGTCCACGTCCGCGGCCTCCTCGGGGGGGAGCGGCACCGCGCCGTTCATGGTCAGCGTCGGGTGGTCGTCCGGCGGCGCGGGCACGGCCGACAGGTCGTATCCGCACGCACCGCAGAAGCGGTCACCCGATTCGAGCGGCTCTTCGCAGCTCGGGCAGGCGGCGAGCTGGGGCATCTGCGACATCAACTACACCCACGTCCGGGGGCGGTAACGGTTGGCTCGTTCCACCAGGTCGATCCTCTCCTCGCCGTCCCGTGCCAGCCGGGCCAGCGTGCGGTACGAACGCTCCAGGCCGAAGCGGAGTCCCCGCTCGTCCAGCTCGCTGCCGAGCAGCTCCCGCCGCGTGAGCGGTACGGAACCCTGGCCTCCGGAGAGTATCCAGTCGAGGGCGCGGCCGAGGACCTCGGCCGACAACCGCTCGCGCCGGACGGCATCCAGACCGTATCCCTCCAGCGCTTCCACCTGTCCCGCGGCCGCGGTCAGCTCGTCCAGGAACGGCGTGTCGTCCGCCGTCGCGGCCCGCTCCCGAAGCCGCGCCCGTACGGCGGCCACGCGCGCGGCCGTGTAGTGGATCGACGCCTCGGGCACCGACTCCAACGTCCGTACGGCGCCCTGCCGGTCGCCGGTCGCGAACTGGACGCGGGCCAGGCCGAAGGCCGCGCTCACATAGCTCGGGTCGGTCGACCACACCAGCCGGTAGTACTCGGCCGCGTTGTCCAGCTGCCCCAGCACCTCGGCGCACAGGCCCAGCGCCAGCTTCGGCGCGGGCTCGCCCGGGAAGGCGTCGTAGATCGCGTCGAAGGACAGCGCTGCGGCTTCGTAGTCCCGGGTCGCCAGCGCGGCCACGCCCGTGTACCAGACCACCCGCCAGTCGTCGGGCCGCTCGTCCTCCAGCTTCGCCAGGGCGTCCAGCGCGGTGTACGAGTCGCCGTTCTCCAGCCAGGCCCTGATCTGCCGCAGCCGGGTCTCCACGGACGGCGACGGCGCCGAGGCGAGCGCCCCGAGCAGTTCGGTCGCCGCGGTCGCCATCAGGCCCGCCAGGAAGCCCGCGTTGGGGTCGCTCGCGTCCACGTGCGGGACGGGCAGCGCGAGGGCCACAGCGGGGGAGTCGACCTGCTTGACGGTGCTCGGCGCGCTGCCGTTGAGCGCGGTCAACACCGGGGTGCCGTTGGGGCGTTCGGCAAGTGCCGTGCCGGAGCGGGCACTTGGGATCCGCTTCGACGGCTGCACCGCTCTCGCGCCCAGCAGGGACACGTCCCCGTCCAGCTTCGGGAACAACTCCGTGTCCGTGACCTTCAGTTCGGGCCCGAACAGGGTGGACAGGGAGGGGCGGGCCCGCCCGGTCTGGAGCGAGACGACCTCGCGCAGGACGCCCGTCAGCTGCTCGGCCATCTCCTGCGCGGAGGCGAACCGGCGGGCCGGGTCGGGGTCGGTGGCACGGACCAGGAGCCGGTAGAACGACTCGTAGCGGCGGAAGACCTCGATGTTGTCC
Source organism: Streptomyces sp. NPDC050528 (assembly GCF_044457795.1). Lineage (NCBI taxonomy): Bacteria > Bacillati > Actinomycetota > Actinomycetes > Kitasatosporales > Streptomycetaceae > Streptomyces > Streptomyces sp. NPDC050528. The sequence continues at coordinate 270,554 of NZ_JBITHH010000010.1, forward strand.
GGGTCGGGCAGGGAGTCCACGAAGATGTTCGTGTAGCCCTGGAAGTCGAAGGTCATCACCGCGAGCGTGCGGGCCACCGTGTACAGGTCGCTCGCCACCGACGGGCCGACCTCCGCGACCTCCGGCGCCTGGTAGCCGACCGTGCCGTAGATGGCCGACTCGTCGTCGTCCATCCTGCGCACCGCGCCCATGTCGATCAGCTTGAGCTGGTCCTCGGTCTGGATCGCGTTGTCGACCTTGAAGTCGCAGTACAGGAGGTTGCGGCTGTGCAGGTGGCCGAGCGCCTCCAGGGCCTCGATGCCGTACGCGCAGGCCTGCTCCACCGGCAGCGGATCGCGCTTTCCGTCCGGTGTGCGGCGGTCGTTGGCGATCTCCTTGAGGGACTTGCCGCCGACGTACTCCATGACGATGTACCCGTCCAGCGAACCCGTCCGCTGGTCCAGGTGCTCGACGAAGTTGTAGATCCGCACGATGTTGGCGTGCTCGATCTCGGCGAGGAAGCGCCGCTCGGAGATCGCGGCCTCCATCGCGTCCTGGTCGCCGGTGTCGAGGAGGCCCTTGAGGACCACCCAGCGGTCGGAGACCGCGCGGTCCACGGCGAGGTAGACCCAGCCGAGGCCGCCGTGCGCGAGACAGCCCACGACCTCGTACTGGCCGTGCACGATGTCGCCGGCCTCCAGCTTGGGCGTGAACGAGTACGGGTTGCCGCACTTGGTGCAGAAACCCTCCGTACGCCCCGGGCTGTCGCCGCGCGCCCGGCCCACCGGAGCGCCGCAGTCCGAGCGCGAGCAGAACCGCTTGCGCTCGGGGACCTCCGGGTTCTCCAGGACCATCTCGCGCGGGTCCGGCCGCGGCACCCCCGGCACCTGCACCAGACCGACGCCGAGCCGGCCGCGGCTGGAGGTCCCCGACGACGAACCGGAGCTGCGCACCGACACCGAACGGCTGGAGGCGCGGCCCGACTCCGAGCGGGAGAGCCGCCCCGACACCGAGCGGCGCGACTTCGACGACTGCGACGACGTACGCGAACTGCGGCTGCTGGTACGGGAACTGGCACTGCCCCGCGAGCCCTTGCCGCTGGCCATCCCGGTGGGCGGTGAACTGATCGCGCCCTTCGCCGACACCACCGGCGCCAGACCACAGGTGTCGCAGTACAGCTCACCGCCGCCGACGTCCTCGTACGACCCCTCGCAGCCCGGCCGTTGACACTTCCGCTGTGTCTCGCTCATGACCGACCCCGCTTCTTTCTCGTCACTCACGCGCCCGGCCCCCTCTGGTCCTCGGGACCGCCCTGCGGCTGGGGCCGCGGAGCGTTGAACTGCTCGGCGGCGGCGTGCTGGTAGCGCAGCACCGCCTGTTCGGCGACGCGCAGGTCGCAGGGCGCGCTCCACAGCATGCGGCGGGCCGCGTCGTACCGCTCGATCAGCAGCGGGTCCTCCGCGAGGCCGTGCCGGGCGACCTTCGCCTTGTACGCGTCGAGGCGGCCGCGCAGCTCCGCGCGGACCGCCAGCGGCTGGGTGACCGCGGTCAACGACTCGCGGGCGCGCAGCAGTTCGTCCTCCGCCTTCTGCTCCAGGGACTCCAGGAGCGGGGACAGACGGTGCCACTGGGCGTGTCTGCGGTACTCGGCGGCCGTCGACAGCTGCTCCTGGAGCACGGTCGGCGGGCCGCTGACGACCGGCACCTCCGTGGCCGCGATCTTCGCGAGGACCTCACCGCGCGCGGTGCGTGCCTCGGCGAGGGTGCGGTCCGCGCGGGAGAGCACGTCCCGCAGCTTCACCAGCCGCGCCTCCGCGTCCTGCCGGACGGTGAGCACGGCGTCGATCTCGCGGCGTACGTCCTCCAGGGCGCGCGCCTCCCGGTCGTAGACCGTGGTGTCCGGGCGGCCGCCGCCGGGGGCCGAACTCCCCTGCGCCCGTACCCAGAAGGCCAGCGGGTCGGAGACCACGCGCTCGCGCAGATCGGTCAGGACGCGCGTGATGCGCTCCAGGTCGTCGCCCGCCGGGTGTTCGCCCGGGCGGACCCCCACGGAGTGGGCGAGCTGGCGGGTGCGCTGCAACTCCGCGGCCAGTAAATCGATCCGGGCGGGCAGCGCCGACCACACCGCGTCGGACGTGACAACCATGTCGAGGGAGTTCGCGTACAGGTCGTTCATCTCGTCGACGAGCGCGCTCAGCGAGAACTGGTGGCTCAGCTTGCTCGAACTGCCGGTCAGCGTCGGCATGTTGGCCGTCGCCGTGGTCGAACCGGCGACCGTGACGGACTCGCCGCGCAGCAGCTCGGTCAGCTCGACCAGGTCCTCACGGCTGGACCAGCGGCGCCGGGAGCGGATGCTCTGGGCGGCGTGGAACGCGTCCGTGTACGCGTCGAAGTACGCCCACAGCAGCGTGATCGCCGCGTCCGTGGACGCCCAGCGCTCCTTGGTCGTGCCGGTCAGCTCGGCGCCTTCGAGGAGTCTGCGGCCCGCGTGGTCCTGGAGGGCGAGGAGCGAGGTCTCGATGGCCTCGTGCTCCGCGCCGAGCCGCGCCAGCGCACGGTCCACCTCGTCCCGGTCCATTACCGGCCCGGGGGGTCCCGTGACGCCGCCCATCGATCACCTCTCGTTGCGTTGTCGTTCCGTCAGTGGTCCGTGTGGTTCCGGTAGTTGATGATCCGTCACTTGTAGTGCGGTGTGGGCGGGTTGGCCGACGTCGAATCCTTACCCAGGGTCGGCAGCAGCCATTTCGTGTAGGACGCGTGCCAGCCGTCGGGGCCGGTGCTGGTGCGGTAGGTCTCCAGTATTCGGTTGACCCGCTGGACCAGGTCGGTGGCGCCCTTGTTCATGGCCACGCCGTAGTACTCGGTGGTGAAGGGGGAGCCCTTCAGCTCCACCGTCGGATCCTGCGCCGCCTGGCTCGCCGCGAGTGCGCCGTCGGTCACCACCGCGTCCGCCTCGCCGAGTTGGAGCTTCACCAGGCAGTCCAGCTGGTTGGGGACGGCGGGCAGGACGTCGACGCTGGCCGGGATCTTCTTGCCCTTGTCCAAGGCCAGACGGGTGTTCGCCGTGGAGGTCGCCGCCGAGCAGACCCTCTGGTGGGCGAGCGAGTCGTTGTAGCCCGAGATCTTCGACGACTTCGGGGCGAGGACCTGCTGGCCGGTGACGAAGTACGGGGCGGAGAAGGCGACGTCATCGGCACGCAGGCAGGTGATCGTCATCGTGCGGACCACCATGTCGACGCGCTTGCCCTGGATCGCCGGGATGCGCTGGTCGGTCGGGATGGCCAGCATCTGGACCTTGTCGGGGGTGTAGGAGCTGCCGAAGATGTTCTTGGCGATGGCGGTGACCAGGTCGATGTCGAAGCCCTCCAGGTCACTGGAGGAGCTGTTGGGGTTGCGGTAGCCCCAGCGGTAGCTGTTCTGGTCGACGCCCACCTTCAGAACGCCATGCTCCTTGATGGCCTTGATCGCGGCGCCCTCGTCGTCCGACGGGGGCGGGCTCTGGTCCTGGATGGTGTCGTCGTTGCACTTGGGCGCCTTGGCCTGGACGCCCTGGACCGTCCGCTGTCCGCCGAGCTCCGCACCGCCCTCGCCGCGCGACTGGGTGAGCGGCAGCAGCAGGACGAAGGCGATCGCGAGGGCGCAGACGATCGCCATCGCGCCCACCCCGCCCCAGCCCCGCAGGCCGGACCGCAGCCGCCGCACCGCGCTCAGGCGGCGAGAGAAGTCACTCCGTACCCGCATCGTCACGCCCCCTTTCACCGGTACTCCGACAGCCTGCGCCCGATGCCCAGTACGGCGCCGGCCGCGCCGAGCACCGCGAGCACCGCGGCCCCGACGGTGAGGCCGGTCATCGCGTCCAGGCCGTCACCCGCGGACCGCTTGAACTCGTCCGTCTCGTGCGTCAGCGCCTTGTCCAGCGAGGCGTCCACGGCTGCGAAGCACTCGGCCGTCGACTCCTTCGTCGAATCGGCCGTGCCGATGACACCGGCACGGGCATCGTCGTACTTGCCCAACTCGTTGTCCCGCTGGACCTGTGTGTGGCGGGATATCCACGTGTTCATCGACTTGTTGGCGACCGCGACGGGCTCGCGGCCCGCGGAGTCGTCGGCGAGCGAGTCGGCCACTTTCAGGCCCTTGCCCAGCGCGGCGATCTCGTTTTTGTACCCCCAGGCGTAGGTGTCCACGACCTGTTTGTTCGCGAGTTTCTTCGTCTCCGAGCCGCGGCTGACGAGGGTGAGGTTCTCGTCGCTGCGCGCCTTGAGGGAGGCGATACGGGCGTCGTGCAGCACGTTGATCGACTCGACCCCGTGGTCGTACGAGTCGTTGAGGCCCGCGCGGGCGACGGTGTGGCCGACGACCACCCACAGCAGGACGACCGCGGTGGCGGCCGAGGCGGCGACCAGGCCGCTGTTCAACACCCGGTTCGTGCGCTGGTAGTTGCGCCGCTGGGCCCAGGCCAGGCCGCCGAGGGCGAGGAGACCGAGGGCGATCGCGAACCACGGATACGGCGTCGCGTTCCCGTAGTCGGCGCTCAGCCGCTCGTTCTCGTTCTTGTAGAGGTCCTGGGCCTTCGGAAGCATCTGGTTCTGCATCATGTCGTTCGCGGCACGCAGATAGGCGCCGCCCACCGGGAAGCCCTGCCGGTTGTTGGCGCGGGCCGATTCGACCAGGCCCTTGTACTCCGGCAGCCGTTCGTTCAGCTGCTTGATGTAGGTCGCGGACGACGAGCCGGGGTCGGTGTTGGCGGCGGCGGTGACGAGCTTCGCGGCGGCGTCGCGCACGTCCTTCTCGTACTGGTCGCGGGTGGTTCGGGTCTCGTCCGGGCCCGCCAGATAACCGGTGGCCGCCATCGTGTTGGCGTCCGCGAGCGAGCGGAAGATGTCCGCCGCGTCGGAGCTGAGCGGCTGGCTGTGGTGGAGCACGTCGTCGGCCGCCGTGGCCCGGCTGTCGGTCTGCCAGGCGGCGACCGCGCCGAACGCGATCACCAGCACGGCCAGCAGCGCGCCGAGGGCCCGCAGCCGGCCCGGCTCGGTGGTGGCCGCCGCGCGCAGCCGGTCGACGCCCTCGGCGAACGCCGTACGGCGCGCGGGTGCGGCATCCGGCGTGCGCCGGGGCGCGGGCGCCCCCGAGCGGCCCGGCTGCGGCGGCAGCGCCGGCATCGTGGGCACGGCGGTGCCCGGTGGCGCCGTGCTGTTCTTCGGCGGTTGTGTCACTGCTGACCTCCCCCAGGGTCATCCCGTCGCCGCAAGTATCGCCGCCAGGACTGACATTCCGCACGGGCCTTCACTGGATCTTGATCGGATCGCAGCGCGGTCACCGGATTTCCGGCACCACACAACGCCCCGCACCGCCCCCCTGTCCATGAATACGCCGTGGGAATCTGTTCGGTTCCCGGGTGTCAGTGCTCGTAGTACGCCCTGGCCCGAACATGCGCCTCGGCAACGGCGCCCACATGGTCCAGGCCGAGCAGGACGGCACCGAGGACCGGCCGCGCGGTGACGACAGTGGCCACCGCCTTGGGCGCCTTGGCCGCCAGCAACTCCCTTATGCGGTCGTCCAGTTGAGGGTGCCGGGCGGCGAGGACGCTGCCGCCGAGCAGCACCGGCGCCTCCTCGTCGAGCAGGTCGAGGCGGGTCAGCGCGACCGTCGCCATCGCCACGACCTCCTCCGCCATCCGGTCCACGATCGAGCGGGCCACCGGGTCGCCGTCCACCGCCGTCGCGAATAGCACCGGCGTCAACTCGTGCCGACGGCGGTGTTCGACGTGTTCGAAATGCAGGGCCTCGATCAGGTCATACATCGAGTCCAGGCCGAAGTAGGCGGGAAGCGTGCGCGCCAGGGCCGTAGGACCGCCCCGTCCGTCCTCCGCGCGGGCCGCGTGCCACAGGGCCTCCTCCGCCAGGCCCCAACCGCCGCCCCAGTCACCGGAGATACGGCCGATCGCCGGGAAGCGGGCGGTGCGGCCGTCGGGCCGCATGCCGACGCAGTTGATGCCGGCCCCGCACACCACGGCGACCCCGCGCGGTTCGGGGATGCCCGCGCGCAGCACCGCGAACGTGTCGTTGCGGACCTCCGCACTCGCGCCCCACCCGCGCGCGTGCAGCGCGGCGGCCAACTGCTCCTCCTCCACGGGGAAGTCGGCGTTGGCGAGGCAGGCCGACACATGGTCGACCGCGCTCACCCCCGCCTCCGCGAAGGCGCGGGCGACGGCCTCGGCGACGTTGTCGACGGCCGTCTCGATGCCCACGACCGGCGGCCGGAACCCGCCGCCGCGGGCCGTGGCGAGGATCTCCCCGTCGGCCGCCACGACCGCGACGTCGGTCTTGCTGTTGCCCGCGTCGACGGCGAGGACACTTGCGGTCAGGCCCACGCGAGGTGCTCCCGGTTGTGCGCGATCAGTTGGTCGGTCAGGGCTTCGGCGTACTCGTACTGGCCGATCAGGGGATGCGAGAGCAGCGCCCGGAACACCCGCTCCCGGCCCCCGCGCAACGCGGCCTCCAGAGCGAGGTCCTCGTACGCGGTCACGTTGGCCATCAGCCCCGCGTACAGCGGATCAACATCCGCTACGCCAAGGGGAGTTGCCCCCTTCGCCCCGACGGCGGCCTGCACCTCGATCACCGCGTCGTCCGGCAGGAACGGCAGCGTGCCCTTGTTGTACGTGTTGACGACCTGGTACGGACTCCCGCCCCCGCCGAGCAGCGAGGCGGCGAGGTCGACGGCGGCCTCGGAGTAGTAGGCCCCGCCGCGCTTGGCGAGCAGCGCGGGCTTCTCGTCCAGGGCCGGATCGGCGTACATCTTCAGCAACTCGCGTTCCATCTCCGCCACTTGGGAGGCCCGGGACGGCTTCGTCCGCAGTTCCCGTACGACCTCGTCGTGCGCGTAGAAGTACCGCAGGTAGTACGACGGGACGACGCCGAGCCGGTCGAGGAGGACCCGGGGCAGGCTCAGGTCGGCGGCGATGGCGTCGCCGTGTTCGCCGAGCAGCTTGGGCAGCACGTTCTCGCCCTCGGGACCGCCGAGCCGTACGCCGGTCTCCCAGGTGAGGTGGTTGAGGCCCACGTGGTCGAGGTGCACATCGGTCGGAGTGACGCCGAGCAGCCCGGCGAACTTCCGCTGGAACCCGATCGCCACGTTGCACAGGCCAACTGCCTTGTGTCCGGCCTGGAGCAGCGCGCGGGTGACGATCCCGACCGGGTTGGTGAAGTCGATGATCCAGGCGTCCGGGTTCGTACGGCGGACCCGTTCCGCGATGTCGAGAACGACCGGTACGGTCCGCAGCGCCTTGGCGAGGCCGCCGGCGCCGGTCGTCTCCTGGCCGACGCAGCCGCACTCCAGCGGCCAGGTCTCGTCCTGCTCGCGGGCCGCCTGCCCGCCGACGCGGAGCTGCAACAGCACCGCGTCGGCGCCCTCGACACCGGCGTCCAGGTCGTCCGTCGTGACGATCCGCCCGGGGTGCCCCTGCTTGGCGAAGATCCGGCGGGCCAACCCGCCCACCAGTTCCAGGCGTTCGGGCGCCGGGTCGACAAGGACGAGTTCCTCGACGGGCAGGGTGTCCCTCAACCGGGCGAAGCCGTCGATGAGTTCGGGTGTGTAGGTCGAGCCTCCGCCGACCACGGCCAGTTTCATAGGTGGTTAACCCTTCACTCCGGTGAGCGTGACGCCCTCGACGAACGCCTTCTGTGCGAAGAAGAACACGAGGATCACGGGGGCCATGACCAGCACGGTCGCGGCCATGGTGAGATTCCAGTCGGTGTGGTGCGCGCCCTTGAACGACTCCAGGCCGTAACTCAGCGTCCAGGCACCGGGGTTCTCGGACGCGTAGATCTGCGGTCCGAAGTAGTCGTTCCAGGCGTAGAAGAACTGGAAGAGCGCCACGGCGGCGATACCGGGCTTGGCCATCGGCAGGACGACCCGCAGCAGCGTCTTGAACTCGCCGCAGCCGTCGACCTTCGCCGCGTCCAGGTACTCGTTCGGGATGGTCATCAGGAACTGACGCAGCAGGAAGATCGAGAAGGCGTCTCCGAACGCCATCGGGATGATCAGCGGCCACAGCGTGCCCGAGAGGTCCAACTGCTTGGCCCAGAACAGGTACATGGGGATGATCACGACCTGCGGCGGCAGCATCATCATCGAGATGACGAGCATCAGCGACAGATTCCGGCCCCGGAAGCGGAACTTGGCGAGCGCGTACGCCACCGGGATCGACGACACGACGGTCAGGACGGTGCCGAGACCGGCGTAGATCAGCGTGTTCTTCCACCAGGTGAGGAAGCCCGGAGTGTCGAAGACCTTGCGGTAGTTGCCCCACTCCCAGGTGTGCGGGATGAGGTCGCGGCTCAGGGCCTGGCTGTCGCTCATCAGCGAGGTCAGGAACACGAACACGAAGGGCAGCGTGAAGAAGAGCGCGGCGGCGACGCCGAGCGAGTGGACCGCGATCCACTCCATGAGCGCCTTGCGGCGGGCGGTGCGCTCGGCGGGGGTCACCGGCGCCCTCAACTCCACGGGCTTGTCGAGTACTTGGGCCATGGTCAGTCACCTGCCAGGTTGAGGCCGCCCCGGCGCCGCATCAGGAACGCGGTGAACACCATCGACAGGGCGAACAGGACGAGTGCCACCACGCAGGCCGAGCCGTAGTCGAAGCGCTGGAAGCCGAGGTTGTAGACGAGCTGGGGAAGGGTGAGCGTGGACTTCTCCGGGTAGCCGGGCTCGAACTGCGTGCCGGCGCCCTGGATGACGCCGGACGCGACCTTCCCGGCGATGAGGGGCTGTGTGTAGTACTGCATGGTCTGGATCACGCCGGTGACGACGGCGAACATCACGATCGGCGAGATGTTCGGCAGCGTGACGAACCGGAACCGCTGCCAGGCCGAGGCGCCGTCCAACTCGGCTGCCTCGTACTGCTCTTGGGGTACGTCGAGCAGCGCGGCCATGAAGATGACCATGAGGTCGCCGATGCCCCAGAGGGCGAGCAGGGTGAGCGCCGGCTTGGACCAGGTGGGGTCGTTGAACCAGCCCGGGGCCGGGATGCCGACCTTCTCCAGGATCGAATTGACGGGCCCGGTACCGGGGTTGAGGAGGAACGCGAACGCCATCGTCGCGGCGACTGGAGGGGCGAGGTACGGCAGGTAGAAGAGGGTCCGGAAGACACCGGTAGCCGTCTTGATCTTGGTGATCAACAGCCCGACGCCCAGGCCGAATACAACCCGGAGGCTGACCATCACCACGACCAGCCACAGGGTGTTGCGCATCGCGGGCCAGAAGTACGGATAGTTCTTGAAGACGTACGTCCAGTTCTTCGTTCCCACCCACGTCGGCGGCTTGAAGCCGTCGTAGTGCATGAACGAGAAATAGACCGTCGAGATCAGCGGATACGCGAAGAAGACCGCGAAGCCGATCAGCCAGGGCGACATGAAGGCGAGTGTCCGAAGCGCCGACTTGCGGCGCTTCGACGCCAGAGTGACTGTGCTCATTCTGCGGCTACTTCGCCTGCGCGATGTCGGTGTCGATCTGCTTGGCCGTGCTCTTCAGGGCGGAGTCGAGGTTGGTGACCTTGCCGCTCTCGTAGTCGTAGCCGAGGTTCTGAATCGTCGTCAGGTACACACCGCCGTTGATGGAGGCGGGACTTGTGGTCGAGTACTGGTTCGACGCGATGTCCAGGAAGGTCTTGAAGCGCGGGTCGTACTTCAGCTTCGGGGACTTGAGGGCGGCGAGGGTGGAGGGCACGTTGTGGATGGCGTTGGAGAAGCCGACCACCGCGTCCGTGTCCGTGGTGATGTACTTGACGAACTCCCAGGCGGCGTTCTGCTTCTTGCTGTTGGCGGCGATTCCGGTGATCGTGCCGGTGATGTAGCCCTTGCCGTACTGGGCGACCTGGTCGTCCGGCACGGGCAGCGGGGCAACTCCGATGTCCAGCTTGGGATTTGCGGCCGTGGCCATCCCGAGCCGCCACTCGCCGTCGAGCTGCATCGCGACCTGGCCGGTGTGGAAGGGGTGCTTGTCGCCCCACTCGTCACCGAGCGTCGAGCGGTAGCTCTCCAGCTTCTTGAATCCGCCGAGTTCGTCGACGAGCTTCTTCTGGAGCGTGAAACCGGCCTTGAACGCGGGGTCGGTGGCGAGCGCCGACTTGCCGCTCTTGTCGAAGTACGTCGGCGAGAACTGGGCGAAGATGTGCTCGGTGGTGGTCTCCCAGCCGTGGTAGTCCGGCATGAACCCGAGCTGCGAGTACGTGTCGCCCTTGCTGATCGTCAACTTCTTGGCGTCGGCCTCGAATTCGGACCAGGTCTTGGGCGGGCTGGTGATGCCGGCCTTCTTGAACTCCGTCTTGTTGTAGTAGAGCCCGTACGCGTCGCCCAACAGGGGTGCGGTGCAACGGTTTCCGTCGAACTGGGTGTACTCGTTCATCGCCTTCGGGAACGTCGTCTCCGGGTCGATGCCGTCCTTCTTGAAGAAGGGGTTGAGATCGACGAGGGCGCCCGACGAGCAGAACTTGCCGACGTTGTTCGTGGTGAAGGACGAGATCACGTCGGGCGACTTGCCGCCGCCGGTGCGCAGCGCCTGGTTGATCTTGTCGTCGGTCATGTTGCCGACCACGTTCACATGGATGTTGGGGTGCGCCTTCTCGAACCCGGCGACCAGCGACTTCACGGCGCTCAGCTCGGAGGCCGCGCTCCAGGCGTGCCAGAAGTTGATGGTCACGTCCTTCGAGGCGTCGTCGGAGGCACCGGACGAGGACTGGCCGGTACAGGCGGTGGCGAGGAGGGCGAAGGAGGCGGTGGCGGCGAGCGCGACAGCCGCTTTCCGGGATGTTATGGACATCTTCCGGGACGTTCCGGGCATGGCAAGGTCTCCCAAGGGCGGGGCGGGGCAAGGTGGTTGGGGAAGCCGGGTGGTGCGAGGTGAGCCGAAGTCGGTCTGGGGGAACCGGAGTCGGCCGTGCGGGAAGTGGGATCAGCGCGAGGTGTCGAAGACCTCGTCGCGAGTCGTTGCCAGCGCGCTTTCCAACGCGCCGCGCAGCACGGGGTGTTCATGGACGTCGCCGACGACGAGCCGGGGCCGCGATGCCGCCAGCTCCTCCAACTCGGCCTGGACGAGGGCGCGTAGAGGTTCGCCGCCGGCGGCCAGTGACGCACCGCTGAGGACGACGAGTTCGGGGTCGAGTACGGAGACGAGGGAGGCGAGACCGGTCGCGAGGTGGGTCGCGTAGATCTCCAGGAGTCGCCGCTGGGGGCCGGTGGTGTGGTCGGCGGCGGTCGCGACGAGGGCGGCGGCGACCTCGGCGTAGGGACCCGTCGGGATCTCGGTGATGCCGAGTTCGCGGGCGAGTTGGGGCAGGGCCTGGGAGCCCGCCAGTGCCTGGTAACCACCGCTGTTGGCCTTGGTCACCTGGCGGACCAGGGGTGCGCCCGGCACCGGCAGGAAGCCGACCTCGCCCGCACCGCCGGTCCAGCCGCGGTGCAGCCGGCCGCCGAGGACCAGGGCGGCGCCGAGCCCGCCCTCGTTCCACAGCAGCACGAAGTCGCCGTGCCCGCGGGCCGCGCCGAGCCGCTGCTCCGCTATGGCGACGAGGTTCACGTCGTTCTCGTACTCCACCGGCATCGGCAGCGCGGCGGCGAGTTCGTCGAGCAGCGCGGGGGAGTGCCAGCCCGGCAGGTGCGAGGCGTACCGCAGCCGGCCGGTGTTCGGGTCGAAGGCGCCCGGGGTGCCGATGACGAGGCGGTGGACGTCGTCCCGGGCGAGCCCGGCGGCCTTCACCGCACCGTCGAGCGCGTCCGTCACCTGCCGTACGACGGGCTGGGCGGGCCGCCGCCCGGGGGTGGCGAGTTCGAACTCCCCCACCGTGCGGCCGGTGACGTCGGCGACGGCGGCGCGGATGCGCTCCGGCGTGACGTCGAGCCCCGCGGCGTGTGCGGCGCTCGGATTGACCACGTACAGCTGGGCGTTGGGGCCCGGCCGCCCCTCGCTCGTCCCCGTGGCGAGGACGAGCCCGGCCGCTTCGAGCCGGGCCAGCAGCTGCGAGGCGGTCGGCTTGGAGAGCCCGGTGAGCTTGCCGATCCGGGTACGGGACAGCGGGCCGTGCTCCAGGAGAAGGTCCAGGGCGGCACGGTCGTTCATGGCGCGCAGGACGCGGGGGGTGCCCGGGGTGCCGGTGCCCGGGGTACCGGAGGTTCCTGCCATGTCTACGCCACCTGCCTTTCGAACTCCCGAACCACACAGCGTGTCACGTGATCACTGTTAGGAAAGTTTCCTATTGGGTGGGAGGAACGTAAGCCCGGGGCGAAGGGGGCGTCAATAGAGACCGCCCCCGAGGCAACAGACTCGTTACCTGCGGGGGCGGTGGGGAGGGCTGGTGCCCGGTGTCCTGGTCGGTGCCTTGCCCGGCGTCCTACTTGACGTCGATGAAGTCACCGGCGGCGGTGGCCGCGCCGGTGGTGGCGGTGCCGGCGAAGACGTAGCGGAAGTAACCGTCCTGCGCGGCCTTCACGGTCGTCGTCAGGGCGCCGCCCTTGCCGGTGGTGACCGTCTTGACGGTGGTGTAGGTGCTCGAACTCTTCGCCCGGAACTGCAACTTGGCGGGCTGGGACACATAACCGGTGTACGTACCGCGCTCCCAGTCGGCCCGGGTCAGCTTGCCGGTGACCGTGATGGTCCTGCCCTTCTTCACCGGCTCCGGGGAGGCGTTGGCGGTGAGCCTGGCGGCGCGCTGGATCTTGACCTTGCCCTTGTTGCCCCAGGCGGCGAAGTCGGAGGACGCGCTGATCTTGTCGTCCGAGTCGTCGAGGTCGTAGGTGGAATGGGCGTAGAAACCGGCGACGTTCCAGGTGGTCGCGTCGGCGGTCTCGTACAGGTTGTCCTCCGGGTCGACCGTGATCGTGTCGGAGCAGGACTCGGTGACGGTGGTGTCCGTCGTCGCCGTCGTCCTGCAGGTCGGCGCGAGGGTGCCGTCGATGTCGTTCTCCATGTCGGCGAGCTTGCCGCGGTAGAGCATGATCCCCGCGAACGTCGTCTTGCCGTCGACGACCAGGTCCGCGGGCCGCGTCAGCGTGTACGTCACGGGCACCTTCACGGCGGCGGTCGTACCGACCACGATCGCCTTCCCCTTGTTGACCGTCACGCCGGAGAAGACCAGTTCCGGCGTGGCGGCCTGCGCGAGCGGCGCGGCCAGACCGGTCAGGGCCAGGGCACCGGTCAGGGCGGCGCCGATGGCGAGTTTCCTCATTCTTGTCCCCACATTTCAAAACGGACCCCTGGGCATTGCGCTCCAGAACAAGGGCCCGTCGTGGGCCGACCTTAGGCATGGGGGCTCTGCGATGGAAATGAGTTGAGGCTGTGAAGGCGATCGCATCACGGGTTCGTCACGATGAACAAAGTCGCAGGTGGGAGCGGGTGGCGGAGATTCCCCCGATCTGCCGGAATTGCGAGGCCTGTTGGACACTTTTCGGCCGCTACGGCTCCGCGCCCGAGGCCGATTCGTGATGTGGACGAACCTGTCCTGCCAGCCGCCTCACAGGCTTTTGACTTTTGATCAGCGGCGTTTGCGGGGCAGGGGGATCCAGAGAACGGGTGTGGGGCGTGAAGGTGTTGGCGGGGTGCTGGTGGGACGCGGCGTGCGCGCTCGCCGTACCCGTGGTGATCCAGGCCGGTTTCGAACTCTGGGACCGGGGCGGCCTCGCCTGGAGTGCGGCGGGCGAACTGGCGGCGACCTGGGCCGCCGCCGGCGTCGTAGTGGGCGCCGTGGCATGGCTGTTGCTACGACACCGGGCGCGCAGGTCGGGCATCACCCTCACCCCGGACGCCCTCGCCGGCCACCAGACCCGCCAACTCCGCGTGCTACGGCCCTCGGTGGGCTGGTCGGACCGGATGTGCACGGAGCTGAAGGCGTCGTACCGCGCGTCCGTCACCGCGGAGAAGGGGCGCGAGGAGATCTGGTTCCACTGGCGGCCGGGTCGCGGCAAGCGCACTGTCTGGGGCTCGATCGCCTTCGATGAACCCTCGGGGACGGTCGTCCTTGATCTTCGGGCGAGTGGGGCGTACACGGGGTCTTCGGGGTTGGGGCGGGGGGCGTCTTTTGTAGCGTTGTGTCAGGTGGCTGGGGAGTTGGGGCTGGTGGAGGCCGAGAGCTGGCGGACGGTTGGCGACCAGGTATGACATTCGTCGAGGACGTTCTGAGCGGGCGGGCGTCGCTCGATGACGTCGACGCGTATCGGGGCAGGTGGGACGAGGTCGATGCCGACGGTGTGGAGTACCACGTCTTCCTCGGACTCCGCTGGCCCGAGTACGCGATGTACGTGGAGGACGACGACGTTCTGGGGTACGTCATCGAAGCGCGCCGACAGGCCGGCCAAGACCTGCGTACCTACCTCGCGGCGCGCAGCGAGCGGTATGCGGAGGAATGGGCTTGCTGTGGGGGCGACTTGGGCGGGGAGTAGGGGAAGGGTGCGTGTTGGTCAGCGCAGTGTTTCGGTGAACTTCGTCCAGGTGGTGGGGGTCAGGCGGAGGAGCGGACCGTCGGGGGTCTTGGAGTCGCGGACGGCTATGGTGCCGGGGATGTTGCGGGCGACTTCGAGGCACTCGCCGCTTCCACTGCTGTAGCTGGACTTCACGAAGTCGAAGCCGTTCGTCACTGCATGTCCTCGCTGATGCTCTCGATCAGGCTGAGCGAGTCCTTGGGAGCCAGACTCAGCCGTGCCGTGCGTTCGAAGAACGAACTGTACGTCGAGCTTTCGGCGTCGTTCTCGACCCACACGGTAGCTGCGATGCTGTCGACGTGAACCACGTCCACGGCCTCGGTCTCGGCGAAGGAGATGATGTTGAACGAGCCTGCCATGCAGGCGTGGCCGCCGGCTCGGAAGGGCAGCACCTGGAGGCGGACATTGGGCAGTTGAGCCGTCTTTAGCAGGTTCTGCAACTGCGCGCGCATCACCTCGGGGCCGCCGACCTGCTGCCGTAGGGCGCCTTCTCCGATTACCGCGTAGACCTGGAGGGGTTCGGGTGCCGACAGGCGAGCCTGACGCCTCACGCGGACGTCGACGAAACCCTCGATCTCGTCGGGGTCCTGCCACAACCCCTCACTGACGACCACCGCTCGTGCGTACTCGGGTGTCTGCAACAGGCCGGGGACGAAGGCCTGTTGCCAGGTCCGTACGCGGGTCGCCACATCCTCCATCGCGATGTACTCGGCCATGGCCTCCGCCTGCGGCGAGTGCTGCCACCACCCCTTGGCCTTCCGGCGCTCGCGGTCGAGTTTCGCCAACTCCAGTAGTCGGGCTACGGATTTCGACTCGTCCAGCCCGTAGAACTCGCACAGCACCCGGATGTCGGGGTCCCGCATGGGCACCCAACCCCGTTCCATCTTCACGATCTTCGAGTTGGTCGCGCTGATGGTCCCGGCTGCCTGTTGCTGGGTCTTTCCAGCGGCGTCACGTAGGCGCAGCAGCTCGCTACCGAGCTTGCGTCCCAGCACAGTTGACGCCCTGTTTCCCAGTTCAGCTGATCGGTTCACGGCCCAAGTGTCGCTCCGTCGCCGTCGTGCGTCGACGACTTTCGAACGGTGGAGACAATTGTCTCCGAACGACTTGTGCCCGAGTCAAGTGGATCGCTACGGTCGGTACTCGTCAGCTAACTCTGCGGCGCTCATTTCTGAGCCAACCGCACACGGAGGTGTGCCATGACCGAACCCCCCACCGCCCGCGACGCCACCCCCGTCCCTCACGAGGACCGCCTCGACTACACCCCCCTCGCCCGCAGCGTCACCCTCGCCCGCCGCCGCACCGCAAGGCTCGTCACCGAGTGGGGACACCCCGCCCTCGCCGGTGATGTCGCCCTCGTCGTATCCGAGTTGATGACCAACGCCCTGCTGCACGGGAGCCTGAGGGACCGCTTGATCCGGGTCCGGATCACCGTCACCGGGGTCACCCTTCGCGTCGAGGTCAGTGATCCGCGTGGCGAACGGTTGCCGAGCCCGTGCTCAGTGGAGGCCACGGATCAGTTCGGCCGGGGATTACTTCTGGTCGGAGCCCTGGCTCACCGCTGGGGATGGGAGCCCCGTTCCGTCGGCAAGACCGTGTACGCGGAGTGGGTGCTCGGGGTCGACCCGGCTTTGGTGAGTCCGCTCGTGGGCGCGAGTGAGTGAGTGTTTTCCGGCTCTTCGCGGTTGAGGGGGTAGCCGTGGTCCACCTCGACAAGAGCGGCTGGGACGCCCTTGCCGTGGACGCCGTGGACGCCGTGGACTTCTGGAACAGCCCGCGCGCGGCCTACGCGGTGGTGGCGATGCCGCCGTCGACGGGGATCACGGTGCCCGTCAGGTACGCGCCTGCCCGGCCGGCGAGGAACACGGCGACGCCCGCCATGTCGTCGTCGCGGCCGATCCGGCCCAGTGGGGCCGATGCCGCGATCGCCTCGCCGAACTCGTCGAGGATCGCAGTCATCATCGTCGACGGGAACGGTCCCGGCGCCACGGCGTTCACGGTGATGTGCTGCGGTCCCAGTTCCTTGGCGAGCACTCTGGTGAGTTGATGCAGCGCGGCCTTGCTGCTGGAGTACGAGTAGTTGGGCCGCTGGGGGATGTGGATGGCGGCGATGCTGCCGATGTTGATGATCCGCGCGGGATCGTCGGCGGTGCCCGCCTTGCGGAGTGCGGGCAGCAGCGCTTGGACCAGCCAGAACGGCGACTTCAGGTTGAGGTCGACGACCGTGTCCCAGGCCGCGTCCGGGAACGTCGCCAGCGGCTCGTCCCAGATGGCGCCCGCGTTGTTGACGAGGATGTCGAGACGCTCCGAGTCGGCGGTGACGAGGTCGGACAGTCGCCGGCACTCGTCGTGGCTGGACAGGTCGGCGGGGATGGCCCGCACCTCACCGAATGCGGACAACTGCTCCTGCGCCTGAGCGCACGCTTCCGCGTTGCGTGAGCTGATGACCACGCGGGCGCCCGCCTGGAGAAGGCCACGCGCGATCATCATCCCGATGCCTCTGGTGCCACCGGTGACGAGTGCGCGCTTTCCCCGCAGATCGAAGAGTTCCGCATGCGTGGTGAATTGATGGTCTACCACTTGCTGCCTTTCTCGTTGGTCGTGCGGACTGATGCGCCGATGCCTCGACGCGTTGATGCGTCGATGCGTCGATGCGTCGGGTGTTCGGTTCCGCTGTCTCGACGCTAGGGCTCTGAAGTGCACTCCAAGCAAGCGGATCGGCCCCTGCTTTTGAGGGCGGGGCGATGGCGAGTCAGCGGTCCTTGGCCCTCGGCGGGGCGCGCCCCCGCACCCAGCTCGCTCTTCGACCTTTGGGGAGCCTCGGTGACACCGGTAAGTTCTCCGCGGTGACCTTGATGGAGACGCAGGGCCTCACGTCGATGACCGACGAGGCGCGGTTACGTTGGACGGCGCTGGGGGACACGACTCGGCGGCCGGCCGTGGTCATGCTCCATGGCGGTCCGGGGCTGCCGGATTACTTGGGCGATGTCGCCCCCATGGTCGCGGACCTCGCGCCTGTGTACCGGTACGACCAGCGGGGCACGGGTCGATCCCCGTGGCGGGGGCGCCATTCCTTCGCCCGGCATGTCGACGATCTGGTCGAGTTGCTCGACGCATGGGACGTGCCCAGAGCTGTGCTGATCGGGCACTCCTACGGTACGGACCTGGCGAGCCGGTTCTGCCTGACGCATCCTGACCGGGTTGCCGCGATGCTGCTGATGTGCGGGCCGTTCGTCGGTGATTGGCGTACCGGCTACCGAGCGGAGCGAGGCCGCCGCATGTCCGCGGCGCAGCTGGAGCGGCTGCACGCATTGGAGGAGTTGCCGCACCGCACGGAGGAGCAGGAAGTCGAGCTGCTCACACTGGCCTGGTTCACCGACCACGCCGATCCCGAACGGGGGTTGCACTGGGCCGCGCAGGGTGCCCGGCGGCGTCGCCCCGTCAACTGGGCCATGAACAGCGAGCTTGGCAAGGCAGGGCGCGCCGACCCGCTCGATGAGCATCTTGCCGAGCTGCGCGCATGCCTGCCCCCGCGGGCGGAGCTTCTCGGCGGGGCCGACGATCCCCGCCCGGTGTCGGCTCTTGCGTCACTCGCGATCAGGCTCGATCTTCCGCTGACGCGCGTCGAAGACGCCGGGCACGAGCCCTGGTTGGAGCAGCCCGACACCGTACGTGCGCACCTTCGGCGATTCGTGCAAGGCGCGGTGGGCTCAACGGTGGGCTCATAGGACTTCGGCCGGATCGCCGGCCGGCCTCCTCCCACGCTGCCTGCACCGTGGCGGGTCCGGGTCCGGGTCCGGGTCCGGATCCGGTGCCGAAATGGTCCTCGAACCAGACCGCTCACCTGGGTGTTCGCCGGACGCTGAGGCGGCGGCCGTCTGGCCCTCGCGGTCGACGTGAGCAACTGGCTCCACTCTGACGCGCCAACCAGCGCGGATCGTCCGTTCTGTCACGTCTACGGCCGCAGCGGACGGTCCTGGGACCAGTTCGTGCCCGGCGGCCGACTCGCCCAACTCCACGACCTGACACCCCACTTGGAGAACACCGTGCGCCTTGATCGGTGCGGCGTCGCGGACAATCCCCATGCGATCCGACCGCCCCGCGTGATACTCCTCCCTCCCATGACTGATCTTGTGACAGCACGGCTCGTGCTGCACCCGATGACCGTCGGCGAAGCCGAGCGAGTGGTCGCGGGTGAGCCGGGCGGCGGTGACCGATGGGCACCCGGATACCCCACCGACGGGGACACGTTCGCCGCCCGGCGCTTCCTGGGCACGTGTGCGAACACCGGTGATCCCCAGCCGTTCGGCAACTACGAGATCCGGCGCCGAGAGGACGGTCGGGCGATCGGCGGCGTCGGTTTCCATGGCCCGGTGGACGCGAACGGCAGCGTCACCATCGGCTACGGCATCGTCCCGTCGGCCCAGGGCCAGGGCTACGCCTCCGAAGCCCTCCGCGAACTGCTGCGGTTCGCGCGGGCACAAGGAGCCGTATGCGTGAAGGGTGACGCCGACCACGACAACACCGCATCCCACCACGTCATGCTGGCGGCGGGCATGCGGCCGGCCGGACAGGACGAACGCGTCCGGTACTTCGAGATCACCTGGACCGGCACGACCCCCGACCCGGTGAGTGAACTCTCCTGGTACGGCGTCCGATGCGTCTTCCGGCATCGCGAACTCGGCGTCTACGAAGAGCGGTTGACCCTGTGGCGGGCCACCTCGCTCGACGAGGCCATCAGCCGTGGGGAGTTGGAGGCACACGAGTACTGCGCCGACCTCGACGGCGTCGAGTACACCGACTTCGCCGAGGCGTACCGGATGTCCGGCGAGCCGGGGGAGGGCGCCGAGGTCTTTTCGCTCATGCGGGAGAGCGGGTTGCCTGCCGGCGAGTATGTGGGGCGGTTCTTCGATACGGGGGCTGAGCGCGCCGGGGCCTGAGGCGTGCCCGTGGCCTCGGCCTCAGTTCTCCAGGAAGGGTGCCGTGTCCAGGGTGGGGTACGGGGCCGGGAGGACGAGGGGATTTCCCAGGCTGACCTTGGACTCGGCGTCGTAGTACGCCTCTTTGGGGTCGTCGCCGGGGAGAACGGGGGCGGTGTAACAGTGGGCCGTCTTCGTGTTGCGGTTGATCAGGACGTAGATCGGCACTCCGGCAGCGGCGTAAGTACGGAGCTTCGGGCCGGTGTCCGTCTCGTGGTTGGTGGACGTGACCTCGCCGACCAGGGCGATCATGTCGATGGGGTACCAGCCCCTGTAGGCCTTCAGATATGAGTCGTCGAGCTCGCTCGGCCTACGGCGACGGACGTAGAAGTCCGGGATGAGCAGGGCCATCGTGCTGCCGTCCTTGTGGGCTGCTCGATAGCCGTTGCCCATGCCCACGAGACGGTGCCCGGCGACACGGAACTGGAAGAACAGTTCCCCCGCGCCGTCATTGTGATTGTCGTTCGGTGCCGGTGGCACGATGGCCATCCCCTCGACGTACTCGGGTCGAATCGGCGTCGTCGACGCCTCCTCGATCGCGATCAGCAGATCGATGGGGTCCTGCTGCGTCATGACCGGCTCCATGATGGGTTCGGCGCTCATCGATGCTTCTCCCTCGTCACGCTGCTGCCAGGCTACGCCCGTGCTGGGTGCCCCGGCAGAACCATGAGCCGCCGGAAGGGCCTGCGACCTGGGTTTCCACATGCGTTCACTCGAACGGGTGTGCTGAACCGTTCCGCCCGACCTTGGCCCCGCCCCGGACCCCGTAGACCCCCGGAACGCCCGCCCCCTGCGACTACCGAGTCCCCGAACCCCGTTGCGAAGAGAGCGGCGAAGTATTGGCCACCTGAGGCGATTCCGAGTTCGAGTACACCGAAGGCGCAGCCACCGCCTCCGTAGGATCCGCCGTGTCCTCCACCGGATCAGCCGTAGCCCCGCCCACGATGCGAATGTTCGCCTCGTCGAAGGCCCGCTTCACCCGCCACCGCAGTTCCCGCTCCACGCTCACCGACTTGCCGGGCATCGTCCTCGCGGACAGCCGGACGACCATCGAGTCGATCAACACGCTGTCCAGGCCGAGGACTTCGATCGGGCCCCACAACAACTCGTTCCAGGGCTCCTCCTTGCTCATCCGCTCCGTGACCGAGTCGAGCGTGGCCTTCACCCGGTCCAGGTTTTCGGACGCCCTGACCGTCACGTCGACCCCCGCCGTCGCCCACCCCTGCGACAGGTTCCCGATGCGCTTGACCTCGCCGTTGCGGACGTACCAGATCTCGCCGTTGTCGCCGCGGAGTTTCGTCACGCGGAGGCCGACCTCGATGACCTCGCCGGAGGCGACCCCCGCGTCGATCTGGTCGCCGACGCCGTACTGGTCCTCAAGGATCATGAAGACGCCGGAGAGGAAGTCCGTGACCAGGTTGCGGGCGCCGAAACCGATCGCCACGCCCGCGACGCCGGCGGAGGCGAGCAGCGGGGCGAGGTTGATCTCGAAGGTGCCCAGGATCATCAGCGCGGCCGTGCCCAGGATCACGAACGAGGCCACCGAGCGGAGGACCGAGCCGATCGCCTGCGAGCGTTGGCGGCGGCGTTCCGCGTTCACCAGGAGACCGCCGAGCGCCGTGCCGTCCACCGATTCGACCGTGCGGTTCATCCGGTCTATCAGCTTGGTGATCGCCCGCCGTACCGTCATTCTCAGGACCGCCGCGATCACCACGATCAGCAGCACCCGCAGACCTATCGCCAGCCAGGTGGACCAGTTCTGCTCGACCCAGCTCGCGGCGTTGGTCGCGCTCTCCTGGGCGTCCTGGAGCGAGGGCACGGTCACCGCGGTCTCCGATGGCGACGGAGACGGCGACGGCGTAGCGGCGGCCAGTAGGACGGCGGACAAGGACACGGCAGGTACCTCCAGGTGCTGCGTCCGCCCTCCGGCACGGTCCGACAGGGGCAAGGTCACGAATAGGTCACCAAGAGGGCGGGTCCACCACACTATCGGGGCATCGTGTGTGGATCGTTGCCGTGTTCAGGGGAGAGGCTGTGCTCAGCCGGGAATGAACAGGTGGGACCGACCCACACCCGTCCCGGCCCCGCATCACATGTGGTCGAAAACACTCCCAGCCCGTTACCGGGACATGGTGGCGCTTCCACCAGGCATGAGGGGAGACTGACTACAGATCGTCCCGGCGCGAGCCACGCGCCGCCGACGCACAAGGAGGCATCCGTGCCGCATGTCCTGGTCCTCAACGCGTCGTACGAGCCACTCGGCGTCGTACCGCTCCGCCGCGCGCTCGTCCTCGTCCTGGAGAACAAGGCAGTCTCCCTTGAGGAATCCGGCGCCTTTATGCACAGCGCAACCGTCACAGTCCCCGCACCCAGCGTGGTCCGGCTCAAGCGATTCGTACGGGTTCCCTATCGGGGGCCCGTTCCTCTGACCCGCCGGGCGCTCTTCGCGCGCGACGGGGGCCGGTGCATGTACTGCGGTGGCGTCGCAACCAGCGTCGACCATGTCATTCCGCGCAGCCGCGGGGGCAAGCACGTCTGGGACAACGTGGTGGCGTCCTGCCGCCGCTGCAACCACGTGAAGGCCGACCGACACCTCTTCGAGATCGGCTGGCGGCTGCGCCACAAACCCGCCCCACCCACCGGCCTGGCCTGGCGCATCATCGGGACAGGTCATAGGGACCCGCGCTGGCTGCCGTACTTGCAGCCGTACGGCGCGGAGGACGCGATGGCCCGGATCGACGGCATCTCCGCCTGACGATCCGGGCTTTTGTGTACGCCCACGCATGGCGGTACGGAGTCGTCCGCCCCGGCAGTCCCCAGTGCTGCCGGGGCGGACGGTCATGCGTACCGCAACTCGCCCGGCCGCACCGACCGCCGTAGCAACGGCAGTGACGTGGCCGCCGCCAGCACGCAGGCCGCGTACACGCCGACCGGTACCAGCAGCGCCGCGTACGGCACCGGCACGTCCGTGTGCCGGGAGACCGCGGCGCCGTACCAGAAGCTGATCGCCGTGCCGCCGAGGCCCGCGACCGCGATCGCCGGGAACAGCGGGAGCGCGGTCTCCAGGAGGAGCGCGCGGGCCAGTACGGCGTGCGGTACCCCGGCCGCCGCCTGTGCGGCCAGGCCCCGGCGCCGGACGGCGAGGGACTCGGCGGTGCTCACGGCCAGGGCGGTCAGCACGAGCGTGAAGGCGACGAGGATCGCGGCGGCGGTGAGGTCGATGCCCGTCGTGTAGTAAGACATGCGCGTGCCGAGGTGGCCCCTGCGGCGCATGTCCTCCAGGCCCGCGAGCAGGATCTGCCGTACGCCCGCGAAGCCCGACCCGACGACCGTCACCAGCAGCAGCGCCGCATGGGTCCGGGCGGTCGACCAGGGGTCCTCGCGCAGCCGTTCCGCCGCGATCAGCAGGGCGGGGCGCGAGGTGCCGGCCGCGAAGCCCTCACCCAGTTGGCGGGACGAGGCCCCGGAGAGCCAGATCGCGATCAGGCTGATCAGGACCGCCAGGACCAGCACCGTCACGGGACCGAGGTCGAAGGACACAGGGCTGCCGAAGACCGGGGTCAGCGCGAGGGCCGCCAGTGTCACCGCCAGCAGCCGGGTCGCCGTACCGAACAGCCTGCCCGGGCCGCGCAGGGGTCGTACCCGCCGCACCCGGCCCAGCGGGTCCGCCACCACCCGGCGCAACGCCACCGCGCTCACGACCGCCCCCAGTACCGGCACGCCCACGGCGACCAGGACGACCCCGGCCCAGTCCGTCGCGTACGGCAGCAGCGGTACCACGACCGCCGTCGCCACCAGCGCCCCGGACAGGCACGCGAGCCCCGACTCCAGCGCCGCGATCCGCCGCACCTGCCACGGCCCGGCCCCCGCCAGCCGCAGCGCGGCCAGCCGCCGGTCCCGATGCACCGCCCCGATCCGCGCACACTGCCCGAGAAACCCGAGCACCGGAATCAGCAGCAGCCCGAGCGCCAGGCTCACGTTCTGCCGGTCACTGGGGGAGTCGAACAGCCCCGACCCGAAGGACACGGCGTAGAACCCGTCCAACGACCGCAGCGCTACGACCCCCAGGCCGATCCCCGTCGCCAGCGCGGCCCCGACCGCCGTGAGCCCGACCCGCCACCACTCCCGCCGGTCCGAACCCCGCGTCAGCAGCCAGGCCAGCCGCAGGTCCGCGGGCAGCGCGCTCATACCGTCACCCCCGCCGTCGCCACGGTCCCGTCCGCGAGCCGGATCTCGCGGTCCGCGTAGGCCGCGACCTGCGCGTCATGGGTGATCAGCAGCACCGCCGTACCGGACTCGCGGGCCGTCGTGACCAGGGCCGTCATCACCTGCTCGCTCGCCAGGGAGTCCAGCGCGCCGGTCGGTTCGTCCGCGAAGACGACCTTCGGGGAGGTGACCAACGCCCTTGCCAGCGCGACCCGTTGGGCCTGGCCGCCGCTCATCTCGCCCGGCCGCAGCTCGCCCTGCCCGCGCACCCCGAACCGCTCCAGCCACTCACCGGCCGCCGCCCGGGCGTCCGTACGCGAGGTGCCCGCGAGCAGCAGCGGCAGCGCGACGTTGTCGAGCGCCGTCAGCTCGGGTATCAGCTGGCCGAACTGGAAGACCACCCCGAACTCGGTGCGCCGCAGCTCACTGAGCCGCTTCTCCGGCAGCTCGTCCAGCCGTTCCCCCGCGTACGTCACGCTTCCCTCGTCGGGGCGGACGATCCCCGCCAGGCAGTGCAGCAGCGTGGATTTTCCGCTGCCGCTGGTTCCCGTCACGGCGAGGATCTCGCCGGCGCCCAGCTCGGCCGAGGCGCCGGTCAGTGCCCTCGTCCTGCCGTGCGTCTTGGCGAGGTCACGGGCCGCGAGGAGCGGCGCCGACGTGTCCCCCTGGTTGTTCATGCTGTGTCGACCTCCGCGGTCAGAGTGGTCAGCCGGGCCGCCGTCGTCGCCATCCAACGGAGGTCCGCGTCAAGGTGGTTGAGGGCGTAGTCCGCCGAGAGCACGGTCGCCAGGTCGGAGCCCTTGGCGGTCTTGACCGCCGTGAGTTCCCGCATCCGCTCCATGTGGGCGGCGCGTTGGGCCCGCAGATACGCCTCCGGGTCGCCGTCGGCCAGGATCGAGACGACGACCTTGGCGAAGATCTCGTTCGTCACGAAGGGCGCGGGCGGCGCGATCTCCCCCGCCCAGCGGGCGAGTTCACGCGAACCCTCCGCCGTCGAGCGGTACGCCGTGCGCTCCGGGCCGCCGTCCGAACCGGTGCCGTCGACCTCCGCGAGACCGTCCCGGACCAGGCGTTGCAGGGTCGTGTAGACCTGCCCGTACGCCAGCGGGCGGGCCTGCGGAAAACGTTCGTCGTGGCGTCGCTTGAGGTCGTAGCCGTGGCTCGGTCCTCCCGCGAGCAGGCCCAGCAGGATGTGGCGGGTGCTCATGGCGCTCAGTATGCACCGGATACATGTACTGAGTGAATAGTGATCAGCGGGAAAAGTACGGGGAGTGGGGGACGGGAGTGGCCGCAGTGCCACCCGTACCCCAACCTGGAGGTCTGCCGTCGCGTCCACTGGGTAGGGCTTGCGGTGACCACATCCCACGCTCGCCCGACACGACAAGGAGGCCCCCGTGGCCGCAGCATCGGCATCACTTCCGCGCCCGGCCCGCTCCAAACGCACCGCGGAGCCGGCCGCCGACCCCGACCTGTTCTTCGTCGACTCCGAGGGCGCCTGGGCCGAGACCCCGCTCACCAGCGAACCGCCGCTCGCCGACGCCGAACCCCTCACCAGCGAGCCCCCGCTCGCCGACACCGCCCCGCTCACCAGCGAGTCCGCCACGATGGACGCACCGCTGACCAGCGAGGCCGGCCTGATCGACGACCCGATGACGACGAGCGGTGAACTCGCCGCCCTGGCCGACCCGTTCGCCGACCCGGACTCGACGAGGCCCTAGATGACCGCACCCCGGCCGGCCGACACCCTCGGCGAGGAGCTGGCGCACCTCGCCGAACTGCACGGCGTCGCCACCGCCTACAGCCCCTCACCGGACCGCGCGGTCCCCGCCTCGCCCGTCGCGGTCGTCGCCGCGCTGGCCGCCCTCGGCGTCGACGCGAGCACCCCGCAGGCCACGGCCGCCGCGCTCGCCGTCCGCCAGCAGGAGCTGGCCGCACGGCTGTTGCCGCCCACCGTCGTCGGCCGCCACGGCTCCACGCCCGCCGCGCTCGACGCGCTGCCCGAGGGCACCGTGCTGCACATCGAGACCGAGCAGGGGGAGTTGAGGGCGAGCGCCGAGGAACTCCCGCCCGGCGTCCACCACTTGACCGCCACCGCACCGGACGGCCGTAGCGCCGAGGCCCATCTCGTCATCGCCCCGGACCGGTTGCCCACGCCCACCGCGCGGTCGTACGGACTGATGGTGCAGGTCTACTCGCTCCTCTCGCGGCACTCCTGGGGTATGGGCGACCTCGGCGATCTGGGGGAGCTGACCGCCTGGGCCGGGCGCTCGCTCGGGGCCGGATTCGTGCAGGTCAACCCGCTGCACGCGGCCGTACCCGGCGCCCCCACCGACCCCTCCCCGTACCGGCCGTCCTCGCGCCGCTTCCCCGACCCGGTGTATCTGCGGGTCGAGGACGTCCCCGAGTTCGCCTACGTCGAGGAGGGCGAGCGCGAGCAGCTGCGCGGGCTCCTCGAACGGGCCGCGCGACTGCGCGAATCCGTCCTGGACAAGGGCGCGTTGATCGACCGCGACGCCGTCTGGGAGCTGAAGCGCGAGGCGCTGGAACGCGTCCGCGAGGTCCCCCTCGGCCCCGGACGACGGGCCGCCTACGTCGACTTCCTCGCCCGCGAGGGCGAGGCGCTGGAGGACCACGCCACCTGGTACGCGCTCGCCGAGGTGCACGGCTCGAACTGGCGCGCGTGGCCGGCCGGCCTGCGCGACCCGCGCTCACCCGAAACCGCCCGCGCCCGGGGCGAGTTGATGGACCGCGTCGACTTCCACTGCCGTCTCGCCTGGCTCACCGACGACCAACTCACCGCCGCCCAAAGGGCAGCGCGGGACGCGGGCATGCCGATCGGCGTCGTGCACGACCTCGCGGTCGGGGTGCATCCCGATGGCGCCGACGCCTGGGCGCAACAGGAGTATTTCGCCGCCGGCATGTCCGTCGGCGCACCCCCGGACGCCTTCAACTCCCTCGGCCAGGACTGGGGTCTGCCCCCCTGGCGCCCCGACCGCCTCGCCGCCTCCGGCTACGCCCCGTACCGCCGCCTGCTCCGCGCGCTCTTCCGTTACGCGGGCGCCCTGCGCATCGACCACGTCATGGGCCTGTTCCGCCTCTGGTGGGTTCCCCAGGGTCACCCGCCCACCGAGGGCACCTACGTCCGCTACGACGCCGAGGCCATGCTCGCCGTCCTCGCGCTGGAGGCCTCGCGCGCCGGGTCCGTGGTGATCGGCGAGGACCTGGGGACCGTAGAGCCGGGTGTGCGTGAGACCTTGCAGGAGCGCGGGGTGCTCGGGACGTCGGTGCTGTGGTTCGAGCGGGACTGGGAGGGCGACGGGCGGCCGCTCGCGCCGGAGAAGTGGCGGGCCGACTGCCTCGCCACCGCCACCACCCACGACCTCCCGCCCACCGCGGCCCGCCTCACCGGCGAACACGTCGAACTCCGCGACCGGCTCGGCCTGTTGACCCGGCCCGTGGAGGAGGAGCGGATCGAGTCCGCGACCGATGTGGGGGAGTGGCTGGCGCTGCTGGCCCGGCTCGGCCTCTACGAACACCCCGGGGGCGGCGGGCGCCCCGCGTCCGAGGAGGAGGCGGAGATCCACGCCGTCCACCGTTTCCTGCTGCGCACCCCGGCCCGCATGATCGGCGTCTGGCTCCCGGACACCATCGGCGACCGGCGCCCGCAGAACCTGCCCGGCACGTGGGACCAGTATGCGAACTGGCGCCTGCCGATCGCCGACGCGGAGGGCCGTCCGGTGACGCTGGAGGAGCTGGCCGCGTCGCCGCGGCTGCACGCGCTGGTGGATGTGTTGCGGGTGGGGCTGGGGGAGGGGGCGGGTTCGGGCCCGGAAACCGGCTCGGAGACGGGGGCGGAGGTCGGTGGGGACGGGGGTCTGTGAGGCCCGTACGCCCCATACGGCACCCCCGGGCGCGCGGCTCGTTCGGGCGTTCGCTACTTTTGCACCGTGGACAAGAAGAACGCCCTGCGCGCCGGCGCCCTGGCTGCCGGTACGACGCTGATGATGCTGCTCATGACGTCCCCCGCGCTCGCGCTCACCCGCGACGACGGTGACGACCCGGGCAAGGGCCTGAGCGTCGCCGAGACGCTGGGGCTCTTCGTCCTGTGCCCGCTCGCCCTGTTCGCGATCATCGCGGGCCTCGTGCTCGTGCTGGACAAGTCCAAGGACCGCGAGCCGAAGGCCAAGCCCGGCACGAAGGCCGGCACGGCCGTCGACGCGAAGGTCTGACCTCACGCTTCTGTAGGGCGTCCGGATCACCCGTCGTGGTGAGACGGGCGCCCTTGGCATGTCTTCCGCCGGGTCGTCCGGTTCCGCCGCCGGGCCCTCAGCGCTCGGTGGTCGTCAGCAACTTCCGCAACAGGTCGGCCAGTTGGCCGGCCTGTTCCGCGTCCAGGCCGGACAGGGCCGCCGTCTGGGTGGCGAGGCCCGAGCCGACCGCCTCGTCGATCAACGCCAACCCCTTCTCCGTCAGCGTGACTTGGAGACCCCGGCGGTCGTGCGGGTCGGGGGAGCGGCGGAGCAGACCCGCCCGTTCCAGTTTGTCGAGGCGGCCCGTCATGCCGCCCGTGGTGAGCATCAGCGTCGCCGACAGCTCGCGCGGCGACAGCGTGTACGGCTCGCCGGCCCGGCGCAGGGTCGCGAGGACGTCGAACTCGCCGCGCGAGATGCCGTGCGGGACGTACGCCTTCTCCATGCGGTCGCCCATGGCCCGGGCGAGCCGGAAGATCCGCCCGAAGACCTCCATCGCCGCGGTGTCGAGGTCGGGCCGCACCGTCGCCCACTGCTCGACGATCGCGTCGACCGGGTCCTTGTCGCTCATGGGGTGAGTATCCGCCGGTCAGTGGGTCGGTCGCAAGAAAGTGGATCACTGGTCAGTGGATCGGCGGTCAGTCGGTCACGGGTTAGTGGCTTGACGCTAACTAGCTTACGGCTAAGCTAGTTAGCAGCGACCTACTTGAAGGGTGCGTCCCATGCCCACCACGAGCCGCCGCTCGACCCTCATAGCCCTCACCGCGCTCGCCCCCGTCTCCTGGGGCACCACCTACGCCGTCACCACCCAGTTCCTCCCGCCCGACCGCCCGCTCTTCACCGGCCTGATGCGCGCCCTCCCCGCCGGTCTCGTGCTGCTCGCGATCGCCCGGGTGCTGCCGCGCGGCGCCTGGTGGTGGAAGGCGACGGTGCTCGGGGCGCTGAACATCGGCGCGTTCTTCCCGCTGCTGTTCCTGTCCGCGTACCGGCTCCCGGGCGGCATGGCGGCGGTCGTCGGCTCGATCGGGCCGCTCTTCGTGGTCGGCCTCTCGGCGGTCCTGCTGGGGCAGCGGCCCACGGCCCGAAGCGTGCTCACCGGCGCGGTCGCGGCCTTCGGCGTCAGTCTCGTCGTCCTGAAGGCGGCCGGAGCGCTCGACCCGGTCGGGGTGCTCGCGGCCCTGGCCTCCACCGCGTCGATGTCCACCGGCACCGTGCTGACCAAGCGCTGGGGCCGCCCCGCCGGTGTCGGCCCGCTCGCCCTCACCGGCTGGCAGCTCACCGTCGGCGGGCTGCTGATCGCGCCGGTCGCCTTCCTGGTCGAGGGGGCGCCGCCCGCGCTGGACGGGCGGGCGATCGGCGGTTACCTGTACCTCGCACTGGCGAACACGGCGATCGCGTACTGGCTCTGGTTCCGGGGTATCGGCCGGCTCTCCGCCACCCAGGTCACCTTCCTCGGCCCGCTCTCCCCGCTGACCGCCGCCGTCGTCGGCTGGGCGGCGCTCGGGCAGGCGCTCACGGCGGTGCAGGTGGCGGGGATGGCGCTGGCGTTCGGCGCGACGGTGTTCGGGCAGATCGGTTCGCGCACCCCTCGCGTTCCCGTCCGCGGGGTAGCGTCACGCGGGAACACCGTGACGCAACGCCGGAGGCGCTCGTGGCCGCAGACTCCTGCCCCAGTTGTGGCAAGCCGCTCACCGCACGGGCGGGCCGTACCGGCCGGCGTTCCGTGTACTGCTCCGCCGCCTGCCGGCAGAAGGCCTACCGGGAGCGGCAGGGCGGTGGCGGCGGGGTCGGAGTCGACGGGCTGATCAAGGAGATCGGGCGGCAGGTGGAGGAGTTGGTGCCGCAGCCGCCTTCCGTCTTCTACTCCGGTGTGACGGAACTGTCGTCGTCCGTCGCGCGGCTGCGGCGGGTGGCGCGCACGGCACGGGACACCGCCCAGGAGCCGGCCCGGGAATCCGTCACGCACGTACCCGTTACGGAAGTCACCGCCGCTTCCGAATCCCCTGTCCTTCCCCAAGTCCCCGTCGACGAAGGGGACTTCGCTGCCCTCGTCGAGTCCCACCGGCGGGAGATCCAGGTCCACTGCTACCGCATGACCGGCTCGTACGACGACGCCGAGGACCTGGTGCAGGAGACGTTCCTGCGGGCCTGGCGGGCCCGGGACACCTTCCAGGGGCGGGCCGGTGCCCGTACCTGGCTGTACCGCATCGCCACCAACGCCTGCCTGGACTTCCAGCGCCGTACGGCCCGTCGCCCCCGGCGCTACGAACCGTTGCCCGGCATGAACCACGGCGGCGGGGAGCCGCCCGCCCGTATCACCTGGCTACAGCCTTACCCCGACGACGAGTTGCCCTCCGCCGAGGAGCAGCCGGAGGCCGCCGCGGTCTCCCGCGAGACCCTCGAACTGGTCTTCCTGGCCGCCGTGCAGCATCTCCCGCCTCGCCAGCGCGCGGTGTTGGTGCTGCGGGACGTGCTCGGGCTGACCGCCGTGGAGACCGGCGAGGCGCTCGACATGACCGTGGCCTCGGTCAACAGCGCGCTGCAACGGGCCCGCCCCACCCTGCGCGACCGCTTGCCCGGCCGCCGTGCGGACTGGACGACCGCCGAACCCACCGAGCGTCAACGCACCCTGCTCAAGCGGTACATGGCCGCCGCCGAACGCCTCGACCTGTCCGAGGTCGCCGCCCTGCTCAGCGAGGACGTCACCCTCACCATGCCGCCGAACCCGTTCTGGTTCACCGGCCGCGACGCGCTCGTGGAGTTCCTGAGCGTGAGCCTCGACGCCAACTCGCCCATGTTCCTCGGCCATTGGCGCCATCTGCCCGCTCGCGCCAACGGGCAGTTGGCGGCCGGGGGTTACGTCCGCCGCCCCGGTACGACCGTCTACCGCGCCCAAGTTCTCGACGTGCTGCGCTTCGACGCCGACGACCGGATCGCCGAGATCACGTCCTTCGAACCGCACCTGTTCCCGGCCTTCGGGCTGCCGCTGCGCCTGTGAGCGATGAGTGGTGGGCTCCCTGTGCGTCTGTACTGCCGACTCGAACGACCCACGACCCACAAGGAGTTCACCATGCTGCTCACCGACAAGACCGCGGTCATTTACGGCGCCGGCGGCTCGATCGGCGGTGCGGTCGCCCGCGCCTTCGCCGCCGAGGGGGCCCGCGTCCACCTCGTGGGGCGCACCCGGGAGACGCTGGAGGCCGTGGCCAGTGACATCAAGGACGCCGAGGTGGCCGTCGTGGACGCCCTCGACGAGTCGGCCGTCACGGAGCACCTCGCCCGCGTCGGCGACATCGACATCTCCTTCAACCTCGTCTCGCGCGGCGACGTCCAGGGACTGCCGATCACCGAGATGCCCGTCGACGCCTTCCTCGCGCCGGTGATCAACGGCACCCGCGCCAACTTCATCACCGCCCGCGCCGCCGCCCGCCGCATGGCCGAACGCGGTTCCGGTGTCGTCCTGACCCTCAACAGCGGTTCCGCGCACGGCAGTCCGATGATGGGAGGCACCGGTCCCGCCGACGCGGCGACCGACAGCCTGGTGCGCAACCTGGCGATGGAGTTGGGCTCGCGCGGGGTGCGTGCCGTAGGACTGTGGGCCGCCGGGATCCCCGAGACCCTGACCGTCGAGAAGCTCGGCAAGGTCAACCCCGACCTCAACGAGGCGGCGATCCAGGGCATCCTGGACCATCTGTCGAGCCTGCGGATGACCCGCCGCAACCCGACCCTCGCGGAGATCACCGCCACCGCCGTGTTCCTCGCCTCGGACCACGCGGCGAGCATCACCGGCACGTTCGTCAATGTCACCGGCGGGATGTTCCCGGGCTGAGGAGACGACGAAGGGCGCCCGGTGCATGCACCGGGCGCCCTTCGTCGTCGTAGAACCGGCTAGGAAGCGGCCGCGTCCGCGGCCTGGGCCTTGAGTGCGCGCTCGACGCCCGAGCGGGACTCCGAGACCAGGCGGCGGAGGGCCGCGTTGGGCTCGGCGCTGGTCAGCCAGGTGTCCGTGCGGTCCAGGGTGTCCTGGGAGACCTGGATCGACGGGTAGAGGCCGATCGCGATCTGCTGGGCGATCTCGTGCGAGCGGGTGTCCCAGACCTCCTTGACGGCGGCGAAGTACTTCTCCGTGTACGGCGCCAGGAGTTCGCGCTGGTCGGTCTGGACGAAGCCCGAAATCACCGCTTCCTGAAGGGCGTTGGGAAGCTTGTCGGACTCGACGACCTGTGCCCAGGCCTCCGCCTTCGCCTCCGCGGTCGGGCGGGCGGCACGGGCGGTCGCCGCGTGGCGCTCACCGGCGGCTGTCTTGTCCCGCTCGTGCTCGGAGGCGATGTCCTCCTCGTCGAAGTGCCCGACCGCCACGAGCCGTTCGACGAACGCCCAGCGCAGCTCGGTGTCGACGGCCAGACCCTCGATCGTCGTCGCGCCGTCCAGCAGGGAGTCCAGCAGGTCCACCTGCTCCGGGGTGCGCGCGGTCGCCGCGAACGCCCGTGCCCAGGCCAGCTGGTGGTCGCTGCCGGGCTCGGCCGAGCGCAGGTGCGCCAGGGTGGCGTCCGTCCAGCGGGTGAGCAGGGCGTCGCGGGCGGCCGGGTCGGCGTACAGCTCGATCGCGAGCTTCACCTGGCGGTGCAGCGACTGCACGACGCCGATGTCGGACTCCTTGCCGATGCCCGAGAGGACGAGGGAGAGGTAGTCACGGGTGGCGAGTTCGGCGTCCCGCGTCATGTCCCAGGCCGAGGCCCAGCACAGGGCGCGGGGGAGCGAGGACTCGAAGTCGCCGAGGTGCTCGGTGACGAACGCGAGGGACTGCTCGTCGAGGCGGACCTTCGCGTACGACAGGTCGTCGTCGTTGAGCAGGACGACGTCCGGGCGGCGCTTGCCCACCAGCTGCGGTACGGCGGTGAGTTCGCCGTCCACGTCCAGCTCGACGCGCTCGTCGCGGACCAACTTGCCGGTGTCCTCGTCGAGTTCGTAGAGGCCGACCGCGATGCGGTGCGGGCGGAGGGTCGGCTCGCCCTTCGCGCCCTCAGGGAGTGCCGGGGCCTGCTGCCTGATCGCGAAGGCGGTGATGACGCCGTCGGCGTCGGTCTCGATCTCCGGGCTCAGGATGTTGATGCCGGCCGTCTCCAGCCACAGCTTCGACCAGCTCTTCAGGTCACGCCCGGAGGTCTCCTCCAGGGCGCCGAGCAGGTCGGACAGGCGGGTGTTGCCGTACGCGTGACGCTTGAAGTACGCCTGCACGCCCGCGAAGAACTCGTCCATGCCGACGTACGCGACGAGCTGCTTGAGCACGCTCGCGCCCTTGGCGTACGTGATGCCGTCGAAGTTGACGAGGACGTCGTCGAGGTCGTTGATCTCGGCCATGATCGGGTGGGTGGAGGGCAGTTGGTCCTGCCGGTAGGCCCACGTCTTCATGGAGTTGGCGAACGTCGTCCAGGAGTGCGGCCAGCGCGACTGCGGGGCGTAGGCCTGGCAGGCGGCCTCGGCGTAGGTGGCGAACGACTCGTTCAGCCACAGGTCGTTCCACCACTCCATGGTGACCAGGTCGCCGAACCACATGTGGGCCAGCTCGTGCAGGATCGTGGCGGCCCGCACCTCGTACGCGGCGTCCGTGACCTTCGAGCGGAACACGTACTGGTCCCGGATGGTGACGGCACCGGCGTTCTCCATCGCGCCCGCGTTGAACTCCGGGACGAACAGCTGGTCGTACTTCTTGAAGGGGTACGCGTAGTCGAACTTCTCCTGGAACCAGTCGAATCCCTGCCGCGTGACCTCGAAGATGGCGTCCGAGTCGAGGAATTCGGCGAGCGAGGGCCGGCAGTAGATGCCGAGCGGGACGCTCTGCCCGTCCTTCTCGTACACGCTGTGGACGGAGTGATAAGGCCCGACGATCAGCGCGGTGATGTACGTCGAGATGCGCGGCGTCGGCTCGAACACCCAGGTGTCGTCCCGGGGTTCGGGCGTCGGGGAGTTGGAGATGACGGTCCAGCCGGAGGGCGCCTTCACGGTGAACTGGAAGGTGGCCTTGAGGTCGGGCTGCTCGAAGGAGGCGAAGACGCGCCGCGCGTCCGGGACCTCGAACTGGGTGTAGAGGTAGGCCTGTTGGTCGACGGGGTCGACGAACCGGTGCAGCCCCTCACCGGTGTTGGTGTAAGCGCAGTCGGCGACAACGCGCAGAACGTTCGGCCCCTCCAACAACCCGGCCAGGGCGATCCGCGAGTCCTTGAAGACCTCGTCCGGGTCGAGCGGGTCGCCGTTCAGCGTCACCTCGTGGACGGCCGGGGCGATCAGGTCGATGAAGGACTCGGCGCCGCCCTCCGTCACATCGAAGCGCACCGTCGTCGCGGACCTGTAGGTCCCGCCCTCCTGCGCGCCGGAGAGGTCGAGATCGATCTCGTACGAGTCAACGGTGAGCAGCGTTGCCCGCTGCCGCGCCTCTTCGCGAGTCAGGTTTGTGCCAGGCACGCGGTCATCTCCTCGTTATGTGTGGGTTGCGCCATCCTTCCATGGGAGCTGCGGGAAGCGCGATGTCCGTATCCCGCCGGTGAGCGGGGCGGACGAGCGCGAGTCTGGGTTCATGACGACGTACACGGCACGACCCGTAGACCCCACGGTCCTGAAGGGGCTGCGCACTGCTGACGATGCGGGACGCCGAATGGTTCCCGTCCTCGATGAGGAGGGCGGTGCTCCGCTCCGCTGCTGCCTGCGCCGCAGTGAGCCCGGCGAGCGGATCGCCCTGGTCTCGTACGCCCCGCTGCGGCGCTGGGCTGCGGAAACGGGCGCGGAGCTGGGGGCTTACGACGAACAGGGCCCGGTGTTCGTCCACGCGGAGGAGTGCGGGGGGCCTGCGGCCGGCTCCGGGTATCCCTTCGCGGGGGCCCACCGGGTGCTGCGGCGGTACTCGGCCGAGGGGCACATCCTGGGCGGCGAGCTGGTCGACGCCCTCGACGACGACGCCTTCGCCCGGGCCTTCGC
Source organism: Streptomyces sp. NPDC050528 (assembly GCF_044457795.1). Classification (NCBI taxonomy): domain Bacteria; kingdom Bacillati; phylum Actinomycetota; class Actinomycetes; order Kitasatosporales; family Streptomycetaceae; genus Streptomyces; species Streptomyces sp. NPDC050528. Next base: position 305,405 of record NZ_JBITHH010000010.1, read on the forward strand.
GGATCCGGCCGTGGTTCTCGTCCACGTCCGGGCGGTGGAGTACGGGTGCTTCTTCTTCGAGGTACGCCGGGCGTGACCCCCTGGGGGCTCCGCCCCCAGACCCCCATCGGCCCTGAAGGGGCCTCGTCCTCAAACGCCGGACGGGCTGACATTGCGGGCCTGTGCCGAAGAGGTGCCGGACGGGCTGAAGTTGCGGGTCTGTGCTGAACAGGTGCCGCCACTCCGAGCACCGCCCCCAGCGGGTGGGTGGGGGCTCGGGATGGCGCAGCCTCGTCCTCAAACGCCGGACGGGCTGGGTGTAGTCGGCCGGCGTTGCGAGAAGGTGGTAGGGCTGGCGGTAGGCAAGGTAGTCATACCTCGGGTATCCTCAGGGTATGAAGATCAGTGTGAGCCTGCCGGAGGACGATGTCGCGTTCGTCGACGAGTACGCGGCCAAGAAGGCGGCCGACTCGCGGTCCGCCGTGATACACGCCGCCATCGAGCTGCTGCGGCAGTCGCAGCTGGAGCAGGAGTACACGGAGGCGTTCGCGGAGTGGGACGGCAGTGAGGACGCCGCGTTCTGGGACCAGTTCTCGGCGGACGGGTTGACCGATGAAGCGCGGTGACATCTACCTGGTCGACTACGAGCCCGCGCGCGGGAGCGAGGCCAACAAGGCGCGTCCCGCCGTGATCGTGTCCAACGACGGCGCCAACGCATCGGTGGAGCGGACGGGACGGGGTGTCGTGACGCTGGTGCCGCTCACCTCGAACACGGCTCGGGTGTATCCGTTCCAGGTGCTGCTGCCCGCGGAGGAGTCCGGTCTGCCGAAGGACTCCAAGGTCCAGTGCGAGCAGATCCGGGCGCTCGCGGCGGACCGGCTGCTGCGCTCGATCGGCTCGGTTCCGCGGCAGCGCATGGCCGAGATCGACATCGCGCTGCGGCGGCACCTCGCGCTCTGACACACATCAAGGGGCGCCCACCGGCCATCGGTGGGCGCCCCTTCGTCGTACCGCTTACTCGGTACCGCCTACTTGGTGTTCAGCTCCGCCGCCACCAGCTCCGCGATCTGCACCGCGTTCAGCGCGGCGCCCTTGCGGAGGTTGTCGTTGGAGATGAACATCGCCAGCCCGTGCTCGACCGTCTCGTCCGCGCGGATGCGGCCGACGTAGGACGGGTCCTGGCCGGCCGCCTGGAGGGGGGTCGGGATGTCGCTCAGGGCCACACCCGGGGCGCCGCCGAGCAGCTCGGTGGCGCGCTCGACCGAGAGGGGCCGGGCGAAACGGGCGTTGACCTGGAGGGAGTGCCCCGAGAAGACCGGCACGCGGACGCAGGTGCCGGAGACCTTCAGCTCCGGGATCTCCAGGATCTTGCGAGACTCGCTGCGGAGCTTCTGCTCCTCGTCGGTCTCGTGGCGGCCGTCGTCGACGATCGAGCCCGCGAGGGGGAGGACGTTGAAGGCGATGGGCCGCTTGTAGACCTGCGGCTCGGGGAAGTCGACCGCCGAACCGTCGTGCGTGAGCTTGTCCGCGTCGGCCACGACCTTCAGCGCCTGCCCGTGCAGCTCCGCCACACCGGACAGACCCGAACCGGACACCGCCTGGTACGTGGCGACGACCAGCGCCTCGAGCCCCGCCTCCGCGTGCAACGGCTTCAGCACCGGCATCGCGGCCATCGTCGTGCAGTTCGGGTTGGCGATGATGCCCTTGGGGCGGTCGATGATCGCGTGCGGGTTCACTTCCGAGACGACCAGCGGGACCTGCGGGTCCTTGCGCCACGCGGAGGAGTTGTCGATGACGACGGCGCCCTGCGCGGCGACCTTTTCGGCCAGCGCCTTCGACGTCGCGCCGCCCGCCGAGAACAGCACGATGTCGAGCCCGGAGTAGTCCGCGGTCGACGCGTCCTCCACCGTCACGCCGTCCAGGATCGTCCCCGCCGAACGGGCCGAGGCGAACAGGCGCAGCTCGGTGACCGGGAAGTCCCGCTCCACGAGGATCCTGCGCATGACCGTGCCGACCTGACCGGTGGCTCCGACGATTCCGACCTTCACGGCGACTCCCTTTGCGTGCGTTCTACGTGGTCCAGCGCTTCCATGATGCGTCTCACCCGTGCCCGCGTGTCCAATCCTTTCGCGGTCCGGCCCGAGGAGTGGGACGCGCCACCCGACCGCCCCCGGACCGATCCTGCGGCGGCGGCTCCGCGCGCTGCGAGAAATCCGTCCCGCACCGGCCCCGCACCGCAAGCCGTCCCGCCCGCCGGTGTGATCCACGCCTCCGCCCGCCGCCGCGGAAAACTCGTCCCCCCTCGGCCGAACGTTTCCGCCCCCTCCCGCGTCGTAGAGGAAACGCGGTGAGGGGGTGGCTTGTGCTGCGCAGAAAGGCCCGCCGGGTCCAGGAGGACGCCGATCCTCTGGACGCGGCCCAGGAACGCCGGGTACGGGCGGTGCTCGCGCTCGGCGGGGTGCCGCAGGCGGATCTGCCGGACGGCGTCCAGCAGGTACGGCTGCGGTTGCTGGAGCGCGCGGCGAAGGGCGACGAGGCGCCGCGCGACGTCTCGGCGTGGGCGGCGGTCGTCGCCTCCAACCTCGCCATGGACTGGCACCGCGCCAAACGCCGCCAGGAACGGGTGGGGGAGCGCCTCGCCTCCCTGCGCCAGCTGGAGCACCCCTCCGGCGAGGACACGAGCGTCCTGTCCCTGGCGGTGGCCCAGGGCCTGGACGAACTGCCCGACCAGCACCGCCAGGTCCTCGTCCTGCGCTTCTTCGCCGACCTCCCCGTGCGCGGGATCGCCGAGGAACTCGGCATCCCGGAAGGCACGGTCAAGAGCCGGCTGCACTCCGCGGTCCGCGCCCTGCGCGACCGCCTGCACGAGGACGAGGTGGTGTGACGTGGCTCCCGAGTACGACGGCGTGGACGCGCTGATGGCCGCGATCACGGACGAGCCGCTGCCGGAAGCGGCCCGCGCGGACGCCGGGTTCATGGCCGAACACGCGGTCGCTACGGCCGAAGTGGCGCTGTTGCGCGAGCAGTTGGGCCTCATCGGACACGCCCTCTCCGAACCCGAACCCGAACCTGAACCCGCGCCGAAGCCGTCCCGTCCGACCCGCCGCCGCCGTCCCGCCCTGCGCGTCCTCGCCTACGGCACCCTCGCGACGGCCGTGGTCGCCACGATGATCACCGGGCTCGCCTGGCTGACCGCGCACAACGGGATCTCGGGCGGCGCGGCGAGCAACAGCGCGGACCAGGGGGCGAAGACCGCCTCCGGCCCGGCGCAGGACAAGGCGCCGGAGGCCTCGGGCGCCCTGTCCGACCCGGAGCTGTACGTGGCCTGCTCCCGCCTCATCGTCGAGGGGACGGTGACCGAGGTGCGGCCGGGCTCCGACCCCCGGAAACGGATCACGCTCGCCGTCACCCGCTCCTACCGGCCAGCCCACGGCCCGGCCGACGTCACGGTCGTCCTGGACGCGGGGGCCCAACCGGCGCCGCGCCAGGGGCAGCACGTGCTGGTCGGGGTCCCGAAGGGCTCGGACACGGCGACCCTCTGGGCCGTGGGCGACGACGCGGTCGCCACGGACAGTGCCGCGATCGTCGAGGCGCTGACCGGGCCCGGCACCACTACCTGCCCGACCGGCTGACAACGAGAAGGGCGGGCGCCCCCATGGACGCCCGCCCCCTCACGCCGTGCCGATGGCTACGACGTGACCTTCTCGATCTTCACGCTGCCCACGCCCGCGGCCGTGCCGTGCGCGTCGACCAGCTGCACCTGGCCGAAGAACTCCCGTCCCGCCGGGGCCGGGGCCAGGGCGGTGACGCTGCCGGAGACGGTCGCCGAGGCGCCCGTGGCGAGCTTCACCGGGGTCGAACCGTCCACGGTGACCGTGCCGAGCGCCGGGGAGAAGAACACGTCCCGGTAGTCGTACGCGGTCGAGCCGGACGGCACCGAGTAGCCAACGACCTCGACCGTGTAGGTACCGGCGGCCGGGTTGGCGACGGAGACCGCCTCCTCCGAGTCGCCGTCGGCGGAGGTGCCGACGACGGTCCCGGCGGCGTTCTTCACCGTCAGGTCCAGGTCCGCCGCCGTGTCCGAGACGTTGCCGATGGCGACGTCCAGGGACGTGGCGCCGGCGGGCACGTCGACCGTGGTGGTCTGGGTGACGCCCTCGGTGATGGTGGGTCGCGCGGTCAGCGAGGAGCCGAGCGGGCCGCCCTTCAACGTGCCGTCCAGCGCCGCGTAGTTGTTCGTCACCTTCCAGGAGGCGGTGGCCGGGACGCCGACCTTCGCCTCGGGCACGGTCACGGTCTCCGGGTCGAAGGCCACGCCGAGGACGGTGGCGTCCAGCTTGTACGGGTTGTCGAGCAGCGGCGAGGTGCGGCGCGCCTCGACCTCGATCTCCCAGACACCGGCCTGCGGGTCGGCGTACGAACGCACGTCGGGCTTGCAGCCGTTGCCGTCCAGGTAGTTGTTGTAGCAGTACGGGGTGCCCGTGTCCTCGACCGGAACGCCGTACGGGTGGATCGAGATGAACCGCGTCTGGCTCTTGTCCTTCAGCCCGCTGATCGCGACCTCAAGGGCCTTGGCGCCCGCCGGGACGCTCACGAAGTACGACTGCGTGCTGTTGCGCTGCACCGAACTCGCGGTGGAGTAGGTGTAGTTGACGGGCGACGCGACCACGACCGTGGTGAGGATCTGCTTGTCGAGGCCCTCGGTCTTCGGGTCGTCGACCTCCAGGATCGCGCTCTTGATGCCCGAACTCTTCGGCGCCGCCTGCACCTTGACCGTCACCGGCTGGTTCAGCGGGAGCTTGACCTCGTCCGAGCCGACGACCTTGAAGGTGTCACCGGCGTTGTTCTCGAAGTGCAGCTCGTGCCGAACGGCCTTGTCCGCACCGGTGGTTCGCGTGATGGTGATGTCGTACGTCTTCTTCGCGCCGGCCTTGAGACCGCCCTCGCGGTCGTAGAGACCGGTGCCGAAGCCGGGCGTCTTCAGCGCGTAGTCGATCGCGGTGTCGACCGGGGCCTTCACCGTGTACTCGTGCGCGTCGGCGCCGTCCTTGATGGACTTCCACGCGTCCACGATGTTGATGAGGCCCGCGCCCTCCTCGTACGCCTGAACACCCTTGATGTGATCGGCCGTTGAGGTCAGCGCCGTGCGCAGGGTGGCCGGGGTGAGCGCGATGTTCTTCTGCTTCGCCGCGCTCAGCAGCAGCGCCGAGGCGCCCGCCGCCTGCGGGGAGGCCATCGAGGTGCCCTGGAGCATCGAGTAGCCGGCCGGCAGCGTGTAACCCGCCTCGGCGACCGGGGAACCGGGCAGCCAGGTCTGGGTCGAGTTGATCGCGGCGCCGGGCGCGACGAGCGTCGGCGTGAAGCCGCCGTCCTCACGCGGACCGCGCGAGGAGAACGGCAGCAGCTGGTACGAAGTCGCCACCTGCGAGCCGTAGTTGGCCGCCCAGGTCTGCTTCGAGATGGAGGCGCCGACCGAGATCACCTTGTCGGCCAGGCCGGGGTCGCCGATCGTGTTGGCGCCCGGACCGGAGTTGCCGGCCGAGATCACGAGCTGCACGCCGTACGTGTCGATGAGCCGCGTGTACAGCGCGGCGCGCGCGTTGTTGCCGTCGTTCAGCGCGGGCAGGCCGCCGATCGACATGTTGACGATGTCGACACCGCGGTTGGCGACGAGGTCGATCATGCCCTCGGTGAGCGCCACGTTGGTGCAGCCGCCGGTCCAGGTGCAGGCCCGGGACGACACGAGCTTCGCGCCGGGCGCCTCGCCGTTCATCTTGCCGCCGAACAGGCCGTTCGCCGCGGTGATGCCGGCGACGTGCGTGCCGTGCTCGGACTCGATGACACCGATGTTGACGAAGTCGGCCGTCTTGCCGACCCAGGACCCGCCGTACGGGTCCATCGGGACGTCCTTGCTGATCTGCACGACGAACGGCTGCCGCTCGACGACGTCGGTCGCCGGATTGTCCGTCCCGAAGTAGCCGATCTGGTAGCCGTCCTTGTACGGCTTCATCGGGGTGTCGTCGCTGAAGTTCTGGTTGTTGTTCAGGTCGACCGTCACCGTGCCGGCCGCCGGGTCGTACAGGACACCCCACGCGTCGGTGGTGTCACCGTCACGGTTCGCGTCGCCCTTCGCGTCACCGCCGGTGGTGTACGACTCCTTGAACGTGCTGATCTCGTACGACCCCGCGGGCGCCGTCCAACTCGTGCCGCCGTAGGTGAAGTTGGGGCCGGAGACGGCCGTCACCATCGGGCGCCAGGTCTGGTCGCCGTCGACGATCGGGTCGGTCGAGGTGACCCAGTCGACGATCTTGCGCTCGCCGGTGGTGGTCTTCTGCAGCGCCGGGTGGCCGAGGTCGACGCCGGAGTCGAGGATGCCGATGGTGATGCCGCGGCCGTCCGCCTTCGGGTTCTTCTTCACGAAGTCGACGGCGCCCGTCTCGAAGGACGGGTTGTACGGGTTCTCGGCGGGGGTGCTCTTGCTCGGCCCGGAGTAAGTGGCCGCGCTGGACGCGTTCTTGGCGCCCTTCGCGGTGTCCGCGCTCGGCGTCGGGTCGTCGAGGGCGATCTCCTGCCGCAGGTCGATGGCCTGCACCGAGGACAGCTTCGAGGCGGCGGCGATCGCCGAGTCGGCCTTGCCGGTCGGGACGGTGGCGCGGACGTAGCCGAGCTTGTCGTAGGTGCGGCCCACGGAGCCGCCCTTGACCGCGTCCAGCTGCTGGGCGACCTGCTCGGTCGCGCCCGGCGCGGTGGCGATCATCATCGTGACGTTCTTGGCGCCGTCGGCCTTGGCCGTGGCGAGCAGATCGGCGTCGTCCGAACCGAGCTTGGCGGCGGCGGACTTGACGCTCGGGTCCGCGGATGTGGTGGCGGACGGCGAGTCGGCGGAGAAGGCCATGGGTATCGGCCCGGCCGCGGAGAGCGCGGCGACGAGACCGGCGGCCACGGATATCCGGGCCACGCGTCTCTGGTGGGAGAGGGTCATCGGCATCCCTTGTAGGTGAAGAATCCAGTGCCGGACGAGGGCACAGCTTTACCCAAGGGACAGTTGTTTGGGAAGTGTTGACCGAAACGCTATGAACGTATGGGGAAAACCCCCTATTCGTTCCCGGGGTTCGAACGGGCGTAGTGACGGGACGCCTTCGCGCGGTTGCCGCAGGCCGCCATCGAGCACCAGCGCCGGGTCCCGTTCCGCGACGTGTCGAAGAAGCGCAGCACGCACGCCTCGTGGGCGCAGCGGCGGATGCGGTCCGGGGCGGTGGAGAGCAGCTCCAGATAACTGCGGGCGGCGAGCCAGCCCGGCCCCCACCTGGGGTCCTCGAACTCCGGCACCTCGCCGGGCCCGTCGGCGGTGAGCGTGGCCCGGATGCGTCCCATGCCGAGCACGGCGTCGAGGTCGTCCGTGCGGCCGTCGTCGAGGGCCGTCTTCAGCGCGCCGCGAGCGACGTTGACGTGCGTCAGGGTGACCGTGTCGGCCGCGAACCGCCCGTCGAGCCCATTCGACGCGAGCCACACGGCAAGCCCGCCCGGGACCGTGAGCAGATCCTGTACGGCCCCGTCCCGCATCCACCAGGTGTTGAGCAGGTCGAGCGCGAGCGGCTCGCCGATGAGCGGCCGGGGGTCCTCGGTGAGGGGCGTCGGCTTCGACTTCGACGTGGGCTTCGGCATATCGGGAGCCTCTCTTCTGATCTAACCGCTCAAGACTACGTGACCGGTTGACCCTCACCGATTCTAACCACTAAAGTGACCGACAACGGTTATGTCAGCGAAGGGCTTCCCATGACGACCCCGCACCTCGGCCACATCGGCCTGAACGTCACCGACCTCGACCGCTCCCTCGCCTTCTACCGCGACGTCCTCGGCCTCGCGGTCCTCACCGAGGGCAAGGAGGACGACCGCCGGTACGCGTTCCTGGGCGACGGCACCGGCAACCACCCGGTCCTCACCCTCTGGCAGCAGGCGCAGGGCCCGTACGCCAACGACCGCGCCGGCCTGCACCACCTCGCGTTCGCGGCCGACTCGATCGAGCACGTCCGTCAGTACGAGGAGGCACTCAAGGCCTACGGCGCCGAGTTCGCGTACGAGGGCGTGGTCGCCCACCGCGAAGGCGCGGCCTCCGGCGGCATCTTCTTCCACGACCCGGACGGCACCCGCCTGGAGATCTCGGTGCCGACGGGCGCGGAGGACGCCCCGGCCCCGAACGCGGAGGCCCCGACCTGCGGCTTCTTCTAACCATGGAGGCCAGGGAGGTACTCATGGAGACCTATCACGCGGGCTCCCGCGCCGTGCAGGACCTGGCGGGGGTACGTGAACTCGCCGACCACGTCGGCCAGATCATCGGCCAGGGCATCAAACCGGTGGCCGCCGCCTTCCTCGAACTCCAGCCCCTCCTGATCCTGGGCGCGGCCGACCCGGCAACGGGCCGGGTATGGGCCTCCCCGCTCACCGGCACCCCGGGCTTCGTCCGCGCGACGGGCCCACACCAGATCTCGATCACCGGCGCCCCCCGCCCCACGGACCCCCTCACCCCGGCCCTGTCCGAGGCACGGGACCTCCCGGTAGGCACGATCGCCCTGGACCCCCGCACCCGCCGCCGCATGAGAGTGGACGGCCAACTCCGGCGCACAGCAGGGGGATTGGCGATCGAGGCGGAGCGAGTGTTCTCCAACTGCCCCAAATACATCCAGCGGAGAGAGTCCTACGAGACGATCGCGACGCGTGAGCCCGAGCGCCCCCGGCACACCACCGAACTGACCTCCATGCAGACCGAGTTCATCAAGACGGCAGACACCTTCTTCCTGGCCACCGTCCACAAGCACGGCGCCGACGCCAGCCACCGCGGCGGCAACCCCGGCTTCGTACAAGCGACTTCACCCCACGACCTGACCTGGCCGGACTACACAGGCAACGCCATGTTCCTGAGCCTCGGCAACCTCGTCACCGACCCCCGCGCAGGACTCCTCTTCCTGGACTGGACGACGGGCACCACACTCCAACTAACCGGCAAGGCAAGCCCGGAGTTCGACGAGAACGGCGAACGCAGGGTCCGCTTCACCCTCACCGAGGCGATCGAGACCCCAGCAGCGATCCCACTCCGCTGGTCGCCTCCTGAATACTCCCCTGCGAATCCAACTCCGGCACGTTGAGCGCCCCTTCAGGGGCGCGGGGAACTGCGCGACCAGCCACGACGGCGCGAAAGCCGAACGAATTCACATTGCGGCACTTCCTACAGCGCACTTAACGTCTCCGGATGCGCCAAAAGCTCAGGGTCGCCGCCTACGCCATCTGCGTCCGCGACAACCACCTCCTGCTGGCCCGATCACCCGCACCGGCCGGCGGCTACGAGTGGGTCCTCCCCGGCGGCGGCATGGACCACGGCGAACACCCCAACGACACGGTCGTACGGGAACTGGAGGAGGAAACCGGCTACCACGTCGAGGTCACCGGTTTCCTCGGCATGGACTCGATCCACCACGTCATCCCGTGGCGCCACCGCCGCAAGGTGGACCAGCACGGCCTCCGACTCGTCTACGAGGCGAAGATCGTCGGCGGCGAACTGCGCAACGAGATCGGCGGTTCGACCGACATGGCGGCCTGGCATCCACTGGACGACGTACCCGCGCTGACCCGGGTCGGGTTGATCGACACCGCGCTGCGACTGTGGCGCGAGCGGCCGCCCGTCGGACGGGTCGAGCCCTCCCCGAAATAGCTCCGGGATAGCTTCAGTACCCCGGCAGATGAACACGGAGTAGCCGCTTCCCGGCGGCTCGACGAGCGTTCACGAACGCACAGGGGGCGCCAAGATCCACGTACGGTGATCGGCGCTACGCGTTGCCGTCTCGTTTACGCGCAGGTCATCCCCGATGCCAAGCATCCAGTACGAGCGGGAAGTTCGCGACCGCGATCGAAAACCGATCGCCGCGCACCCCCGCGACCACTGCCGACGCAGTTCGTACTCGGGGAGATCGCGCCATGTCGCGCACACGCTCTGTCGCCAGCTCCGCGCTGGGGGTCAACCGCCGTACCGTCCTCGCCGCCACCGCGGCCGTGTCCGTCTCCGCGGGCGTGGGTTACGCCCTACGGCCCACCGACAGCCAGGCCGCCACGAACGCCACCGACGCCGCCGCCCAGGCACCCGTGGCGGAGTCCCGCAAGGCACCGGCCGCACCCCTGGCCCCGTACACCAAGGGCACCACCCTCGCGACGGTCGCCGCGCCGCGTACCAGCTCCGGCTACCGCCGGCTCGGCGACGGCGCCGGGTGGAAGCGCGTCGTGCGCGGCGACCTCGCCAACGCCAAGTCCGGGCGCGCGGGCCGCCGTACGGCACTCGCGTCGTTCGTACAGTTCACCGACCTGCACCTGATGGACGTCCAGCACCCGCTGCGTCTGGAGTACCTGCGCTCGACCGACAAGCACGCGTGGCGCCCGCACGAGGCGCTGACCGTGCAGGGCGGGATCTCGCTGGTCGAGCGGGTCAACGCGCTGCGCGGCGCCCCGGTGACCGGCTCCCCGCTGCACTTCGTCATGACCACCGGCGACAACACGGACAACAACGCGAAGTCCGAGCTGGAATGGTTCATGAAGATCATGAGCGGCGGCCGGTTCACCCCCAACACCGGTGACCCGCGCCACTACGAGGGCGTCCAGAACAGCGGCCTCAAGCTGTACTGGCAGGCCGACTCCACCGTGCGCGACGGCGACAAGCAGGTCGGCTTCCCGCACCTCAAGGGCTTCCTGGCCGCCGCGATCCGCGAGGTCCGCAGCCCCGGCCTCAACCTGCCCTGGTACTCGACGGTCGGCAACCACGACGCGCTGCCGCTCGGCTGCTTCGGCTCGCACGCCGACCCGTACCTCACCGAACTCGCCATCGGCGGCAAGAAGTTGATGACCGCGACGGCGGCCGAGGCGAAGAAGCTGCAGAACTCGATCCGCGACGCCAAGGACCCCAAGGGCTCCGGTTACCGCGACTTCCTCAAGGCGCACGCCCGCTCCGCGCGCTCGGTCACGCCGGACGAGAACCGCGCGCCGTACACCTCCGCCGAGTACCTCAAGGCGCACCTCGACCCGGCCTACCAGGGGTACGGTCCGGTCGGGCACGGCTACTCCTCCGCGAACGTCGACGCGGGCACGCAGTACTACGCGTTCCGCATCGCCGACGACGTGATCGGCATCAGCCTCGACACCACGGACGCGGGCGGTCACTACGAAGGGTCCATCGGGGCAACGCAGTTGAGGTGGCTGGACAAGACACTGCGCGACAACAAGGACTCGTACGCGGTGATCTTCAGCCACCACACCAGCAAGACGATGGACAACACCCGCCCCGACCCGGCGCACCCCACCGAGCGCCGTTACGAGGGTTCGGCGGTCGTCGCCCTCCTCGGCAGCCACCCGAACGTGCTGGCCTGGGTCAACGGCCACATCCACCGCAACGTCATCACCCCGCACTCGGCGCCCGACGGCCGCAGCTTCTGGGAGATCTCGACCGCCTCGCACGTCGACTATCCCCAACTCGCCCGTGTCATCGAGCTGGTGGACAACAAGGACGGCACGATCTCCCTCTTCACCACGCTCATCGAGTCCGCGGCCCCGCACCGCACCGACTTCTCCGACCTCACCCAGACCGGTCTCGCGGCCCTGTACCGCGAACTGTCGTACAACGCACCGGGTTCCAGCACGGTGCTGGGCGGCGACCCGAAGGACCGCAACACGGAGCTGCTCCTGAAGAAGGGCTGAAACCCGCTCGACCGCGGGACGTGACGGCTCAGCGCCGGTGCCGCCGGACGAGCAGCAGGACGGAACAACCGACGGCGCAGGCCAGCCCCGCGTACAGCACGGGCGAGGCCCAGGGCCACACCATCTCGGTGCTGTACCCGCTGCTCCAACGGCACTTGACGGACAGCGGGAAGCTGCCCACGCGCGTCGATATCAGGGTGGCGTGCCCCGGGGTCTGCCAGCGCACGCCGTCCGCAGTCTTCCCCGCACACAGGTCCAGCGGGTTCGTGAAGGCGAGCCCGTAGTCGACTCCGGCCCCGTAGGCGGCGATCGCGGCCCCACCCCCGAGCACCGCCCAACGAGCCGGCCGCGAGGGCTTCTTCCCGGTCACCCACAACCCGTACGGAACCGCCCCGAAGGCAACGAGAAAGACCGTGACCACGGGCGGCCCGAAGATCGCGAACAGAGACACCATGAGCCTGACGACATGCCGGGCGGGGGAACGGTTCCCGGTTTCGCGGGACTTGCGAAGTGGGGACTTGTGAAGTGGGCCCTGGATTCACGGGAGTTGGGGCCGGTCGGCTCCGTCCCGAACGGGTTGCCGACATGTTCGCGGCTCGGCCGACCACTCTGGGGGAGCCGTACTCGCGGCACTTCGGTGGCAAGCGGAAGGTGTGCGAGGCGGGAGCATGGATCCGCCGAGCACAGCTACGAGCGGATCGAGGAGGAGCGGCCGTGAATCACTCCCAGTGGAAGACCCGGCGTACCAGGAAGCTCTTGGGTGAGTCCGTCGAGGAGTCGCCGGCCTATGTGGAGGCCGGGTACGCGTTCGCCCTCGGGCAGGCCGTCCACGACCGACGGATCGAGCTGGGCCTGTCGCAGACCGAGCTGGCTCGCGGGGCCGGGATGACGCAGCCGCAGATCTCCAACATCGAGGGCGGCGACTCCGTACCCACCCTGCCCCTGCTCACCCGGCTGGCCAAGGCGCTGGACGCCTCGCTGACCATCGACCTGGACGGCGACACGTCGGCGTTCGTCTTCACCGCGCATGACGGAGGCCACGCCGGGAACGCGCGGCGAGGCGGGCGTCCGTCAGTCGCGTGAGCCCCAAGGACGAGAGGTCCGGCCGCGAGTCGTCGTAGACGAAGAGAACACCGCGCCGACGATCGACGTATCGGACCTGCCACCGGTGTTTGCCGTGGTCAGAAAAGCCCTCGAATCCCCGGCCGGTTTCCGCGCGGAGACATCGGAAAGTCGGTTCGTGTCCAGCTCGCCGTAGGGCCTCGTACCAATTGACCCCCGGATAACCAATCGGACCCAGACACGAGACGCCCAGTTCATTCGCACGAAATGTCCGTGCCGCCTCATAACGGCTAACCCGCTGTTCACGGGGATGGCTCGATTCATACGCAAGGCGGGTGGTCGTGTGCGCGCTAGACACGAGCTGCACGTGCTGTCGGTCTACGAGGGGTTCTTCTCCGGAGGAGCCCGTATCGTCCACAGCGACGTCGTACTGGGACTGGTGGAGGGCGGCCAGCACCATACGGTGCTCAGCATTCACGGAGAAGTACACCGAGAAGCAACCCGGCAGGCCATGGAGAACGACGCCTGCTATCAGCAACTGACCGCGGCCGGTGTCGGGGTCTCCACCCTCGGCCGCAGCTTCCGCGGCGACGGTGATCCGGTCACCGAAGGTTTCACCGGGCCCGAGCTCGCCGACGCCGCCCGTGCCCTCGCGGACGCCGACGTCGTTCTGTCGCTCAAGGAGCAGCCGCTCTCTCTGCTCAACCAGGCGGGCCTGCCCCGCCGCCCCGTCGTCGTGTGCCTGCACCGTTCGGACCCCGAACACTCCGGCACCGCTCTCGACGAACTGAAGGCCGCCATCGCCGACGGCAAGGTCGTCGCCGCCGTCTGCTGCGCGGACTCCACCCGCGACGCCTACCAGGCCGCCGGCATCCCGCCCGAGGTCCTCCACGTCATCCCCAATGGCGTGGATCTGCTGCGGTTCCGTCCCGACCCGGCCCGGCGGCTCGCCCTCCGCGCCTCCCTCGGGATCCCGGACACCGCCCCCGTCGTCGTCTTCGCCGCCCGCTACGCCACGATGAAGAACATCCCGCTCTTCCTCCGCGCGGCCAAGGAATGGCTACGGCGCGAACCCGCCGGGCATGTCCTGATGTGCGGCGCGGGCATGACCGACCACGACCAGCCCGCCCTCTCCGCCGACATCGACGACGCCTTCGGGGAGGAGCGGGAACGACTTACCGACCGGCTCCATCTCCTCGGCGTACGGCGGGACATGGAGACCGTCTACGCCGGGTCCGACGTCGTCGCGCTCACCTCGTCCTTCGGCGAGGCCGCGCCCCTGTGCCTCATCGAGGGCATGATGTGCGGGGCCGTCCCCGTCGCCACCGACGTCGGCGACAGCGCCTCCATCGTCGCGGGACACGGCATCGTCACACCCCCCGACCCGGACGCCATCGCGTCGGCCTGGACCGAGGCGGTCATCGGCCGCGCGGAGTTCGCCAAGGCCCACGCCCGCAGCCGCGAACGCTTCAGCCGTACGCGCATGATCGCCTCCTACGCCGCCCTCATCGACGGCCTCCACGCGGGCCACACGACGACGAGCACCGCCCCGCCGCCGTTGCCCGAGCCCCTGTAAACACGCGGCGCACACATGAGGAGGGGCCACCGACCCCCGGTGGCCCCTCCTCTCCCCTCCTGATCCCGCCCCGGTCCGTCACTACCGGGGCAGCACCACGACATACGCGGCCGGATCGCGGTCCGCCGACGCCATCAGCGCCGTACGGACCACCGCCGCCTGTTGTTCCATCGCGTCCCGGAGCTTCTTCGGGGTGATGTGGACGACCGTGATGCCCAGCCGCTCCAGGTGCTCGCGCTTGCGGGCGTACTCCGACCACAGGGCGTCCTCGTCCTGGCGCGGAGCGCGGGTGTCCAGTTCTACGGCGACCGCCTGCTCGGGCCAGTACGCGTCCAGGCCGCCCAGGTGCGGGCCGCCCGGCAACCTGAGATCCACATTCCACACCGGGTCCGGGAGGCCGTACTCGCTCACCATCCGGTAGAGGCGGTCCTCCGCGATCGCGCGGCCCTCGGCCAGCAGCGAGTCCACCGCGTCCACCACGTGCGGGCGGCTCAGCAGCTTGGCGTTGTTCAACTCCCGTACCACCGCGGCCGGTTCGCAGTGGCCGCCGCGTACCGCCTCGGTGAGCAGCCCGCGGACCGCGTTCGCGTCCGACAGTTCCGCCACCGCGTCCGCGAGGGCCCGCGGCACCGGGGCGACCGGGACGCCCTTCACCTGCTGCGGGGTGGGGAGCGCCGCCGTACGGACGATCCGCGCGCAGCCCGTCGAGCGGAGCCGGCGCATGCGCGGGACCAGGACGTCGATCTGCTTGAGCGAGGCCAACTCCGGGGCGGAGGTGAAGCCGTGCAGGGTCAGTGCCGCCAGGCCCGTCACCATCGTCTCCGCGTACGTGGGGCGGTGCGGCTCCTCCGCGCCGGGCTGGACCGGCACCCCCGCCGTCCGCTCCCGCGCCGCGTACAGCAGCGTCGCGTGCAGCCGCTCCTCGCCGGTGGGCGGCCCGGAGTGCAACAGGACGACGCCGGGGAGCAGTTGCTGCCACGGGCCGTCGGGACGGCACTGCTCGTTCACCTCGGCGGCCGGAACGCCGTGCGCCCGGAGCTGAGCCGTCGTCAGCACGCGGCGGTGCGCCTCGGAGAGGTGGCTGAGGGGGCGGGGGGAGAGCGGGGTGTTGTGGTTCATGCAACGGGGTTTTCCGCGCCGGATCCGGTCCCTAACCGCTGTTACACGCCCGTCGACAAATCCGGACAACATGGCACTAAAGGACAGGCGTTCGGATGCCGAGTAGGCACCGAAAACCCCTGGTCCGGATGGGGTGGACCAGGGGTTACGGCTGCGATTACCTGTATTCAGTAACGGTCACACAGAGGCCAATCACAGGCCAACGATCAGCCGAGCGAACCGTCCGCACCCCGGCCCTCGTTGTCCGCCGCCTGCGCCCGCAGCGCCCGCGCCAGATCGTCCCGCGCCTCCAGCACCAGCCTCCGCAGCGCCGGCGCGGCCTCCTCGTGGGACGTCAGCCACGCGTCCGTCGCGTCCAGCGTCGCCTGCGCGTACTCGGCCGCCGGGTACGCCGGGAACAGCCCCCGCACCACGTCCACGCCGATCTGGATCGACCGCTCCGCCCACACCCGCTCGATCGCCGCGAAGTACTTCTCCGTGTACGGCGCGAGCAACTCCCGCTGCGACGGCTGCGCGAACCCCGCGATGGTCGCCTCGACGAGCGCGTTCGACAGCGCGTCCGACTCCACGACCTGCGCCCACGCCTGCGCCTTGACGGCCGCCGAGGGACGCGCGGCGAGACAGCGGACCTGGTGCCGCTTGCCGGACGCGGTGTCGTCGCGGGCCAGTTCGGCGGCCACGGCACTCTCGTCGGCGGCGCCGTGCGCGGCCAGCGGCTCCAGGAACGCCCAGCGCAGCTCCTGGTCGACGGCAAGGCCCTCGATCTTCTCCGTGCCGTCCAACAGGGCCTTCAGCAGGGCGAGTTCCTCCGGCGCCGATGCCACCGACGCGTAGAAACGCGCCCACGCCAGCTGCTGCTCGCTGCCCGGCTCGGCGTCCCGCAGATCCCGCAGCGCGATGTGCGCCAGCAGCTTCGCGCCGGTCTCGCGCCACCACGGCGGCGAGTAGTTGACCAGCGCCGAGTTGGCCCACGCGTGCAGCATCTGCAGCACGCCGATGTCGGTCTCCCGCCGCCCGAACCGCATCACCAGGTCGATGAAGTCGGGCGCGAGCAGCAGCGCGTCCCGCGTCATGTTCCACAGCGCCGACCAGCACAGCGCCCGCGCCATCGGGTCGGTCAGCGCGCCGAGGTGCTCGCGCAGGGTGTCCAACGAGGTCGCGTCGAAGCGGGTCTTGCAGTACGTGAGGTCGTCGTCGTTGACGAGCACCAGCTCCGGCGCGTCCGCACCGGCCAGCTCCACCACGACCGTGCGCGGACCGTCGACGTCCACCTCGGCCCGCTCGTACCGCACGAGCCGGTTGTCCTCCCTGCGGTAGAGGCCCACCGCCACCCGGTGCGGGCGCAGTTCGGGGTGCGACTCGGCCGCCTCCTGGAGCACGGCCAGCTCGGCGATACGGCCGCCCTCCACGTCCAACACCACTTGCGGGGTGAGGGAGTTGACCCCGGCCGTCTGCAGCCAGGACCGCGCCCAGGACGCCATGTCCCGCCCGCTCGTCTCCTCCAGCACCGACAGCAGATCACCGAGGCGCGTGTTGCCGTACGCATTCCGCTTGAAGTAGCGGCGCGCGCCCTCCAGGAACGCGTCCTGGCCGACGTACGCCACCAACTGCTTCAGTACGGACGCCCCCTTGGCGTACGTGATGCCGTCGAAGTTGAGCTTCGCGTCCTGGAGGTCGCGGATGTCGGCGGTGATCGGGTGTGTGGAGGGGAGCTGGTCCGCGCGGTAGGCCCACGCCTTGCGGCGGTTGGCGAAGGTGATCCAGCCGTCGGTGAAGCGGGTCGCGCCGACCAGCGCGAACGCGCCCATGAAGTCGGCGAAGGACTCCTTCAGCCACAGGTCGTCCCACCACTCCATGGTGACGAGGTCGCCGAACCACATGTGCGCCATCTCGTGCAGGATCGTGTTCGCCCGCCCCGAGTAGGACGCCTGCGTCACCTTCCCCCGGAAGATGTACTCCTCGCGGAAGGTGACAAGACCCGGGTTCTCCATCGCGCCGAGGTTGTACTCCGGCACGAACGCCTGGTCGTACTTCCCGAACGGGTACGGGTAGTCGAAGTGGTCGTGGAAGAAGTCCAGGCCCTGCTTGGTGATCAGGAAGACGTCGTCGGCGTCGAAGTGCGGCGCGAGCCCCTTGCGGCACATCGCGCCGAGCGGGATCTCCAGCGTCGTACCGTCCTCGAAGGTGCGGGAGTAGGAGTCCGTGACGTAGTGGTACGGGCCCGCCGCGAACGCCGTGATGTATGTCGAGATCGGCTTCGTCTCCGCGAACTTCCATACGCCGTCGGCCAGTTCGCCGACGCCGTTGCTCCACACCGTCCAGCCCTCGGGGGCCCGCACCTCGGCACGGAACGGCGCCTTCAGATCCGGCTGCTCGAAGTTGGCGAAGACGCGGCGCGCGTCGGCCGGCTCGTACTGCGTGTAGAGGTAGACCTCGCCGTCCTCGGGGTCGACGAAGCGGTGCATGCCCTCGCCGGTGCGGGAGTACGCGCACTGCGCGTCGACGATCAGCTCGTTCTCGGCGGCCAGGTCCTCCAGCTGGATGCGCGTGCCGTCGAAGACCGCGCCCGGGTCGAGGTCCTTGCCGTTCAGCGACACGGCGGTGACGGCCGGTGCGATCAGGTCCGCGAAGCTCGCCGCGCCCGGCTCGGCGCAGCGGAACCGGATCGTCGTCACCGACCGGAAGGTCCGCGGTCCCGCACCGGCGTCGTCGCCGACCGCCGAGCGCAGGTCGAGGGACACGTCGTACCCGTCGACGGACAGCAGGGCGGCCCGCTCGCGGGCCTCGTCGCGGGACAGATTCTCACCGGGCACGGAGCGCTCCCTCGGATGGTGTTCGATCAACGGTGTTCGCTATGCGGTCAGGGCCGATCCTGCCATGCGCCCCTGACGGCCGGTACCCGGGAATGAGGTGGCGAGGGGCGGTGTTGCCGTGGGGAAACGGCCGTATTCCGAGGAGCGTCATGTCTGAGACCGCCAAGACCCCCGTGGACTTCTGGTTCGACCCGCTGTGCCCCTGGGCGTGGATGACCTCCCGGTGGGTGCTGGAAGTGGAGAAGGTCCGGGACATCCAGGTCAGCTGGCACGTGATGAGCCTCGCCGTCCTCAACGAGAACCGCCTCGACGAGCTCCCGGAGCAGTACGCGGAGAACATGCGCCCCGGCGGCAAGTCCTGGGGCCCGGTCCGCGTCGTCATCGCCGCCCAGCAACTGCACGGCGACGAGGTCGTCGGCAAGCTCTACACCGCGCTCGGCACCCGCATCCACAACGAGGGCCTGGGCGTGACCCCCGAGTCCATCGCCCTCGCCCTGTCCGACGTGGGCCTGCCGGCCGACCTGATCGAGTACGCCGACAAGGACACCTACGACACCGAGCTGCGCGCCTCCCACAAGGAGGGCATCGAGAAGGTCGGCCAGGACGTCGGCACCCCCGTCATCGCCGTCCCCGGCCCCGACGGCGAGCAGATCGCCTTCTTCGGCCCGGTCGTCACCCCCGCCCCCAAGGGCGAGGAAGCGGCCCGCCTCTGGGACGGCACGGTCGCGGTCGCCTCGGTCCCCGGTTTCTACGAGCTGAAGCGCACCCGCACGAACGGCCCGGACTTCAGCAACCTCAGCTGAATTCCGGCGGGAGGCTGAAGCCCTCCGACTGGACGGTGTAGGGCTGCACCCAGAGGCACTGGCCCAGTGTCGTCTTGCCCTCGCACCGCCAGAACCCGTGGGCGCCCTTCTTCCCGTTCAGCACCTTCTCGATGTGCTTCTCCTCCTTCGCGTTGACCCTGCGGAACGGGTGCAGCTTCCCTTTGGGGCACCTGGGGCAGTGAATCCTGTCGGACACGCGGACCTCCCGATCCCATGAAAAAACGGGTGGAACCGGGAGCGTAGGCGGGGCGTTCCCGGCGACGTGAGCCCGGAATCGGTCATGCCGTCGGCGTGGCCTCCTCCCGGAACTCCTCCGGGAGGAGGCCACCGTCACCCCTGCTGTACCAGCGCTGGTACCACAGGCAGCCGGCGGCGGTGCAGCGCCAGTAGTCGTGCACGTAGTGCCGCGCACCCTTCTCCGCCCGGATCGCGGCCTTCTCGGCCCCGCGCACCGGCCGGAAGTCCTGCCAGCCGTCGCAGGTGGGACACGCCTTGCGTCTCGTCAATTCCCCGGCTCCCTCTGTTCTCCGGCTCCCTCTGTCCCTCGCCGATCACACGCGCCCCCGCGCCACCGCCAGCCGCGCCAGATGCTCCTCGAACCCCTTGGCGTAGTACGCGGCCCGCCCCGCGTCCGGCTCGACGATCTCCGTGGGCCGCGTCCACACCCCCGCGTCCAGCGGAACCCCGTACCGCTCCGCCGCCGCGAGCACCGCACCCCGCGCCCCCACCTCACCCTCGACGACCCGCAACGGCCGCCCCAGCACATCCGCGAGCAACCGCATCCAGGCCGGGCTGCGCGTACCGCCCCCGCACACCGCCAGCGACCCCGTCAGCCCCGCCGCCTCCAGACAGTGCCGGGCCGCGTACCCGATGCCCTCGCAGGTCGCCCGGATCAGATCGGCGGGCGTCGACTCCAGGGAAACACCGGTGAGTTCGGCGCGGAGCCGGGGCTCGACGAAGGGCGCGCGCTCGCCGGACGGCGCGAAGTACGGCAGCACCCGCACCCCGTTCGCCCCGGCCGGGGTCGCCGCGAGCAGCGCGTCCACCTCTTCGTGCCGGACGCCCGTCGTCGACAGCACCCAGTCCAGCGCCGCCGTACCGACCATCGCCGGCATGGCCCGCAACCAGTGCCCCGGCCGGTCGAGGGAGATGTACAGCCCGGCCGGTTCACCGCTCAGATCCAGCTCCGTGGTCGCGACGAGACTGGCGAGACACGTCCCCACGATGAGCAGCCCGTCCCCGGGCTCGGTGACACCCGCGCCGAGCGCGCACGCGGGCAGGTCGTACGGCCCGTTCGCGATCCGGGTCCCGGCCGGCAGCCCCTCGCCGCGCGTCTCGGCCGTGGCGACGGGATCGGCGACCGGCGCCAGCAGCCTCCGCCTCCGGGTCAGCCCGAGCAGCTCGACGACACCGTTGTCGTACGACCGCGTCCGGGGGTCGAGGAACGGCATCGACGCGTCCGAGACATCGGTCGTCGCCCGCGCCCCCGTCAGCCGCTGGAACACCATGTCCTTGCAGTACAGGGCGGTGGCGGCCGCGTCGAGAGCGGCGGGCTCGTGCGCGGCGAGCCACGCCAGCAACGGCCCCGGACACCCGGGGAACATCGCGCTGCCGGTCCGCCGGAACACCGTCTCGAAGGTCCCGTCCGCCAGCCACTGATCCAGCAGTTCGTGCGCCCGCCCGTCCATCCAGGACGCCGCCGCCCGCACCGGCCGCCCGTCCCCGTCCACCAGCCACACGCCGTCACCCTGGCCGGTGAGCCCCGCGAGCTCGAACGGTCCGTCGACGCCGGCGGTCAGTTCGTCCAGTACGGCGACGACCGCGCCGTAGACCTCGTCCATGTCCTGCTCGACGAAACCGGCGCGCATGGAGAGGCCCACCGGGCGTGCGGCTACGGCGAGTTCACGGCCGGAGTCGTCGAAGGCGGCGGCCTTGACGGTGGATGTGCCTACATCGATTCCGACGTACATGTGGGGGCCTCCTGGGGGTGGGTGATGGGGGGTGGGGGTGGGGTGGAGGTGGGCCGGTGTTGGGATGGTGCCGTGCGGGTGGGTCGGTGTTGGTTAGGCACCGTGCGCGCACCTCTTTTGGTTCGGTCGCCTTCGGGGCGCTGCCGTGCTCGATATGCGCCTACCGGCGCGTGGCGGTGTCGAGAGCCCCACCGTGCTCGACCCTTCGGGCCTCCGCGCGCTGGGGCTCTCGACACCGGCGCGCCCCTACGGCTCCCTCTCGGCCGTCCACGTTGGCACAGTGGAACTTGGTGGGCTCTCAACCGAGTTGGTGGGACAGACGCTCACCTCGGGCCCACCGTCCTACCTCCGCCGCCGCGATCCGTGCCGCCTTCTCGGCCACGGACCGGGACGCACCCCCGAGATGCGGAGTCAGTACGACCCGGTCGGCGAAGCCGAACAGGCGTGACCCGGCGGGCAAGGGCTCGCGCGTGTAGGTGTCCAGAGCCGCCGCCGACACCTGTCCGCTCTCCAACGCGTCGCACAACGCCTCCTCGTCCAGCAACGGGCCCCGCGCCACATTCACCACCACCGCGCCCGGCCGGAGCAGCGCCAGTTCGCGGGCGCCGATCAGCCCCCGCGTCTCGGCGGTCAACCGGGCGTGCAGGGTGATGACTTGGGACCGGTGGAGGAGTTCGTCCAGCGCGCCGACCCGGAGTCCGTGGATCTCGCCGTGCACATACGGGTCGTACACCATCACGCGCGCCCCGAAGGCACAGAGCACCCGCGCGACCCGGCTCCCGACCGCCCCGTACCCGACGAGCCCGACCGGCAGATCCTCCAGCTCCAACCCGCTGTGCTCGTAGGTGTAGTAGGCGGCCCCGGCCTCCCAACTCCCTTGCCCGGAGAGGAGTTCATGGGCCTGCGGGATACGGCGCAGGGTGGCCAGCATCATCCCGACCGTGAACTCGGCGGTCGCGGCGGCGTTGCGGCCGGGTGCGAAGCACACCCGTACGTCGTGGGTCTTGGCCGCGTCCAGGTTGACGTTGACGGGACCGCCCCGGCACACGACGACCAGCCGCAGATCGGGGCAGGCTTCC
Organism: Streptomyces sp. NPDC050528; assembly: GCF_044457795.1. NCBI lineage: Bacteria > Bacillati > Actinomycetota > Actinomycetes > Kitasatosporales > Streptomycetaceae > Streptomyces > Streptomyces sp. NPDC050528. Next base: position 327,560 of record NZ_JBITHH010000010.1, read on the forward strand.
AGCACGCGCTCGGTGACGGGCCCCATCTGGGTGACCAGCACCTGCGCTCCGCCGTCCCGCAGGGCGTCGATCAGCTCGTCCTCGGCATCGCCGGCCTCCTCCACCTCCGCGACGGTCCCGAAGGGCTCCAGAGGCCAGCCGAGCTTCAACTCTCTTACCGTGAAGGGGTGTTCGCGCAGTTCCTCGGTGATGGCCGCGGTGATCAGCGAAGGCAGTACGAAATGGTCACCGGCGGCGACGACACGCAGGGTCTCGGTCATCGTGGGGCTCCCTCCCTCTCCGCCACGATGAACGGGGAATGCCGAATGCGTAACCCCTGAGGGAGGTCCGGATGATGTTCGAGGGCGAAGCGGAAGCGTGGCTGGGGATCGACCTGGGCACGCAGAGCGTCCGCGCCCTGCTGGTCACGGCCGACGGCACGGCCCTGGGCAGCGGCACCGCTCCGCTGACGGGCCGACGGGACGGGGTACGGCATGAACAGGACCCGGGGGAGTGGTGGAAGGCGGTGTGCACGGCGTCCCGGGCTGCCATGTCGCAGGGGCCCGCACGGGTACGGCTGGGCGGCCTCGCGGTGTGCGGCACCTCCGGGACGGTCCTGCTGACGGACGCCCAAGGCCGCCCGCTCACACCGGCGTTGATGTACGACGACGGGCGCGCGGTGGAGGAAGCGGCGCGGGTGGGCATGCAGACGAGCTGGGCCCTGCCGAAGGCGCTGTGGCTGCTGGACGCGTACGGCCCCGGCCGAGTGACCCATCAACCCGACGTGATCACAGGGCAGTTGGCGAGTGGCGGCGGCGGTCCGGTTCCGATGCCGACCGACTCCAGCCATGCCCTCAAGACGGGCTACGACGCGGAGCACGAGGTCTGGCCGCCCCAACTGGCTTACTTGGGCGCGGAGTTGCCGGAGGTGGTCCGTCCGGGCACTCGCCTGGGCGAGGTCTGCGGCGCCGCCGCCGAAGCGACCGGCATCCCGGCCGGCACCCCGGTCATCGCGGGGATGACGGACGGCTGCGCGGCCCAGATCGCGTCGGGGGCGTTGCGCTCCGGCGCGTGGAACTCGGTGCTGGGTACGACGCTGGTCCTGAAGGGAGCGTCCGCTCGGCCCGTCCGGGACGACGCCGGGGTGGTCTACAACCACCGTGCGCCGGACGGCAGTTGGCTGCCCGGCGGAGCGTCGAGCGTGGGCGCGGGCGCGCTGCCGACGGGGGTGGACCCGGCGCAGATGGACGACCGTGCGGCGGCGTACGAACCGTCGGGCGCGCTGACGTACCCCTTGGCCTCACCCGGCGAACGCTTCCCCTTCCTGGCCCCCGACGCCACCGCCTTCACACTCGGCACTCCGGTGTCGGAGGCGGACAGCTGGGCGGCGGTACTGCAGGGCGTGGCGTTCACGGAGCGCCTGTGCCTGGACTACCTGCACTACTTGGGCGCCCCGATAGACGGCCCCCTCACCTTCACGGGCGGCGCGGCCCGCAGCGCGTACTGGAACCAGCTCCGCGCCGACATCCTGGGCCGCCCGGCCCGAGTACCGGAGCAGATCGAACCGGCCCTGGGGATGGCGGTGTTGGCGGCATACGCGGCACAGGGAACGGGGGCCGAGGCGGGGACGGGCGCCAGGACCCTGCCGGAGGTCGCCGACCGGATGGTCCGCATCCGCACCCTCCTCGAACCCCGCGCGTCCCACACGGCCCGCTTCACCGAACCGTACGCTCGCCTGGTGGACGAACTGGAGACCCGAGGCTGGCTGCCGACCCCGCTCGCGACCCACACCCGCACCCGTCTGAACCAGGACACGATCGACTCATGACCACGACCCTCCTCCTCGCCCGCCACGGCCAGACCGTCTGGCACGCCGAGAACCGCTACGCCGGCATCAGCGACGTAGCCCTCACCGACGACGGCAGGGCCCAGGCGGACGCCCTCGGCCACTGGGCGGCGACCCACCCGGTGGACGCGATCTGGACGTCCCCCCTGTCCCGAGCCGTCCTCACGGCAGCCCCGGCCGCCCGCGCCCTGAACCTCACCCCCCACACCGAACCGGCCCTGCGCGAATGCGACTTCGGGGTGGTGGAGGGGCGAACGCTGGCGGAGTTCGAGGCAGAGAACCCGGAAGCGGCGGAGGCTTTCCGCACCGACCCGGTGGCGAACCCCTTCCCGGAGTCCGAGGACCCGACGGCAGCGGCAACACGGGGCACGGCCGCCCTGCACCGCATCGCGGCCGCCCACCCCGACCAACGCGTCCTGATCGTGGCCCACAACACCCTCCTCCGACTGGTGCTGTGCCGGTTGCTGGGGATTCCGCTGGGCGAATACCGGCGGGTGTTTCCGCAGTTGCGCAATGCGGCGGTGTCCGAGATTCGGATGGCGCCGGGTGGGGCCGCGTTCCTCTCGCTTAACGTGCCTGTGTAATCGACAGCCGAAAAGGGTGGGGACGATGGGGCAGGAGAAGCAGGCGGCACGGCGTTCCGCGGGGACGCTGACCGGGGTGGATGTGCTGCTGCGCTGGACGTGGATCCGACGGCGTACGCCCGCCCAGGACATCGAGGACTTCGAGAACGGGCAGGCGCTGCTTGTCGCGGGGTTCACGAAGACCATCGGCGGGGCAGCCGTGTCCTCGGTCGGCAAGGGCAAGCAGATCGCGCGCCTCAGATCGGGACAACTGCGCCTGGCCTTGGGGGAAGAGCCGGTCTGGAGCGACCGGCGGGGAGACCGGACCGCGAGCCTGAGACCGCCCTTCTCCCTCAAGCCCACCGATGTGAAGCTGCCGCTGGGCCCGAAGTTCGAGTGCTACGAACTCGTCACTGCCGACGGTACGTTCGACCTGGCGCTCCCCAAGAAGGACCGGGAACTCGTGAGGCACGCCTTCGAGGCGAAGTGAGGTGAGGAGGGCCCCCGCGAGTCACGTCCTCGCGGGGCCCTCCTCTTCAGCCGCCTGCCCGAGTGAAGGTTGAGAAGACGATCACGAGGCAGGACGTTTCCTGCGCGGTTTCCTACGCGGTTCCTACGCGGTTTCCTGCGCGGTTTCCTATGCGGTCAGGATCGTCTGGCGGGACTTCGCCGCCTCGTAACGCCGGGCCACGTCCTGCCAGTTGACGACCGCCCACATCGCGGCGATGAAGTCGACCTTCTGGTTCTTGTACTGGAGGTAGAAGGCGTGCTCCCAGGCGTCGAAGACGAGGAGCGGGGTCGAGCCCTGCCCGACGTTGCCCTGGTGGTCGTAGACCTGCTCGACGATCAGGTGGCCGCTCAACGGCTCGTGGGCGAGGACGCCCCAGCCCGAACCCTGTGTCGTCGCGGCGGCCTTGGTGAGCTGGGCCTTGAAGCCGGCGAAGGAGCCGAAGGACTCGGTGATGGCGTCGGCGAGGCCGCCGACGCCATCGGCCGCGAGGGGTTCACCGCCGCCGTCACCGGTCATGTTCTGCCAGTAGATGCTGTGCAGGATGTGCCCGGAGAGATGGAACGCCAGGCTCTTCTCCAGGCCGTTGACCGACCCCCACTGCTCCTTGTCCCGCGCCTCCGCCAGCTGCTCCAGCGTGTCGTTCGCGCCCTTCACATACGCCGCGTGGTGCTTGTCGTGGTGCAGCTCGATGATCTCGGGGCTGATCACGGGGGCGAGCGCGGAGTAGTCGTAGGGCAGGTCGGGCAGCGTGTAGACGGGCATGGCGGATCGATCCCCTCCGGACCTCTTATTGCACATAACTTGCAACTACAACCTAGCAGCGAAAAGGCTCGGTGTGGTCACTCCGCCACCGACGTGTAGTGCGACGCGTCCCCCTCGATCGAGTAGCTCTCCTTGCCCTCGATGCCGACCGGGATGTCGCCGGCGACGGTGACGCGGTTGAGGCGGCGGGGCTGGTCGTCGTAGTTGTCGATGGCGTAGTGCTGGGTGATGCGGTTGTCGAAGAGGACGAGCTGGTTGGGGGACCAGCGCCAGCGCAGGATGTTCTCCGGGCGGGTGACGTACGCCTGGAGGAGGTCCAGGATCTTGCGGGACTCGGTCGTGGAGAGTCCGACGATGCGCTGCGCGAACCCGCCGATGAACAGGCCGCGTTCGCCGGTCAGCGGGTGGACGCGGACGACCGGGTGGACCGTGCGGAACTTGATCGACGTGAACTGGGCGCGCTGGGCCGCCCGTTCGGCGTCGATGGACTCTTCCGGTACGGCGTAGTCGTAGTCGTTGGTGTGCTCTGCCCAGAGGGTGTCCGCCAGGACGCGCAGCGGTTCCGGCAGGTCGCGGTAGGCCGCCGCCGAACTGGCGATCAGGGTCTCGCCGCCGTACGGCGGGACCGTGATGCTGCGCAGGGTGCTGGCCTGGGGCGGGTTGAGGACGAACGTCACGTCCGTGTGCCAGTGGTTGGCGCGGCCGCGCTCGCTGTCGACGGGCAGCACGTTCGGGGCGCCGTCGACCGCGGGCACGGTGGGGTGCGCGGTGGTGAGGTCGCCGAAGTGACGGGCGAAGGCCTCCTGGCCCTCGTCGTCCAGGTGCACGTCGTCGAAGACCAGCGCCTTGTGGATGTTGAGGGCCTCGCGGAGTGCTGCTGTCTGCTCTCCGTCGAGAGGCTTGTTGATGTCCACGCCCGACACGCGGGCGCCGATGTTCGCGGTGACCTTCTGGATCTCGATGGACATGGGTGAAGTCCTTTCAGACGAGGGCGGGTTGGGTGGGCTGGGTGGTGGGTCGGGTGTACTGGTTGGCGGGGCGGGGGAGGCCGTAGCGCTCCCGGAGGGTGGTGCGGGGGCCGTACTCCGTGCGGAGCAGGCCGCGGGTGCGGAGCAGAGGGACGACGTGGTCGACGAAGGCGTCGAGGCCGGACGGCAGGACCGCGGGCATGATGTTGAAACCGTCGGCCGCGCCCTGCGTGAACCACGTCTCGATCGCGTCGGCGACCTGCTCCGGCGTACCGGCGAAGGTGAGATGCCCGCGTCCTCCGCCGAGCCGGCCGATGAGTTGTCGTACGGTCAGCCGGTCGCGGCGGGCGAGTTCGACGACGAGGGTGTAGCGGCTCTTCGCGCCTTCGATGGCGTCCTCGGGCGGGAGGCCGGCGGGGAGCGGGGCATCCAACTCCAGCGTTTTGGGAGGCAGTTGGAGGAGTTGCTCCAGGCGGTCCACGCCGTGTGTGTACACGATGTGGTCCTCCAGGAGCCGTTCGTTCGCGTGCGCCTCGGCCTCCGTCGAGCCGAGCACCGGGACGATGCCGGGCAGCACCTTGATGTGCTCCGGGTTCCGACCGGCCGCCTCCGTACGGGACTTGAGGTCCTTGTAGAAGGCCTGCGCGTCGGCGAGTGTCTGCTGCGCGGTGAACACCGCCTCCGCGTACCGCGCCGCGAACGCCTTGCCGTCCTCGCTCGACCCCGCCTGCACGAGGAGGGGGTAACCCTGAGGCGAGCGGGGGACGTTGAGGGCGCCCGCGACGCTGAAGTACGTCCCCTGATGGTGGGGCGGGTGGATCTTCGTGTCGTCGCCCCACACCCCGGCCGCCTTGTCGGCGACGATCGCGTCGTCCTCCCAGCTGTCCCAGAGCTTCAACGCCACATCGAGGAACTCGGCGGCCCGCGCGTACCGTTCGGCGTGCGCGGGCTCGTGCTCCAGCCCGAAGTTCCGTGCGGCCTCGGCACCAGCGGTCGTGACGATGTTCCAACCCGCCCTGCCGCCACTGATGATGTCGAGCGAGGCGAACTTCCGGGCCAGGTTGTAGGGGGAGTTGTAGGACGTGGACGCGGTCGCGATGAGGCCTATGTGCTCCGTGGCCGTCGCCAGTGCGGTGAGGAGGGTGAGCGGTTCCAGTGCTCCGGCGGGGCGTTGGGCGAGGTTGCTCCACAACTGCGGCCCGTCGGCCAGGAAGAGGGAGTCGAAGGTGCCGCGCTCCGCGATCCGGGCGAGGTGGGTGTAGTGCTCCAGCTCGACGTGGGCGTAGGGGTTGCTCTCCGGGAGGCGCCAGGAGGCTTCGTGGTGGCCGGTGTTCATCAGGAAGGCGTTCAGGTGGAGTTGGCGGGGCATGCCAGGTCCTTCAGGTGAGAGTTCAGGGTGGATGAATCAGCCCGCTCGGAGACTCGGGCGGCTTCTCGACGCGGGGTCGCACTGTCCGGACGGCTCGGGCGGCCTCTCGACGCGGGGCCGCACTATCCGCACGGCTCGGGTGGCTTCTCAACGCAGGGCCGCATACATCGGCCCCTCGGGCGAGCGCTTTACGCTGGGCCACATCAATCGGCCCCTCGGGTGGCCTCTTAACGCAGGGCCGCATGAGTCAGCCCGTTGGGCGACCTTCCAACGCAGGCCGGCATTTTTCAGCCCGTCCGGCGTTTGAGGACGAGGCCCCTTCAGGGCCGATGGGGGTCTGGGGGCGCAGCCCCCAGGAGACGGCACCAGCAGCGAAGGGTCACCAGGCAGCGAACGGTCACCAAACAGCGAACGGTCACCAAACAGCCGGCGCTCACCTCGCGGCCGGCACTCACCGGGAATCCGACGTCACACCGAGCGCCGCCAACAACCGCTCCCGATACTCCGCCCGCGACACCGCAGGATCGATCGCCAAGTCCAGCCCGATCCGCCCCCGTTCAAGGACCAACACCCGATCCGCGAGGACAATCGCCTCATCCACGTCATGGGTCACCAGCAACACCGACGGCCGATGCCGCTCCCACAACTCCCGCAACAACACGTGCATCCGGATCCGCGTCAGCGCATCCAGCGCCCCGAACGGCTCATCCGCCAGCAGAAGTTCAGGCTCACGAACAAGCGACCGAGCCAACGCGGCCCGCTGCGCCTCACCCCCGGACAACTCGTTCGGCCAGGCCCGCTCACGCCCGGCAAGCCCCACCTCCGCAAGGGCCTCACGCCCCTTCGCGACGGCTTCCTTGCCCTCGGTCCCGAGCAGCACGTTGTCGAGCACCCGCCGCCACGGCAGCAACCGGGAGTCCTGAAAAACCACCGACACCCGCTCAGGCGCGGTGAGTTGGCCACTCCCGACAACCTCGTGGTCTAGCCCCGCGATGGCCCGCAGCAACGTGCTCTTGCCGGAACCGCTGTGTCCGAGCAGCGCGGTGAACTGCCCGGCAGGCAGATCCAGATCGACGTGGTCGAGAACCGTACGCCCGTCGAACGACCGCGTAAGCCCCCGGAGTTGAACGGCAGGGACCGCAGGAACCGTAGGGACGACCCCGGTACCGGTCAGCTGCTGAGTGTGCGGCGCCATGACAGCACCCTCCGTTCGATCAGACGGACCGCGCTGTCGGAGACCAGGCCGAACACGCCGTAGATCAGCAGGCCGACGAGGATGACGTCCGACTGGCCGTAGTTCTGGGCCTGGAACATCATGTAACCGAGGCCGCTGGTGGCATTGATCTGCTCCAGGACGACCAGGCTCAGCCAGGAACCGGTCACCCCGAGACGGAGCCCCACGAAGAAGCCGGGCAGGGCGCCGGGGATGACGATCTGGCGGACGAACTGGAGCCTCGACAGGCCCTGGACCTCGGCGAGTTCGACGTAACGGTGGTCGATGCCGGACAGCGCGGCGTGCAGGTTGAGGTAGATCGGGATGTAGACGACGATCGCGATGATGGCGATCTTGAAGGTCTCGCCGATGCCCAGCCAGAGGATGAACAGCGGGATGAGGCCCAGGGTCGGGATCGCCCGGTTGAGCTGCACGGTCCCGTCGATCAGCGCCTCGCCGATCCGGCTCAACCCGGCGGCCAGCGCGAGGACCACACCGGCGGTGAGACCGAGCGCGAAGCCGTAGCCGGCGCGTTCCAGCGAGGTCAGCATGTCCGTGGGGAGCGTGCCGGACGTCCACAGCCGGCCGGCGGTCCGCAACACCGTCCAGGGCGCCGGGATCGCGGCCGGGTCCAACTGCCCGGCGGCGGAGGCGACGGCCCAGAGGACGAGGAAGAGAAGGGGGCCGACGACCCGGGAGGCGGGCAGCCGTTTGCCAGGAGAGAGACCGCGGCGCCGCTTCCGCCGTACGGGCGCCGGATCCTCAACCGCGGTCACCGGCACGGTGGTTGTGGTGGTCGTCATGGCCGTCACTTCCGGTACTCCGCGGCCACGGCCCTCGCCGCGATCCCCTCGAACCGCCGGTCGAAGAGCGAGTCCACCTTGAACTCCTTCACGAAGCCGCCCTCCGCGAGCAGATCGGCGGTCTCCTGCTCCCACTTCACGGCCTCGTCCCAACTCGGCGGGAACAACGGCTTGTTGGCGAGCGCGGTCACCGACTGGGCCTGCGCGAGCGTCAGGTTCTGCGTCTTGACGTAGAACTCCTCGTTCCAGGTGTCCGGGTGCTCGTACTGCCAGACCTGCCCCTGCGCCCACTGCGGGATGTACGCGGCGATCGCGGCCGCCTTCGCCGAGTCGGCCAGCACGGCCGACGGCGCCCACAACAGATTGAGCAGGTCTACGACATCGGTCGTGATCGCGCGGGCGCCCTTCGCCTCGTACTGCTTGAGGTACGCCGGTGCCTGGCTGTTGGCGAGCGGGGCGATGTCGACCTGGCCCGACTGGAGTGCGGTGAAGAACTGGTTGCTGGTCAGCGGGACCAGTTTCACCTCGTCGTACTTCAGCCCGGCTTCCTTCAACGCCCTTAGTAGTACGACTCCTTGGGCCTGGCCCTGCGAGAACGCCAGCTTCTTGCCCTTGAAGTCCGCGACCGTGCGGATGTCGCTGCCCGGCTTGGTGGCGAAGAGGTAGTTCGGCTTGCGGGTGACATTGATCGCGACGATCTTCGCGTCGTAGCCCTGGTAGTGCGCCTGGATCGGCGGGATGCCCGCGTTGTTGGCGAGGTCCAGGGACTTGGCGCGGAAGGCGTTGATGACATCAGGACCGGCGCCGATGTTCACCCAACTCGACACCGTGAAAGGCAACTTGGGCAACTTCGCCAGCTTGAACTGGAGTTGCTGGGTGTTCAGATACGAGGAGATCTTCAAGCTCGTGCCGGGCGGCACCTTCTCGGCGAGCGGGGCGGACAGTCCGGCCCCCGACTTGGCGGCCGCGGCGCTGCTCGTGGCGCAGCCGCTGAGGCCGGCGATGCCTGCCGCGGCACCGAGCACGGAGGTGAGGAAGAGCCGCCGGTCGAGGCCGGGCGCACGGGAATGAGGCATGGGAGGACTCCCTGATTCAACGGATGAAAAGTCTGGGGAATGCAGGCAGAATTCCGGGCAGCGGAAAGCTCGGCGAGGGAATTCAGGCAGGATGAGACCGGCGCCCGGGGCGCGTCAACGGGTCAGCAACAAGAAGTGCGACAACTCATCTGCAGGCTCATGACCAGGATGTTCCCGGTCAAGAGCGCCCCCTGTCAACATTCCGAGTTTCTGAATTAAATACGCCCCGGTGAAACGCTCGGTCACACACTGGGGCACACGCTCAACGGATCCCGATACAGCACATCCAGCATCACCGAACCGCCCGCCACCGCCAGCACGGAATCCGGAAAACTCGTCGGCACGACGGCCGACGCCCGTGCGTCCCCGACCTCCTCGCGCAGCGCGCGCAGGCAGTCCTCCCGCCGTATGACCCCCAGCTCGGTGACGACCACCGTCTCGGGGTTGAGGATGTCGAGCAGCAGCCCGGCCGCCCGCCCCACCATCCGGGCCCGCTGCGTCAACAGCCGTACGGCGACGTGGTTTCCGCGCTCGGCCGCCGCCACGACGTGGGTCGGGTTGACCCCGTCGACGATTCCCGCCTCCCGGGCCCGCCTGCACAACGTCCGTTCGCTCAGCTCGACTTGGAGGCAGCCGACGCGTCCGCAGTCGCACGGTTCCGTGCCGCCGCGCAACGGCAGATGGGCGATCGCCCCGGCCTGGGAGCGCGGCCCGTGGTGCACCTCGTCGTTGGTCGCGAACGCCGCGTCGACCACATTGCCGACGAAGAGATGCAGCACGCTACGGCTGCCGCGCGCCCGCCCGAAGAGGCGCTCCCCGTTCACCAACGCCCGTGCGTGGCCGTCCACATGGACCGGCAAACCGGTGCGGGCGCCGAGCAGTTCGCGCACCGGCACATCCCGCCAGCCCAGCAGCGGATGGTCGACGATCGTCCCGGAGTCGCGGTCCACCCAGCCACCGGCGGCGACCCCGACACCGAGCGGGGTGGTCCCGGCCGCCTCCGCGAGCAACGCGTGCAGCCCCTCGGCGGCCCGCGCGAGCACCAGAGAAGGGTCGATGCTGTCGTGGCCGATCCGCCGCTCGGCCACCACCCGCCCGCGCAGATCGAGCAGCGCGACCGTCGTATAGGGCACGGCCACATGGACCCCGCCCACTACGAACCGGGACGCGTCCAGGTCGACGGGCACATGGGGCCGGCCCACACCCTTCGAGCGTTGGGGTGCGGCGGACTCCCGTATGAGCCCGAGTTCGGTGAAACGGGCGCAGTAGTCGGTGACCGACGCCGGGGACAGCCCCGTCAGCCGCGCGATGGTGCTGCGGGCCACCGGGCCGTGCTCCAGCACCGAGCGCAGGACGACACTCGCGTTGGTGCGTCGCCGGTCGCTGTCGGCGGCGCGGGGCACGGGGGAGTGGGGGGAACGGGAGGCGAGAAGTGCTGCCGCGGTACGGGGCATGGGGATCTTCCTCGGGAACGGGTCCGACAGTGCGCCGTCTCGGATGGGAGGCGCACCGGATCCGCTCCGCCCGCCTCAGGGGCGGTAACAGGTCGCCGCGGCCTGGCGTCGCAGGTCGACATAGCGACGCGACGCGAAGTTCCGGGCCTGGGCAACCATGCGGTCGAAGCTAGCAAAACGGTCTACGGCTGCCCAGACCGTGACCGGTGTGCGAGACGGCACGGGTCCCGGTGTGCGAGACGGCACGACGTCCGCGTGACCGGCATCACGCCGGGGCGCGTGTAGCGGGCATCCTTTGTCCGGAGCCCACCAAGTCCGCGACGAACCCTTTGTCGAACGCTGACGGTGAACGGCCCGAGGGCCCTGGGATAGCGTCACAAAGTCCCCCTGTACCCCCGTCAACCTGCGGAGTCCCCTTGAGTACCGCCGTCGCCACCACCCGCCCGGGCCAGGTCCTCGCCGACCTGCTGCCCGCCTCCCGCGTCCGGGACATCGCCCTCGTGCTCGGCGGCGCCGCGCTCACCGGCCTCGCCGCCCAGCTCGCCGTGCCCGTGCCGGGCTCCTCGGTCCCGGTCACCGGCCAGACCTTCGCCGCGCTCCTCGTCGGCACGTCCCTCGGCGCCGGCCGCGGCTTCCTCTCCCTCGCCCTGTACGCCCTGCTCGGCCTCGCCGGCGTGCCGTGGTTCGCCGGCGGCACCTCGGGCGGCGGCGCCTCCTTCGGCTACATCGTCGGCATGCTGCTGGCCTCCGCCGCCGTCGGCGCCCTGGCTCGCCGCGGCGCCGACCGCTCGGTCCTGCGCATGGCCGGCACGATGCTGCTCGGCGAGGCGATCATCTACGCGATCGGCGTCCCGTACCTCGCGCTGAGCCTCGACCTCTCGACGAGCGCCGCGCTCGCCGCCGGCCTCACCCCGTTCCTCATCGGCGACGCCCTGAAGGCGGCCCTCGCGATGGGCGCGGCCCCGACGGCCTGGAAGTTCGTCAACAAGCAGCGCTAGGACCGTAGTTGCGACGGAAGAGGTTCGCCGTGTCGTACGAAGACTTGACCTCGGCGAGCCTCTTCCGCGTCTCCGCGTCGTACAGCCCCTCGGTCCGATCACCCGCCCCGAACGCGAAGTTGACCGCCCGCCCGAGCGTCCGCGGCGCGAGCAACGCGAAGGCCGGATCGAGTTGCGCCCGGGCGGCCTCCCGCTCCCCGACGGCCAACATCCGTACCAGGAACCGCCCTTCGCGATACGGCACCGAGTTCGGCGCGGGCCGCGCCAGCGCCCCGCCGAGATGATTGACCTGGACGACACACATCCCGGCCGCGTCCGGCCCGGCGAGCGCCAGCACCTCGCCCACCCGCGCCACATCCAGCTCACCCACCACCGCACTGTCCCCGTAGTACGCGTGCGGGGCGGGCGGGTCACTGTGGATCGTGTGGCTTTCGGCGTACGGCATATCGCGCAACGAGTCGGAGAGCACCGGCCCGAACTCCCTGAGCGGCGCGACGAGTTGGGCACCTTCGTCGCCGCTGCCCGTATAGGCGACCCGCACGGAGAGCACGTACCGCCCGCGCAGGTGCGGCGGCAAGGCCGGGATGTCCGGGTACGGTACGGAGGCGAAGGACGAGGTCAGCTCGTCCGGCACGGTCCGCGTCCACTCCTCGTACGCCCGCAGGAGCGCCGTGGGATCGACCTCCCGCCCGTCGAAGGCGAGCGAACCGCCGTAGAGCCTCCGCACGGGGACAAGGTCGATCTCCAACTCCGTGACGACACCGAAGGCGTGACCGGCGCCGAGCAGCGCCCAGTACAGCTCGGGCTCCGACTCCCTTGTCACCCGGCGGAGTCGGCCATCGGCGGTGACGACGTCGAGCGAGCGGACGTGGTCGGCCGCGTACCCGAACTCCCTTGCCAGGATGCCGAGTCCACCGCTCAGCGTGTACGACACGGCACCCACGCTCGGCGCGGACCCGTTGAGGGGCGCCAGTCCGTACGGTTCCGCCGCCGCGACGACCTGCCCCCAGCGCACGCCCGCCTGGACGCGAACGGTACGCGCCCCGGGATCGACCCGTACCCCGTCCATCCGCCTCGTCGTGATCAGCACCCCGCCCTCGGAGCTCCCCGGCAGCCCGTGCCCGGTCGCCTGCACGCCGACCGGCAGATCCGCGTCGGCCGCGTACCGTACGGCGGCGATCACGTCGTCGGCCGAGCGCGCGGCGTGGATCACGACGGGGCGCTGGGTGAACCCGGTCTGGAAACCGGCGAGTTCGTCCTCGTAACCGGGGTCGGTGGGGTGGAGGGTGAGTGGCTGGGTGTGGTGGTTCATGGGGGTCATGCTGGCCGCATAACGTGACACGTACCGTCAGGCTTTTCGGCGCGTTTCGCACGGGCGCGAGTCCGCACAGCCGCGAGTTCGCACAGGCGCAAGACGGAGGGCCGGGTGCTCCCGCTACCCGGCCCTCCCTCTTGCCCTAGCTGTCCAACGGCCGGTGCCCCGGCCGCCGTTGGGACCAGTACACGCCCGCCGCGCCCATCGCGATCAGGGCCGCGCCGGCCGCGCCCAGGGGCAGGAGGTCATCGCCGACCCCCGTCTTGGGCAGCGTGTCGCCGCCCGGTGCCACCGGTTTGTTGTCGGTGCCGAGCAGCAACGGGGTGGCCGGGGCGTTCGGCGACGGGTTCGTCGTACCGAACGGGACCGGGCCCTGCTGCCAGAAGGTCTTCTTGCCGTCGGCGGACATCACCGGCAGACAGATCTTCCCGGCCTTGCTCAGGTCGTACGTCGCGTCGACGGCGTACGACTTCGACTTGCCCGCGGCGAGCGTGCCGACGGCGCACTTGAATCCGCTGTTCGAACCGGGCGGCAGATCTTTTGCGCCGATCGCCGAACAACCCTGCACGCTATTGACCTTGAGGCCGTCGAAACCGACGACCAGGAGATTGATTTCGCCGCTCTCCTTGGTCCCCTCATTCCTCACGGTGGCGGTGATCGCCGTCTTTTTCGAACTGTTGTCGACCGAGATCTTCTCCGGCAGGAGCGTGGTCAGTTTCACTCCGGCCGGAGCCGCGTCCATCGCCTTTCCGCCTTTGCTGCTCCCCGGTCCCTGGTCGTCCGCCGAGGCGGTGAAGGAAAGGACCATCACCGCCGAGAAAGCTGCGGTGAGCAGCGATCCCGCGATGGTCCTGACCTCAGCGCGATGAGAACTCATGTTCGTCCCCCTTGTGTTCCCCTGTTTCCCCCTGCGACTGTGCCTGAATTCGCAGTACTTGAAGAGGTACCACAAGATTTCTCCGCACTATGCTGGTACGGCATGAAGTGTGACCATTGTGGGGGTGCAGCGGATTGCCGGGGAATACGGGAAATTCGGGGAACATGAGGGGCGGCGGTGTTCCGGGGCTCTTGGTGACCGGACGTTATCGACTGGTCGAGAGTATCGGCCAGGGGGGAATGGGGCGGGTGTGGCGAGCCGCCGACGAAATACTCGACCGGCAGGTCGCCGTCAAGGAAATGCGCATCGACGGCCTCGACCCGGAGGACACCCGCACCCGCCGCGAGCGCACCCTGCGCGAGGCCAGGGCGACGGCCCGCATCGACCACCCGAACGTCGTGCGGGTCTACGACGTCGTCGACGAGGGTGAACGCCTGTGGATCGTCATGGAGTTGGTCGCCGGCCGTTCCCTGGAACACATCCTCACGGACGACGGCGCGCTCGGCCCGCGCGAGACGGCCCGTATCGGCCTCGGTCTGGTGGCCGCGCTGCGTCAGGTGCACGCGGTGGGCGTCCTGCACCGCGACATCAAACCCGGCAACGTCCTCGTCGAGAACGGCGGCCACCGCGTCGTGCTCACCGACTTCGGCATCGCCGCGATCCAGGACGCGACGGCGCTGACGGTGGTCGGCATGCTGGTGGGCTCGCCCGACTACATGGCACCCGAGCGGATCTCCGGCCGCCCACAGGGACCGCCGTCGGACATCTGGTCCCTGGGCGCGACCCTCTGCGCTGCCCTCGGCGGCCGCTCACCGTTCACCCGCGACACAACACTGGCCACGTTGCACGCGGTTCTGTACGAGGAGCCCGAACTCCCTTCGGCGGCGGGCCCGTTGCGCGACATCCTCGCCGAACTGCTGGAGAAGGAGCCTGCGGTACGGCCGGGGTTGGGGGAGTTGGAGGGGGCGTTGGTGCCGGTGGGGTTTCCGCCGGAGGGGGCTGAAGGGGCTGAGGGATCCGAGGGGGCTGAGGCGCAGGGCGGTGAGAGGCGGGGGAGCGAGAGGCGGGCGAGTGAGGAACTGGCGGCTGAGGAAGCGGAGTTGGAGGAGTCACCGCCCGAGGCCTACCGGGAATCACCGACCCCGGCCTTCCTGCCACCGTCCCTCGTCCGCGCGGCCCGCGATCCCCGGATCTACGACCCCGCCCCCGCCCCCGACTCCCACCCCATCGAGGACGCGATACCGACGCAGCGTCCCGCCGTAGAAGCACCAGCATCCGCCGCCGAGGCCGCCTCCGAAGCGGCATCCGAACTGAGCTCCGAGGCCTCGGCCAACAACTCCCGACGCCCCACCCCACGCAGGACGGGCGTCTCGTTGGACCGCGCCGGTCGGGGCGAGCACGCCGAGCAGGCGGTTCGTGTCGAGCAGGCCGGCCGCGCCGCACAAGCCGGTGTCGCGGAACAAGCCCGTCGCGCCGATCAGGCCGGTGGCGCCGAGCAGGCCGGTCGCGCCGAACGACTTGGTCGTGCCGAGCGGGCCGGTCGGGCTGATCAGGGTGAGCGTGCCGAGCAAGCTGGTCGCGCCGAGCAAGTTGGTCGCGCCGAACAAGCCGGCCGTGCCGCGCGAGCTGAACCCGCCGCACAAGCCGAGCGCAGCGAAGAGGCTCAACTCGCGGAACGAGCCGCGGCATTGACCGTGCGAAAGCCCGTGCCCCGCCCGGCCCACCCGCCTGCCCCGCGCCCGGCATCACCGCATCCGGGCGTTGGTCGCGACCCTGTTCCCGGGTCCGGCTCCGGTTCGCCGCGCCCGGCACCACCGCACCCGGGTCTTGGCCCCGATCCTGTTCCCGGCTCCGGCGCGCCGCGCTCGGCACCACGACACCCCGGTCTTGGTTCCGACCCCGCTCTCGGCTCCCGCTCGGTACCACCGCACCCGGGCCTTGGTTCCGACCCCGTTCCCGGCTCTGGCTCGCCGCGCCCGGAATCACCGCGCCCTGGTCTTGGTTCCGACCCCGCTCTCGGCTCCAGCCCGGAATCACCGCACCCGGGCCTTGGCCCCGACCCCGTTCCCGGCTCCGGCTCCGGTTCGCCGCGCCCGGCACCACCGCACCCCGGTCTTGGTCCCGACCCCGTTCCCGGCTCCGGTTTGCCCCGCCCGGAAGCACCGCACCCCGGTCTTGGTCCCGACCCCGTTCCCGGCTCCGGTTTGCCCCGCCCGGAAGCACCGCACCCCGGCCTCAATCCCGACCCCGTCCCTGGCTCCCGCCCGGCCCGCTCACCCCGCCCCGCACCACCACGCCGTGCCCTCGGCCCGCACCCGGCCCGTGTGCCTCGCCCCGCCGCCGCACCGTCGCCCGGCGGTGAACTCCCGGGCCCCGCCCAGCCGTTCACCCCGGACCGGACGCACCGCACCCGTCGCCGTATCGGACTGATCGCCGTCGCGGCAGTGGTGGTCGCAGGCGCGGTCACCGGGACGATCCTCGCGAACTCCGGTGACTCGTCCGGTGGTTCGTCGACCACTTCAGCGGCGTCGACCGAACCGTCCGCCTCCTCGTCCCCGTCCTCCACAGCCAAATCCCCGTCCCCCACAGCCACGTCCCCCTCCCTGTCCCCCACAGTCGAGGGCACCTCCCGCCCCCAGACCCTGCCCCCGGGCACGCACCGAGAGGCGGGTGGGTTCGCGTGGGCTACGCCCAGCGGATGGCGGCGGGATCTGAAGACGGGGGCCGAGGTGCACTACACATCCCCCGACGGCACC
This sequence comes from Streptomyces sp. NPDC050528, assembly GCF_044457795.1. Taxonomy (NCBI): domain Bacteria; kingdom Bacillati; phylum Actinomycetota; class Actinomycetes; order Kitasatosporales; family Streptomycetaceae; genus Streptomyces; species Streptomyces sp. NPDC050528. The sequence goes on from NZ_JBITHH010000010.1 coordinate 344,050, forward strand.
CAGGAACTGGTCGGCAAGTCCTCGCTCGCGCGCGGTGACCTGATGGAGACCTGGGAGGCGTCCGAGCGGAACGCTCAGCAGGGAGCGGGTTACCGGAAGATCCGGCTCGACCGGACGACGTTCCGCGGTTATCCGGCGGTGAGTTGGGAGTACACGTTCACGCTCAAGGGCGTCCCGTGGCACGCCCGGCTGCTCGGTTTCGACGAGGACGGGAAGTCGTACCAGATCAACACCTGGTACCAGCCGGGCGTGGAGACGCAGGCACTGAAGACCTACGACAGGGTCAAGAACAGCTTCGTCGTGCTGTGAACGTCCTAACGTCCTAAGCGAACTCCCTTAGCCCACAGACACCTTGTCGGTGTCGGTGTCCGTGTCGGAGACCGCGGTCGTGACCGCCTGTCCACCCCGCACCCGCTCCTTGATCACCGACACCGCCACGACCGCCAACGCGACCAGCAGGGACAGCAGAACGGTCGTACGGCCGCTGCTCTCGCCCTCGGTGTCGGTGAGCATGTAACCGAGGACGAAGACGATCAGGGCGATCGTCGCCCAGGTGAGATACGGGTACAGCCACATCTTCACGACGAGCTTCTCCGGCGACTCGCGCTCGATGATCCGGCGCATCCGCAGCTGGGACGCGCAGATGACCAGCCACACGAACAGGGCCACCGCGCCGGAGGAGTTGACGAGGAAGAGGAAGACCGTGTCCGGGAAGGCGTAGTTGAAGAACACGGCGACGAAGCCGAAGACGACGGACGCGATGATCGCCGCCATCGGTACGCCACGGGACGTGGTCTTCGCGAACGACTTCGGGGCGTCACCGCGGCCGCCGAGCGAGAAGGCCATGCGGGAGGCCGTGTAGAGGCCGGAGTTGAGGCAGGACAGCACCGAGGTCAGCACGATGAAGTTCATGATCTGACCGGCGTGCGCGATACCGAGGGAGTCGAGGGCGGCGACGTACGAGCCCTGCGCCTTGATCGACGGGTCGTTCCACGGGAGCAGGCAGACCACGATGAAGATCGAGCCGAGGTAGAAGACGCCGATACGCCAGATGATGCTGTTGGTCGACTTGGTGACCGCCCGCTGCGGGTCCTCGGACTCACCGGCGGCCAGCGTGGCGATCTCGCTGCCCATGAAGGAGAAGACGACCAGGAGTACGCCGGTCAGGATCGCGCCGGGCCCGTTCGGCAGGAAACCGCCGTGCTCGGTGAGATTGCCGAAGCCCGCCTTGTCGGTGTGGGCGCCGGGCAGTACGCCGAAGATCGCCAGCGCGCCGACGACGATGAACGCGCCGATCGCCACGACCTTGATCCCGGCGAACCAGAACTCGAACTCGCCGTAGGAACCGACCGATACGAGGTTCGTGGCGGTCAGCACCACCATCACGATGAGCGCCCAGCCCCACTGCGGTACGGCCGGTATCCACCCTTCGAGGATCTTGGCGCCGGCGGTCGCCTCGACGGCGAGCACGACAACCCAGAAGAACCAGTACAGCCAGCCGATCGAGAACCCGGCCCAGCGGCCGAGCGCGCGGTCGGCGTGCGCGGAGAAGGATCCGGACGTGGGGTTCGCGGCCGACATCTCACCGAGCATGCGCATCACCAGCACCACGAGTGTGCCGACGAGCGCGTAGGAGAGCAGGATGCCGGGGCCCGCCGTCGCGATGCCCGAACTGGAGCCGACGAACAGGCCGGCGCCGATGACACCGCCGATCGCGATCATCGAGAGATGTCGGTTCTTGAGTCCTGCCTGAAGGCCGGAACCAGAAGTCATGGGGGGAGTTCCTTTACGCCGGTTGGGATGCCGGTGGGGGGTGCCCGTACGAGCGGCGTACGAGTCGGTCCAGTGAATCGGAGGTAAAGGAATTCCTGAACCTTTGAATCCAGATCGTTACTTGAGGTTTCCTTGAGGTTGCGAGGCGTTGCCTGTATTTAACGTGGTCGGGCCCCGGAGCTGCTTCCCGGAAACAGCCGTGTCACACTCGACGCATGCGCGTGTATCTCGGCTCCGACCATGCGGGCTTCGAACTCAAGAACCACCTCGTCGAGTGGCTGAAGTCGGCGGGCCATGAGCCCATCGACTGCGGCCCGCACATCTACGACGCCCAGGACGACTACCCGCCCTTCTGCCTCCGCGCCGCAGAGCGCACCGCCGCCGACCCCGAGGCCCTCGGCATCGTCATCGGCGGCTCCGGCAACGGCGAGCAGATCGCGGCGAACAAGGTCAAGGGCGTACGTGCGGCCCTCGCCTGGAGCGAGGAGACCGCGTCGCTCGGGCGGCAGCACAACAACGCGAACGTGGTGGCGGTCGGCGCGCGGATGCACACGGAGGAGGAGGCGACGAAGTTCGTCGAGGTCTTCGTGGGCACGCCGTTCTCCGAGGACCCGCGGCACATTCGCCGCATCGACATGCTGACGAAGTACGAGGCGACGGGGGAGCTGCCGGAGATTCCGGCGCACCACCCGCAGCAGTAAGCAGAATCAGCCCAGAATTAGCCCCTCCGGCGTTTGAGGAGCGGGGTCCGGGGCGGAGCCCCGAGGTCTTTGGAGCGCCCACCCGTCAACGAACCGAGACGGGTGGGCGGGTGGGAAAGGAAGTTCGTCAGGTGCCAGAGGGGCACACGATCCACCGACTCGCGCTGGACTACGGCAGTCACTTCAGCGGCGGCCCCGTACAAGTCACCAGCCCCCAGGGCAAGTTCAGCGACGCCGCCGCGCTGCTGAACGGCACGGAACTCACCCGCACAGAAGCCCACGGCAAGCACCTCTTCCTCGGTTTCCGGGACGCCGACTGGATCCACATCCACCTCGGCCTCTTCGGTAAGGTCGGCTTCGGCGGAACCCCCGCACCCCCGCCCACGGACACCGTCCGCCTACGCCTCGCGAACGACACGTCGTACGTCGATCTCCGCGGCCCCACCACCTGCGCCCTGATCACGGACACCGAGAAGCAGGCGATACACGACCGCCTCGGCCCCGACCCCCTGCGCCCGCCGGAGGACACCGACCCGAACGCGGCGTACAAGCGCATCTCCCGCAGCCGTACGACGATCGCGGCCCTGCTGATGGACCAGAAGGTCATCGCGGGCGTCGGCAACGTCTACCGCGCCGAGGTGCTCTTCCGGCACGGCATCGACCCGTACCGCGCGGGCAAGGACGTCACGCCGGCCGAGTGGGACGCGATCTGGGCCGACCTCGTCGAGCTGATGCACGAGGGCGTCCGCAACAACCGCATCGACACCGTCCGCCCCGAACACACCCCCGAGGCGATGGGCCGCCCGCCCCGCGTCGACGACCACGGCGGCGAGGTCTACGTCTACCGCAGGGCGAACCGCCCCTGCCACATCTGTGGCGGCGAGATCCGCACCGCCGACCTCGCCGCCCGCAACCTCTTCTGGTGCCCCAACTGCCAGAAGCCGTAGGGTCGTTGACCGGGTTTCAGAACCCGTGCGGCAGCCAGGGCGCGACCGCGGACCCGAACGCCAACGACGCCTCCGCCAGCGCCCCCGCCCGCAACTCCCGCACCCGCCCGGCGCCCGCGAGCGACGCGAGGGACACCCCGCCGAGATACGCGGCCCCCAACTCCCGTACGGACAGCGCGAGATCGGCCTCCTCCTCGGTGCGCTTGCAGGAAGCCGCGCCCTTCGCGTCACTGGTGAGCCGCCAACGCCCCTCGTTCCAGGGGCAGAAGACATCCTCGACCTCGAACACGACGTCCACCGGCGTCTGGTAGGTGCGCGCCTCCAACGCGGCCCCCAACTCCACCAGGCGTACGTGGAGCGAGTCCCGCTGCCGGACCGCGCACCGGCGGATGTCGGAGACCAGATGCTGCCAGGAGTCGTCGACGGGGCGGTTGTGCACCGCCACCTTCCCCGTCAGGTCGATGTCGAACAGGAACCGCCACAGCGCCGCGTACGACGCCGGATCCAGCGCCTCCAGATCCCGCAGCCGTACGGTCCCCTTGGGCCCCTGCATGTCCCACTCGGGCTTGACGAAGTACCGCGCGTAGCCGACGACTTCACCGTCCCGCTCGGCGAGCACGCACTGGAGCGGCGACGAACCCTGCCGCTCGCTCTCCGGGTCCAGCAGCGGCTCGTTCTCCCACCCGGGCCGCCGCGCGAGCATCCCCGGCCGCCCGGCCACCTGCCGCGCGTACACCGCCTCGCACTCGTCCCGTACGGCGGCCGGCTCGGCGTAGCGCAGGTGTACGTCGTCCGTGCCCGGCGGCACCGAGAGCCGGACGCGGTCGGTGTCGATCTCGGCGGCCAGGGCCATCGTCGCGATGCCGTACCCGAACCGGCCGTAGATCACCGGCTCGGAGGCCGTCAGCACGGCCAGCGGCTCGCCCCAGGACCGTACGTCGTCCAACTGCCGGCGCATCATCGACGTGAGGACGCCGCGGCGCCGGTGCGTGGCGGCGACACTGACCATGGTGATGCCCGCCGCGGGCACCGAGGCGCCACCGGGCACGGTGAGCCGGAAGCCGAACGCGCCCGCCGTCCCCACACACGCGTCCCCGTCCCAGACGCCGAGGCAGCGGTCGAACTCGGTGAGCCCGCGCGTCAGCTCACGCTCCTCGGCCGACTCCGGGACGGCGCCGAAGGCGGTGACAAGGTTGTCGTACCAGGTGTCCCACTCGTCCTGGCGCAGTACCCGCAGCTCGGTCCGCCCGGTCGGTGTGTTCTTCGCAACTGTGCCCATGAGCCATGCCTATCAGCGCATTGCGGGACGAGCCAGGGAATTTCCGCCGGGCGCCCGCACAGCGGCCTTCGGTGAAGTTCACTGTGAAGTTGAACCTCGCAGGGGGGACAAGTGGGACCTCCCGTGCCAAGCGGCTGGTCGGATGGATAGGGTCCCGAACTAATGGCAGCAGGACGAGAGCGGCGCGCGGAGGCCGACACGTTCACGGCCCGGTTGAGGAAGCTGGTTCACCGGGTCCGCACCGGCCTGCGCAGAAGTGCCGTCGACTACTTCCGCGGGGACGGTTCGGACTGGGTCGCGCTGGCCGGGCTGCTGATCACGATCCCGGTGATCGTGGCCGTGACGCTCGCCAACTCGGTGTGGTTCTCGGCGGCCGCGCTGGTCCTCCCGATCGTCGCGGGCGGCCTGCTGCTGCGCCCCGCGAGCCTGCTCGGTCTGTACGCGGCGGCGGCCACCGGTCTGATCGTGGAGTCGGTGAAGCTCGGCCCGTACACCGAGGGCCCGGCGCGGGTGACCCCGGGCGTGGTGCTCGTGGTGGCCGCGTGCGGTTTCTTCGGGCTGCTGATCGCGCAGTTCCGCAGCCGGGTGGGCGTGCCCTGGCGGCGCGGCGGCACCATGCTCTTCGACCTGCGCGAGCGGATCCGGGTGCAGAGCAAGCTGCCCCAACTCCCGCAGGGCTGGCACCGGGAGATGGCGCTGCGGCCGGCGGGCGGCCAGTCGTTCTCCGGCGACTTCGTGGTCGCGGCCCGGACGAACGGTGGTCGGACCATGGAGGTGGTCCTCACCGACGTCTCCGGCAAGGGCATGGACGCGGGCTCCCGCGCCCTGCTGCTGTCCGGCGCCTTCGGCGGCCTGCTCGGCTCGCTGCCCCCGCACGCGTTCCTGCCCGCCGCCAACGGCTACCTTCTCCGCCAGGACTGGGACGAGGGCTTCGCGACCTCGATCCACCTCGTCCTGGACCTCGACTCCGGCGACTACGAACTCTTCTCCGCGGGCCACCCGCCGGGCCTCCAGCTCAGCGCGGGCAGCGGCCGCTGGGAGGAGAAGGCGGCCGAAGGGCCCCTGCTGGGTGTGTACGACGGCGCGCAGTTCGACCCTGTGAAGGGATCGCTGCGGCCGGGGGACGTGTTGATGCTGTTCACAGACGGTTTGGTGGAGACCTCCGACCGGGACATCGTCGAGGGCATCGACCGCCTCACCGGCGAGGCCGACCGCTATGTCGCCGGCGGCTTCCACGGCGCCGCCTGGCACTTGATCGAGGCGGTCGCCAAGGACGTCAACGACGACCGGGCCCTGCTGCTGGTCTGCCGCGAGGGCCCGACGGCGGCTTCCCAGGCCCTGCCCCGATGACCGCGCTCCGGCCCCTCACCCCGGCCGAGGTCGAGACCCTGGCCCGCGCCGCCCACGAGGGCCAGACCGACAAGGCGGGACGGCCCTACGCCGAACACCTCCAGGCCGTAGCCGAGGGGGTACGGCTGCGGGGCGGGGACGCCGAGCAGATCGCGGCGGCCTGGCTGCACGACTCCGTGGAGGACGACGCACTCACCGAGCGGTGGCTGCACGAGGCCGCGCTGAGCCGTCGTACGAAGGACATCGTGCTCGCGGTCACCAAGCGGGCCGGGGAGCCCCCGGAGGCGTACGCGGAGCGGATTCTCGCGACCCCCGGCGCACTCCTCGTGAAGGAGGCGGACCTGGCGCACAACGCGGACCCGGCCCGCCTCGCGGTCCTCGACGAACCGACCCGGAGCCGGCTGACCGAGAAGTACGCACGGATGCGCGCACTTCTCGGCCTGGGCGTTCCCGACTAGGCGTCCCTGTCTAGGCGTTGACCTTTTCCCGTACCACCGGCTGCTCGAACTGCTCGCGGTCGCGGGCGAGTTGGGCCGCGTCGCGCTTGAACGCCCACTCCATGCGGGGCTCGATCACGAAGCGGAACACCCGGCGGACGGGCGGGGTGCACAGCAGCGTGACGGCGGTGGCCGCGAGGGCGGTCACCAGGGCGACGCCGTACGGCCGGTGCAGCCAGGCGTGGTCGTACAGGCCCGCGTAACCGGCGCCCTTGATCAGGAAGCCGTGCAGCAGATAGCCGTACAGCGTGCCCGCGCCGAGCGCCGTGAACCAGGTCTTCCGGCTCGGCACCCAGGAGTAGAAACCGGCGGTCAGCAGCAGCGAGCAGCCGAACATCGCGAGCGTCATCACCGGCCCGACCCACCAGGGCGCGGCGAACTCCTGCGCGGAGTCGTGGTGGTAGAGCCAGCTCGCGTTCATCCGCGGCACCGCCCAGTACCCGAACACCAACGCGCTCACGAACACCGGCACCGCCAGCATCCGCGCTTCGCGCCGGCGCACCAGCCGGAAGTGCTCGGGCTTCAGCACCAGACCGAGCACGAAGTACGGCAGGAACTGCGCCGTCCGCTGCAGATCGAAGTCGTCGGTCATGGCCGGGGTGCAGGAGGCGAGCATGGCGATGCCGAGGGCGATCGGCAGCGGGTGCCGGACCAGTTTCCAGATCGGGGTGGTCAGCCGCCAGATCAACAACGAGCAGAGGAACCAGGTGAGATACAGCGGGTCGAGCAGGGTGATCTGCTGGTGCGGGTCGTCGTTGGCGTAGCGGCTGAAGAGCGAGTACGCGATCTCGAAGACGATGTACGGCAGCGCGACACCGGTGAGCAGTCGCTTCAGCCGGGCGGGGCTCATGTCGAAACTGCGGGAGAAAAAGCCGGAGATGACGATGAACGCCGGCATGTGGAAGCTGTACACGACCATGTACAGGCCCTGGAGCACTCTGCTGTCGCCCTTCAGGGGCTCCCAGGAGTGTCCGATGGCGACCAACAGGATCGCCAGATACTTCGCGTTGTCGAAGAACGCGTCGCGCGGTTTGGTCAGTTCGTTCTTTTCGTTCCGTTTGCTCTGTTCGTTCTGGCCCGGGGGCGTGTCGGTGTGGAACATCTGAGGCACCTTAGCGTTGCCCGTGGGAATCGGTGAAAACATCGGACGCGCGTCCGGAATCTATTCACGATGTCACGATTCATCCCGATCAAAAGGCGCAAAAGGGCACACGGAGAAGGCCTGTTCATGTGCGCATGCCAATCATGCGAACGAACTGCGAACACGTCCCTGCCGAACCTTTGCGACCAACGATGCGTCACCCGCCGCATAGGTGGGCCGCGTTGGTGGCACGATGGTTCTGGCGGGGTGCGCGCGGTTGCGTCCCCGGGCCGGGAGAGCGGACCGACCGAGGGTGTGATCAGTTGTGGCCATTTCACTGTCTGTGGTGCTGCTGTTGGCGATCATCCTGGTGGTGTTGATCCGAGGGGGATCGATCAAGGCCGGCCCAGCCATAGTCGCGATCCTCTTCGGCTTCTTCCTCGCCTCGACCGGGATGGCTCCGTCCATCAACCGGTTCATAAACTCGCTGGCGGAGACGATCAACTCGATCAGCTTCTGAGGTCGATCGCTTTCCGACGCTTGACCGACTTCTGGCGGAGGCGCACGTGCGGCAGCGCGCGGCAAGGGTTTCGGCGCCGTCGAGTCGACGGTTCACCAAGGAGTCGGCGGGCGCCCTGTTCGCGGCGTTCGCCGCCTTCCTGCTCGCGCGCGACGTCACGTTCGACTACTTCCGGCACGCGCTGCCCGACTGGGCGTACAGGGCATCGGGCCTCGTCGGCTTCGCCGCGGCGCTCGCCGCCTACGGCCTCGCCACGCTCTGGCTCCGACGGCTCCCCTGAGGCCTCTCTTCTCCGCTCTCTGCCTCCTTCGCGGAAGCGGGCATCCGGCCAAGAGGCAGGGAACGCGTCAGGGCCAGACCGAGGAGTGATCCTCCGGCCTGGCCCTGAGATGCCTGGAGCGGGCGACGGGAATCGAACCCGCGTAGCTAGTTTGGAAGACTAGTGCTCTACCATTGAGCTACGCCCGCACACGACGCGCCGCAGGTCAGACGACCGCGGCACAGAAGGCATCGTAGCGGGTCGGGTGCCCTCCGCGCACACCGCATTCCCCATGCCCCTTCCGGCACCCCGGCGCTCGTGAAATGCGGCGGCCCGGCGGCCTGCGGGCATGTACCCTACGTCTCGCACCAGACGGGGTGTGGCGCAGCTTGGTAGCGCGTCCGCTTTGGGAGCGGAAGGCCGTGGGTTCAAATCCCGCCACCCCGACCACCTGCCGGGCCTCCGGGTCCGGTATCACACCAGTACCTCGCGAGATCGCCTTTTGGGGGGTCTCGTCGCTGCGGCTACTATGCAAGCTGCGCGCCCGTGTGTCTCTCACACTCTGAAGTCCTCCGGGCGACCAGAAACCGCCGGACCTGTCTGGGTCCGCAAACCAAGAAGTCAGCCCCCAAGGAGACCGAACCGTGAAGAGCGCCGTGGAGACCCTGAACCCGACCCGGGTTCGGCTCAGCATCGAGGTGCCCTTCGAGGAGCTCAAGGACAGCCTCGACGCGGCGTACAAGAAGATCAACCAGCAGGTCACGGTGAAGGGCTTCCGGAAGGGCAAGATCCCGGCGCGCGTCATCGACCAGCGGTTCGGCCGCGGTGCGGTCCTGGAGGAGGCGGTCAACGACGCGCTTCCGAAGTTCTACACCGAGGCGGTCAACGAGGCGGAGCTCAACCCGCTCGGCCAGCCCGAGGTCGACATCACGGAGCTGAAGGACGGCGAGACGCTGAACTTCACCGCCGAGGTCGACATCCGCCCGACCATCGAGATCCCGGACTACTCGGGCATCGAGGTCGAGGTCGACGCCGTAGAGGTCAGCGAGAAGGACATCGACGAGTCGGTCGAGCAGCTCCGCGAGCGCTTCGCGGCGACCTCCCCGGTCGAGCGCGCCGCCGCCGACGGTGACGTCGTCACCCTCGACCTGGAGGCCAAGGTCGACGGCGAGGTCCTCGAGGACGGCGTCGCCGAGGGCGTCTCCTACACCATCGGCTCCGGCGAGCTGCTCGAAGGCATCGACGAGGCCGTGACCGGCCTGGAGGCCGGTGGCGAGGCCACCTTCGCCTCCGAGCTCAAGGGCGGCTCCGCGGCCGGCCAGGAGGCCCAGGTCACCGTCAAGGTCACCCAGGTCGCCGCCCGCGAACTGCCCGCGCTGGACGACGAGTTCGCACAGCTCGCCTCCGAGTTCGACACGCTGGAGGAGCTGCGCGCGGACAGCCGCAAGCGCCTGGAGAACATGAAGCAGTACGACCAGGCCACGCAGGCCCAGGAGCGCGTCCTGGAGAAGCTGCTGGAGCTCGTCGAGGTGCCCGTCCCCGAGAAGCTGCTCGAGGACGAGATCAACACCCGCAAGCACAACCTGGAGCACCACCAGCTCGGTCAGATGGGCCTCGACCTCGAGAAGTACCTCGAGATCCAGGGCAAGACGGCCGAGGAGTTCGACACCGAGACCAAGGAAGCCGCGGTCAAGGGCATCAAGACGCAGTTCGTCCTCGACGAGCTCGTCAACAAGGAGAAGCTCAACGTCAACCAGGAGGAGCTCACCGAGCACCTCATGCGGCGCGCGGCCTCCTCCGGCATGTCCCCCGACCAGTTCGCCCAGGCGGTCGTCGAAGGCGGCCAGGTTCCTCTCCTGGTCGGCGAGGTGGCCCGCGGCAAGGCCCTCGCGGTCGTCGTGGAGGCCGCCACGGTCAAGGACACCAACGGCGAGATCGTCGACCTCGAGGACGAGGACGAGACGGCCACGGAGACGGTTGAGGCCGCCGAGGCCGCCGCCGAGGAGCCGACCGAGGCGTAAGGCAGTCGTACGAGGGGCCCTGGGGTTTGCATCAAGCCCCGGGGCCCTTTGCCATACCGCCCACTGGGGCGCCCCTGAAAGGGGCGCGAGGAACGGCGCGACAAGCCCCCACTCACCCGCAGCCCCGATAACAAGCGCACCCACCCCACCCCAGGGGATTCCGCTCAGGCCAGCGCAGCGCGATGTGCTGACAGCGAACAGTTCCCTTTGCGGGATTCCCCGGAGGGACCCGCGCGTTAGGGTCCATGAATACGAGGGCAGGGGAGTCCCCGTTGCCCCCGGCAGTACACGTGAGACGGCCCGGCGCCGTCGTAAAGACGAGCAGGTGGATACGTGACGAATCTGATGCCTACAGCCGCCGGCGAGCCCTCTTTCGGTGGCCTCGGCGACCAGGTCTACAACCGACTGCTCGGTGAGCGGATCATCTTCCTCGGCCAGGCGGTCGACGACGACATCGCGAACAAGATCACCGCACAGCTCCTCCTCCTTGCCTCCGATCCGGACAAGGACATCTTTCTCTACATCAACAGCCCCGGCGGCTCGATCACGGCCGGCATGGCGATCTACGACACCATGCAGTACATCAAGAACGACGTGGTGACCATCGCCATGGGCATGGCGGCCTCGATGGGCCAGTTCCTGCTCAGCGCCGGCACTCCCGGCAAGCGCTTCGCGCTGCCGAACGCCGAGATCCTGATCCACCAGCCCTCGGCCGGCCTCGCCGGTTCCGCCTCGGACATCAAGATCCACGCCGAGCGGCTGCTGCACACCAAGAAGCGGATGGCGGAGCTGACCGCCTTCCACACCGGTCAGACGGTGGAGCAGGTCACGCGCGACTCGGACCGCGACCGCTGGTTCGACCCGATCGAGGCCAAGGAGTACGGCCTCATCGACGACATCATGCCCACGGCCGCAGGTATGCCGGGCGGCGGCGGCACCGGGGCCTGAGGCCCCGCCACAGCCATCAGCCGACCGCCACAGCCCCCAGGAGAGAGACAGTGAACAACTTCCCCGGCAACGGCCTGTACGACCACGCACGCGCCGAATACACGGCCCCCGCCGCCGAGTCCCGTTACGTGATCCCGCGTTTCGTCGAGCGCACCTCGCAGGGCGTCCGTGAGTACGACCCGTACGCGAAGCTCTTCGAGGAGCGCGTGATCTTCCTCGGCGTCCAGATCGACGATGCGTCGGCCAACGACGTCATGGCGCAGCTGCTGTGCCTGGAGTCGATGGACCCGGACCGCGACATCTCGATCTACATCAACAGCCCCGGTGGCTCCTTCACCGCGCTGACTGCGATCTACGACACGATGCAGTTCGTGAAGCCCGATGTCCAGACCGTCTGCATGGGCCAGGCAGCCTCCGCCGCCGCCGTCCTGCTGGCGGCCGGTACGCCGGGCAAGCGCATGGCGCTGCCGAACGCGCGCGTGCTGATCCACCAGCCCTACAGCGAGACGGGCCGGGGCCAGGTCTCCGACCTGGAGATCGCGGCCAACGAGATCCTCCGCATGCGTGCCCAGCTGGAGGACATGCTGGCCAAGCACTCGACCACGCCGATCGACAAGATCCGCGAGGACATCGAGCGCGACAAGATCCTCACGGCCGAGGACGCCCTGTCGTACGGCCTGATCGACCAGATCATCTCCACCCGGAAGATGAACAACGCCGACGTCCGCTGACCCGGACCTGTATCGTCCACCACCCCTCGGCACGGTCCACGTGGAAGTGAACCGTGCCAAGGGGGGCCCGAACGGGGGGCCCGGCAAGGTACCGTCGGACATAAGGCAGCACCAGGAGTCGCTGGACCTAGGCGTCTCCCAGGCGAAGGGGAAGCACACCGTGGCACGCATCGGTGACGGCGGCGATCTGCTCAAGTGCTCGTTCTGCGGCAAGAGCCAGAAGCAGGTCAAGAAGCTCATCGCAGGGCCCGGTGTGTACATCTGCGACGAGTGCATCGACCTCTGCAACGAGATCATCGAGGAAGAACTGGCGGAGACGAGCGAGGTGCGCTGGGAGGAACTCCCCAAGCCCCGCGAGATCTACGAGTTCCTCGAGGGTTACGTCGTCGGCCAGGAGTCGGCGAAGAAGGCACTCTCGGTCGCGGTGTACAACCACTACAAGCGCGTCCAGGCCGGTGAGAACGGCGGCGGCCAGAGCCGCGAGGACGCCATCGAGTTGGCGAAGTCCAACATCCTCCTGCTCGGCCCCACGGGCTCGGGCAAGACCCTTCTCGCGCAGACCCTGGCCCGCATGTTGAACGTGCCGTTCGCGATCGCCGACGCGACCGCGCTCACGGAGGCGGGCTACGTCGGCGAGGACGTCGAGAACATCCTGCTCAAGCTGATCCAGGCGGCGGACTACGACGTCAAGAAGGCCGAGACCGGGATCATCTACATCGATGAGATCGACAAGGTGGCTCGCAAGAGCGAGAACCCCTCGATCACCCGTGACGTCTCCGGCGAGGGCGTCCAGCAGGCCCTGCTGAAGATCCTGGAGGGCACCACGGCCTCCGTTCCGCCGCAGGGCGGCCGGAAACACCCGCACCAGGAGTTCATCCAGATCGACACGACGAACGTCCTGTTCATCGTGGGCGGTGCCTTCGCGGGCCTGGAGAAGCTCATCGAGTCCAGGGCCGGCGCCAAGGGCATCGGCTTCGGGGCGACGATCCGCTCCAAGCGGGAGCTGCAGTCCAAGGACCAGTTCGAGGACGTCATGCCCGAGGACCTGGTCAAGTTCGGCATGATCCCCGAGTTCATCGGGCGTCTGCCCGTCATCACCTCGGTCCACAACCTGGACCGCGAGGCCCTGCTCCAGATCCTCATCGAGCCGCGCAACGCACTCGTCAAGCAGTACGAGCGCCTCTTCGAACTCGACGGCGTGGAGCTGGACTTCGAGCGCGAGGCCCTCGAAGCCATCGCCGACCAGGCCATCCTCCGCCAGACCGGCGCGCGCGGCCTGCGCGCCATCATGGAGGAAGTCCTCCAGGGCGTCATGTACGAGGTCCCGTCCCGCAAGGACGTGGCCCGGGTCGTCATCACGGCGGACGTCGTCCTGTCGAACGTCAACCCGACCCTGATCCCGCGCGACGCGCGGGGCCGCGGCCCGGGGGAGCAGAAGACGGCGTAACAGCCGCACCCAGTACGACACGAAGGGCGCCCGGTCGGTCAACCGACCGGGCGCCCTTCGTAGTTGAGACCTCCGGGGCCTCCGGGGTCAGGCCTTCACCCGAACTTCCTTGCGCAGCTTGGTCGTCATGGAGACGGCGGTGTCCTTCGACACGTCGGCCGTGTTGTCGCCGGGGGAGACCATCGCGATGGTGCTGTAGTCGGCCCAGACGCAGAACCAGTCGGTCTGCTGCTTCTTGGTGAACTGGTTGGTGCCCTTGGCCGCCTGGCACTTCATGACCGCGCCGTCGATCTCGACCGACTCGGGGTCCCCGACCAGCTCGCTGCCGCCCGTCGTACTGCTGCCGGCGGAGTTGCTCTCCTTGACGTCCTTCTTGATGTCCGCGAAAAACGTGTCCAGGGCCGCCTTCGGATCGGCGATCTTGCCGTAGGCGCCCACGACTTGGAGGCTCTTGGCCGTGAGGAGCTCCGCCTGGCTGGGCGCGGTGGAGGGGTCGTCCGGGTTGTAGCCGCTCAGGTCGGCCGTCGTGTAGGCGCCGAAGACGGCGGTGCCGTTCTTGACGCCGCTCTTCTCCAGGTCCTTCACGGTCGACGAGCCGTTGTCGCTGGTGTCGCCGTCCTTGGTCGCCCGGCTGTAGTTGCCGAGCACCTTCGCCGGCGTCGTCAGCTTGTGGGCACCGTCGTCCGAGAGACCGGACGACCCCATGTAGCCGAGGACGAAGTACACCCCCACGCCGACGGCGGCCACGACCGCCACCGCGCCGATGATGAGCCCGGTCTTCTTCTTCCCGCCCGGCGCCGGCGGCTGCGGCTGCGGAACACCGTACGGGGGCTGCCCGTAAGGGGGTTGCCCGTACGGCGCCTGCTGCCCGTACGGCGGCTGCGGCTGGCCGTAGGGGGCTTGCGGGGGCGGGGGCTGCTGCGGGAAGCCGTAGCCGGGCTGGGCGGGGGGAGCCTGCTGGGGATAGCCGTAGCCGGGCTGCGGGGCGCCCTGCGGCGCCTGCTGGGGAGGCTGGCCGTAGGGGCCCGGCTGACCGTACGGACCGGGCTGCTGGGGCTGCCCGCCGTACGGGCCCGGCTGGTTGTAGCTCATTTCTGGGTTCCCCTCCAGATGCTTATGTGATCCCGACATCTTGGCGGAGCCACAGGAACCGCACGGCATCGGGGGGCGCACCGTTACAGAACAAACGCGTTTCGGGACACCCCCATGACACCCCTAAACTGGGCCCGTGACCGAGAACGCTCAGCAGCAGCCACCAGCGCCCGACTCCGAACTGCCGACCCAGTACGCGCCGGCCGATGTAGAGGGGCCGCTGTACGAGCGCTGGGTGGAGCGGGGTTACTTCGAGGCGGACGCGAAGAGCGAGAAGCCGCCGTACACGATCGTCATCCCGCCGCCTAACGTCACCGGCAGCCTGCACCTGGGGCACGCCTTCGAGCACACGCTCATCGACGCCCTCACGCGTCGCAAGCGCATGCAGGGCTACGAGACGCTGTGGCAGCCCGGCATGGACCACGCCGGTATCGCCACGCAGAATGTCGTCGAGCGTGAGCTGGGCAAGGAGGGCAAGTCCCGGCACGACCTGGGCCGTGAGGCCTTCGTCGAGCGCGTCTGGCAGTGGAAGGGCGAGTCCGGCGGCCAGATCTCCGGCCAGATGCGCCGCCTCGGCGACGGTGTCGCGTGGTCGCGCGAGCGCTTCACGATGGACGAGGGTCTCTCCCAGTCCGTCCAGACCATCTTCAAGCGGCTCTACGACGACGAGCTGATCTACCGCGCCGAGCGCATCATCAACTGGTGCCCGCGTTGTCTCACCGCGATCTCCGACATCGAGGTCGAGTACCAGGACGACGACGGCGAGCTCGTCTCCATGAAGTACGGCGAGGGTGACGAGACGATCGTCGTCGCCACAACTCGCGCCGAGACCATGCTCGGTGACACGGCCGTCGCCGTTCACCCCGACGACGAGCGCTACAAGCACCTCGTCGGCAAGCTCATCAAGCTGCCGCTGACCGACCGTTCCATCCCGGTCGTCGCGGACGAGCACGTTGACCCCGAGTTCGGCACGGGGGCCGTCAAGGTCACCCCGGCCCACGACCCGAACGACTTCGAGATCGGCCAGCGGCACGACCTCCCGGCCATCACTGTGATGGACGAGCACGCCGTCATCACCGTCCCCGGCCCCTTCCAGGGCCAGGACCGCCTCGAAGCCCGCTCCGCGATCGTCGCCGCCCTGCGCGCCGAGGGCCGGATCGTCGCCGAGAAGCGGCCGTACGTCCACTCGGTCGGCCACTGCTCGCGCTGCAAGACGACCGTCGAGCCGCGGCTGTCCATGCAGTGGTGGGTCAAGGTCGCGCCGCTCGCGAAGGCGGCCGGCGACGCGGTCCGCGACGGCCGGGTCAAGATCCACCCGCAGGAGATGGAGAAGCGCTACTTCGACTGGGTCGACAACCTCCACGACTGGTGTATCTCACGGCAGTTGTGGTGGGGCCACCGCATCCCGGTCTGGTACGGCCCGAACGGCGAGATCGTCTGCGTCGGCCCCGACGACGAGGCTCCGACCGGCGAGGGCTGGCACCAGGACACCGACGTCCTCGACACCTGGTTCTCCTCCGGCCTGTGGCCCTTCTCCACCCTCGGCTGGCCCGAACAGACCGAGTCGCTCGCGAAGTTCTACCCGAACTCCGTCCTGGTCACCGGCTACGACATCCTCTTCTTCTGGGTCGCCCGGATGATGATGTTCGGCCTCTACGCGATGGACGGCACCCCGCCGTTCCACACCATCGCCCTGCACGGCATGGTCCGCGACCAGTTCGGCAAGAAGATGTCCAAGTCCTTCGGGAACGCTGTCAATCCGCTCGACTGGATGGACAAGTACGGCTCCGACGCGCTCCGTTTCACCCTCGCACGCGGCGCCAACCCGGGCGTCGACGTCCCGATCGGCGAGGACTGGGTCCAGGGCTCCCGCAACTTCGCCAACAAGCTCTGGAACGCGACCCGTTTCGCCCTCATGAACGGTGCGACGATCGAGGGCGACCTGCCCGACGCGTCGGAGATGTCGGCGACGGACCGCTGGATCCTGTCCCGCCTCAACTCCACGGTCGCCGAAGTCGACGCGCTCTACGAGGACTACCAGTTCGCGAAGCTCTCCGACACGCTGTTCCACTTCGCGTGGGACGAAGTCTTCGACTGGTACGTCGAGTTGTCGAAGACCACGTTCATGG
Organism: Streptomyces sp. NPDC050528; assembly: GCF_044457795.1. NCBI lineage: Bacteria > Bacillati > Actinomycetota > Actinomycetes > Kitasatosporales > Streptomycetaceae > Streptomyces > Streptomyces sp. NPDC050528. The sequence continues at coordinate 360,825 of NZ_JBITHH010000010.1, forward strand.
CGGGCGGCGAGCCCGCGAAGGTCTCCGGCCGCGTCCTGGGCGAAGTCCTCGACGTCACCCTGAAGTTGCTGCACCCGATCGTCCCGTTCGTCACGGAGACACTCTGGACGACCCTCACGGGCGGCGAGTCGATCGTCATCGCGGACTGGCCGAAGGACTCGGGCTTCCGTGACACGGCAGCCGAGCGTGAGATCGAGACCCTTCAGCAGGTCATCACCGAGGTCCGCCGTTTCCGCGCCGACCAGGGCCTCCAGCCCGGCCAGCGCGTCCCGGCCCGCCTCACGCTGACCGGCACAGCCCTCGCTCCCCACGAGGCCGCCATCCGCCAGCTCCTCCGCCTCCAGCCGGAGGGCGACACCTTCGAGGCAACGGCGACCCTCCCGGTCGCGGGCGCCACGGTCGCCCTCGACCTCTCCGGCACGATCGACATCGCGGCAGAGCGGAAGCGCCTCGCGAAGGATCTAGCGGCCGCGGAAAAGGAGCGCCAGCAGGCCGAGGCCAAGCTCGGCAACGAGGCGTTCCTGGCGAAGGCCCCCGACAACGTGGTCGACAAGATCCGCGGCCGCCTGTCCAAGGCGGACGAGGACATCACCCGCATCAAGAACCAGCTGGACGCCTTGCCGCAGGCGTAAGGGTTTGTAGCGCAGGTGAAGGGCTCCGGTGCGCATTTGGCGCCGGGGCCCTTCATTGCCCCAGGGCCTCCGGGACCTTTCCAGCTCCGGGGGCCCTGTCCCACCTAGGGGCGCGGGGAACTGCGCGACCAGCCCCCACCGGGCCCGCAGACGAAACACAACCGAACCTCCGTAGACTGACCCATGTGACTGACAGCGACCCGTTCGAAGAGATCGTCGCCGCCGAGACCGACCGCGACCCGGATCTCGCGGTGATCGAGGCCGGCAGCCGCACCCTCCGAGCCCAAGGCACCGGCGCCCCCCAGGCAGACGTCCCCGGCCGCCCGGAAGACCCCGCCCTGGACAAGGCCCTCCGCGACGTAGAGGCCGACCTCGCCACCCGCTGGGGCGAGACCAAGCTGGAGCCCTCGGTCAGCCGCATCGCCGCCCTCATGGACGTCCTCGGCGACCCCCAGCGCTCGTACCCCTCGATCCACATCACGGGAACGAACGGCAAGACCTCCACGGCCCGCATGATCGAAGCCCTCCTCGGCGCCTTCGAACTCCGCACCGGCCGCTACACCTCCCCCCACGTCCAGTCGATCACCGAACGCATCAGCCTCGACGGCGCCCCGATCTCCGCCGAACGCTTCATCGAGACGTACGAGGACATCAAGCCGTACGTCGAGATGGTGGACGCGCAGCAGGAGTTCCGCCTGTCGTTCTTCGAGGTGCTGACGGGCATGGCGTACGCCGCGTTCGCGGACGCGCCGGTCGACGTGGCCGTCGTAGAGGTCGGCATGGGCGGCAGCTGGGACGCGACGAACGTCATCGACGCGGACGTGGCCGTGGTCACCCCCATCGATCTCGACCACACCGACCGTCTCGGCGAGACGACCGGTGAGATCGCCACCGAGAAGGCCGGGATCATCAAGCAGGACGCGACCGTGATCCTGGCGCAGCAGCCGGTGGACGCGGCGCAGGTGCTGCTGAAGAAGGCCGTGGAAGTGGACGCGACCGTGGCCCGGGAAGGGCTGGAGTTCGGGGTCGTGTCGCGGCACGTCGCGGTCGGCGGGCAGCTGATCAACCTGCGCGGGCTCGGCGGGGAGTACGAGGAGATCTACCTCCCCCTGCACGGCCCCTACCAGGCACACAACGCGGCCGTGGCGCTCGCCGCCGTAGAAGCGTTCTTCGGGGTGGGGGCGCAGCGGCCCGATCCGCTGGCCATCGACACCGTGCGGAAGGCCTTCGCGTCCGTCACCTCGCCCGGGCGGCTGGAGGTGGTGCGGCGGTCGCCGACCGTCGTGCTGGACGCGGCGCACAACCCGGCGGGCGCCCGTGCTACCGCCGAGGCGGTGGCGGAGGCGTTCGACTTCAGCAAGCTGATCGGGGTCGTGGGCGCCAGCGGCGACAAGAACGTCCGCGGGCTGCTCGAAGCGTTCGAGCCGATGTTCGCCGAGGTCGTCGTCACGCAGAACTCCAGTCACCGCGCGATGGACGTGGACGAACTGGCCGCGATCGCCGTCGAGGTGTTCGGCGACGAACGCGTGCAGGTCGAGCCGCGGCTGCCCGACGCCCTGGAGGTCGCGATCACGCTGGCCGAGGAGGACGGCGAGTTCGCGGGCGGCGGTGTGCTCGTCACCGGTTCCGTCATCACCGTCGGTGAAGCCCGACTGCTCCTGGGGAGGGGCTGACTTTCCGTGCGTACGCTCTGTTCTTCCACGCTGATCGGCGAGTTCTTCGTGATCGGTTTCGCCGGTCTCGTCGCCATGAAGGACCCGGACCTGACCGCCTCCACCGTGTGGACGGTGTGCGGGATCGCGATGTTCCTGTCCGTCGCGCTGTGCGGCGTGGTGACCCGGCCGGGCGGGATCGCGCTCGGCTGGGCGCTGCAGGTCGCGCTGATCGCCTCGGGGTTCGTCGTGCCGTCCATGTTCTTCCTCGGGGCGGTCTTCGCGGCCCTGTGGTGGGCCTCGGTCCACTACGGCCGGAAGATCGACGAGGCGAAGGCACGGTTCGCGGCACAGGCCGCGCAGGCCGGCTCCACTACACCTGACGTTGCGTAATGGGCGCATGGACACGCCCTGTAGCCTCGGCCTTGTCGTGAGACGACCGTGACACGACCCTGAGCCGACCCGCACCATCATGATCAGAAGGAGTCCCGTCGTGACCCAGCGCACCCTCGTCCTGCTCAAGCCCGACGCCGTACGTCGTGGCCTGACCGGCGAGATCATCAGCCGCATCGAGCGCAAGGCCGGCTGGCAGATCACCGCGCTGGAGCTGCGCACCCTGGACCAGGACACCCTGGAACAGCACTACGGCGAGCACAAGGGCAAGCCCTTCTACGAGCCGCTGATGGAGTTCATGGCCTCCGGCCCGGTGCTCGCCCTGATCGTCGAGGGCGACCGGGTCATCGAGGGTGTACGCCAGCTGGCCGGTCCGACCGACCCGATCGCCGCCGCGCCGGGATCGATCCGCGGCGACTTCGGAGTCATCGTCCGCGAGAACCTGATCCACGCCTCGGACTCGGAGGAGTCCGCCGAACGCGAGGTGAAGATCTTCTTCCCGGGGCGCGGCTGAATCTCCATCAGTAACCCACATGCCTGACCGGGGACGGCCGCGAATTTCCGGCCGTCCTCCGGCATATGCGTGCCGATCGGGGGAACGCGTGCCCCCGTTGGGCCGTCTCCACAAGCGAGGCGACGCCTCACATGCTGACAATGGCGAAGACCCTCGCGCAGTGTTCGTGATGGCGCGTCTACGATGGAAGCCTTCACGTCACAGCACCCACTTCGCCGACCTGAAAAGCCCTCAAAAGCTCCCGGGAAGGCCAGACGAATCCTGATGGGGAACTCAATGTCGTTCATCGGCCGTGACATGGCTGTCGACCTCGGGACCGCCAACACGCTGGTGTACGTCAGGGGTCGCGGGATCGTACTCAACGAGCCGTCCGTCGTCGCGATCAACACCAACACCGGTGGCATTCTCGCGGTCGGCTCCGAAGCCAAGAAGATGATCGGGCGCACGCCCGGCAACATCGTTGCCGTACGTCCGCTGAAGGACGGTGTCATCGCCGACTTCGAGATCACCGAGCGCATGCTCCGCTACTTCATCCTGAAGATCCACAAGCGGCGCTATCTGGCCCGCCCCCGCGTCGTCGTCTGTGTGCCCTCGGGCATCACGGGCGTCGAGCGCCGTGCCGTCATCGAGGCGTCGTCCCAGGCCGGCGCCCGCCAGGTGCACATCATCGAGGAGCCCATGGCCGCGGCCATCGGTTCCGGCCTGCCGGTCCACGAGGCCACGGGCAACATGGTGGTGGACATCGGCGGCGGCACCACGGAGGTCGCGGTCATCTCGCTCGGTGGCATCGTCACCGCCCAGTCCATCCGCGTCGCGGGCGACGAGTTGGACAACGCGATCATCCAGCACATCAAGAAGGAGTACTCGCTCCTTCTGGGTGAGCGGACGGCTGAGCAGATCAAGATCACGATCGGTTCCGCGTACGACCTCGACGACGACCAGCACACCGAAATCCGCGGCCGGGACCTGGTCTCCGGCCTGCCCAAGACCGTTGTCATCTCCGCCGGCGAAGTCCGCAAGGCGATCGAAGAGCCCGTCAACGCGATCGTCGACGCGGTGAAGACGACCCTCGACAAGTGCCCGCCGGAGCTGTCCGGCGACATCATGGACCGAGGAATCGTTCTGACCGGCGGCGGAGCCCTGCTGAAGGGTCTCGATGAGCGGCTGCGCCGGGAGACCGGAATGCCGATCCACATCGCCGAGGACCCGCTGGACAGCGTGGCGCTCGGCTCCGGCAAGTGTGTCGAGGAGTTCGAGGCGCTCCAGCAGGTTCTGGACGCCCAGCCGCGCAGATGACGTAACGCTTCGATTCCGCCGTACGGGATGATCTCCTCTCGTGCGGCGGATCGTTGATACGGAGGCATAGGCTCCGTCATAAGCCTTTGTTTCCGTCTGCACGTACAACTCCCGCTCGTACAACACCTCCATACCTGAACCTCTGCACATTTCTATGAGGAAGGCACGGCCGCCGCACGTGAGGGACACACGAGAGAGCCGGCTGCTCCTGGTGCTGCTGATCGCCGTAGCGTTCGCGTTGATCACGGTGGACATCCGGGGAGGGCAGGACTCGCCGGTCGACGGAGCCCGCCGGGCCGCGGCCACCGTGTTCGGCCCGATCGAGAACGGCGTGTCGTCCGCCGTCAACCCGGTCGGTGACGCGGTCTCCGCGGTCCGCGACTCCGGTGAGCGGCACGACCGGCTCGCCGTCCTGGAGAAGGAGAACGCGGCCCTCAAGGCGAAGCTCGGCAGCGACGACCGCAACCGCAGCCGCCTGACCCAGCTCGACAAGATGCTGAAGGTGGCCGGCGAGGGCCAGTACGGCATCAAGGGCGCCCAGGTCATCGCGATAGGAGCCGCGCAGAGCTTCTCCTGGACGATCACCATCGACGTCGGCGCCAACGACGGCATCAAGCGCGACATGACCGTCCTGAACGGGAACGGACTGGTCGGACGCGTGACGACCGTCGGCCCGGACGCCTCCACCGTCCTCCTCGCCAACGACCCCGACTTCACCGTCGGCACCCGCATGGAGGGCAACGACGAACTCGGCTTCGCCTCCGGCGAGGGCGACGGCCCGCTGCGCGTCGAACTCCTCAACGGCAAGGCCGAGGTGCAGAAGGGCGACCGTCTCGTCACCTTCGGCTCGCAGGCCGACAAGCCGTTCGTGCCCGGTGTCCCGGTCGGTGTCGTCTCCCGCGTCGACCCCTCCGGCGGCGGCCTGACCCGCACGCTGTACGTCACGCCGTACGTCAACTTCACCAAGCTCGACATCGTCGGCGTGGTCGTGGAGGCCCCGAAGAAGGACCCGCGCGACACGGTCCTGCCCGCGAAGCCCAAGCCGACCCCGACCCCGACGGTGACCGTCACGGTCACCCCGTCCGCGAACGCGCCGGTCGACGGCCAGCAACAGCAGTAGGAGCCCCTCCCCATGCGTGTCAACCGGATCCTGCTCTCCGTGCCGCTGGTCGTCGTCGCCCTCGTGATCCAGGTGAGCGTCCTCGCCCGCCTCCACCTCCCGGGCGCCGTCCCCGACCTCCTCCTCCTCACGGTCCTCGGCCTCGCCATGGTCTACGGCCATGTCTCGGGCGCCCTCATCGGCTTCGGCGCGGGCCTCCTCGCCGACCTGGCCCCGCCCGCCGACCACGCGGCCGGCCGGTACGCCCTCGTCCTGTGCGTCATCGGCTACCTCGCGGGTCTGGCCAAGCCGGAGAACGGCCGCCTCAAGTCGGCCACCGGCCCGATGGCCGTCGTGGTCGCCGCCGCGATCGGCGCCACCCTGCTCTACGCCGGTGTCGGCGCCCTCGTCGGTGACACCGCCGCCCGCCATGTCGGCCTCGGCAGCCTGCTGTTCACGGCCTCGCTGTACGACCTGCTGCTCGCCCCGTTCGTCGTCCCCGGGATCATGGCGCTGGCCCGGCGCGCCGACAACGACCCGCTCGCGGAGACCAACGCCGCCAAGTCGGCCGACATCTCCTCGGGTTGGCTCTCCTCGGGCACCGGCCTGAAGATCGGCGGCCAGCGCGGCGGCCTGAAGATGAAGACCGCTCGCGCCCGCGTGGCCCGTGCGGGACGTATCAAGGGGGTCAAGAGGCTTTGAACTCCGGGGAGTTGGGCCACAGATCCACAGGTCCGTCGTATATGACTCATACACGCATCGTGTACGCGCACTGAGAGGGGGAGGCAGCACCACATGACCAACATCCCGGAGACCGGTCGGACTCCACGGGTTCAGATCAGGCTCGTCGTCATCCAGATTCTCGTCCTCTCCCTCCTCGGCACCCTCGGCGGGCGCCTCTGGTACCTCCAGATCCGTGAGGGCGCCGCGTACCAGAAGGAAGCGTCCGGCAACCACGTCCAGCAGGTCGTCGAGCCCGCGGTGCGCGGTTCGATACTGGACGCGCGCGGTGTGCCGCTGGCGGACAACGAGACCCGGCTCGTGGTCTCGGCCTCCCGTACCGACCTGCTGAAGCAGGCGGACGACGGCAAGGCCGTCCTCACGAAGCTGGCCGGCGTGCTGGGCCTGAAGCCCGCGGACGTCATCCAGAAGGTCCGGCTGTGCGACGCGAAGACCCCGCAGCCCTGCTGGAACGGCTCGCCCTACCAGCCCATCCCGATCACCGACGAGGCCACCGCCAAGCAGGCCCTCCAGATCCGCGAGCGCGCCGAGGACTTCCCCGGCATCACCGCCGAGCCCGAGGCCGTACGGCGCTACGCGGCCCCCGGTGACGCCAACGCGGCCCAGGTCCTGGGCTACCTCTCGCCGGTCACCGACGACGAGATCACCCAGGCCAAGGACAGCGACTCGCCGTATCTCCGCTCCGACCAGGTCGGCCGCTCGGGACTTGAGCGCGAGTACGACAAGGAACTGCGCGGCAAGGCCGGCGTCACCCGCTACGAGGTCGACAACCTCGGCCGCGTCATCGGCAAGGCCAAGTCCGATGCCCCGCAGCCCGGTTCGAACCTCGTCACCAGCATCGACGCCCGCGTGCAGCGCGTTGCCGAGTACCAGCTCGACGAGGCGATGAAGGCGGCCCGTCAGCAGTACGACAAGATCACGGGCGAGAACTACAAGGCCGACTCGGGCGCCGTCGTCGTGATGGAGGCCAAGACCGGCCGCATCGTCGCCATGGCGTCCGCGCCGACGTACGACCCGAACGTCTGGGTCGGCGGCATCTCCGCCAAGGACTACAAGCAGCTCACCGGCAAGAACTCCGACTACCCGCTGCTCAACAGGGCCATACAGGGTCAGTCGGCGCCCGGTTCGACGTTCAAGGTGGTCTCCACGGCCGCCGCGGTCGAGGCCGGCTACACCTGGGACGGCGGCTACCCCTGCACCAGTTCGTACTCGGTGGGCGGCCAGGTCTTCAAGAACTTCGAGGGCGAGAACTTCGGCCCCATCTCGCTGGGCCGCGCACTCGAAGTCTCCTGCGACACCGTCTTCTACGGCCTCGCCGACGCCCAGTGGAAGAAGGACGGCGGCATCAACCCGAAGAAGGGTGAGCCCAAGGACTACTTCTACAAGGCGGCCCACCAGTTCGGCCTCGGCAAGACCACCGGCGTCGACCTCCCGAACGAGGTCACCGGCCGGATCCCGGACCGCAAGTGGAAGCAGGAGACCTGGGAGGCCAACAAGGCCTACTGGTGCAAGACCGGCAAGAAGGGCGGCACGTACGTCCAGCAGATCGCGTACGAGAACTGCCTCGAAGGCAACAAGATGCGCGAGGGCGACTCGATCAACTACTCCATCGGCCAGGGCGACACCCTCGTCACGCCGATCCAGGAGGCCATGATCTACGGCGCCCTCGCCAACGGCGGCACCGAGTACGTCCCGACCATCGGCAAGGCGATCGTCAGCGCCGACGGCAAGACGGTCCAGGAGATCAAGCCGAAGGTGAAGGCCAAGCTGCCGATCAGCGCGGCCACCCACAAGGGCATCGACAAGGCCCTCGCGGGCGTGGTCACCAGCGGTACCGCCGCCTGGAAGTTCCAGGGCTGGCCGCAGGACAAGATCACGCTGCACGCCAAGACGGGTACGGCGGAGGTCTACGGCAAGCAGACCACCTCGTGGTTCGCCACGTACACCAAGGACTACACGGTCGTCATGACGATCGCGCAGGCCGGTACGGGTTCCGGCGCCTCCGGTGAGGCCGTGCGCAACATCTACAACGCGATGTACGGCGTCCAGCCCGACGGCTCCATCGACAAGAAGAAGGCGATGCTGCCCACCCCGCAGACGAGCCTCCCGAAGGTCCGCGCCGACGGCACCATCGCCTCCCCGAAGATCACCGCCGACCCGGCCAAGGAGCTGGCGAAGCAGCAGGAGAAGGCGACCGAAGGGGGCGTCACCCCGGCGGACGACACCCAGCAGCCGGCCACCTCGCCCTCACCGTCCACGAACAGCAACACCCGCAGGCGACCGCGCAGAAGGGGTAGCCGGAGGATGCTCACATGACCGGCAACAGCTTCTCCGTCTCCGGATACGGGCCCGACCGGGCCGGCTGGACACGGGTCTTCGCCCGTGACTCGCTGGCCCGCCGGCTGGACTGGCCGATACTGCTGTCGGCGATCGGCCTTTCCCTGATCGGCTCGCTGCTGGTCTTCTCGGCGACCCGCAACCGCACCGAGATCAACCAGGGCGACCAGTACTACTTCCTGATCCGGCACCTGATGAACACCGGCATCGGCATCGCCCTGATGATCGGCGTCATCTGGGTCGGCCACCGCACCCTGCGTGTCGTCGTCCCGTTCCTCTACGGCGCCTCGGTGTTCGGCATCCTGCTGGTGCTGACCCCGCTGGGCTCCACGGTCAACGGCGCGCACTCCTGGATCGTGCTCGGCGGCGGCTTCTCGCTCCAGCCCTCGGAGTTCGTGAAGATCACGATCATCCTGGGCATGGCGATGATCCTCGCCGCCCGGGTCGACGCGGGCGACAAGCCCTACCCCGACCACCGCACGGTCCTCCAGGCCCTGGGCCTCGCCTCGGTCCCGATGATGATCGTCATGCTGATGCCCGACCTCGGCTCGGTCATGGTCATGGTCATCATCGTGCTCGGCGTGCTGCTCGCCTCCGGCGCGTCCAACCGCTGGATCTTCGGCCTGCTCGGCGCGGGCACCCTGGGCGCGATCGCCGTGTGGCAGCTGCACTTCCTGGACGAGTACCAGATCGCCCGCTTCGCCGCCTTCGCCAACCCGAGCCTCGACCCGGCCGGCGTCGGCTATAACACCAACCAGGCCCGCATCGCGATCGGCTCGGGCGGCCTCACTGGCGAGGGCCTGTTCCACGGCTCGCAGACAACAGGCCAGTTCGTCCCGGAGCAGCAAACAGACTTCGTCTTCACCGTCGCGGGCGAGGAGTTGGGCTTCGTCGGCGCGGGCCTGATCCTCGTCCTCCTGGGTGTGGTCCTGTGGCGCGCCTGCCGCATCGCCCGCGACTCGACCGAGCTCTACGGCACGATCGTCGCCGCCGGGATCGTCGCCTGGTTCGCCTTCCAGGCCTTCGAGAACGTCGGCATGACCCTCGGCATCATGCCGGTCACCGGTCTCCCCCTGCCCTTTGTGTCCTACGGCGGCACCTCGATGTTCGCGGTGTGGCTCGCGGTGGGGCTGCTGCAGTCGATCCGGGTGCAGCGCCCGATGTCCGCATAGACCTGGTTTTTGCCCGGCTGATACCTCCCTGTTCGCCGGAGTTACCCAGGGGTTCATTTGGGACGCCCTCTGTCATCTCGGCTGGTCGGCAACTAGATTCAGGTCATGGCGGACACACAGCGCGAAATCGAGCGTAAGTACGAGTCCGACGAGAGCGGTCTGCCCGACCTGACCGGTGTCGCCGGCGTCGAGGCCGTCATCGACAAGGGCGTCGCGAACCTGGACGCCGTGTACTACGACACGGCCGACGAACGCCTCGCCGCCGCCTCACTCACCCTGCGCCGCCGCACCGGCGGTTCCGACGCGGGCTGGCACCTGAAGGTGCCGGTCGCACCCGGGGTCCGCGACGAGATCCGCGAACCGCTCTCCGACACCGTGCCGGGCACCCTCGCAGGGCTGGTCCGCTCCCGCGTCCGTGAGGCCGAGCTGGCGCCCGTCGTCCGCCTGCGCTCCGACCGCGACGTACGCCATCTCGTGGACGCCCAGGGCAAGCTCCTCGCCGAGGTCAGCGTGGACGCCGTGCGAGCGGAGCGCCTCACCGAGGGCGGCGGAACCGCCCAGTGGACCGAGATCGAGGTCGAACTCGCCGAGGGCGGCGACCCGGTGTTCCTCGACAAGGTGGAGAAACGGTTGCGCAAGGCGGGGGTACGGCCGTCGGCGTCGTCCTCCAAGCTGGCGCGGGCGCTGGCGGAGACGCGTCCGTCGGGGTCGGGGTCGGGAAAGAAGAAGCGCAAGGAGCCGCCCGTCCCTGAGGAACCCACGACCGCCGGCGACCACGTCCTCGCCTACGCCCGCGCCCAGCGCGACGCGATCCTCGAACTCGACCCCGCCGTACGGCAGGACGCGTACGACTCCGTGCACCGCATGCGCGTCGCCACCCGGCGGCTGCGCAGCGCCTTCCGGTCGTACGGCAAGGTCCTCGACCGCACGGTCACCGACCCGATCGGCGAGGAACTCAAGTGGCTGGCGGGCGAGTTGGGCGTGGACCGCGACCGGGAAGTGGTCACCGAACGCCTGACGACGGTTCTCGGCGATCTGCCCGACACTCTGATCTCCGGCCCGATCCGCACCCGTCTGGACACCTGGGCGAACGCCCGGCACGGCGGGTCGCGCAGTCGGCTGATCGGCGTCCTGGACTCCCAGCGCTACCTCGCGCTCCTCGACACCCTGGACGCGGTGATCGCCGGCCCGCCCCTCCTGAAGCACGCGGCCGGAGATCCGTCCAAGGTGATCGCCAAGGCCGTACACAAGGACTTCGGGAAGGTCTCCGCGCTCGTGGCGGAGGCGATCGAGGCGCCGCCCGGCGCGGACCGCGACCTCGCGCTGCACGAGGCCCGCAAGAAGGCCAAGCGCACCCGGTACGCGGCGGAGGCGGCGACGCCGGCCCTCGGTACTCCGGCCCGTGCGCTCGCCAAGTCCATGAAGTCGCTGACCAGCCTGCTCGGCGAGCACCAGGACAGCGTGATGGTCCGGGTGACCCTGCGGGAGCTGTCCGCGGTGGCGCACGCGGCGGGGGAGAGTTCGTTCACGTACGGCGTGCTGTACGGGCGGGAGGAGCAGCGGGCGGCGGGGGTGGAGGCGGCGTTGCCGGAGGTGTGGGAGGGGATCGTGGCGGAGGAGTCCGTCTGAGGTCCGTCCGCGCGGGCCGGGAAGCTCCCGCATGGTTGAGGCGTACGGGTGAGGTCCGGGATCGCGTTAGTCTGGATGGTCACCCGTCCGTTCAGTCCCGCTCACGAAGGTTCGCGAGATGCCTGCCGAAGTCGCTGCGGCCGCAGAGTCCGTGTTTCCGCAGCTCGAAGCCCTGCTCCCACAGGTACAGAAGCCGATCCAGTACGTCGGCGGCGAGCTCAACTCCACGGTCAAGCCGTGGGAGTCGTGCGATGTCCGCTGGGCACTGATGTACCCGGACGCGTACGAGGTCGGCCTGCCCAACCAGGGCGTCATGATCCTCTACGAGGTCCTGAACGAGCAGGAGGGCGTCCTCGCCGAGCGCACGTACAGCGTGTGGCCGGACCTGGAGGCGCTGATGCGGGAGCACAAGGTCCCGCAGTTCACGGTCGACAGCCACCGCCCGGTGGGCGCGTTCGATGTCTTCGGCCTCTCCTTCTCCACCGAACTCGGCTACACGAACATGCTCACGGCCCTGGACCTGGCGGGCATCCCGCTGGAGTCGAAGGACCGGACGCTCGACGACCCGATCGTGCTGGCGGGCGGCCACGCGGCCTTCAACCCCGAGCCGATCGCGGACTTCATCGACGCGGTGATCATCGGCGACGGCGAACAGGCCGTCCTCGACATGACGAAGATCATCCGAGCCTGGAAGGCGGAGGGCCGCCCAGGCGGCCGCGAGGAGGTCCTCTTCCGCCTGGCGAAGACGGGTTCGGTCTACATCCCGGCCTTCTACGACGTCGAGTACCTGCCGGACCACCGCATCGCGCGGGTCGTACCGAACAAGAGCGGTGTCCCGTGGCGGGTGAGCAAGCACACCGTCATGGATCTCGACGAATGGCCGTACCCGAAGCAGCCGTTGGTGCCGCTCGCCGAGACGGTCCATGAGCGCATGTCGGTCGAGATCTTCCGGGGCTGCACGCGCGGCTGCCGCTTCTGCCAGGCGGGCATGATCACGCGCCCGGTCCGCGAACGCTCCATCACGGGCATCGGCGAGATGGTCGAGAAGGGCCTCAAGGCGACGGGCTTCGAGGAGGTGGGCCTGCTGTCGTTGTCGTCGGCCGACCACTCGGAGATCGGCGAGATCGCGAAGGGCCTGGCGGACCGCTACACGGACGACAAGGTCGGCCTGTCCCTCCCGTCGACCCGCGTGGACGCGTTCAACGTGGACCTGGCGAACGAGCTGACGAGGAACGGCCGGCGCTCCGGCCTGACCTTCGCCCCCGAGGGCGGCTCGGAACGCCTCCGCAAGGTCATCAACAAGATGGTGTCGGAAGAGGACCTCATCCGCACGGTCTCCACGGCGTACGGCAACGGCTGGCGCCAGGTGAAGCTGTACTTCATGTGCGGCCTCCCGACCGAGACCGACGAGGACGTCCTGCAGATCGCCGACATGGCGATGAACGTGATCGCCGAGGGCCGCAAGGTCTCCGGCCAGAACGACATCCGCTGCACGGTCTCGATCGGCGGCTTCGTCCCCAAGCCCCACACACCGTTCCAGTGGGCCCCGCAGCTGAGCGCGGAGGAGACGGACGCCCGCCTCGGCAAGCTCCGCGACAAGATCCGCGCCGACAAGAAGTACGGCCGCTCGATCGGCTTCCGCTACCACGACGGCAAGCCGGGCATCGTCGAGGGCCTGCTCTCACGCGGCGACCGCCGTATCGGCGCGGTCATCCGCGCGGTCTACGAGGACGGCGGCCGCTTCGACGGCTGGCGCGAGCACTTCTCCTACGACCGCTGGATGCGCTGCGCCGAGAAGACGCTGCCCGCTTTCGGCGTCGACGTCGACTGGTACACGACCCGCGAGAAGACGTACGAGGAGGTCCTGCCCTGGGACCACCTCGACTCCGGCCTCGACAAGGACTGGCTCTGGGAGGACTGGCAGGACGCCCTCGACGAGACCGAGGTCGAGGACTGCCGGTGGACGCCGTGCTTCGACTGCGGGGTGTGCCCGCAGATGGACACGTCCATCCAGATCGGGCCCACGGGCAAGAAGCTGCTCCCGCTGACGGTGAAGCAGCCGGCGGGGAGCGGCGGGCACACGCACTGAGCGGTGCGTCGGTCAGCTGACGGGGTTCGAGGGGCCGTAGGCCGCGGCGATGTCCTCGGACCCCGCCCACCCGCTGTAGGTGGGCGACTGGGGCCAGCCCTCGGGTGAGTCCTGCCATTCCTCCTGGCGGCCGTACGGCAGGAGGTCGATCAGGGCGAAGCTGTGGCTGAGCTGCTCGGTGCCGCGGCCGTTGGTGTGCCAGGTGCGGTAGACGGTGTCGCCGTCGCGCAGGAACACGTTGACCGCGAAGCCGCCGTCGGGCGGTGCGCCGACATCGGTGCCGAAGGAACTGTTCGCGGTCGAGTACCACGTCATCCGGTTGCCGACCCGCTCCTTGTAGGCGAGCGCCTCGTCGATCGGGCCCTGGGTGACGATGACGAACCGGGCGTCGTAGTTGTCGAGGAACTCCAGGCGCGTGTACTGCGAGGTGAACCCGGTGCAGCCCGGGCACTGCCATTCCTTCCCGGCGAACCACATGTGGTTGTAGACGATCAACTGCCGCTTGCCGTCGAAGACTTCGGCCAGCCGGACGGGGCCGTCCGCGCCGTCGAGCGTGTAGTCGGGCATCTCGACCATCGGCAGGCGGCGCCGCTCGGCGGCGATGGCGTCGAGCTCCCGGGTCGCGGCCTTTTCACGGGCGCGGAGGGTGGCGAGCTGGGTTTCCCACGTCGCGGTGTCAACGACGGGGGGTAGCGCGTCGGCGGTCATGGTCCCTCACAGAGCTTGGGGGCGTGGCTGTGCCTTGTGCGGGGTAGACCGCGCCGGGCTCCGGAACTCATCGGTCGGCGTGCCTCGGGGGTGCCCGGAGGTCGGTCGGCGGACCTCCGGGCACCCCGTTTCGAGTCTTGTTCTCGTGTGGTGCGGGGTCCGTCACGCCCCGCCGTTGACCGCCCCCGGGGACGGCTGCAGGGTCACCTTGGTCCAGGGGATGGGGGCGCCCGTGCTGTCGTTGCAGTTCAGGGTGGCGTTGGGTTGGGTGCTGTTGAGCGCCACGCAGGTGGTCTCCCAGACCTGGCCCGTGGTCGTCATGACGTCGAACTTGATGGGCTCCCCGGAGTTGGAGCTGTGCCCGTTGACGGCGACTCCGCAGACGAAGCCGACGTTGCGTCCTTGGGCGTCCACGCCGCCCGCCGGGTAGTTGGCGTGGGTGCTGAGGTCGGTCCAGAGGAAGGGATGCGTGCCGCTGCCCGTGAGGTCGTGGATGCCGGCGTAGGTGAGTCCGCCGGTGAGGGCGACCCGCAGCTCGAAGTTGTTCGAGTCCTGCTGGGCGTCGATGTCGGCGCAGGGCCCGATCGCACCGGTGGCTCCGGTCGCGCCCGTGGGCCCGGTGGGTCCGGTCGCGCCCGTGGGGCCGGTGGGGCCGGTGGGTCCGGTCTGGCCGTCCGTGCCTGCCGTGCCCGTCGCGCCGGTCGGTCCCGTGGCGCCGGTGGGTCCGGTCGGGCCCGTCGCTCCGGTCGCGCCCGTCACGCCGTGGGTGCCCGTCGCGCCCGTGGGGCCCGTGGGCCCGGTGGGACCCGTGGGTCCGGTCGCGCCGGTGGCTCCCTTGTCGCCCTTCGGGCCCTTCGGACCGGTGGGGCCCGTCGGCCCCTTGCAGTCGCCCTTGCCGCCGCCTTCGGTCACCCGGGACTTGTGGTGGGTCGGTTTGCAGTGATCGCCGCCGTGACCGGTGGCCGCCTTCGCCTGGGCGGTCACGCTCCGCGCCGCCGCGGTGGCCGGACCGCCCACACCGGCCGCCAGGACCAGGGCGAGCGAGGCCACCATGCCCGCCTTTTTGAACCTGTCCCGGGCCAGCGGCCCGAGGGGAGAGGACGTCGGGAACTCAGGGCTCATCTGTGTGCTCCTTGAGAGACCGGTCCGGGTGATGTCCCGAATCCGAGTGCGAGTGCGAGCTTGGACCGGAGGGCTCGGGTGATCGCCGTAGTGGCACGGAACGCGCCCATATGTCGTCATATCGGACTAGTCGGTGCGTTCTGATGGGGCATTTTTTACCTGTGATCACTCGTCTGGCCTCGGTCGCCGCTGTTCGGGGGCTCTCGGCGCGGGCTTCCGCGTGGATGGACGGTCACGGAGCGGGGGCGTGCCACTGTGGCGCGCGTGATTCCGACGGGACGTCAGCAGTCCGGGACGGGTGAGGGCGTGCGGCAGCAGACCCTCTGCCTGTGCATGATCGTCAAGAACGAGTCGCTCGTGATCGAGCGCTGTCTGGAGGCCGTCCGCCCGCTTGTCGACTACTGGGTGATCTCCGACACCGGCTCGACGGACGGTACGCAGGACCTGATCCGCAAGGTCCTGGACGGCGTTCCGGGCGAACTCCACGAGGACCCCTGGGTCGACTTCGGGCACAACCGGACCCGGAACGTCCAGCACGCCCGCGGCAAGGCCGACTACCTGCTCACTGTCGACGCCGACCACGTCATGCGGCAGGACGCTCCGCTGCCCCGGCTGACGGCCGGCTCGTACATGCTGCGCTACGACGGACCGGGCACCCAGCACCGGTTCAAGCACCTGATGCGGGGCGACTGGCTGTGGCGCTACGAGGGCGCTACGCACGAGTACCCGTGCACCGACGAGCCGGACACACAGGAGAACCTGGACGCGCTCGTCATCGAGGACCAGGCCGACGGCGGGTGCCGTAGCGACAAGTTCGAGCGCGACGCGCGTCTGCTGAGGCGCGAGCTGGAGCGCGACCCGGACAATCCGCGCACGGTCTTCTACCTGGCCAACACCGAACGCGACCTGGGGCACGCCGAGGAGGCGATCGCCCACTACGAGCGGCGCGCCGGGATGGGCGGTTGGGGCGAGGAGGTCTACTGCTCACTCCTGGAGGCCGGAATCCTCAGGGCGGAGAGGACCGACGACTGGCCGGGAGCGATGGACGCGTTCTCCCGCGCCTGGGACGGGCGCCCCGAACGGCTGGAAGCCTGCTACGAGTTGGCGTCCCGCCTGCGGCTCGCGGGTCGCCACCGCACCGCGTACGCCCTCCTCCGCGACGCCGTCGGCCGCCCTGAACCGGGTGATCTGCTCTTCACCAAGCCGTGGGTGTACCGATGGGGGCTCCTCTTCGAGTTCTCGATCACCGCCTACTGGGTGGGCGAGTTCGCGGCCTCCGTCGAAGCGTGCGACAGGCTGCTGGCCCTGCCGGACCTGCCCGCCGCCATCCGCCGGCAGACGGTGACCAACCGGGAGTTCTCCGCCCCGCACGTCGCCGCGGTCCCCCGGCCGTCGAACCCCGCCCGCAGGCCGAAGGTCTCCCGGGCGGGCAAGGCGGCCAGGGGCAGGAAGAAGTAGGCGGTACGGAGGCCGCCGCGCTGACTGCGAGCGACGGAACGTCGGTCAGCTTGGGCGGCCGGGCGAGGTTCTCGGCGGCCATCGGCTTGGACGCCCGTACGGCGGCGGAGTGCATGCCGTCCGCGACGGGGTGCGTGGGTGTGACCGTGATCCCGATGTCCGTGAATCCGGCCCCTTCGAGACCTTGCCGGTACTCCGCGAAGGACAGGGCGCCGGCGACGCAGCCGACGTAGCCTCCGCGCTCGGCGTGCCGCGTCGCGGTCCGGGTGTCGTCGGCGACGACGGCGGGCTTGTCGGTGGACAGGCTGACGACGCAGTCGGAGATCACGACGTCCATGGTGCCGCCGGGCAGCGGGATCGCCTCGACGGTGCCCTTGAGGAACTCCACGTTGGTCACCTCGGCCTTGTCGGCCTTCTCGGCGTCGGCCAGGGCGAGTTGGAGCATCTCGTCGGTCATGTCGAGGCCGTAGGCCCTGCCGGTGGGGCCGACCCGGCGGGCGGAGAGCGGGACGCCGATGCGCTTGTGTCGGCTCCGCTGGACGGGGACCGGGCGGTCGACCTGGCGCGGATCTTCAAAGCCCTGGGGGCCCGGTCCTACTGGGTGCCGCCAGGGGTTCGGGACCACTCGTGACGATGGTGGTCGGTTCCGGCATCCAGGCGGCCGAGCTGTCGCGGCGGATTCGCGGACCGGTGGGGGAGTCGACCGGATGACGGCGAGCGTCCGGACGGCGTACAGGCCGGGATCGTCGCCTTCGGCGGCGAGCGTCAGCCGCCCTGCCCCTCCGTCGAGGTCAGCCACACACCGACCCCCGCCAGCGTCCCCTCCCCGGAGTCCGATTCCACGTCGCGGGCCAGGTCGGCGATCGTGACGGAGCGGAGGGCTTCCCGGCGGGCCGACTCGGCCGCCGCCATCGTGCGGGAGATCGCGCACGGTGTCGTGCAGGCCTCGCGTGGAGTGGCCATCGGGCCGCGTTGGCGGATCTCCGTGCAGACGAAGGCCGGGTCGGGGCCGTCGATCGCCTCGACGACATCGAGGACCGTGATCGACGTGGGGGAGCAGGTCAGGACGTAGCCGCCCGACTTGCCCTGGACCGAGCGGACCAGGCCGGAGCGGGAGAGGGCCTGGAGCTGTTTGGCGAGGTAGGTCGGGGACACGTCGTGGAACTGGGCCAGGCGGGCGGCCGGGACCGGAGCCTCCGTCGAGGTCAGGACAACGCAGCAGTGCAGGGCCCACTCGACTCCGCCGGACATCTTCACTCAGCCATTTTACTCAGACCCCCGTTGACTCGGACATGCATTGTCCGAGTAGTATCTCGGATAGAAAGTGTCCGGGTTTGGTTTCGGGGTGCCGTCGCGATTGGGCGGCGGTACATATCGGACGTCAGTCATCTACGGAAGGCGTAGGCCATGAAGATCGCAGTCATCGGCGGTACCGGTCTGATCGGGTCCCAGGTCGTGCGGAACCTCAACGCGGCGGGGCATCAGGCCGTGCCGCACTCGCAGTCCACCGGCGTGGACATCATCAGCGGCGAGGGGCTGGAGGCGGCCGTCGCGGGCGCCGACGTAGTCGTCAATCTCACGAACTCACCGACCTTCGACGACGCCTCGATCGGCTTCTTCCAGACGTCGATGGACAACCTGCTCGCCGCGAGCGAGAAGGGCGGGGTCGGGCACTTCGTCATCCTGTCCATCGTCGGAGTGGACCAGGTGCCGGGACTCGACTACTACCGGGCGAAGGTCCTTCAGGAGGATCTCCTCAAGGGCGGGCCGGTCCCGTACTCGATCGTCCGCGCCACCCAGTTCATGGAGTTCATGGACGCGACCCTTGCCATGACCACCGACGGCGACACCGTCCGGCTGCCGCGTACGCCGATCCAGCCGATCGCCGCCGCCGAGGTCGCCGCCGTCGTCGCCGAAGTCGCCGCGGGCACCCCGCTGAACGGCGTCCTCAACATCGCGGGCCCGGACGTCTACCCTCTCGACGAACTCGGCCGGCTCACCCTCACCGCGAAGGGCAGCGCCGACTCTGTCGTCACCGACGACGCCGCCGGCATGTTCGCCGTCGCCCCCGGTGACGTCCTCACCGCTCCGGACGGCGCCCGCATCACCGCCACCCACTACACGGACTGGCTCGCCGGGCGGTAACTCGCTTACGGCAAGGGTGTGTTGGGGGTTCCGGCCGCGTGCAGGGACCCCAGCCGGGCCAGCGCCGCCGCGTCCTCCGTGTCCGGCTCGGCCGTGCCGACCAGGAGGCACTGGCCGGGGGCGCTCTGCACGTCGAACGTCTGGTACGTCAGCGTGACGCGGCCCACGTCCGGGTGGTTGAAGGTCTTGGACTGGCGGCCGGGGCGGCTGACGCTGTGGTTCTGCCAGAGCGTCGTGAACTCCTCGCTGCCGTCGAGGAGTTCGGCGATCAGGGAGCCGAGTTCGCGGTCGTCCCGGTCGTGGCCCGTGGCCAGGCGGAGCGCCTCGGCGGAGCAGCGGGCCACGTGCTCCCAGTCGGCGAACAGGTCCCGGGCCGCCGGGTCCAGGAAGAGGGAGCGGACCATACGGTGGCGGTCGCCCAGGGGTGCCAGGAGCGCGTCGGCGAGTGCGTTCGACGCGAGGACCTCCAGGCGCCGGTTGATGACGTACGCCGCCGCCGTCGGGAACGCGTGCATCAGTCGGCGCAGCGCCGGGTCCACCTCGTCGGACGGCTCGGCGGGGACGGGCCTCGGGACCAGGCCGGCCAGGCGGTACGCGTGCCAGCGGGCGTCCGTGTCGAGGCGCAGGGCGCGGGCGATGGCGTCGACCACCTGGCCCGACGGGCTGCGCTCGCGGCCCTGCTCCAGCCGGGCGTAGTAGTCGGCGCTGACCCCGGCCAGCACGGCGACCTCCTCGCGCCGCAGCCCGGCCACCCGGCGCGCCCCTGAACTGGGAAAACCCACCTCGGCGGGCGTCAGCCGGGACCGCCGCGCACGCAGGAAGTCACCGAGCGCGTAGCCGTCCGTACCGTCCATGCCGTCCATTCCAAAAGCCTACGGCGGTCTCGCCTCCCCGCTCCCGCTTCCTGGGAGTGGCACACCCCGGAAGCCTCGTCCTGCCTCATCGGGCCGATCCCGTCGATGCTCGGACAGCACGGAAGACGCGGTGGACCACCGCCGCGTGATCGGCTTTCCTCCAAGGGGTTGCACATGACCACCACCGTCCCGTCCAAGGCCGTCCTGATCACCGGCGCGAGCAGCGGTATCGGCGAGGCCACGGCCCGGTTGCTGGCCGCGGCGGGGCACCGGGTGTTCCTCGGTGCCCGGCGCGCCGACCGCCTCGCCGCCGTGGTCAAGGACATTCAGGCGGCCGGCGGCACGGCCGACCACCGCGAGCTGGACGTGACCAGCCTGGAGAGCGTGCGGGACTTCGTCGCGGCCGCGCGGGAGTCCTACGGCCGGGTCGACGTGCTCGTCAACAACGCGGGGGTGATGCCCCTGGCGATGCTGGAGGCGCTGAAGGTCGACGAGTGGAACCGCATGATCGACGTCAACATCCGCGGTGTGCTGCACGGCATCGCCGCGGTGCTGCCCGTCATGCGGGAGCAGGGCGCGGGGCACGTCGTGAACGTCGCCTCCGTCGCCGGGCACCGCGTCGATCCCACCGCGGCCGTCTACTGCGCCACCAAGTACGCGGTCCGCGCCATCTCCGAAGGCCTGCGGCAGGAGAGCCGCGACCTGCGCGTCACCGTCGTCAGCCCCGGCTTCACCCGCACGGAACTGACCGACAGTATCGGCGACTTGGGCATGCGTGCGGTCGCCGAGGACATGATGGGCATCGCCATCCCGGCCACCGCGATCGGCGAGGCGATCGTCTACGCCGTCAGCCGGCCCGCCGACGTCGACGTCAACGAGATCGTCGTCAGGCCTACGGCGCAGGGCTGAAGTCCCCCCGGGGGCACGGGAGTTGGTCAGCCCCGGGTCGGTGAGGCGGAGCTAGAAGCCGGTGGGTAACTCGGGTGCAGTGACGTGGAGAGCGGGGACAGCCCTGCGCACAGCGACGTGGGGAACGCGGGCTCCGCGCGCTGGATGGCCGCGCAACCGCCGGCCGCGCTCTCCGCGATCGGTGCCCAACCGGCGGGCTTCGCACGGAAGAACCAGCGGTCGCCCAGCCGGGACGCGCAGCCGGCCGGGGACGCGGTGGTGTCACCGCAGACCGGGCCCGTCCGCCAGGAGAAGTCCAGGACCAGCCACTTGCCGTCGCAGTGTTCCGCGTCGCGGTACGTGTGCATGGGGGCGTCGGCCGCGATCAGCGCCTGGTCGTAGGAGGCGCTGGTGCAGCCGGTGGCCGGCGGGTCGCAGCCGAGTTCCCCGCACAGCCGCAGGGCGGGCAACTTGGCGCCGTCGGCGGTGAATTGAGTGTCGTCGTCGACGACGAGTTTCTGGTTGTCCAGAGGTTCGGGCAGCCGGATCCGCGTCGAGACCGTACGTTCCCCGGTGCAGCCGGAGCGCTTGTCCCCCGAGGGCGAGGAGAAGGTGATCTGGACCCACACGGTGTTGTGCTCGGCGGCGGTGCGGGCGGCCTTGAGCGCCCGCACGCACGGGTTCTTGCCGTCGGGTACCTGTGCGGTCAGGGTCAACGTGCGCTGATCGTCGGCCAGTTGGGCCGCCGTGACCTTGAAGGGCTCGGTCGTGGTCCAGGGGATCGCCCCGGTCGCCGTCGCGTCGTCCGAGCCGCCCGCCGCCTCCGTACCGCAGCCGCCGAGAAACAGTACGGCTACGGCGCAGAGGGCGGCGACCAGTGCCGCCCCGCGTGATCTCTCTGGTCCCACGAGCGCTCAATTCCCCCGGTTCGTATGGGCGTTGACCCCGGCCCATCGAGTGATGGCGGCACGTACGGGTCTCAAGTACGCCCATCAATATAGGGAGTTCAGTGCGCGGCGACCCAGTCCGCCACCGTCGTCACGTCCGCCTGCATCGGGAACACCTTCTCCGTGAGGACGCGGTGGACCTCCGGGTCGTTGTCGAGGCAGCCGTCGGACAGGACGGTGAGGGTGAAGTCCAGGTCGGCCGCCTGGCGCAGGGTGGACAGGACGACGCCGCTGGTGGCGATGCCCGTCAGGACCAGGTGGTCGATGTCGTTCGCCCGCAGGACCATGTCGAGGTCGCTGCCGGCGAACGCGCTGACGCGGCGCTTGGTGACGAGGATGTCGCCGGGTTCGGGGGCCACGTCCGGGTGAATCTCGTTGGCCTGGGCGGCGGCCGCCGGCAGGGTGACACCCGCGAGCCTGCCGAACAGCTTGTTGCGGGGGCTGATCTCCGGGGCGCCGGGGCGGAATCCGACGGTCACGTAGATCACGCGGACGCCGTTCGCGCGGGCCGTCTCGATCGCCTTGCGCAGGCGCGGCAGGTAGTCCGGGTCGGGGTAACGGTCCACGATCATGCGCTGGACGTCCATGACGAGGAGGGCTTCGGACATGGCTGTCCTTCCGTGAGCTGGGTGCTCGGTCGCTAAGTCATCAGGTGATTACTTGCCTAACGTAACCATGCCCTGTAGTCATGTCAACGAGTGATTACTTGAGCTGGTCGAGGGAGGTTGCCTGGTGGCGGGTGACGTGAACGAGGTCGACGGACCCCGGCGGCGGGACGCGGCGGCGACCCGGCAGGCGCTGCTGGAGGCCGCGAGCAGTCGGTTCACCCGACTCGGGTACGACCGCACGACGTTGCGAGACGTCGCCGCCGACGTCGGGGTCAACTTGGCGCTCATCAAGCGGTACTTCGACTCGAAGGAGGGGCTGTTCAAGGCGGCCCTCGCCTCAACTCCCCGATTCCTGGGCCGCGATGAGGAGTTCCCGCACGACCGGGCCGGTCTCGCCGAGGCGCTCAGTCACCAACTGTCCGCCGGTGCCTGGCCGGAGTTCGGCGAACACCCCGTCCTGATGCTGCTGCGCGGCTCCGGCGACGAGCGCGTGGACGCCCTGCGCCGCAAGGCCCTGGACGAGTTCAGCCGCCAGATCCTCGAAGCGTCCGGCGAGGGCCCTGCGGGGGAGGACGACGAACGCCTGCTGCGCGCGGAACTCCTCGTCGCGCTCGGCGTGGGCGTCGCCGTCGTACGCTCCGCCGTGGGCCTGCGCCCCCTGCGGGACGCGACCGCCGACCAACTGGCCGCGCCCCTGCGGGAGATCGTCGACGCGCTGCTGGCTCCCCCTGCCGACGACCGCTGAACTGCCGCACAATGCACGGGTGGACGACATCGACATCACGATCCGCCCCGCCGAACCCGCCGAGCTGGACGTCGTCGCGGGGCTCCGGTGGCACTGGATCCTCGAAAACGGACATCAACCCGTCACCACCTACGAGGAGTTCGTCCGGCACTTCGTCGACTGGGCGGCGGAGAACACCGGTTCGCACCGGTGCATGGTCGTCGTACGGGACGACGTGGTCATCGGCATGGCGTGGCTGGCCGTGGTCCAGCGGGTGCCGAGTCCGCGTGCCCTGCGCCGGGCCAGCGGTGATCTGCAGTGCGTGTACGTGATCCCCGAGGAGCGCGACAGCGGTGTCGGCGGACGGCTCGTGGAGGCGCTGCTGTCCCGGGCCCGCGACCTCGGCCTCGAACGCGTCACCGTGCACTCGTCACCCCGGGCGATCCCGGCGTACGCCCGCCGAGGCTTCACCTCCTCGCCCCGGCTCCTGCACACCCGCGTCGGCCGCAGCGACCCCTACCCTTGACCGATGCCTCAACTGATCCTGCCCGACGCCCGGTTCCGGGTCTCGTTCCTGGACGCCGTGTACGAGCACCTCATCGAGGACGACTTCTTCGGCGGCACCCTCGCGCGCGAACTGCGGGAACACGGCAGCACCTGGCGCCGGCCGGCCGGCTTCGCGCGGTACGTCGAGTCGGTGCGCGAGGAGGAGGCGGAGGACGGACGCCGGCCGGAGGGGTTCGTGCCCAGCACCTGGTACTGGTACGTCGACGGCGACACCTACCTCGGCCGCATCCAGATACGCCACCGCCTCACCCAGTGGCTCCTCGACTACGGCGGCCACATCGGCTACGGCGTCCGGCCGGGCGCCCGGCGCCGCGGGCACGCGACCGCGATGCTCCGCGATGTCCTGCCGCACGCCGAGGCGCTCGGCCTGGATCCGGTCCTCGTGACCTGTGACACCACCAACATCGCGTCCCGCAAGGTGATCGAGGCCGCCGGCGGGAAGTTCGCGGACGAGCGGGACGGGAAATTGCGGTACTGGATCCGGACGGGGAGCTGAGGCGTCTTGCCCGGTATGGACGCCCCCGGAAAATTCGAGAAGCCGCCCGTACGGCCGTCGCCGCAGCCACCCGAGGGGTGTCTCGCGGTCGCGATCCGCGTCCCCGTGCGGATCGTCGTGCTCGTGCTGGTCGTGCCGGTGCGGCTGGTGTGGGACGGCCTGGTGGCCGGCGGACGGTTGCTGTGGCGGACCGTGCTGCGGCCGGTGGCACGCGCGGTGTTCGTGTGGCCGTGGGTCGCGCTGTGGCGGTACATCGTCGTGCCGCTCGTCAAAGCGCTCGGCCGGCTCACCAAGGTCCTTGTCGTCGTGCCGCTCGTCTGGCTGTACCGATACGTGCTCACCCCGGTCGGGCAGGCCCTCGCCTGGATCGCCCGGCAGCTCGGGAGCGGGCTGGCATGGGTCTACGCGCGCGTGCTCACTCCCGTCGGGCACGCGTGTGCGTGGGTGCTGAACGGGCTGGCCGCCGGTGTGGCGTGGGTCGTCGGCGGGGTGGCCGCCGGCCTGGCCTGGCTCGGGCGGTATCTGTTCGTCGTGCCCGCCGGGTGGCTGTACGCCTGGATCCTCACGCCGGTCGGGCACGCGATCGCCTGGTGCGGGCGGGGAGTCGTGTGGCTGCTGAGGGCGCTCGGTACCGGGGTCGGTGTCCTCCTGTACTGGACGGCCCGGATTCTGCTCGTGCTGCCCGCGATCGGCCTCTGGCGCTGGGTGCTGACGCCGGTCGGACGCGTGCTCGCCGTCGTCGGGCGCGAGGTCTGGGACGCCCTCGGGCACGCCTGGCGGATCGCCGGGCACATCTCGCGCGCCGTGGGGCGGGTGCTCGGGACCCTCTTCCGGTGGATCTTCGTGGAGCCGGTGAGCTGGGTGTACCGGACGATCCTCACGCCGGTCGGACACGTCGTACGGGACCTGGTGCTGCGGCCCGCCGCCGAGGCCGCGCGCGCTGTGGGACGGGTCACCCGGCAGGTGCTGACCGCCGCGCGTGAATCCGCCCGGCAGGCCCGCGCGGACTTCCGGCGGATGGTTTTCGGCGAGCCGAAGGTGCCCCGGCCGGTGGAGCGACGGGAACCGATGGACGACGACACACGTACTCTTGGTAGAAGTACGACCGTTCTCACGAAGGACTAGGACACTGGGCAAGCGACAGCCCGAAGGCCCGCCGCCCGCACCCGCGGTGCAGCGCATCCGACTGCGCTACACCAAGCGCGGCCGCCTCCGGTTCACCAGCCACCGAGACTTCCAGCGCGCCTTCGAGCGTGCGCTGCGCCGCGCCGAGGTGCCGATGGCGTACTCGGCGGGGTTCACACCGCACCCGAAGGTGTCGTACGCCAATGCCGCACCCACCGGCACGGGCAGTGAGGCGGAATACCTGGAGATCGCGCTCACCGCCGAGCGCGACCCCGACAAGCTGCGCGAGCTGCTCGACGAGTCGATGCCCGTGGGCCTCGACATCATCGACGCGGTCGTGGCCCGGACCTCCGGGCTCGCCGACCGGCTCACGGCTTCCGTGTGGGAGCTGCGGCTCGACGGGGTGGCGCCCGAGGACGCCGAGCGCGCGGTGGCCGCGTTCAACGCGGCCGAGAGCGTCGAGGTCCAGCGCATGGCCAAGAACGGCATGCGGACGTTCGACGCCCGCCCCGCCGTAGCGCATCTTGAGACGATCGGTCCACAGGCTGATAGGCCTACCGACCAGGCCTGTGCGATACTGCGGCTGGTTGTTCGGCACGTGACGCCTGCCGTTCGACCCGACGACGTCCTGTCCGGTCTTCGCGCCGTGGCCGACCTGGCGCCGCCGGTCGCCGCAGCGGTGACCAGGCTGGCGCAGGGGCTGTTCGATGAAGAGACCGGCACGGTGACCGACCCGCTCGCGCCCGACCGCGAGGCAGCAGTGACCGCGAACATCACGGTCGCGGAAGCTGCCGCCGCGAAGGCGCCGGCGTAGGGAAGGTTCCGCGTAGGACGGACGTCGTAGCGTCGCCCTCGGACTCGGGAGCCACCTGGGTCGGGCAGCGCACCGACCACAAGACTTTCGCCAGGCCGTCCGCATCTGGGCGTACGGAACCGGCGAGACAGGACACAGAGAGCTCCCGTGCGGCGCCCGCGCCCCGGACGGCGGCACCGCGCAACGCGCGAGCCGCGGACGTCACCGGCATCCCTGCCGGACCAGGCGCGGCGCCCGGGAGCCTGACGGGAGAAACGCCCGCATGCTCGAACCGACCGAACCCGCCGAGGGTTCCGAACTGAACACCCCGAGCGACACGCTGCCGCCGCGCCGCAGGCGCCGCGCCGCGTCTCGCCCGGCGGGACCGCCGACCGGCGCCGAGGGCGCGGTCGAAAGCGGCGCTCCGGCCATACCGGCCGAGGTGAGCGAAGCAGAAGAGAAGAGCGGGGCCGACGAGAGTGTCGAGGCGCCCGCTGCCGTAGAGACACCTGCTGTCGTGGCGGCACCTGCCGCCGTCGAGACGCCTGTGGCGGACGAGGCGGCGCCTGCCGGGCGTACGCGTCGGCGTGCCACCCGTCGGGTGTCCGCGCCCGCCGGTGCGCCCGAGGCTAGTGAGGTGCCCGAGGCGGCCGAGATCGTGGTGCCGGCCGTTGCCGCCGCCGCGCCTGCCGCAGCAGAGGAAGACGCGGCGCCTGTCGTGTCCGACGAGGATGCGGCTCCGCGCCGCGGCCGCCGTCGTGCCACGCGCCGGGTGACCGCGCCCGAGACCGTTGCCCCGGCTGCCGTGGTGGAGCCGGAGGAGAAGCCCGAGGCCGCGCCTGTCGTCGCCGAGGCGCCCACCGTCGTAACGGAAGAGGCTGCCGCGCCTGCCGGGCGTACGCGTCGGCGTGCCACCCGTCGGGTGTCCGCGCCTGCCGGTGCGCCCGAGGCCGTTGAGGCCGCCGAGAGCACCGAAGCGATCGTGGCGCCCGCCGCCGTCGTTGCCACCGAAGTGACCGAAGGTTCCGCCGCTGCCGCGTCCGACGAGGATGCCGGGCCGCGTCGGAGCCGTCGTCGCGCCACGCGCCGTGTGTCCGCGCCTGCCGGGACGCCCGTGGGCGAGGAGGCCCCTGTGAACGACGAGAACACCGCGGAGACGAACGAGGTTCCGGCCGAGGACTCCGGGCCGCGTCGTCGGCGCCGGGCCGTGCGGACCGCCGCCGGCGGGTTCTCCGCGCCCGCGCCCAAGAACGGGAACACCGCCGAGGAGGAGGACGGACCGCGCCGCCCGAGGCGGCCCGCCGTGGCCGTGTTCCAGGCGCCCGTCTTCACCGAGCCGATGTTCCAGACCCCGGAGCGGGCCGCCGCGGCCGCTGCCGCCGAGGCCGTGGAGGACGACGAGGAAGAGGTCGTCGTCGTAGCGGAGCCGGTCGCGGTCGAGGTCGTCGAGGAGGAGACCGGCGGTCGCCGTCGGCGTCGTCGCCGGGGTGCCGCCCCCGAGGCGGAGCCCGAGGCCCCGGTCGTCGTCGAGACCGCCGTGGAGGAGGAGCCCGACGAGGCCGAGGACTCCGCCGACGGTGACGAGGCTGAGGAGACCGGTTCGCGCCGCCGCCGTCGGCGTGGTGGCCGGCGTCGTCGTCGTGGCGAGTCCGCCACCGGTGAGGACGAGGGCGACGACAGCGACGAGTACGCCGCCGAGCAGGTCGCCCAGGATGCCGAGGACACCGCCGAGCAGGTCGAGGAGGACGCCGAGGAGGCGGACGACGACCAGGGCGGTTCCGGGTCGAGCAGCAGCCGTCGCCGGCGCCGTCGGCGCCGTCGCGCCGGTGACTCGGGCGGCGAGAGCGAGGCGCCCGCGTCGGCGGACGACCCCGAGCGCACCGTCGTCAAGGTCCGCGAGCCGCGCGCCAAGAAGGACGACCACCCCAGCGACGAGGTGCAGTCCATCAAGGGCTCCACGCGCCTTGAGGCCAAGAAGCAGCGCCGCCGCGAAGGCCGCGAGCAGGGACGCCGCCGCGTCCCGATCATCACCGAGGCGGAGTTCCTCGCCCGCCGCGAGGCCGTCGAGCGCGTGATGGTCGTCCGGCAGAGCGGCGAGCGCACGCAGATCGGCGTCCTGGAGGACGGCGTGCTCGTCGAGCACTACGTCAACAAGGAGCAGTCGACCTCGTACGTCGGCAACGTCTACCTGGGCAAGGTCCAGAACGTGCTGCCCTCCATGGAGGCCGCGTTCATCGACATCGGCAAGGGGCGCAACGCCGTCCTGTACGCCGGTGAGGTCAACTTCGAGGCGCTCGGCATGGCCAACGGGCCGCGCCGCATCGAGTCCGCCCTGAAGTCCGGCCAGTCGGTCCTCGTGCAGGTCACCAAGGACCCGATCGGGCACAAGGGCGCGCGTCTGACCAGCCAGGTCTCCCTCCCGGGGCGCTACCTCGTGTACGTCCCCGAGGGCTCGATGACCGGCATCAGCCGCAAGCTGCCCGACACCGAGCGGGCCCGGCTGAAGACCATCCTCAAGAAGATCGTCCCCGAGGACGCGGGCGTCATCGTGCGCACCGCCGCCGAGGGCGCGAGCGAGGACGAGCTGCGCCGTGACGTCGAGCGGCTGCAGGCGCAGTGGGAGGACATCCAGAAGAAGGCGAAGAGCGGCGGCGGCTCGAACGCGCCGTCCCTGCTCTACGGCGAGCCGGACATGACCGTCCGCGTCGTGCGCGACATCTTCAACGAGGACTTCACCAAGGTCATCGTCAGCGGCGACGAGGCGTGGGACACCATCCACGGCTACGTCGCGCACGTCGCCCCGGACCTCGCGGACCGGCTGTCCCGCTGGACCTCCGAGGTCGACGTCTTCGCGACGTACCGCATCGACGAGCAGCTGATGAAGGCGCTGGACCGCAAGGTCTGGCTGCCCAGCGGCGGTTCGCTGGTCATCGACAAGACCGAAGCGATGATCGTGATCGACGTCAACACCGGCAAGTTCACCGGTCAGGGCGGCAACCTCGAAGAGACCGTGACCAGGAACAACCTGGAGGCGGCCGAGGAGATCGTGCGCCAGCTGCGGCTGCGCGACCTGGGCGGCATCGTCGTCATCGACTTCATCGACATGGTCCTGGAGTCCAACCGGGACCTCGTCCTGCGGCGCCTGCTCGAATGCCTGGGCCGAGACCGTACGAAGCACCAGGTCGCCGAGGTCACCTCGCTCGGCCTGGTCCAGATGACCCGCAAGCGCGTCGGACAGGGCCTCCTTGAGTCCTTCTCCGAGACCTGCGTCCACTGCAACGGCCGCGGTGTCATCGTGCACATGGAGCAGCCGACCTCGGTCGGTGGCGGCGGCAAGCGCAAGCGGCGCGGGCGCGGCGGTGACGGCACCGGGCAGGACGTCCACGACACGCACGAGCACGACCACGAGCACGATGTGACCGACGACGAGGTCGAGACGGAGGCGGAGGTCGCCGCCGAGGTCGCCACACCGGTTCCGTTCGCCGAGCCCGAGTTCCGGCCCGACGAGGACCTGTACAGCAGCGCCGCCGAGGCGGAGGCCGCGGCCACCCGTGGCGGGCGTTCGCGGCGCCGGACGAGCCGGCGGGCGTCGGCTCCGGCCGGTGCGCCGAGGAACGAGCGGCAGTCGCGCGAGGTGCGTGAGGAGGCCGAGCCGGCCGCTGTCGCGCAGGCCGAGCCCGTTGCCGTGGAGGACCCGGTTGTCGAGGCTCCTGTGATGGAGGAGACCCCGGCGCCCGCGTCCGCGCCTGTCGTCGAGGCTCCGGTGGTCGACGATGCCGCGCCCAAGGGCCGTACGCGGCGCCGGGCGACCCGTAAGGCGACCGCGCCCGCCGGTTCGCCGGCCGGGTCCGAGGAGGCCGCCGTGGTGACGGTGACCGAGGCCGCTCCGGTGGTCGTCGAGACGCCGGCGCCCGTCGAGCAGCCCGAGGCGCCCGCGCCCGTCGAGAGCGCGGCTCCGGCCCGCCCCCGGCGTCGTGCCGTGCGCAAGGCGACCGCGCCGACCGCGTCCGAGGAGGCGGCCGTGACGGTCGTACCGTCGGCCGTGGTGGAGGCACCGGTCGTCGAGGCCGAAGCCGATGCAGAGGCTGCGGCTCCGGCCAAGAAGACGGCCGCTCGCAAGGCCGCCAAGAAGGCTCCGGCGAAGAAGGCGGCTGCCAAGAAGACGGCGGCCACCAAGACCGCGGCCAAGAAGACGGCCGCGAAGAAGACGACGGCCAAGAAGGCCGCCAAGACCACGTCGAAGAAGACCGCGGCGGCGGAGCAGACGAACCCGTCCTCCGTCACCGCCTCCACCGACGAGGGCTGAACCCCGGGCGGGTGCGGCTGGTCCGTGTGACCAGTCGCACTCCCCACCGGGCCCGGTTTGACCCGTTCGGCTGCGGCCCCGTAACCTTGACTGTCGGCGTGTCCACTGGTGACACGCCACATCCCCGTAAACCTCTTCCTCCCGGGCGTGTTCCGCCGGGAGAGGCCGTCTGCTCCGCAGGGCGGCTGGACTGCGGGGGTGCCGTCCCTGAGCTAGAGAGTGAGATCCGCGTGTACGCCATCGTGCGCAGCGGTGGTCGCCAGCACAAGGTTGCTGTCGGCGACATCGTTGAGGTTGACAAGATTTCCACTGCCAAGGTTGGCGACACGGTCGAGCTCTCGACCCTGCTCGTTGTCGACGGCGACGCTGTGACCAGCGACCCGTGGGTGCTGGCCGGCATCAAGGTCCAGGCCGAGATCGTGGACCACCACAAGGGCGTCAAGATCGACATCCTTCGGTACAAGAACAAGACCGGTTACCGCCGTCGTCAGGGCCACCGCCAGCAGTACACGGCGATCAAGGTCACTGAGATCCCCGCGGCTGCGAAGTAAGGGACTGAGGAGAGATGGCACACAAGAAGGGCGCATCGTCCACCCGGAACGGTCGCGACTCCAATGCCCAGCGGCTCGGCGTGAAGCGCTTCGGCGGTCAGGTCGTCAACGCTGGTGAGATCCTGGTCCGCCAGCGCGGCACCCACTTCCACCCCGGTTCGGGCGTCGGCCGTGGCGGCGACGACACGCTGTTCGCGCTGAACGCCGGTGCGGTGGAGTTCGGTACGCACCGTGGCCGCAAGGTCGTGAACATCGTTCCGGTCGCCTGACACATCAGGTAGCTGATCGGAAGCTTTCGCGAGGCGGACCTCACTTCCCTTCCGGGAAGCGGGTCCGCCTTTCGCGTGTTTCTACTGGTAGCAGCACGTGGCTGCACCCCCAAGACTTTCTTGTACGTAACTGGAGGCACATCCCATGACCACCTTCGTGGACCGCGTCGAGCTGCATGTCGCCGCGGGTAACGGAGGCCACGGCTGTGCCTCCGTCCACCGTGAGAAGTTCAAGCCGCTCGGCGGCCCGGACGGCGGCAACGGCGGAAGGGGCGGTGACGTCATCCTCATCGTCGACCAGTCCGTGACCACGCTCCTCGACTACCACCACTCCCCGCACCGCAAGGCCACCAACGGCAAGCCCGGCGAGGGCGGCAACCGCTCCGGCAAGGACGGCCAGGACCTGGTCCTGCCGGTGCCGGACGGCACAGTCGTGATGGACGGCGCGGGCAATGTCCTCGCCGACATGGTCGGCCACGGCACCTCGTACGTCGCCGCACAGGGCGGCCGGGGCGGTCTCGGCAACGCGGCGCTGGCCTCGGCCCGCCGCAAGGCACCGGGCTTCGCGCTCCTCGGCGTCCCCGGTGACCTCCAGGACATCGTCCTGGAGCTGAAGACGGTCGCCGACGTGGCCCTGGTCGGCTACCCGAGCGCCGGCAAGTCCTCGCTGATCTCCGTACTGAGCGCGGCCAAGCCGAAGATCGCCGACTACCCCTTCACGACCCTGGTCCCGAACCTCGGCGTGGTCACGGCCGGCGAGACGGTCTACACGATCGCCGACGTCCCCGGTCTCATCCCGGGCGCGAGCCAGGGCAAGGGCCTCGGCCTGGAGTTCCTGCGCCACGTGGAGCGGTGCAGCGTCCTCGTGCACGTCCTGGACACCGCGACGCTGGAGTCCGAGCGCGACCCGGTCTCCGACCTCGACACGATCGAGGAGGAGCTGAAGCAGTACGGCGGCCTCGACCGGCGCCCGCGCATGGTCGTCCTGAACAAGATCGACGTACCGGACGGCAAGGACCTGGCCGAGATGGTGCGCCCCGACCTGGAGGCGCGCGGCTACCGCGTCTTCGAGGTGTCGGCGGTCGCGCACACGGGACTCCGGGAGCTCTCCTTCGGGCTCGCGGAGGTGATCGCCGCGGCGCGTGCGGCGAAGCCGCAGGAGGAGGCGACCCGGATCGTCATCCGCCCGAAGGCGGTCGACGACAGCGGCTTCACCGTCGTACAGGAGGAGGACGGCCTCTTCCGCGTGCGCGGCGAGAAGCCCGAACGCTGGGTCCGCCAGACCGACTTCAGCAACGACGAGGCCGTCGGCTACCTCGCCGACCGCCTCAACCGCCTCGGTGTCGAGCAGTCCCTGATGAAGGCGGGCGCCCGCTCCGGCGACGGCGTCGCGATCGGCCCCGAGGACAACGCGGTCGTCTTCGACTGGGAGCCGACGGTGATGGCCGGCGCGGAGATGCTGGGCCGGCGTGGTGAGGACCACCGCTTCGAGGCCCCGCGCCCGGCGGCACAGCGCCGCCGCGACAACCAGGCCGAACGGGACGAGGCGACCCAGGAGTTCAACGACTTCAAGCCGTTCTGAACGACCCGCCCGGCGCCTCTCGCGCGCCGGTGATCGCCCGTCAGGCGTGAAGATCATTCGCCGCCGTGACCAAAGTGGCTGAGACCCGTTGCTCTCGAAGTAACGGGTCTCTTGCTGTGCGCTTGTTTGTCATGGACGCGATACTTACTGTTCAACGGGCGGGACTCCGCGCACTGTGAGGCTTCCAAGTGACCCAAGAGGCCAACGTCGCAAGGGAGTTCACCGATGACCGGAGCCGTATCACCCGATCGACGACGTTTTCTCGCGGCCGGGGCGGCTGTGCTGGGGGCCGCCGCCTCCGCCCAGCTCTGGTTGCCCACTTCCGCCCGAGCTGCCGAAACGCCTTTGCCCGACGGTGTGTTCAGCCTCGGCATCTCCTCCGGGGACCCGCTGCCCGACGGCATCGTGCTGTGGACGCGGCTCGCCCCGGACCCGCTGAACGGCGGTGGGATGCCGGACCAAGTGGTCCCCGTGGAATGGGAGATCGCCGAGGACGCCCGTTTCAGAAAGAGCGTGCGCCGCGGAATCGCCCCCGCGCGGCCCGAGTACGGGCACAGCGTTCACGTGGATGTACGGGGGCTGCGGCCCGGCCGTGACTACTGGTACCGGTTCCGCGTCAGCGGGCAGATCTCCGCCACCGGACGCACCCGTACCGCGCCCCACGCGAACAGCTCCGGCGGCCGGCTGCGCGTCGCGCTCGCCTCCTGCCAGAACTGGCAGAACGGCTACTTCACGCCGTACGCCGACATGCTGGCCCAGGACCCCGACTTCGTGCTCTTCGTCGGTGACTACATCTACGAGTCGGCGCCCTCGGGCGGGGGCCCGCGTCGGCACGAGGGGACCGGGGAGCCGTACAGCCTGGTGCAGTACCGCAATCGGTACGCGCAGTACCGCACCGACCCCGACCTGCTCGCCATGCACGCCAACACCCCCTGGGTCGTGACCTTCGACGACCACGAGGTGGACAACGACTGGGCGGGGGAGGTCCCGCAGGACCCCGACAAGCAGTCGCACGACGCGTTCGTCGCGCGGCTGACGGCGGCCTTCCAGGCGTACTACGAGCACATGCCGGTACGGGCGAGCGCCGTACCGAACGGGCCGCACATCCAGATGTACCGGCGCCTCGAATTCGGCCGGCTGATGCGCCTGAACGTCCTCGACACCCGGCAGTTCCGCAGCGACCAGGCCACCACGCAGGCCGGCGCCGAGGACCCGGCGATGACGATGATGGGCGCCGAGCAGAAGGCGTGGCTGCTCAGGGGGCTGAAGCACTCGCCCGCGCGCTGGAACGTCATCGCCTCGCAGATCATGATGGCCGAGACGGACACCCTGCTCGGCGCGGGCAAGCAGTGGTTCTACGACGCCTGGGACGGCTACCAGGTCGAACGCAACGCCCTGCTGGAGGACTTCAAGTCCGTCCGCAACCCCGTGGTCCTCAGCGGCGACCGGCACCTCACGATGATCAGCGATCTGAAGGAGGACTTCGCCGATCCGGACTCCGACGTCGTCGGCGCCGAGTTCGTCGGCACGTCCATCTCCAGCAACGGCGACCAGGACCAGGCCGCCTTCCACGCCCAGTGGGACCCGCTGATGGCGGACAACCCGCACTGGAAGGTGATCGACGCCCACCGCGGCTACCACCTGTTCGACATCCGGCGCGACGGTATCGACGCCCAGGTGCGGGTCGTGGACACCGTGGTCAAGCCCACGGCCACGCCCAGCACCTATGCCTCACTCCGGGTGGAGTCGGGCGACCCGGGCGTCACCGTCGTATAGACGTTGTCGTAGAGAAATTTGTGAACCCTGTGTGACCGGAGCCTGGGACTCATCTGTGTCCCAGGCTCCTCTCAGGTCAAACTCAGGAACAACTCTTACCGTCCGTTAACCATGGAGACGGATTGTATTAAGGAAGCGCTGCCCGTCGGGACCCGGCTGCTGCACATCGGCCCGCACAAGACCGGGACCACCGCCATCCAGGGCGCGCTCTTCGCCGCGAAGGACACGATGCCCGAGCACGGCGTCGACTTCCCCGCGCACAGCAGGCACCCGATGGAAGCGGCCCTCGCCGCCTGCGCACGGCCCGCGATGATGGGCGACACCGTGCCCACCGACAAGCACTGGACGCGCCTCCTCGACGCCGTGCGGGCCACCGGCGACCGCACCTCGGTGATCAGCAGCGAGTTCTTCGCCGACGCCCAGGACGACGAGACGCTGGCCAGGATCGTGGAACAGCTCGGCGGCGAGCGCGTGCACATCCTGATCACGCTGCGCCCGCTGGCGCGGATCATGCCCTCGCAGTGGCAGCAGTACGTGCAGAACGGCCTGCGCATGGGCTACGACAACTGGCTGGAGCACATGCTCCGCAAGGCGCCGTACGAGCAGCCCAACCCCAGTTTCTGGCGGCGGCACCGGCACGACCGGCTGGTCGAGCGCTGGGCCCGGGTCGTGGGTCCCGAGCGCGTCACCGTCGTAGTCGTCGACGACAGTGACCGGGACGGACTGCTGCGCACCTTCGAGACGCTGCTCGGACTGCCCGAGAATCTTCTGCAGCCGGTTCCGGACGCGGCGAACCGTTCTCTTACCCTCGCCGAGACCGAAATGCTGCGGAAGCTCAACGTGGAATTCCGCGGCAATGGACTCCCCGACGAGCTGTATTCCAAGCTCGTGCGCAACGGCGCGGTCATGCATATGAAGAATGCGTGCAGCCCGACCGCGCAGGACGTGAAGATCACCACGCCTCAGTGGGCGGTCGAGGCGGCGGGCGCGATCGGTGCCGAGATGGCGGGGACCATTGCCGCCACGGGCGTACGGGTCGTAGGGGACACGGCCCTGCTGTCGGCCGTACCCGAGGCCGCGTCGGGGGCCGTGGGGAAGGCGGCCGGGGTGCCGCGGATCGCTCCCGAAGTGGCCGCGCAGGCGCTCTACGGGGCGCTCGCGGCGGCCGCTTCGGCGCCCGTGCGGCACAGTGCGCCGGCGAAGGCGCGGACGGTTCACCAGACGTCGTCGAAGGAACTCGTGCGTGTTCTCGGACACCGTTGTCTGAAGAAGCTCCGTCGCCGCTGAAGCGTCATCGTTCGGTTACCAGCAGTGCAAGATGAATGACAGGTGTCGCGCACATATGCGGTGGAGGTCACTCGCCTTGCACTGCGGTAACCGCGAGTGGGACCATTTGCGAGTTCCCCCGTTGTCCCGAGGTAGGTCAAGGTCACCTGTGTCGCACATAGCCAAGCCCCGCACCACCGCAGTGATCCTGGCCGGCGGTACCGGCCAGCGGGTGGGTCTCTCGATCCCCAAGCAGCTGCTGAAGATCGCCGGCAAGGCAGTCATCGAGCACACCCTGACCACCTTCGAGAACGCCGACTCGATCGACGACATCATCGTGCTGATGGCGCCGGGCTACGTCCCGGACATCGAGAAGATCGTCGCCAAGGCCGGCTTCAAGAAGGTCACCCGGATCATCGAGGGCGGCTCGACGAGGAACGAGACCACCGAGCGCGCCATCGCCGCGCTGGGTGAGGGCCTGGCCGAGGGCGAGGACCGCAACGTCCTCTTCCACGACGCCGTGCGCCCCCTGCTCTCGCGGCGCGTGATCGACGACTGTGTGATCGCCCTGGAGCGCTTCCAGGCCGTGGACGTGGCCATCCCGTCCGCCGACACCATCATCGTGACCCGCACGCACGGCGACGACGGCGAGTTCATCACCGAGATCCCGGACCGCTCCCGGCTGCGCCGCGGCCAGACGCCCCAGGCGTTCAAGCTGTCGACGATCCGCCGCGCCTACGAGGTCGCGGCCGGTGACCCCAACTTCCAGGCCACGGACGACTGTTCGGTCGTCCTGAAGTACCTGCCGGACGTGCCGATCCACGTCGTCGCGGGCGACGAGTACAACATGAAGGTCACCCAGCCCGTCGACGTCTTCATCGCCGACAAGCTCTTCCAGCTCGCCTCCACGGCCGCGCCCGAGCAGGTCGACGAGGCCGCCTACCGCGAGCTGCTCACCGGCAAGACGCTGGTCGTCTTCGGCGGCTCGTACGGCATCGGCAAGGACATCGCCGAGGTCGCCGAGGGCTACGGCGCCACGGTGTACGCGCTGGGCCGCTCGACCACCGGCACGCACGTCGAGAACCCCGAGGAGGTCGACGACGCGCTGTCCAAGGCGTACGGCGAGACCGGGCGCATCGACTACGTCATCAACACCGCGGGCGTGCTGCGCATCGGCAAGCTGGCCGAGACGGACAACGCGACGATCGAGGAGGCGCTGAAGGTCAACTACCTGGCGCCCGTGCAGATCGCCCGTTCCGCGTACAAGTACCTGGCCGAGACCAAGGGCCAGCTGCTGCTCTACACCTCCAGCAGCTACACGCGCGGCCGCGCCGAGTACAGCCTGTACTCCTCGACCAAGGCCGCGATGGTCAACCTCACGCAGGCCCTGTCCGACGAGTGGGCCGGCGACGGCATCCGCGTGAACTGCATCAACCCGGAGCGCACCGCCACCCCGATGCGCACCAAGGCCTTCGGCCAGGAGCCCACCGGCACGCTGCTCTCCTCCGAGGCCGTGGCCCGCACCTCGCTCGACGTGCTGCTGTCCGAGCTGACCGGCCACGTCATCGACGTCCGCCAGCAGGACCCGACGGCCGGCGCGGCCAGGGCGTCCGGCTTCGAGGCCGCCCTCGCCTCGGTTCTGGACGTCCAGGACGGCGTTTAATTAAGCCTGCTTCTGAGATCCCGGTAAATTACTCGAAACCCCCAAGAGCAGGTTTATCAGTGATTTCCACCGCTATTCGCGTGGCCAGAGTGGGCAGCGCGGCTGAGCTGGCCGCCGCCGCCCTCATGATGCTGGGATACCCGGCCCTCATGCTGGCCGCCCTCATCCCGAGCGTGCCCGCCTTCGCCGCCGCGGCCGTCGTCACGTACGTCGCGGACCACTACCTCCACCGCCAGGCCAGCTACCTGATCAACCGTCTCAGCAAGGTCAGAGCGGGCCTCTCCATCCGCTTCCTGATCCGCCAGCTCCTGCTGATCCTGCTGCTGGCCCGCATGAACCTCTCCGACAACCTCATCTTCTACGGCGCGATCGCCTGCTTCATCGCCTTCTACGGCCTCCAGGCCCCGCACGGCGCGGTCGTCACCCTGATCCGCAACCGGCGCCGGATGCCGGTCGCCACCCGCAACGTCGACCTCGGCGCCCGCATCCGCATCCCGGACGCCCCGAAGTTCGGCCTGCTGGAGCGCTCCGCCGAGAAGATGCTCCACCTCGACCTGTTCGCCGTCGTGGGCCTGCTGATCTCGGCCCAGCTCGA
Organism: Streptomyces sp. NPDC050528; assembly: GCF_044457795.1. Lineage (NCBI taxonomy): Bacteria > Bacillati > Actinomycetota > Actinomycetes > Kitasatosporales > Streptomycetaceae > Streptomyces > Streptomyces sp. NPDC050528. Next base: position 398,822 of record NZ_JBITHH010000010.1, read on the forward strand.
CTCGGCCGTCGCGGGCTTCATCGGCATCGGCGTCACCCTGGTCCTGGGCAGCCTCTACGTCCTCGCGCTCCTGCCGTACATAAGGGGCACGAAGATCCCGCCGACGCCGGAGGTCATCCTCGCGGCCGTCGACGACTGGCTGCACGAGTACAAGCCGCAGACGGTGCTCTACTTCTCCGGCTCCAAGGACTCGGCGTACCAGGTCAACATGTGGCTGGAGACCATGGAGGAGCTGGACACCCGTCCGCTCGTCCTGCTCCGCGAGCGGGTCATACTGCAGAACCTCGCGTCCACGAAGGTCCCGGTCATCTGCGTCCCCGGCGGCGTGCACCTGATGAACCTGGACCTGTCGACCGTGCGCGTCGCGCTCTACGCGGCGAACGTCGGCAAGAACATCCACCTGCTGCGCGTCCCCACCATGAAGCACGTCTTCATCGGCCACGGCGACAGCGACAAGCTGGCCAGCGTCAACCCGTTCAGCAAGGTCTACGACGAGGTGTGGACCGCCGGCCGCGCGGGCCGCGACCGCTACGCCATCGCCGACGTCGGTGTCCGTGACGACGACATCGTCGAGGTCGGCCGCCCCCAACTCGCCCCGATCCAGACCTGGCAGGGCGTCCCCGACGGCCGTATCCCCACGGTCCTCTACGCCCCCACGTGGGAGGGCTGGGACAACGACCCCGGCAACACCTCCCTCCTGAGGGCCGGCGAGAACATCGTGAAGAAGCTGCTCAAGGCCGACCCGCCGGTGCGCGTCCTGTACAAGCCGCACCCCTTCACCGGCACGGTCAGCCCCGCGGCCGGCTCCGCGCACCGCAAGGTCGTCGCCCTCGTCGAGAAGGCCGCCGTCCAGCGCGCGAGCGACCCCCGCTTCACCGCCGACGCGGCCGTCCAGACGAAGGCCAAGGCCGATCTGGCCCGCATCGAGGCCCGCATCGCGGAACTGACCGGCGGCGGCGCCGACAAGGCCGACGAGGCCGAGCAGACCCGTGACGGTGTGGTCGACCTCGCCAAGTACGAGGAGATCGCCCGGCTGCGCGCCGAGTGGAACACCGCGTACTGGAACTCCTTCGGCACTTTCGAGCACCGCGTCATCTCGGGCGCCGAACCGCGCCTGTACGATTGCTTCAACGTGTCCGACGCGATGGTCTCCGACATCTCCAGCGTGGTCTCCGACTTCATCGCGAGCGGCAAGCCGTACGCGGTGACGGACTCGGCGGCGCTGGGCGTGGAGGAGTTCAAGCGGCAGAACACGGCGGTGCGTGCCGCGGTGATCCTGTCCAACAAGGCGTCGGAACTGGGCGAGTTGCTCGCGGCGGTCCGCACCCCGGACGCCGACCCGATGGCCGAGGACCGCAAGGAACTCAAGGAGTACCTGCTCGGTCCGGACGAGCCCACGTCCATCCAGCAGTTCAACACCGCGGTGGGAAACCTGGCGGCCAAGTCCGAGACCCGCAACGTCGGCCAGGAGCGGGCGGCGGCGAGCGGTGACGGGGCGAGTCCGCAGTCGGCCGAGGCGCATCTGTCGGCGGACCCCACGGTCGGCTGACCCGCACGCGTCGGAACCCGCACGCGTCAGAACCTGGTCGAGTCAGAACTTGGTCAAGAAGAGCCCGGTTTTTGGGGAGTGATCCTCGAAAACCGGGCTCTTTTGCGTATCCCCTGCTGACGAAGGACAACCGATCCACTCGGTCGGCCGTCTTGTAGATGGCGATTCAATGGACAAAGGGGGGCGCGTGACCGTGCCGCAGCCTGATGTGACCGTGGTCATCGGGGCGTACGAGGCGATGCCGTACCTCGTCGAGTGCCTGCGCTCGGTCGAGGCGCAGACCCTGGACCCGGCCCGGATCGAGGTCGTCGCCGTGGACGACGGTTCGACGGACGGCACGGGGGAGTACCTGGAGGAGTTCGCGGCCCGCGCCGCGACCCACGTCACCGTGATCCGCCAGGAGAACTCCGGCGGCCCCAGCTCCCCGCGCAACGTCGGCCTCGGCAAGGCGAGCGGGCGCTACGTCTTCTTCCTCGACGCCGACGACCGGCTCGCCCCGGAGGCGCTGGAGCGCATGGTCGCGATGGCCGACCGCAACGGTACGGACGTGGTGCTCGGCAAGGTCGAGGGCATCAACAGGGTTCCGCCGAAGGCCGCGTGGGTCGAGACGCTGGAGCGTACCGACGTCTTCCACTCCAACATCAAGTTCACGTTGAGCGCGCAGAAGCTGTTCCGGCGGGCGTTGTTGGAGAAGCACAGCATGCGGTTCGACGAGTCGCTGTTCACCGGCGAGGACGCGCTGTTCACGATGGAGGCGTATCTCCGGGCCGACGGCGTTTCCGTGATCGCCGATCACATCTGCTACTACCTGGTGGGCCGGGACGACGGCAAACACGTGACGAAGAGCGGGAGTTACACCCTGCGCTTCGACTCCGCGCGGGCGTTGATGAACCTCATCGCGGAGATGGTCCCGCCGGGGGTGGAGCGGGACAAGCTGATGGTCCGGCCGTTTCTGGTGACCTTGCTGCCGCAGTTCGGGCCGAAGTACGCCAAGGACAGCGAGGAGGTGCGGCGCCACAAGTTCGAGTTGGCGAAGCCGTTGATGGCGGCGCACTGGACGGACGAGGTGGCGGTACGCCTCAAGGTCGACGAGCGGCTGCGGTTGCACTTGGTCGCGCAGGAACGCCCCGAACTCCTCCTGGATGTCGTCGAGTTCATCAAGTCGAAGAAGCGTCCTGACGCCGTCCTGGAGAGGGGTGGCCGACGTGTGTACCTGGCGTATCCCCACTTCCGCTCCGCGTCGGCCGGGCTGCCTGACTCCGTGTACCTGGCGGAACCCCGGGAGGCCCGAGAGGTTGAGGGGTACCGGGAGGGGGCGGTTTTGCTCCGCCGGGTCACGAGGAAAGCACGTCGGATGTTGAGGGTCGGTTGAGTTCATAGTGCAGCCCGGTGGGGGCTGGTCGCGCAGTTCCCCGCGCCCCTAAAAGACATCGGCTGGCCTGTGTTTTCAGGTCGCGCCCGCGCGGGGGAGCCGCAATTCGGCACAGTCCCGCGCCACTGAAAGACATCGGCCGACCTGCGTTTTTAAGGGGCGCGGGGAACTGCGCGACCAGCCCCCACCGGGCCGCACCCGGCACTCAACCCTCCTGTCCGCGACCTGGACCAACGTGCACAGCCCAACCCGGTTCGCGTAGATTGCCACCCCGACCTACCCGAGGGGACCGCGCACGTGGCAGGGGCAAGGCAGGCCGTGACCGAGGCCCGCAGGATCGTCGTCAAGGTGGGTTCCTCGTCGCTGACCACCGCCGCAGGCGGCCTGGACGCCGACCGCGTCGACGCACTCGTCGACGTCCTCGCGAAGAGCCGCAGCGGCGGAGAGAAAGAGGTCGTCCTCGTCTCCTCCGGCGCCATCGCCGCCGGCCTCGCCCCGCTGGGACTCCGTCGCCGCCCCAAGGACCTCGCCCGGCAGCAGGCCGCCGCCAGCGTGGGCCAGGGACTCCTCGTCGCCCGCTACACCGCGTCCTTCGCCCGGTACGGCATCCGCGTCGGACAGGTCCTGCTCACCTCCGACGACATGAGCCGCCGTTCCCACCACCGCAACGCCTCCCGCACCCTCGACAAACTCCTCGCCATGGGCGCCCTCCCGATCGTCAACGAGAACGACACCGTCGCCACGGACGAGATCCGCTTCGGCGACAACGACCGGCTCGCCGCCCTCGTCGCCCACCTCGTCCACGCCGACCTGCTGGTCCTCCTCTCCGACATCGACGGCGTCTACGACGGCGACCCCAGCAAGCCGGGCACCTCGCGGATAGCGGAAGTCCGGGGGCCGTCCGACCTCGCGCACGTCGAGATCGGCAGCGCGGGCAAGGCCGGCGTCGGCACCGGCGGCATGGTGACCAAGGTGGAGGCGGCCCGGATCGCCGCCGCCGCCGGCATCCCCGTCGTACTCACCAGCGCGGTCCACGCGGCCGACGCGATGGGCGGGGGCGACACGGGGACCTATTTCCACGCCACCGGAAAGCGGTCCGCCGACCGACTGCTCTGGCTGCAGCACGCGTCCACCCCCCAGGGCTCGTTGACGCTCGACGACGGTGCCGTGCGCGCGGTCGTACAGCGCCGGATGTCCCTGTTGCCGGCCGGAATCGCCGCCGTCGAGGGCGAGTTCAGCGCGGGCGACCCCGTCGAACTCCGGGACGGCGAAGGGCTCGCGGTCGCCCGGGGTCTCGTCAACTTCGACGCCAAGGAGATCCCCCAGCTGATCGGCCGCTCCACCAGGGAACTGGCACGGGAGCTGGGACCGTCGTACGAGAGGGAAGTCGTACACAGGGACGACCTGGTGATCCTGCACCCGTAAAACAACCGAAACGTCCGCCTCCCCGCGGTGGACCTTCCGTAAAAGCGCCACGCGGACGGCTTCGGCCTGCTCAACTTTGTCTCGGGGACACATTCCGCGCGAGCACCGCAGCTCGACCACTGCGTAAGGAGGCCGTCGTGAGACGAGTGCGCCCTGGGGCGGCGGCGTCCCGCGGTGGTGCGACCTCCCGCGCGCCCGGCGAGGAGCGCACGCTGACCAGCGTCGCGGCCGGCGCCCGGTACGAGGGCGAGGAACCCAAGGACCTCCCCCGGCTCTGGCATGTCACCCTCAGCGTCTCCGGTGGCGAGGCCCCGCTGAAGGAGGTGCGGCGCGGTCTGGAACAGCTCGCCCACGACCACCCCTTTCTGCTGACCAGCCGCTACGCCAACGACCACGCGGAGATCCGCTACTGGGAAGAGGCCCGCGACCTGCACGACGCGGCCGCCGTCGCGCTGCGCCTGTGGGGCGAGCACCGCCAGACCGCGAAGCTGCCGCCGTGGGAGATCGTCGGCCTGGAGGTCATCGACCGCGAGACCTACCACCAGCGCATCTCCGAGGGGTACGGCCCGCTGCCCGCGACCCCCGTCGGCGTACATCCGTTCTGACGTCTGGTTTGAGCCGTCTTCGGGGCCTTCCGCGCTTGTCTCGCGGTTTGGTACAGCCGCTGGACGTCCCCGCAGGGCGCACTACCCTTCCCTCATGACCACGCTCTCGCCGTACGACTCCCTGTCCCCGGTCACGCAGGCCGCGTACCGCGCCAAGTCCGCCGCCGCCGACCTCGCGCCGCTGCCGCGTGCCGAGAAGGACGACGCGCTGCTCGCCATCGCGGACGCGCTGGAAGTCCGGACGAGCGAGATCGTCGAGGCCAACGCCAAGGACATCGCCAAGGCCCGCGCGGCCGGCACCAGCGAGGCGATCATCGACCGGCTGACGCTGACCCCGGAGCGCGTGCGGGCCATCGCCTCGGACGTACGGGACGTCGTCGCGCTGCCCGACCCGGTCGGCGAGGTCGTCCGCGGCTCGACCCTCCCGAACGGCATCGACCTGCGCCAGGTCCGCGTCCCGCTCGGTGTCGTCGGCATCATCTACGAGGCCCGCCCGAACGTGACCGTGGACGCGGCCGCGCTGTGCCTCAAGTCCGGCAACGCGGTGCTGTTGCGCGGCTCGGCCTCCGCCTACGAGTCCAACACCGCCCTCGTGCGGGTGCTGCGCGACGCCGTCGGCGGGGCCGGACTGCCCGCCGACGCCGTGCAGTTGGTGCCCGGCGAGAGCCGCGAGAGCGTGCGCGAGCTGATGCGCGCCCGGGGTCTCGTCGACGTGCTGATCCCGCGCGGCGGCGCCTCCCTGATCCAGACCGTCGTCAGCGAGTCGACCGTCCCCGTGATCGAGACCGGCGTCGGCAACTGCCACGTCTACGTCGACGCCGACGCCGACCTCGACATGGCGATCGACATCCTGATCAACTCCAAGGCCCAGCGGCCCAGCGTCTGCAACGCCGCCGAGACCCTCCTCGTCCACCAGGACATCGCCCCGGAGTTCCTGCCGCGCGCCCTGGACGCCCTCGCCGAGGCCGGCGTCACCGTGCACGCCGACGAGCGTGTCCTCGCCTACGCCAAGGACTCCGAGGCCACCGTCGTCGAGGCCACCCCGGAGGACTGGGACACCGAGTACCTCTCCTACGACATCGCCGCCGCCGTCGTCGACTCGCTCGACAAGGCCGTCCAGCACATCCGGCTGTGGAGCTCCGGCCACACCGAGGCGATCGTCACCGGCTCCCAGCAGGCCGCCCGCCGCTTCACCCAGCTGGTCGACTCCACCACCGTCGCCGTGAACGCCTCCACGCGCTTCACGGACGGCAGCCAGTTCGGCTTCGGCGCCGAGATCGGGATCTCCACCCAGAAGCTGCACGCACGGGGCCCGATGGGCCTGCCGGAGCTGACGAGCACCAAGTACATCGTCACGGGCGACGGGCACATCCGCCGCTGAGGTCGTGCCGTTTGGCATATGCGATGGGCATAACGGCTCGTCGGGGGAGAGGCGTCTCACTCAACGGATGAATTTCCCTACCGCCTGCCCAAATTGACCCCCCAGGTCTACTCTGGAGAGGTGCCGGAGGACGTGGGGGGCAGGCCGTTTCCCGACGGCTGGGAGCCCGACGACGACCACGACCGCGGAATGTCGGACGAAGAGTTCGCATCCGTGGTCTTTGACGAGGCCTTCATACGGGCGGCCGTAGTACACGAGCCGACCGCGGTCGAACGCCTCCTGGCCGCCGCGCAGGCAAGAGCCGAGGCCTCCGAGGCCGAAGCCCGCCGCGCGCAGCACGGCAGACGCGCACGCGGCGACGACGATCCGTTCGAGGACGCCTACGGGCGCGAATTCGGCCATGATCCGGAACTCGACGACCTCGACGACGCCGATCTGGTCGAGGGCCGCTACGGCGCCCCGGGGACCTACGGCAAACAGGTCCGCTGGCACCGCCCCGTCGCCTGGCTGCTCGCCCTCGTGATGGGCATCGGCATGGTCGCCCTGGCTTTCTCGGCGGTCTACCGGGGCGCGTCCTCGGGCGGCCGCGACCGCGTCCCGCCCCCGGCCTCCACCGGCGTGGAACAGGGCACGGCGGCGGCACCCTCCGCTTCCGCCGACAACTCCCAGCCACCGCTGTCCGCGGTACCCCGCACGCCCTGAGCGAGCTGTGACGGGCTCGGTGAGAACCTGTCAGAACTTGTCGTGTAGCAGGGCGTTTACCTGAGGCTCCGGAGACCTACTCTGAAAGTATGGGCGGTCCAGGAGACCCACCCGAGGGGATGCCCGAGGGCGCTCCCGGTGGTGGTGAGGACGAGTACCGATCCGTCGTCTTCGACGAGTCGTTCGTCCGCGCTGCCCGCCTCCAGGAGTTCTCCGCGCGGGAGCGCATGGCCGACCACGCCCCCGCCGTCCGCCGCCGCCCGGCCCTGCGCCGCGGTCTCTCCCGCCAGGCCCTGATCCTGGTCATGCTGATCGCCGTCGCCTTCGGCACCGCGATCTACATGGGCGTACGGCACCCCTATACGACTCCTACGGCCCAGCAGCCCGCCGAGCCGCTGCGGATGACCGTCATCCCGCTGTCCCCCCAGGGCGAGGTCCCGGGGGCGGCCGACGCCGAGTACCTCTACGCGCACAGCCCCGCCGCGCAGTTCGGCGTCGGCGCCGAGGGCGTACCGCTGCCGGCCGCGCGGCGCACCGCGCACTTCTCGGACAGCCAGGTCATCGCCGCCCTGAGCACCGCCAAGGACTACATCGTGGAGTCCTCGCTCTACCCGGCGGTGCTCACCGGCGGACAGATCCGCCCCGCGCGCGTCCTCGTCGACCCGGACCAACTCGACCAGTTCGACCAGAGTTTCGAGCACCCGACCGCCGACGGCCGGCACGAGCCCACCGGATGGCTGGTTCGCTTCGACCCGGCACGCGTCCAGCTGGCCGACCCCAAGATCCGCGTCCAGGGCACCCTGGAAGCCACCGAGACCGACTCGTCCACCCTCGAAGTCACCGCCGACGGAACCTTCGTCTACGCCCTACGGCCCACCGGCTCGACGGTCGAGACCGGCTCCGGCGACAAGGCCGCCCAGGTGTCCCTGTTCACCGTCCGCCGCGAACTGCACTTCCGCTTCGACCGCGACGACCTGCGCATGCACCAGGCCCAACTCGTGCTCTCCTACGTCGAGGCCGGGCCCCTGTCCTGCGCCGAGGACTCCGTGACCCAGCTGCGCCCCCTGCTCGCCGGCCAGACCGCCAAGGCGGGCGGCCCGGCCGGTACGGACCCGTACGCGACGGGCAGCGCGACGTCGCTGTGCGGAACGCTGGCGACGAGCGCGCAGCCGAAGGTGTGAGTTTCCTGAATTTCCGCGCCGGGGGGGCGTGCCCGACAAGGGCTCTTCGCCGCCATGGCTGTTGGCCCCGGCTGTCGCCTTGCCTCTCGCCCTGCCTGTCGTACGCGAGCGGGGCCGACCCCTCCCCGTCGTGGGCGAGGTCGGCCCCGTAGGCGAGGGGTCAGGTGCGGGTCAGTTCTCGTCGCGCGGCGGTGTGTCGTCCGTCGGCGGCTGCTCCGTGCCGTTGGCCGAGCCCGTCGGCGGCTCGCCCTGCGGGGCCGAGCTCGCGAAGCCGCCGAAGCCGCGCCGCACCCGGCCGCCCAGGTCGCCCGCGCCGCCGGCGAAGTCGCTGACCAGCTTCATCAGCGGGTCCTTGGAGTTCTTGACGTTGCTGGCGTAGCTCGCCGCCGACTCGCGGAACGAGTCCGTCACCGAGGTGTCCTTGTCCTCGCTGCGCCGCGGGTAGTGGCCGTCCATGATCCGCTGGTAGTCGCGGGACTCGGCCCACTTCTTCAGCTCGGCCGCCCGCACGGTGGTGAACGGGTGGGAGCGGGGCAGCACGTTCAGGATCTTCAGCACCGAGTCGCGCAGGTCACCGCCCGACTCGAACTCCTCGGCCTGCTTGAGGAAGGCGTCCACGTTCATCTCGTGCAGGTGGTTGCCGCCGGCGATCTTCATCAGGCCGCGCATCGAGGCCCGCAGGTCCTGGCCGACCAGCAGACCCGCGCGGTCGGCGGACAGCTCCGACTTGCGGAACCACTCGCGCAGCGCCGTCACGATCGCCAGGATCGCGAGGTTGCCCAGCGGGATCCAGGCGACCTTCAGGGCCAGGCTGGTCAGGAACAGCAGGATCGTGCGGTACACGGAGTGGCCGGACAGCGCGTGGCCCACCTCGTGGCCGACGACTGCCCGCATCTCCTCCTCGTCGAGCAGCTCGACCAGGCCGGTGGTGACGACGATGATCGGCTCGTCCAGGCCGATGCACATCGCGTTGGGCTGCGGGTCCTGGGTGACGTACATCGGCGGGACCTTCTCCAGGTCCAGGATGTAACAGGCGTCCCGCAGCATGTCGTTGAGGTGCGCGAACTGCTGGTCCGACACGCGCACGGAGTCGGACAGGAACAGCAGCCGCAGACTGCGCTCGGGCAGCAGCCCGCTGAGCGCCTTGAACACCGTGTCGAACCCGGTCAGCTTGCGCAGCGCCACCAGGGCGGAGCGGTCGGCCGGGTGCTCGTAAGCACGCGAGGAGATCCCCGGGAAGCGCCTGCGCTGCCTGCTCGGTACGTTCTCGTGCCCGTTCTGCTCGTGGCCGTCTTCGGACATGTGGTCCCCCAAGTGCGTGTGTGTGCCCTGAGTGCCCCCGAAGCAGAGCCCAGCCTAGGCGGAGATACCGTTGACGGGCAGTACAGCGAAGGAGTCAACGCATGGAGCCCCATTCCGCAGCCGCCTGGCTCGCAGAGGCCGCGAGCGCCGCCCCCCGGCAAGGGTCGGGGGATCTGCTCAGGGTCGTACTGATCGTGATGTTCCTCGGCTGCATCCTGACCGCGTGGTTCCTGCTGCGCGGGTACAAACAGAAGGACGACTGAGGCGCCCGTCGAGTTCCCTGTCGCGTTCAGATCGGTCGCCCAACGGCCTCCGGCCGGCCGCCCGTCGGCTTCCAATGGCGGAGTCGGCGTGATCGTCGCCGGGGTGCCCGCTTACCATGGGCCGACATCTTTATCCCGCCCACACCGGATAGGTTCTGCTGAAGATGAGCATCCACGGCACCGCTGCCCAGTTGGTCACCCTTGCCGCCGAGGGGGAGGGTGGGGGCAACCACGAGAGCCTCCAGCCGATCATCACCGGTGGCGGCGCGTTCATCGTCCTGATGCTCCTGCTGTGGATCACCACCCGCTTCAACCGCGACCGCTAGGGTCTGTCCCTTTCTGTCCGCCGGACGGGTCTCGGGGCCTTCACACCGGGCCGGTAGGGTCTGCACGCATGGGAGAGCAGGACATGCCTACCGGTCCGGCGAACGACACGACGCGCGGCACGGAGATCCGAATGGCGAACGGCCCGCGCAACAACGGCCCGTCGAACCCCGGCAAGCGCCGTCTCGGCGTCATGGGCGGAACGTTCGACCCGATCCACCACGGACACCTCGTGGCGGCCAGTGAGGTCGCCGCGCAGTTCCACCTGGACGAGGTGATCTTCGTCCCGACCGGCCAGCCGTGGCAGAAGACCGACCGCAAGGTCGCCCTGGCCGAGGACCGCTACCTGATGACGGTCATCGCGACCGCCGAGAACCCCCAGTTCTCGGTGAGCCGTATCGACATCGACCGCGGCGGTCCCACGTACACCACGGACACCCTGCGCGACCTGCGCGCGATCAACCCCGACGCGGACCTCTTCTTCATCACCGGCGCCGACGCCCTCGGCGCGATCCTGACCTGGCGGGACGCTGAGGAGCTGTTCTCCCTCGCGCACTTCATCGGGGTCACCCGCCCCGGCCACACGCTGACCGACCCGGGTCTCCCGGAGGGCGGCGTCTCGCTGATCGAGGTTCCCGCACTGGCCATCTCCTCAACAGACTGCCGTGCGAGAGTCGCGAAGGGCGATCCCGTCTGGTACCTGGTGCCCGACGGAGTCGTGCGCTATATCGACAAGCGCGAGCTGTACCGCGGCGAGTGAGCCGAGAGGGGCACCGGTGAACGACCGATACGACGCCGGGTACGGCGGCGACCAGTACGAACTCGTCGGCTACGACGAGTACAACCAGCCTGTCTACCGCCAGGTCCCGGCCCAGCAGACCCAACAGCCCCCGCAGCAGCAGCCGTACGACCCGTACGGCCAGCAGCAACAACAGGGCTACGCCTACGACCCGTACGCGACCGGCACCCAGCAGCAGCCCCCGTCCTACGACACCGGTACGTACGACACGGGCCAGCAGCAGGCGCCCCAGTCCGGCTACGACCCGTACGCCACCGGGACGACGACGGCCTACGACCCCTACGGGCAGACCGCGACCAGCGGACAGCAGCCCCGGGTCGCCGAACAGACCGCCTACATCCCGCAGCAGGGCGGCCCGGCCGAGGACACGGAAGCCCCGAAGACCCCGGAGACGGGTGAACGGGACTACCGCACCGAGCAGTTCGCCTTCGTGGAGGAGCCGACCGACGACTCCGAGGACGTCATCGACTGGCTGAACTTCACCGAGAACCGCACCGAGCGCCGCGAGGAGGCCAAGCGCCGCGCCCGCGGCCGCATGGTCGCCCTCGTCGTGGTCCTCGCGCTGGTCGCGTCCGGCGGTGTCGGCTATCTCTGGTACGCCGGGAAGCTCCCCGGAGTCTCCTCGTCCGCCGCGAAGTCGGGCACCACGACGGCCGCCGGCGCCCAGAACCGCGACGTGATCGTCGTCCACCTGCACAACACCGCGAAGGGCGGCACCTCTTCGGTGCTGCTCGTCGACAACACCACCCTGAAGCAGGGCACTACCGTGCTGCTGCCCAACTCCCTCGCCCTCACGGACGACGACGGCAACACGACGACGCTGGCCAAGTCGGTCGGCGACGACGGCACCTCCGGGACCGTCGACCAGCTCAACACGGTCCTCGGCACCGACATCGAGGGCACCTGGCGCCTCGACACCCCCTACCTCCAGAACCTGGTCGACCTCGTCGGCAACATCGACCTCGACACCAACGCCGACGTGCCCGACCCGGCCGCGACGAAGAAGAACGCGGCGCCCCTCGTCCACAAGGGCAAGGACCAGACCCTCAGCGGCAAGATGGCCGTCGCCTACGCCACCTACCGCGCCTCCGGCGAGGCCCAGAACGCCCAGCTGGAGCGGTTCGGCCAGGTCATGCAGGGCGTGCTGCGGCAGCTGACCTCGGACCCGACGGCGGCGACCACCACCGTGCAGACGCTGGCCCAGATCCTGGACCCGCCGCTCACCGACAAGGACCTCGGCACCTTCCTCGCCAAGCTCGCCGACCTCGCCAAGAGCGGCGACTACAAGACGGCCCTGCTGCCCGTCCAAAACGACGGCACCCTGACCGCGCAGGCCTCGGCCAGCGTCGTCAAGGACATCCTGGGCGGCACCGCGAAGAGCCCCGACGAGGGCTCGGCGGTCCGGGTCGCCGTCCAGAACGCCACCGGCGTCAAGGACGACACCGAGAAGGCCCGCGTCGTCCTCCTCAACGGCGGCTTCACCTTCCTGGAGGCCGGCACGGCGTCCGGGACCTCGGCCACGTCCAAGATCACGTACTCCGACGCGGCCGACAAGGAGAACGCCACCGAGGTCGCCAAGACCCTGGGCCTGCCCACCAGCACCGTGACCAAGGGCACAGTCTCGGCGAACGCGGACGTCTCGGTGATCCTCGGCACCGACTACAAGCCGTCGTCGGCTTCATGACGCCGTAGCCGCCGTAGCCGCGCCGTCGTGATGGAGAGCATGCCCCGGAGGCCGGAGCCGGTGTCCCGACCGGCTTCCGGGGCGTGATCCGTTATTCACGTGGGGTGCCGTCCGCGGTCCGTGAGACCCTTGAGGTCTGTTGACCGCCGACCGAAAGCCGCGTAGTGACCGCCACTGACCGCTCCATCGAGCTCATCTCCGCCGCCGCCCAGGCGGCCGCCGACAAGCTCGCGCACGACATCATCGCCTACGACGTCAGCGATGTGCTGTCGATCACGGACGCCTTCCTGCTGGCCTCCGCTCCCAACGACCGTCAGGTCAAGTCGATCGTCGACGAGATCGAGGAGCGGCTCAACAAGGAGCTCGGCGCCAAGCCGGTCCGCCGCGAGGGCGACCGTGACGCCCGCTGGATCCTGCTCGACTACGTCGACATCGTCGTCCACGTCCAGCACAGCGAGGAGCGCGTCTTCTACGCCCTGGAGCGGCTGTGGAAGGACTGCCCCGAGCTGGACCTCCCCGCCGAGGCCAAGGCCACCCGCGGCAAGGCTGCCGAGCACGCCAAGCTGCAGGCCGAGGAGGACGCCTCCGAGTTCGGGGAGGTGCGGTGACCGCCGGGGCCGACGGCCGCAAGGCGGGCCGGGGTCGACGCGTCATCCTGTGGCGGCACGGCCAGACCGCGTGGAACGTGGAGCGCCGCTTCCAGGGCACCACGGACGTCGAACTCACCGAGACGGGCATCGGCCAGGCCCGTCGCGCCGCCCGGCTGCTGGCCTCCCTCAAGCCGGACGCGATCGTCGCCTCCGACCTGAAGCGGGCGGCGAACACGGCCGCCGAGCTGGCCGCCCTCACCGACCTCGACATCACCCACGACGAGGGCCTGCGGGAGACCTACGCGGGCGTCTGGCAGGGGCTGACGCACGAGGAGATCATCGCCCGCCACGGCGAGGAGTACGCCGCGTGGAAGCGCGGGGAGCCGGTGCGCCGCGGCGGCGGCGAGCTGGAGACCGAGGTGGCCGACCGGGCCGCTCCCGTCGTGCTGCGGCACGCCGAGAAGCTGCCCGAGGACGGCACCCTCGTGGTGGTCAGCCACGGCGGCACGATCCGCACCACCATCGGACGTCTCCTCGGTCTGGAGTCCCAGCACTGGGAGAGTCTCGGCGGCCTCTCCAACTGCTGCTGGTCCGTGCTCGGCGAGGGCGCCCGCGGCTGGCGCCTGCTGGAACACAACGCCGGCACGCTCCCGGAACCGGTGCTCGGCGACGACGACTGAGCGGCCCTCCAGGGCCCCGACCCCGGATTTCACTTTCCGGCAGGTCGCAGGCTAAAGTTCTTCTTGTTCGCCCCGCCGAGCGGGAAGAACGCAAGGGGCTATAGCTCAGTTGGTAGAGCGCCTGCATGGCATGCAGGAGGTCAGGAGTTCAATTCTCCTTAGCTCCACAGATCGACACTCTTGAGTTGTCAAAGATCGAGAGTCGTTCACGATCGAATCGATGAGATCCCATCCCTTTCAGGGGTGGGATCTTTTCGTCGCTGTCAGCGCCTCCGCGCGGAGCCGAGTCTCCTCGTCGGCCGGGGTGTAGACCACGATCCGGCATTCCGGCATGCCGTTGACCGACAACGACACCGACGTCATCCGCATCTCGCCCACCTCCGCATGCCGGAACGTCTTCACCCGCCGCCCCGGCTCCGCCACGTCCCCGCTCTTCCACAGCCGCGTGAAGAGCGGGCTCGCCGCCGACAGCCCGCGTATGAACTCCTCCCAGGCGGGCTCGCCGGTATGCAGTCCGTAGGCCGAGCGCAGCATCGCCACCATCACCGGCAGCTCGGTCTCCCGGAACATCAGCGGCGACTCCGCCTCCGGCACCGCGAACAGCCGCCACAACACGTTGGGCACCGGGCCGTCCGACAGCGGTTCTGTCCCGACCACGTCCTGGTAGACGGAGTTGGCGGCCAGGATGTCGAACCGCGAGTTGTAGACCACCGCCGGGCGTGGCTCGAGGGCGTCGAGGATGCCCTGGATCTCCGGCCCCACCGTCTGCGCGAGCACTTCCGGAGGATGCGCGTACGGCACCTCGGCCAGGTGGTACAGATGCTCCCGCTCCGGCGCGTCGAGCCGGAGCGTGCGCGCCACGGCGTCCAGGACCTGCGCCGACGCGTTGATCGGACGCCCCTGTTCGAGCCAGGTGTACCAGGTGACGCCCACCCCCGAGAGCTGCGCGACCTCCTCGCGGCGCAGCCCCGGCGTACGCCGACGGAAGCCCGGCGGCATGCCGACGTCGTGCGGTGTCACCCGGGCGCGCCTGCTGCGCAGAAACGCGGCCAGCTCAGGCCGGCGGCGCTGTGTCGTCCCCATCCCCATCCCCGTCGTCACATCCCCCATACTCGGCGCCCGACCCGGCCCCTGCCAGGTGCTGCCAGTACCAGCATCGGTGGGCTCTCGGCACCCGTATCCGAGCGCCCCCACGCTCGACGGCATGACGACAACACCCCGGACGGAACCGGATTCCGCACCCGTCCCAACTCCTGCCACCAGTAAAGACCCTGGCACTGACAATCGCCGTGGGCCGATGCTCGCGGTCCTGCTCGCGGCCATGTTCATGGCGCTGCTCGACGTGTTCATCGTGAACGTCGCCGCCCCCACCATCGGCACCGAACTCCACGCGTCCGGCGCCGACCTGCAGCTGGTGATCGCCGGCTACACCATCACGTACTCGGTGCTGCTGATCACCGGCGCCCGGCTCGGCGACCGGCTCGGCCACGCCCGGGTCCACCTCGCCGGACTCGCCCTCTTCACCACCGCCTCGCTCGCCTGCGGACTGGCTCAGGGCTCGACCGAGCTGATCGTGTTCCGACTGATCCAGGGATCCGGCTCGGCGCTGATGCTCCCTCAGGTGCTCAGTCTGATCCAGCGGAACTTCATCGGCGAGGCGCGGGTGCGGGCGCTCGGCCTGTACTCGGCGATCGTCGCCGTCGGCGCCGCGGCGGGGCAGATCGTCGGCGGCGTCCTCGTCAGCGCCGACCTGTTCGGCACGAGCTGGCGGCCGGTGTTCCTCGTCAACGTGCCCGTGGGCGTCGTACTCCTGTTCCTCGGCAGGCGCGTGCTGCCGAGGGACGGCGGGGCGGAGCCGGAGCGCGCGCGGGCCTTCGACGTGCCGGGTCTTGTGCTGCTCGCCTCGGCGGTCTCGCTGCTGACGGTGCCGCTGGTGCTGGGGCAGGAGGAGGGCTGGCCGCTGTGGTCGTGGCTGTCGCTGATCGCGGCGGCCGTCCTCTTCGCATCGTTCTGTGTGTACGAGTCCCGGCTTGCCCGGCGCGGTGGAGCCCCGCTGATCGCACCACGTGTCCTGCGTCACCCGGGCATGGGGCTCGCCGTCTTCCGGATCCTGGCCGTGATGGCCGTCAACGCCGGTTTCCTGTTCGCGCTCACCCTGCACGTCCAGGGCGGCCTCGGCTTCAGCGCGCTGCGCGCCGGTCTCACCTTCGCGCCGAC
Organism: Streptomyces sp. NPDC050528; assembly: GCF_044457795.1. Taxonomy (NCBI): domain Bacteria; kingdom Bacillati; phylum Actinomycetota; class Actinomycetes; order Kitasatosporales; family Streptomycetaceae; genus Streptomyces; species Streptomyces sp. NPDC050528. Next base: position 414,896 of record NZ_JBITHH010000010.1, read on the forward strand.
CGCGGTCGTCTTCGGAGTGGTCGGCCTCACCTGGCGGAGGTGGCCGGCGTCCTGGCAGCGGGCGTTGACCCCGCTCGGATTCCTGCTCACGATTCCGTCCGTGCTGGGAGTCGGCCTGGCGTTCGAAGGCGGTGACCGCGGCGGGGCCGTACTGTACGTGGCGTACGTCGGCGTGGGGGCCGGGCTCGCGCTCGCCTTCAGTCCGACGCTGACGCGGGCCCTGGCGACGGTGCGGCCCGAGGACGCGGCGGACGCCAGTGGTCTGCTCTCCACGGTCGCGCAGCTGGGTCAGCTGCTCGGGGTCGCGGTTTTCGGCACACTGTTCTTGAACCGGCTTGAGTCACTTGGGGCCCCGGGGGCGTATACCTCTGCGGAGGCGCTTTCGGCGTGCATGTTCGCGCTGGCGGGGACGGCCGCGGTGGGGGCCGTGTCCGGACTGGTACTGAGGCGTCGCTGACCGTATTGGTCCGGCCGTGGCAGAATCAAACGGCCGGAAGGGGGCGCGGCCCGACGGGAGGGAGTAGCGATGCCTGCGAGCATCATCGAGGAGGTCGACCACCTCTTCGATGCGGCGTTGATACGGGATACCATCACCCGCCTGAGCTGCCCTTCCTGCGGTTCCGCCCACGTGGCCCAAGTCCTTGGTGACAACGGCGGAGTTTCCTACGTGTGCACGGCCTGCGGCCACAGCTGGAGCTGATCGATGGGTGCACACAGGCGAAAGTGCGACTGGTGCGGCAGTGGGACGCCGATCGTCCGTGACATGGAACCGGTGAATCCCGACTACCAGTACTGGTGCGAGGAGTGCGCGCGGGCGCTGATCATAAAAGGCGATCCGATCGAGACGTACCGCGAACTCGAGGGCGAGCCGATCTACGGTCGACTCCTCGAAGAGCACTGCACTTTGAAACGGTTCTATTCCTTCGTCACCGCTTGACTCCGGCCGGGACCCCGCGAGGAGGTCCCGGCGATCAGGGTCACGACCAGGGTGACGGAAACGATTTGGTGGTCCAGAGGGTCCACCGGTAATGTTGGCGTCGCCGCCGGGGAGACCCGGTAGGACACCGCACGGGGCTATAGCTCAGTTGGTAGAGCGCCTGCATGGCATGCAGGAGGTCAGGAGTTCAATTCTCCTTAGCTCCACAGAAGTCGAAGGCGGGTCATCCCACAGGGTGACCCGCCTTCGGTGTGTTCAGGGGCAGTTGGCGCCGTTCACGGAGCAGCGGGCCGCACCCTTCTTAAGAAGAGGGCGGCCCGCTGCTCGTGTGCTCAGCGGCCCAGAGCCCGTCGGCCGCGGCCCTGGGAGAGGACCGGCAGGTTGCGGGAGGGGCCCTTGTCGCGTGCGGTCTCCTCCTCCAGGCGGAGGGCGAGCGCCGGGCAACGGCGCACCGCGCGCAGGGCTTTCGCCTCCGCGTACCGGGGCACCTGGGCCTGCGCGACGGTGGGGAAGCCGTCGGCGCCGAGTTCGAAGACCTCCGGGAGGATGTCCGCGCACAGTCCGTGGCCCCGGCACAGCGTCCAGTCGACGTAGATCTTCTGACGGCTGGGACCGTTGTCCTCGGGCTCCGCGCCGCTGGTGATGCCCGCGGGGAGCTGGCCGCCCTCGAAGAGCGGCAGAACGCCCTCCACGGGCCTTCCGCAGCCGTTTCCGAGGACGTGGGCGGCGAGGTCGTCCGTGAACGCCTTGATGGTCGACTCCAGGAACATCGCGGAGCCGTCCGGGTGCGAGCACGCGCCGCGCCGCTTCACGGCCTTGGCGACCTGCTTGAGCGCCTCCAGGGCGGCCGGGCCGCCGCCGTTGAGGATGTCCTCCATGCCGCGCGCGGCGGCGGGCAGACCGAGGTAGCAGGGACCGCACTGTCCCGCGCTCTCGTCGGCCAGCCACTGGGCCACGCGCAGGGACTCGCCCAGCGGGCAGGTCTCCTGGGTGATCGGCATGATGGCGCCCGCGCCGAGCGCACCGCCCACCGCGTCAAGGGAGTTGCGGGAGACGATCGCCTCGTTGACCGTCGCCGCGTCGATCCACTTGCCGTGGTAACCGCCCGTCAGCACACCCTGGGGGACCGGCGGGGCGCCGGCCAACTGCAGGACGTAGCGCAGCGGTACGCCTGTGGGGACCTCGATCACCATGGGGCGCGCGACCGCTCCGGAGACCGTGAGCATGACGGTGCCGGGCTCGTCGTAGAGACCGGTGTTGCCGTAGCGCTCGGGGCCGATGCGGGCGGCGATGGCGAGTTGGGCGAACGTCTCGGCGTTCGACAGCAGCGTGGGGGCGCCGCCGACGCCGTTCTGGGAGGCGCTGACCTTGCGGCCGGGCGGGATCGCCGGGCCGCCGTCGATCGAGCGGATCAGCGACGCGGCGGCACCGGTGACCATCCGGACCGGGTTGCGCTGGACGAACGCCTTCAGTGCCGAGCGGCGGGTGTTGCTCAGGCCGCGTTCGGCGAGCGCGGCCTCCATGGAGCGCTGCGTCGACTCACGGGTGACCCCCACCACGAGCGTGCGGGCACCCAGGGCCTCGGCGACCAGGAGGGCGCCGTCCAGGATGAGGTGCGGGGCACGGTTGATGAGCACCGTGTCCTTGCGGCAGGCCGGCTCGTCCTCACTGCCGTTGACGACGACGACCGGTCGTACACCGCGCTTGATCGCCGCCTCGGCGACCGACCGCAGCTTCTTGTGGAAGGGGAAACCCGCGCCGCCGCGGCCCTTCAGGTTGATGGCCTCGGAGAGCTTCGCGAGCTGCTCCCCGCCCATCGGTTCGAGTGGCCCATGCACCTTTAGGTGCATGGGTAGATCAAGCCGCTCGACAAGGTCGAAGCCAGACGTGAGCTGAGGAAGGCCGACCACGCGGACTTCTGGGACGTCGGGCAGGGCCTCGTTCACCTATAGCCTCCGGAAGGCGTGTTCCAAGGTTCGCCCGAGCCGCCCTGCGCGTCGAAGTCGTACGAAGCGTTGGGCGTTTGATCAGTGGCGGGACCGCTGTTGTACGTGTCATTGGGGTTGTACGTACCGGAGGCACCGTTCGACTCACCGGTGGGGTACACGTATCCCTCGCCGTACCCGCCCGTGCCCGCATTGTTGTTGTACGTCGGGATGTTGTACCCGGTGTCCTGGAGCGGGTCGTAGGCCGACGGGGGCGCCTCGCCGACCGGCGGCGGCGACGGGACCGGCCAGGTCCCGGAGGTGCTGCCACCGCTGTCCGCGCGCGGGACCGCCTGGGTGTTCTGCATGTCCATGGGCACGTTCATGTGCGAGATCTGGTCGGTGACGTACGGCATCTGACCGGTGGACTCCGGTGTGGCGGTGCGGTAGGCGGCCGCGAAAGTGTTCGTGTCGGGCTCCGGGGTCATGGACCTCGTCTCGTACGCGCCGGCGGAGTCCACGCGCGGCATCGAACCGGTCTCGGTGAACGAGGGCTGCCGCTCGGACCGTCGGCCCTCGGCCGGACGCCGGCTCTCGAAGCCCGGCAGCGTGGACTCGCCCACGCGGCCCCGGCTCGCGTCGAGTTCGTCCAGGCCCGCTCGCTCCTCGTTGCCCAGGAGCATGGCGACCTTGTTGGCGAACTTCCGCTTGAACGGGCGGGGCGCCGAGCGCAGGGCGAGAGCCGCGGCGACCCCGACCAGGCACAGCTCGTACGAGATCATGAAGAACGGCTTCGCCGCGCGGCCCGCGAACAGGCCGTGGATCAGCGCCGCGCACCAGGCCGGGTAGGCCAGCATGTGCATCGCGCGCCAGCGGGCGGCGACCGGCGCGGGGGACGCGAACTGGTTGCGCAGGGCGCCGGTGATGCCCACGAAGATCATGAGCAGGCCGCCCAGGGAGCCCAGGCCGATGAGCCCGGCGCTGCCCTTCACACCGAGGCTGAAGGGGATCAGCGCGGCGATCAGGACGGTGTGGTCGAGCGCGAGCTTGACCGTGATGTGCACCACCAGGAAGGCGATCGAGCCGACGGCGGTCACCCGGTGGATGCCCTGCGCCACGATCCGCTGGCGGATGTTGAGGATGACCCGGTCCTGGGCGACGAGCCCCCAGATCACCGAGCAGGAGAGGGAGACGAGCGAGAGAACGCCCGCACCGAAGTTGAGGAAGTCCTGTACCTGGCTGCCTCCGGCCAGCACGAACACGGGTATGAAGATCAGGACGACGAGGCTCACCACGCCATAGGCCGAGCGGCCCGGCTTGGGGAGCGAACTGGTACTACGACGAGCGTTCATGGGGGCAACTCCGAGCAGTATCGGGAAAGCGGTCCCGCTGCCGAACTCTAAGTGGCTCCATACCGGTGGGTACGAGGTTTGAGTTATTGCGTTGTTATCAAACGACAATGCGCTTGCTGTGATGTCCTGTAGTGGGTGGTACGCGAAGGTAATCCTTGAGCCGGGGTCGGTCCACGCCGCTGTGGACAGGGTGCCAAGGGTGATACGGAAGCGCGTCGCGTTGTGCTCAAGGGCTGCGGTACTCTGACGCCATGCGTGCTGTACGCCTTCTGCTTAGCGAGCCGCGCTGATCAGTCCCGACCACCGACGAACGGTGAGGTCGGAATCGGCGCGGCGTCCCCTCCTGTGCGAGGGGATTTTTCATTTGCTGGATGTCCGTCCATGGCGGATGTCGCAGCCTGAATGTCGCAGCCGCTGGCAGAGACGATCGATGGAGCTTTGAGGATCATGAGCGAGACGAACCCCGCTGCCGCCGCCGAGGTGGTCGCCCCGCACCGCTACACGGCCGCGATGGCCGCGGACATCGAAGCACGCTGGCAGGACTTCTGGGATGCCGAGGGCACCTACGAGGCGCCGAACCCGACCGGCGACCTGGCCGGCGACCCCGAACTGGCCGCCCGCCCCAAGAAGTTCATCATGGACATGTTCCCGTACCCCTCCGGTACGGGCCTGCACGTCGGCCACCCCCTGGGCTACATCGCCACCGATGTCTTCGCCCGGTACCAGCGGATGACCGGCCACAACGTGCTGCACACCCTGGGCTTCGACGCCTTCGGCCTGCCGGCCGAGCAGCACGCCGTCCAGACGGGCGAGCACCCCAGGATCACCACCCTGGCCGCCATCACCAACATGAAGTCCCAGCTGCGCGCGCTGGGCCTGGGCCACGACAAGCGCCGGTCGTTCGCCACGATCGACCCCGAGTACTACAAGTGGACCCAGTGGATCTTCCTGCAGATCTTCAACTCCTGGTACGACGACGAGGCCGGCAAGGCCCGCCCGATCGCCGAGCTGATCGCCCAGTTCGAGACCGGTGAGCGTGCCGTACCGGGGCACACGCGCGCGTGGCCCGAGCTGAGTGCCGCCGAACGTGCCGACGTCCTGGGCGAGTTCCGCCTGGCGTACGCCTCCGACGCGCCCGTCAACTGGTGCCCCGGGCTGGGCACCGTGCTGGCCAACGAGGAGGTCACCGCCGACGGACGCTCCGAGCGCGGCAACTTCCCCGTCTTCAAGGCCAAGCTGCGCCAGTGGAACATGCGCATCACCGCCTACGCCGACCGGCTGCTGGCGGACCTGGAGGAGCTGGACTGGCCCGAGGCCATCAAGCTGCAGCAGCGCAACTGGATCGGCCGCTCCGAGGGCGCCCGCGTCGACTTCCCCGTGGACGGCGAGAACATCACCGTCTTCACCACCCGCCCCGACACCCTGTTCGGCGCGACCTACATGGTGCTGGCGCCCGAGCACCCGCTGGTCGACAAGTTCACGCCGGGCGCCTGGCCCGAGGGCACGCGCGACGCGTGGACCGGCGGTCACGCCACCCCGGCGGAGGCCGTCGCCGCGTACCGCGCGCAGGCCGGCACCAAGTCCGACGTGGAGCGGCAGGCCGAGGCCAAGGAGAAGACCGGCGTCTTCACCGGCGCGTTCGCGACCAACCCGGTCAACGGCGACCGCATCCCGGTCTTCATCGCCGACTACGTACTGATGGGCTACGGCACCGGCGCGATCATGGCCGTCCCGGCGGGCGACCAGCGCGACTTCGACTTCGCGCGCGCATTCGAGCTGCCGATCACCTGCATCGTCGAGCCGACCGACGGCCGCGGGACGGACACGTCCACGTGGGAGGACGCCTTCGGGTCGTACGACGCGAAGATCATCAACTCCTCGAACGACGACATCTCCCTGGACGGCCTGCCCGTCGCCGAGGCCAAGGCCCGCATCACGGAGTGGCTGGCCCGCAAGGGCATCGGCGAGGGCACCGTCAACTTCCGCCTGCGCGACTGGCTGTTCAGCCGCCAGCGCTACTGGGGCGAGCCCTTCCCGATCGTCTACGACGAGGACGGCATCGCGCACTCGCTGCCCGAGTCGATGCTGCCCCTGGAGCTGCCGGAGGTCGAGGACTACTCGCCGCGCACCTTCGACCCGGACGACGCTGATACGTCCCCGGAGACGCCCCTGTCCCGCAACGCGGACTGGGTCAACGTCACCCTGGACCTGGGCGACGGCCGCGGCCCCCAGAAGTACCGCCGCGAGACCAACACCATGCCGAACTGGGCCGGTTCCTGCTGGTACGAACTGCGCTACCTGGACCCGCACAACGACCAGAAGCTGGTCGACCCGGCCATCGAGCAGTACTGGATGGGCCCGCGCGAGGGCATGCCGCACGGCGGCGTCGACCTGTACGTCGGCGGCGCCGAACACGCCGTACTGCACCTGCTGTACGCCCGCTTCTGGTCCAAGGTGCTGTTCGACCTGGGGCACATCTCGTCCCCGGAGCCGTTCCACAAGCTGTTCAACCAGGGCATGATCCAGGCCTACGTCTACCGGGACAGCCGCGGCTTCCCGGTGCCGGCCGCCCAGGTGGAGGAGCGCGACGGCGCCTACTACTACGAGGGCGAGAAGGTCTCCCGGCTGCTGGGCAAGATGGGCAAGTCCCTGAAGAACGCGGTCACTCCGGACGAGATCTGCGACGAGTACGGCGCCGACACCCTGCGCCTGTACGAGATGGCCATGGGCCCGCTGGACGTGTCCCGGCCGTGGGACACGCGCGCGGTGGTGGGTCAGTACCGGCTGCTGCAGCGGCTGTGGCGCAACGTCGTCGACGAGACGACCGGCGAGGTCACCGTCGTCGACACCGAGCCCGACGAGGACACGCTGCGTGCCCTGCACAAGGCGATCGACGGAGTGCGCCAGGACCTGGCGGGCCTGCGGTTCAACACGGCGATCGCCAAGGTCACCGAGCTGAACAACTACCTGACCAAGGTGGGCGGTGCCCTGCCGCGAACGGTCGCCGAGTCGCTGGTGCTGCTGATCGCGCCGCTGGCCCCGCACATCGCCGAGGAGCTGTGGCGCAAGCTGGGCCGCACCGACACGGTGGTCCACCAGGACTTCCCGGTCGCCGACCCGGCGTACGTCGTCGACGAGAGCGTGACCTGCGTCGTGCAGATCAAGGGCAAGGTCAAGGCCCGCCTGGAGGTCTCGCCGACGATCTCCGACGCCGAACTGGAGAAGGTCGCGCTGGCCGACGAGAAGGTCGTCGCCGCACTGGAGGGCGCGGGCATCCGCAAGGTCATCGTGCGGGCGCCGAAGCTGGTCAACATCGTTCCGGCGTAGCTGTTCCGCCGGTCCGGCGCGGTCCTTCGACGGGCGGCCGGACCGGGTCGGGGCGAGCGCCTCGGGGTAGTCCCCTACGGGCAGGTCCAGGGTTCCGGTGGAACTCCGGACCTGCCCGTAGCGTTTACCGTTGAAGAGCGGCGCGGCGTGTGCCGCCCGGAGCCGGTGGAGGAGCGTTGGAAGCCGTGATCACAGTCTTCGCCCTTCTCTTCCTGCTGTTCGTGGTCGTGGGCGGCTATGCGGCGGTCAAGGCCGTCGGCGCGGCCAAGCGCGGCGTCGACCGTACGGTCGCGCAGGCCCGGCGCTCCGTCGAGGACCACACCCTGCGCGCCAAGTCCTTCGCCCAGCCCGGCCCGCAGGGACAGGTGGCCCAACTCCGCCTCGCACTGCGGACGTCGATGCGCGCGACCCAGGACGCGCTGCACGCGGGCGTGCCCGAGGACGAGTCCCTCAAGGAGTCCCTGGGCCTCTTCGAGCGGCTCAGCGCGCACGGCCGTGAACTCGACGGCGAGCTCAGGCGCCTGGAGTCGGAGCCGGACCGCAAGACACTCGCCGAGCGACTGCCCGCCCTGCGCGAGCGCACCGAGCGCATCACGAAGTCGGCGGACTCACTGCGCTGGGCCGCCCGCGACCGCGCCGGCCGCTTCGCGGAGGACGACCTGGACACGTTGAGTGCCCAGATAGACATGGAGGCCGGCGCCCTCCGCCACTGGACGAAGTCGGAGCACACCACTCCGCCGTGGCCCGATGCCCCGCCCGCCGACGCCGCTGCCGGACAGCAGACCTGGCCGGAGACTCCGCGTTCCCGTCCCGCCGCCGAGGAGCCCGCCCCGTCCGCCATCACCCCGCCGGGACGGCGCCCCAGCTACCCCTGGCAGAAGAAACCCCGCCCGGAGAGCACGACTTGATCGCGCGGCACGGTGTGCGTGTGCGATGTGTGATGATCCGGCCGGTTCCGGCCCAGGTGAAAGGGGTCGGGCTGCCGCCCGGCCGCTACGGCAGGTAACCTCCAGCTCATGTCCCGCCATGTCGCGATCGTCACCGATTCAACGGCCTACCTGCCGCCGCTGACGATGGAGCGCCACGGCATCACAGCGGTGCCGCTGACCGTGGTCCTCGGCGACCGGGCGCTCGAAGAGGGCACCGAGATCTCGACCCGCTCCCTGGCCCAGGCCCTGCAGAAGCGCCGCCCGGTCACCACCTCGCGCCCCAGCCCCCAACGCTTCGCGGAGACCTACCGCAAGGTCGCCGAGTCCGGCGCCACCGGCATCGTCTCCCTCCACCTCTCCGCCGAACTCTCCGGCACCTACGACGCGGCCGTCGTCGCCGCGCGTGAGGCACCGGTGCCGGTGCGGGTCGTGGACACCGGCATGGTCGCGATGGCCCTCGGTTTCTGCGCACTCGCCGCGGCCGAGACGGCGGAGGCGGGCGGCACGGTGGACGAGGCGGTCACGGCCGCGGAGAAACGGGCCGCCGGCACCTCCGCCTACTTCTACGTCGACACCCTCGACTATCTGCGCCGGGGCGGCCGTATCGGCGCGGCACAAGCCCTGTTGGGCTCCGCGCTCGCCGTGAAACCGCTGCTGCAACTGGAGGGCGGGCGCATCGAACTCCTGGAGAAGGTACGGACGGCGTCGAAGGCGATCGCCCGCCTTGAGGAGCTCGCGGCGGACCGTGCGGGCAGTGCGCAGGTCGACATCGCCGTCCACCATCTCTCCGCGCCGGAGCGGGCGTCGGCGCTCGCGGATCGGTTGCGGGTGCGGGTGCCGGGGCTGGCCGATCTGCATGTGAGCGAGGTCGGGGCGGTGATCGGGGCGCATACCGGGCCTGGGTTGTTGGGGGCTGTGGTTTCGCCTCGGTGACGGGGTTTGTCGGGGAGGGCGGCGCGCGTACGGGCGGCGTGCGTACGGGGAGCCCTTGTACGGCTAACGCTCGTACGGGTGACGGAGTTATCCACAACTGGGCTGTCGTCCCCGGGAATTGACCAAGATCATCGCGAAGTCGCGGAATGTCCGATCCTCGGCACATGGCACTTCGATCACGCTCACACACAGCGACTGCGACCAGCGGCCCGGGCCGCGCCCCGTCCTCCGACGGCCGAACTCGGCATCGCCGCGCGCCTGTACGGGGACGGGCACATCGTCAGGCCTCGGCGGAGGAGCTTCGGCGGCGGGCGGAACTGCTCTTTGGTGAACGGGGCCAGGGGTGGGGGGAGTTGGGGAATGGGCCGCCGGGCGGGGGTGGGGGTGAGGGCGCGGGTGCGGGTGAGGACGCGGGTGCGGGCTCTGGTTCGGCGGAGGCCGAGGTGGCGGGGGCTTCTGTCCCGCCTCTGACCGAGGTGGGGGTGCTGGGCGTTCCGCCTGTGGTCAGGGCGGCGGGGCTTCGTTTTCCGGCGCCTGTTGATGCCGGTCCGTGGGCTGTTCCGGAGCGGGAGTTGGAGCCGGAGTTGGGGGCAGGGGCAGGGCCGGAGTCGGGGTCGGGGCAGCGCGTGGTCCGGGTTGGTTCGCCGGTGGGTGTTGTTCTGGAGCCCGATGTCTTTTCGTACGCCGGAGGGGCCGAAGTGGCCCGAGACACTGAGGAGTTCACCGCCACCGGAGGGGTCGGCACCGGAGAGGTTGGCATCGGGCGGGAGCGGGTGGCCGGGGCCTGGCGGGAACGGGTCGGGTCGGCTCTGCGGGAGCGGATGCCGGTGTGGGTGCAGACGCGGTGTGGGATGGAGCGGCGGAACGTGGTCGCGCTCGGTGTCCTGCTCGTGGTGGCCGCCGTCTTCGCCGTGCAGCACTTCTGGGTGGGCCGGACCCAGCCGGTTCGCGCACCGGAGGTGGTCCGGGCGGCGGCTCCCTTTGGGGAGGGAGACGGCGGCGGAGGTGGGAGCGGGGCTGCGGGCAAAGGGGCCGAGTCGCACGCTTCGGCCGTCGGAGCGCGGGGCGCTGCGAGTGCGGCCGGTACCGAGATCGTCGTGGACGTCAGCGGCAAGGTGCGGGAGCCCGGGGTTCATCGGCTGCCGGCCGGTTCGCGGGTGACCGATGCGTTGCGGGCGGCGGGTGGGGTGCGTCCGGGTACCAGTACCGAGGGGCTCAACCGGGCGCGGTTCCTCGTGGACGGGGAGCAGATCGTCGTCGGCGGTCCGGCACCCGCAGCGGTGCCCGGTGCGGGCGGCGCGAACACCACCGGGGTGGCGGGTTCGGCGGGCTCCACAGCCGGAGCCGGTCCGACGGCCCCGGTCTCCCTCAACACCGCCACCGCGGACCAGCTCAACACCCTGCCGGGCGTAGGCCCGGTGCTGGCTCAGCACATCATCGAGTACCGCACCCAGCACGGCGGTTTCCGCTCGGTGGACGAGTTGCGCCAGGTCAACGGCATCGGCGACCGCCGCTTCGCCGATCTGCGGGACCTGGTGCAGCCATGACCCGCGTCCACGACGATCCACCCGAGCCCGCGATCCCCAACCGCACGGCACGGGACGACAGCGCCTCGTCGTCCCGACGGACCGTACATGCGACCTCGGGGAATCAGCGGGGCGCCGCGCACCCCCAACAGGAAGGGCCGACGGACCTACGGCTCGTTCCGCCCGCACTCGCGGCCTGGGCGACGGCGGCACTGGCGTTGAACGCATCACCGGCCTGGGTCACGGGAATTGGGCTCGCGGCCCTGGCGGTGGCGCTGGTGCTCCTGCTGATGCGGCGGCGGGACAAGGTCGGCGGCAGCCGTACCCCGCCGCAGCCGGTCGCCCACCCTGCCCTCCCACCGGAAGGAGGTCACCCCGCACCGTCATGGCGGCGGGCCACCTGGCCCCGGGTCTCGATCGCCGCCCTGCTCCTTGCCATCGCCGCGGCCGCCGCCTCCGCCGGACTGCACGGGGCGGATCTGCGCCGTGGGCCGGTACCCGAGCTGGCGCGGGAGTACGCGACCGTGACCGCGGAGGTGGAGGTCGGTTCCGATCCACGGCTGACCCGGCCCCGGATCAGCGGGGATCACGCGGCTCCGGTCTCCGTGCTGATCGACGCCGAGGTGCGGCGGGTCGAGGAGTTGGACGGGACGGTCGTGGAGACACGGGCGCCGGTGCTGCTGATCGTCGACCCGAGTTCGTCCTCCAAGGGAGGTGGCCGGGCACGGGGTTCCGGTGGTGGGCCGGAGCGTTCGCCCTGGCTCGGGCTGCTTCCGTCGACGCGGGTGAAGGTGACCGCGCGGGTGGCGCCCTCGCTGACGAGCGGGGACCGGGTGGCGGCCGTACTGCGGGTGCGGAACCAGCCGGTGCCGGAGGTGGTGGGGGAGCCGTCCGGGGCACAGCGGTTCGCGGGGCGGTTGCGGGCCGGGTTGCGCGAGGCCACCGACGGATTGCCCGGGGACGCGCGGGCGTTGCTGCCGGGGCTGGTCGTCGGGGACACCGCGCGGATCACACCCGAGCTGGACGAGGCCTTCAAGGAGACGGACCTGGCGCACACCCTCGCCGTCTCCGGAAGCAACCTCACCATCCTGCTCGCCCTCCTCATCGGACCACCCGGCCTCGCCCAGCACATCGAACGCCGAGGCCTGGCACCGCGGTTGGGCATCTCCCTCCGGGCGACCGCACTGCTCGGCGGGGTGCTCACGCTCGGGTTCGTCGTCGTGTGCCGGCCCGACCCGAGCGTGCTGCGGGCCGCGGCCTGCGGTGCCGTCGCGCTGCTCGCCCTGGCGACCGGACGCCGCAGATCACTGATTCCGGCGCTGGCGACGGCCGTACTGCTACTGGTGCTCTACGACCCGTGGCTGGCCCGGAGTTACGGGTTTCTGCTCTCCGTGCTGGCCACCGGCGCGCTGCTCACGCTCGCGCCGCGCTGGAGCGAGACGCTGCGGCGGCACCGGGTTCCGCCGCGGCTGGCCGAGGCGTTGGCCGCCGCCGCTGCCGCGCAGGCGTTGTGTGCGCCTGTCGTGGCCGTGCTGTCGGCGCGGGTCAGTCTGGTGGCGGTGCCGTGCAATCTGCTCGCGGAGATCGCCGTCGCACCGGCCACGGTGCTGGGCTTCGCGGCGCTGGCGGCGGCACCGGTGGCGATGCCGGTGGCCAAGGTCCTTGCCTGGGGCGCGAGTTGGCCCACCGGGTGGATCGCGGACGTCGCCCGGACCGGCGCGGCGCTGCCCGGTGGGGGAGTTGACTGGCCGGGCAGTTGGACCGGGGCGTTGCTGCTCGCGCTCGCCGTCGCGGCCCTGGTGCCGGTCGGGCGGCGGCTGTTGAAGTACCCCTGGTTGTGCGGTGTCTGCGGGTTGCTTCTGCTGCTGATCGTGGTGGCGCCGGCGCCGCTGACCCGGGTGATCACGGGGTGGCCGCCGCCGGGCTGGCGGTTCGCGATGTGTGACGTCGGGCAAGGGGACGCGACGGTGCTCGCGGCGGGCAAGGGCACCGGCGTGGTCGTGGACGCCGGACCCGATCCGAAGCTCGTCGACCAGTGTCTGCGCACGCTCGGCATCACCAGGATCCCGCTCGTCGTCCTCACCCACTTCCACGCCGATCACGTCGCGGGACTGCCCGGGGTGCTGCGGGGCCGCTCGGTGGGCGCGATCGAGACGACGTCCTTCGAAGAACCCGCGGACCAGGCCGAGTTCGTACGGAGGGCGGCGGCGGAACGGCACATCCCGGTCACCCGGGCCGTGGCCGGCGAGGAGCGACGCACCGGCCCGTTGGGGTGGCAGGTGCTGTGGCCCCCACCGCGCCCGGCGCCGGACCCGGACGGGCCGAACGACGCCAGTGTCGCCCTGCTGGTACGGACGGCCGGGCTGCGACTGCTACTGCTCGGGGACCTCGAACCCCCGGCCCAGCAGGAGCTGTTGAGGTCACCGGCGGCGTCGTTGCTGGGAAACGTCGACGTGTTGAAAGTCGCCCATCACGGCTCGTCGTACCAAGATCCGGACCTGATACGGAGGGTGGCGCCGAGGCTGGCGTTGATCTCCTGTGGTGAAAACAACAGCTACGGCCACCCGGCCCCGAGCACGGTCGCGGCGCTGCGGGCCATGGGGGCGGTGGTCCTCCGGACGGACGAGGACGGGGCGTTGGCGGTCGGCGGAAGTGGGGACGGGCTGCGGGTGATACGGGAGTGAGGGAACGGGCTTGGCGCAGGCCACGGGTATGAGGTCTTCAGGATCACCGGTACGACCGGCGCACCGTCGGCTCGGGTCTCGGCCAGCAGTACCCTGACCGACCTCCACGCCGTGTCCGCCACCGTCCGTAGCGCCTCTGTCGTCGCGCCGTCGCGGGCCCGGTGCGACATGCCCTGGACGATGACTCCGGTGAACTCGGCGACCGCGCGGGCGTCGGTGTCGGTGTCGGTGGGGAGGGTGCCGTCGGCCACGTCGGTTCTGATGCGGGACTCCAGGTGGTCGATGTTGGCGTTGCGGAGGCTCTGGAGGTGGTCGGCGACCTGCTGGGCGGCGTCGGAGACCCGGGTGGCGGAGCCGATGATCAGGCAGCCGCCGGGGCCCGCGCAGCGACACCACCGCCGACCCGCCCCTCACCCACGTCACGGACCTGGAACCCCGCCTCCGCCACCTCAACCGGATCATCGGCAACCGCGCCCCTACCGTCGCGGGCGAACCGGTCATGCGCCTGGTCATCGCCCTGGATGCCACCCCCGCCCATCCCCTGGAGCGAGACTGAGGACATGAACCCCGCACAGACCGACGCCTACCTCCACCGGCTGGGCCTCGCGCGTCCGCCCGCGCCCACCGCCGACGCCCTGCGTGAGCTGCAACTACGACATCTGCAGAGCGTGCCCTTCGAGAACCTGTCGGTTCATCTGGGGGAGGAGATCGTGCTGGAGGAGGACCGGCTGGTGGACAAGGTGGTGGGGGCGAAGAGAGGCGGGTTCTGTTACGAACTCAACGGTGCCTTCGGGGCGTTGCTCACCACCCTGGGTTTCGAGGTCGCGCCGCTTGCCGCGCGGGTGCACGGGGACGAGGGGCGGCTGGGTATTCCGTACGACCATCTCGCGCTGCGGGTACGGACGGCGGACGGGAGTGTGTGGCTGGCGGACGTCGGTTTCGGCAAGCACAGTCACCATCCGCTGGCGTTCGCGGAACGGGGCGAACAGCCGGACCCGGGTGGCACGTTCAGGCTTGTCGTGGCGGGGCCCGACCTGGATGTCGTCCAGGACGGCAAGCCGCAGTACCGCCTGGAACTACGGCCCCGGGTGCTCGCCGACTTCGTGGCCGGGGCGTGGTGGCACAGCACGTCACCGGCGTCGCATTTCACCCGGTCACTGGTCTGCTCACGGCTCCTGGACTACGGCGGAAGGATCACGCTGGCCGGCCGGACTCTCACGGTGACCGGTGGGGAGGGGACGCGGGACGTACGTGAACTGATCACGGACGACGAGGTGTTGGGGGTGTACCGGGAGCGGTTCGGGATCGAGCTGGGGTCGGTTCCGGAGGTGCGGGGGCGGGGGTAGAAAATGGCTCGCGTGAGTGATGTGAGACATGTGCTGGTACTGCCCGACCGTGACGCGGCCCAGGAGGCGGCGGAGGCGCTCGGGGAGCGGTTCGCCCTCGATGAGGAACCGCGGTTGGTGCGGGACGCGCTGGCCGGCGAGGACGACGCCGAGGACGCGCAGTGGCTGCTCGTTCTGCGGGACGAGGACGGGCGGCTCGATCCCGCGGAACTGGACGCGTTCGCGGGGGAGTGGGACGGCTGGCGCGAGGAGCCGTAGGGGCGGCGGGCGGCGGCGAGTTCTACGGTCGGACTCGCATCCGAACCCGAACCGGGACCTGAACCGGCACCCCTACCCGAATCCGGACCCGCACTCGGACACTCGGACCCGAACCGGCACCCGCTCCTGCTCCTGCTCCCGCACCCGCACCCGAACCGGCACTCAGACCCGCACCTGCCCTCGGACTCGCACCCGCACCCGCACCCCCGTCCGACCCCCGCACCCGGCACGCGGAACGCGTTGTCAGTGCCGCGTGCGATGCTTTACGCGATGGCTAGAAAGACTGCGAATGACGACCCTCTCGCCCCGGTGACGCTTGCCGTGGGCCAGGAGGACCTCCTGCTCGACCGTGCCGTGCGGGAGGTGGTGGCCGCTGCTCGGGCCGCCGACGCCGACACGGACGTACGTGACCTGACCTCGGACCAGCTGCAGCCCGGCACGCTCGCCGAGTTGACCAGCCCGTCGCTCTTCGCGGAGCGCAAGGTCGTGGTCGTACGCAATGCGCAGGATCTGTCCGCGGACACGGTCAAGGACGTGAAGGCGTATCTCGGTGCGCCCGCCGAGGAGATCACGCTGGTGCTGTTGCACGCCGGCGGGGTCAAGGGCAAAGGGCTGCTCGATGCCGCACGCAAGGCGGGGGCGCGGGAGGTGGCCTGCCCGAAGATGACGAAGCCGGCGGACCGGCTGGCGTTCGTGCGGGGCGAGTTCCGGGCGACCGGGAGATCGGCCACGCCCGAGGCCTGCCAGGCGCTGGTCGACTCCCTCGGCAGCGATCTGCGGGAACTGGCGTCCGCCGTCTCCCAGTTGGTCGCCGACATCGAGGGGACCATCGACGAGGCGGTCGTCGGGCGGTACTACACGGGGCGGGCCGAGGCATCGAGCTTCACGGTCGCGGACCGGGCCGTGGAAGGGCGGGCTGCGGAGGCACTGGAGGCATTGCGGTGGTCGCTGTCCACCGGGGTGGCGCCGGTGCTGATCACCAGCGCGTTGGCACAGGGGGTGCGGGCGATCGGCAAGCTGTCGTCCGCGCGCGGGGGGCGGCCGGCGGATCTGGCGCGTGAGCTGGGGATGCCGCCGTGGAAGATCGACCGGGTACGGCAGCAGATGCGGGGGTGGACACCGGACGCGGTCTCCGTCGCGCTGCGAGCGGTGGCCGAGGCGGACGCGGGAGTGAAGGGCGGTGGGGACGATCCGGAGTACGCGTTGGAGAAGGCGGTCGTCACGATCGCCCGGGCAGCCCGGTCACGGGGTCAGGCTTAGACGTCGTATTGCCCCGCAGGGGGTGTCGACCCGGCGGGGCATGCCGCGGAACGCGTGGCATGGAGTGGCGCGGCTATCCGCGGTGTCGCCGTCGGCCGCCGACGGCGAATCGGGCACCGCCGATCACCTGCGACCTGCTCCGCCGGACCCGCCTTGGCGACTCCGCCCCAGGCGCGAGAACTCGCGGGGAGAGGGGAGATACGGCGGGACGGGTCCGAGGACGGGGTGGAGGACGGTGCCGGGGACGGAGAAACAGCAATGCCCCCGAAGTGGGTCCGGGGGCACTGTACGTGGCGTGGCGACCACGATGTCTGTCCGTGAATCGAGGTAGAGGGCTCGACGTTGTCCTCACGGTGGATTGCTACTGGTCCGGTCCGCGCGAGCGCGGGCCGAGGCAAGTGCGGAGGATCAGCCCTGGAGCGCGGTGACCTTGGAAGCAAGCGCCGACTTCTTGTTGGCGGCCTGGTTCTTGTGGATGACGCCCTTCGCGACGGCCTTGTCGAGCTGACGCGCGGCAGCGCGCTGGTACTCGGTGGCCTTCTCGACGTCACCCGCGGCAGCGGCTTCGCGGGCCTTGCGGATCGCGGTCTTCAGGGAGGACTTGACGGCCTTGTTGCGCAGCCGAGCCTTCTCGTTGGTCTTGATCCGCTTGATCTGGGACTTGATGTTCGCCACGAATGAGCCTTTGCAGGTTCTGGCACGGGGCCGCACGGGTCCCGGGCCGATGATTTTCCTTGGGGTGTGTCTCGCACCGAGCGGGGATACCGGTCAGGGATGAGGCACAGCCACCCAGGCTACCAGCCGCCCACCGGCCCACCCAAACCGGTCCCCGAGAGGCATCCGGCCGGTCGTCGAGAGACATCCGGCCGGCTCCCGAGAGGCCCCCGGTGAACCTCTCGCACCGTCCCAAACCGGACCGCACCTCCCACCCGTGGGACGATGGAGCCTACGTATCGATCCGACCCGAGACCGCAGACACTGCGGACGCCTCAAGAATCAGGACCCTGCGTGCCCGCGATCCCCAGCCATGTGCCCGAGCCGAGCCGTACCGACCCGGCGCTGATCCGCAATTTCTGCATCATCGCGCACATCGACCATGGCAAGTCCACGCTCGCCGACCGGATGCTCCAGCTGACCGGAGTGGTCGACCAGCGGCAGATGCGTGCTCAGTACCTCGACCGCATGGACATCGAGCGCGAGCGTGGCATCACGATCAAGTCCCAGGCGGTGCGTCTGCCGTGGGCCCCCACCGAGGGGGCCGACCAGGGCAGTACGCACATCCTCAACATGATCGACACCCCGGGACACGTCGACTTCACGTACGAGGTCTCGCGGTCGCTCGCCGCCTGCGAGGGCACCGTGCTGCTCGTGGACGCCGCCCAGGGCATCGAGGCCCAGACCCTCGCCAACCTCTACCTGGCGATGGAGAACGACCTCACGATCATCCCCGTGCTGAACAAGATCGACCTGCCGGCCGCGCAGCCCGAGAAGTTCGCCGAGGAGCTGGCCAACCTGGTCGGCTGCGACCCCGAGGACGTCCTCAAGGTCTCCGCCAAGACCGGGCTCGGGGTCGACGCGCTGCTGAACAAGGTCGTCAAGGAGATCCCGGCGCCGGTCGGGGACGCGGACGCGCCCGCCCGCGCGATGATCTTCGACTCGGTCTACGACTCCTACCGCGGTGTCGTGACGTACATCAGGGTCATCGACGGACAGCTCACCAAGCGCGAGAAGATCCGGATGATGTCCACGAACGCCACGCACGAGCTGCTGGAGATCGGGACGAACTCGCCGGAGATGCTCGGCGCGGACGGGCTCGGGGTCGGCGAGGTCGGCTATCTGATCACCGGTGTGAAGGACGTCCGCCAGTCCAAGGTCGGTGACACGATCACCACCCTGCACAAGGGCGCGACCGAGGCGCTCGGTGGTTACAAGGACCCCAAGCCGATGGTCTTCTCGGGCCTGTATCCGCTGGACGGCTCCGACTACCCGGAGCTGCGCGAGGCCCTCGACAAGCTCCAGCTCAACGACGCCGCGCTCGTCTACGAGCCGGAGACCTCGGCGGCACTCGGCTTCGGCTTCCGCGTCGGCTTCCTCGGGCTGCTGCACCTGGACGTGATCCGGGAGCGGCTGGAGCGCGAGTTCGGGCTCGACCTCATCGCGACCGCGCCGAACGTGGTGTACCGGGTCGAGATGGAGGACGGCAGCGAGCACGTCGTCACCAACCCGAGCGAGTTCCCCGAGGGGAAGATCGACAAGGTCTACGAGCCCGTCGTGCGCGCGACGATCCTGGCGCCGTCGGAGTTCATCGGCGCGATCATGGAGCTGTGCCAGACCCGGCGCGGCACCCTGCTCGGCATGGACTACCTCTCCGAGGACCGCGTCGAGATCCGCTACACGCTCCCCCTCGCGGAGATCGTCTTCGACTTCTTCGACCAGCTGAAGTCCAAGACCCGCGGCTACGCCTCGCTCGACTACGAGCCCACCGGCGAGGTGACGTCCAGCCTGGTCAAGGTCGACATCCTGCTGCACGGCGACAAGGTGGACGCCTTCTCGGCGATCACGCACAAGGACGCGGCGTACGCGTACGGCGTGCGGCTGGTCGCCAAGCTGCGGGAACTCATCCCGCGGCAGGCCTTCGAGGTGCCCATCCAGGCCGCCATCGGCTCCCGGGTCATCGCCCGCGAGACCATCCGCGCCATCCGCAAGGACGTCCTCGCCAAGTGCTACGGCGGTGACATCTCCCGTAAGCGGAAGCTGCTGGAGAAGCAGAAGGAGGGCAAGAAGCGGATGAAGATGGTGGGTTCCGTGGAGGTTCCCCAGGAGGCCTTCATCGCGGTGCTGTCCAGCGACGACAGCGGTGGCGGAGCCAAGGGCAAGAAGTAGGCGGCGCCGAGGGCGGGAAGTAGCGACCCCGTACACCGAAATTTCGGACGACAGCCAGACGATTCACAGGGCCCGTTGCGCTTCGGCGCCGCGGGCCCTATGTCTTGGCTCTGTACGAAGTGGTCATGGCGCTGTTCGAAGTGACCGTCCACCGCCCCTTACGCACCGGCCGGTCGCGGCTTACTCTGATCACTGCTCGATAGTTACTCGCGAGTTAAACAACAGCCACAAGAGCCACCAGCCGCATTGAGTCAACCGCCGCAGCAATGAGCCAGTGACCGCACTGTCGCGGGCCCCGGAGGATGTCGTGAGCGACACACAGACCCTGATCGAGAACCGTCCGCCGTCCGTGGCGGGCCTCTTCCTGGAGCGCGTGGCGGCCACGCCGGATGCCGAGGCCTACCGCTACCCGGTACCGGCGGCCTCCGGTGCGGGCCCCGACGACTGGAAGTCGCTGACCTGGGCGCAGTCCGCCGAGCGGGTCTTCGCGATCGCGGCCGGTCTGATCGAACTGGGCATACAGCCCGAGGAGCGCGTCGCGCTCGCCTCCGCCACCCGCGTCGAGTGGATCCTCGCCGACCTGGGCATCCTTTGCGCCGGCGCCGCCACCACCACGGTGTACCCGCAGACCAACGCCGACGAGTCGACCTTCATCCTCGCCGACTCCGGCAGCAAGGTCCTCATCGCGGAGGACGCGGCACAGCTCGCCAAGGCACGCGAGAAGCGCGCCGACCTGCCCGAGCTGACCCACGTCGTGGTCATCGACCCGACCGGCGTCGAGACCGGAGCCGACGAGGGCGACTGGGTCCTGACCCTCGCCGAGCTGGAGCAGCGCGGCGCCGCGTACCTGGAGAAGAACCCGGACCTGATCAAGGAGCGGGTCGCGGCCATCACCAAGGACCAGCTCGCCACGATCATCTACACCTCGGGAACGACCGGACGCCCCAAGGGAGTTCGCCTCCCGCACGACAACTGGTCCTACCTCGCCAAGGCCATCGCCGCGACCGGCCTCCTCGGCCCCGAGGACGTCCAGTACCTCTGGCTGCCCCTCGCGCACGTCTTCGGCAAGGTGCTCACCTCGGGCCACATCGAGATCGGGCACGTCACCGCCGTGGACGGCCGGGTCGACAAGATCATCGAGAACCTGCCGGTCGTACAGCCGACGTACATGGCGGCCGTCCCGCGCATCTTCGAGAAGGTCTACAACGGGGTCGCGGCCAAGGCACGGGCCGGCGGCGCCTCCAAGTACAAGATCTTCCAGTGGGCCGCCGAGGTCGCCCGCGAGTACGCCAAGGTCACCCAGGACAACTTCCGCCGTACCGGCACCGCCACCGCGCCCTTCGGTCTCGCCGCCAAGCACAAGGTCGCCGACGCGCTGGTCTACGCGAAGATCCGCGAGGCCTTCGGCGGCAAGCTGCGCGCCTGCGTCTCCGGCTCGGCCGCCCTCGCGCCCGACATCGGCTACTTCTTCGCCGGCGCCGGCATCCACATCCTTGAGGGCTACGGCCTGACCGAGTCCTCCGCGGCCTCCTTCGTGAACCCCGGCGAGGCCTACCGCACCGGCACGGTCGGCAAGCCGCTGCCCGGCACGGAGGTGCGCATCGCGGACGACGGCGAGATCCTGCTGCGCGGCCCCGGCATCATGGAGGGCTACCACGGCCTGCCCGAGAAGACCGCCGAGGTCCTGGAGTCCGACGGCTGGTTCCACACCGGCGACATCGGCGAGCTGTCCCCCGACGGCTACCTCCGCATCACGGACCGCAAGAAGGACCTGATCAAGACCTCCGGCGGCAAGTACATCGCGCCCGCCGAGGTCGAGGGCCAGTTCAAGGCCGTCTGCCCCTACGTCTCCAACATCCTGGTCCACGGCGCCGACCGGAACTTCTGCACCGCCCTCATCTCCCTCGACGAACCCTCCATCCTGGAATGGGCCAAGGAGAACGGCCTGGAGGGCAAGTCCTACGCCGAGGTCGTCGCGGCCCCCGCGACGGTCGCCCTGATCGAGGCCTACGTCAAGGAACTCAACGAAGGCCTCCAACGCTGGCAGACCATCAAGAAGTTCCGCCTCCTGCCCCGCGACCTGGACGTGGAACACGGCGAAATCACCCCGAGCCTCAAGCTGAAGCGCCCGGTGGTGGAACGCGAGTACAAGCACCTGATCGACGAGATGTACGCGGGTTCGCGCGAAGCCTGATCATGTGACGGGCCCCGCGCCCCGAAGGGGCCGCGGGGCCCGTCAGGGGCGCGGGGCTGTATCGATATGCGGCTCCGCCGCGTGGGCGCGACAAGCCCCCACCGGCCCGCAGGCAACAACGCACCCATCCTGGCCTAACGCCGCCGCATATCCCTCACCAGCTGCCCCATCTCCCGCACCTGGCGCCGAAGTTCCTGCACCTCATCCACCGAACTCGCAGCCATCTGCGCCTCAACTTCCTTGAGCCGCAACGCCAGTTCATCGAACTGCCCCTGCTCCCGCGCCAGCATCCGCTCCAACAGCTGGTTCTTACGGTGCAGTTCGAGAAACACGCTCACCTTGGCCCGCAACACCCAGGGATCGAACGGCTTGGTCAAGTAGTCGGCGGCACCCGTGGCATACCCCCGGAACGCATACCCCGCATCCGCGTCCGTGCCGGTGAGAAAGATGATCGGCACGTCCTTGGTCTGATCGAGTCGCTTGATGTTGGCCGCGGTCTCGAACCCGTCCATGCCCGGCATCCGGATGTCCAGCAGAACCACCGCGAACCGCTGCCGCAGCAGCGCCTTCATCGCCTCCTCGCCCGAACGAGCCCGTACCAACGGCTCGTTGAGGGACCCCAGGACGGCCTCCAGCGCGACCAGGTTGTCCTCCATGTCGTCGACCAGGAGGATGCCGGCACTTTCGTCGGTCGTTGCCTCAGCGCTCATGATGACTGTGCCTCACTCGGTCGTCGGCGGTGCCGCCGTCTCCCCTGAAGTGCCCGGATCCGCCACCGTGATGTCCTCGGACGCGGCGCCGGCCTCGGCCTCGGGATCCAGCAGCGCGCAGACGACCGTCAGCAACTGGTCGACATCCACCGGCTTCGGTACGTAGTCGTTGGCGCCCCGCGCGATGGACTTCTCCCGGTCGCCCGGCATCGCCTTCGCGGTGAGCGCGACGATGGGCAGCCCGGTCCAGCGCGGAGCGCGGCGGATGGCGGCGATGGTCTCGTACCCGTCCATCTCCGGCATCATGATGTCCATCAGCACGAGTTCGACGTCGGGATTGCGCTCCAGCGTCTCGATGCCCTCACGCCCGTTCTCCGCGTAGAGCACCGGCATGCCGACCCGCCCCAGCACATGGGTGAGCGCGAAGACGTTGCGGATGTCGTCGTCCACGATCAACACCCGCCGCCCGGGCAGCACTTGACCCGCCCGCCCGGCCTTCCACGCCTCCAGCTTCGTCGGCGTCGGCCACGAGTCGTCCACCTCGGTCGAGGTGTACGGCTCCGTGGACAACTGCTCGGGCAGCAAGGGCAGTTCGCGGTCCTCGGTGAGCGGCGCGCCGCCCGCCGCGTGCCCGGGGCTGACGACGGGGACGTAGAGCGTGAAGGTGGACCCCCGTCCCGGCTCGCTCTCGGCGACGATACGGCCGCCCAACAGGCCTGAGATCTCACGGCTGATGGACAACCCGAGCCCCGTGCCACCGTACTTGCGGTTGGTCGTGCCGTCGGCCTGCTGGAACGCCTCGAAGATCACCGGGAGTTTCTCGGCGGCGATCCCGATCCCGGTGTCGGAGACGGCGAACGCGATGACCTCGTCGCTGTCGTCGGAGTAGCGGTGCTCGGGGTCCTTGACCCGGTTGACGCGGAGTTCGACCCGGCCCGTCGCGGTGAACTTGATGGCGTTGGACAGCAGGTTGCGCAGGATCTGCTGGAGCCGCTGCTCGTCCGACCACATCTCGCGCGGTACGTCCTCGCCGACCGACACCTCGAAGGAGAGCCCCCGGTCCAGGGTGAGCGGGCGGAACGTGGCGTGGACGTAGTCGAGGAGCTTGATGAGCGGGAGCCGTTTCGGGCGTACGTCCATCCTGCCGGCCTCGATCTTCGACAGGTCGAGGATGTCGTTGATGAGCTGGAGGAGATCCGAGCCGGAGCGGTGGATCGTGGTCGCGAACTGCACTTCCTGGTCGGAGAGTCGGCCGTCCGGGTTGTCGGAGAGCAGCCGGGCCAGGATCAGCAGCGAGTTCAGCGGGGTCCGCAGCTCATGGCTCATGTTCGCCAGGAACTCCGACTTGTACTGCGAGGAGGTCGCCAACAGGGCTGCCTTCTCCTCCAGTTCGGCATTGGACCGCTGCAACTCCGCCTGCTGCTTCTGGAGTTCGTCCGAACGTTCCTGCAACTGCATCGCCAGCCGCTGGGACTGGCCGAGCAGGGACTCCGTGCGGGAGTTGGCGATGATGGTGTTGATCGCGACGCCGATGGTGTTCACGAACTGGTCGAAGAACGCGAGGTGGACGTCGGAGAAGCGGGAGAACGAGGCCAGTTCGATCACGCCGAGGAGCTTGTCCTCGAAGATGATCGGGATGATGACGACGCTCGCCGGGGCGGCTTCCCCGAGCCCGCTGTTGATCTTGATGTAGTCCGGCGGAGCCTCCTCCACCAGGATCCGCTTCTTCTCCCGCGCCGCCTGCCGCACCAGCCCGTGCACCGGCATGGCGCCCGTGTCCACGGTCGCGGCTTGCGCCGACCCGTACCCGGCGATGAAGGCAAGTCCCTTGGCCGGAATGGCCGTTCGCAGGCTGTCCTCGTCGGGATCGGCCAGGAAGAACGCTCCGTACTGCGCGTTCACCAGCGGGGTCAGCTCGCGCAGGATCAGGTCGGCGACCTCCATCAGGTCCCGGTGTCCCTGCATCAGCGCGGCGAGGCGGGCCAGGTTGGACTCCAGCCAGTCCTTCGCGCGGGTCGTCTCGCGGAGGTTGGCCACCATCAGGTTGATGTTGTCCTTGAGCTCGGTGACCTCGCCCTGCGTCTCCACGGTGATCGAGCGGGACATGTCGCCCTGGGCCACCGCCGAGGCCACCTCGGCGATCGCGCGGACCTGCGTGGTCAGGTTCAGGGCGAGTTCGTTCACGTTGGTCGTCAGGCGCTTCCACGTGCCGTAGACGCCCTCCACCCGTGCCTGGCCGCCGAGTTGGCCCTCGGAACCGACCTCGCGGGCCACCCGGGTGACCTCGGACGAGAAGGACGAGAGCGTGTCGACCATCGTGTTGATGGTGGTCTTCAGCTCCAGGATCTCGCCGCGCGCGTCCACGTCGATCTTCTTCGACAGGTCGCCCTGCGCCACCGCAGTCGCGACCTGGGCGATGTTCCGCACCTGCGAAGTCAGGTTGTCCGCCATGTAGTTGACGTTGTCGGTCAGGTCACGCCAGACCCCGGAGACGCCCAACACCTGTGCACGACCGCCGAGTCGGCCGTCGGTGCCGACCTCGCGGGCCACCCGGGTCACCTCGTCGGCGAAGGCGCGCAGCTGCTCCACCATCGTGTTGACGGTGTCCTTCAGTTCGAGGATCTCGCCGCGTGCGTCGACGGTGATCTTCTTCGAGAGGTCGCCGTTGGCCACGGCGGTGGTCACCTGCGCGATGTTCCGCACCTGTGAAGTCAGGTTCAGGGCCATGAAGTTGACGTTGTCCGTCAAGTCCTTCCAGACCCCGCTCACGCCCCGCACCTGCGCCTGCCCGCCGAGGTTCCCTTCCGTGCCGACCTCGCGGGCGACGCGCGTGACTTCGTCGGCGAAGGCGGAGAGCTGGTCGACCATCGTGTTGATCGTGGACTTCAGCTCCAGGATCTCGCCCTTGGCCTCCACCGTGATCTTCTTGCCGAGGTCGCCCTGCGCGACGGCGGTGGACACGAGCGCGATGTTGCGGACCTGCGAAGTCAGGTTGTCCGCCATGAAGTTGACGTTGTCGGTGAGGTCCTTCCAGACGCCGCTCACGCCCCGCACCTGGGCCCGCCCACCCAAGTTGCCCTCGGTGCCGACCTCGCGGGCCACGCGCGTGACCTCGTCGGCGAAGGCGGAGAGCTGGTCGACCATCGTGTTGATGGTCGACTTCAACTCCAGGATCTCGCCCTGCGCGTCGACGGTGATCTTCTGTGACAGGTCGCCGTTCGCCACGGCGGTCGTCACCTGGGCGATGTTCCGGACCTGTGAAGTCAGGTTCGAGGCCATGAAGTTGACGTTGTCGGTGAGGTCCTTCCAGACCCCGGACACGCCTCGCACCTGCGCGCGTCCGCCCAACTGCCCCTCGGTGCCCACCTCGCGGGCGACGCGCGTCACCTCGTCCGCGAAGGCGGAGAGCTGGTCGACCATCGTGTTCACGGTGAGCTTGAGTTCGAGCAGTTCGCCGGTCGCCTCGACCGTGACCGTGCGCGTCAGGTCGCCGCGCGCCACCGCCGTCGTCACGAGGGCGATGTCCCGCACCTGTGCGGTCAGCCGGGACGCCATCGTGTTGACCGCCTCGGTCACATCACGCCAACTCCCGGACAGCCGCGTCACCTTGGCCCGGCCGCCGAGCCTGCCCTCGGTGCCGACCTCGCGCGCGACCCGGGTCACCTCGCCGGTGAACAGGGAGAGTTGGTCCACCATCTTGTTCACGGCCCGGCCCAGATGCCGTAGGTCACCGCGCAACTGCCTGCTGCCGTCGTGCAGATCGACCCGCTGGGTCAGGTCGCCGCCCGCCACCGCGTCCAGGACCCGGGTCGCGTTCGCGGCCGGGGCGACCAGGGCGTCGAGGAGCTGGTTGACGTCGTTGACGCGGGAGGTCCAGCCGCCCTGGCCGGGGCTGGCCGAGAGGCGTTCGTCGAGGCGGCCGTGGCGGATCAGTTCGCGTTTGACGCGCTGCGTCTCGGAGTTGAAGTGGGTGCTGCGGTCCATGATCTGGTTGAAGGCGGCGGTGAGTTCGGCCACCATGCCGTGGCCCGTCTCCGGTGCCTTCGTGAAGTCGCCGTCGCGGGCGGCCGTCATCACGGCGAGCAGTGGTCGGAGGTCGGATGCTCGAATCCAGTCGTCTTTGTGACTGTCTTCGAGCACACGCGTAGCACTGTTCTCACTCATGGCGGCCCACTTCGGTAACTCGGCGCTTATGCGCGCGGTCAGTCTGTCACTCTGTCCGCATCGATCGAGGCGTATTCGTCCGAACTGCTCGGGGAGCTGCGCATGGGGGCCATACCGACGCAACGGGAGACCACTTGGCGTGCTCCCGATGCGCCCGCGCACCACGGCGCGGACCGGCGTACGACGGTGCGCGCGACGCTCTCCGGCAGCCCCCTCGCGCCCGGTTCCGCCCGTGGTCTGGTGCGCGCCGCGCTCCGTGAGTGGGCCGAACTCGGCCTGCCCGGCACCGAGAAGCTCACCGACCGGCTGGCCGACGACGCGATGGTCGTCGTCAGCGAACTCGTCACCAACGCCGTCGTGCACGCGGGCACGGACGTCGAGTTGGTGTGCCGCCTTGAGGACACCGACTCGATCGTCGTCGAGGTCGCCGACCACCATCCCTCCCGTGCCCCGCGCGACAACAACGCCGAACCGGCTTACGAGACACCGGAGTTCGGGCGCGGCCTGCGCCTCGTCTCCACGCTCGCCGAGGCCTGGGGCGTCACGTACCGCACCGGCGTCAAGACCGTCTGGGCCCGGCTGCCCGCCGAAGGCACCCCGGCCGCCGAGGAGTTGGAGACCTACGGCGGTGAACGCGGCCTGCGCGTGGCCGAGATCCTCGCCCCCGAACCCCAGCGCGCCGAACGCGACCGGGACTGGCTCGGCCGCGGCGCCCTCTCCTTCCTCGCCGAGGCCTCCGACCTCCTCGCCGGACAGCTCGACGAGGACCTCGTCGCCGCGCTCGCCGGACAGCTGATCGTGCCGAGGCTGGCCGACTGGTGTGCCGTATGGCTGGAGGACGAGGCGCTGGGGCGCGGAGGCTGGAGCGAGGACGCCGGGGCCGGTGCCGGACCGCGCCTCGCCCGGGTCTGGCACGGCAGCGAGAACCGCATCGAGGAGCTCCGGAGCGCCCTGGAGAAGGACCCGCCCCGCCCGCCGGACACCCTGCGGCCCGTGTCCTACCCCTGGCCCGCCGACGCGCTCGGCCCGCACGGCACCCACGGCGCGGCCCTCGCGTACCGCCTGATCGCGGGCGGCCGACCGCTCGGCACGCTCGTCATCGGGCGGTCCGGGCTGCCGCGCTTCCCCGACGAGGTCACCGGCCTGGTCGAGGACCTCAGCCGCCGTGTCGCGCTCGCGATCGGCGCGGCCCGCCAGTACGCCCGCCAGGCCACCATCAGCCGCGTCCTCCAGCGCGGCCTGCTGCCCGGCGTGGTCGCCGAGATCCCTGGCGTGCACAGCGCCCTCGTCTACGAACCGTGCGACAAGGGCGGCCCCAGCGGCGACTTCTACGACCTGTTCCCGGCCGGCGACGGCCGCTGGTGCTTCGCCCTCGGCGACGTCCAGGGCAAGGGCCCCGAGGCCGCCGTAGTGATCGGCCTGGCCCGCCCCTGGCTCCGGCTCCTCGCCCGCGAGGGCTACGGCGTCGCCGACGTCCTCGACCGCCTCAACCAGCTCCTCCTCGACGACGCCACCGAGGCCGCCGACGCGGCGGCCCACGCGATGGTGGCCGCGGGCGGCATGCCCGGCCCGGTCGGCGACGGCCCCCGCTTCCTCTCCCTCCTCTACGGCGAGCTGGTCCCCTTCGACGGCGGCGTCCGCTGCACCCTCGCCTCCGCCGGACACCCCCTGCCGCTGCTCCTCGGCCCGGACGGCAGCGTCGGTACGGCGGCCCGCCCGCAGACCCTCCTCGGGGTCATCGAGGACGTCACGTACACCAGCGAGACCTTCGAACTCCGGCCCGGCGACAGCCTGTTGTGCGTCACGGACGGGGTGACCGAGCGGCGCTCCGGGTCCGTCCAGTTCGACGACGGCGACGGGCTCGCGACCGCGCTCACCGGGTGCGCGGGGCTCAGCGCCGAGCTGATCGCGGAGCGGATCAAACGGCTGGTGCACGAGTTCGGCGGTCGTCCCCCGGAGGACGACATGGCACTGCTGGTGCTCCAGGCGGAGTGATCCTCGCCGGTGCTGGACAATGGAAGACATGCCTTCCGCACTCCCCGACGGCGAACCCGTCCCCGAAGACGGCGCCCTGCCCGCAGCGGCGCTCGCCGGGTCGGCCGACCGCCCCCTCGGGTTCTACCTGCACGTCCCGTACTGCGCGACCCGCTGCGGCTACTGCGACTTCAACACCTACACGGCGACCGAGCTGCGCGGCACGGGCGGAGTGCTGGCCTCCCGCGACAACTACGCGGACACCCTGATCGACGAGATCCGCCTGGCCCGCAAGGTCCTCGGCGACGACCCCCGCCCGGTCCGCACGGTCTTCGTCGGCGGCGGCACGCCCACGCTGCTTGCGGCGGGCGATCTCGTACGGATGCTGGGCGCGATCCGCGACGAGTTCGGCCTGGCCCCGAACGCGGAGATCACGACGGAGGCGAACCCGGAGTCGGTGGACCCGGCGTATCTGGCTGCCCTCCGCGACGGCGGCTTCAACCGCGTCTCCTTCGGCATGCAGAGCGCGAAACAGCACGTACTGAAGGTGCTGGACCGCACCCACACCCCCGGCCGCCCCGAGGCCTGCGTCGCGGAGGCCCGCGCGGCCGGCTTCGATCACGTCAACCTCGACCTGATCTACGGCACCCCGGGCGAAACGGACGACGACTGGCGCGCCTCCCTCGACGCCGCCCTCGGCGCGGGCCCCGACCACATCAGCGCCTACGCCCTGATCGTCGAGGAGGGCACGCAGCTGGCCCGCCGTATCCGCCGGGGCGAGGTCCCGATGACGGACGACGACGTCCACGCCGACCGCTATCTGATCGCCGACGAGGTGATGTCGGCGGCGGGCTTCGACTGGTACGAGGTGTCCAACTGGGCAACGTCGAATTCCGGCCGTTGTCTCCACAACGAGCTCTACTGGCGCGGCGCCGACTGGTGGGGCGCGGGCCCCGGAGCGCACTCGCACGTGGGCGGGGTCCGGTGGTGGAACGTGAAGCACCCGGGGGCGTACGCGGGGGCGCTGGCGGCTGGCCGCTCACCGGGCGCCGGGCGGGAGATCCTCTCCGAGGAGGACCGCCGGGTGGAACGCATCCTCCTGGAGCTACGACTCCGCGAGGGGGCCCCGCTGGACCTCCTCCACGAGGACGGCCTCAAGGCCTCCCGCCGAGCCCTCACGGACGGCCTCCTGCAACAGCGGCCCTACGACGAGGGACGCGCCGTACTCACCCTGCGCGGGCGGCTGTTGGCGGACGCCGTGGTCAGGGACCTGGTCGACTGACCGGCGTACCGGATACAGTCCCCGGCCATGATCTCCGACAGATGGCCGGCCCCGGACGCGACCTTCATACGCTACGGACTGCGGCGGTTCCTGTGGGTCCTGTCGGCCGTCCTGATCATTGTTGTCGTGTCTGTGGGCGGGTTGGTCAACGTCCTCGTGACGGGGAAGGCCGGCGGCTGGTTCCTGGTGCCCCTCGGACTCTTCGCGTGGCTGCTGCGCAAACCGTGGCGGCAGCGCCACAAGGTCACCGCCCTCGACGCGAGCGGCTTCTGGCTGCTGTCGGGCAAGCAGGCCGCGCTGATCCCCTGGGACTCACTGGCCGGGGTGGGCATCTACTGGGGGCGCGCGAACAAGACCGTCTACTACAGCCTGGAGTTGTGCCCGCTGGGGGAGACGGACGGCGACGACCCGCTGCTCGGGCCGCTGGTGCGGGAGGCGGAACCACTGCGCCCCGGGCTGCCGAGGCACCGCTACCGCCTCGACATCAGCGACTCCTTCCCCGTGCACGAGAAGGCGCTGCTGCGCTGGGTCCCGGCCGAGCTGTGGTTCGGACGCGAGGAGCGGACCCGGGCCGAGATGGTGGCGTGGCTGACGCCCTGATCGCCGGATCTCGCCCCGGCGTCAAGACCTGTCGTCACGACCCGGCGTCAGGACGCGGTGTCAGGGCTCGCCGGGCGCCGTGACGAAGTCGATCAACTCCTCGACCCTGCCCAGCAGTTCCGGCTCAAGATCCTTGTACGACCCCACCTTGGCCAGAATCGCCTGCCACACCGCACCGGTGTTTTCCGGCCAACCCAGCGCCCGGCACACCCCCGTCTTCCAGTCCTGCCCGTGCGGGACGCGGGGCCACGCGGTGATGCCCACGGAGGACGGTTTCACGGCCTCCCAGATATCGATGTACGGGTGGCCCACGACGAGCGCGTGCTCACTGGTGACCGACTGCGCGATGCGCCACTCCTTGGTGCCCGGCACCAAGTGGTCCACCAGGATGCCCAGCCGCGCGTCCGGACCGGGACCGAACTCCGCGACGATCGACGGGAGATCGTCGACGCCCTCCAGGTACTCGACCACCACGCCCTCGATACGCAGGTCGTCGCCCCACACCCGCTCGACGAGTTCGGCGTCGTGCCGCCCCTCGACGTAGATCCGCCCGGCGCGAGCCACACGCGCGCGTGCACCGGGGACGGCCACCGAACCGGACGCCGTACGAGTGGGCCGTAGCGGACTCGACACGGGCTTCACCAGGGTCACCACCCTGCCCTCCAGCAGGAAGCCCCTCGGTTCCAGCGGGAACACCCGGTGTTTGCCGAAGCGGTCCTCCAGGGTGACCGTGCCGGCCTCGCAGCGGATCACCGCGCCGCAGAAACCGGTGCCCGGCTCCTCGACCACCAGGCCCGGATCCGCGGGGACCTCGGGGGCCGGCTTGGGCTTCTTCCACGGTGGGGTCAGGTCGGCGGAGTACTGGCGCATTCGGATGACGATAGGAGAACCGGGGCGACCGCCGTCACGACACGCCGAAACGCGTTGCCAACGCGTCCCGTTGGGCCCGCACGAACCCCGCGTCCACCACCGCTCCGTGACCGGGCACGTACAGCGCGTCCTCCCCGCCCAGGGAGAGGAGCCGGTCGAGCGCCGCAGGCCAGAGCGCCGGAACCGCGTCCGGGCCCGCCTGCGGTTCGCCTGACTCCTCGACCAGATCGCCGCAGAAGACGATCGGGCGGGAGCCGGGGACCAGGACAGCCAGGTCGTGGGCCGTGTGTCCGGGGCCGACGTTCGCGAGCGTGATCTGTCGGTCGTCGCCCAGGGGGAGCGTCAACTCGTCCGGCACCAGGTGACGCGGGTACGTCAGGGCGGCTACGGCCTCGTCGGCCACGCGTGCGTGGAGGCCGTTTTTGATCGCGTCCGCACGCAGGTCCGCCCGCTCCTCCGTCAACACCCGCTCCACGCCCACCGCACCGAACACCTCCGCGTCCGCGAACTCCGCCGCCCCGAAGACGTGGTCGAAATGGGCGTGGGTGAGCGCGAGATGGGTCACAGCGTGACCGGCGAGCGCCCGCGCCTCCGTACGCAACCGCGCGCCCTCCGCCAGGCTCGACCCCGCGTCGATCATCAGCGCCGCGTCCCCGCCGATCACCAGCCCGACCGTGCAGTCCCAGCCAGGCAGCCGGCAGCGGCCCACGCCGTCCGTCAGCCGTTCCCACCCGAGCCCTTCCCAAGTCACCGTCACACGGCGACGCTAACGGTGACGGCACCTACGGCGTGACATCGCAGGACCGGCCTTGCCCGAGGTGTGCCTCACGGCCGTACACTGGCCGGGGAAGGCTGGCACTCACGCGCACAGAGTGCCAGGAAAGGGCGGGCTCGCGACAAGCGGCGACAAAGGCGACCAGAACTGGAGGTGTGCGCGATGCTCAGCGAACGCAGGCTTCAGGTGCTGCGCGCCATCGTCCAGGACTATGTCGGCACCGAGGAGCCGGTGGGGTCCAAGGCGCTCACCGAGCGGCACAGCCTCGGCGTCTCCCCGGCGACCGTGCGCAACGACATGGCGGCCCTGGAGGACGAGGGCTACATCGCCCAGCCGCACACGAGTGCCGGGCGCATCCCGACCGACAAGGGCTACCGGCTCTTCGTCGACAAGCTCGCCGGCGTCAAGCCGATGACCGGCCCCGAGCGCAAGGCGATCCAGAACTTCCTCGACGGTGCCGTGGACCTCGACGACGTCGTGGGCCGTACGGTACGGCTGCTCGCGCAGCTCACCCGGCAGGTCGCCGTCGTGCAGTATCCGTCCCTGACCCGCTCGACCGTCCGGCACGTGGAGCTGCTGTCGCTGGCCCCCGCGCGCGTGATGCTCGTGCTGATCACCGACACCGGGCGGGTCGAGCAGCGCATGGTCGACTGCCCGGCACCCTTCGGGGAGAGCTCGCTCGCGGATCTGCGCGCGCGGCTCAACAGCCGGATCGCGGCCCGCCGCTTCGCGGACGTACCGCTGCTCGTGCAGGACCTGCCGGAGGCCTTCGAGGCCGAGGACCGCGGCACGGTCGCGACGGTGCTCTCCACCCTCCTGGAGACCCTCGTCGAGGAGACCGAGGAGCGACTGATGATCGGCGGCACCGCCAATCTCACCCGCTTCGGACATGACTTTCCCCTCACCATCCGCCCCATCCTGGAAGCCCTTGAGGAGCAGGTCGTCCTCCTCAAGTTGCTTGGTGAGGCGGGGGATTCGGGCATGACCGTACGGATCGGTCATGAGAACGCCTACGAGGGACTCAACTCCACGTCGGTGGTGTCGGTCGGCTACGGTTCGGGCGGCGAGGCAGTCGCCAAGCTAGGCGTGGTCGGACCGACCCGCATGGATTACCCGGGAACGATGGGAGCGGTACGCGCAGTGGCACGGTACGTCGGACAGATCCTGGCGGAGTCCTAAGTGGCCACGGACTACTACGCCGTTCTCGGCGTGCGTCGCGACGCGTCGCAGGATGAGATCAAGAAGGCCTTCCGTAGGCTCGCGCGCGAGCTGCACCCGGACGTGAATCCGGATCCGAAGACCCAGGAGCGGTTCAAGGAGATCAACGCCGCTTACGAGGTGCTCTCGGACCCGCAGAAGAAGCAGGTCTACGACCTCGGCGGCGACCCCCTCTCGCAGGCGGGCGGCGCCGCGGGCGGCTTCGGCCAGGGCGGCTTCGGGAACTTCTCGGACATCATGGACGCGTTCTTCGGCACGGCGTCGCAGCGCGGACCGCGCTCGCGCACCCGCCGCGGCCAGGACGCGATGATCCGGCTGGAGATCGAGCTCGACGAGGCGGCCTTCGGTACGACGAAGGACATCCAGGTCGACACGGCCGTCGTCTGCAACACCTGCAACGGCGAGGGCGCGGCCCCCGGCACCTCCGCGCAGACCTGTGACATGTGTCGCGGTCGCGGTGAGGTCTCGCAGGTGACCCGGTCCTTCCTGGGCCAGGTCATGACGTCCCGCCCGTGCCCCCAGTGCCAGGGCTTCGGCACGGTCGTGCCGACGCCGTGCCCGGAGTGCGCCGGTGACGGCCGCGTCCGCTCGCGGCGCACGCTCACGGTCAAGATCCCGGCCGGTGTGGACAACGGCACGCGGATCCAGCTCGCGGGCGAGGGCGAGGTCGGCCCCGGCGGCGGCCCCGCCGGCGACCTGTACGTCGAGATCCACGAGCTGCCGCACGCGATGTTCCAGCGCCGCGGCGACGACCTGCACTGCACGGTCACCCTCCCGATGACGGCGGCGGCCCTCGGCACGAAGGTGCCGCTGGAGACGCTCGACGGCATGGAGGAGGTCGACATCCGCCCGGGCACCCAGTCCGGCCAGTCGATCCCGCTGCACACCCGGGGCATCACGCACCTGCGCGGCGGCGGCCGGGGCGACCTCATCGTGCACGTCGAGGTCACCACCCCGACCAAGCTGGACGTCGAGCAGGAACGTCTGCTCCGCGAACTGGCCAAGCTGCGTGGCGAGGAGCGCCCCATGGGCACGTTCCAGCCGGGTCAGCAGGGGCTGTTCTCGCGCCTCAAGGACGCTTTCAACGGTCGCTGAGGGGGTGGGGGGGGGGGGCGCCCCCCCCCCCCCCCCCCCCCCCGGGGCCCGGGGGGGGGGGGGGGGGGGGGGGGGCGCCCCCCCCGGGGGGGGGGGGGGGGGGGCGCGGAGGACAAACACGAGCGGAGGCAGCC
>NZ_JBITHH010000011.1:0-55639 GCF_044457795.1 Streptomyces sp. NPDC050528
GTTGATAGGCCGGATCTGGAAGCCCAGTAATGGGTGGAGGTGACCGGTACTAATAGGCCGAGGGCTTGTCCTCAGTTGCTCGCGTCCACTGTGTTAGTTCTGAGACAACGAACAGTTGTCGGCTAGAGCTTGAACCACACAAAAGAAAAGTGTGCTTGTTCGCTCGAAACCATTAGGGTTTCGGTGGTCATAGCGTGAGGGAAACGCCCGGTTACATTTCGAACCCGGAAGCTAAGCCTTACAGCGCCGATGGTACTGCAGGGGGGACCCTGTGGGAGAGTAGGACGCCGCCGAACAATATTTGGAGGACCCCTGGTCCCAGCGTTCACGCTGGGACCAGGGGTCCTTTTGTTTTTCCAGAAACTTTCAGAAACACAGTCCGGAGCGCGCCGAGTACCTGGTTGCGCGAGAATGACTTGCGGTACCGAAGACAGGAGTCACCGATGTCCACCAACTCTCCCGAGGACCGACCCGAGCGCGAGGAGCGGCGACGGGACAGTGGTGACCGCGGCGACCGTGGCGGGTACCGCGGAGGTCCGAGCCGTAGCAACGACCGCGATCGTGGAAACGACCGCGGCGGCAGCAGTGATCGCGGTGGCTACGGCCGTCGCGACGACAACCGTGGCGGCGCCCCTCGCCGCGACGACCGTGGTGGCGCCGGCAGCGGGGGCGGTGGCGATCGCGGTGGTTACCGTGGTCGTGACGACCGTTCCGCCGGCCCGCGTCGGGATGACCGTCCCGCGGGTCCGCGCCGTGACGACAGGCCGGCCGGTCCCCGTCGCGACGACCGTGGCGGCGAGCGCGGAGGGCGTCCCGGTGGTTTCCGCCGGGACGACAACCGTGGTGAGCGGCCCGCGTTCCGCCGTGACGACCGCAGCGACAACCGTGGCGGCGAGCGGCGCGACGACAACCGTGGTGATCGCGGTGGCTTCCGGCGCGATGACAGCCGGGGCGAGCGTCCGCCGTTCCGACGGGACGACAACCGCGGTGGCGGTGGTGGTTTCCGGCGTGACGACAATCGTGGTGAGCGGCCTCCGTTCCGTCGTGATGACCGCGGCGACAACCGTGGCGAGCGTCCTGCCTTCCGGCGTGACGACGACCGCGGTGACCGTGGCAGTTACCCCCGCCGTGACGACCGGCGCGATGACCGCCGTAGCGACGACCGTGGCAGTGGCGATCGCGGTGGCTACCGTGGGCGTGACGACCGTTCCGCGGCTCCTCGTCGTGATGACCGTCCGTCCGGGCCGCGTCGCGATGATCGCGGTGGGGATCGTCCGGCCTTCCGGCGTGACGACAATCGTGGTGAGCGGCCTCCGTTCCGTCGTGACGACCGCGGCGACAACCGCAGCGACAACCGGGGTGGCGAGCGTCCGCCCTTCCGTCGTGATGACCGTAGGGACGACCGCCGTGACGGTGACCGTCCTGCCTTCCGTCGTGACGACAACCGTGGCGACCGTGGCAGCTACCCCCGTCGTGATGACCGTCCGTCCGGGCCGCGTCGTGATGACCGTGGTGGGGATCGTCCGGCCTTCCGTCGGGATGACAGCCGTGGTGAGCGGCCTCCGTTCCGTCGTGACGACCGCGGCGACAACCGGGGCGAGCGTCCTGCCTTCCGGCGTGACGACGACCGCGGTGACCGTGGCAGCTACCCCCGCCGCGACGACCGTTCCGCCGGCCCGCGCCGCGATGACCGGCCCGCCGGACCGCGTCGTGACGACCGTCCTTCCGGTCCCCGTCGTGACGACCGCGGTGGCGATCGTGGAGGGTTCCGTCGGGATGACAGCCGCGGTGAGCGGCCGGCGTTCCGGCGTGACGACCGCCGCGATGACCGGCGTGACGACCGTCGGGGCGACGACCGCCGTGGTGGCGGGAGCCGTTTCCGTGACGAGCGGGACCGCGACCGTGAGCCGATCAAGCGGCTGCCGATCCCCGAGGACGTCACCGGCGAGGAGATCGACAAGGACGTACGGCAGGAGCTGATGAGCCTGCCGAAGGGGCTCGCGGAGGACGTCTCGAAGAACCTGGTGATGGTCGCCCGGCTCATCGACGAGGACCCCGAGGGCGCCTACGCCTACTCCAAGATCGCCCTGCGGCTGGCGTCGCGCGTCGCCGCCGTGCGTGAGGCGGCCGGGTTCGCCGCGTACGCGAACCAGAAGTACAGCGAGGCGCTGGCCGAGTTCCGGGCCGCGCGGCGGATGACCGGCAGCGTGGACCTGTGGCCCGTGATGGCCGACTGCGAGCGTGGGCTCGGGCGGCCCGAGAAGGCGCTGGAGATGGCCGGCGCCGCCGAGGTGCACAAGCTCGACAAGGCCGGGCAGGTCGAGATGCGGCTCGTCGCGGCCGGTGCCCGGCGTGACATGGACCAGCTCGACGCGGCCATCGTCACCTTGCAGAGCCCGGAGTTGGCCTCGAACACTGTGCAGCCGTGGACCGCGCGCCTGCGGTACGCCTATGCCGACGCCCTGCTCGCCGCCGGGCGTGAGGGTGAGGCGCGGGAGTGGTTCGCCAAGGCCGTGGAGTCCGACAAGGACGGCAGCACGGACGCGTCGGACCGGCTCGCCGAGATGGACGGGGTCGAGTTCGTCGACGCGTTCGTCGAGGACGATGACGAGGTCGACAGCGACGCCGATCCCGCGATCGACGACGAGGCCGAGCCTCAGAACGACGTCTCCGTAGTCGACGAGTTGGACGACGAGGACGAAGACGACGACATCGAGGACGAGGACGACGACAAGGTCGAAGCCGCCGTCGAGACCAAGGAGGACGTCGCCAAGGATGACGTCCTTCTTAAAGAAGAAGACGACGAAGACGACGAGAACGACGACAAGAACTGACCTGCGTCAGTGACGTGACAAGGGCGGGACCCCAGCACCAGGGGTCCCGCCCTTTCGCGTTTCCGGCTTCCGGAGTCGATGGCCGCGTCTCAGACGTCCAGTGCCCGCAGCACCAGCCCCGACGCCGGTTTCGGGCCGAAGGACGTCGACTTGCGGGGCATCGTGACGCCCTGGCGGGCCAGGTCGCGGACGACCTCCTCGCGGACGGGGTGCATCAACACGGCCGTGCCGCCGTCGCGTTCGGCCTTGCGGACGGTGGCGGCGGTGTCGTGGATGTAGGCGATACGGGCCGGGTCGTC
This sequence comes from Streptomyces sp. NPDC050528, assembly GCF_044457795.1. Lineage (NCBI taxonomy): Bacteria > Bacillati > Actinomycetota > Actinomycetes > Kitasatosporales > Streptomycetaceae > Streptomyces > Streptomyces sp. NPDC050528. Next base: position 3,134 of record NZ_JBITHH010000011.1, read on the forward strand.
CTCAGGGATGAGCCAGACGTGGTCCAGGAGGGTGGCGTGCAGGACCGTCGCGTCCAGGGTGCGCCAGGCAGCGGGGCGGTCGGCCGGGATCGTACAGGCCAGGAGGTCCGGGTCCGGGCGGTCGACCAGGTGGAAGGCACCGTCGCCGGCGAGGAGGAACGCGTTGCCCTCGCAGGCCGCGTCGGCGAGGACGTCCAGGGCTTCCGCGAGGGGCATCTCCAGGTGCCGTACGCGGAACAGGCCGTCCAGGGCGGCGAGCGCGTCGGCGACCGGGACGCCGTGCAGGAGGCGGTGGATCGCGCGGACGCGGAGCGGGTAGCGGGCCGTGTCGACGAGGAGGACCAGGCCGTAGTCCCAGGGGCTGGGGGAGGGATGCTCCGCGCGTAGACGTCGATAGGTCGCCCAGCGGTGGTGGCCGTCGGCGATCAGGGCCTGGTGGTGGGACAGGTCCTGCTGGATGCGGGCCAGGTCGGCGGGGTCGGTGACCGACCACAGGCGGTGGCTGTAGCCGTCCTCCGTAGTCGTCGACAGGAGTGCGGGGTCCTCGGCGATGCGCTCGACCACCGTCGTCGTGTCGGACGGCGTGCCGTTGCCCCGGTACGTCAGGAGCAGGGGTTCGAAGTTCGCCGAGGTGGCGCGCATGAGGGCCGCGCGGTCGGCGACCACGTGCGGCATGACGTCCTCGTGCGGCAGGACCACGCCCTCCGAGGGATCCGACAGACGCAGGGCGCCGATGACACCGCGTTGCAACAGGCCGTTGCCGTCGTGCTGTTCGTAGACGTACAGGCCGGGCTCGGGGTCCGTGGTGAGGACCCCCTCGGAGAGCCAGCGGTGCAGGGTGTCGGCGGCCTGTTCGTTGCGGGCGCCGGCGGTGGTGGCCTGCGGGAGGATCAGGCGGACGATGTTGTGCGGGTCGGAGTCCTGGAGATGGTGCAGGCCGTCGGGGCGTACGACCACGTCGTACGGTGGGGACGTCACGGCGGCCAGGCTGCCGACCAGGTCGGGGTCGTAGCGAAGGCCTCGGAACGGGGTGAGTTCCAGGCCTCGGCGCTCCGTTGCTTCCGAGTGACCTGCGGTGTTCATCCCGGCATCGTACGTGTGTCAGTGGCATGCGGGATGATCGGGTGAAAGCGATCGAACGAGGAGCGATGTGGAATGAGCCAGAGCGTCAGGACGAGCCCCGACGGCAGTGCCCGGGCCCTGAGCGAGGCGTACGACACGGCGCTGCTCGACCTCGACGGGGTGGTGTACGCGGGGGGCAACGCGATCGCCCACGCGGTCGACTCGCTCGCCACCGCCCGCGCGGGCGGGATGCGGCTCGCGTACGTCACGAACAACGCGCTGCGGACGCCTGACGCGGTGGCCGACCACCTCACCGAGCTGGGCATACCGACCGGCGCCGACGACGTCATCACCTCCGCGCAAGCCGTCGCCCGGCTGATCAGCGAGCAGGTGCCGGCGGGCTCCCGCGTGCTGGTCATCGGCGGCGAGGGGCTGCGGGTCGCGCTGCGCGAGCGAGGCCTTGAGCCCGTCGACTCGGCGGACGACGAGCCGGTGGCCGTCGTGCAGGGCTACGGCGGCCCCGACCTGGCCTGGGGGCGGTTCGCGGAGGCCTGTTACGCCATCGCGCGCGGGGTGCCGTGGTTCGCGTCCAACACCGACCTGACGATCCCGAGCGCGCGCGGCATCGCCCCGGGCAACGGCGCGGCGGTCGAGGTCGTACGGATCGCGACCGGGGCCGAGCCGCAGGTGGCGGGGAAGCCGTTGCCGCCCATGCACAAGGAGACGATCCTGCGGACGGGCGCCGAGCGGCCGTTGGTGGTGGGGGACCGGCTGGACACGGACATCGAGGGGGCGTTCAACGGGGAGGTCGATTCGCTGCTCGTGCTCACCGGTGTGACCGACGGCGCGCAGCTCCTCGCCGCGCCGCCGCAGCACAGGCCGACCTACGTCGACGCCGATCTGCGGGGCATGCTCACCGGGCAGCCCGAGGTCACCGGGGCGGGAGACGGCTTCCGGTGCGGCGGTTGGACGGCGACGGCGGGCCGTGACCGGCTGGAACTCGACGGTGAGGGCGAGCCGTTGGACGGGCTTCGGGCGCTTTGCGCGGCGGCCTGGACGGCGGCGGGGGACGGCTCCTGCACGCTGGACGGGGAGAAGGCGCTGGCGCGGCTGGGGTTGTGACATGAGGGGGCGGCATCAAGGGCGCTGATCGGCGGTGAGGCGGGACGCGGCCTTCGGCTCGAATGCGAGGGTAGGCTAACCTAACCTCGTGTTGGTCGACAGTCCCCCAGAACAGCGCGCGGAGACCGCCCCCGCGCCCCCAACCCGCCGGGCGATACGTGTCCTTGGGCTCTTCGCCTCCGTGGCGCTCCTGGTCCTCGTGGCCCTGGCGAGCATCGCGATCGGCGCGAAATCGCTGCCGTTGGGGGATGTGTGGCACGGCCTGTTCCATGACACGGGGACGTACGCGGACATCGTGGTCGACGACCGGATCTCCCGTACCGTCCTCGGGCTGCTCGCCGGTGCCGCGCTCGGTCTGTCCGGCGCGGTCCTCCAGGCGCTGACCCGCAATCCGCTCGCGGACCCCGGCCTGCTCGGCATCAACGCCGGCGCCTCGGCCGCGGTCGTCACCGCGATCACGTACTTCGGTGTCACCAGCCTGAACGGCTACGTCTGGTTCGCCTTCGCGGGCGCGGCCGTGGTCGGCGCGCTGGTCTGGTTCCTCGGCGGCAGCCGGGGCGCCACCCCCGTGCGCCTCGCCCTCGCCGGCACCGCGATCAGCGCCGCGCTCTACGGCTATCTCCAGGCCGTCATGATCATGGACGACGCGGCGCTCTCCAGGATGCGCTTCTGGACGGTCGGTTCACTGGCCTCGGCCACCGGCTCGACCATCACGCAGGTCGCGCCGTTTCTCGCGGTCGGCACCGTCGTCTCCCTGCTGCTCGCCCGGCCGCTGAACGCGGTCGCGATGGGCGACGACACCGCCCGCGCCCTCGGCGCCAACCTCAACCGCACCCGCGCGCTCGCCATGCTCTCCGCGACCGTGCTGTGCGGAGCGGCGACCGCCGCCTGCGGCCCGATCGTCTTCGTCGGCCTGATGGTCCCGCACGTGGTGCGCTCCTTCACCGGCCCCGACCTGCGCTGGATCCTTCCGTACGCCACGATCCTGTCGCCCGTGCTGCTGCTCGGTGCGGACGTCCTGGGCCGGTTGATCGCGCGGCCCGCGGAGCTCCAGGTGGGCATCGTCACCGCGGTCATCGGCGGGCCGGTCTTCATCTATCTCGTGCGGCGCCGAAGGACGACTCAGCTGTGAATCCCTCTTCTACGACCGCTTCTACGACCGCGCAGGACAGCCCAGTTGAGAAGGCCGCCCCGACTCGGGCGCTCCGTACGCGGGCCGTCCGGACCGGCGGCCTCTCCCTCCGCCTTGATCTCCGCGCCTTCACGGTCGTCGTCCTTCTCCTGCTCTGCGCGCTCGCCGCGAGTGTCGTGCTGATCGGTACCGGGGACTTCCCGATCCCGGCCGGTGACGTCCTCAAGACGCTGTTCGGCGGCGGGAACGCGGGACAGGAGTTCATCGTCAACGAGCTGCGGCTGCCGCGCGTCCTTGTCGGCCTCCTCGTCGGTGCCTCGCTCGGGCTCGGCGGGGCGCTGTTCCAGTCCATCTCCCGTAATCCGCTGGGCAGTCCGGACGTGCTCGGCCTCTCGCAAGGGTCGACGGCCGGGGCGCTCGTCATGATCGTGCTGTTCTCCGGCAGCGCGACCGCCGTCACCCTCGGGGCGCTCGTCGGCGGTCTGGTGACCGGGCTCGCGATCTATCTGCTGGCCTGGAAGCAGGGGGTGCACGGATACCGGCTCGTCCTCGTCGGCATCGGCGTCTCCGCCGTCGTCACCGCCGTCAACGGCTATCTGCTCACCAAGGCCGACCTCGTCGACGCGGCCCGCGCGGTCGTCTGGATGACCGGTTCCCTCAACGGCCGTGACTGGACCCAGGTTTGGCCGTTGCTCGCGCTGTGCGCCGTCCTGGTGCCGCTCGTCCTCGCCAACGGGCGCGGGCTGAGGATGATGGAGATGGGCGACGACGTGTCGTACGCCCTGGGCGTGCGCGTCGAGCGCGTACGGCTGCTGCTGATGGTGGCCGCCGTGCTGCTCACCGCGGCCGCGACCGCCGCAGCCGGACCCGTCGGCTTCGTCGCCCTCACGGCACCGCAGCTCGCCCGGCGCCTGACCCGCTCGCCCGGTCCGAACCTCGTGCCCTCGCTGTGCATGGGCGCCACCCTGCTGGTCACCGCCGACTGGGCCTCCCAACGGGCGTTCGGCGCCGACCAGTTGCCGGTGGGCGTGGTCACCGGAGTCCTCGGCGGGGTCTACCTGCTGTGGCTCCTGGTCACGGAGCGGAAGGCGGGGCGGATATGAGCGCCGCTACGAGCAACGCGACCGACCTCGCTACGCACATCCCAGTGAGCACGTCCAGCACCTCTACGAACGCCTCGGCGAGCGAGAACCACCGAAGGAGCACCGTGAACCGTCTGTCCGCCGAGAACGTCACCCTCGCCTACGACCAGCGCGTCATCGCACGCGAGTTGTCCGTGGAGATACCCGACAACTCCTTCACGGTGATCGTCGGCCCGAACGCGTGCGGCAAGTCCACGCTGCTGCGCGCCCTGTCCCGGATGCTCAAGCCGAACGAGGGCCGGGTGCTGCTCGACGGGCAGGTCATCCAGTCGATGCCGGCGAAGAAGGTCGCGCGGACGCTCGGTCTGCTCCCGCAGTCGTCCATCGCGCCCGACGGCATCACCGTCGGCGACCTCGTGGGCCGCGGCCGGTACCCGCACCAGGGCATCCTGCGCCAGTGGTCGCAGGAGGACGAGCGGGTCGTACAGGAGTCGATGGCGCAGACCGGGGTCGCCGAGCTCGCCGATCGCTATGTCGACGAATTGTCCGGCGGGCAGCGGCAGCGCGTGTGGATCGCGATGGCGCTGGCCCAGCAGACGCCCCTGTTGCTGCTCGACGAGCCGACCACCTACCTGGACATCCAGCACCAGATCGACGTCCTGGACCTGTGCGCCGAGCTGCACGAGGAGCAGGGCCGCACGCTGGTCGCGGTGCTGCACGACCTCAACCACGCCGCCCGGTATGCCACCCACCTCATCGCGCTGAAGGAGGGCGCGGTCATCGCCGAGGGCGCCCCGGGCGACATCGTCACGGCCGAACTGGTCGAGGAGGTCTTCGGGCTGCGCTGCCAGGTCATCGACGACCCGGAGACGGGGACACCGCTGGTGGTGCCGGCGGCGCGGAAGGCACGCGCGCGTGCCGAGCACCAGAAGGTGGCCGCTACAGAAGCTTCCTGAGGCGGAACAGGTCGAACACGTTGGCCTCCAGCTTCACCCGGCCCGAGCCCCAGGCCTTCGCGAAGTTCAGCCCGCCGTTGACCATGGCGACCAGGTCGTCACCGGCCATGGTCAGCCTGATCTGGGCCTTCTCCGGGGGAAGGCCCTCCACGGTCTCGTCCACCACGATCCGGCCGCCGGTCAGCCGCCCGACGAAGGTGACGTCGAGATCGGTGATCCGGCAGCTGACCGAACGGTCCATGGCCGCGGCGGCGCGGACATTCCCATCGGCCTTCTGCATGTTGTCCGAGAGCTTCTCGAGTGCGGCGCGGCACTCTTCGATCGTTGCCATCGTGATCGACGGTACCCCAGGCCTTCGGGGTAGCGTCTGGGCATGAGCGACTCATTGCCCGAGGCCGAGGTCGGGGCCGTAGCAGAGGGTGTTCCGGCGGGTGTTCCGGAAGCCGTCGTGGAGGCTGTCGTGGAGGCGGAGCCCGCGTACGATCCGGCCGCTCCCGCGCCCCTGGACGTGGACCGTGCCCCGAGCGGCAACGCCGACGTCGACGCCCAGCTCGGGCGGCTTGCCGACACCGACCACCTCGCCACGGACGGACATGTCGAGGTGTACGAGGATGTACACCGGGGGCTGCGCGACGCGCTCACCGCGCTCGATGCCCGCCCGGGACCTCCGGTGCCCCCAAGGCCGTACGACAACAGGAGCTGAACCGAACGTGGCAGGAGTGGCACGCCGACGTCTCGACGCCGAGCTGGTCCGACGGAAGCTCGCGCGCTCGCGGGAGCACGCGAGCCAGTTGATCGCCGCCGGCCGGGTCACCGTGGGCAAGACGGTCGCGACCAAGCCCGCCACCCAGGTGGAGACCGCGGCCGCCATCGTCGTCGTAGCGGACGACGACGATCCCGACTACGTGTCGCGCGGTGGCCACAAGCTCGCGGGCGCGCTGGAGGTCTTCGTACCGCAGGGGCTCGTCGTCGAGGGACGACGGGCCCTGGACGCCGGCGCGTCCACCGGAGGCTTCACCGATGTGCTGCTCCGCGCGGGTGCCACGCAGGTCGTGGCGGTCGACGTCGGGTACGGACAACTCGCGTGGTCTCTTCAGAGCGATGAACGCGTCACCGTCAAGGACCGTACGAACGTACGCGAGTTGACGCTTGAAGCGATCGATGGGGAGCCTGTGGATCTAGTCGTGGGGGATCTGTCCTTCATCCCGCTCGGGCTGGTGCTGCCCGCCCTGGCGCGGTGCACGAAGCCGGACGCGGACCTGGTGATGATGGTCAAGCCGCAGTTCGAGGTGGGGAAGGAACGGTTGGGGAGCGGCGGTGTCGTACGCAGCCCGGAACTCCGGGCCGAGGCCGTGCGCGGAGTCGCCCGGCGGGCGGCCGAGTTGGGGCTCGGGGTGCGGGGGGTCACCGCCAGCCCGCTGCCCGGGCCCTCCGGGAATGTCGAGTACTTTCTGTGGCTGCGGGCCGGCGCACCCGAACTGGACCCGGCCGATGTTGACCGTGCAGTGGCGGAGGGGCCGCGTTGACACAGAACCGAGCTCGTACTGTTTTCCTGCTCGCGCACACGGGTCGCCCTGCGGCCATCCGGAGCGCGGAGCTGGTCGTCAAGGGGCTGCTCCAGTCCGGCATCGGGGTGCGCGTCCTGGAGTACGAGGCACGCGACCTGCCGCTCCCGGACGAGGTGGAGACGGTCACCGAGGCGACCCCGCAGTGCCTTGAGGGGTGCGAGTTGCTCATCGTCCTCGGGGGTGACGGCACGCTGCTCCGGGGTGCGGAGTTCGCGCGGGCGTCCGGGGTGCCGATGCTCGGCGTCAACCTCGGGAGCGTGGGGTTCCTCGCGGAGGCGGAGCGGGACGATCTCGACAAGGTCGTGGACCGGGTGGTCACGCGGGCGTACGAGGTCGAGGAGCGGATGACCGTCGATGTCGTCGTGCACAAGAACGGCAACATCGTGCATACGGACTGGGCGCTGAACGAGGCGGCGGTGCAGAAGGCCGGCGCCGAGAAGCTGCTTGAGGTCGTCCTTGAGATTGACGGGCGCCCGGTGACTGGGTTCGGGTGTGACGGGATCGTTTGTGCGACTCCTACGGGGTCTACGGCGTATGCGTTCTCGGCTGGTGGGCCTGTGGTGTGGCCCGAGGTTGAGGCGTTGCTGATGGTGCCTATCAGTGCGCATGCGTTGTTCGCGAAGCCGTTGGTTACTTCGCCGGATTCTGTGCTGGCCGTTGAGGTGTTGCCGCACATCCCTCCGGGGGTTTTGTGGTGTGACGGGCGGCGGACTGTTGAGTTGCCTGCCGGGGCTCGGGTTGAGGTGCGTCGGGGCGCTGTGCCTGTGCGGCTGGCTCGGCTGCATCATGCGTCGTTTACCGATCGGCTTGTTGCTAAGTTCGCTCTGCCTGTTTCGGGGTGGCGTGGGGCTCCTCATTAGAGTGCGGGCCGGTGGGGGCTTGTCGCGCAGTTCCCCGCGCCCCTAAAAGCAGGGGGTCCACTCCCCTGGGTGACAGGGTGCCTCGCGCTTCTCCCGCCCTACCTCGTAAGGTCTTCACCGTGCTGGAAGAGATGCGGATACGGTCGCTCGGAGTCATCGACGATGCTGTCGTCGAACTGTCGCCGGGGTTCACCGCTGTCACGGGTGAGACCGGTGCGGGTAAGACCATGGTCGTCACCAGTCTTGGGTTGTTGCTGGGTGGGCGGGCTGACCCGGCGTTGGTGCGGATCGGGGCGAAGAACGCGGTCGTGGAGGGGCGGATCTCCGTGCCTCCGGCCTCCTCGGCCGTCCTGCGCGCCGAGGAGGCGGGCGCGGAGCTAGAGGACGGGACGCTGCTCATCAGCCGTACCGTTTCCGCCGAAGGGCGGTCCCGGGCGCATCTGGGCGGGCGTTCCGTCCCGGTGGGGGTGCTCGCCGAGTTGGCCGACGAGCTGGTCGCCGTGCACGGGCAGACCGATCAGCAGGGGCTGCTGAAGCAGTCCCGGCAGCGGCAGGCCCTCGACCGGTACGCCGGGGACGCCGTCACCGGGCCGCTCACCAAGTACGCGGAGGCTTATCGGCGGCTGCGTGCCGTCGCCGTCGAACTGGACGAGATCACCACGCGCGCGCGTGAACGGGCCCAGGAAGCCGACATGTTGCGCTACGGCCTCGACGAGATCGCCGGCGTCGAGCCGCGCGCCGGGGAGGATGTCGAACTCGCCGCCGAGGCCGAACGGCTCGGTCACGCCGAGGCGTTGGCGTCCGCCGCCACGGCCGCTCATGCCGCGCTCGCCGGTAATCCCGAGGACCCCGAGGGCATCGACGCGGCGACCCTCGTCGCGGGCGCGCAGCGGGCCCTGGAGGCCGTACGGTCGCACGACTCCGAACTGGCCTCGCTCACCGACCGGATCGGTGAGATCGGCATCCTTCTGGGCGATGTGGCGGGGGAGTTGGCGGGCTACGCCGACGACCTGGACGCCGATCCGCTGCGACTGGCCGCCGTCGAGGAACGCCGGGCCGCCCTCAACGCGCTCACCCGGAAGTACGGCGAGGACATCACCGCCGTGCTCGCGTACGCCGAGCGGGGTGCCTCGCGGCTGACCGAACTCGACGGCGACGACGAACGCATCGACGAGTTGACCGCCGAGCGGGACGCGCTACGGGGTGAACTGGGCGGCCTGGCCCAGGCGTTGACCGACGCGCGCACGGAGGCCGCCGAGCGGTTCGCCGCGGCGGTGACCGCGGAGTTGGCTTCCCTCGCGATGCCGCACGCGCGTGTGTCGTTCGAGATCCGGCAGACCGAGGATCCGGAGGGCGTCGAGGTCGGGGGCCGTACGGTCGCCTACGGCCCGTCGGGCGTCGACGAGGTCGAACTGCTCCTCGCCCCGCACCCGGGCGCTCCGCCGCGTCCCATCGCCAAGGGCGCGTCCGGCGGTGAGTTGTCGCGCGTGATGCTCGCCGTGGAGGTCGTGTTCGCGGGGACCGACCCCGTGCCGACGTACCTCTTCGACGAGGTCGACGCCGGCGTCGGCGGCAAGGCGGCGGTCGAGATCGGGCGACGGCTCGCGAAGCTCGCGAAGACCGCCCAGGTCGTCGTCGTGACCCACCTGCCTCAGGTGGCGGCCTTCGCCGATCGCCAGTTGCTGGTCGAGAAGACCAACGACGGGTCCGTCACCCGCTCCGGCGTGAAGGTCCTCGAAGGGGAGGACCGGGTACGGGAGTTGTCCCGGATGCTGGCCGGCCAGGAGGACTCGGAGACGGCTCGGGCGCATGCGGAGGAGTTGCTGGCGACGGCGCGGGCGGACGGTTAGCGGGGGTCGGGCGGACGGTTGGCGGGCGTTCGGCGAATGGCCGGCGCCGGCCACGCACGGCTGGTGCGAGCCTCGCGTACGGCCGGCGGGCCTCCGCGCGCGGTGGCCGGATGATCGTGCGCACGCCTCGCACACCCCCCACCCCTCACTCGTACGGGTGATCCCCGCCCCCCTGTTGCCCTTCCACACAGCCCCCACACCCTTCGGCGTTGCCGGAACACCCGTACGTGCTGGCATCCTTGAGACGGAACGCGTAGGAAGCGTGCGGTACACCCCCTCCGCCCGATCCTTCTGTACTTTCTTCGTGACCGCCCGTCGCCGAACCAGGAGCCCCGGCCACGTGACCCCCGTGAGCAGCCACTCACCGCACGGCCAGTCGCCGCTGCGCACCGTGCAGGTGCTCGGCGGAGGCAATGCCGCCAGTAGCGCGCATGTGCGCTCCCTGGCCTCCGGGCTCGTCGCGCGGGGCGTGCGGGTCACGGTGTGCGCCCCCGTCGAGGCCGATCACACCTACGACTTCACGGGCGTCGGCGCCGAACACGTGCACGTGCCCCGCAGCAGTGACCCCGCCTCCGTGGCCGCCCTCCGGGCCGCCTGCGCCGACGCCGACCTGGTGCACGCGCACGGGCTGCACGCCTCCTTCCGCGCGGTCCTCGCCCTCAGCGGACGCCGCACCCCGCTCGTCGTCACGTGGCACAACCGCGCCCATGCCGAGGGAGCGCGGGCGCACCTGCTGCGGCTGCTGGAGCGGCGGGTCGTGAAGGCCGCAGTCGTGGTGCTGGGGACCACCTCCGATCTTGTCGACCGGGCCCGGCGAACCGGCGCCCGGGACGCCCGCCTCGCCGCCGTCGCGCTGCCCGGGCCGCGTCGAGCCGCCGTGGACCACGACGATCCCGACCGGCTCAGCCCCAAGCTCCGGGCCGAACTCGGCGCCACCGACCGCCCGTTGCTCGTCGCCGTCGGCTCCCTCGACCGGCAGCGGGGCTACGACACGCTCCTGGACGCCTCGCGCGGCTGGTGCCGTCTCGATCCGACGCCGTTGCTCGTGATCGCGGGGGAGGGGCCGCTGCGGGGTGAGTTGCAGCGGCGGATCGAGGACGAAGAGCTGCCGGTGCGGCTCATCGGGCGGCGCGACGACGTGGGCGAACTGCTCGCCGCCGCCGATGTCGCACTCCTGCCCAGCAGTTGGGAGTCCCGCTCGGTGATCGCCCAGGAAGCCCTGCACGCCCGCGTACCGCTCGTCGCGACCGCCGTCGGAGGCGTCCCCGAACTCGTCGGCGACGCCGCCGAACTCGTCCCCTACGGCGACGCGAAGGCCCTCGCCGACGCCGTCACCGGACTGCTGCGCGACCCCGAACGCCGGGAACTGCTCCGGGAGAAGGGCGCCCGACAGGCGGCCACTTGGCCCACCGAGGACGAGACCGTCGCCCAAGTGCTGAGCGTCTACGACGAGTTGACCCAGCCGCTGCCGTTCACCTGAGAGCGGCTCCTCAGGGGACGAGCCTGCGTGCCCGTAGCGCCAGGCTCAACGCCAGTACCGTCTGCGGGTCTTCGAGGTCCGTGCCGAGCAACTCACCGATCCTGGCAAGCCTGTTGTAGAGCGTCTGCCGGTTGAGGTGCAGCTCGCGGGCCGTCTCCGCCTTCCGGCCCGCGTGGGCCAAGTACGTTTCCAGGGTGGGGAGTAGGGGCGGCTTGGAGCGGTTGTCGTGGTCGCGGAGCGGGCCGATCGCCCGGTCCACGAAGGCCGCCAGGTCGGGATGGTCGCGCAGTCGCCACAACAGCAGCTCGATGTCCAGGCGCCGTGCGTCGTACCAAGGCTGGTCGGTCAGGCCCTGGGCCGCCGTCGCCGTCTCGGCCGCGTGGCGCAGGCCCGCCGATGCCGCCGCCCAGCCGCCGGCCACCCCGACGACCACGATCGGCGGCTGCGCGCCCGGGCGTTGCATCCCGGCGCGCTCAACGCCCGCCCGCAGCGCGGCCGCCACCCGGTCCGCGACCGCCGAGCGCTCCGACTCCGAGCGCAGGCCGAGGAGGAGGGGGACGCGGCCCTCGACCGGTCGTACGCCCAGCAGGACCGGGACGCCCACCGAGGCCAGTTCCTCGGCGACCGCGCGGGCCAGGACCGCCCAGCCGCCGCCCGGTGCGGCCAGCGCGTCGCCCAGGCGCATCACCACGGGCAGCAGCGGGCTGGTGCCGGGCTTGAAGCCCAGGACCCGGGCCTGCGCCGGGGCGTCCTCCGCGGCGATGCGGCCCTCGGCGAGGTCGGTGAGGAAGTCGCCGCGTCCGCGTGCCGCCAACTCCTCCTCCTGGCGGGCCTGCATCAGGACCACGGCGAGGATGTCGGCGGCCCGTTCGGCGGCGATGCGGTGCACGGGGGCCAGGGGAGCGCGGACCGGGAGGAGGACGATCCGCGCCCGCACCGACCCCGTACCGGGACCACCGCCCGGCACGTCCACCACCACCGAACCGGCAAGTGGCGAGGCGTCCTTGTGCTGGCCACGCAGGCCCTCCCACACCTGGAGCGGGTCGGCGCCCTCGGGGCCTGACCCTGCCGCGTAAAGGAGTTGGCCGTCCGGGGTCTCCAGGAAGACCGGGTTGCCGCTGAAGTCGGCCAGGATGCCCAGGACTTGGGGGATTCCGCCGCCGCCGAGCAGGGCCTCCGTGCAGCGGCGGTGGACCTCCTCGGCCTGCTGGAGCAGCGTGTAGTGGCCGTTGACGATCTCGGTGTGGATCTCCTCGGTGACCGCGACGAACGGCACCTCGCGGTGCAGCTGGACGAGGGGGAGGCCGGTCGCCCTGGCCGTCTCGACGAGCGTGGCGGGGAGGCGGGTGAAGCGGGGGCCCAGTTCGACGACCAGGGCCGCGATGCCGCGTTCGGCGAGCGTGCGGACGAAGGCGCGTTGTTCCGCCGGGCGTGTGCCCAGGCCGTAGCCCGTGGTCAGGAGGAGTTCGCCGCCCTTGAGGAGGGAGGCGATGTTCGGGACCTCGCCCGCGTGGACCCAGCGCACGGTCCGCTGAAGGCGGTCGGCGCCCGCCAGGATCTCCGGCAGCCCGCTGCGCAGCCCGGGCAGCTCCAGCGCCCGCTGAACGGTGATGCCGGCGCCCTGGCTGTCGAATGTGCTGTCCGTGCGGCTGTCCATGCAGCGGACGGTACCTGCGCGGATGCCCTCAGCACACCTCGAGGCTAGGCAGGCGCGATGTTGTGGTTGAAGCGGAAGACGTTGTCGGGGTCGTACTCCCGCTTCACCGCCGCGAGCCGTCGGGTGTTCTCGGCGCCCAGGCCCGCCGTCACGCGGTCGGTGCCCTCGTCGCCGATGAAGTTGAGGTAGGCCGCGCCCGTGCTCCAGGGCCGGACCCGGGCCTGGACGTCCCTGACCCATGCGACGCAGCGCTCGTCGTCGGCCGGGTCCTCCCACATGCCGAAGGGGTGCACGGCCCAGGGCGCGGTCCGGAACGGCTGCGGGTACTCGGTCGGCCCGGACGCGATGGCGCCGCCCTGCGGGAACAGCACGTGCTGGGTGCCCGTGGGGACCGGCATGCTCTCGCCGAGGGCGCAGAAGACGTCCGTGAACTCGTCGGGCGCGCCCGTCAGATACTCGGCCGACCAGTAGTTCCGCATACCTGGGGGATCGTCGAACATCGTCTGGAACATGGCGTAGGGCAGCGCGGTGACGATCTCTATCTCGTGCGGCAGGGCCAGCAGTGGCTGGGCGAGTTTGCGCATGTCCTCCTCGGCGCCGGCGTAGGTGATCAGCGCGCCGCACAGCCGCTTGCCGACCAGGTGCTCGGGGACGAACTCCTCGGGCGGGGCGGTCAGATAGATGACTCCGCCGCTCGCCTCATTCGGGCCGGTCTCGATGATCTCGCGGTAGGTGCGGACGACGTCGGGTCCGTGCTCGGGCTCGTACATCACCATGGCGACGGAGAACTCGGGGAGCTCGTGCAGTCGCAGGGTGAGCGCGGTGGCGATGCCGAAGTTTCCGCCGCCGCCGTGCAGCGCCCAGAACAGCTCGGGGTTCTCCTCGGCGCTCGCGTGGACCACGGTCGCGTCGGCGGTCACCAGGTCGACGGCGAGCAGGTTGTCGACGGCGAGACCGAAGGCGCGGTCCAGCCAGCCGGTGCCGCCGCCGAGGACGAAGCCGCCGACGCCGGTTGTGGAGACCCGGCCGCCGGTGGTGGCGAGGCCGTGTTCCTGGGTCGCGCCGTCCAGTTCGCTCATGGTGGCGCCGCCGGCGATCCGTACCGCCCGGGCCGCGGGATGGACCGTGACCTCGCGCATATGGCGCAGGTCCACGACGAGCGCCCCGTCGCCCAGCGCCATGCCGGCGACGCTGTGTCCGCCGCCGCGCACCGCGATCGGCAGATCCAGTTCGCGCCCGAAGCGCACGGCCCGTACGACATCGGCCTCGTCCACGCACTGGGCGATCACGGCCGGTCGCCGGTCGATCATCGCGTTGAAGACGACACGGGCGTCGTCGTAACCCTGATCCCCCGGGGCGAACACGTCGCCGACCAGATCCTCGCGCAACGCGGTGAGAGCCGCGCTCGCCGTCGAGAGGGAAGCCATGGCCGCCCCCCTTTCAGAAAAGGGGCTTTTGTCGGCTTCCAGCCTGGCGGGTGACGTGCGGCGGTCGCGCCGGGCCGCCGCACGTCACCAAGCCGTAAGGCCCTGCCGCTGAGGCCTGTCAGCTCTTCGCGGTGTCGTCGCCGGCCTGCCCGGCGGCCTCGGCCGCGGCTGCCCTCTCGCGCATCTTGCGCACGAGCTCCGCCTTCTGGTCGGCCGCACCCTGGCGGTCGAGGTTGCGGTGCGGGCCGTGGTTCTGCCGTTCGGCGCGGGACAGCTTCTTGCGTTGGCCGCCGCCCGTGCCCACGGGGTTGTTGATGTTCTTGCTCACGGTCACGGTTCTCCCGGTAGTGATGTCAGGTGGTCCACGGGTGCATCACCCCGGCACCGGTGTCAGCCGCCGTAGGCCCCCGAAGCCGTCAGGCGCAGGGCCGTGTCGATCAGGGGGACGTGGCTGAAGGCCTGCGGGAAGTTGCCGACCTGGCGTTGCAGGCGCGGGTCCCACTCCTCGGCGAGGAGGCCCAGGTCGTTGCGGAGGGAGAGGAGCTTCTCGAAGAGCTTGCGGGCCTCGTCGACCCGGCCGATCATCGCGAGGTCGTCCGCCATCCAGAACGAGCACGCGAGGAACGCGCCCTCGTCGCCGGGGAGGCCGTCGACGCCCTCGTCCGTGCCCGAGGTCGGGTAGCGCAGGATGAAGCCGTCCGGGGTGGACAGCTCGCGCTGGATCGCCTCGATCGTGCCGATCACGCGCTTGTCGTCCGGGGGCAGGAAGCCCATCTGCGGGATCAGGAGCAGCGAGGCGTCCAGCTCCTTCGAGCCGTACGACTGTGTGAAGGTGTTGCGCTCCTTGTCGTAGCCGCGCTCGCACACGTCCCGGTGGATGTCGTCGCGCAGTTCGCGCCACTTCTCCAGCGGGCCGTCCGCGTCGCCCGACTCGATCAGCTTGATCGTGCGGTCGACCGCGACCCAGGCCATCACCTTCGAGTGCACGAAGTGGCGGCGCGGGCCGCGCACCTCCCAGATGCCCTCGTCGGGCTCGTCCCAGTGCTTCTCCAGGTAGCGGATCAGCTTCAGCTGGAGCAGGGAGGCGTAGTCGTTGCGGGCCAGGCCCGTCATGTGGGCCAGGTGCAGGGCCTCGGTGACCTCGCCGTAGACGTCGAGCTGGAGCTGGTGCGCGGCGCCGTTGCCGACCCGGACCGGGCCGGAGTTCTCGTAGCCCGGCAGCCAGTCCAGCTCCGCCTCGCCGAGTTCGCGCTCGCCGGCGATGCCGTACATGATCTGCAGGTTCTCCGGGTCGCCGGCGACCGCCCGCAGGAGCCACTCGCGCCAGGCGCGGGCCTCCTCGCGGTAGCCGGTGCGCAGGAGCGAGGAGAGGGTGATGGCCGCGTCGCGGAGCCAGGTGTAGCGGTAGTCCCAGTTGCGGACGCCGCCGATCTCCTCCGGGAGGGAGGTGGTCGGCGCGGCGACGATGCCACCCGTGGGGGCGTACGTGAGGGCCTTGAGCGTGATCAGGGAGCGGACCACCGCCTCGCGGTACGGGCCGTGGTACGTGCACTGGTCGACCCAGTCGCGCCAGAAGTCCTCCGTGGCCTCCAGCGACTGCTCCGGCTCGGGGAGCGGCGGCGGCTGCTTGTGCGAGGGCTCCCACGAGATGGTGAACGCGATGCGGTCACCCGGCGCGACGGTGAAGTCGGCGTACGTCGTGAGCTGCTTGCCGTAGGTCTCCGCCGATGTGTCGAACCACACGGAGTCGGGGCCCGCGACGGCGACCGTGCGGCCCTCGTGCTTGTGCACCCAGGGGACGACCCGGCCGTAGGAGAAACGCATGCGGAGGGCCGAGCGCATCGGGACGCGGCCCGAGATGCCCTCCACGATGCGGATCAGCTGGGGGGCGCCGTCGCGAGGGGGCATGAAATCGGTCACGCGGACCGTGCCTCGCGGGGTGTCCCACTCCGACTCCAGGATCAGCGAGTCACCGCGGTAGCCGCGCCGGGCCGCGGTGGGCGGCGGCGCGTCGGCGGCGTGGGCCGGGCCCAGCCGCCAGAAGCCGTGTTCCTCGGTGCCCAACAGACCGGCGAAGATGGCATGGGAATCGAATCGGGGCAGGCACAGCCAGTCCACCGTGCCGTCCCGGCAGACCAGGGCAGCGGTCTGCATGTCTCCGATGAGTGCGTAATCTTCGATGCGCCCGGCCACGTGCAACTCCAGTCGAACGGCCACGTCGCCCCACGAAAAAGGGGCGGTCGCTGTGTGCGGTCAAGGGATCGTTTGTAGTGCGTCGTTGAGCCATGAAGCAAATGGGGGTCGTTGCCCAACGGACTGACGAGCTCTCGTTGTTCCGGGATATACGGGCGGGGGTGGTGCCGTGTTCCGGACCGGCTCGGCAGCGAGTGTCCGAGCAGGATACGACGCACGTAGATGATCTGTGTGCCGCTCTCGCCAACGGACCTGGGCCGAACGGGTGAGCACCCGGTGAGAAGCAGGTAACCGGGGCGCGTCTGTGTCGACGGGAGGCGTGTTCATGTCGATGCAGGTCGCGTCCGTGTCGGGGCGGGCGCGGAGCGTGGCCGGAAGCCATCTCCTCCGGGCGCTGATACCCTGGTAGCCCGTGGACCGGTGGGCAAGAAACCCCCGAACCGCAGCGACGGCGCCTCCAGAAAAACCCGGGATCTCCGGGCGGGCAGCCGCACCGCACCCCAGACCGCGACCACGGGAGCCCCCTCTTGGCCATGCCGCCCGCTGCTTTCCGAAACAGCAACACCACGACGACCAAGCACATCTTCGTCACCGGGGGTGTCGCCTCCTCACTCGGCAAGGGCCTCACCGCCTCCAGCCTCGGCATGCTCCTCAAGGCGCGGGGCCTGCGCGTCGTGATGCAGAAGCTCGACCCGTATCTGAACGTCGACCCCGGCACGATGAACCCCTTCCAGCACGGTGAGGTGTTCGTCACCAACGACGGCGCCGAGACCGACCTGGACATCGGCCACTACGAGCGGTTCCTCGACCGCGACCTGGACGGCAGCGCCAACGTCACCACCGGCCAGGTCTACTCGACGGTGATCGCCAAGGAGCGGCGCGGCGAGTACCTGGGCGACACCGTGCAGGTCATCCCGCACATCACCAACGAGATCAAGCACCGCATCCGGCGCATGGCGACCGACGAGGTCGACGTCGTCATCACCGAGGTCGGCGGCACGGTCGGCGACATCGAGTCGCTGCCCTTCCTGGAGACGGTCCGCCAGGTCCGTCACGAGGTCGGCCGTGACAACGTGTTCGTCGTCCACATTTCCCTCCTGCCGTACATCGGCCCGTCGGGAGAGCTGAAGACGAAGCCGACCCAGCACTCGGTTGCGGCCCTGCGGAACATCGGTATCCAGCCGGACGCGATCGTGCTGCGCTCGGACCGTGAGGTGCCGACCGCGATCAAGCGCAAGATCTCGCTGATGTGCGACGTCGACGAGGCCGCCGTGGTGGCCTGCCCCGACGCCCGCTCGATCTACGACATCCCCAAGACCGTGCACAGCGAGGGCCTGGACGCCTATGTCGTCCGCAAGCTGGACCTGCCGTTCCGTGATGTGGACTGGCGGACCTGGGACGACCTGCTCGACCGCGTCCACAACCCGCTGCACGAGATCAACCTCGCGCTGGTCGGCAAGTACATCGACCTGCCCGACGCCTACCTCTCGGTCACCGAGGCGCTGCGCGCCGGCGGGTTCGCCAACAAGGCCCGCGTGAAGATCAAGTGGGTCACCTCGGACGACTGCAAGACCCCGGCCGGCGCCGCCAAGCAGCTCGGTGACGTGGACGCGATCTGCATCCCCGGCGGCTTCGGCGACCGCGGTGTCTCCGGCAAGGTCGGCGCCATCCAGTACGCCCGTGAGCACAAGATCCCGCTGCTCGGCCTGTGCCTCGGCCTCCAGTGCATCGTGATCGAGGCCGCGCGCAACCTGGCCGGCATCGCGGACGCCAACTCCACCGAGTTCGACGCGGCCACCGGCCACCCGGTCATCTCCACCATGGCCGAGCAGCTCGACATCGTCGCGGGCGAGGGCGACATGGGCGGCACCATGCGCCTGGGCATGTACCCGGCCAAGCTCGCCGAGGGCTCCATCGTCCGCGAGGTCTACGACGGCAAGGAGTACGTCGAGGAGCGCCACCGCCACCGCTACGAGGTGAACAACGCCTACCGCGCCGAGCTGGAGAAGAAGGCCGGCCTTCAGTTCTCCGGCACGTCCCCGGACGGCAAGCTCGTGGAGTACGTGGAGTACCCGCGCGAGGCCCACCCTTACCTCGTCGCGACCCAGGCCCACCCCGAGCTGCGCTCCCGCCCGACCCGGCCGCACCCGCTCTTCGCGGGCCTGGTCAAGGCCGCCGTGGAACGCAAGACGGGCAAGTAGTACGAGGGTTGTACGGTGACCGGGGTGCGCGCCTTCAAGAGGTGTGCACCCCGGCCGTATGTGGACGTCCGGTTCGTGAAATTCCTGTACGTGTGTTTCGGGTACGTGTGGAGGGACAGCGCATGACGATCAAGGACACCCCGGAGGAGTGGGAGATCCGGGCGACCGTGACCCCCTTCGTCGGCAACAAGACCTCCGTGCGCACCGACGACGTGGTCATGCCCGGTGGCGCGGTCGTGCACCGCGACTACCAGGTCCACCCCGGCTCGGTGGCGATCCTCGCCCTGGACGAGCAGGACCGGGTCCTGGTCATCAAGCAGTACCGCCACCCCGTACGGCAGAAGCTGTGGGAGATCCCGGCCGGACTGCTCGACATCCCCGGCGAGAACCCGCTGCACGCCGCCCAGCGTGAGCTCTACGAGGAGGCGCACGTCAAGGCCGAGGACTGGCGGGTGCTGACCGACGTCTACACCACGCCCGGCGGCTGCGACGAGGCCGTCCGCGTCTTCCTGGCCCGCGATCTGTCCGAGGCCGAGGGACAGCGCTTCGAGGTCGAGGACGAGGAGGCCGACATGGAGCACGCGCGTGTGCCCGTCGACGAGCTGGTCCGCGGGGTCCTCGCCGGCGAGCTGCACAACAACTGCCTCGTCGTCGGTGTCCTCGCCCTGGTCGCCGCCCGGCACGGCGACGGCGTCGACGCGCTGCGCCCCGCCGAGGCGCCGTGGCCCGCGCGTCCCTTCGAGTCCTGAACCCACCCCCTTGTCATCGATCGCCGGTGTGACGATCGGCTGATCCGATCGAGGGACGTGCCCGCCGCGCTCCGCACGGTTCGTCGCAGAGCGTGAACTAGGCTCTGGAATCACCCGATCCGGAGTCCCGGCGGGCTTTGCGCGTGCAGTGGGACGGGAGTGTGGCCCGTGACGGATCAGGCGGTGGACACCGGCGGCGTGAGGCTGTCCGAGGACACTTCTCCCGAGGGCCAATTCCTGGGCCGCGCAAGAGAGTTGAAGGAGCTCCGCGCCGACATCGAGCGCGCGGGCCTGGACACCATCGCCGGCCGCAAGGCCCCCCGCGCCCGCGTCCTCCTCATCGCGGGCAGGCCCGGCTCCGGCCGTACCGCGCTGGCCGAGGAACTCGTCCGACAGGTCGCTGACCGTTACGACGCCGGTGTGTTCCGCGCCCGGCTGAGCGAGCCCGACGGCACCCCCGTCCCCACCGAGCGCACCGCCCGCGAACTCCTCACCGCCCTGGAGCTGCCGACCCCGGCCGGCGCCTCCGAGGACGACCTCTCGGACATCCTGCGCGAAGCCCTCACCGACCGCCGGGCGCTGCTCCTGCTCGACGACGCGGCCGACGCCGAGCAGGTCGACGCGCTGCTGCCGGACTCCCCGGACTGCCTGGTCGTCGCCGTCTCCACCGGCCCGCTCACCGGCATCGCCGACGTCCGCCCCTGCACCCTGGGCGGCCTCGACACCAAGTCCGCGCTGGAACTCCTCACCCGCTACACCGGCGCGGTCCGCATCACCGTCGACCCGGTCGCCGCCGAGGGCCTCGTCGAGGTGTGCCAGTCCCAGCCCGCCGCGCTGACCCTGGCCGGCGGCTGGCTCGCCGCGCGCCCGCAGGCCGCCGTAGCCGACCTCGCCAAGCACCTGCACGCCGAGAGCGACGAGGGCACGCCCCTCAGCCGCGTCTTCCGGCTCGTCTACGGCTCCCTGCCCAGCCCCGCCGCCCGGATACTGCGACTGCTCTCCCTCGCCCCGGCCGGCCTGGTCGACCCGCAGACCGCCTCCGCGCTCGCCGGCTGCTCCGTCAACGGCGCCCGCACCACCCTGGACGACTTCGCCACCGCCGGCCTGCTGCGGGCCCTGCACTCGCCGCTCCCGCAGTACGAGGTCCCCGGCTGCCTCCAGCCCCTCCTGCACGCCCTCGCCGAGACCCAGGACCGCCCGGCCGAACTCCAGCTGGCCCGCGCCCGCATGCTGGAGCGCACGGTACGGCTGCTGCAGTCCTGCCGCGCCATCACCGAGACTGACAGCCCCCAGGCCCGCGAGAAGCTCCTCGGCACGCCCCGCGCGCTGCGCTTCCCGACCCCCCGGGCCGCCGCCGACTGGCTGAGCGTCCGCCAGCCCGCCCTGCTCGCCTCCGCCCGCCTCGCGGTCGCCGACGGCGAACTCGACACGCTGGCCCGCCGGTTGATGTCCCAGCTGGTGCGGGCGATGGTCGCCCACTTCGGCACCCGGGCCGCCGCCCCCGAGCTCTACGGCATCCACCGCCTCGTCCTGGACGTGGCCGAGCGGCGGAACCTGCCCCGCGAGCAGGCCGCCGCGCTGCTCAACCTCGCCGATCTGGACGCGCAGACCGGCCGCACGACCGAGGCACTGGCCCGCTACCGGGCCGCGCTGGACGCCGGACGCGAGGCGAACGACCCGTATGCGACCGGCCGCGCGATGGAATCCGTAGGCGGCGCGCACCAGGAGCTCGGTGACTACGACCGGGCCGCCGACTGGTTCGGCCGCGCGCTCGCCCAGCGGCAGGCCCGGGACGAGCGCGTGGACGCCGCCCGGCTCTACGGCCGGATCGGCGCCGCGCACACCTACGCGGGCCGCTACGGCGAGGCGCTGCGGAACTGGCGGGCCGCTGTCGCCGGGCACCGCAAGAACGGCGATGTGGCCGCCCAGGCAAGGGCGTTGAGCGAGCTGGCGCGGGTCCAGGAGTACGCGGGCCGCCCCGAGGAATCGCTCGCGACCTGCCACGAGGCCGTCGAGTGGGCGCGCCGCGCCGAGGACGTACGACTGCAGGCGGCGCTCCAGCTGCGGCTGGCCGACACCCTCGACCGGCTCGGCGATCCGGCGTCCGCGGCGCTGCACCGGGGGACGGCCGAGCGGATGCTGGGCGAGGAGCTTCTGGAGGCCGATTCCGCCCCCGAAACCCCGGAATCCGCCTCCGAACCCCTGGAACAAGACGCTAACGCCTGCGAAATCCGTAGTACATCCGCAGAAGATTGATGCATTGAAAGGCTAGACACGGAGAACACCTTCATTAGACTGGCTCTGCCGCACCTTCTCCTGCGGTCTCCCGGTGCGCTCATGCATGTCCGGGTATGAGATGTATTGCCCCACACCCTCTGAGCCAAGGACCGTGATCGACGTGAAGGTCGGCATCCCCCGCGAGGTCAAGAACAACGAGTTCCGGGTGGCCATCACCCCCGCCGGCGTGCACGAGCTGGTGCGCCACGGCCACCAGGTCTTCATCGAGCAGAACGCCGGCGTCGGCTCCTCGATCACGGACGACGAGTACGTCTCCGCAGGTGCGCAGATCCTGGCCACCGCCGACGAGGTCTGGGCCACCACCGACCTGCTGCTCAAGGTCAAGGAGCCCATCGCCGAGGAGTACCACCGCCTCCGCAAGGACCAGACGCTCTTCACCTACCTGCACCTCGCCGCCTCCAAGGAGTGCACCGACGCGCTCGTCGAGTCCGGCACCACGGCGATCGCCTACGAGACCGTCGAACTCCCGGGCCGCGCCCTGCCGTTGCTCGCCCCGATGTCCGAGGTCGCGGGCCGGCTGGCCCCGCAGGTCGGCGCCTACCACCTGATGCGCTCGGTCGGCGGCCGCGGTGTCCTGCCCGGCGGTGTGCCCGGCACCCAGCCCGCGCGCGCCGTCGTCATCGGCGGCGGGGTCTCCGGCTGGAACGCCACGCAGATCGCCGTCGGCATGGGCTTCCACGTCACGCTGCTCGACCGCGACATCAACAAGCTCCGCGAGGCCGACAAGGTCTTCGGCACCAAGGTCCGGGCGATCATGTCCAACTCCTTCGAGCTGGAGAAGGCCGTCCTGGACGCCGATCTCGTCATCGGCGCGGTGCTCATCCCGGGTGCGAAGGCACCGAAGTTGGTCACCAACGAACTCGTGTCGCGGATGAAGCCCGGAAGTGTTCTTGTCGACATCGCGATCGACCAGGGCGGCTGCTTCGAGGACTCGCGTCCGACGACCCACGCCGAGCCGACCTTCCCGGTCCACAACTCGGTCTTCTACTGTGTCGCCAACATGCCCGGCGCGGTGCCCAACACGTCGACCTACGCGCTCACCAACGCGACGCTCCCGTACATCGTGGAGCTCGCGAACCGCGGCTGGGTCGAGGCGCTGCGACGTGATCCTGCTCTCGCCAAGGGCCTCAACACCCATGACGGCAAGGTGATTTACCGCGAGGTCGCCGAGGCGCACGGACTGGAGCACGTCGAGCTGGAAACGCTGCTCGGCTGACTCTGTCGACTAAGTCACCGTTCAGCAAAAGGCGATACGTCAACACAGGTCGTCAACTCGGCGCACCCGGCCGGACCTTGCTCGACAGGTCCGGCCGGAAGTGTGTGTATGGTCACTTTGCGGCACTCGGTCAACTCGCGCCGAACGTAACCCTTGAACCGATTCGTGCACCGGTGAAACCTGCCGTGCGACTGCCGTACGCCCTTGACAGAGGGATGTTTCATTGCCGACACATCGGGCCGGGTCCGGCGGATTGTGTTGCTGCGAACACCCGACACGCCATAGAGTCGCCAACCGTCGGCATGGTGCCACGCTGACCTATCGAGAAGTTCCCTGGTCACCAAGGAGGTAAGACGACTTGTGAATGAGTCGACATTTTCTCCCGGGGGTGGTCAACCAGGAATGCCTGCAAGGGGCCAGGAGCCCGCGGGGTTCGAGGCTGTCGGCTCCGTTGCGGTGCGAACCTTCGCAGCCCACCAGGGTCACCACAAGCCAGGGGTGACTCAGCCAGCACACCAGAGCATGGATGGCCATCACGTGAACGCCATGGCCGGCGACGGAAGGGGCGCGCCCCACAACCATTTCGCCGACTACGACGAACTGCCCGACGGGCACTTCTACGACCCCGACGCCGAGTACGAGCCCGATCCCGAGTACGCGGCCACACTCGCGCCCGACGCTGCCCGTCAGCGCCGCGAGCGCGTGGGCCCGACCGGACGCCCGCTGCCCTACTTCCCGATCCCGGGTCCGCTGACCAGTCACGGCCCCGCCACGATCATCGCGATGTGCAACCAGAAGGGCGGCGTCGGCAAGACCACGTCGACCATCAACCTGGGTGCCGCGCTCGCGGAGTACGGCCGACGCGTACTGCTCGTCGACTTCGACCCGCAGGGCGCGCTGTCGGTCGGACTGGGCGTCAATCCCATGGAGTTGGACCTCACCGTCTACAACCTGCTCATGGAGCGGGGCATGTCGGCCGACGAGGTACTGCTCAAGACAGCTGTCCCGAACATGGACTTGCTGCCCAGCAACATCGACTTGTCGGCCGCCGAAGTGCAGTTGGTGAGCGAGGTCGCGCGCGAGTCCACACTGCAGCGGGCGTTGAAGCCGCTGATGGCCGACTACGACTACATCGTGATCGACTGTCAGCCCTCCCTCGGCCTGCTCACCGTGAACGCCCTGACGGCGGCTCACAAGGTGATCGTGCCGCTGGAATGCGAGTTCTTCGCGCTGCGCGGTGTCGCGCTGCTGACGGAGACCATCGAGAAGGTCCAGGAGCGCCTCAACCCCGAGTTGGAGCTCGACGGGATCCTCGCCACGATGTACGACTCCCGCACCGTGCACAGCCGTGAGGTCCTCGCCCGCGTGGTCGAGGCGTTCGACGATCACGTCTACCACACGGTCATCGGGCGCACGGTGCGCTTCCCGGAGACCACGGTCGCCGGTGAGCCGATCACCACGTACGCCTCCAACTCCGTCGGTGCCGCCGCCTATCGCCAGCTCGCCAGGGAGGTGCTCGCCCGGTGTCACGCCGAGTGAGTCTGCCGGGGGCCGACGAACTGTTCCGTACGACAGGGGGGATGGCGCTTCAGTCGTCCACCCCCAGGAGCCGGGCCAACGGCGAGGCCCGGGTACCGGCTCCGGCGGGGGAGAGCGATCCCGCCGCCGGGGAGGACGCCCCGCAGTCCGTACCCGCCCAGGGCGGTGACGGAG
The DNA here is from genome assembly GCF_044457795.1 of Streptomyces sp. NPDC050528. Classification (NCBI taxonomy): domain Bacteria; kingdom Bacillati; phylum Actinomycetota; class Actinomycetes; order Kitasatosporales; family Streptomycetaceae; genus Streptomyces; species Streptomyces sp. NPDC050528. The sequence continues at coordinate 27,700 of NZ_JBITHH010000011.1, forward strand.
AGGGCGCCGAGCACGTCGCGGCGGACTCGGACGGCGGCGAGTCCCGCAGCCGGTCCGCGGACGGCTCAGGACGCCGTCAGGAGGCGCAGGAAGGTTCTGCCCAGCCTCGGAAGCAGCGTCAGCGGGCGCAGGCCCAGCGGCGCCCCAGCGGGCGCGAGCGGCACGACGAGAAGATCACCGTGTACGTCTCCGCCGAGGAACTCATCGACCTGGAGCACGCGCGTCTGATGCTCCGGGGCGAGCACGGCCTCGCGGTCGACCGCGGCCGGATCGTGCGCGAGGCGGTCGCCGTCGTCCTGGCCGATCTGGAGTCCCGCGGGGACGCGAGCATTCTCGTCCGCCGGCTTCGCGGGCGGTAGCGGTAGCCTGCGGGGGCCATGACCTCGAACGACGCTCCCGCATCCGGCGCCCCTGCCGGCCGTCGGCGTGCGCTGGGCAAGGGGCCGGGTGCGGCTCCCGAGCCCGAGGCGCAGGTCGCCGTGGCGGAGCCGGTGCCGGTGCCCGAGGCGGTCGTAGAAGAGCCCGTGGCGGTTGTCGCGGAGCCTGAAGCGGCTGAAGAAGCCGATGACGGGGTTTTCAAGGTCCGGCTCGCCAACTTCGAGGGGCCGTTCGATCTCCTCCTCCAGCTGATCTCGAAGCACAAGCTCGATGTGACCGAGGTGGCGCTGTCCAAGGTCACCGATGAGTTCATGGCGCACATCAGGGCGATGGGGCCCGACTGGGATCTGGATCAGACGACTGAGTTCCTGGTCGTCGCGGCGACCCTGCTGGATCTGAAGGCGGCGCGGTTGCTGCCCTCCGCGGAGGTCGAGGACGAGGCCGATCTGGCGTTGCTGGAGGCCCGGGACCTGTTGTTCGCGCGGTTGTTGCAGTACCGGGCGTACAAGCAGATCGCCGACATCTTCAACCGGCGGCTCGACGAAGAAGCCCGGCGCTACCCCCGGACCGTCGGGCTCGAACCGCATCACGCCGAGCTGCTGCCCGAGGTGGTCATCCGGATCGGGCCCGAAGGCTTCGCCAAGCTCGCCGTCAAGGCGATGCAGGCCAAGCCCAAGCCGCAGGTGTACGTCGATCACATCCACGCGCCGCTCGTCAGCGTGCAGGAGCAGGCCGGGATCGTGGTCGCGCGGCTGCGGGAGCTCGGCGAGGCCAGCTTCAGCGTGCTCGTGGAGGACACCGACGACACCCTCACCGTCGTAGCGCGGTTCCTGGCGCTGCTGGAGCTGTATCGCGAGAAGGCCGTCGCGCTGGACCAGGAGACCGCGCTCGGTGATCTGATCGTGCGCTGGACCGGTGGGGAGGGGGAAGGCGAGCCGGTGGTGACGGACGAGTTCGACCGGCCGCCCGAGCCGCCCAAGGAGACCAAGGAGGAGTCGGCGTGAGCGAGGAGACCACGGGCGTACCGGCGAGCCCGTCCGGCGTCGCGGAGCTCGACCTCAAGCCCGCCCTGGAGGCCGTTCTGATGGTCGTGGACGAGCCCGCGACCGTGGAACACCTCGCGAAAATACTCCAGCGGCCCAAACGGCGGATCGCGGACGCGTTGCGCGAGCTGGCCGACGAGTACACCGTCCAGGGGCGTGGTTTCGAGCTGCGGCTGATCGCGGGCGGGTGGCGGTTCTACTCCCGGCCCGAGTACGCGCCGGCCGTCGAGGGCTTCGTCCTGGACGGGCAGCAGGCCCGGCTCACCCAGGCGGCGCTGGAGACCCTGGCGGTCGTCGCGTACCGCCAGCCGGTCAGCCGCAGCAGGGTCTCGATGGTCCGCGGAGTCAACTGCGACGGTGTGATGCGCACCCTCCTGCAGCGGGGTCTGGTCGAGGAGGCGGGCACGGAACCCGAAACAGGTGCGATCCTGTACGTGACGACGAACTACTTTCTGGAGCGGATGGGCCTGCGAGGCCTGGACGAGCTCCCGGAGCTCGCGCCCTTCCTCCCTGAGGCCGAGGCGATCGAGGCGGAGACGCTGGAAGGGGTCCCGTCGTTCGATCCGGATGCACCGGATGCAGATGCAGACGACACGACGACGACGGAACTTTGATGCGAAGCAGTGGCAGTGGCAGCAGTGGTGGCGGCGGTAGGAGCGGCGGGCGAGGCAACCCCCGCGGGACCGGCGGGGGCGGCAACCCCCGGGGTTCCGGCGGGGGCGGCGGCGGCCGTGGTTCCGGCGCGGGCAACTCCCGGGGAGCCGGTGGGGGCGGCTCCCAGCCGAGGGGCGCGGGAGGCCGCGACGACAAGCCGAAGCGCGCCGGAAAGCCGCGTCCCGAAGAGCGGCGCTACGACGTAGGCCCCACGGGGTCCCACGAAGGTCCCAAGTCAGGGCGCGGTGCCGCCGCGCGCGGTGGTGCCAAGGGCGGCCCCAAGCAGGGCCAGGGCACCGGGCGCGGACGCTGGGCGCCGGCGACCTCGCGGGAGTACGACGCGCGGGCCGAGGAGCGCAACCGGGAGCGGTACGCGGGCAAGAAGGACGTGAAGCTGCCCAAGACCTTCCCGGGCGCCGAGCAGGAGGGCGAGCGGCTCCAGAAGGTCCTCGCGCGCGCGGGCTACGGCTCCCGGCGCTCCTGCGAGGAGCTGATCGAGCAGTCCCGCGTCGAGGTCAACGGCGAGATCGTCGTCGAGCAGGGGCTGCGGGTCGACCCCGAGCACGACGAGATCAAGGTCGACGGGCTGACGGTCGCGACGCAGTCGTACCAGTTCTTCTCGCTGAACAAGCCGGCCGGTGTCGTCGCGACGATGGAGGACCCCGAGGGCCGGCAGTGCCTCGGCGACTACGTCACCAACCGCGAGACGCGTCTTTTCCACGTCGGGCGGCTCGACACCGAGACCGAGGGTGTGATCCTGCTCACCAACCACGGCGAGCTGGCGCACCGGCTGACCCACCCCAAGTACGGCGTGAAGAAGACCTACCTCGCGCACATCGTGGGCCCGATCCCGCGCGACCTGGGCAAGCAGCTCAAGGACGGCATCCAGCTGGAGGACGGGTACGCGCGAGCGGACCACTTCCGTGTCGTCGAGCAGACCGGCAAGAACTACCTGGTCGAGGTGACCCTCCACGAGGGCCGCAAGCACATCGTCCGCCGCATGCTCGCGGAGGCCGGCTTCCCGGTCGACAAGCTCGTGCGGGTCTCCTTCGGCCCGATCACCCTGGGCGACCAGAAGTCGGGCTGGCTGCGACGGCTGTCGAACACCGAGGTCGGCATGCTGATGCAGGAAGTCGATCTGTAAGTCGGTCTTCAGAAGCGTGAGTTGAGTGCGGCCGGTTCCGGATTCTCCGGGGCCGGCCGTTTCGTTTTCGTCGTTTTCCTCGGGTGCCGGGGGTTGTGCCGGACCGCGACCCCTCTTTATAGTCGCACTGACTATTAAGGGGGATGGTTGCTCATGACCACAACACCGGGCTACGACAAGTACGCCTTCGAACCTTTCGCCGTCACCGCCGACCTGGCCGTCCTCACGATCCGCGCCGGCGCCCTGCATGTGCTGCTCGTCGAGCGCGGGCAGGAGCCGTACGCCGGGCACTGGGCGTTGCCCGGCGGTTTCGTGGCGCCGGACGAGTCCGCGGAGACGGCCGCCCGGCGTGAACTCGCCGAGGAGACCGGCCTGTTGGACGTCTCCGGGCTGCATCTGGAGCAACTGCGCACCTACAGCGAGCCCGACCGTGACCCCCGTATGCGGGTGGTCACCGTCGCCTTCGCCGCGCTGCTGCCCGATCCGCCCGAGCCGCACGCGGGCAGCGACGCGGCACAGGCCCGCTGGCTGCCGTACGACGCGCTCGGGCCGCTCGCCTTCGACCACGACCGGATCCTGGCCGACGCGCACGAACGGGTGGGCGCCAAGCTGGAGTACAGCTCCCTCGCCACCGCGTTCTGTGCGCCCGAGTTCACGCTCGGGGAGCTGCAACAGGTCTACGAGACCGTGTGGGGCGCGGAGTTGGACCGCCCCAACTTCCGGCGCAAGGTGCTCGCGACGCCGGGGTTCGTCGAACCGGTGCCGGGTGGCGCCAAGTTGACGGGTGGGCGCGGGAAGCCGGCCGCGCTGTATCGCGCCGGGAGCGCAACCACCCTGTATCCACCGCTGCTTCGGCCGACCTGGGAAGGAAGCCCCGCATGACCTCGAACACCGTCAACAAGGGTGCTGCCACTGGGGCGTTGATCGGCCTCGCGCTCGGGGACGCGCTGGGCTTTCCGACCGAGTTCAACGACGTGCCCAGCATCCTTGCCAAGTGCGGTCCCTGGCGGGAGATGGAGTTGCCGAAGCCCGCGATCGTCACCGACGACACGCAGATGACGCTGGCGTTGGGGCGCGGGCTGCGAACTGCCATGGAACGAGGGCTGCTTGGGCCCAAGCGGATGGAACGACCGGTGCGTGAGGAGTTCGTGGACTGGTACCAGTCGCCGGACAACAACCGTGCCCCCGGCCGGACGTGCCTCGTCGCCTGCAACCTGCTGAAGGACGAGGGGCGGGTGTGGCAGGACGCCAGCCAGATCGGCTCGAAGGGCTGTGGGGCCAACATGCGGGTCGCGCCGATCGGACTCGTCCCTGGGTTGGACGACGAACAGCGTTCCGGCGCCGCCCAGTTGCAGTCCGCGCTGACCCACGGCCACCCCACGGCCCTCGCCGCGTCCGACCTCACCGCGCATGCCGTACGACTGCTCGCGCAGGGCGCCGAACCGACCGGGCTGGTCGGGCTGTTGCGGTCGTACGCCGTCGAGAACCGGACCCGGTACCACCACCGTTGGCTCGGCGACCTGTGGACGCGGAGTCAGGACCCGACGCCCGAGCACTTCATCGAGCGGGGCTGGGACGAGTGCCTGGAAGTGCTGGGACGACTTGAGGACGCGGTACGGACCGTCTCCCCGGAGACCGACCCGTGCCTGGCCACCGGCGCGGGCTGGATCGCCGAAGAGGCCCTGGCCACCGGGCTGTTGTGCTTCCTGCTCTTCGTGGAGGAGCCGGTGACCGCGTTGCGGCGCGCGGCCTGTACGTCCGGTGACTCGGACTCGATCGCCTGTCTTGCGGGGGCGTTCGCGGGGGCGCATCTGGGGGTGGACGCGTGGCCGGGGGAGTGGGCGGGGCGGATCGAGTATCGGGGGGAGCTGTTGGAGCTCGGGGGGCTTTGGGATGCTTGACGTGCGGCGGTGGCGTATCTCGCGTCTCGACGCGGGGCTTCCGGTGGCGTCACCCCGTTAGGACGTCGGTGGACGCGCGGCGGACCCGGATCAGGAAGTCCTCCACGCGGCGCCGGTCCGGTTCCGTCGGGAGTGGGGTGCGGGTCGCCGCCTCGTCCGTCTCCGTGGCCAGACGGGTCATCCACAACTCGACCTCGGGCCAGGGGACTTCGCCGCGTTTCACCGCGAGGAGCGGGGCGCGCTGGTCTCCGACGTCGATGGTCAGGGTGCCCGTGCGGAGCAGGTCGCGGGCGCTGGTGAGGAGGCGGAGGAGGTGCATCGCGTGTTTCCAGCGGGGGGCGCCGTGCGTGCGGATGTCGACTTCCAGCTTCTTGCGCTGGCCCAACGCGTAGCGCGTGAACGTCTCGTGGACCTGGCGGGAGAGGAACGCGTCGCGCAGGGCGAGGAGTTCACGGCCCGTGGCGTCGACGTGCTCGACGAGGGGCGAGTGGAGGCACTCCAGGATGTTGGGGTTGGCGCGCAGGGCCAGTTCGCAGAAGCGCTCCAGTTCCCAGCTGAACTGCTCCTCCGCCGGGCCCTCGACGTGCGTCGGCGGCTTCTCGAAGCGCCAGAAGAGGGGAGTGGGGGCCACGAACACGCCCCGGCGGTCCGTGTCGCTGCCGTCCGTCGCCAGGCCGAAGGCGCGTGAACCCATCACGCAGGCGTAGATCGTGTGGTCGCGGACCAGGAACTCGGGCTGCATTCCGGGAGCGTACGTGGCAACTCACGCCAGGCGGATCGAATTTCCCTCCACCTTGATCTGCTCGGCGGGCAGCGGCTTCGGTGCCGGTCCCGCTTCCACGGAACCGTCCGCGACGCGGTACTTGCTGCCGTGGCACGGGCAGTCGATGGTGCCGTTCGCGACGGTGCCCACCGTGCAGCCCTGGTGGGTGCAGATCGCCGAGAAGGCCTTGAACTCGTCCTTCTTCGGCTGGGTCACCACGATCTTCTGGTCCTTGAAGATCTTGCCGCCGCCGACGGGGATCTCGGACGTCTTCGCCAGTTCCTGGCCGCCGGTGGCCTTCACGGACGACGAGCCCGAGGAGTTGTTGCTGTCGCCGTACTTGCTGCAGCCGGCGGTGAGCGCGGCGGCCGCACCCGTCGCGAGGACCGTGCGGCGCGTCGAGCTGTCGGTCATGTGGTCACTCCGAAGGTGGTCGTCATGTGGTCACTGCGACGGTGGTCATGTCGTCACTCCGACGGTGCGGAAGAACCAGAGGGCGGATGTCAGCCAGATCAGCGTGAGGAGGGTGAAGACCAGTCCGCCGACGAGCGGCAGCAGCCAGCCGGGCAGGCGTTCCGAGCGGAGCAGCAGCATCTTGGCACTGAAGGCCCCGAAGAACGCGCACCCCAGGAGGGAATGCCACATCACGCGTGTCGAGTACGTCTGGTACCCGAACGCGTAGAGGCAGTGCACGGCGACCGGCACCGCCACCAGGAACGCGATCCGCCCCGACCAGCGGTGCAGCGTCGCCGACCAACTCGGGCCGGGCAGTTTGCCGTAGACCATGAAGGCCGAGACGACCTGGACGAGGGCGAAGAAGAACGCCGTGGTCGCGAGCCAGGTCTTCACCGCGCCCGTGCTGCTGAAGCCGGCGAGGTTGAAGGCGGTGCCCGCCGGGTCGTGGACCTTGCCGTAGACACCGAGGCCGACGGCCACGGCGGCGGCCACCAGGGCCGGGACCAGGTAGCGGGCGGGGCTGTCGTGGGGGCGTGCGGGTGGGCGCGGGGGGTAGGCCTGGGTGGCGGCGTTCGGGTCGACGGTCATGATCGGCTCCCTGAGGCGGACGGTGGGTCAGGGGGTGACGGGCTGGGCCGTGAGCTGCTGTCCGTCGACCGTGACCGCGCCGGTCTCCGGGTCGATGCGGGGTGCGGAGGTGGCCTTGCCGTCGCGGGTGACGATGCCGGTCTGGCGGCCGTTCGGCAGCACGATCCAGCCGCCGTCGATCTTGGCGCCGCGCACCTTGGCGGTCGCGCGCCACAGCCCGGACGGCTTGACGGCCTTGGCGGCGGTGAACGTGTACGGCCGGCCCTCGTCCTTGACGGTGCCGGTGATCTTCTTGCCCTGCTCGATCCTGCCGTCGAGTACGGCGCCGTTCGGGGCGGTGAGCTTCATACCGCCGTTGTTGTTGACGCGGCCCCTGAGCCAGGCCTCCTTGTAGCGGCCGTCGCAGAAGTAGGCGACCGCCTTGCCGTTCCGGACGGACACGGCGACCGAGGCGGCGTCGTCGTCGGTGCGGCCCGCGTAGTTGGCGTTCGCCACGGGGGGCTTCGACGGGGTCGGGCTGGGGGTGGGTGTGGGGGTGGGGGTGACGGTCGGTTTCGGTTTGGTGGAGACCGACGGCGATGCCTCGCTGTACGAGGACGACGCGGACTTCGTCCCGGACGTCGCGTTGAGCGTCAGCATGAACAGGCCCAACACCAGACCCGCCAGAAGTGTGAGCAATGGTCCAGGACGCTTCACTGTGGCCCTCCCCCGAGGCGTGCTTCCAGCCCATGAGAGCGGACTCGGGGCTGTGGGTAAAGAGGCATACCGGGATGATCTCACCCCAAGTAGCGGAATGGGGCGATTCGGGTGACATTGGCAGGGTTCGAGGCCGGGCCCCGACCAGTGGCCGGCCGCTCTCGAAAGGTGCGAGCCATGGCGGGCAACGATCTCGGCAGTCTGCTCGGCGGTCTTCTGGGGGCAGGGGGCAAGAGCGGTTCCGGGGGCGGCAACGTCCTGGGCGCGCTGCTCTCCGCTCTCGGCGGGAGTCAGGGCGGCACCGGCAACGGGAGCAATCCGCTGGGCGGTCTTCTCGACATGCTCACCAAGTCCGGGCTGGCCGCGCAGAAGGACTCCTGGGTCGGCACCGGGCAGAACCAGTCCGTCACCGGGGCCCAGATCCAGCAGGCGCTGCCCGACGAGACCCTGCAGAAGGTCGCCGACCAGGCCGGCGTCACCCCGGAGCAGGCCGCGAGCGACCTCGCGCGGACGCTGCCCCAGGCGGTCGACAAGCTCACCCCGGAGGGGCAGGTACCGCAGGCCGCCTCGCTGGAGGAACTGGTCCGGCAACAGTCCCTGTGAGCGTCTCGCTGGGCGGGCGCCGCGCACCCGTACCGGACGGGCTGACTAGGCTGGATGTACCAAGAGCCGTACATCAGCGAGGAGCAGAGCCGTGGCGGTACGAGCGGTCCGGGGCGCCGTCCAACTGGACAGGGACGAGGCCGGCCACATGGACGAGCAGGTCGGAGCGCTGCTCACCGCCGTCCTGGAGCGGAACGGCCTCACCGCCGACGATCTGATCAGCGTCTGGTTCACGGCGACGCCCGATCTGCACAGCGACTTCCCGGCGGCCGCGGCGCGCAAGCTCGGCAGCGACTTCGCGGACGTGCCGTTGATCTGCGCGCAGGAACTCGACATCGCGGGTGCGATGCCCCGCGTGGTCCGCGTCCTGGCGCACATCGAGTCCGACAGGTCCCGGGCCGAGATCACGCACGTGTACCTCGGTGCGGCGGCCGCCCTGCGCAAGGACATCGCGCAGTGAGGACCGCGCTCGTCATCGGCACCGGGCTCATCGGTACGTCCGCCGCGCTCGCGCTCGCCTCGCGTGGCGTCGTCGTGCACCTCGCCGACCACGATCCCGAGCAGGCCCGTACGGCGGCCGCGCTCGGCGCCGGTACGGACGAGGCGCCGGACGGGCCCGTCGACCTCGCGATCGTTGCGGCGCCGCCCGCGTTGGTGGCCGGGGTGCTGGCCGATGCGATGCGGCGGGGGGTGGCCCGGGGGTACCTCGACGTAGCCAGCGTGAAGGGCGGTCCGCGGCGGGAGTTGGAGGCGCTGGGCCTTGACCTGTCGTCGTACATCGGGTCGCATCCCATGTCCGGGCGTGAGAAGTCCGGGCCGTTGGCTGCGACGGGTGATCTTTTCGAGGGGCGTCCCTGGGTACTGACGCCTACGCGTGACACGGACACCGAGGTGCTGAACCTCGCCCTTGAGCTGGTCTCGCACTGCCGTGCGGTGCCGGTCGTCATGGATGCCGATGCGCACGACCGGGCTGTGGCGCTGGTCTCCCATATGCCTCATCTGGTGTCCAGCATGGTGGCCGCGCGGTTGGAGAACGCCGAGGAAGCCGCCGTACGGCTGTGTGGGCAGGGGATTCGGGATGTGACCCGGATCGCCGCGTCCGATCCCCGGATGTGGATCGACATTCTTTCCGCGAACCCGGGGCCCGTTGCCGATCTGCTCAGCGATGTCGCCGGGGATCTGGAGGAGACGGTGCGGGCGTTGCGGGCGTTGCAGTCCGCGGACGACGGCAAGCGGCACGAGGGCGCCGCCGGTATCGAGGATGTGTTGCGGCGGGGGAACGCCGGGCAGGTCCGGGTACCCGGCAAGCATGGGTCCGCGCCTCGGGCCTACGAGGCTGTGGCTGTGCTCATTGACGACCAGCCGGGGCAGTTGGCTCGGATCTTCGCGGACGCGGGGATGGCGGGGGTCAATATCGAGGACGTTCGCATCGAGCACGCGACCGGGCAGCAGGCGGGGCTCATTCAGTTGTGGGTGGAGCCGAAGGCTGCGCCGGTGCTGACTGCGGCGTTGCGGGAACGGGGCTGGGCGATCCGGCAGTAGGTGGTGCGGTGTGTGGGGGCGGGCGTCTTCTGGGGGCTCCGCCCCCAGACCCCCGATCGGCCCTGAAGGGGCCTCGTCCTCAAACGCCGGACGGGCTGAATAGTGTGGGCCTGTATTGAGAGGCGCCGGAGCGGGCTGAAGGCGCCCCTCCGAACCGCCACGCCGATCTCCCCGGACCGTTGTCCACAGGCGCGGCCGGACGAGTGACGTGAACCCAGTAACCTTGTCCGGGGTGCACTCGTACCCCCACCCCGCTCACCACCCCGCACCAGGAAGGTGTCCTCCCGTGGAAAACGGCGCCGCCCGGACCGCCCCGGCAGTGATTGTCGCCATTGACGGCCCCTCCGGCACGGGCAAGTCGAGCACGTCGAAGGCGGTGGCCGCGCAGCTCGGGCTGAGCTACCTGGACACCGGTGCGCAGTACCGGGCGATCACCTGGTGGATGGTGAACAACGGGATCGACCTCACCGACCCGACCGCCATCGCCGCCGTGGCCGACAAGGCGGAGATCGTCTCCGGCACCGACCCCGCGAACCCGACGATCAGCGTCGACGGCGTGGACGTGGCCGGGCCGATCCGGACCCAGGAGGTCACCTCCAAGGTCAGTGCGGTGAGCGCAGTGCCCGAGGTGCGGGCGAAGATCACCGCGTTGCAGCGGTCGTTGGCCGCCGGCGCGGAGCACGGCATTGTCGTCGAGGGGCGGGACATCGGTACGACCGTGCTGCCCGACGCCGATCTGAAGGTCTTTCTCACCGCTTCCCCGGAGGCGCGTGCCGCCCGGCGCAGCGGTGAGCTGAAGGGCGCCGACGTACAGGCCACCCGCGAGGCGCTGCTGAAGCGCGACGCGGCCGACTCCTCGCGCAAGACCTCGCCGCTCGCGAAGGCGGACGACGCGGTCGAGGTGGACACCTCCGACCTCACGCTCCAGCAGGTCATCGAGTGCGTCGTCACCCTCGTCGAGGAGAAGCGGGCCGCCAAGTGACCGCACCTTCACAGCGCGGCGCCGAGATCGGGCGGCGCATCGGCGTCGGCCTGATGTACGGGCTGTGGAAGCCGCGTGTGCTGGGTTCCTGGAAGGTTCCCGCCACCGGTCCGGTGATCCTCGCCGTCAATCATTCGCACAACATCGACGGGCCTATGGTCATCGGTGTGGCGCCCCGCGCTTCGCACTTCCTTGTTAAGAAGGAAGCGTTTGTTGGTCCGCTCGGGCCCTTCATGCGTGCCGTCGGCCAGGTGGAAGTGGACCGGTCCACCGCCGACCGTACCGCCGTCACCAGCGCGCTCGGTGTGCTGAAGGACGGCGGAGTTCTCGGGATCTTTCCCGAGGGCAGTCGCGGGGAGGGCGACTTCGCCGCGCTGCGCGCCGGGCTCGCCTACTTCGCCGTCCGCAGCGGCGCCCCGATCGTGCCGGTCGCCGTGCTGGGCAGCGCCGAGAAGAGCGGACGGCTGATAAAGGCGCTGCCCCCGCTGCGCTCCCGCGTCGACGTCGTCTTCGGCGACCCGTTCGACGCGGGCGACGGTTCCGGCCGCCGTACGCGCAAGGCACTGGACGAGGCGACCGAGCGCATTCAGAAGCAGTTGGCCGCCCACCTGGACGACGCCAGGCGCCTCACCGGGCGCTAAGAGACACTTGAGTAGTGGATCACCCGAAATCCGGGGGCTCCACCGATCACCACGATGAACGAGGTACCGATCTTCATGAACGACCAGATCCAGCCCGACGGCTCCGGCGCGGAGCACGAGCACGGGGCTCTCGGCGACGCCGAGTACGCGGAGTTCATGGAGCTCGCCGCCGTAGAGGGCTTCGACATCGAGGACGTCGAGGGCGCCATCGACGAGGCGGGACACGGGCCGCTGCCCGTCCTCGCCGTCGTCGGCCGGCCGAATGTCGGCAAGTCGACTCTCGTCAACCGCATCATCGGGCGGCGCGAAGCCGTCGTAGAAGACAAGCCCGGTGTCACGCGTGACCGTGTGACCTATGAGGCCGAGTGGGCCGGGCGGCGGTTCAAGGTCGTCGACACCGGTGGGTGGGAGCAGGACGTCCTCGGGATCGACGCCTCTGTGGCCGCGCAGGCCGAGTACGCGATCGAGGCCGCCGACGCCGTCGTCTTCGTCGTCGACGCCAAGGTCGGCGCCACCGACACCGACGAGGCGGTCGTACGGCTGCTGCGCAAGGCCGGCAAGCCCGTCGTGCTGGCCGCCAACAAGGTCGACGGTCTCAGCGGTGAGTCCGACGCCTCCTATCTGTGGTCCCTGGGGCTCGGTGAGCCGCACCCCGTCTCCGCGCTGCACGGGCGCGGTACCGGCGACATGCTGGACGCCGTCCTGGAGGCGCTCCCGGAGGCGCCCGAGCAGACCTTCGGCACCGCCGTCGGCGGGCCCCGCCGGATCGCGCTCATCGGGCGGCCGAACGTCGGCAAGTCCTCGCTGCTGAACCGGGTGGCCGGCGAGGAGCGCGTCGTCGTCAACGAGATCGCGGGGACGACCCGTGACCCGGTCGACGAACTGATCGAACTCGGCGGTATCACCTGGAAGTTCGTCGACACGGCGGGCATCCGCAAGCGCGTCCACCTCCAGCAGGGCGCCGACTACTACGCCTCGCTGCGCACCGCCGCCGCCGTCGAGAAGGCGGAGGTCGCGGTCATCCTGATCGACGCCTCCGAGTCCATCTCGGTGCAGGACCAGCGCATCGTCACGATGGCCGTCGAGGCGGGCCGCGCGATCGTCCTGGCCTTCAACAAGTGGGACACCCTCGACGAGGAGCGCCGTTACTACCTGGAGCGCGAGATCGAGACCGAGCTCGCCCAGGTCGCGTGGGCGCCCCGGGTGAACGTCTCGGCGCGCACCGGCCGTCACATGGAGAAGCTGGTCCCGGGCATCGAGACCGCGCTGGCCGGCTGGGAGACCCGCGTCCCGACGGGCCGACTGAACGCGTTCCTGGGCGAGTTGGTCGCCGCCCACCCGCACCCGGTCCGCGGCGGCAAGCAGCCCCGTATCCTCTTCGGCACCCAGGCCGGCACCAAGCCCCCGCGCTTCGTCCTCTTCGCCTCCGGCTTCATCGAGGCCGGCTACCGCCGCTTCATCGAGCGCCGCCTCCGCGAGGAGTTCAGCTTCGACGGCACCCCGATCCACATCTCGGTCCGCGTCCGCGAGAAGCGCGGCAAGAAGAAGTAGCCGCAGCCGTACGGCTGTTCATGGTTGTTCTACGACGAAGAGGGCGGCCCCTGTCTCCACAGGGGCCGCCCTCTTCGTGTGCGTGCGTGCCGCGTCAGATGCCTCGGCGTGGGCCGGGGGGCAGGGCCGCCGGGATGTGGTGCATCCCGGTGTGGCCGTGCTGTTGCTGCTGGCCGAGTTGGCCGAGCTGCCCGACGCGCTGCCACTGCGACTGCTGCCGGGCGCTGTAGGCCCCCGCGCTGTACGCGCTGTACGAACCCCCGCCGAGTGAACCCCCGCCGAACGAACCGCCGCTGAACGAGCCCGTGCTGTGCGGGCTGTGCCCGAAGGCGGTGAAGCCCAGCTCCTCCTCGCCGCTGCGGTCACCCGGCAGCGAGCGGAAGGTCTTGACCCACTCCGAGTAGAGCCGGTCGTAGATCGGCGTGGCCGAGGGACCGCCGGGGCTGTCCTGTGCCGATCGCGAGGACGGGATCGGCGGGTAGGGCCGGCTGCGGGGTACGTCGTATGCGTGCACGTATGTCCAAACGACGCGTGACCTGAAGGGATGCGGTTCAGGTGCCCGCGAGCGGGAGCGCGGAGCCGACCAGCTTGCCGTTGGCCGCGGCCTTGTCGAGCGCGCTGCGCAGCAGGTCCTCGCGGGGCTGGCGGCCGATCGAGCCGACCGGTGCCGCGAACATCAGCACCTGCTGGTGCTTGTTGGCGGCGGCCCGCCAGCTGTCGGTGACCTGGAGCGGCTGGTGCGCCTGCCACCAGGCCACCGGGGAACCGCCGTTGCTGTTCGGCTGCAGCACCGCGTGCAGCTGGCCCGCGGCGAGCAGCACCGACCAGCCGTGCAGCACGGGCGGCACGGTGGTGATCTCGCTGAGCGGCATGAAGCCCTGCTCGATCAGCAGCGGCAGGAAGTCGTCCCCGGTGTCGGTCGAGCCGGGCCGCACGATGGGCGCGGTCGGCTCGACGACCAGGGCGGGGTGCAACTCCCCTGAGATCAGCACGAGTCCGCTGGTCACCCCGAGCACGGCCTGCTCGGGTACGGACTTCTCCGGTGCGCCGACCGGGGCGTGCGTGTTGCCGCTGATGGAGCGGACGGCGCCCTGCAGCTGTTCCTCGGTGACCTGGACGATCTGGGAGGGCAGGCAGGTGGCGTGGGCGAAGGCGAGGACGGCGGTCTCGTCGCCGATGAACAGGACGGTGCTGGTGCGCTCCTGATCGGAGTCGCCCTGGGTGCGGCACGACGTGCAGTCGTAACTGCCCGGGGCGTTGTCTCCGGCGAGCAGCCGGTCGGCTTCTTCGTCGCCGATCTCGGCGCGTACGTCGTCGCTGACGTCGAGCATGCGCGGCACGGGTGGCTCCCTCGGAATGCGGTGCCCGGTGGGTCCCGGGCTCATGAAGAAGACAACGGAGGATCTGTGGCGGGAGTCACGCTCCAGGGCGAACCGAATCGAACCAACCGACGCGGACGGTCACGGTCGGTACGGAATCGGACACTCCTTGTCAACTCTGCGAAAGGTCAAGGGAGTTGGTCGCGTGAACCGGGTCACAGCGTTTGTCGGCAACTGGTCGAGAAATCATGAAATAGATGAATTTAACGAGTGGCCGAAAAATGCCGATACCCGCGGTAACAGTGAACTGGCCTGCGGAGACGGGGAGTTGGTCGACATGGGCTCGCCCGCCTCCGTACATTCCTCGGCTGTGTGCAGCGAGCACCGCTCGGGACACGTCCGTCGGCCGAACAAGCCAGCAAACAGCACGACTTCCGACGGACGGGGAGGAGCGCGAGGACCACGTCGATGCGTGGGAGCCGCGAACCGCCTTGGGGGACCCCGGGTTGTTGGAGAGGGAACTACATGTCCGAATGTGCCGATACCACTCGCGAGAACGCTCCTAAGACCCAGCACAAGGGTCAAGCGCGTACGACGGCGGTCCTCGCCGGGGCGGCCCTGCTCGCCCCCCTCGGACTGCTGGCCGCAAGCGGCAACGCCGCGGCGGCCGACAGCGGGGTATGGGACCGCATCGCCCAGTGCGAGAGCGGCGGCAACTGGCACATCAACACCGGCAACGGCTACTACGGAGGACTCCAGTTCTCCGCCGGAACCTGGCGCGCCTACGGCGGTTCGGCCTACGCGGCCACCGCGGACCAGGCCTCCAGGTCCGCGCAGATCGCCGTGGCCACCAAGGTCCAGCACGCCCAGGGCTGGGGTGCCTGGCCGGTCTGCTCGGCACGGGCCGGAGCGAGCGGCAGCGCACCCGGGACCTCCTCCGGCACGGTGAGCGAGAAGTCGACGAAGAAGTCGTCCACCGGATCCAAGTCCGAGTCGGCGACCGGGTCGACGAAGAAGCAGTCGACCAAGAAGGCGACCCCGTCGAAGCCCGCGGAGACGCCGGCTCGCGGGACGAACAACGCCTCGCGCGGCACGTCCCGCGGCGACTACACCGTCCGCCAGGGCGACACACTGAGCGCCATCGCCGCCCAGCACGGCACCACTTGGCGGAAGGTCTACGCCGCCAACAAGTCCGTCATCGGCGCCGACCCCGATCTGATCGTCCCCGGCCAGCAGCTCGACCTCTGAGCCGAACGGCCTTTGAGGTGGCCGGTCTTTGAGACGAACGACCTCCGAGCCGAGCCGCCATCGCTCCGCCCCCGCCCCGTCCTCCGACCGGGCGGGGGCGTGCCCGTTACGTCAGTTCGGCCGCCTCGCCGCTGAACTCGACGGTCCCGCGCCGCAGTTCGTACACGATCGCCGCCCGGCCGCGCAGCACGGACGGCAGTCGCTGCTCGGCGACGACCACGCACGCGTCCAGCCCGCCCAGCAGTTCGTACGTGTGCGCCGCGACCGCGGGTGACATGCCCTGCGCCGGTTCGTCCACGAGCACCACACGCGCGCGTGCCAGCAGGGCCCGGGAGAGCGCGAGCATCCGCTGCTCGCCGCCGGAGAGGGTGCCGGCCCGGCGGGGGAGCAGCGGGCCCAGCTGCGGGTACGCGTCGAGGGCAACGGAGTAGTCCCGCGAGGCGAGTTCGAGGTTCTCGTGCACGGTGAGCGACCCGAACACGGCCCGCCGCTCCGGCACCAGACACAGTCCCCGGCGGGCCCGTTCGTACGCGGGCATACGGGTCACCTCGGCGCCGTCCCACACCACCGCGCCGCCCGACAGCGCGACCGTACCGGCGAGGGCGCGCAGCACGGTCGTACGGCCCGAGCCGTTGCGGCCCAGCAGGACGGTGAGCCCACGGGGCGGGGCGGCGAGGGTGACGCCGTGCAGGGCTTCGAGGGGGCCGTAGCGGACGCGGGCGTCGCGCAGGGCGATGGTCATGCGGGTGCCTCGCGGGTGACGGGGCCGACGGGGGTGTCGAGGACGTGGCCGGGCGGCCCGGAGGAGATGATGCGGCCCGCGGCCATCACATGGACCAGGTCGGCGAGGTCGGCGACCAGATCGAGGTCGTGCTCGACGACGAGCAGGGCGATGCCTTCAGCGGCCAGCGCCCTCAACACC
Organism: Streptomyces sp. NPDC050528; assembly: GCF_044457795.1. Taxonomy (NCBI): domain Bacteria; kingdom Bacillati; phylum Actinomycetota; class Actinomycetes; order Kitasatosporales; family Streptomycetaceae; genus Streptomyces; species Streptomyces sp. NPDC050528. The sequence goes on from NZ_JBITHH010000011.1 coordinate 44,131, forward strand.
AGGGTCAGGGCGGCCACTTCGGCGGTGTCGAGTCCGGCGGCGGGCTCGTCGAGCAGCAGTACGCGCGGACTCCCGGCGAACGCCCGCGCCAGCTCCACCCGGCGCAGGGTCCCGGTGGGCAGGTCGGCGGCGGGCAGCGACCGTACGTCCCCGTCGAGCCCGAACAGCCGCAACGCCCGCTCCACGGAGCCGGGTTCGACGACCCGGCCCTGCTCGGCGCCGACGCGGACGTTCTCGGCGACGGTCAACGAGGGGAACACGGCGAGCTGTTGAAAGGTCCGGGCGATCCCGAGCCGGGTGCGCGCGTGCGCGGCCAGCCTGGTGATGTTCCTTCCACCGAGCCTGACCTGCCCTCGCGCAGGCCGCACGGTCCCGGCCAGACAGTGGAACAGGGTACTTTTTCCGGCCCCGTTGGGCCCGACCACAGCGGTGACCTGCCCGGCCCGCACGACGAGATCGACCCCGCCGAGCGCGGCGAAGCCGCCGTAACGGGCGTGCAGGGCATGGGCGGTGAGGAGGGGTGGGGTGGTGCGTGGGCGGGGGAGGAGCGGGGTCGGCGGGGGTGTTGGCGTTGGCTTCGGTGGGGCTTCGGGCTCGGGCGGGGGCGCGATTTCGGTGGGTGGTGTGGTGGGCGCGGGGTCCCGGGCTGGTGGTTCCGCCGGGTCGCGCTGCTGCCCGGGATCGGTGGCGTGTTTCGGCTCGATGTCGTGCTGGGGTGGGCGTGCAACGTCTGTGTGATCGGCGGGTGTTGTGCTCGTGTCGCTCCGTTGCCGGGGATTGGCGGCGTCTTCCCGCCCGGCAGCGTGCTCGGCCGCTTGCGCAACATCCTTGTGGTTGGGTGCTGTTGTGCTCGCTTGGCCCCGCTTCCCGGGTTCGGTGGCGTGCCCCGGTCCGGCATCGGACTTGGCTGAGCGCGCAACGTCCTTGTGGGCAGGTGCAATTGCTCCGGATTCGCCCCGCTGCCCCGATCCGGGGAAGCGTCCCCGCAGACCCCGGGCCCCAGACGCTCGCCCGCCGTCGTACCCCGCCTGGCGCACAACCCCCGCCCGCACAGCCACCGTTGAGCCCACCGGTACCGCACGTACCGCCGGCACCGGCACACCCCCCACCCGCAGCTTCCGCCGTACCCCCACCCCCAACGCCGTGAGCCGCACCCTCCGTTGAGGCCGCAGCCGCCCCACCGCCGCCCGCAGCGCCTCGTACGGCCCGCCAGGGAAACGCCCCACGCACACCGCCAACACCCCGACCAGCGCCGCCGCCACCCCGCCCCGCGCCCCCGCGTCCAGCCCGACCAACAAGGCCGCGGCAGCCAGCGCGCCCAGTGTGCTGTCGGCGCCCAGGACGACGACCGCGGCGAACCACAGCAGCCCACGGACGGGGTCGTAGGCCGAGGGGTCGAAGGCGCGGACGCCCATGCCGAGCATGCCGCCGCCCAGGGCGGCCAGGGCGGCGCCCGCGACGAAGGCCAGGAGTTTCAGGGTCGGGACCTGGACGCCCGATGCCGACGCGCCCTGTTCGTGGTCGCGCAGGGCGGCGAGGGCGCGGCCCGTGCGGCCCCGGCGCAGGGCGTGGACCGCCAGCAACGCGCCTGCCAGGAGGGCGAGTTCGAGGACGTAGTAGGCGCGGTCGCCGTCGAAGCCGGACGGGCGGGCCAGCGACAGTCCCGACGTGGCGTACGGCTGGGCGAAGACGAAGCGGCTGACCCCGACGCCGACCGCGAAGGTCGCGAGGGCGAGGGCAAGGCCGTGGCGGCCGATCGCGGGCCAGCCGGTCACCAGGCCCAGGGGAGCGACCAGGACCATCGCCGTTGCCAGCGCGGCCAGTTCGGGGAGGCGGGGGAGGAGCGGGAAGCGGCCCGCCGCCAGCAGCGCCGTGAACAGGGCACCCAGGCCCGCGTACGCCGCCTGCCCCAGGGAGAGTTGGCCGCCGCGTCCGGTGACCACCACCAGCGACAGCAACACCACGCCCAGCGCCGGGACTTGGACCGAGGTGTGCAGGTCCGAGCCCGCGAAGCCGAGGGGGAGGAGAAACAGCACCCCGGCCACGATCCAGGCGCCGGGAGGCGTCGCGACGCGTGCCGTCGCCGTACGCGGGAGGGCGTCCCCGGAGCCGACACCGGGCAGGACCAGCGCCGCGACCAGCAGGGCGACCACGAACAGGTTCGCTCCGGCCGCCTGCGACAACTCGCCCTCCCAGCCCGGCAGATGGAGCCGCGTCAACTGGCTCTGCCCGATGCCGATCCCCAGTGCCACCACCACGGCGACCGGCAGACTCCGCATCCGTGCGGCCACCGCGACCGCCACCACCTCCATGACGAGCAGCGGCAGACCGTACGGGTCCAGGCGCACGGACGGCGCGAGGAGCACGCCTGTCAGGCCCGCCGTGAAAGACCCGAAGGCCCAGCCCGCCGAAGCCACCCGGTCCGCGTCCACCCCACCCAGCACCGCGAGTTGGCGGTCGTCCACGACGGCCCGCAGCTCCCGTCCGAACCGCGTCCACCGAATCACCGCCCCAACTCCGGTGGCCAGTACGAGCACCACCGCCAACTGCCCCCAGGGATCGGCCGATACAAGCTCCGGCGCGTCGTCCCGCACCCCCTGGCCCCACACCAACGCGGCCCCGCCGACCAGCAGCACGAACACCCCGATGGACGCGACCAGCGTCTGCGCCGGATCGCCGCCGAGGACCGCCAACGGCCGGAAGACGAACCGTTCCAGGGCCACCCCGATGCCCGGCGCCAGGAAGAGCAGGGTCACCACCGCGCCCAGCCACAGCGGCCAGCCCCACCCGACCACGCACTGCCGCAGCACGTACGCGCACACCATCGCGATCGCGCCGTGCGCGAAGTTGAGGACGCCGGTCGCGCGGTACGTCACGATCAGGCCGATTCCGGTGAGCGCGGCGGCGCTGCCGACGGAGAGGCCGGCGAGGGTGAGGTCGTAGGTGAAGGTGGACATCAGGGGCTTCAGTCGTCGGCTTCGGCGGGCTCGCAGATCGGGCAGGGACTCAACTCGCCGTTCGCCACGAGCTTCGCGTCCACCGGCACCGCTTCCGGCTTCCCGGCGACCAACGGGCAGTCCGCGCGATGCCAGAGCGTGCCGCCCGGCACCATCAGCAGGTCCCCGCTGACCGCCACGGGCGCCGCGGCGGCCCGTGCGGACTCCTCGGCGTCGGCGGGTTCGGCGGCCACGAGAAGGCCGTACAGCTCCTCCACGCGGGCGGTGGCGAGGGCGGAGCGGCCGTGGGTGAGCAGGACGGCGGCGGCGACGATCAGCGCGGCGCCGGGGATCGTGCAGGAGGCCAGGTAGGGGAGTTGGCGTTCCGCGTAGCGCTCGCCGGAGATGCCGTACCAGCCGAGTACGCACAGGACCGCGCCCGCGGCGAGCGCGGCCCAGCCGGCCCACAGGGCGGGGTGCACGGTCCGCAGTCGGGCTGTCCGCATTTCCGGCTCCCACATGTCATGTGTCTGTCCATGCCAGCCAATGGCTTGCACTATGCCTTCTGACACCTGACCTGAAAACACCGGGCGAGCACGGCCCGGAACGACACCCGGCGGTGAGCCACATGGTTCTCGGGAGCGACCTCAGGCGAAGGAACACAAGGCGGTTGCGGGGCACGGTAGTTACGGCGGCCATGGTCCTTGTGCTCGGCCCGGCGCTCGCGGCCTGCAGCGACGACAGCGGCGGCGGGAGCGACAGCGCCTCGCCGCCCACACCGTCCGTCGAGCAGTCGACGAGCGCACCGGCGACCGCGCCCGCCGACCCGGCCGCCGCGACGACCCAGATCAAGGCCAACTGGAAGAAGTTCTTCGACCCGGCCAGCTCCAGCGCGGACAAACAGGCCGTCCTGGAGAACGGCGACAAGATGGGCCCGGTCCTCAAGGCCTTCAGCGGCGACAAACGCGGCGGCCAGGTCCAAGCAGTCGTCCAGAAGGTCGAGTTCACCTCGGCGACCCAGGCGACCGTGACCTACAGCCTCACCCTGAACGGCGCCACCGCCCTCCCGAACGCCTCCGGGACGACCGTCCAACAGGGCGGCACCTGGAAGGTGTCCGTCAACACCCTGTGCGCGCTGGTGGCGTTGAGCGGCGATGCCTCGCAGTCGCCCGGGGCGGGCTGCTGAGGCGGTTGCCGCGGTGCTGCTGCTCCTGGGGAGCGCGGCCTGCGGCAGCCGCCTCCCGGAGAGCGACTTCGAGCACGGCAACTCCCGTACGCCCGCGCCGAGTAGCGGCACGCCGATCCGGGTCGGCATCATCACCAGCGCGACCAGCCCGGTCGGCGGCGACACCTTCACCGGCCCCCGCGACGGCGCCAAGGCGTACTTCGACCGCCTCGACGCGCGCGGGGGCATCGACGGGCACCCGGTCGAGGTGCGCCTGTGCGACGACGGCGGCAGCGGGGTCGGCAACAACGCGTGCGTGCACCAACTGATCGACGAGGACAAGGTCGTGGCCCTCGTCGCCACCACCGCCCTCGACTATGCGGGCGCCTCCCGCGTCTCCCACGCGCGCGTGCCCGACATCGGCGGCCAGCCCATCGGGTCCGCCTACGACACGTACCCGCACCTGTACGGCATCTACGGCAGCCTCGCGCCCCGCACCGGGACACCGGGCTGGGGCGGGCAGTTGTACGGCGGCACGGAGGTCTACCGGTACTTCAAGCGCGAGCAGGGCGCCCGTACCGCTGCCGTCGTGTCGTACAACCAGGCCGCGTCCGCCGCCTACGCCCGGCTCGTCGAGCGGGGTTTGAAGGCCGAGGGGTACAAGGTCGTCGCCGAGCAGGTCGACTTCGCGCTGCCCAACTTCCGTGCCGTGGCGGCGGACTTGAAGCAGCAGGGCGCCGACCTCGTCTTCGACGCCATCGACACACACGGGAACGCCCAGCTGTGCGAGGCGATGGACCAGGTCGGCGCGAAGGTCATCGCCAAGGTGACGAACGTACAGAACTGGACGTCGACCGTCCCCGAGGACTACAAGAACGCCCCGCGCTGCCGCAACGCCCTGTGGGCGACCGGGTCCAGCCGCGACTTCGACGACACCTCGCAGGCGGCCGTACGGGACTTCAGGGACGCGACGAAGGGGCTGAAGACGCACTCCCAGTGGCAGTTGGAGGGGTGGGCGGCGGCGATGTGGTTCACGGACGCGGCGAGGTCGTGTGCGAGGACGAAGACGGGCGTCACGCGCGCGTGCGTCGACGGGGTCATGAACCGGAGCGAGAACTACACCGCCGACGGGCTGTTGGTTCCCGTCTCTTTCGAGCGGCTTGCCGAACCGCCGAAGACGCGCAGGACGTGTCTGTCGGTGGCCCGCTGGCGGGACGGCAAGGGGTGGGTCCCGCAGGGGGACATGAACCGCACGTGTTTCGAGGTGCCGCAGCTGCCGTACAGCCCTTGACGCGGGCCGCCGCCTCTGACCCGGACCGTCCTTGATGGACACTTCGACCATGTTGGAGACCTCGGCACGACTCCTGCGTCTGCTCTCGCTGCTTCAGGCTCACCGCGAGTGGTCCGGCGCCGACCTGGCCGACCGGCTCGGGGTCACCGCGCGGACCGTGCGCCGGGATGTGGACCGGCTGCGGGAGTTGGGGTACCCGGTCAACGCGAGCCCCGGTACAGGGGGCGGCTATCAGCTGGGCGCGGGCGCCGAGTTGCCGCCGTTGCTGCTGGACGACGACGAGGCGGTCGCCGTGGCGGTCGGGCTGCGTACCGCCGCCGGGCAGGGCATCGAGGGCATCGGCGAGACCTCCGTACGCGCGCTCACCAAGCTCGAACAGGTGCTGCCGAGCCGGTTGCGCCGCCGGGTGGGTGCCCTGAACGCGTTCACCGTGCCGATGCTGCACAACACGCTGCCGTCCGCCGTCGACCCGGCCGTGCTGACCGAACTGGCCGCCCTGTGCCGGGACGCCGAGCGGCTGCGCTTCGACTACGAGAGTCACGACGGCACGCCCACCCGGCGCAGCGTCGAACCGCACCGCCTGGTGTGCACCGAGCGGCGCTGGTACCTGGTCGCCTGGGACCTGGACCGCGAGGACTGGCGCACCTTCCGGGTCGACCGCATCACGCCCAGGCCGCCGCACGGGCCGCGCTTCACCCCGCGCGAGCCACCGGCCGAGGACCTCGCCGCGCACGTGTCGAAAGGGGTCTCCACGCGCGCGTACGCCTCGCACGCCGTCGTACGGCTGCTCGTGCCCCTCCAGGAGGCCGCCGAGCGGATCTCACCGTCCGGCGGGACGCTGGAGGCCGACGGACCGGACGCGTGCCTGTTGCGGACCGGGGCCCCGAACCTCGACCTGATGGTGATCCACGTGATGATGATGGGCTTCGACTTCGAGGTCCTGGAGCCCGTCGAGCTGACCGAGCGGATCAGGACGGCCCGGGACCGGCTGTCCCGCGCGCTGGACCGGCAGGGCCCGGGTGCCGACGACGAATCTGTGCTGAAACGGTGAAACTCTTATGCGGCGTCAGCTCCCGCCGTAGCGCGCGGAATCGGAATGGAATGGGGTGCCCGGCCGGTTCTCGCGGCACTTTCCGCGGGGCTATTCGGGGAGCCGGACCGACATGCGGGAATTACGTTCGAATGCCTGCGTAAGACGTACGGAACCGCTCATACGTGTGAGGGATGCAGAACAAAACACACGTCCTGATCCTGTGACAGAAGTGTGACCGGAGAGGGACGGAGAGAGCGCAAGAGGGGCTAGCGTGGCGGGCATGGCATCCATTCCGACTCCACCGGCAGAGCCCCAGGACAGTCCGAACAGCTATGTGGGCCTCGACGCCACGGAGGCCGAGCGGCTCGCGCGGGAACGCGGGTGGCCGACCGTGCGGTCGCTGCCGCCGGGGGCGATCATCACCATGGAGTTCCGCGTGGGACGGCTCAACTTCGAGGTCAAGGACGGCACGGTGGCGCGCGCCTGGAAGGGCTGAGCGCAGACGTGACGAAGGCCCCTGTTCCGCTGGCGGAACCGGGGCCTTCTTGATGCGCGGGGAAGGTTGTGCGTACCGGCCCCGCGGTCTGGGGCGGGGGTCAGCCGCCCGCCGCCGGACGGGCCGTGGCCGTGGCCGGGGTGGTGCCGCGGGCCACGCGGTCCGGGTGCGGCGGGCGGCGGCTGCCGATCGGGGTGACCGGGGTGCGCTCCGAGCGGATCGTGTGCGGGCCCGGGGCGAGATGGGCCGGTGTCCGGGCCGAACGGCTCGCGGTGACCGTCTCGCGGGCCGCGGGGACCTCGTCGCCCGAGGAGGAGGCGCGCGGCTTGAGCAGCACCGGTGCGGTGACCGGGGCGGCGGGCGCGGGTGCGGGCGCCGTACCGCCGCGACGGGCACGCCAGCGGTCGCGGTAGTCGAAGATGCGGGTCTCGGCCAGCGCGATCAGCGGCTCGCACCACGGGAGGGCGAGCAGGACCAGCAGACCGGCGGCCCAGCCGAGCAGGACATCGCTCAGCCAGTGCGTACCCAGGTAGACCGTGGCGAGACCGACGCCGAGCGAGGTCACCGCGGAGGCGGCGGACAGCCAGCGGCGGGCGGCCGGCGTGGAGGCCAGATACGCCAGGATTCCCCAGGTCACGACCGCGTTGGCGGTGTGGCCGCTGGGAAATATATCGCCGCCGAGACCCATCTCGTTCGAGCCGATGACGGTGGCGTAGTGCGGGCCGAGACGGCCCATGCCGAGCTTGGCCGCGCCGACCGTGATGTTCAGCAGCAGCAGCAAGGTGCCCAGGGTCAGCAGCGGGCGCAGCGTGTGCTGCCGCCAGGAGCGCCAGCCCAGCCAGGCCGCGACCATCACCGCGGTGGGGCCGCGCTGGCCCAGGACCACGTAGTAGTCGACGAACCAGTGGATGCCGGCCCACTGCTGGTACGGCCGGAAGAACATGACCTGCCAGTCGAACCGGACCAGCCAGGACGTGGTCACGACGAGCCACACGATCGCCAGATAGAAGGCCAGGGTCGCCGCGAAGAGCACGACCCTGTGCCGGCTCATCTTCGGCACATCGATGTTGGCCGGCCGTTCAGGTTCACGGTCCAGCCTCGCGAACACCCGGTCCAGACGGGTGAGGTTTCGTTCGGTACGCACTCAATCGACGTTACAGCGAGTGAGTGTGGATCCCCGTCGAATCAGCGGCTTTGTGATGACGATGTGATGTGGGAAAGCTCTCAGGCGCAGGTTTATTTCCGAGGATTCCGCAATCCCGGACACCTCCGTCCTTCAATTCCTTTGATCATGCCGGGGTCGAGTTTTGTGGCCCTTATGAATTAGTTCACCAAATGATGGGGGGGAATTGGCCCGGCGCTCATGGAGCGTGACGAGTGGATCATGGGATGGGATGAGTGGATCATGGCGGGCCGGAGCCGTTCAGCCAGAACGCCCCGTACACGGCCGACGCCACCGCGACACCGCCCACCACCCACGCTGACCTGGACGTACGCAGCCGCGCCAGGGCGAGCGCGAGGGGGAGCAGCAGGGGGAAGGCGGGCATCAGCAGGCGCGGTTTCGAGCCGAAGTAGCTGGACGCGCACAGCGCGAGCGCGGTGACCACGCCCGTGTACACCAGGAGCGGCAGCGGTTGACCCTGGCGGACGCCCACGACGTACAGCCAGAGCACCAGCGCGACTCCGACGATCAGCCCCACCCCGGCCAGGGCCGAGGGGAACGACGTGAACTTCTCGCCGACGAAACGGGCGAAGGCCGCGCCCCCGTCGAAACCGTTCCGCCACCCCGCCTGCACGTCGAGATAGCCCAGCGTGCCCTTGCCGGTGCGATGGCCCACCCACAGGACGTACCCGGCGGCGCCCAGGGGCGCGAGCGCCATGCCGAGGGCGCGCGGCCACGCTCGTGCGCCGGGCGCGGGCGCCGTGCTGCGATCCCGCACGAAAGAGGCCTCCGCGCGCGGGGCGAATCCGGTGAACGAGATGATGCCCGCGACCCACACCGCCGCGACGACCGCGAGCCCGACCGGCCGCGTCAGCCCGGCCAGCAGGGCGAGCGTGCCCGCCGTGAGCCAGCGGCCCGTCAGCACGGCGTACAGGGACCAGGCCGCGAGTGCGGTGAAGAGCGACTCGCTGTACGCCATCGACTGCACGATCCCGACCGGGAGTACGGCCCACAGCAGGACGGCGCACACGCCCACGCGGCGGCCGTAGACATGCTCGACGACCGCGAAGATTCCCCAGGCCGCCGCGAGCGAGGCGAGGAGGCTCACCGCGAGGCCGCCGTCCGCGTACGACAGCGGGGTCACCGCGTGCAGGAGTCTTTCCAGCCAGGGCAGCAGCGGGAAGAAGGCGAGGTTCGAGTGGACGTCGCCGTCCGGGAGGCGGACCTCGTAGCCGTATCCGAGGTCGGCGACCCGGGTGTACCAGAGGGCGTCCCAGCGGGCCGTCAGCAAGGTGTGGGCGCTCTTGCCGCGCGCCGCGCTCCACACCGCGAGCACCACCAGGCCCAGGGCGCGGACGGCGGCGTACCCGAGGAGGGCCGGGGCCGCCCGGCGCAGAGGTGCTGCGAGATCGTTCACGGACCGATTATCGAGGGGGCGCGGAACCGGCAGGCCCGGCGGGGGCGTGGTCCACAGAAGGGCGAGTGGTGTACGCCACACGTGTTCTCCGGGGAGTGTGAGAGGTCCGCCACGTGGCATTGGCGTGAACTCGCGTACGCTGACGGCTCACTCGCCTTCGTTGCGCGGGTCGGAGACACCGCTCCTCTCCGGCCGCAGTCACGGGGAGTCCCCACCCCGTGAGCCCGCCGAACGCGAGGGATCATCTGGGAGGTAGTTCATGTCCGGGACGACCACGGCCGCCGCAGCGCTGCGCCGTCGGGCGGCCGGGGCCGGTGCCAACCGCTGGGTCGTCCTCGTCGTCCTCTGTGTCAGCCTGCTGCTCGTCGCGCTCGACGCCACCGTCCTCCATGTCGCGGTGCCCGCCGTCACCGAGGACCTCAAGCCCGGCGCGATAGAGCTGCTCTGGATCGTCGACGTCTATCCGCTGGTCTGCGCCTCGCTCCTCATCCTCTTCGGCACGCTCGGCGACCGCGTGGGCCGCAGGCGCATCCTGCTCCTCGGCTACGGCCTCTTCGGCGTCGCCTCCGGCCTTGCCGCGCTCGCCCAGGACGCCCAGGTCCTGATCCTCGCGCGCGCCCTGCTCGGTGTCGGCGGCGCGATGATCATGCCGGCCACGCTGTCGATCCTCCGCCAGGTCTTCCCCGACCGGCGTGAGCGGGCGGTGGCGATCGGTGTGTGGAGCGCGGTGGCGGCGGTGGGCGCGGCGGTGGGACCCCTGCTCGGCGGTTTCCTGCTCGAACACTTCTGGTGGGGCTCGGTCTTCCTCGTCAACATCCCCCTGATGCTGATCAGCCTCCCGATCGGCCGCCTCCTGCTCCCCGAGTCCCGGGGCGACCGCAACGGCCCGTGGGACGTCGTCGGCGCGCTCATGGCCGCAGGCGGTCTCTTCGGTGTCGTCTTCGGCGTGAAGCGGCTCGGCGGCGGGGAGCCGGTGGAGAGCGGGTGGACCGTGGCCCCGCTGCTCGTGGGCGCGGTGCTGCTGGTTCTTTTCGTACGACGGCAACGGCGCCGGACGCATCCGCTGGTGGACCTGAAGATGTTCCGCAGGCCGGCGTTCAGCACGTCGGTCGGCTGCATCGTGCTGGCGATGCTGGCACTGGTGGGCCTGGAGCTGATCGCGGCGCAGTACCTGCAACTGGTGCTGGGGTTGTCGCCTCTCCAGACAGGTCTACGACTCCTTCCGCTGACGTTCGCGGCGATGGCGGCGGGCTTGTTCGGGGCGCGGATGCTGCGGCGGTTCGGCCCGCGCCGGATGGTGTGCTTCGGGTTCTGCCTCACCGCGTTCTCGGTTCTGACGCTGACCGCGATGGGTGGGCAGGACAACACGGGGCTGTTGCTCTTCGGGTTCCTGTTGCTGGGGTTCGGGCTGGAGATGACGCTCTTCGGGGCGTACGAGTCGATGCTCAGCGAGGCACCACCGGCCCAGGCGGGCGGCGCGGCGGCGATCGGCGAGACCTCGTACCAACTCGGCGCGGGGATCGGCATCGCGCTTCTCGGCAGCGTGATGAACGCGGCGTATGCGCCCGGGCTGTCGTCCGTTCCCGGTGTACCGGCGTCCGCGTCGGCGTCCGCGGGGCATTCGCTGGGGGAGGCGTACGACGTTGCCGGGCGTCTCGGCGGGGAACGTGGAGCGGCCCTGCGCCACGCGGCTCGGCACGCCTTCGTCCACGGCCTGCATGTCACGTTGCTCGTCAGCGCGGGGTTGCTGCTGCTGGGCGCGGTGATGGCATTGCGGTTGCCCCGCGTGATGCAGTGCGAGGCGCCACTGGCCACGGTCCCTGCCCCGAGGGAAGTAGCAGAGTCCCGCGTCTCCGCCTGACGCAACGGCGCTCTCCCACCCACGCACCACCCGTTTACGGGCAATCGAGGGGTGAACGTGTCCTGTGGGGGCCGCCCACCGTTGGCGGGTGCGGGTGCGGGTGCGGGTGCGGGTGCGGGTGCGGGTGCGGGTGCGGGTGCGGGTGCGG